>JBCBJV010000003.1:0-311973 GCA_038522945.1 Pseudomonadota bacterium
CGTCAATGCAGCTCTGCGCCGCATCCTTCACGACCTCGTCGCCGAACCTGCCACCTGATCTGAAAATCGACGCCTTTAAAGGTAAGTCTCCCATGACACACGAATTCTCACGACCTGGCCCGTCGCCAAAAAAAGAAAATGCCGCTCGCGTCCTCGAGCCCGAAACGATAGCTGCGAATGCGGGCGTTGGTCAGGACCCGGCCTTTCGGTCGATTGCACCTGCCCTGCACTTGTCGGCGACTTATGGATGGGCCGATCCAACCGAGAAACCACCCTTTGATTATTCTCGTTCTGGCAATCCAACACGAGCGCAGTTGGAAGACGTACTTGCCGGTCTTGAAGGAGCGGCGCGCGGTGTTGTCACGAGTACAGGGATGGCAGCGATTGATCTTGTGCTGACATTGGTTAGCCCAGGTGATCTCGTTCTTGCCCCGCACGATTGCTATGGCGGTACCCATCGTCTCTTGTCAGCGCGAGGCCGGAAGGGGCATTTTGATGTTGCGTTTATCGATCAGACCGATCCGCAAGCGCTCGAACATGCCTTTGCTCGAAATCCAAAGCTGGTGCTGATTGAAACGCCCAGCAATCCACTGCTTAGAATTACTGACATTGAAGCGGTCGTCGCCCGTGCTCGGAAAGTTGGGGCACTAACGGTCGCTGACAACACCTTTCTGTCCCCTGCGCTCCAGCAGCCGCTCGCCCTTGGTTGCGATATCGTGGTTCATTCAACGACAAAATACATAAACGGCCATAGCGATGTCGTTGGCGGTGCAGTGCTTGCGCGCGATGCAAGCCTCGGGGAGGAGCTAGCATGGTGGGCCAATTGCACCGGTGTCACCGGAAGTCCGTTCGATGCCTATCAGACACTCCGTGGCGTACGGACGCTTCATACGCGGATCGAACGTCAGCAATCGACCGCCCACGAAATCGCGTTAAGGCTTGCGGAAGATCCGCGGGTTGCGCGCGTATATTATCCGGGCCTCGAAGATCACCCTGGCCATGCCTTAGCCGCCCGCCAACAAAGAGGGTTCGGCGCAATGTTAAGTCTGGAGTTCACAGATGGGATTGATCCAGTCAAAGCGCTCCGCGGGCTCAATATCTTTACGGTGGCTGAATCCCTTGGGGGATTTGAAAGTCTTGTTTGTTGTCCGGCAGCCATGACTCACGCCTCAATGCCGGCTGAGGCCCGTGCGAAAGCAGGGATCTCTGACCAACTGATCCGATTATCGATCGGGCTTGAACATGTGGAAGACTTGTGGGCTGATATCAGCTCTGCAATGGGTGACGCACAGGTTGACGACGTCAACGGCGAACACTTTGCTTTTCAGTTTAAACAGTCCGAGTCTTTGGCAAGTGTGGGGACCTGACTGACATTAAAAGACCGGGGGGCTAAGACGGTCGAGGGGATCTTGCACCAAAGCACTGGGCAGTGAGCCAAGACCGGACAGGATCAGCAATGGAGCCTGATGTTTTTAAATTCGGATCTTCCGTCCTGCATAGGCCGGAAGATTTGCGGCGCGTAGTTAGCCTTTTGTATCAACGGACAAGGTACGGCCGACCAATTGTTGCCGTCGTGTCTGCATTTGCCGGGGTGACTGACGACTTAATCAAGGAAGCCAACCTTTTTGGGGCGGGCCGGAACTCTATACATTCTCCGCGGCTCATTTCGCTTGGTGAGGAAAGAACAGCGGCGCTTCTTGCCCTTGCCTGTGATGAAGCGGGACTAGACGCACGTGTTCTTGGTGCTCGACAACTTGACCTACGTGCCGAAGGACCAAGTTACAATGCGTCGCCCGTCAGCATTAATCGCCGAGTTCTTCAGGAAGCGATGGTAGCGCACGGTGTTATCATTGTTCCTGGTTTTGTGGCGCTAGGGCTGGACAATCAACTCGTGTTGCTTGGGCGCGGCGGGACCGATTTGAGCGCCGTTCTTGTCGCCGAGGCGGCCGGTGCTCGCTCAGTGATGCTGGTTAAGGACGTTGATGGTGTCTATACAGAGGATCCCGCATCTGTAGACACCAACTCGGACGCTGCGCCTCAGAGATTTGCGAAGATGCCGCCTTCAACGGCGCTCTCTGTTGCAGGCCCTTTGGTACAGCCAAAAGCCATTGCCGCCGCAGAGGCTGCTGATCTCCCGATACATGTTGGCGGTTTTGGCCGTTTTCACGATGCGACCATTATCGCGGCGGATGAAACGGTGATGGGAGAGGCTACTGAGCCGTGCCGCCTTCGGGTTGGCCTTGCAGGGCTCGGCGTTGTCGGTGGAGGCGTTGCAGAACGGGTACTCCGATCAACCAGTGAGTTTGAGTTAGTCGGCGCGCTTGTGAAAAATTCGGACCGACCGCGAGACAGACAGATCAATCCGTCTGTTATCACTACTGACGTTGATCATCTTTTCGCCTCAAAACCTGATGTCATCGTCGATGTTCTATCGTCAGGGGATGCAGGTCGTGACTTGACCGATCGCGCAATGGCTGAAGGAGTACACATCGTATCGGCGAACAAGCAGGCGCTCGCAGGTCAGATGCGTGACCTCCATGAGACCGCAAAGAATAAAGGGCTCTCGCTTCTTTACTCTGCTGCCGTGGGCGGTGGTGCGCCCATGGTGGAAACTGTGCAAAAAGCGCGGCAGAACGGAGAAGTAGCGCGTATCGAGGCCGTATTGAACGGGACGGTTAACTACATCCTGTCGGCCATGGGGCGAGGTTCTTCTTTCGAGGAAGCGCTATCCCAAGCGCAAGAGGCTGGCTTTGCAGAAGCGGATCCCTCTGCTGATTTGTCTGGAGCTGACGCGGACGCAAAAGTCCGTATCTTGTCCTTTAACGCCTTCGGGCTTGAGCCAGCTGCGGATAGTTTGGAGATAGACGCGTTCGACCCTGCAAAGGTAAAAGCGACAATCGATGACGGACAGATCTTACGCCAAGTTGGTCTTATCGAAAGGAACCAAGGAGGTGAGGTGACAGCGCGGGTTACGTATGAAGCAATTCCCGACGGCACTGCATTCTTTGATCTATCTGACGAGTTTAATGCGGTGGTTGTGACTATGGCGGACGGCCGCACATACTCCTGTCGCGGGCGCGGTGCTGGGTCAATTCCTACATCGGAGAGTATCCTTGCCGATCTTCAGACCATTCGTATGCAGATGGATGCCTCCCTTTAGCAGCGGTCAACTTAGGTCAATTTGCTGTTTGGGTTAGGCGGAGCCATGGTACAGTCAGAACACGGAAAATCAGAGCCACAGAACCCGAATAACGTCCTCAATGAGGCGGGATCTATCGTTCTAAAGATTGGCTCTTCTCTTGTCACTGGCGAGGATGGTTCTCCTCGGTTGTCGTGGCTTCAAAGCCTTGCGCAAGATATCGCCGACCTTCAAACGTTGGGAAAGCAAATCGCAATTACGTCGTCCGGTGCGGTGGCCGCTGGCCGCCGGACATTGGGATTGACGGGAACGCTCTCATTGAGCCAGGCACAGGCTTGCTCTGCCCTCGGTCAGGCGAAATTGATTGACGCGTGGGCAGGCGCCTTTGCCCCGCTGAAGTTGAATGTGGCACAAGTCCTCTTGACCTTGAGCGATACTGAAGACCGGCGCCGATATCTCAATGCGCGCAATACCTTGCTCACCTTGCTGGATCTTGGGGTTGTGCCGGTGATCAACGAAAACGACACTGTGGCGACCGCGGAATTGCGCTATGGCGACAATGACAGGCTCGCAGCCCATGCCGGCCAACTCATCGACGCTGACCTTCTTCTCATTCTCTCCGACATTGATGGGCTGTATACCGAGGACCCAAATACAAGCCCTAAGGCACAGCACATTCCTTATCTTGCAGAAGTCGATCATGTTCATGAAGCCATGGCGAGCGGTCCGAACGCACAAGTAGCGATTGGCCAGGGAGGAATGGCAACGAAACTTGCCGCAGCGAAGATTGCCAGCGCTAATGGCTGCGCGACGATTATTGCTTCTGGAAGAAAGGGATATCCAATCCGGGCTATAAAGGAAGGCGCTAAGGCGACCATTATCGGGGGTAAGGAAAATCGCGGGTCAGCGCGTAAGCGATGGATTGCAAACCGCCTAAAACCAACAGGGAAGATTAAGATCGACGCGGGTGCCGTTGGTGCTCTCAAAAATGGTGCAAGCCTTCTTGCCGCTGGAATAGTCGAGGTTCAAGGTGACTTTAGTCGGGGGGACGCCGTCCTTTTGATGGGGTCAGACAATGCGCCCGTTGGGCAAGGCCTCGTTAGCTATGATGCAAATGAGATCGTTAGCGAATTGTCACGTCAGCGAACAGATTTGCCGTCGAGCCTCGGAGCAGGAAGGCGCGCTGCGATCATCGACAGAAACAATCTGGTCCTAAAGGACTAGTGGAAAGGCGGCGCGCAAAGTCTTGTCGCGAGTTTGGATATAAGTTTGCCAATTGCTGGGATGGAACAGCAATGAGAGTTTTCTCTAAAAATTCAAAAAAAAGAGCATAATGTGCCTCTGCCGGGGTTGTGCAGGCGCAAAAATCTGATTTACTGCGTAAACAAAATCATACGGTGGCGAGTGCGTTCGCCAATTTGGGATCGAAAAGTGCGCGAATTAGATATTCTTGTGGTGGTGTCTTTGAACCTCCTCCTTCTAGGGGAGGGCTGACCTGCTGCGCACATTGACTTAACAGAGTGCCAAGGACCAGCCCGCTTCAAAAAAACGAAGCGGGTTTTTCTTTGGCATTCTGAAGTCGACGAGGGTTTTGATGTGGTGAATGAGCTTGCAGCAGTGGTTGCTGATGGCTTTTGGAGAGATGAGATGAAAGTCTACACAAACGAAGACGCGAACAAAAATGCCATGAAAGAGGGACCTGTCGCGGTCATTGGCTATGGCAGTCAGGGCCGTGCCCATGCGTTAAACCTTCATGAATCAGGTTGCGACGTCATCGTCGGCGCGCGTGCCGGCGGCCCAAGCGCAAAGCGCGCGGCGGAAGATGGCCTTAAAGTGATGTCGGTTGAGGACGCTGCGTCTGAGGCAAAAGTCATCGCCTTATTGACCCCTGACATGTCCCACGAAGCGATCTATCGCGACCAAGTCGCCCCTGTCTTGAAAGACGGCGACGCACTGTCGTTCGCCCACGGATTTTCGGTACTTTACGGTCGTGTCGCGCCGCCCGCTCATGTGGACGTAATCATGGTGGCACCAAAAGGGCCGGGTGATCTTGTGCGTCGGGAATATGAACGAGGACGCGGGGTGCCATGCCTGTTTGCTGTCCACCAGGACGCAACTGGCCGCGCCAAGGAAAGAGCGCTTTCCTACGCGGCCAACATTGGCGGCACAAACACCGGCGCGCTTGAAACGACCTTCCGTGAGGAAACCGAAACTGACTTGTTCGGTGAGCAGGCGGTATTGTGTGGCGGTGCAACGGAGCTGGTGCTCGCCGGATATGAGACTTTGACAGAGGCCGGCTATGCACCTGAGATCGCTTACTACGAGTGTCTCCATGAACTGAAATTGATCGTAGACCTGCTTTACGAAGGTGGGCTTGCAAAAATGCACGAGTTCATTTCCGAAACGGCTATCTATGGCGATCTTGTCTCAGGTCCTCGTGTGATCAATGACGATACAAAAGAACGCATGAAAGCCGTGTTGAAAGACATTCAAGACGGCACATTTGCTCAGAATTGGATCCTGGAAAATCAGTCAGGCAAGGTTCGCTATGAGAAGATGCTTGAAGCGGATCTTAACCATCCTATCGAAAAAACCGGGGCAGAGTTGCGTGAACGCATGTCATGGTTGAAAGGCGGCCCGAACGCTTAAGTCGGGCAACGCACGCCACCGTGCTCTGGGGAAACTGATAATGTCGATAACACAAGCAATACCTCCTAAAAAAGGAGACGCCACGACCCGGCAAATTCGTTCCGGTGCGGATCTTCTGCTAGATGCCCTCGAAGAGCAGGGCGTGGAGGTCATTTTCGGGTACCCAGGCGGTGCTGTTCTACCCATTTACGATGCGCTCTTTAAGCGAGATACCATCCAACATGTTCTGGTGCGCCACGAGCAAGGAGCAGTTCATGCGGCCGAAGGATATGCCCGTTCGACAGGTAAGGTCGGGGTGGTTCTTGTCACCTCTGGCCCAGGGGCGACTAACGCGGTAACGGGGCTTGCAGATGCACTGCTCGATTCGATCCCGGTGGTTTGTATTACCGGCCAAGTAGCGCGCCCTTTGATCGGGACTGATGCTTTCCAGGAGTGCGATACTGTTGGCGTAACAAGGGCGTGTACGAAGTATAATTATCTTGTTACAGAAACCGGACGTTTATCGACGATTGTCCATGAGGCATTTCATGTTGCCCGCAACGGTCGTCCGGGACCGGTTCTGATTGATATCCCGAAAGATGTTCAGTTTGAGGAAGCGCCTTATGTTTCCCGGGACACTGCCGTTAAGCGCAATTGTATCGTGCCGGCGGAAATCAAATCCCATCAGATTGAACACGCCGTTGACTTAATGCGCCGTGCCCGTCGTCCGATTTTCTATACGGGCGGTGGTGTTATCAATGCTGGTGTAGCGGCAAGCGAGGCATTGCGGACGTTGGCTCGGGCAACGGGCTTTCCGGTAACATCCACATTGATGGGGCTCGGTGCTTTTCCGGCAGCCGATCCGCAGTGGCTTGGCATGCTCGGGATGCATGGCAGTTACGAAGCCAACAATGCCATGCATGATTGCGATTTGATGATATGCGTCGGTGCGCGGTTTGATGACCGGGTGACGGGGCGCCTTGATGCATTCTCGCCGAATTCCCGTAAAATCCACATCGACATTGATGCTTCGTCGATCAACAAGAACGTCCCGGTTGAAATTGGGATCGTTTGCGATGCGGGCAAGGCGCTCAATGCTTTGGGTGCAGAGTGGGAGCGGCGCGATGCTCAAAGCAAAGCGGACGGAGAGAGGCTGAACGACTGGTGGCAGCAGATCGCTACTTGGCGGTCGCGGAACTCATTTGCTTTCGAGCCGTCTTCTGAGTTCATTAAACCGCAACATGCGGTGGACCGGCTTTATCAACTTGTCAAAGACAAGGACGTTTATATCACCACGGAAGTTGGTCAGCATCAGATGTGGGCGGCACAATACTTCCGCTTTGAAGATCCTAACCGCTGGATGACGTCTGGCGGGCTTGGGACAATGGGGTACGGACTGCCCGCGGCAGTCGGCGTACAGGCAGCTTATCCGGATGCTTTGGTGATTGATATTGCTGGAGACGCATCAGTTCAGATGACCATGCAAGAGGTGTCCACTGCAGTCCAACACAGGCTCCCTATAAAGATCTTTATTCTGAATAATGAGTATCTTGGTATGGTTCGTCAGTGGCAGGAACTGCTCCACGGTGGACGGTATTCACATTCTTACTCAGAAAGTCTTCCGGATTTTGTGAAGCTCGCCGAGGCCTATGGGGCGGTTGGAATTCGGGCACAAAAACCGGATGAGTTGGATGATAAGATCATGGAGATGGTTTCGGTCAATCGCCCAGTGATTTTCGACTGTGTCGTGACCAAGGAAGAAAACGTCTTTCCGATGATACCATCCGGCGCGGCACATAACGAAATGTTGCTCGGCGGGGAGGTCACTGGCGATGAAATCAGTCGTGAAGGTCGAACACTTGTATGACGCAGCCGACTAATACCGCGACACCGTCTCAGTCTGTTTATCCGGTCACGCCCGCTGAGGGTGTTGAGACCGAGTGCATTCTGGCGATTATTGTTGATAACGAGCCTGGTGTCCTGGGGCGAGTGGTCGGCCTTTTTTCTGCCCGGGGCTACAATATTGAAAGTCTCACAGTTGCTGAGACTGACGCCGCCAAAAATCATTCGCGTATTACCGTCGTCACACATGCAACGCCGGCGAAAGTCGATCAAATTAAGCTGCAATTGGGGCGGTTGGTTCCGGTACGAACTGTTATTGATGTAAGTAAGGAAGCTGATGCGCTGGAACGGGAACTTGCTCTTGTAAAAGTAGTCGGCACGGGCGAGTCGCGTGTTGAAGCCATGCGCATGGGAGAAATATTCCGCGCACGCGCGTTGGATATAACCCATACGTCTTTTATTTTTGAGTTGACTGGATCCCGGGACAAAATCAACGCATTCGTTGATCTAATGCGACCGCTAGGTCTGATCGAAGTTTCCCGAACAGGTGTTCTTTCCATTCGTCGCGGCGCTGAACCCGACGAACAAATCGAAAGCATGACCGCGTGATTGGATCCTTAGATCAGAAGCAGCTTTGGCGACTTAGTCCCGCGCAACGCTCCCAACGTTGCGCGTTAGCTCAGCTGTTCCATTTCTGACTTAAGGCATCATTTGACCATGACTACTAACCAAGATCCCGACGATCACGTACGAATTTTTGATACAACTTTGCGCGACGGGGAACAGGCGCCCGGTTTCTCCATGACGGTGGAAGGCAAACTTGTTATTGCAAGAGCGCTTGCTGCAGCGCAAGTTGATATCATCGAAGCCGGGTTTGCCGCCGCTTCCCCGGGGGACGCAAACTCAGTATCAGCAATCGCCAGTGAGATTGAAGGGCCGCGCATCTGTTCCCTTGCAAGGCTCAACGAGAAAGATATCGAAGCCGCAGCCCGATCAATCGAGCCCGCCAAGTCCAAACGCGTCCACACGTTTATCGGCACGAGCCCAATTCACAGGCAGGCAAAGCTCAAGCTCACGTGTGATGAGATCCTGGAACAGATTAGCAAAACGGTCGCCTTCGCCGTTAGCGCTTGCGATGATGTGGAATTCTCACCGGAGGATGCAATCCGGACCGAACGTGCGTTCTTGGTTGAAGCGGTAAATGCTGCCATCGAAGCTGGCGCGCGAACCATTAATATTCCGGACACGGTAGGTTACACGACACCGGAAGAGATGACGGATTTATTTCGTTTTCTGCAGGAAAATGTTTCCCGCGCCAATGAAGTGGTGTTTTCAGTTCATTGCCATGATGATCTTGGCATGGCTGTCGCTAATTCCCTTGCAGCCGTACGTGGCGGCGCGCGCCAGATTGAGTGTGCGGTGAACGGTATAGGTGAACGGGCGGGCAACTGTTCTATGGAAGAGGCTGTGATGGCCCTTCACACCCGTCGCGACTTCTTCGGTATCAGTACCAAGATTGATACGACTAAACTGTATCCCGCGAGCGTTGCGCTCGCCCGTGTCACGCACAACCCAATCCCGCGAAATAAGGCAATTGTCGGCAAAAATGCCTTCGCCCATGAGGCGGGCATACATCAACATGGTGTACTCGCAGACAAGCGTACCTATGAGATTATGGATGCGGAGACGGTTGGTGTGCCGTCAAATTCAATCGTGCTTGGCAAGCATTCTGGAAAGCATGCCCTCAGTGCACGTGTTAAAGCACTGGGATTTGATGTGTCGAAAGAGAAGATCGAGGACATCTTCCCGGATTTCAAAAAGCTGGCTGATACCTGCCGGGAGGTTACAGACGCCGATGTGGTTCAGCTCATCAGCGGCAACTCGCAAGCTGACGGAAGGCTTGGCCCCTGGCGCGTGCGTCAGGTCGAACTGCGTGTTGATCTTGAAGACGAAGCGCGCCCTTGGGCGCGTGTGACGTGTAAGCACAATAACGGCGACAGGCGAACCGTCATCAAAGAAGGAGACGGTCCAATTGATGCGGCGTTTGCTGCTGTGTGTGCGATCACCGGTGTCAAAGGGCGTATCGCGGTTCTTGATCTTCACCATATTGCCGCAGAAGGCGTGGTTCGGGCTGAGGCGGTCGTTGAAGTTGGCGACACCCGCTACACGGGAAAGGCGCAGGAAGTTGATGTTGCTGATGCAGCCGTGTCGGCCTTCGTTGCTGCCATTAATCTTGCTGCTAGCGTTGCTGAACGCGGGCGCGCCGTCGCTTAAGAGATTCAATCATGGCACTGACATTATTCGACAAGCTCTGGGCGGCCCATGAGGTGGTGCCGGAGACCGATGAGCGGCCCGCTGTTCTGTACATCGATTTGCACTTGGTACACGAAGTGACATCGCCTCAGGCATTTTCTGTTTTGAAGCAAAAAGGCCTACGCGTACGGCGGCCGGATCTCACTCTTGCGACGCTCGATCATTCTACGCCAACACTCCCCCCGAACGCATCAGGCGAACACCCGTTTGCAACTCCCGAAGCAAAAGCACAGGTCGAAACCCTGCAGGCAAATTGTGCAGAGTTTGGCATCGAGTTGTTTGGTTTCGATGACCCCAGGCGAGGGATTGTCCACGTGATTGGCCCGGAGCAAGGGGTAACGCAACCAGGCAAAACAATTGTCTGCGGCGATAGCCACACGTCCACTCACGGAGCCTTCGGTGCTCTAGCATTCGGCATTGGAACGACGGAGGTCGGCCATGTGCTGGCAACACAATGCCTTTTTCAGCGAAAACCAAAACGGATGCTGATTGAATTCGACGGCCTTTGCCAGCCAGGTGTGACTGCCAAAGACATGGCCCTCGCGATGATCCGTCAAATCGGTGCCGATGGCGGGGCAGGGTATGCCATGGAGTTTTCAGGCGAAGCCATCCGTGCCCTGTCCATGGAAGGCCGGATGACCCTGTGTAATATGTCTATCGAAGCCGGAGCTAGAGTTGGGCTTATCGCGCCTGATGAGACGACCTTTGACTACCTCAAAGGACGGCCCGCGGTCCCTCAAGGAGACGCGTTCGTCGCAAGGTGTGAGGAATGGCGGGGGCTTGCAACCGATGACGGTGCTGAATTCGACCGTATCGTGAGGATTGATGCCGCTTCTGTCCTTCCGATGGTCACCTATGGTGTGTCACCGGATGCAGCAGCACCGGTCCAAGCTAATGCACCTTTGGCGAGCAATGCTGAGCAGAAAAACGCGGCTGATTACATGGGCATCGAACCTGGCGAGCGTCTAATTGACGTTCAGGTGGATCGGGTGTTCATCGGGAGTTGTACGAACTCACGCATTGAGGATTTGCGACTTGCTGCTGCTGTCCTGAGGGATCAAAAAGTTGCCAATGGCGTCAATCTATTGATCGCTCCGGGCTCGGAGCTCGTTCGCCGGCAAGCTGAAGCGGAAGGTTTGGACGAGGTTTTTAAAACCGCCGGCGCGGACTGGCGCTTGCCTGGGTGTTCCATGTGTATTGCCATGAATGGTGATCGCGGCGAGCCAGGCGATCTTGTTGTTTCAACATCGAACCGGAACTTTGTGGGCCGTCAGGGAAAAGGCGTGCGGACCGTCCTTGCAAGCCCTGCAACTGCTGCTGCCAGTGCCATTGCGGGAAGGTTGTGTGACCCTCGTGACTTTCTAAAGGACATCGTCTAATGGCTTTTGCCTCTATAACAACAATCAAATCGCGCACCGCGGTACTAGGTGCTGAAAATATTGATACAGATCAGATTATTGCAGCCCGGTTCTTGACAACCACAAGCCAAGACGGACTTGGTCAGTATGCGTTTTATGACTGGCGCTATATGCAAGACGGCACGTTGAAGTCCGATAGCCCCCTCAACGCATCCGACATTCAAGAGCGGCGCATTTTAGTAGGAGGCGCGAACTTTGGATGCGGATCTTCCCGCGAGCACGCGACTTGGGCGCTCCTCGATTTCGGGTTTAGAGCCGTCATCTCAACGGACATTGCAGATATATTCAAGAACAACGCTTTGAAAAATGGGCTTTTGGCGATTGAAGTGGATCGCGAGACCCATGAAGCGCTGCTGGCCACACCGGGGGTCGAGATTGAGATCGACCTTCCCGTCCAGTTGGTCCGGCTTAGCAATGGTCGGACCGTGCCTTTTGAAATTGAAGCGTTTGCCAAGTCGTGTCTCTTGAATGGCGTTGATACCCTTGGGGCATTGTTGGCGCAAAGCGAGGCAATTGCTGCCTATGAGCGTCGACGAACCGTTGAAGGATAATCAATGTGACTGAAGAATCTGCGTGCAAGATTGTTGCTTTGCCCGGTGACGGTATTGGGCCTGAAGTAACAGACGCTGCCATGGCCGTTTTGTCGGTAATTTGTAACCGGTTTGATCTAACGATTTCTGTCGATCACCACATCTTTGGTGGCGCGGCGATTGATGGTGACGGTGATCCGTTTCCGGATGAAACTAAAGAGGCCTGTCTCGCTGCAGATGCCGTTTTTTTGGGCGCTGTAGGTGGGCCCAAATGGGATGCAGCCGCTCGGCAAGGCGGAGCAAGGCCGGAAGCGGGCTTGCTTGCGTTGCGTAAGGCACTCGGAACCTTCGCTAATCTTCGGCCAACACGAAATGTTCCAGGTCTGGAACATTTGTCTCCCCTTCGGGAGGAATTGATTGAGGGTCTTGATCTCTTGATTGTCCGGGAACTGACGGGCGGATTGTATTTTGGTGACCGCCAGGAAGGGCAGGATGTCGCCGAAGACACTTGCCGTTATGAACGGCACGAAATCGAACGAGTGGTGCGGATTGCCTTTGAGGCAGCCCGCGAACGGACCGGCCGTCTCGCCTCCATCGATAAGGCAAATGTGCTCGCAACGAGCCGTCTTTGGCGGTCTGTTGTTGATGATCTGCACCGTGAAGAATTTAGCGATATTGAAGTCAGCCATATTCTTGTCGATGCAGCGGCTATGAAGCTGATCCAAGATCCGGGCAGTTTCGACGTTATTGTGACAGAGAATCTCTTCGGTGACATTTTGAGCGATGAGGCGAGTGTCTTAGCTGGATCCATCGGGCTTGCCCCATCGGCGTCGCTCGGGGGTAAGGGGCGCGGGCTCTATGAACCGATCCACGGCAGTGCCCCGGATATTGCTGGTCAGAACATTGCCAATCCCGCTGGGGCAATTTTGTCGGTTGCGATGATGCTGCGTCACTCATTTGGCTCGTTTGAAGCAGCGATCGCCATCGAAGACGCCGTTGATCGAACTCTGGCGAAAGGTATCCTGACCGCCGATCTCGGCGGCGAAGTCGGCACAAGCGAGTTCACCGATGAAGTCATTCGTCAGCTGGCGTCCTGAACGATAGAAAAGATTAATTCCGCCGCGTTGCGCTCGTATTTGGTCAGTTCATTGGCGTGTCCCTTGTCACGCCCTGTGGGCACGCGGTATGCCCGTGAAAACGCAGTAGTTAAGGCATCTAAGCCAATGAAAATCGGCACCCGGTCGAGTGCGATGGCACTAGCGCAAACCGAAGAGATCGTCCGTCAGGTCCAGGCAGCGGACCCGTTATCAAGACCATCACTCGTACGGTTTAAACCCTCGGGCGACGTCGATCAGGTCTCAAAGCTTGATCGTCATGGGGGAAAGGGCGGGGCATTCGTTGGCGAGATCCGGGCTGCGATGATGGGCGGTGAATTGGAGTGCGCCATGCATTCCCTAAAAGACATGCCCGGCGACGAAGAAGCACCTGGTCTTGTGATTGCGGCAATGCTCAAGCGGGATCCTCCGGAAGACGTGATGGCGATCAAGCCGGGGCTTTCAATTGAAGACGTGACAGGTACGAAAGCAGCAGGCCTGAAAATCGGTACCAATGCCGTTCGCCGGGTGGCTTACTTGAAGCGGCTATTCCCCGAGGCCGAAATAATCCACTTCCGCGGCGCAGCCGACACCCGCCTAAAAAAACTCGACGAAGGGCTCATGCAAAAGCTACCCGATGGCGGTGAAATCGGGCCGGCAGATGCGCTTGTCATGGCGCGGTCCGGACTTGAGCGGATCGGTCGTGCAGACCGAATCGCGCACGTCTTTTCCCACGAAGAGATGTTGCCAGCTGTGGGGCAGGGCATTGTGGCTGTTGAGTGTCCAACCGCTCATTGGGAAACCCGAGCCCGCCTTGCCCTTATCGATGATCAGGAAACCAGGACATGCGGCGAAGCAGAGCGACAGATGCTCTGGATACTGAATGGCCATTGTAACTCGCCAATTGCCGGTCACGCGTACCTACAAGGGGCAACGCTGCATCTGAAGGGAGCAGTGATCAGTCTTGATGGCATGATGGTGATCGAAGCGGAGGGAAGCGGGCCGGCTGATCGTCCTCTGGAGCTCGGACGTCAGATTGGATTTGAGTTGCTCGATCGGGGCGGTGCGGCCCTAATCTCAGCGGCAAGGCTTGATTGAGTTTGGAGCCGGAAACACTTGATGTCGTCGTAATTGGGGCAGGTGCTGCCGGATTATTCTGTGCCGGGATCGCGGCACAGCTCGGATTGCGTACGATTGTTCTGGATCACGCGAAGAAACCAGCAGAGAAAGTGCGCATTTCCGGGGGTGGACGCTGCAACTTCACTAATATCGACTGCGCGCCAGATAGGTTCCTGGGCGACAATTCGCACTTCGCAAAGTCAGCGCTTGCCCGGTACTCACCCCTCGAATTTTGCGACTTGATGGCGCGACATCGACTTTCCTGGACGGAAAAGACGCTTGGACAGTTGTTTTGCGATCAGAAGTCCGGCGCGGTGATTGACCTTCTACTGGATGAACTCGCAGCCGGGAACGGTTCGCTCAGACTACAGACGGTCATTTCTGACATCGAGAAAATCGAAACCGGCTTTCGTGTCACCACGAACAATGGCGTCTTTGAAAGTGCATCTTTGGTTGTCGCGACGGGTGGACTGTCGATCCCGAAGATGGGGGCTACTGGTTTTGCATACGACTTGGCGAAGAAGTTCGGGCATGAGGTTGTATCCCCGCGCGCCGGTTTGGTGCCGTTAACCTTTTCCGGAGCCCTCAAAGATGCCTTCGCAGCGCTATCTGGCGTGGCAATCGACGCGAGAGTAGGCGCAAATGGGACCCAATTTGACGAAGCCATTCTTTTCACACATCGCGGCCTTTCGGGCCCGGCGGTTTTGCAAGCCTCGTCTTATTGGCGGGAAGGGGCCCCGATTGATGTCGATCTGCTTCCGGACGTCGATATCCTTGGTGTGGTCAAGGCTAAGAGGGAAGCGGACGGGCGCTCTACGCTGCTGCAATGGCTGGAAGAACTCTTTCCGAAGCGGTTTGCCATCTTTCTAGGACCAGCGCTCGGCATTGTCGGCGATCAGCGTCTTGGGGAGTACTCAAATATCCGACTGGCGGAGATCGCTGAGAAGCTCTCCCATTGGACGCTAAAACCAACGGGCACGGAAGGTTGGCGAACCGCTGAAGTAACCGTTGGGGGAATTGCGACTGACGGGCTGTCTTCAAAGACAATGGAAAGCCGCCACGTTCCTGGTCTCTATTTCATTGGCGAATGTGTCGATGTCACAGGCTGGTTGGGCGGCTATAACTTTCAATGGGCTTGGGCCAGTGCTCACGCAGCCGCCACAGGGATCTCGCAAAAGGCATCTTAAAATCAGCACCTACTTCAACCGGAATTGACTTACTTTGCTAGTCGCCTAGAGCGTCATGGACAACGCGGCCGTTCACAACCGTCAACAGCGCGCGTGTGTCGTGGATCCTCGAAGCCGGTATCTCGAAAATGTTTTGGTGTAACAGGATCAGGTCGGCCTTTTTGCCCACTTCAAGCGACCCAAACTCGTCTTCCACATAAAGTTGATACGCTGAATTAATTGTCATCGCTTGCACGGCCTCTTCTACCGTCAAGGCTTCGTCGATATTGCGTGGGGGCATTGTGATGTTGCCGGGCAGGCGGCGCGTGACCGCAGTCTCAATCATGATGAACGGTTTGAAGGTTGAAAGATATGCTGACGCTGGCCAGTCCGTGCCGAAGGTTTGCTTAGCGCCTGTGTCGACAAGTTGCCGGGTGGGGTAGGCTGCTTTCATTGCGTCTTCGCCGACAAACGAAGCAATATTCGCAAAACTAGGGTCTTTGGTTGCCCATTGGATAGATGTTTGCGGGATCACGCCGAGCTCGACGAACCGACCGATATCGTCGACGTCAACAAGGTCCATATGAGCGATGGTGTGCCTGAGGCGCTTGTTTGTCTGGGTTCGCTCAATCGCGTTCAAGCTCAAATCGATAGCGCCACCACCAATCGCATGGATATGGACGGGTACGTCTTTTTTTGTGGCTGAGGCAAGGAGGCGTTCCATTCGGCTGGGTGGTGTCATCGGTTTGCCTGCATAGCCTGGGCGATCGATGTAGTCGCGACTGAGGAAAGCGGTGTGGGCCTCTGGGACACCGTCAGCGAATAGCTTGATGGCCGTTGGCCGAATAAACTCTCCTCCATAGTCACTTTTTATCTTCAAAAAGCGCTCCGCCGGATCGTCGTCTTTGCCGCAATCTGAGGTGGAGGTAAAAGCGCGCAGCTTCAAATCATTAGTATACTGTAATTCAGCTAGAAGCGTATAGGCATCTTCCTCGGAAGGTGCGCCCATCCCGGCATCAAAAAAACCAGTCAGCCCGGCTTCCGCAGCGCGCGGTAGCCATCGCAGTAAAGCGGCGCGATATGCCTCGCGGTTGCGGGAAATCAGTTTGGAAACGATGAAGCCGCCAGCCCCTTCTCTGGCGGTGCCCAAGAGATCGCCAGTTTCCTCATCTCTTTCGAAATAGCGCACGCCAGGTTCCGGATCTGGCGTGTCTTTTGTGGCGCCGCCAAGTTCAAAGGCTTTTGACGAAAACCAGGTCGAATGACCGTCAACAGACCCCAAGATCACAACCCGGTCACCAAACAAATCGTCAAGAAGAGAGGCAGGCGGACCTTTCGGGCCGAATAGATGGTTCTGCCAACCGCGCGCATAGACGGGACCGTCTCCGGGATTGTCCTCTCGAATGTTCTCTAACGCTGTGATTAGTTTTTCCATCGTATCGGCAAGCGAGAGATTGACCCGCTGCTCTGAAATCGATCCGACAAAAGCATGCATGTGGGAATCGATCAGCCCAGGGAGGACAAGGCGGCCGGCGCCCTCAATGATCCGAGTGCCATCGCCGACGCAAGCCTTCGCGCCTTCGTCGTCTCCAACATAGGTGATTTTGTTGCCGTCAACGCAGAGTGCGCTTGCTCTCGGGAAATCGTTATCCATTGTGCGGATATCAGCATTCAAGAAGACGAGTTTTGCTCCGGCCTCGAATGATTGAGGAGAGGCGTCGCCTGGAGAGGCGACTTGCCGTTCGCAGGCGGAAAGCACCCATCCCAGGAGGAATAAGCCGATAAATGTCCTTGTATTCATGTCAAAAGGCCCTTCGATTTTTTCGATGAGCCTAGCATAAATCGAGAACAGCTAAAGTGTCGGATCGACAGATGTCCGGCGCCTTAGCTGGGGTCAACCCGATAGATGCCGATTTGGCTGTCGCCAAATGATCGCCGGTCCAATTCTTCAAAAGGGCAAATTTGCGCAGGGACTTCGTCCTTACCCTGTTCAATGATGACGATGGCACCATTCACAAGCCAATCACCTTCATGAAGTGTCAGCAGGCATGGCCCGACGAGGTCGCGGCGGTATGGAGGGTCAAGAAACGCGATTGAGAACTTTGGTCCGACACCTGCAGGCTTTTCGCCCAGAGATGTCGCTGAGCGTCTGTGGATCCGAGTACACCCAAAAAGCCCGAGACTTTCTACATTCTCCCGAATTGCACCGCGCGCAGCAGCATCGGTTTCAACAAAGAGACACCAGTCCGCGCCGCGAGACAGCGCCTCAAGGCCAAGGGCACCCGATCCGGCGAAGAGGTCGAGGACGCGGGCGCCTTGGAATTCTACGTCACCTCGCGAGTGCAGTATGCTGAAGAGTGCCTCACGTGTCCGGTCGGTTGTTGGTCGCGTATTTGTTCCCTTTGGAGCGTTAAGGCGTCGACCACTAAATCTACCTGAAATGATCCTCATGCGAACCCGTAATCAAGCTTTAGGAGTGGTTGGATCGATCTGATGGCCATCCAGGAGCTTGTCGGCGCTAGATCGCCCGTTCTCGTCATTGGTGCGCTGGGCTTTGGTCCGGCCAAATTTTGCTCGGTTTTCCGCCGCCGATTTTTCTTTCTCAGCGCGCGCCTTGTTCTTTTTGAAACGGTTCAGGTTGACAACATTACCCATCGGTGGACCTTACCACGAACAGCTGGGTGCACAATCAACTCCGCCACAATCCGGTGCAGGTACATCGATGCTGCTGCAGCTTTCAGTCGAAGGCAGGTCACCTGGCGTCTCGCCTGGTGCGCTGGGGAGAGGCTCTGGTGTTTCGGGCGTTGGTTCTTTTCCAGCTTGTGAAAAGCCGCACACAGAAAGGCTGGTAAGACCTCCAAGCCCAAAGTCGGCGCACGCAGCACCCCAGCCTCCGCCTTTGGCTTTTTTCTTTTTGGCAGACTTCTCCGTGTCTTTCGTATCGTTCTTTGGCGATTGATTTTGGGTAGAGGTAATAGAGACCGCCGCCCACTTACAATCAACAAATCGCTGCTTGATGGCTTTCGTACCGCGAATGAGGCCTTCTCCGCGAAGGGCCTCCAACCCAAAATCTGAACAGCTTCCCTGACCGTGAACCATATGGTGTGGGCACTTGAACCCTTTATGCGGTGACAAAAACCGTCGATACAAGTGAATTAGGCCTACAACAATTTGAGCTGCGCCTCGGTCAGGTAGGCGCGCGATGCTGGATAGGAGTGTTGCGTTCCGCATCAGGTCAGTCCGAGTGTTGCAGCCAGTTTGGCGCCCAACTGTTCTCGGAGCTGTTTTGCCGGAATTTCTTCAACACCTCGTTTAGGGAGTTTGCCGAGTTGAAAAGGGCCGTAGGCGGTGCGGATAAGGCGATTAACTCTAAGGCCTAGGTGTTCCATCACTTTGCGAACTTCACGGTTTTTGCCCTCAGTTAGGGCCACCATCAGCCAGCTATTGCCTCCTTGGATTTGTTCAAGGTTGGCCTTGATCGGCTTGTACGTGATACCGTCGATTTCCAGCCCTGACTGAAGCTCATCGAGCTGGCGCTGGGAGACGCGTCCGTAGGCGCGCACTCTATAGCGGCGAACCCAGCCAGTGGAGGGCAGCTCCAGATTGCGCGCCAGTCCCCCGTCATTGGTGAGAAGCAACAAGCCTTCAGTGGTCAGGTCGAGGCGTCCCACTGAAATCACCCGCGGTAGTCGGTCAGCGACATCATCGAAGACAGTGCGTCGCCCTTGAGGGTCTTTATGGGTTGTCACGAGCCCGTCGGGTTTGTGATAGCGCCACAGCCGTGGCGGATCATTGATCGTCACGCGCGAACCGTCCACGCGAATGTCCATGTCAGGCGTCACTTTAAAGGCAGGTGTGGTCAGGATTTCACCGTTGACGGTGACAATCCCTTGTTCGATCAACCGTTCAGCTTCTCGCCTCGAGGCGACACCGGCTCTGGCCAGGAACTTGGCAATCCGCTCACCATCACTGGACGCTCCCGGTTCGGGCACATTTTGTTGTTTTGTCATAGCCGACAGCCTTTACTAGAAAGTCATGGGACTTGCAGCCCCAAGAAATTTGGGATTTGAAGCGGCCGCCGAATTGGCGATCGCCGCACAGGAGCAACATCCATGGACAAGCGGATCTCGACCATTGTGGCCAGCGCGATTCTGAGTGTAGTCGCTTCTACAGCGCAAGCTGGCGGTGCCGATGTCCTTGCGGTTGACGCTAAGCGACAGAGGGGTGACCTTTGGCGGTTTTCTGTGACCGTTGAACACGAAGACGAAGGCTGGGACCACTATGCTGATAAATGGGAGGTCTTCGACGCGGACGGGAACGTTTTGGCGACCCGGGTCCTGGCCCATCCCCACGAAAACGAACAGCCCTTTACGAGAAGCATGTCTGGCATTGAGATTGATCCGTCGATCGCGGTCGTGACCGTGCGCGCCCATGACTCTGTACACGGATATGGTGGGGCAACGGTAGATGTGACCCTAGAGCGGTGAACAACGCAGACGACACGACCGCCGACCACGATCGGTTTATGCGCCTTGCTCTCGTCGAAGCGGAGAAAGCAGCAGCAGAAGGCGAAGTCCCAATTGGGGCGATCGTCGTTTCTGTGGATGGGGAAGTTCTCGGAACGGGACGGAACCGACCGATCGGGAGCCACGATCCATCGGCTCATGCAGAAATCAACGCTCTTAGAGCAGCTGCAAGTCACACCCAAAACTATCGGTTGACCGGCGCAAGGCTCTACACAACGTTGGAGCCTTGCGTCATGTGTGCAGGTGCTATTTCCCATGCGCGGATTGCAGAGTTGATCATTGCCGCCAGTGACAAAAAGGGCGGGGCTGTCTGGCATGGTCCGACGTTTTTCGAACAACCCACCTGCCATTGGAAACCGAAGGTTTCTGTTGGCCCTTTTGCGAATGAGGCAAGCGAGCTTCTGACGCAATTCTTCAAGGAACGACGCGCCGCCAAAGGGTGATGGAGACTAAGTCGCGGTAGGAACGGGCCGGTTACTGCGGCGAGTGCTTTCTATCTCTCCAAGCGGCAGGTACATTCATGCAGCTGATCGAGAAAGCTGCCAGTGCCCCAATTGCCGAATAAAGATAGTCTTATTGCCAAGTTTGCCAGCGCACGCAGCAAATGGGGCGCGACAGAAAAACCGGTGCGTGAGCCGATCGGCCCAGGAGAGGAATCGGTCTGGGACTATCCGCGACCACCGGAAATTCGCCCGGCACCAGCTCGGTCGCACGTGGAATTCGCAGGCCAAGTTATCGCCGACAGCAAAGCAGCCTTGCGTGTGGTCGAGACCGCCGGCGCGCCCGTTTATTACTTTCCGCCAGAGGATGTGAACGTGTCACTACTTGTTGAGCGTGAAGGTGTTTCCTTGTGTGAGTGGAAGGGCGCGGCGGTCTATTACGACCTTGTGGTTGGCGACCAACGATCACTCGAGGCCGCGTTTGCTTATCCGGATCCTGTCGATGATCTCGGCCAGGGGTATGGCCGGATTGCCGGGTTTTTCGGGTTTTATCCAAGCCGGGTTGATGGTTGTTGGGTGGGTCCTGAGCGCGTGCGCCCTCAGCCGGGAGGGTTTTATGCCGGTTGGGTCACAGACATGATCAAAGGCCCAATCAAAGGCGCGCCCGGAACCGGCCATTGGTAGGTGAGAGACAAGTCTGAAAGGCTGGAGGATGAGTGTCGTCTGGCCCTTTGGCAACAAGACGATTGAGACGTATCATAAGAATGGGAGACGAGCATGCATTTTGACTATTCCGATCGGTGTAAAGACTATCTGCGCCGGGTAAGCGATTTCATTGAAACCCATGTGGTTGAAGGTCAGGAAGTCTATGAGCGTCAGCATAAAGAGTTTGGCCCGGAAGGACGTTGGAAGGTACCGCCGGTCATTGAAGACTTAAAGGCAAAAGCAAAGGCTGAGGGTCTTTGGAACATGTTCCACCCCGATCCCAAATGGGGGCCTGGCCTTTCCAATGCCGATTACGCCCCCGTGGCAGAATTGACCGGTCGGGTTCATATTGCCCCCGAGGTCTTCAACTGTGCAGCGCCTGACACGGGCAATATGGAGGTCCTTTCAAAGTATGGATCAGAGGCCCAACAGGAAGAATGGCTGAAACCGCTTTTGGAAGGCGAAATCCGATCGGCCTTTCTGATGACCGAGCCAAATGTTGCTTCATCCGATGCCACGAATATCGAAACGGATATCATTCGCGATGGCGATCACTATGTAATCAATGGGCGCAAATGGTGGTCATCGGGTGCAGGTGACCCTCGCTGCAAGGTCTTCATTGTGATGGGCAAGACAGACAAGTCCGCCGATCGCCATGTGCAGCAGTCGATGATTCTTGTCCCTGCCAATGCCGAAGGTGTGAAGGTTGAGCGCCACTTGCCTGTGTTCGGTTATGACGACGCGCCCCACGGTCATATGGAAGTGCTGCTGGATAATGTCCGTGTGCCGAAAGAAAATCTACTACTAGGTGAAGGCCGTGGATTTGAGATCGCCCAGGGCCGCCTTGGGCCAGGACGTATTCACCATTGTATGCGGACCATCGGTGCAGCCGAAGCCGCACTGGAAAAGATGGTGAAACGGCTTTTGACCCGCGAGGCTTTTGGCAAACCGATTTACAAGCACTCTATCTGGGAACAGCGGGTTGCCGAAGCGCGTATCGATATTGAGATGACGCGTCTCCTCACCCTTAAAGCAGCCTGGATGATGGACACCGTCGGCAACAAAGCTGCCCAGGGCGAAATTGCGATGATCAAGGTGGCCGCGCCGCGCGTGGCATTGAAGGTTATTGACGATGCGATCCAGGCCCATGGCGGCGGTGGTGTTTCCGAGGACTTTGGGCTGGCCCGAGCTTATGCGTCGCTTCGGACGTTGCGTCTTGCCGATGGACCCGACGAAGTGCACTGTCGATCGATTGCGCGCCTGGAGTTTAAGCGTCACTCGAACGCTGTTGGCTAGTGCAATTCAAAACAATACCGACCTCGCTCGAAACGCGAACGCTTTGACGCGTTTCGCCCGCTCGGGGGCGTTTATTTGATCTTCAAGCCTGCTGGCCCGTTAAACCCTCGTTGTTTTCCAAAATGTCAGGGAAATCCGGTAACATTTTCGTGAGCTTGTTAATCATTGTCACTTTGCGCGCGTATTTCCGCAGTTGCACCGACGTGGTGTGTGGAAAGTAGGGTGAGATATGTCAGTACAAGTTAAACGGTTGGCTATTATTGGATTGGGTGCCGTCTTGGGGATGGCTGCAATGATTGGTGGCGCGAACGCAACCATTTTGCCAGTAAACGAAACAGTCGTCCTTTTTGACGACAGCATTGAAGACAATGACGGGGAAGCGCCTGGCAATGCCGTTGTCGCGCTCCTGGTTGATGCCGGGATCTCCGTGACGGCGATTGGGCCGGGCGACGGGACCGCACCGCTTTTCGCGTTTCCGATCACTGAATCGACCTTTGATGTCGGTACCGGGGCTGGTGATATTGATCACGAAGGTGGCCTTCGCTTCGAGACCGATGAAGACACGCTCGAGGCTGAGAATTTTCTGATTAACGTTGAAAACGATGGGACCGGAACAATCTTCGGTGACGTCACATCAAACGGCATGTTCTTGGGTGAAGATATCGCCCTGTTCACGTTCAGCTTTGCGACCCTGGGCGAGGAAATTGACACGCTCGAAGAAATTCTTGCGGTTGTGACGGACAAGGATAATCCTGCCCTGCCACTTTTTGCGACCTCGACCCTTGTGGACGCACTGACGGGCCTTGGCCTTCAGTTGCCTGATGGTTTCGACGGACCGCTTGCGTTTGCCGCCACGGACGCTTTGCCGTCAGACTTGTCTGAAATCCCATTGCCGGCAGCCTTCCCAATGTTTGCTGCAGGCATTGCTGGCTTCGCAGCACTGCGCCGACGCCGCAAGTTCGCCGCGTAAGGCCAAATATCAGGCCTAAATATCTGACAAACCCGGCGCGGCGCGCCGGGTTTTTTGGTACTCTTGCCTCCTTAATGGAGGAGATACCCGTGATCACACCAGAATACCTTCAGACCATGGCCCGATATAATCGGTGGCAGAACAATAATCTCTATACTGCCGCAGAAACTCTTTCCGACGCAGACCGACGGCTCGATCGTGGCGCGTTTTTCAGGTCAATCCACGAAACGCTCGTTCATATACTCTGGGCTGATGAGATTTGGCTGAGCCGATTCGATGTTTGCGAGGGGCCCGGAGGCGGGATTGCTCAATCTACGGAGCGTTATTCGGCCTGGACCGACCTGTATGAAGCGCGCAAGGCGATGGACACAATCGTTTCTGATTGGGCAGCTGAAGTTAAACCTGCAGAACTGGAAGGCGATTTCACATGGTTTTCAGGAGCGATGGGCCGGGAAATGACCAGCCCAAAATGGCTCATCTTTACCCACATTTTTAATCACGCCACACATCACCGTGGGCAGGTGCATGCTATGCTGACAGCGGCAGGGGCAAAACCTCACGATACTGATTTGCCATTTATGCCGGACAGCGCCCCCTAGGCTGACGGTCGGGGCGTAGGCTGGCGCATATCCTGGCCACCGGTTTCAGCGAGCATTTTCTTCAACCGTTTGGGTGATGGGGCGAAAATAAAGCCGAAGGCGACGCACCCATCCTTACCTTGAACGGCGTGATGAAGGCGGTGCGCCTGGACAATTCGTGCCAAATACCCGCTTCGTGGTCGCAGGCCAAGATCAACGCGTCTGTGTACCAACATATCATGAAAGAAAAAGTAGATAACACCGTATACTGAAATACCGATGCCGACTGCCATCGCCAGTTCGTTTCCCCTTGTCCCAAGATTAATCAGGAGCGCTGAGGGCAGCGCAAAGGCAACACCGAATGCGTCGTTCAGCTCAAAAGCCCCCTTTCGCGGCTCGTGGTGAGTCTTGTGGATCGACCACATGAACCCATGCATGACATATCGATGTAGCAGCCAGGCGACCGCTTCCATGACCAGGACAGTGACAACAACGATGCCAATGAAAGACGCAATTTGCATCCGAGCAAACTATCTTGACCTACTGGCGAGGTACAATCGCACCAAGCGTCGCATGATCGCGGCAGGCTTGATCATTTCGTCATTGTCCGGAATTTTTGCTCAATCATAAGCGCCAGATCCCGAAGAGGGGCGGGCCGGATATGGCTCGCCGCTTCCGCTGCTTTAATCGCCTGATCAAGATAGCGCGCGGCGGTTCGCGCAGCTGTGTCCTCGCCCATCAAAGAGACCACCGTCGACTTGCCATTATCCTGATCACTGTCTTTCCCGGTCACGCCTGGCTGGCATTGGATATCGATCAGATCGTCGAACGCTTGATAGGCAAGGCCCAGCCGTGTGCCATAGTCGGAAAGGTGGTCAATTGTTTCCATATCGGCTTTGGCCGCTTCACCGCCGATAGCGGCGGCAGCGGAGAAAAGCGCACCCGTTTTTTCCCGGTGGCGTTGTTCGACTTCTGCGATCGATTTGGTCCCCTGGGTCTCGCAACCGCACATAATGTCCCGTTCCTGACCGCCCGTCAGACCGTTAATCCCCACTGAGTCTGAGAGATACTTAATGCAACGCAGGCGCCGTTCCGGGGAAAGGCCGTCGCTGGCAGCGATTAAGGCGTAAGCTTCGCTCAGCATGGCAATGGCCGCCAAAATCGTGGTCCCCTCGCCAAAAACCGTATGGGTCGTCACCGCGCCGCGCCGCAGGGCGGCATCGTCCATAGCTGGCAGATCGTCAACGATGAGGGAGGCCGCGTGCACCATTTCGACAGCGCAAGCGGCATCAATGGCCACGTCAACATCACCGCCATTTTGGGTGCACGCCAAAAGGGTAATCGTTGGTCGTAGCCGTTTGCCCGGCGATAAAAGCCCATGGCGGATAGTGCACGCGAGGCGACCCGGTTCGTTCGCGTCATCGAAAATGGCCGCGAGGCGATCATCAATGAGCTGCCGACATCGGGCAATTTCCGCGACGTTCGCATCGCTAATGGGGTTACGGGCAGGATGGGTCCCAGGCAAAGGCGCGTGAGGCGGCATAGACTATTCCGACTGATCGGCGACCTCACGCCGCCCTGTGACAAGTCTGACATGAATGCGGCGCAGGTGACAATCGTCCAATGATGGAAAGTGTCACCTGCGTGCGTTGAAATTTAACGCTCATACAACTTGCGAGGCACTTGAACCTTCGCAGGTTTCAATCAGAGCTGCAGGTATCCCGCCTCCTGAAGGTAAGCGACGATCTTTTCGGCAGCATCTTCTGCGGAGATTTTTGACGTATCGAGGTCGATCTCCGCATTTTCTGGCGCCTCATAAGTGCTGTCGATGCCCGTGAAGTTCTTGATCTCACCCCGGCGGGCGCGGGCGTAAAGCCCTTTCACGTCCCGCTGCTCGCAGACTTCGAGCGGAGTGGAGATAAAGACCTCGATAAATTCGCCGTCATCTACCAGATCCCGCGCCATGCGCCGTTCACTCGTGAACGGTGAAATAAACGAAACCAGCACGATCAAGCCAGCGTCCACCATCAAGCGCGAGGTCTCGCCGACCCGCCGGATGTTTTCCACCCGGTCCGCGTCGGTAAATCCAAGGTCCTTATTAAGGCCGTGGCGCACATTATCGCCGTCGAGGGTATAGGTGTGACGGCCAAGATCGGCGAGGCGTTTTTCAACGAGGTTCGCCACGGTCGACTTGCCCGACCCTGACAGGCCCGTGAACCACAGAATGCAGGGGCGCTGGTTTTTCTGACTTGAGCGAACCGCCTTGTCCACATCAAGATCCTGCCAATGGACGTTCTGGGCCCGGCGCAGGGAGAAGTCGATCATCCCCGCACCGACCGTGTTATTGGTCCGGCGGTCGATAACAATGAACGACCCGGTTGACCGATTTTCCGCATAGGGATCGAACGCGATAGGCTGGCTTGTCGAGAAGTTACAGAAGCCAACTTCGTTGAGCTCAAGCGTTTTACCGGACTGATGGTCCAGTGTGTTCACATTCACTTTGTGCTTCAACTCGGTAACTGAAGCGGGCACGATTCGGTTGGCGGTCTTGATCAGGTACTGACGTCCGGGGATCATCGCCTCGTCATGCATCCAGATCATGTGCGCTGCGAACTGATCGGTTTGTTCGGCCGGCGCTTGTCCAGCGCAAATCACATCGCCGCGGGAAATGTCGATTTCGTCTTCGAGGGTAATCGTCACGGCCTTGCCCGGTCCGGCAATGGGGAGGGGGCCATCCATAGTAACGATGGAGGCGACCTTCGATCTCTTCCCCGATGGCACGACGACAATTTCTTCGCCGGGGCGCACTGTGCCCGACGAAATGACGCCGGAAAATCCGCGGAAGTCCAGATTAGGCCGGTTCACCCATTGGACCGGCATCCTGAACGGTGCGTCGGACAAGTCTGAAGCGACTTCAATCGTCTCCAGGTATGGGAGGAGAGCCGGGCCTGAATGCCAGCGAGTATGGGCGCTCTTCGTTGTGATATTGTCGCCTTCCAGAGCCGAGACCGGGATGCAGACTATAGATTCAAAGCCGAGGTTCTCAACAAACTCACGATACTCGGCTTCGATTTTTGAAAAGACGTCCTCGGAGTAATCAACAAGGTCCATCTTGTTGACCGCAACTACGATGTTTTTAATCCCTAAGAGCGAGCAAATATAAGAATGGCGCCGCGTCTGGGTGAGGACGCCCTGGCGGGCATCGATCAGAATTATCGCGACATCTGCCGTGGACGCACCCGTCGCCATGTTGCGGGTGTATTGCTCGTGCCCCGGCGTGTCGGCCACAATGAACTTGCGCCGTTCGGTTGAGAAGAACCGGTAGGCCACGTCGATTGTGATGCCTTGTTCGCGTTCTGCCGCGAGCCCATCGACCAGCAGCGCGAAGTCGATCTTCTCCCCTTGGGTGCCAACCTTTTTGGAGTCTGACTCAAGTGAGGCGATCTGGTCTTCGTACAGAAGTTTTGAATCGTAAAGCAGTCGCCCGATCAGGGTTGACTTGCCATCATCCACGCTGCCGCAAGTGATAAAGCGGAGCATCGACTTTTTCTCGTGATTGTCGAGATAGGCGATGATGTCGGTTTCGGCGAGGGTGTTTGCGTGTACCATTAGAAGTAGCCCTCTTGTTTTTTCTTTTCCATGGATGCGGCTTGGTCGTGGTCAATAACGCGGCCCTGGCGTTCAGAGGAGGTGGTCAGCAGTGTTTCCTGGATGATCTCCGGCAATGTTGATGCCGTCGATCGCACACCGCCGGTCAGCGGGTAGCATCCCAAAGTCCGGAAGCGGATCATTTCCTCTTTCGGGGATTCGCCTGGTTCCATCGGGAGACGCTCATCATCGACCATGATGATGACCCCGTCGCGCTCTACAAATGGTCGTTTGGCTGCGAAATAGAGTTGTGGGATCTGAATGCTCTCGCGGTAGATATACTGCCAGATATCCAGCTCGGTCCAGTTCGACAGCGGGAAGACGCGAATGGACTCCCCTTTGTGGATGGCCGTGTTGTAAATGTTCCAAAGTTCAGGACGCTGATTTTTCGGGTCCCAACGGTGCTGAGCGGAGCGGAACGAAAAGACCCGTTCTTTCGCCCGTGACTTTTCTTCATCCCGTCGTGCGCCGCCAAAGGCAACGTCGAATTTGTGTTTGTCCAGCGCCATCTTCAGGCTCTGGGTTTTCATCACGTCGGTATGGATCTGGCTACCATGGGTAAACGGTCCAACGCCCTGGCGCACGCCGTCCTCATTGATGTGGACAATGAGTTCCAGGCCCAAGTCTCTCGCGATGTTGTTGCGAAACTCGATCATCTCACGGAACTTCCACGTTGTATCCACGTGCATAATCGGAAACGGCGGCTTTGAGGGGTAAAAGGCCTTTAGTGCCAGATGGAGCATGACCGAGGAATCTTTGCCCACGGAATAAAGCATCACCGGGTTTTCTGCCTCAGCTGCGACTTCCCGCATGATGTGCATGGCCTCCGCCTCAAGGCGGTCCAGGTGCGTTAGCTCGATTGCGCTGATATCGGGGGCGCCGAGATCTTGAGATCCGAGATCTGGGGGCGTCTGCGCCGCACTCTCAACGACGGACAGGTCAGCAGGGGCCATGGGACGGGTCCTTTGCAATTGATCGGATAAGGGGAGTGATTTGGTCTCTAGAGGTAAATTTTCGCCTTCCAGGTCAGAAAGACGTTGAAAGGCGGCCTCAAGGGTCTTGAGGGTGCATTGCCCGCCGGCTTTGAGCCGCGCGATGCCCTTGCCGTCGTTCAAGAGCTTCCTTGAAACAGTCGACAGGGAGAGGCCACGCAGCTGGGCGACTTTCTCGGCTCGGTCGATGAGATGCTCGATGGAGGACATGGGACTCTGGACGGGCGTAGTTAGCTACTGATCGAAATCGTGGGAAGTTCTGTCTATATGTGGGAATATACCCACAAAATGAGGGGAATTGCAAGAATTTTATTGGTTTGCTCACGCCATCGTGGGATTTGGCCCACATTCCGTGAGCGACGAGACAGCGTATCCGCCGATGCTAAGTCAGCTTGCAAGGTGCACCACTAGCCAATCCATCCAACTGCGACGTTTTCGACCTTGCAAATGTGAGGGTAATTACTGATATTTCTGTTATGACAGAAATTATTGAAAATACCGATGCCCCAAGCGCCAAGCTCAGCCCCGCAGTTGAGCGCTTCGTGCTTCACTGGGGAGATATGGGGGCGACCTGGGGTGTGAACAGGTCTGTCGCCCAGATCCACGCCTTGCTGTTTGTAAGTGGCAAGCCACTGCACGCCGAGGAAATCTCCGAAACGTTGGAAATGGCCCGGTCCAATGTCTCCAACTCCCTGAAAGAGCTGGTCGGTTGGGAGCTGATTAAGCGCGTGCCGGTCCGGGGTGACCGTCGCGACCACTATGAAGCAGTGGGTGATGTCTGGGAGATGGTCCGCACCATCGTTGCCATGCGCAAAGCCCGTGAGCTTGATCCGGCAGCGGAAGTTTTGAAGAGCTGCCTCAATGAGGCGCGCGACGACCCTTCGACGAGCCCAGAGGCTGTCGCCCGGCTCGATGACATGAAGGACATGCTCGACCTCTTTGATGGTTGGTACGGGCAGATGAAAGACACGCCGAAAGAAACGCTTCTCCCGATGATCCGTATGGGGTCGAAAGTGATTGAGTTGTTGCGGCCCTTCACGCGCAAGAAAGAATAACTTCAGCGAGCCAAAAAGGAGGCAAGTCCATGGGACACGCTGCATTGAAAGACGCTTATGTTCAGGCTCAATTCGGGAAACCCGCATTCCGAAGCAAGCCTTCGGTGCGTCATCAGACCAATGACAATCTTGGGCCGCAAGATGGGCGCGGCGCTGGTCTGGAGCCAATCTCAAAAGAGACCTGTGACAAGGAATTGATTGGAACACAAACCGGTGTGCCTGCGGTCTTGTTGGCTTACCTTGCGGCCAGTCCCCTGATCATCGCTGCCTTGGTAATTGTCAGTGGCGGGATCGAAACCCTATTGCCGACGCTCGGCACTCACGCGATCGCCGGGTTCATGGCTCTTTATGGCGCCCTAATGATCGCGTTCTTCGGCGGGGTTCGTTGGGGCGTCGCTGTCATGCGGCCCGACGGGCCATCCATGGGACATCTGATTGGCGCTGCCTTACCTTTGTTGGCGGCGCTGCCGTTGTTTCTGCCATTTTCGATCGCAGCCAAGTTTGTCGTGATCATGGGGCTGATGGCGTTGCTGTTAATTGATGATCTGCGGGCGACGCGCGCTGGCTCCGGTGCGCCTGCCTGGTATCTTGGGGTGCGCTTGCCGCTCACCGTCCTGATTGAGATCGCCTATCTCGTGGCGCTGGCAGCGATGCTGGGGGAGGTGTGAGATGACGGCGATCGTGAACGGCGAAAGATTTTTCGATCAGGCTTCTATTGATGAAGGTTCGAGGCCCCAGAGCGAAGCGAAGACTTTGTTTCTCTACACCCTGCTGGGCCCACAGATCGGATGGCTACTTATCTTTGTGCTAATGGCGTTTTTCGTTGTAACCGAAGGCATCGGTTCAGTGCCGGGACTTGCTGATATATTGAGCAATGTTGCGATGGCAGCAGTGATCTACGTATACGGAGTTATGTTCGCCTATTTCCTGGGTGGGGCGCAGGCCTTCGCTACAGGGGTTATTTTAAAACTCCGAAACCGTGACGGTCGGTTCACTTGGCTGGAAGCCCTTCTGGCGCCGCTCGCCGTCAGTCTTGCGGCCTACCTTGTGATCGCTCTTTGGATTGGCTCGTTTCGGGAGGCAATGGGCGTAAGCGCGTCGCTGGGCATGGTTAGCATTGCGTCATCGCTTATTTTGCGGTGGCTCTACCGAAAGAGCTTTCGCCCAATCGCTCACAGATAAATCCGGATACAATAAAGCGACGCGGAAGCCCGCGTCGCTCTCACTCTTCACACAAAATGAAACCCGCCCGTTAAGCGGCTTTCCATTTGATCTGAAATTCCACTTCTTCCTCACCGTCTTCGCGTTCGTGTTCGATATTGAAGAAGGCTTCGCTTGGAACAGCGATCCGCTCACCTGCGACCTGGATCTGGAAGCGTTTGCCCGTTTCCAGGGCATCAGCAAGGCGGCGCAGCTTGGAAACAAATTGTTTCGTTGAGTACGCTTTTTCGATATCGCGGTCGTCTTTCGCGACCTTAGCTTTTGAGTTACGCGATGGGGTGTTGCGCGCAGGTTTAGTTGCGCTTGTTTTCGTTTTTTTCTTTGTCGTCTTTTGAGCAGCCATGATTTAATCCTCCAGTATCGTTTGAGCAGGGCACGTGTGTGCTACGAACAATCCGTAAACTGTGGATTAACATTTTAAGCTGATCGCTTGACAGGAGCATGACAACCGGCCACTGCCTCGTGAGTTTAGGCCAGCATAGGCGGTCTACTTGTTCCGAGGCGCAGGGTTTTGGGCACGGGGATTTCGGCACAGGGTTTTGCCAAACGTTTATGGAATTCTCACTATTTGATTACGCCCTGCTGGCTATTGCCGGTGTGCTCGCTGGATGGGTGAATGTGCTCGCTGGCGGTGGATCGCTGTTTACGGTACCGGCGATGGTGTTTCTTGGGTTACCAGGACCGGTGGCGAATGGTACTAACCGCATTGCCATTATTGCCCAGAACATTGTGTCCGTCGGGGCGTTTCGTGCGCAGGGATTTGCCGATTTCCGACTTTCAGCGACCCTCGCTTTGTGTGCAGCGGTCGGTGCCTATTTTGGTGCGCAGATCGGCGTTGGCCTTGATGGCGTTTGGTTTAACCGAACACTGGCAGTCGTCATCGTTCTTGTGATGGTTGCCATGGCGGGCGAGGGAAGGGAACCGTCAAAACCAAAAGCCGACAGTGATCACTCTTCCATTGGAAAGCCGCGCAATGTTGTTCTCGGACACGTCTTAATGGCGGGCGCCGGCGTCTGGGGCGGCTTCATCCAGGTGGGATCTGGCTTTTTGATGATGCCCATACTCTACCGGGTCATGGGGCTCGATCTTGTTCGGGTGAACATGCACAAGGTTTTCATCGCCCTCGTTTACTCGATCGTGGCGCTCGGTGTGTTCGCCACGCAAGTGCCGATCGACTGGCGCGCCGGCGCCGCACTCGCACTCGGCAATGCCATCGGCGGAGGCCTTGGTGCTACCAGTACGGTCAAAAAAGGCGCCCCTCTGGTGAAGCGGGTCCTGTTTTTAGCATTGGCGGCAATGGTGGTGAAGCTTGTCTTTTTTCCTTGAGAATGGACAAGCTCGGCTGGTGACAACTGGATCTGTGATCTGCTTTTGACACCCGCTTGCCACTCAGGCATGAGCCTGTTGCATATCCAGAGTCCACCCAACCGACATGTTGAGAGTTTTGCAGGAGGCCAATCCATGATCACCCACGACGTTCGCGCTCATCGCTCTAAAGACGAACTGCCCCGGGAAGGACAGCTCGCATGGAAGATCGCCGAGGTCGCCGCTGATCCGGTTGCGGTGGATGATGAAGCTGTCGACATGATCATCAACCGTATCATCGATAACGCCTCTGTCGGCATTGCCTCATTAAACCGCGGCCCTATTAAATCGGCGCGGGCCATGGCGAACGCTCACTTGCGCTCGGGCGGCGCAAGCCTCTTTGGATTGCCAGCAGATCACACGGTTTGTGCTGAGTGGGCGGCGTGGGCCAACGGAACGGCGGTGCGTGAGCTAGACTTCCACGATACTTTTCTTGCGGCTGATTATTCCCACCCGGGGGATAATATCCCGCCGATCCTGGCGGTGGCCCAACAATGTGACAAAGACGGTGCCGCACTGACCCGCGGTATTGCAACGGGCTACGAGATCCAGGTCAATCTGGTCAAAGCGATCTGCCTCCACGAGCACAAGATCGACCACATTGCCCATATCGGGCCGTCAGCTTCTGCCGGTGTCGGGACGCTTCTTGGTCTGCCTACGGAGATTATTTATCAGTCTGTGCAGCAAGGCTTGCACACGACCGTCACGACACGCCAATCGCGCAAAGGCGAGATCTCTACATGGAAAGCATTTGCGCCTGCCTATGCGGGCAAACTCGCCATTGAAGCGGTGGACCGCTGCATGCGCGGGGAAGGGGCGCCAAGCCCGATCTATGAAGGCGAGGACTCGGTTATCTCGTTTATTCTGAATGGACGGACGGCTCGTGATCGCGGCGAAGATCCATTTGCGCCAACATATCACGTGCCGCTGCCGGGCGCGGGTGAGGCCAAGCGCGCCATTCTCGAAACGTACACCAAAGAGCACTCGGCTGAGTATCAGAGCCAGGCCCTGATCGATCTGGCGTTCCGCATGGGCAAGCAGATTGATGACTTTGACAAGGTGAAGTCTATTGTTCTGCATACGTCACACCATACCCACTATGTGATTGGTACTGGTGCCGGTGATCCACAGAAAATGGACCCGAAAGCGTCGCGCGAGACCCTTGATCACTCGATCATGTATATCTTCGCAGTCGCGTTGCAGGATGGTGAATGGCACCATGTTCGCTCCTATGCGCCGGAGCGCGCCCAGCGGGCCGACACCGTCCGGCTCTGGCACAAAATCTCGACCATTGAAGATCCGGAGTGGACACGTCGCTATCATTCTCCGGACCCGAACGAAAAAGCCTTTGGTGCGAAAGTCGTCATCACCATGGAAGATGGTTCGGAAATCGTTGACGAACTGGGTATCGCCAATGCCCACCCGTTCGGTGCGCGGCCATTCACCCGACCGGAGTACATCCAGAAGTTCAAGACGCTGACGGATGATATCCTGGACGCATCCGAAAGTGAACGGTTCCTGGATCTGGTCCAGCGCTTGCCATCCCTGAGTGCGGATGAAGTTAAACAATTGAACCCCGTGGCACCGGCGGGCTACCTTGTTGAGAATGACGCCAAGGGTATTTTCTAGGAGTAACCCATGAAAGAACAAGGCCTTGCGATGGGCGTCGGACTGGGGACGGCGTTTGGGGTGTCTATCGGAACGGCAATTGGTGTTGCGACTGATAATTTCGCCCTCTGGATACCGCTTGGTCTTTCAATAGGCATTGCACTGGGGACCGCATTCGCAAGTGCAAGCAGTGGTTCAGACGGTGAAAAGGGCGACGATTAATGGTGGTCCTGGCCCTGTTCTATTTACCGACCAATCCTCCGAGCGCGACGACGGAATAGAGTTGCCATCTGATCCTATCAAAGAGAATGACAATTCAATGATTACCGCGAAAACGGCTTCGAGCTTTATCAGTGCTGATGAGATCCGGACAGAGGTTTCTGGCGGGTCATTGATAAAGGGGGGCGACATTAAGAATGCGGCATACGCCTCCTATCGCTTTCGCCCGGCGAAAGTATTTCATGGCGATGAGCGCGGTGTTGTCGATTTGGTTGGACCAGATGCCGAGAGCCACGATACAATTAGCCCGGGCGAATTTGTTTGGGTCCGAATGCAGGAAATTGTCGAACTTCCTAGCAACATGATGGCGTCCTGGTGGCAGACCCATTCGCTGTCCCAACAAGGCCTGCTTCTCATGAATATGAGTGTCGTTGAGCCGGGCTATTTCGGTCCGCTTTCTTGTTTGTTCGTAAATTTTTCGCGGTCGGAAATTCCAGTTACGAGTACCACGCCAATGGCGAAGCTCGTATTTGGCCAACTTGTCGGTGAAGATACAGGAGAGCGTCGCGGAAATCGGGATACTCCTGAAGGAATTGAGAAATATGACTACGAGATTCTGAAGAACTCACTTTCGCGCCCGTCTGAATTCCTAAGAGTCACCGAGTTGGAACAGCAAGTCCAATTGAAGGCAAAGCAAGCCCTCGATGATCAGGTCCGCGACCTTCCGACCCGGCTTTTAACGGCTGCAGGCATTGGGGCTCTCCTGATCGTGATGCTTGCTGGCGTTGAATACGTGATGGACAAGGTAGTGGCGCCCGTCAGCCCTGATGTATCAAGGGCCGTCGATCTCAAATTGGATGAGTTGCAAAAGAACGCTGAAGAAAACCGTCAGCTTAAAGAAGAAATTGAGCAACTGAAAGCTCGACTTGAACAATTGGAAGGCGACGAGCAAGAAAGCCGCTGAAGTGGAGAAGACGCTGAAAGCGACTACCGGAAAGTGAAGAGGAACAGAACATGATAGCCTACTCAATGGTGGGTACGAATGATATGGACCGAGCTAAGCAATTCTATGATGCTCTGCTCGGCGAATTGGGTGCCAAGCAAGTGATGGAGCGCCCGGACGGTGGCGCCGTATTTTGGGGGGTTGAACGTGGCAAACCGATGTTTGCCTTGTGCAAGCCGTGGGACGGCGAGGCGGCCCACCAAGGCAACGGGACCATGGTTGCTATCGGCGTTGAGAATGCAGATCAGGTCAAAACCATGTACGACAAAGCACGCGAACTCGGCGCTACCTGCGAAGGCGAGCCCGGACCACGCCTTGGCGGTGCGGTTTCGTGTGGTTATGTCCGCGATCTCGACGGCAATAAGCTGAATTTCTTCTGCATGGGAAGTTAATCAGTAACGAGCTTGGGCGCCAATAAGCCGTTCCGTGTGCCCCATGAAGGCCTAGTGTTGCAATGTTTGCGTCGGCGGAGTGGCCGGATCAAAAATGGAATATCATATAAGGCCGTGCACCCAAGAAGATGTCGATGCCTTGTCCCTTGTTGGGCAAGCGACATTCCTGGAAGCATTCGCGGGCGTCCTGGAAGGGCGTGACATCATTGCGCACTGTCTCAGGCAACACAGCGCCATCGCCTATCAGGAGATTCTTAGGGCAAATGGGTCTTGCGGGTGGCTGGTGGAAATGAAAGGCGCGCCCGTAGGCTATGCGATCGTGCAATCGCCGGACCTGCCGGTTGACCTCATGGAGGGCGATGTTGAGCTGAAGCGCATTTATTTGCTGGGCTCTGCGCGGGGCAATGGGCTTGGCGCAAAGCTCTTAGAAAAAGCGCGCGCATTTACGTCTGCAAACGGTGGTGGGCGGTTATTGCTTGGCGTCTATAAAGGCAATACAAGCGCAATTGAATTCTATCGGAAAACCGGTTTCCACGAGATTGGCGAGCGCTTGTTCCGTGTTGGCGATAACTCTTATGCCGATTCCGTTCTGATGTTGCGGACCGCTTAGGAAGGAAAGATAATGCTCTTTACACAGAAATCTGCAACCGAAAAGCGTGCCAACTTTCGAGCGGGGCTTGCCTCTGGCAAGCTCCTTCAGTTCCCGGGTGCTTTTAACCCCCTTTGTGCACAGATGATTGAACAGAAGGGATTTGATGGCGTCTATATTTCTGGAGCGGTCATGTCAGCAGATTTGTGTCTGCCCGACGTTGGCATCGCCACCATGACGGAGTTTGTCACACGTGGACAGCAGATCTCTCGGGTGACCGACCTGCCTTCGTTCATCGACATCGATACCGGTTTTGGGGAGCCCATGGCTGCCGCGCGCACAGTTATGTCAATGGAAGAGGCGGGGCTTGCCGGGTGTCATATCGAAGACCAGGTCATGCCGAAGCGATGTGGGCATCTGGACGGGAAAGAAATTGTCCCTACCGAGATCATGATCCAGCGTGTCAAGGCGGCCTCAGAAGCCAAGCGCGATCCGAACTTTGTCCTGATCGCCCGGTCCGACGCCCGCGCCGTTGAAGGCCTCGACGCGTCGATCGACCGAATGAAAGCCTACGTTGATGCGGGCGCCGATATGATCTTCCCGGAAGCCATGAAGTCCGAACAGGAATTCGAGGCGGTCCGCGCGGCGCTCGATGTGCCGATCCTCGCCAACATGACGGAGTTCGGCAAAAGCCGCTTACTTAATAAGAAAGAGTTGGAAGACCTTGGCTTTAATGTAGTGATTTATCCGGTGACCACTCTGCGCCTTGCCATGGGCGCTTGTGACCGTGGTCTCGATGCCATCCTCAAGGATGGTGACCAGAACGGCATCTTGGATCAGATGCAACATCGGCGTGATCTCTACGACCTTTTGCGCTATCACGACTACAACAAGTTCGATGAGAGCATTTACAACTTTCAGGTGAGCGATACGCCAATGGCGTGAGCTAAACCGGATTGAATGATTGCGGAAGCGGGAGGTGGGGTCATGAGGGCAGTACTGGTTGGCTGGATTGTGAGTTGGGCAGTCAGTCTGGCGGCCTTGTCGGCTGGCGTTTCCGTGACCGATAATGGGCTGACCCCGGCGAGTGAATTGCTTTCAGGGGCGTGGGGATATCTCGATCAGATCTCGCCGGTTCAGAAGCTGATTGTCGGTGGGACTTTGCTCCTTGCTGCCATCGGTCTCTCGCGATTTCGGCCCCTTACGTTCTGGCATGTGATCTGGGGCGCGGCGATTGTCTGCGTTTCTTTCATGCTGGCGGACGCCGTAAGCACGGATCGGCCGCTTATCAGCGGGACCTATATCCTTCCAGTTTCGGCTGCTTGTCTTATTGGGGGTATCGCCCTCGTTGTTTCGACATCGCGCAGCTAATTGACTTTTCAGGGTCGGCCAAGTGTCAGACGAAGTCTACGCCGTTATTTTTTCAGCCCAACGAGCTGTTGGTCCTGATGGCGAATTCACTGCCGGTTACGACGATACGGCTGCCCGCATGGCGGAACTTTCACGGTCGATGCCTGGCTTCATTGACATGGAACACGCGCGCAGCGAAACCGGCTTCGGCATTACAGTTTGCTATTGGTCCAGCGAAGAAGCCATCGCTGCCTGGAAGGCAAACATCGAACATGGCGAAGCTCAAAGCCGCGGCGCCAAAGAGTGGTATGCAGACTATAACGTCCGGATCGCCAAAGTGATCCGCAGTTACGGAATGACGAGTGATCAGGAGAAAAGCTAAATGTCCGAAGAAGTAAAATACGGCCTTGCTGGCGTCCTTGCAGACGATACTGCTGTTTCCAAAGTGATGCCTGAGATCAATTCCCTGACCTATCGTGGGTACAAGGTTCAGGATCTCGCGACCCAGTGCCGGTTCGAAGAAGTGGCTTATCTCATTTGGAATGGAAATCTGCCAACAGCCTCCGAGCTCGAAACATTCAACGCTATGGAGAAAAAAGAGCGTGGTCTGAGTGATGAGCTCCTCGGCGTCATGGGCAATTTCAATCGTGACGCCCATCCCATGGACACCTTGCGTACGGCCGTTTCGTTCCTCGGACAGGAAGATGGGACCACGGATGATTCCACCCCGGGCGGGCTCTATGAAAAAGCGATCCGCATGTACGCGAAAATCCCGCAGATTGTAGCGACGGACTTCCGCTTGCGAAATGGAAAAGACCCAATTGCACCATCTTCTGATCTCGCCTTCTCTGAGAACTTTTTCCATATGTGCTTCGGTGAAGTGCCAGCGCCGGAAATCATCAAGTGTTTTGATATCTCCATGACACTCTACGCAGAGCACTCCTTTAACGCCTCGACCTTCACAGCACGGACAATTGCCTCATCGACGTCGGATATTTATTCGGCTGTCACAGGGGCGATCGGGTCCCTGAAAGGCCCGCTCCATGGCGGCGCGAACGAGGCTGTCATGCACATGCTGACGGAAGTTTCTTCTCCCGATCATGCACGTGAGTGGATGCTGACCGCCCTGCGTGAAAAGCGCAAAATTATGGGCTTCGGACATCGGGTTTATCGCTCCGGTGATAGCCGTGTACCGACTATGACGGATGCCTATAAGAAGATGGTCGATGTCATCGATACGGAAGAAGCGAAGAAGTACTGGGAAATTTCCAAGATCCTCGATGAGACAATGGTTTCTGAAAAGAACATCTACCCCAATCTCGATTTCCCGGCGGGGCCAGCTTATTATCTGATGGGGTTTGAGATCCCAATGTTCACGCCGATTTTCGTGGTTAGCCGTATCACTGGCTGGACGGCCCATGTGATGGAGCAGTTAGCGAACAACAAACTCGTTCGTCCGCTGTCAAACTATACCGGTGAAGCACAGCGCGAGGTGGTTGCTATCGGCGAGCGTTAATAGCGCGAGGGAAAGCGAGCTCGACGCTTGATCAGTACTGATATTGGCGGCGCGGTCGCATCATGCTGACCGCCGTCACCCTAAACCACTCGAATACGGTGCCGACAATCAGTCCGCTGAAGGCACCAAGCGCGTTGGCAGCCATATCGCCCAAGCTGTAGTTCCGGGTCGTGAACGCGCCTTGCGCATATTCAAGGCCATATCCGTAAGCAAGCAGAATAATGAGCGAGAGTATAAACCACCCTCTGCCAACGATCCGGGCAGGAGGCGTCAATGCACCGATCACAAAAAACGCAAAGAAATGGGAAAGTTTGTCCTTGGGGATGGGTGAGGAAAGGCCCGGCGCTTTATTGACCTGATCGAGAAAATCTGGCCGTAACGCATCCGCAGGAGCTGTATTCGTGGTGAGCGAGAGGTAGCCGAGCATGACGATGCAGCCAAGCCATAACACTCTGAAAATCCAGGTCATTTTCCCCTCAGCGATGAAACCCGATAAGCAATACTCAAGATCGCCGATCAATGTGGCCCTGATGAGCCGCCCCGTTGTTAACGCCAAGGCGATCCCCGGGCGACCGCTCCATTAAACGCCGAGAAATGACTAGCGCAATCCCGGTGCATTCAAAGGTTTGTCTTTTTTGCTCCGTTGGTTAAATGACCGTTCTGACCTGTGACCGCGTATCCACAATGGTCTATAGAGCGACATCTATCGAATCCCCGCCAAAAGGACGACACCCATGGCTTATGAATGCATCCTCACCGAAACCGACGATAATATTGCGGTGATCACGCTGAACCGCCCGGATGCGCTGAATGCGTTCTCAACGCAGCTCATGAATGAGCTCGGCGACGCTGTTGCCAAATTTGATGCGGACCCGGAAATCGGCTGCATGGTCATCACTGGGTCGGAAAAAGCCTTTGCCGCAGGCGCGGACATCAAGGAGATGGCGGAGAAGACGTATCAGGAAGCCTTCATGGAAGACTTCATCACATCGAACTGGGAGGGAGCCTCCAAGTCGCGCACACCAATCATTGCCGCCGTTGCCGGCTATGCCCTAGGCGGTGGTTGTGAGCTTGCTCTCATGTGCGATTTTATTCTGGCTGCGGACAATGCCAAATTCGGCCAGCCGGAAATCACCATCGGGGCCATGCCGGGCGCTGGCGGCACCCAGCGCCTTGCGCGGTTTATCGGCAAATCGAAGGCGATGGAAATGTGCCTGACCGGTCGGATGATGGATGCGGAAGAGGCCGAGCGGTGTGGCCTTGCAAGCCGGATTGTTCCAGTCGGAGACCTTAAAGACGAGGCGATCAAAGTCGCAAAACAGATTGCAGACTTCTCTCGTCCGATCGTGATGTTGACCAAAGAATCCGTAGACCGCGCTTTTGAAACGACCCTTTCCGAAGGCGTGCGATTTGAGCGCCGCGTATTCCATTCTGTCTTTGCTCTGGAAGACCAGAAGGAGGGCATGGCGGCCTTTGTCGAAAAACGCAAACCGGCGTTTAAGAATAAATAATCGTCCGTCTTGAGATAAACGCTGTTTAGCCAAAACTGGTTTGCCCAATTAAAAGCGAACATCGGACAAGCTAGGACTGGCTCCAGAAAATGAGAGTGTCAGGCGGGCGGCCTGACACACAGACCCGTTGGGAACCCATGGAAAATCTTGTCTTAGCCTTTTCTATTATTGGTGTTCTCGGCATCGGCGCTCAGTGGATTGCCTGGCGATTCAATCGCCCGGCCATTGTCATCATGGCGGTGGCGGGGATCCTTGCGGGGCCTGTGGCGCAAATCCTCTGGCCTGCTGGATACAATGAAGCGACCGCGGCGCTCCCGCCCATGGAAACGCTCTTTGGCGAGTTTTATCGGCCGATCATCGGGATCGCCGTTGCGGTGATCCTTTTTGAAGGCGGGCTGACCCTCAACTTCTCTGAAATTCGCGGCGTGACCAAAGGTGTTGGCCGCCTTGTTTTTCCGGGGGCTTTCCTGGCATGGGCCTTGGGGGCCTTAGCGGGGCATTACATTGGTGGGCTCACTTGGCCGGTGGCATTATTGTTCGCGGGTGTCATGATTGTGACCGGGCCAACGGTGATCATTCCGCTATTGCGACAATCGAAATTGACACAACGCCCAGCCGCTCTCCTGAAATGGGAAGGGATCATCAATGATCCATTGGGCGCGTTGTTTGCCGTGCTCGTCTATGAAGTGGCAACGTTCGAGCCTGCTACTGGTCACGCTGCTAGCCCGACACAAATCTTTCTCTCGCTTGTTCTGGCGGCGGCGCTGGCCATAGGCCTCGGCTTTGCCCTTGGGCGGATGGGCGCATCAGCATTTCGCCGCGGCTGGGTTCCGGAATATCTGAAGCCGCCAGTCCTTCTTGTGATGGTGCTCGTTTGTTTCGAATTCGCCAATCTTCTGCAGGAAGAAGCGGGTCTCCTTGCGGTGACCGTCATGGGCGTAACCCTGGCCAACTCGCGCATCGCCAGCATCAATGAACTTCGTCTGTTTAAGGAGAATGTCGCGGTCCTGTTGGTGTCCGGGGTGTTCATCATCCTGACTGCGAACCTGACCTGGGGCATGTTCGGCACCCTGGACTGGCAAGCCGGGGCATTTCTGGCCGCCATGCTATTTATTGTGCGCCCACTGACAATTTTCGTCTCGACCATTGGCGCAGGGCTGCCGTTAAAGGAACGCCTGCTTGTGGGCTGGATTGCCCCCCGCGGGATCGTCGCGGTGGCGGTTTCTTCTTTCTTTGGTGCCTCATTGCTTGCTTTCCATACTGACCGCTTGCCCCAGGCGGCGGACGAAGCCGAGCGTCTTGCGATCCTTGCGCAGATCGACAGTGCGGAAAAACTGATCCCGCTTGCCTTTGCCATGGTGTTTCTGACGGTTGTCTTGCATGGGTTCTCCATTGGACCCCTGTCGCGACTTCTCGGGCTTTCGGCGTCCGGCAAACCGGGGGTTCTGATCAGCGGGGCAAGTCCATGGTCGGCGGCGCTGGCGGCAAAACTCCATGAAATGGAGATCCCGGTCGTGCTTGCCGATGCCAGTTGGCGCCGATTGCGTCCGGCGCGCTTGGCAAATGTGCCGACTTACTACGGCGAAATTCTCTCTGAAGTGACCGAGCATCATCTAGATCTCAATCGGTTCAGCGTGCTTATGGCGGTGAGCGGCAATGAAGCTCATAATGCGCTCGTCTGCACTGACCTTGCTCCGGAAATGGGGCGGGCAGCGATCTACCAGGTGAACGCCAGAGGTAAAGACGAGGAAGACCGCCGGGCACTTTCCTATACGCTCCAGGGGCGCACGCTTCTGAAGTCCGGCACCGCGCTCGATGAACTGCTTAAGCGATATTATGGCGGCTGGATCTTTCAGCGGACGCGTTTGTCTGAGGAATACGGTCCTGAAAAATACCTTAACGATCTCGGCAAGCAGGGCGAGATCGTCATGATCCTGCGCAAAGGGCAATTGCTCGTTGCGTCAAAAGAAGTCCCGTTGGCCCCGGAAGTTAACGACATTGTTCTGGCCTACACGCCGAAGCCACCAGAAAAGACCAGACAGAAAGACAAGCAGGCACAAGCTAAAGAGGCACCACCGGTCACACCGGAGGAAGCGCAGGCCCTCGAGATCCGCCGGGAGGTCATCGCAGAGAAAGCCAGCTCCGGCGGAGCTGTGGCACCCGGTGGCTCAGCAAGTGGCTCAGCAAGTGGCTCAGCAAGTGGCTCAGCGAGTGGCTCAGTGAGTGGATCGGCAGGAAGTGGTGCTGGAAATGTCAGCGGCGTTCCGTCGTCTAATGAGGTCGATAAAGACGGCAAGCCTTCGTAAGTGCGAGGACCTTGGCTAAGGTTTGTCTCCATTCACGGCGCAAGGGGGAAATGGCTCCTTCACGTTTGATCACGTTGAGACCGTCACCGGCGCATGTTTAACGGCGCATTAGCCCTTATGGGGCTAGCTTTACAGGGTCCTGAAGGAAAGACCCCATGCGCACGCTTACACCATTTGAGAGCACAAACGGTTCCCTGATTGCCGCCTTTGCGAGCCGGTTGGCCGAGGTGAGTGCCATCCGCCGCGCAGAACATGCTGCGGGTGCCGCCCAGGAAAACGCCGATGCCTCAATCAAGGCCCGGTCAGAATTTCTGGCGAATATGAACCACGAGCTACGCACGCCGTTAAACGCCATTATCGGCTTTTCGACCATGCTCGCCGAGGCCCAGCAATATGAACTTGGCGAAGAAAAGCGCCAGTCCTATGCGGAGTATATTCTTCAGTCAGCGGATTTGCTGCTCGGCCATATCAATATGCTCCTGGAGGCAGCAGCACTCGACAGCGGTGAAATTGAGCTTAGCGAAGCGCAGCTTGATCTGAAGGACATGCTGGGCGAGGCGATCAAGCGCGCCCACATTGTGGCGAAAGCAACTGAAGTCACCATTGACAATCGTTCTGGCGAGATTGCGCCCATTGCCCTCGGCGATCCGGATCGGTTTGCCCAGGCTTTGGATCATGTGTTGCGAACCTCGGTGCGCCTTTCTGACAAGGGGGGGCATATCTTGGCGCGCGCCATTACGACGGACGATGGCTGGGCGGAGATCACGGTCCGTGACAAGAGCGCAGGGTTTGCCCCTGAAGCCATTGACGCCATGCTCGGCGCCTTTAGCGATATTCATGAGGCCCTTGAGGAATCGTTTGCTGCCCCCGGTATCGAGCTTGCCATCGCCAAGACATTTATCGAGATGCAATCAGGTAAGTTCTTCATACGAAGCAAACAGGGCGAAGGCACCCTCGTGCGCTTGCTGCTGCCGCTCGCCGAGACGGCTGCATCCACTGATACAGAAACGTTAGACACACCGGCCAAAGCGCAGCTTGCCGGTTAGATTGTGATTGCTTGGAGCACCCATGTCTCAAACGACACCTAAGAAAATGCAGTCCGGGATTGAGCGGGCCCTCACAGGGGAAGCCCAAGCCAAGCAACGCATTGGCGAGGTTGTTTCCGTCACGGGCTCCCATGCGCTGGTCATGTTGGATGACCCAGGCGAAGGTCAGAAGACGGTCGTGCGTGCTCAACTAGGCGCAATCCTATCCATTGATACCGGTCCGTGCATTGTGCTGGGCCTTGTTTCCGCCATGAGCGTACCCGCCCCAAGCCACGACATTGGGGCAGAAGCAGTTCGTCTTGTTGAGCTTGAGTTAATCGGTGAATTTACAAAGCCGACATCACGGGCACCGGCCCGGTTCCGTCGCGGTGTGTCGGTCTATCCAGGTTTGCACGATGAAGTGCATGTGGCGGCTCGGGAAGAGCTAAGCGCGCTGTTCGCCGCAAATGGGTCAGCGAGTGTCCGTGTAGGCGTTGTAAAACAGGATGCGACCATCCCGGCCAGTGTTTCTGTCAACGAACTCTTTTCCCGCCATTGCGCAATTCTGGGGACCACAGGGGCGGGCAAGTCCTGTGCTGTCACATTGCTGCTCCATTCGGTGCTTGAGCGCTATCCCAATGGTCACGTTGTCATTCTAGATCCGTACAATGAGTATGCGAATTGCTTCGGGGACAAGGCCATCGTCTTTGATCCGACCAGTCTGACATTGCCATTCTGGATGCTGACGTTTGATGAACTGGTGGAGATCCTCTATCCGGGTCGCCGGAACTGTGACGAAGAAGTTGAGATCCTCGCTGATCTTATTCCCCATGCACGTAAAATGAACCTGACCGCGGCGAACTCCGGGGTGAAGATTATGGCTGACCGGCGCGGTGATCTTGGGACGATCACGGTCGACACGCCAACGCCGTATCGGGTCTCTGAGTTGCTACTCTTGATCGACAAGGCGCTCGGCGGTCTGGAGAGTACCCGGGCAAATGCGCCGTACCGACGGCTGAAGGCACGCCTTCAACAGATCTCAACCGATGCACGGTATTCATTCATGTTCGGCAGCTTGACTGTTCAGGACACTATGGCGGAGTTCCTTGGGCAGTTATTCCGTATCCCCGTAGACGGTTCCCCAATCAGCATTATCGAACTGGGCGGGTTGCCCGCCGAGGTTGGTCATGTAGTCGTTTCCGTAATTGCGCGTCTTGCCTTTGAGTTTGGCTTGTGGAGCCATGGAGCCGCGCCAATTGCGCTCATCGTGGAAGATGCTCACCGCTATGCGCCAGCTCGGGACGGGGAGGGGTTCTGGCCGACGAAACGCGCCCTGGTGCGCATCGCCAAAGAAGGACGCAAGACCGGCGTTTCCCTTTGGACGCTTTCCCAGCGGCCAACGGAATTGGATGCAACGATCCTCTCCCAGGCGAACACAATTTTTGCTATGCGCCTTGCCAACCAGGCCGACCAAGACGCTCTGCGGTCCGCGGTGCCTGATGCATCGACCAGCCTTCTGGCGTGCCTGCCGTCGCTAGGCTTGGGCGAGGCCATTGCCATCGGGGAAGGCGTCCCGTTGCCGACCCGCATTCGCTTTGATGCCCTGCCGCGCGGGGCAGTACCGCGCAGCCTCACGGCGAGCTTTACCGATGGCTGGACCATCGGGATCGACGACGAGGGCTTTATTGATCGCATCATTGAGCAATGGCGCGCGCAAAAGATGCTTTTGCCCGACGTGTAGGCGACCCGCCCTCCGGTCTTGATCTTTTCGTGGCCTTGATCTTTTCGTGACCTTGATCTTTTCGGTAACCCTCCGCAGACTAATGCTGAATTGGAGGGTTTTATGGTTTCTGTACACCGGTTTTGGATTAGTCTTTGCGCCGCTCTTGTCTTTTTGCTTGGGGGTGACCCGGCGTGGGCAGATGATCATGATGCAGATGATAGTCAAGCATCGTCGGCGAGCAAGTTACCGCCATTGACGTTGGTGATCCATGGCGGCGCTGGTGCGCTGGAACCCGGACGCTACAGCCCTGCAGAAGAGGCAGCTTTTAAAGCCAAGCTAGAAGAGGCACTTGCTGCCGGATACGGGGTCTTGGAAGAAGGAGGCTCGTCGCTCGACGCGGTGATCGCGGCTATCGTGCTCATGGAAGACTCGCCCCTTTTTAACGCGGGCAAAGGCGCGGTCTTCACTAAAGACGGGAAGAATGAGCTGGATGCTTCCATTATGGATGGGGCAACCCGGAACGCCGGGGCGATCACGGGTGTCACACGCGTTAAGAATCCGATCAAGCTGGCCCGGGCCGTCATGGAAAACTCTCCACACGTCATGTTTTCCGGTAAGGGCGCGGAAAGATTTGCAAAGACCCAGGATCTGGAATTCGTCAAGCCAAAGCACTTTTTCACCGAAGGTCGCTGGCGTGCGTATAAAGCAGCGCTTGAAAACGAAAAGGCAAAGCAAAAAGAACAAAAAGACGATCAGGACGCGGCTCTTATGCGCGAGCAAACGCCGCTCCTGCATGACGCCAAATTCGGGACTGTGGGCGCTGTCGCCATCGATAGAGCAGGTAATATCGCAGCGGGGACGTCCACCGGCGGAATGACGTTAAAGCGCTTCGGCAGGGTAGGAGATTCGCCCATCATTGGTGCTGGAACGTATGCTGATAATAATTCCTGTGCGGTCTCATCCACGGGCTGGGGAGAGTACTTTATCCGGCTTGCCATTGCCCGGGATATCTGCGCTCAGGTTGAATATGGCGGGAAGTCTATCGAAGACGCCGCCAATGACGTTATTCATCATCGACTAGAAAATCTCGGCGGCGATGGCGGCGTGATCGCGCTTACCCCTGACGGTGACTTCGCCATGGTCTTTAACACCGCTGGGATGTTCCGGGGTGTCAAACAAGATGGCCTCCCGGCTGAGGTGGCGATATACGGGGAATGAGCCACGAGCCGCTATACTAACAACGAGGTGGACCCCATGAGCAGTAATCCTGCAGATGCCATGCCCTTTTCCAAGTTGATGGGCGTACAGATTTCCAAGGCAGAAAAAGAAAAGGTCGAAGGCGAGCTTTTTGTTCGCGACGATCTGTGTACGGCGGGCGGGATAATTCACGGCGGTGCCGTGATGGCGTTTGCGGACGCACTAGGGGGCGTCGGCGCGTTTCTCAACTTGCCTGAAGGCGCAACGGGCACAACTACCATCGAGAGCAAGACCAATTTTCTGGCAGCGTGTCCGTCGGGTCAGAAGGTGACGGCCGTTGCGACGCCGGTTTCCATCGGTCGACGGGTCTCCGTCTGGCAAACCGAAATCCATCGCGAAGACGGCAAGCAAGTCGCGCTCGTCACCCAAACCCAAATGGTGCTCTAGAGCGCAAGGACCGCAACAAAAAGCCTGCGCACATTATTACCATGCGCGCAGGAAGTTATGGGATCCGACGGTTTCAGTTGGCAATGGACGCCAGCAAGTCTGCTCTCGCTAGGGCCCTGCCTGCTGATACCTTTACTGGCCCGGTTGCTGTCTCCCCCGAAACGAGCTTGGCCTTGGAAAAAACACCCATGGCTGGACCGTTTGCTTGTCCTCCTAACGGCCCTGTTAATAGCCTGCGTTACTCCGCTGGCGCTGGCGGTGCGAAAAGGATCGACTGCTCGTCAAAGCAATCAAAGACGCCGTCGCCAGGTAACTCGTACATGTTGCAACCGCCCGTGTACCGGCCAAGCCTGTTTGCCAAATTGGGGTCCACGTCACCGTCCACGTCCGGGGTCAGATCAATGGGGCCGTGGTTCCTGGCGATTACGGCGATTAGTGCGCCCATGGGGGCCTGAAGCCCAACTTCTGTTGCCGGATCGATCATGAGGGCAAAATCATTGTTTGCACTGAAACGATCGGCGCCAGTTGGGATCTCGCCCGCGGGCAAGGCAAAGGATACCGTTGCAGCCCCGTTGGCATCAGTCAGGAAGCCCCCGGCGTTAAAGACTTGGACGACGCCAGCGGCAATGTCTTCCAGGCCACAATCGAACTGGCAGTTCTGGGGCTCGTTGGCAATAAGCCACCAGGCTGAGTAAACGCTCTCCGCGGAAAGCGAGGAGTAGCTTCCGCTAAAGCGAACTCGATCTTCCTCCCGCAACAGCGTTCCCCCAGACGGTGCCGGGACAAAAGGCAAAGCGGAAATATTTAGACCCAAGCCTGATTGGACCAGAGGCGTCACCGCCGCATCGGCGCCGGTTGTATCATCGTCCATGCTGGCCGGCGGCATATCTCCTGCGTCAGCGGTCGGTGTCGTCTGGGCAACAGCGGTTGAATCCGAACACGCGCTAACCAAACACAATGCGGCGATCGAGGCCGCAGCTAAGAATTTCTCCATTGGGTTCTCCCTCACTTCAGGTGCATCAGCTTGCTGTCACAACCGCCAAGTCGCTGTCATGACGCTCACTTTCGGGCACGTGTGGGGCTCAAGAGTCCTATTGGCGGCACAATATTTACCTAAAGAAAATCTCAAGGCCTTGTTTTTGTTTAGGTTTTGAAGATTCACCCGTTAACGATGCGCGCCGAGACATATTTGTTGGATAGCTTTGCGTCCGGGTTTGCTGGCGTGTCTCCCGATCGAGCGTTTCAACGCCTCCACAACTCACGTGCTCCAGGCGCGCATCTGGTCTTCTCACGCTTGAACGCGGCTTCCATTTGGCGTTCTGTTTCTTCCCAAGTGAGAAGGAGATCGGCGTAGTTTGGCCCTTGAAGACCAAGTGATCGGTTCGCGCCTTGCCCAATCAAGTTTTGCCGCCACGCCCAGCCTTCAAGAGCACCTTCTTCTTGTAGGGCATTCAGAAGAGGCGCAAGCTTCTCAGCGAGCACCTTGTCAGCTGACCTAGCCGCATCCAAATCGCACGAGAACGAAACGGTAATGAGGGTATCGCTCGTCCCGTCCAATACGCCTTCAATCGTGCGCCATATATGGTCAGTGTGTGAGTGACAGATCTGCCTGAACCGGTCGACATCTTCAGGGTTGGCGGCAAATGCTCTGCCTGCCTTTATCTGACCGTCATATAGGCTTTGGGGCGATGGCCCGATCTCGATGAATAAGCGCCGTGATGTGTCACCTGATATGTGTTTGAACCAGCCCCACGAGAACAGCTCGCCTGTATCGACGTCTTGATCGTAAATCGGTGCCTCAATGCGGGCGATGATCTCGTCGGCAGTTGGCTCCTGACCGGATTTACAAAAGTATCGGGTTTCGTAAGTATAAGCCGCGCTGGTTTCTTGTGCTAATGTCTGATCAATGAGCACCAGACTGCCGATTGATATAGCCGTCCATAAGTTCTTCTTGATGGCGTGCATGTTGAAATATCCGTTCCATCTTCTGCCCCGAGATACTATAATAGAGGCGGCGTTTGATCGGGGGAATCAAAATGTCAATTTCCGCGCCTTTGAAAGTTAGCCTCAACACACTTGAGGTCGATTTTGCGGCCAACACGATTGGTGCTGATGGTAAGACGCGGCGAATGGAACCAAGGGTCAGTGCGCTTCTTGCTCATTTTATTCGTCATCACGGAACAGTGTTGTCGCGAGCTGATTTGATTGATGCCATCTGGGACGGGGCCCATGGTGCGGATCATAGTCTGACGACGGCCATTTCAAGTTTACGCCGGCTGTTTGCCGACTTGGGCGAAGGGAGGTTGATCGAAACTATTCCCAAGCGCGGATACAGATTAATTGAGGGCGTTCGTGTTGAGCCGATCCTCAGTTCAAAAGAAGTTGTCGCCGACCCAACAGGCAAGCCTGTCGACCTCCTTGAGCCAACGAGTGCAAACGTTTCAACAAACCTCTATCGGCAATCGGGCGTAGCCGTCACTTGTTTGATTATCCTAGCGGTTGGCGCGTTCTGGACGATCCCAAACGTATTCGGCACGTCAAAAACCCAACAGACAACTGTCGCTGCTGTGACGCAAGGGCCTGTCCAGACAGTATCATCTCCTGTGCTCGCCGTCCTTCCATTTTACAACGCAACGGGAACCAAACAGTTTGATGCTATTTCAGACGGTCTATTGAGCGATCTGATCGACGGATTGTCATCAAGTCGTGAGCTGAACGTCATTGCACGGAATAGTATTTTGGAAGTCAGGACCTCCCGTGACGATTACACAAGCTTGAAAAATGCCCTCGGTGCCAGCCATATTCTCGATGGCAGTATCGTTCAGATCGGAGACCAGGTGCGGGTCCTGGCCAAGCTCATTGATAGCCGCACAAACGAAGAAGTTTGGAGCAAGTCGCTTTCGATGAGTGAGGCTGATCTTCTCGACAGCCGCCGTGCGATCATTCGAAATGTCAGTTTTGCTCTTGCAGGCAGCCCTACAGAATCAGCACTCGCACCAAGCGCAAACTCGGAAGCGTATCAGCACTACTTAAACGGCGTTTATCAGCAAGAAGTCGCAACGTCCGCTTCTCTTCTGGAGGCGAAGGCCCTGTTTGAAACAGCAATTATGACGGATCCGGAGTTTGGTCATGCGTATGCGCGGCTCGCGCAAGTTTATCTTCGCATGGGTGCGACGCTTAATGGGCGTCAGCTGATCAGCACATCGGAAGCACTTGGCCGTGCCCAGGAAAATCTGGAACGTGGGCTTCAGTTTGCGCCAACCAGTCTCGATACGCTTCAAGCCAAATGGATGGTCGAGATTGAACAGAATGATTGTTCGGCTGCGGAGCGGACCCTTCTGACCGCGCTCAAGATCTTTCCTTCGAGCGCTCAAGTTCACTCAAGTCTTTACGAAACACAATGTTGCCTCGGAAAATGGACACAAGCATATCAATCGGCTCAAAGGGCAACACAGCTTGATCCCTATAACGATCAGTTTGCCATGGACTACGCAGCAACATTGATCCTTACCAATCGATATGACGATGCCCGGGAAGTCTGGAACCGGACCCTTGTCCAACAGCCTAAGAAGTCGACCGGATATCGGGGCATGGGTCACTATAATCGATTCCAGGGAAAACTGGCTGATGCCCACACCTGGTATGTGAGGGCGACCGGCGTTGATGCCGACTTGATCTGGAACAATCTCTATAAGGCGCGCAACCTTGTGGACATGGGCGATTTCGCGGCGGCCGAACCGATTTATCCCCGCTATGACAAATGGGAGTTTTACATCTCCAGTGGCGACACAAGCGGTGCGACGTCAGCTTTGCTTGATGAGGACGGGCAGGTTGCCCATGAGAGTCAGAAAGATGCGTATGCAGAGGTGTTGTCACTGCAGGGAGATTTTGACCAGGCAAGAAATCTCCTGGAGGAGTACGCTGCACAGACCACCGGGACTATCGGGCCATTGTTCGGTGAATTCCCTGAGCTCGATATTCCTGCGCCCCATCTGGTTTATCTGCGTCGACGCGCTGGCGATCTGCAAGGGTCGAATGAACTGAGCGCACGGGTGAGAGCCTTTATAAATCACTATCGCAAGGGCGGCGGGGATGACTATTTGCTGGATGTGCTGGAAGCGAGACTGGCGGCGGCGTTAGGGGATGATGAGGCAGCTGCAAAATGGTTGGCGCGGGGCATTGATCGCGGGTTTCGCATTCGAAGGTCCCATTACTTCCCTGAATTCGTTGCCCTCGGCGATCGAAGTGGCGTGAGCGCCGAACTGGCGCGCATGGAACAGTATGCGTCAGCTGAATTGAGTGCTTACCGGCAGCAACGGCCAGCCTCCGACTAAGGCAAACAATTGACACGCTCCAGCATGTCTTTGTCTCGCTGAAGACCCCGCGAACGCACGGCCGACGCGCTGATTTCCCGAGTTGTCAAACCGAAACATTAAAACTTATCGAACACCCCTCAAGGTGCCCTTAAGGTAGGCGGGAGTTACCGCTTGGAGACGGTTTAGAGGAGGCCGAGGGATTTGAAACTGACCTCTTTTGAATGCCCGACGATCACATGGTCATGGACTTTGATGCCAAGGGCCTTGGCAGCTTTGATGATTTCGCCGGTCATTTGGATGTCGGCGCGGCTTGGCGTTGGGTCACCTGACGGGTGGTTGTGAACAAGGAGGATCGCAGAAGCAGACAGTTCCAGGGCGCGTTTGACGACTTCGCGCGGATAAACCGGCGTGTGGTCGACAGTGCCACGTTGTTGGACTTCGTCTGCAATCAGAATGTTTTTTCGGTCAAGAAAGAGGATGCGGAATTGTTCAATCTTTTCGTCCGCCATCGCCGCCCGGCAATAGCTGATGACATCGCCCCAACTGGAGATAACGGGGCGGTTCATGATCCGCTCCTGGCTTAGCTTGAGGGCCGCGGCGTGGACGATCTTCAGTTCCAGGGCAACGTTGGGTGAAACCCCTTTGAATTCGGTAAGCCGTTCCACCGGCGCAGCGATCACCTGGGCAAAGCCTCCAAACGCGGAGATCAGGTCTTTGGCCAATGGTTTGACATCGCGCCGCGGGATTGCACGGAAGAGGACAAGCTCAAGAAGCTCATAGTCCTGCAAGCCATTGGTTCCGGCATTGGAAAAGCGCTCGCGCAGTCGTTCGCGGTGGCCATGGGTATGCGGACGTTTCGGGCGGACCGGTGTTACTGCGACAGGTGTATCTGGGCCAGGCGTGTCTGGGCCAAGCGTGTCTGGGCCAGGCGAGTCTGAGGGAGGAGGGGATGCCGCTGGCAGCAGTGCATCAAAGCGCGCTGCGGTATCATTTAAGGCGTCTTCGGTCTCCTCGGGCCCTTCCGACAAGGGGGGTAGCGAGGAAGAAGCTGCCTTGGCAGGACGGGTCATTCAGAGCCCCATAAAGACAATGATCGCCCCGGCCAGGATCAGAAAATAGGCAGGAACGCTGATCAAAAAGAGCAACCCGCCAGAGATGAGACCGCGTGCGAAATGATGCAAACAGAATATCACAAAGGCGGCAAGACCCGCGAGCATTGCCAAAACGATCGCAGTATCCAAAAGATAGCTCTGTATGGGGATAAAGATCGGAACGGCAATAGCGATAATGCCAAGGGCGGCCAGAGCGCCACTTACAATGCCCATTCGCGGCGACTTGATGACGTTTGCGAGTGGCGCGCTCATGCGGGTGCGGTTTCCTCTTCGGCGCGCAAATGGGGTTGGTGGAGACCAGCCGGTGACCCGGTGAAGATCTCGTACCCTGTTTCTGTCACCGCGATGGAATGCTCAAACTGTGCCGATAAGGATTTATCACGGGAGACTGCCGTCCAGCCATCCTTCAGGAGTTTCACATCTGGCCTGCCTTCATTGATCATCGGTTCAATGGTGAAAAACATGCCAGGCTTTAGTTCCGTTAGCGGCGCTCGCTGCACGCCTGTAAACCGATCACGGTACTCTGCATAGTGAACAACATTCGGTGCATCATGGAAGACACGCCCGAGGCCATGACCGCAAAAATCGCGCACGACGGAAAAACCATTTTTCTCCGCCAAGGTCTGGATGGCGTGGCCAATATCACGGAGGGTATTGCCCGGCTTGACCGCCTCGATGCCGGCCATCATGCAGTCATAAGTCGTCTCTATGAGACGGCGCGCTTTGATTTTGGGCTGGCCGGCCACAAACATGCGGCTGGTGTCGCCATGCCAGCCATCAACAATTACCGTCACATCGATGTTCATGATATCGCCATCCTTCAGTACACGGTCAGAAGGAATGCCGTGGCAGATGACATGATTCAGGGAAATACAGGTCGCATGGCGATACCCGCGATAGCCTATCGTTGCAGACACAGCGCCCTGGTCCAGCACAAACTCCCGAACGAGATTATCGAGGGTTTCCGTGCTCACACCTGGCGCGACATGGTCCACAAGCATATCGAGGCACTGCGCCGCGAGCCGGCCCGCATTGCGCATACCGTGAAAGGCCTGTTCCCCGTGAATTCGGATTTCACCGGTTTTGATCGTATCGTATTCCATAACCCTCTATACCGGCCGTGGCTTGACTGCAGCAGGGGTGCTGCGTCACCCGGCTATGGAGATCGGCAGCGGTCGCCGCAACCTCACTTCGGAGGTGGTAATGTCGCAATCATAGCACAAGACTTCAACGCCTTCGCGCACCGTCTCGGCCAATGTCGTCGCGTAAGTGGGATCCAGGTCCGCAGCTGGGGCAAATTCAGTGCAATCGGTCCGTTGCACAATATAGAGCATCACAGCGCGGGCGCCTTCAGCGACCATGGCTGCAAGTTCATGCAGGTGTTTGGTGCCGCGCGTGGTGACGCAGTCCGGAAACTCCGCAAGCCTGTCCGCTCGGCGCAAGTGTACGTTCTTAATCTCCACATAACAGGTCTGGTTGCGGCGGCCCCCTTCGAGCAGAATATCGATCCGGCTGTTTTCCCCATATTTGACTTCGCGGCGCAGGGTCTCGTAGCCGGTGAGCTCCGGGATCACGCCGCCGGAGATGGCCTCTTCAGCGATTTTGTTTGGATTGCTTGTGTTGATGGCAACAAGGCCACCGTCGACTTCAATAAGCTCAAAAGAGTAGGGCAGTTTGCGGGTCTTAGATGTCGAGGTCGACAGCCAGACTTTCGAGCCCGGCGTGGAAACCCCCATCATCGAGCCGGGATTTGCACAATGAGCAGTGACCAGATTGCCGTCTTCAAGGGTCACGTCGGCAAGGAACCGTTTGTAGCGTTTCTCAAGAGTGCCGGGGATAAGGGGCGAGGGAAAAAGCATGTGGCATTTCTAACTGATCCGTCGCAGCGAACACACGGGTTGATTGGCCGCGCCGCCAGTGGCAACCGCGGCCAAATTCGTTGCGTCAGAGGGGTGTACGGCCCAAACCCGCTTTTAGGCGGCAGGAGGGATGCGCAAAGTTTGGCCCGGATAGATTTTGTCGGGGTCGGTCAGCATCGGTTTGTTGGCCTCAAAGATGACCGGATACTTCATGGCGTCGCCATAAAATTCCTTTGCGATCTTCGAAAGGCTGTCACCGCTTTTGACTTCGTAGAACTGGGCCTCAGGGGCCGGGTCTTCGACTTCGATCTGGCTTTCAACTTCCTCAACGCCGGCTGTATTGCCCGCCGCGACAATCATCTTCTCAGCGTCAGCCTGGGTCTTGGCTTTGCCTTTCAGAATCACTTTCGAGCCTTCATGAGCGACGTCAACGCCACTGGCATCGACTTCTTCTTCCGGCTTGGACGCACCTTTTTTCAACAGGCCTCCAAAGACACTGTTGGTCAGGGCACCGGACATTTTTTCACCGGCGTCTTTGGCAAACTTGAAAAGTCCCATCTTGATCTCCTTTTTGTGCGATCGGAAGCTTCAGTGAAGATACGGCGCAATAAGACAGAGATTGGTTGGCGGGCGCAAGGAGCCTAGGGTTGTCGTGTGGCACTTGCTCTTTTGCTCGCTGCCTCACCATCGTATGACGGCAGAAATCCAGACGATAAGGGACTCCATGGAAGAAAAGACAGCTGCTATCCTGGCCATTGGCGACGAGCTCCTCTCCGGTCGGACGCGTGATGCAAATATCCATCATCTGGCTGGCTGGCTTACCGAACGCGCGGTTGCCCTGAAAGAAGCCCGGATCGTCGCAGATGATATTGATGACATTGCCCAAGGCCTGAACGCCCTGCGGGCGCGTTACAACTATGTGTTTACTTCTGGCGGGATTGGTCCGACCCATGACGATATCACGGTAGATGCTGTGGCCAAGGCATTTGGCGTCAGCGTCATCGAGCATCCCGAAGCACTTCGGATGATCAAAGCCTGGTATGATGCACGCGATGAAGAGGTAACGCCCGCGCGGACGCGCATGGCGCGGATGCCAGATGGAGCAAAGCTCATCAAGAATCCCGTCACCGGTGCCCCCGGCGTTCGCATCGACAACGTCTTTGTCATGGCTGGCGTGCCCAAAATTTTTGAGGGCATGCTCGCTGCCGTTGAAGTGGAAATCAAAGGTGGGATCAAAATTCACTCTCGGGCGGTCACAGCAGAAGGCCTGCCGGAATCAAAAATCGCCGGTCAGTTGAAGGACATTCAAGATGCTTTGATCGGTGTTGCGCTCGGCAGTTATCCGATTGATGGCGACATCAAAGGGGTGACCATCGTTGCGCGTTCTGCCAACGAAGACCATGCCGAAGCGGCGGTCGCCACGGTCGAAGCCGCCATGCTTGCCCTCGGTGTCACCCCCAAGCGTGGGGATCGAAAGGGATAATGGTTGCGTGCTGAGCATCTTTGATATCTTCAAGATCGGCATTGGCCCTTCTAGTTCCCATACGGTCGGTCCAATGCGGATTGCCCGCCGATTCCTACAAGAGGCAAAGGACGCAGGGGCTCTGGCGGAAGCCAGCGGCGTTGGCGTTGATCTACACGGCTCGCTTGCGTTAACCGGTATTGGTCACGGCTCGGACAAAGCGACTATCCTGGGTCTTTTAGGGTTTGAACCCGAGACGATTGATTGTGAAGTGGCGGACGAAAAAGTCGAGGCCGTGCGCCAGGGAAAGCGGTTATCGCTGGCGGACGGGCCAGATGTGGCGTTCGACCCAAGCGAGTGTATTGACTTGAAGGGCCATATCGTCCCGGAGGTTCACCCAAATGAAATGGTACTCCGGTTGATGGGCACCCAAGGCAATGTCCTTTTTGAAAAGACCTATTATTCTGTGGGCGGCGGGTTTATCGCCAGTGCTCGCCAATTGACTGCGCCTAGCGACGACGATTTGATTGCAAGGCCCCAGAAGGGGCCCCACGTCTTTCATTCGGCAAATGATCTCCTGTCAATTTGTGAAAATCTTGATAGGAATGTTTCCGACATCATCCTTGAAAATGAAGATGCCTATCGACCGCGCGCTGAAACTGACGCGAAGCTGGCGGCGATATGGCAGGCGATGAAGTTGTGCATCGAGCGCGGTCTTCAAAATGAAGGGATCCTGCCGGGCGGTCTCCAGGTGACCCGCCGGGCACCAGCACTCTACGCCAAGCTCATGGAAGCCCCGAACGCTAATGAGCGCGAGCAATTGTTTGACTGGCTCAACGTCTACGCGATGGCAGTCAATGAGGAAAACGCTGCAGGTGGCCGGGTTGTCACGGCCCCAACAAACGGCGCTGCGGGCATTATTCCGGCAGTCATCCAACACTATTGTCTCGACCCGGAAGAAGGTGCGATTAATCGTATCCGGGTTTTCCTGGCAACGGCAGCTGGGATTGGCATGCTCTACAAGCAAAGGGCTTCGATCTCCGGCGCGGAGATGGGGTGCCAGGGCGAGGTTGGTGTTGCATGTTCCATGGCGGCGGGCGGGCTTGCCGCTGTTTGGGGCGGCACACCGAGGCAGGTCGAACGGGCAGCAGAGATCGGGATGGAACACAATCTCGGGCTAACCTGTGATCCTGTCGGTGGTCTGGTTCAAGTTCCGTGTATTGAGCGAAACGCCATCGGAGCTGTGAAAGCAGTCAATGCCGCCCGACTAGCGATTAGAGCGTCGGATACATCGAAGGTCTCTCTAGATCAGGTGATCGAAACCATGCGCCAGACCGGTATCGATATGTCCAAAAAATACAAAGAAACGAGCCAAGGTGGTTTGGCGGTGAATGTGGTGGAGTGCTGACTAGGGGGTTGTCGCCGCAGTCGCGTTGTCGCCTTCTACGAGATCGCCTTCTTCCTGTTCTTCGCCTATTTCAAAAACCGCCGGCGAAGCTGAGCGCGGGAGCGGTGTGAACGGCGACTTCATATCAACGCCTGGTGGAGGTTGGATGATGATCCGTATAAAACATAACATGGCAACAACTGCCATCATGACTGATACATAAACGAAGACAGCCGGCGCAGTGAAAAAGGAAAGAACCAAACCACCTGCAATTGATCCGAGGATTGAGCCAACACCATTCAAAAGCAATACGCTCCCGCTTGTTGCAACGGCTGTCTCGGGTTCAGCGTGGTCATTGGCATGGGCCGCCGTCAGGCCGGTCAGTGACATGGCAAAAGCGCCATAAAGGGCACCCAAACTTAGCAAGAGGAAAACAGAGTTTGTCCCGTACCGGGATAATCCAAATGCAGCGAGGCTCGCGCCTACGGCGGACAAAGCAAGGACGATCCGCCGGTCGATTTTGTCCGAGATCCAGCCAACCGGCCATTGGAGGATGGCTGCGCCCAAAATCGTTGTGGACATAAAAGCGCCAATGATCGCTTCCGGATAGCCAAGGCGCCCAGCGTAGACCGGCCCGATTGCCCAAAAAGCCCCGTTTGCCAGGCCGATTACCGGCGCGACAATCGCGGCAGCAGGCGAGAGACGATAGATTTTGCCAAGGTCGAGCTTCGCCGTCTTAATCGGTTGCGGGGCTGGTGTGCGGGTCAACGCAACTGGCACAAGGGCAATGGAAATCATGATCGACGTGATTGCGAATAGCTCAAATCCAAGGGGGCTCGCCGTTGCAATAAGGGCGTTACCGACCATGGTCGCCAGGAGGTCAACAATGCGGTAGACGGATAAAAGCCGCCCGCGTTCGGCGTTCGTCGCGCGTTCATTGAGCCAGCTTTCAATGATCATGATCATGCCCGCGATGCAAAAGCCTGTAATGCCGCGCAAAATCGACCAGGCAATCCAGTCAACAAATAGGGGATGGATGAGCGTCGACGCTGAGGCAATGGACGCAAGCGCCACAAATGCCCGAATGTGTCCTGCTGATTTGATCAGTACCGGGTTGATGCGGCAGCCGACAATAAATCCGCCAAAATAAGCCGCCATCATCACACCGATGAGAGAACTGTCAAACCCTTCCAGGTCTGCGCGAACCGCAAGTAGGGTGCCTTGCAGCCCATTCCCGGTCAGAAGCGCGGCTGTTGCCAGCAGAAGGGCTGTAATCGCCGCGAGTGCCTTGAACATAAGTGGATCCAGAATGTGAGGACAAAGCGAAAAGGAAGACGGGGCCTCCATTCGCGGCGGCGGTTACGCCCAATCGCTCAAATTTGCAAGCTTATTCGCAATAGGCTTTTCACGGTGGGCCGGCGGTGCTACAGCGAGCGTTCGATTCCCTGCGGACGTGGTGGAATTGGTAGACACAACAGACTTAAAATCTGTCGATCGTAAGATCGTGCCGGTTCAAGTCCGGCCGTCCGCACCATTACCATTCATTTGCATTGTGTTGCTGACGCATTGTTCAGCAGGCGTGGCTTGGTAGGCCAAGTCCAAAAGCGAAAAGGCCACTCGCTCCGGAACGAGCGAGTGGCCATCTTTATCGTTTGGACCTGAAGATCAGCCCACGAGAAGTAAGCTAGCGTTTAGCCTCTCTCTTCCGGCGTGAACCCTTCTAAGGCTTCAGGGAGGCCGTCGATCACGTCGGCGCCCGCCGGAACCGTCAGACTAGATCCGTTGAAGTCATCGCCGATCGCTTCTGCGCGTCCGCCAAGGCAAGTTGAGAGGAAACCCTCTGCAACGCCGTAGAACGCAAGGCGATTTTCTGGCCGTGCGAAGCCATGTCCTTCGTCGGGGAAGAGGACGTACGTCACGGGGATACCTTTTTCTTGCATGGCGGTAACGATTTGATCGGATTCAGCTTGCTTCACACGCGGATCATTGGCGCCTTGTCCAATCAGCAATGGCTTGCTGATGGCGTCCACTTTATTCAGTGGAGACGCCGCCTCCAGGATGGCGAGGCCTTCATCCGTGTTGGGGTCGCCAACGCGCTTTTCAAGAACACGGCGGAAGCTCTCCCAATACGGAGGAATGGAATCGAGCAGCGTCTTCAAATTCGACGGCCCGACAATATCCACACCACAGGCAAATGTTTCAGGCGTAATCGTCAGCCCTGCGAGTGTCGCGTAGCCACCATAAGACCCACCCATAATGGCGATGGTGTCTTCGTTAGTGACCCCTTGATCGACCGCCCAGTCAACGGCGTCGATCAAATCGTCGTGCATTTTCAGGCCCCATTCAAGGTCGCCGGCGTTAACGAAAGACTTGCCAAAGCCGGTCGAGCCCCTGAAGTTGACGCGCAAGACCGCATACCCCCGGTTAGAGAGCCACTGGGCCGTTGAATTGTAGCCGTAAAAATCACGAGCCCAAGGTCCGCCGTGTACGTTCAAAACCATAGGGACTGGTTTGTCAGGACGGCCGTCTCCGTCTGAATCGGAGCCCGGTGGCAAGGTGAGGTAAGAAACCAGCGTCAACCCATCGCGAGATTCGATAAACTCCGGCGTCATTGACGCAAGCGTTTTATCCTCTAGCTCTGGCCGAACAGCGAATAATCGGGTGAAGGTTTCAGCTTCCCGGTCCCAGACATAATAAGTCGGCACTTTATCCGCCTCGGTATTGACGATCACCCAAGTGGAATCGTCCTGTGTTGTCGACGCAAGCGACACCTCGCCCTCAAAACGGTCATTCAGTGTGGCGAGAATTTCTTCACCACGGGCATCAAGAGCCGTGTACTGTGTCTTGTCATAGGTGACTGCGTAAACGTATGGCTCGCCGGTTTCGCTATCACGCCATGTTCCACCGATATCGGCTCGGTCATCGGAGGCGATCAAGGTTTTGTCGCCGCTCGCCATATCCATGGCAAAAAGCGCCCCAGTGTCCCGGCCAACACTTTCAATCACATAGAGCGTCTCATTGTCTTCGCTAAAGCCAGCAAGGGTCGTTGTGTAGAGATCATCCGGAGAGACTTCCATAAAGAGGTCCCACCCGTCATCTGTGCGCTGATAGTACTCAGCGCCGCCAGCTGATGTTGATTTTTGGGCGAAACGCAGTTTCAGGTCATTGTCAAAGACAAAGCCGCCGAAATCGTCTGTGTTCTCATAGATTAGGGTCAACTCGCCGGTCTCAATGTCCAGCTCATATGCATCGTGCCAACGCGGGTCGCGATTGTTGATGCCGATAATCTGTTTGCCGGGAATGTCCTCGTCGCTTGCGATAAACCGTACACGGGTGTTTTCAAATGGCGTGTAGTTGGTTTCTTCTCCCGTCGCTGGATCGACCCCATAGAGCAGGAAGTTTTCGTCGCCGCCCTTGTCCTGGATGTAAACCAGGCGATTCATGCCGGCGACCCAACCGTATCCGCGAATGCCACGGCCGGTGTCGCTGGTGACCGCTTTCGCAGCACCGATATCATCTGCAGGCGCAACCCAGATGTTCATTACCCCATCTAATGGCGCAAGATAGCTGACCAACTCCCCGTCGTGGCTAATCTGAACACTCGAGTAGGTGGGATTGCCGAAAATGAGTTCCCGAGGGATGAGTTCCGCTTCAGCAGCTTTCTTTGAAGCCGCAGCTTTGCTCTTTGATGCGCCGTACCCATCGGATGTTGCCACGCTTGTGCACGCAGCAATCGCTAGGATGCTCGCCACTGAAAGGCTCTTTTTTAGAAGTGTTGACATTGATTGTCCCCTTAAATCGCCCGGACTATGGTCCAAGCCTGTCATTTGAAAAAAAGCGCGGCATCATCACGCGAACTGCGGCGCCTGACAACATGGTTCGTCCCGTATGAGCACCAGCTCAACGCTCACAGTTTTACCTTCAAATCACTTTGTATGGCAGTTACCGTCTGCAAAGACTAATGACCGGACGGAACAAAAAAACAATTGGATCAGCAATCTAACGGTCATTAAGCCGACGATAAATCAGTTTCCGGGGATCTGATGAGACATGACAGGCTTCAAATGGATCTGAAACTGCGCCAGAAGAATAAAAACTCAAGAGGAGACCCTATCCATGTTTCTTTTCCGCCAGTCGCTAGTGGGGTCACTTTCCGCTGTCGCATCTTTAGTCGTTTGTAATGTTGCAGTTGCGAATGGTCTGACGATTGAAACACTCCAAAGCCTCGACCGGGTAAGCGGGCCGGTTTCGAGCCCTGATGGAGGAAAGGTGGCCTTTGTGGTTCGCGAACCAGACCTGGAGGCGAACAAGGGCAAGACAGACATCTTTGTCCTGACTATTGGAGAAGACGCAGAGCCAGTCCGATTGACGAACGCACCAGAAGCAGACGGTGAACCGCAATGGGCGCCGGACAGTGAAACGATCTATTTCCTGTCTTCCCGATCAGGTTCAAGTCAAGTCTGGCGCAAGCAGATCGATGGTGGGCGGGCGCGCCAAGTCACCGATTATCCCGTTGACCTGTCGACCTTCCGACTCACGCCAGATGGCGAGCATCTTGTTTTTGCCGCGAGCGTCTATCCCGATTGCGATACTCTTCAGTGTACAGCGGACCGCCTCGAAGCCGCTGAGAGCGCGTCGCAATCAGGGATGGTCTTCGATAGCCTCTTCGTTCGCCATTGGGACACTTACAAAGATGGCCGCCGATCACTGCTGTTCTCCGCACCAATTGAAGGGCGTCGTGCAAAAGCAGGCCAGCCCACACCCCTGATGGGGGACCTTATCGGTGATGTGCCAGGCGTTCCGTTCGGCGGGCGCGACGCGTTTGTGATTTCACCTGATAGCACGACGGTTTACTTCTCCATGCGACTTGGCGGACCAGATGAGCCGCGATCAACTGACTTTGATATCTACAGCACACCAATAAACGGAGGGCAAAACCACACACTATTGACTGAGGGAATGGACGGAAACGACGGTAGTCCTGCGCTCTCACCAGACGGTGGTTTTCTTGCCTTCACGTCAATGGCACGGCCAGGATATGAGTCCGACCAGACCGATTTAATCCTCCTAGATCTTTCGAATGGGGAAAGTCGCAATCTCACTGAGGGATTTGATCGTTCCGTGGGTGAGGCTGCATTCACGCCCGACGGTCAGCACATTTTGGTTTCTGCCGGTGATGTAGGCACTCACCCGATTTTTAGTATCTCAGTGGCGACTACTGAAGTCACTTCGCTCACAAAGGGATACTATGCAAGTTCGCCGGTCGTCGCCGGGGACCGGATTGTCTTTATTGAAAGAGCCCTTAATCGGCCTACGGACATCTTTTCTATTCCGTTGGGTGGTGGTGAGAAAACGCGGCTGACCCAGTTTAACGATGCCATCTTGAACAACGTTGAGATGGGCGCCTATGAGCAATTCTCCTTCGAAGGTGCCGAAGGAGATACGGTCTACGGCTATTTGATGAAGCCTGCCGGTTACAAAGAAGGTGAGACGTATCCAGTTGCCTTTATCATCCATGGGGGACCACAAGGGAGTTACTCAGAAAGCTGGTCTTATCGTTGGAATCCGCAAGTGTATGCAGGCGCCGGGTACGGGGTTGTCTTTATCGATTTCCATGGGTCCACCGGATACGGACAAAGCTTTACGGACTCGATTAATGGCGACTGGGGCGGAAAGCCTCTTGTCGATCTGCAATTGGGACTGGCAGCAGCGCTTGATGAGAATGAGTGGCTGGATGGCGAGAATGTGTGTGCCCTTGGTGCCTCCTATGGCGGGTACATGATCAACTGGATCGCGGGTAATTGGCCGGATCGGTTTAACTGCCTTGTCAACCATGATGGGCTTTTTGATCTCCGCTCGTTCTATTACTCGACTGAAGAGCTTTGGTTCCCCGAGTGGGATTTTTCCGGCGCTTATTTTCAGAACCCGGAGCTCTATGAAAAATGGAATCCGGTCCACCATGTCGAAAAATGGCAAACACCAATGATGGTCATCCAGGGTTTGAAAGACTACCGCGTTCCGCCGGAGCAGAGTTTTGCCGCGTATACTGCTCTGCAGCGTCAGGGGATCGAAAGTCAGCTTCTTATCTTTCCCGATGAGAACCATTGGGTCCTGAAGCCGCAAAACTCAATCCAATGGCACAATGAAGTCCTGGATTGGCTGGACCGCCATATTGGCGACGGTGCAGAGTAAGATCTGTGCAAAGAATAACCGGTCTAAAGCCAAAAAAATGTCAATTGACGTTAGTCATCTGACAAACGGCAGTGTGGCCGCGCCAGTACCCACACTGCGTTGCGTTTCATTCCCGGTCCACAAGAATTGATGGTCAGTACCAAGATTTTAATTGCCTATCTCGGGTCCCTTTTAGTAAATCGGCAGTAACATGAACGCCGCTGCCGCGATGGCGAAGACGATCGCCATCATGATCATTCGGGTGATGGATTTGTTGCCGAAGAAAAAGGCGACCGGGATCAGCATCAAGTTCACGATCACCAGGAACCAGACACTGTTCATGCTTGGGGCAAGCTCACTTAGCGGTGGCGGTGTAAACGTGCCGCCGGAAAAGCCGGACGCAAGCCACGGCAGGCCGCGGGCCATGTCGATTGAGATCACAAGGCCGATGAATGCTTTGGATAAGTCAGACAGCGTGACTTGGGCTGTGCGCAGGAAGCTGATGGCTTTGGTGGTCAGGGCAAATGCGTACTCCCGGCCGGCGATCAGTCCCAGGAACACCCAGGTGGTCGACATGGGAACATCGTTCAGCTCCTTGAAGTAGAAGAGCAACGAAGCATAGGTGAAGTCGATTACCGTTGCTGAGCGGATATCGGTCACCGATGTCTTTGATTGGAGGATCTTCTGAACTGGGCCACCGGCGTTCCAGAACGTATAGGCCAGCAACAGGACCGTTGCGCCGACGGCGATGATCGCTTCGGCCGGGTTCAGACCCGAGCCCGGGGTGACGCCGTCTCCCCGTGGCAGGAAGATAAAGATGTTGGCAAAGTCCTGCATCAGCCAGACAGTCCACAGATACCCCGTCGTGATCCACTGCAGCACAACCCAGATCGGCGCGTGCTGCTGATGTTCCGTTGCCCGGAAAAAACGCTCCAGCGTTTGCGATAGGATCAGATAAAGCCCGCCGCCGACCGCAAAAGCGAGGCCATAGCCGATCAGGGATTTCTGCAACATGGAGCTCAAACCCGCCATGGTCGCAAAGATCGTCAGCACCATGAAGGTTGTTGAAACCGGGACACCGAATCGCGTCAGCACAAGCAGCATCAGCGGCGGCAGTGCGTGATACCATTGCGGTTCAAAAACCGGGTATTTTTCCGTGTTGTTGAGGCGCCCGTAAGAAGGATCGCATCCCACCTCGAAATTACAAAGCGCTTTTACATTGCCCTCAGCATCTCGTAACTCGCCGCCGTCAGTGATGTAGCCGTACGCGAAGACCACGATGAGGATGGACGAGGCGAAAAGGAACAAAACCCACCACGGCAAGCGCCGGTTGGAGTTGATGAACGTGCCGAGGGTTTGCAGGGCGTCGTTTCCGACAACAGCGTAGGCAGCAAAGAAAAAGCCCACAGCCGCCCAAAGGCTTACATCCAGTTCCATATCGATTTGCCCTAAAATTTGCCCCAGTCGGCAGTAAAATGATGTCCGCGGCTACCTAGCGAATTTTCAGCCGTGCCCCAATCCGACCCTCGCGATTTTGTGTTGCCGATTTGTGACAAAACCACTCGTCACCCCGAAAACTTTAGATCCCGGGTTATTCCTGCAAGGGTTGTGGACAACTTGAATAGTTCGCTTTCGGGCCGTCTCAAACAAGCTCCGCGTCTGTCATGACCTCTACGAGCGACGGCCCGTCATGGTCAATGGCTCGCTTGAGCGTGGCTTCCAGTTCGGATGGATCGCTGACCCGGAGGCCAAGCCCGCCACATGAGGTTGCGAATTCAGCGAAGCCAGGATTGGTAAGGCTCGTCTGCCAGACCGGCCATTCGCCGGCGCGCTGTTCCTTGGAGATCTTGCCAAGCTCGCAATTGTTCATGAGCACATGGGTGATGTTCATGTTGTAGTGGACCGCGGTGGTGAATTCCATCGCATACTGACCGAAGCCGCCGTCGCCGGAAACAGAGATCACCTTGCGGCCTCTATAAGCGTCAAAGTCCTGGGTCGCGGCCCAAGCCCCCATGGCTGCGGGGAACCCGAAGCCAATGGAGCCGAGATAGCCGGACATGAGGATCCGCTGCCCGGTAGGCTCAAAATACCGACCGAAAGAATAGGTATTGTTGCCCACATCAACCGGCATCACCGCATCAGAAGGGGCCACTTTTGTGAGGGCCGCAAAGAGCCGGGCTGCCGCGATGCCGCTGCCGCGGTTATCGCCGAGGCGGCTTTCTTTTTCTGCGCGCCAATACTTCCAACGCTCAGCGATCTCTTTGCGCTGGTTCTGCGCATTCACGCCGCCAAGGCCTTGTGCCGTCAGCTGATCTCGGATGAGAGGCACGGTCTCGCCAATTTCGCCCCAGACCGGCAGGTCCACGGCGTGGCCTTTGCCAAGGTGCATGCGGTCGAAATCGATCTGCAGGATTGGCTTGGAAGGCTCGATCCCGGTGTGGTGGGAGAAAGACGCCCCGATGGCGATGATCAGGTCGCACTCGTTCATGAACCAGGAGGCAATAGGGGTGCCGGACCGGCCAAGCACACCCGCCGCCAGTGGGTGGGTGTCAGGGATCTGGCCTTTGCCCTTGAAGGTGGTCATCACCGGACAGTTCAGCTGATCGGCAAGCCCGATGACGCTGTCCATGGCATCGCGGGCCCCATAGCCGACAATGATAATCGGGCGGCGGGCGCCGTGGATGCGTTTGGCAGCCGTCTCCACCACGTCCGGCGTTGGGCGCATGCGGTAGTCCGAGACCCGGCCTTGCGGTCCGCCTGCCTTTTTGTCGGGGACGGGCAGCGTTTGCACATCATCGGGGAAGATCAGGACCGAAACGTCCCGCTCAATGATCGCAGTTTTGGCGGCTAGATTTGCGATCTCTGCAAAATTGCTGTCGTGAAGAACGAGCTGGTTGAACTCAGCCACGGGCGCAAAGGCGCCGAGAAGGTCAATGTCCTGGAAGGCAAATGGCGAGAAGACCTGCGTTTGCACTTGGCCCGGGCAGGCGATGACTGGGGCGCGGTCGACCTTCGCGTCAAAGAGCCCGGTGATCATATTGGTCGCGCCGGGACCGGCGATGGCCATGCAGATGGCTGGGCTCCCGGTCAGCTTGGCATAACCGGAAGCGGCAAATGACGCCGCGCCTTCGTGGCGGATGCCCACATAATGCATCTCGCCGCGCTCGGCTTGACGACGGAAAGCGTCCGCCAGCCCCAGATTGGAATGGCCGACCATCCCGAAGATGCGTTTCACGCCCCAGTTGACGAAGGTCTCGGCAATGACATCCGTGGCCGTCTGCACGTGAGCCGGTTCCGGCGGCACGCCCACATAGATGTCGTCGCCGCGCACCTCGACCGGAAACATTTCCTGGCCGGTGTCTTCGTGGCCGCCCGGCGGCTTGCCGGTGAGGGGGTCGAAGTCCCAGCCATGCCAGGGGCATCTTAGCCAGCAAGCGCCGTCGACGCCTTTTTCGATGGAGCCTTCTCCAAGCGGGCCGCCCTGGTGGGGGCAGCGATTGTCCATGGCGGCGTATTTGCCGTCGAAGTGGACGAGGGCGAGGGTCTTGATGCCCGCCGTGACAGTCATGACCCGGCCATCGGCGAGGTCTTTTTTCCGGGCAACCTTGTGCCACTCATATTCTGTCGTCATGGCGCTCTCCCTTGCTGACGCGCTCTTCCTTGCTGACGCATCGGCGTCTGATCTTGCGCGTGTGCTTGTTGGCGAGGATGCCGCGCCTTTGCTCGTGTTATTTTGGTCTCTGGCCCCGAAAAGGCGCTCAAATAAAGTAGCCATCGATCTCTCGTCTCATCCCCTAAACCGGGTGCCGCCATTGCGAAGACGCCCGGTACTCCTCGCGCTGCACTAAAGCCAATTCAGATCGCCAGCGCCAGCGGGCAGGTGATCACAAGTCTCTGCAAGTGTCGCGAATTGCGGGACGCCAACTGAACCGGGATCATAAGGGGGTGGAGGGGGGTGTTCGATAAGTTTTTGTAGGGCCCTGAATCTCAGGTCCTCACGAACCGTTTTGCTTAAGAAGCATTGGGTCGAGGAACGCTGCCACAACTGTCATCCCGGCTCTCAGCATTCGCTTCGCCCGGAATGACGTGAGTTACGCGTCTCCGCCTTTACCGCGGACATCGCGCTCTATCAGCTCGCCGATGTCATGGCTGTTCGCATAGGGTGATTTTTTCAGGTGATCGGCAACGCTCTGGCGGTCTTCGGCCGGGAAATCCTGGTGAAGTTTTGAAATGGCTTCCACGCGCGAGACCGTGACTTCAAAAGATGTGAGCTTCGGGAAGAGCCGGTCCACATAGTCAATCGGCGCGTCTTTTATGGACCAGTTGGGATATTCCGTGAGCCCCTCAAACTTGCGTTCGGAATTTGCAGCAAGGTCATTGATCAGCTGTTCGAAAAAGGCCCGCTCGTTGCGGATTCTCGCCGTGCCCCAGACTTTGACGGCTTTGTAGTCCCAGGTGGCGCCGCGACCTTTGTCCACGCGCCAGTTCGGGGAGACATAGCTGTCCGGGCCTGAAAAGGCGATCAGAACGTCTGCGCCATCAAGATGATCGCGCTGCGGGTTCTGCGCATTGAAATGGGCCCGCAAAGCGACGATCTCATCACCATCCGTATCCATTGCAAATGGCAGACGGGTCACATGGTGACCGTCAGGTCCTGTTGAAAACATGTGCCCAAAGGGAAACTCGCGCACGAGTTCCTGGATTTTGGCGTTGCTTTTTTCCGTATGTGGCAGCGGCGGGTAGGCCATCTTGAAACCTCACTTGTCGAAGCAAGTCCGTCGGTCACCCACCGCCGAGGCGAGTTGGGTCTTACCGTTGGTTCAGGGGAACATAGCCGCGTTTGGCAGCGCCTGTATAAATCTGACGCGGGCGGCCGATTTTTTGACCCGGGTCTTCGATCATTTCCGACCACTGAGCAATCCAGCCAACAGTACGGGCAAGGGCAAAGAGCACAGTGAACATTTCCGTTGGGAAGCCAAGGGCTTTCAGCGTAATCCCGGAATAGAAGTCGATGTTCGGATAGAGCTTCTTCTCAACGAAGTACTCGTCTTCCAGCGCGATTTTCTCCAGCTCCATTGCTACATCCAGGAGCGGATCGCCTTTAGCGCCGACCGCATCAAGCACTTCGTGACATGCCTTGCGCATGACCTTTGCCCGCGGGTCGTAGTTTTTGTAGACCCGGTGGCCGAAGCCCATCAGACGAAATGGATCGGACTTATCTTTTGCCCGCTCAATATATTCCGGGATCCGATCAACGCTGCCGATTTCCTGGAGCATGTTGAGCGCAGCCTCATTGGCACCGCCGTGGGCTGGACCCCAGAGCGAGGCAATGCCGGCGGCGATACAGGCAAATGGGTTGGCACCGGACGAGCCAGCAAGGCGCACCGTTGAGGTCGACGCATTCTGTTCGTGGTCCATGTGCAGGATAAAGATCTTGTCCAGCGCATCACACAGCGTGGCATTACAAGCAAATTCTTCCGCAGGCACCGCAAAGCACATGCGCATGAAGTTCGACGTGTAATCGAGGTCATTCTTCGGGAAAATAAATGGCTGACCAATTGAGTATTTGTAAGCCATCGCTGCAATGGTCGGCATCTTCGCGATCATGCGGTGGGTCGCGATCATGCGCTGCTTGGGATCATTGATGTCCGTTGAGTCGTGATAGAACGCTGATAGGGCACCGACGACGCCGACCATGATGGCCATCGGGTGCGCGTCGCGGCGGAAACCAGAATAGAAGTTCTTTAGTTGCTCGTGGACCATCGTATGGTTGGTGATGGCGTGCTCAAAATCATGGCGTTGATTTTCCTGCGGCAGCTCGCCATGGATCAACAGGTAAGCAACTTCCAGAAAGTCAGAGTTCTCGGCCAGGTCATCGATGGGGATACCGCGATAAAGAAGGACGCCTTCATCGCCATCGATAAACGTGATTTGCGACTCGCAGCTGGCGGTCGACGTAAAGCCCGGGTCAAACGTGAATGCGCCGGTCGCTTTGTAGAACGCACGGTAATCAACAACGCGCGGGCCGTGGGTCCCTTCAAAAACCGGCAGTTCCGTGGAGTTGCCATCCATCGTGATGGTCATCGAACCTGCTTGCTTCATTTTGCTTTCCATCGGGCGCTCCTTTTGTGCGTCGCATCATTCGGGTTGTGGCGGACTATAGTGGGATTGAAATGAACTTCCAGTAGGATGGCTGACAGTTGATGTCGCGCTGGTAAGTCCTTTCTAGTCTATCACAACTTATTGAATTTGTTCGTAAATTCGACCCAGTGAGTCGTCTTTGCCAAGGGTGTAGAGGATTTCTGACAGGCTGGGCGAGGGCTTGCCGCCGGTGAGGGCCGCGCGCAGGGGCGGTCCGAACTGACCCATGGAAAGCTCCCGCGAGGTGGCAAAATCCTCGATCACAGGCACGAGGGCCTCAGGCGAGGACCAGTCGGCCGCGTTCGCAAGGACGTCATGGACGTCTTTGAGGATATCCATCGCGCCTTCTTTCCGAAGGGGCTTGCCGGCTTTGCCCTCCAGCACGATCGGTCGTTGGGCAAGAATGAAACCCGCTGCATCGCCAATGTCCGCCAGGGTCTTCATGCGATCTTTGAGGAAGGGAACAGCTCTCGCGAGGGTATCTCGGAGCTCGCTTATTTGATCCGCATCAAGCGTTTTCTCAAGGAAGCCGATGGACCCCGCAAGGAACGCTGCGTCATCCATTTCATTGAGGTACTGACCGTTCAAATGCTCCAGCTTCTCTGTGTCGAGCCTGGCGGGCGCTTTATTGATGCCGTGCAGATCAAAAACCTCCAGGGCCCGGGTGCGTGGGATGTATTCCTCATCTCCATGAGCCCAGCCCAACTTCAAGAGGTAATTCGCGAGAGCATCGGAAAGAATGCCCATATCCCGATATGCTTCTACGCCAAGAGCGCCGTGGCGCTTTGAAAGCTTGGCGCCGTCTTGCCCATGGATCAGGGGGATGTGGGCGAATACTGGTAGGTCCCACCCCAGCGCCTCATAGATTTGCTGCTGGCGCGCGGCGTTATTGAGGTGATCGTCTCCGCGGATTACGTGAGTGACGCCCATATCATGGTCATCAACAACAACAGCGAGGTTATAAGTCGGCGTCCCATCGCTCCGTAACAGGATCAAATCGTCAAGGGCACTGTTCGGGTACTTGACCTCCCCTTGAACCGCATCGCTGACGATTGTCTCGCCTGTTTCTGCCGCCTTAAAGCGGATCGTGAACGTACCGCCTTCGGGCGCGGTGGAAGGGTCGGCTTCCCGCCAGGGGCTGACAAATCGGCTATTTGTTTCGCGCGCCGTGTTCCGGGCGGCATCGATCTCCTCGGCCGACATGTAACACCGATAGGCCGCGCCCTTTGCCAGCAGGTCTTCAGCGACCTCCCGATGGCGAGGGCTTTGGGAAAACTGCGACACAGGCTCACTGTCCCAGGTGAGACCGAGCCATGTGAGGCCTTCAATGATCGCATCGACCGCTTCCTCGCTGTGGCGCGCGCGATCAGTGTCTTCGATGCGCAACAGAAACTTTCCGCCGTGGCGCTTGGCAAACAGCCAGTTAAAAAGTGCGGTACGGGCGCCGCCAATGTGAAGGTAGCCGGTGGGTGAAGGGGCAAAACGCGTAACAATTTCCTGAGACATGGAAACTCTTTATGGTTGGTGAGGAGGGAGACATACTCGGGCTTACGCCGGTCCGTTGCCGGGCGCTTTAACATGGAGCCTTCTCGCTGGCTATGGTTGCCTCGCCCCAGCCTCCTGACTGGTCCGATCCAAAGCCTGCCTCCGCCGAGGCGGCACTATTCCCGTCATCGTCCCCGACATTGCTCCAGGCATTGGCACCGCTGGCGCAGTCAGTCGCGCATCGTGGCCGCGCGAGCCTCAGATGGCTGAGCGAGTCCCTCGCTGCAGAGAATGTGAATGCAGGGCTCTGGCTTCCGGTAGCGTTGGGAATCGGCGTTGTCGCTTACTTTTCCCTTCCTTTTGAGCCGGACTGGCGCGCGCTTTGTCTGCTGGGGCTGGTTGTCCTTCCGTTGGCAGTCATTGTACGCACAAAGTGGCCCATCGCCGGATGGGCCATCTTTTGGGCGTTGCTGGGATTCTGTCTTGCCGATGTCCGTGTGGCACTCGTTGATGCCCCGGTGCTGGAAAAAGACCTTTCCATACGGAGTATCACTGGACGTGTTGTCGCTGTGGAAGAGGGCAACGGCCGTCAGCGCTTCATTGTTGCCCCTGCCGGAATCGATCGATTGCAGGATGAGAAGGTGCCCGCGAAGATCCGGGTGAATTGGCGCGGCACTCCATCTGACGCAGCGCCGGGTGACTTAGTCTCGTTCCGAGCCGGGTTATCACCGCCGCCCCCGCCTGTTGCCCCCGGGGCCTATGACTATGCTCGCCAGCTTTACTTTGAGCGCATCGGGGCAGTGGGTTTCGCCGTTAGTGCGCCGTTGCTTCTTGAGACAAGTGCGGACAACTCCGGTGTAAACCAGTACTTTGCCGCGCGCGCGGAAATTGAAAAAGTCCGGGTTAGCCTCTTTTCCCGGATCGTCTCAGCTGCGCCGGGCGAGGGTGGGGCGATCATTGCTGCGATTGTAACGGGCAAAAGGGCAGCGATCAGCGAAGAAGCGCAAATCGCGCTCCGTGACTCCGGCCTTGCTCACCTCATCGCCATATCCGGCCTTCACATGGGATTGGCATCCGGCCTTCTCTTTTTCTGTATGCGGTTCTTGCTCGCCTTAAGCCCCCAGCTGGCGCTTAACTATCCCATCAAGAAATGGGCGGCCCTTGCCGCCATGGCAGCGGGCCTTGCCTATCTTCTTTTGTCTGGAGGCGGATGGTCAGCCCGGCGCGCCTTTATCATGACCTCAATTGTCTTTGTGGCAATTTTGTTCGACAGGCGGGCACTGTCCTTGCGAAACGTGGCGATCGCCGCGACGATCCTGATCGTCCTGACGCCAGAGGCGATCCTTCATCCCGGCTTCCAGATGTCATTTGCTGCAGTTACGGCATTGATTGCCGGATATGAATGGATGAGCGCACGCGACCAGGGTGATTTGTCGTTCACTGTCTTGGCGCGACTGCGACGATACTTGGTCGGGATCGGTATCACTGATTTGATTGCCGCCGTGGCAACGGCCCCGTTCAGCCTATTTCATTTTCAGCGTGCTGCGGTTTACAGCCTGCCCGCCAATCTGGTGGCCATGCCAATCATGGCGTTCTGGATCGTACCCTCCTGCCTTGCGGCGATATTCTTGATGCCGCTCGGTGTGGACGCACCCTTCTGGCGCTTAGCGGCCGGGGGTATGGAATTGATTTTGAGCGTATGCCGATCAATTACCTCGGTGGAAGGAGCAGTGGTGACCGTCCCGCGATGGTCGCCAGTTGCACTCGGCGTGATCACCCTTGGCGGGCTATGGTTTTGCCTGATGGCGGGGCGTGTGCGTTGGCTTGCATTCATCGCGATACCGGTGTTTGTGCTGACATCATTGGGCAGACCGACCCCGATCGTGTTCGTGGATGGGACTTGGGATAATGTGGGCGTCGTCGATACGGAAAGGGCGGCGACCGAATATGACGGCCCTGTCCTTGGTCTGCTGGCGCCGCGCCGGGATAAATTCGCGGCTGAACGGTGGAAAGAGTATGTCGGGTTTAACGCGTTGCGTGTCTCATCAGTCCCGCTGGAGAGGCTTGGCCAGTGCGGACCTGCCGGGTGCGTTGTGACCCGCGGTGGCAAGACAATCAGCATCGTCACGGATCGATTGGCATTGGCGGAGGACTGTCAGCGGGCTGATCTTGTAATCGCCATGTATTCGGTCTCCCGGCGCGCGGAGGCCGTATGCGAGGCAACACTGTTGTCATTCTGGTCGGGGTGGAACAATGGTGCCCATATAATCAGTGAGCGGAACGGTAAACTCATTATAACGTCCGTTCGCGACCGAGCCGGGGAACGGCCCTGGTCGCAGTACAGGTCGCGATATCGGTCGCGTTAGGCGGCTCGATTTTAGCGCGCGTTCATCGGTTTTCGCGTGCTTGCAACTCTTCCAGTGGCACGAAATCAAAGTCGAAGCCAAAGTGACGCGGGCCGATGAGCTCAACACCTTTCGGGCTGCGCCAGGGGGCGGGGGCGGGTACGCCCACAAATGCAACCTTTTCACCGACCACATAGCCGCCATAGCCAACGCCAAGGGTCGACTCGCCGGTTTCCGGATCAAGATTGTAGATATAGTCTGGTGACATGACATCCAGTTCGCCGTCCAGCCATCCGACAATATTCTCATTCTTCACGTAGACTTTGTATGTCCGCCCCGCATACTCGCCGACACCGTCGAGTTCGGCTTCGACCCAGTTAAAGCCGCGCTCGCCTCGTTCTTCGGCTTTTGTGACGACGCCCTCAAATAGTTCGTACCCTCCGGCAACGTCAATTAGGGCGGCAATGGGGTCTTGTCCTGCCTCGCGCGCCTCCCGCACTGTGCGGCCGAAAAGTTCGGCCTCGGACAAATTGCCTGGTAAAACGCCCTTTTCAAGTTGCGCGCCGGACATGGGGGTCATGGTCATGGTCGCCTCGCCGGCACTCGCCACGGCAATGGCGCGCGCGATATCTTCCACGCGGTATTCATCGATTGCGTGTTTGATCACGATTTCGTCCCCCCACGGGGTGATGATTGCGGTCGGCACTGAGGCGATCCCATTAATCCATGGAATGGACTGCTGAACCTCTGGCACGGCGCGACCTGTGATGCCCGCATCAAGGGTCGGAATGCCCATTTCTGCGCCGAGGACCAGGGCCGTTGAGGTTGCGCCTGCGGCTTCTGACCGAACAAGCGCGGCCACTTCCTTGCCGGTGAAGTCTCTGAATAATTCAACCACGCGCTGGCGCGGATCTTCAACCAAAGGCAATTCTTGTTCCGTCGTTCGATCAATTACATGTTGCCATGGCCCGCCACCGCCGATGATTTGTACGGCGATCACCATACCGTCGTCAGGTACATTTTCAGGCTGAATAGTGCGAAAGACCTTCCCCTCAGCGAGGGCTGCCTTGACCTCTGCGATAGACTCTGACGGGTCGCAATTACGGGTCGATTGGATGCATGAGCCAATCAGGATATCCATGAGGTTCTGTTCGGTCAGTGTACGTATTTTTGGGTCGTCGGTTTGCGCGACTGCAGCGCTACCGATGCAGGCGAGTGCTGCTGCGATAACTGTTGTTATGTGTGTTAGTTTACGGAACATATCACCCTCATGACTCGATAATGGACGGCAGCATGGGGCAATCTTGACCACCAGCGCAAGCCATCGATGGGTTCCGGTCAAACATGCCGTAACCGGGTCACACTGGAGTGACGTGCCGGTTTGGTCAGGAGCCCGCGGTCAAGAAAGGGCGCTGGCCGTCAGTACTTCCGGAACAATCCGGCGAGTTTGCCCTGGATGGCGACCCGCTCCGCGCCATAGATCCGCGTCTCGTAGGTTTCGTTTGCCGGCTCCAAGGCGATGGCGGCGCCTTTCTTGCGCAAACGCTTCAGCGTGGCTTCCTGGTCGTCAACAAGGGCGACCACGATCTCCCCATTGGCGGCGTCGCCGGCCTTCCGGATAAAGACGATGTCGCCATCATGGATGCCAGCCTCGATCATGGAGTCGCCCTGGACTTCGAGGGCATAATGTTCACCGGCGCCAAGGAGCGTTGACGGGGCCGGGACCTGATCAACCTCGTGCTGAATGGCCTCGATCGGCGTGCCAGCCGCGATGCGGCCAAGGACCGGGATCATTTCGCTGGCGGAGCCTTGCGCAAGTGCGGACGTCTGTGGCTCGCCAGCTGGCCGTGATGATTTGGAGAAATCGCCGACAACGACTTTAGGTCGTGGCCGCAAGCTCGACTGTGCTTTCGTCTCGATGTCATCCGGCAGACGCACAATCTCCAGCGCCCGCGCGCGATGGGGCAGTCGGCGCAAGAAACCGCGCTCTTCCAAGGCAGTGATCAGGCGGTGGATGCCGGATTTGGAGCGCAGATCGAGGGCTTCTTTCATCTCCTCAAAGGAAGGAGAAACGCCTGTGTCTTTCACGCGTTCATGGATGAACATCAGGAGCTGGTGCTGTTTTTTTGTAAGCATGCCGCCTCGTTTGGCCACGCTGCTGCGCGGACCCAGTTTGTTTCCATCATGTTCTATGATTGTTCGCTTACGGGGTCAAGGGGCGTAATCGGCTCGAACGCATTGATTCCATGGAAGTTTCGCTGGTTTGTTCCTGTTACGGGCCGGCTGGGGAAATTAACCAAGACCAAGCAGGCTGGATGTCGCGCTGGCTACATTCGGCTGCCGCATGAGTGTTTCCCCCACGAGAAAGCCTGACGCACCAGAGTGTTTGAGCGTTTGAACATCCTGATACCCGGTGATCCCGCTTTCTGAAATGAGGAAACGATCCTCAGGCACCATCGGCGCGAGCGTCGCAGTTGTCTGGAGGCTCGTCTCAAAGGTCTTCAGATTGCGATTGTTGACCCCGATGAGCGGCGAGGCGAGGCGCAAAGCCCGCTCCATTTCCGCTTCGTCGTGGACTTCGATGAGCACATCCAGGCGGTGGGCATTGGCTGCGGTTTCCAGCTCTGCTGCCTGATCGTCGGAAAGGCAGGCCATAATGAGGAGGATGCAATCTGCGCCCCAGGCCCGCGCCTCCGTGACCTGATACGTATCGATCATGAAGTCCTTGCGGAGCACCGGCAGGGTGCACGCCTCACGAGCCACCTGCAAATAGTCCGGGTGCCCCTGAAAGCTCGGCGTATCAGTCAAAACGGAAAGACACGCCGCACCGCCTCTTTCATAGTCGCGGGCATGGGTCGCGGGGTCGAAGTCCGCGCGGATCAGCCCCTTTGAGGGACTTGCCTTTTTGATTTCAGCTATGAGGGCCGGGCGATCCTCAGCTGCTTTGCGCAGGGCGTGCTCGAATCCGCGTGGGGCCGGTTGTTCAGCGGCCTGACGTTCAAGATCAGCAAGAGCGATTGTCGACTTCGCGTCCGCGACTTCCCGCCTTTTATAAGCAACAATATCATCCAGAATGGTCATGGCATTCATTCGTTCGTTATGCGGATCAGTTCTGCCAGTGCGGTCACTGCCCGGCCGCGATCAATGGACTGCGCGGCAAGGGCGGCGCCTTCTGTAAGGTCAGGAGCCAAATCTGCCACGACAAGGGTAGCAGCCGCATTCAACAAGACAATATCGCGGTAGGCGCCAGGCTGACCGGTCAGAAGGTCTTTAAGCGCGCGCGCGTTTTCTTCAGGGCTGCCACCGCGCAGTTGCCGCGGTTCGCAACGCGGAAGGCCAGCCTCCTCGGGCGACACTACTCGTGACTGCACACTTGTTCCGTTCAGGTCCGCAACTCGGCTTGTGGTCGTGGTGGTCAACTCATCCAGCCCATCGTCGCCATGGACAATCCAGGCCCGTTTGGTGCCAAGTTCGCCAAGGGCTTCAGCAATGGGCGATACAAGCGCTCCATCAAAGACGCCGAGCAATTGTCGGCTGGCACCTGCCGGGTTGGACAGAGGGCCGAGCAGGTTGAAAATCGTCCGCACCCCAAGGGCCTTGCGCACAGGCGCGACCTTGGCAACCGCCTTGTGGTGGTTGGCGGCGAACATGAAACCGATCCCGGCAACCTCAATTGCTTTCCTCACTGTGTCCGGAGTTGCTTGAAGATTGACGCCCAGGACAGAGAGAACATCCGACGAGCCCGAGGAAGAGCTTGCAGCGCGATTGCCATGTTTGGCGATCTTTACCCCGGCGCCAGCGGCGACAATAGCGGCGGCAGTGGAGATATTATAGGTATGCTGACCGTCGCCGCCGGTCCCGCAGGTGTCGACCAGATCAGCGCCGGCATCAACAGGGGTTGCTGCCGACCGCATGGCCTCCGCCGCGCCGACAAGTTCGTCGACGGTTTCCCCGCGCCCGCGCAATCCCATGAGAAACGCGGCGATTTCGATGTCGCTTGCCTTGCCACCCAAAAGAACGTCCATGGCCTCGCGCATGTCTGCCCGGGAAAGGGGGCCGCCGTCGGCGATTATTTTTAAATACTTCTGCATAAAGATGAAATTGCTTTTCGCTCGGCCCGTCAGGAAGCGTCGGCCCTTCTGAGGAAATTCTCCATAAGCTGCGCGCCATGGTCGGTTGCGATGCTTTCCGGGTGAAACTGAACGCCCGCAATAGGCATGTCTTTGTGTTCGACCGCCATGATCTCATCGTCGCTAACCGAGCTAGCGGTGATGGTCAGCTCTCCCGGCAGTTTGTCGGGCTCGGCCACAAGGGAGTGATATCGAGTCGCCTGGAAGGGCGTCGGTATGTTGTCAAAGAGGGTGGTTTCACCGGTGTGGCGAACGGCGCTTGTCTTGCCGTGCATCAGCATTTCTGCGCGGATGATCGTGCCGCCAAAGGCCTGTGCGATAGCCTGCATCCCGAGACAGACACCAAAGACCGGCACGCCAGCCGATGCCGCGCCCTTGATAACATCAAGGCAAATCCCCGCATTGTCCGGTATGCCCGGACCGGGTGAGAGGACAATCGCTTCCGGTTTGGTGGCGAGCGCCTCATCAGTGGAAATCTTATCGTTGCGGACCACGGAAATTTTGCGTCCTGTCGCGCCGATAAGGTGCGCCAGGTTGTAGGTGAAGCTGTCGTAGTTATCGATTAGGAGAATCATTGCAAACGTTTCGATCCGCTAGAGATCAGCAGGGCTAACCTAAGGCAGCGCAACAGGAAAGAGGACAGCACACCAAAGTGCTCAACACGAAGACCAAAAAAGCCAGCTTCCGTCGCCCGAGCCAAAGCAGTCGTCATCGTCCCAATCACGGGACAAGTCATGGCAAGCGTCTGATGAAAGGCCAACGTGCGCGGTCCGTCGGGCGGGACGGGCTCTATCTGGTCGGCTCGTTTTTTCTGTTCGCTTTGTTCTATGGCGCAACGACCCTGGCCTTTGTGCGCGGAATACCTGTGGCTGGCCCCCGGGGCGTGGACGAGCTCGCCCTCGCTGAAACGGCTACACCGCCGCCGCCAGCCATCAGAGGCGGTGAGGTCTCGCTGCCGGTCCTGGGATCACTGCGACCGGCTGTTAGGGTTGATCCGGCCGAGCGGCTTGCGCCGCCAGACGTGGTGCCCAATGTGGTTCCGGGCAAAGTCAAAACTACGAAATCGTCGCCTGCGCGCTCTGCCCCCGCTAAGACCGAAAACGAGCTTACGCTGGTATCCGCGCCAGTATCGGGAGAGCCGCCGAAAATCATCGTGATTGTTGACGATATGGGGTTAGACCCAGCGGTGTTTGAGCGCTTCCGTCAATTGCCGGGGCCCGTCACATTTTCGTTTTTGCCTTACGCGAATGGCGTTTCGAAAATGGTCAGTGCGGCGAAGGCCGACGGGGACGCGGTTATGCTCCATCTGCCCATGGAGCCCACAGGCGACGACGACCCAGGCCCAAATGCGCTGACTGTCGATATGTCTGCAACGGAGATAAAGCGCGCCCTCGATTGGAACTTGTCGCGGTTTAGTGGGTACACGGCAATCAATAATCACATGGGGTCGCGGTTCACCCAGGACTTTGGCCGGATGGGAGTTGTCCTCAATCGTCTGTCCAACCGGAACTTGCTGTTCCTTGACTCTCTGACAACAGCGAAATCCGTAGCCTCAAAGGTCGGAACGAAGACGGGTACAACTGTGATTGTGCGCGATGTCTTTCTTGATGATGATCCCACCCGCGCTGACATCCGTGCGCAATTGAACGAAGTCGAACGCCTCGCCCGAGAGAACGGGTATGCAGTGGCGATCTGCCATCCCCGGCAGTCGACTTTTGACGTCCTCGGTCCATGGCTCACATCGGCGGTGCTGCGCGGGTTTGATCTGGAAACGATCGACTACCTTGTCGACCGGTCACGCCCTGCAGTGATGGAGGCTTCTCTAAACCCCAATACGGGTGGAGGACCTGGTCGCGAAACCGTTGCGGACCTTGCACCGTCATTCCGTGAGTGAAGCAAGACCAAAATGACGTGCTTGACCTTGCTTCTCGCGTCAATCCCTCGAATGTGCCAGCCCTCTAGAATGAAAAGGTCAGTTGGCTGTACGCAAAAAGCGTCCGTGTGCCCGCTGGCCCGTCGGGGACTGTCTTCGTAAACTCGCCGAACACAAAAGCCGACGCGCCAATTTCCAGAAGCAGGCTTTCGGGGATGAGCCGGTATCGGGCTCGGGCATCAAGCTTATGGCCCATGAATGTTCCTGACGCACCGGTTGGATCACGCAGACGTGCAATGACGAATGTATCAGTCGCCGAGGCGAGAAAGGCCGCCGAATAGTGCAATCGCGCATCCCACCGGGGGCCCGGCTTGATGTCAAACCGGACGCCAGGCGCAGAAAGGTTGGCTGGGGTCAGGGGACCATGGATCGAAGTATTGTTGAGGTCTGTGCGCCGACCACCGAAAAGGCGCTCATACTGATCAAATTGATCATCATCGGGATTATTATCACCACTGGCGAGATAGTACTGGAGCGCGATGCGCGGCTGCCAGGGAGCATCGAACGTGTAGCCGACACGTGCAAGGATCTGCGTGGCGGTCACGGAAAGGTCGTCGGTATCCTCCGGCCTGCTGGTAGCGCGCCTTGAACCGAACCGCATCGAGGCTTCGATATCCAGGTCCCAACTTCCTCGGCGAGGTCGGCTAAATACACGAACCCCCGGTGTCACATAGTTTCGATTGGTGGTCTGAACATCGCCCCTGTCGACTTCCTGGAGCCCATAGGCGAACACCTCACCCCAGATGTCAGGCGCGATGCCGGGCATAAAATTGGCCTTGCGATAATGGATGCCCCAGACGCGTCGCCCCCATTGTTCACGGTCAGCGGCTAGCACATTGGCTTCCAGCTCATCGCTTTCAGTGGGGAACCGGCCAACAAGTACCGTCAAAAAAGCATGGAGTTCGTCTCCGCTCGGATTTTCGGAGACGGCATAAAGACCCGTATAGCTTTTGATCACATTGGCAAAGTCAACGCGCTCGATCTGCCGCTTGGAGCCAATAGACAATGTCTGGCGGCCGAGCTTCAACCGGGTCGTTGACCCTGGTCCCAAGAGGCCAGGGGCGTCACTCGCAACATACACTTGAAGGAAATCTAGCGGGTCGACAAAGCTGTTGGACAGCGGTGTTCCATCATCTCCGAGGTAGCTGCGACTATCTTGAAGTTCGATCCCAAAGGTGAGGGGGCCGGCGTCGGCCTCAACCTGAACGAGCGACCGGAAAACCAAAAGCTGATCGCTGCCCTGCAAGCCGCGCCTGAACTGTCCGTCGAGGCTTTCATACCGCCCGCGGGTCTCGCCTGAAATGCGGATCGTTTCGGGCAAGTCCAAGGCATGTTGCAGCCGGAATGGTTCAGCGGCGAGTCCCCCGGTTGCCATTAGCGGTACTAATGCCCAAAGCCAGAGACTCAATCTATGCTTCAGTTGGCGTTTCACCCCAGTTATGCCCCTTAAAGGTGGCGTTGCCACCGATCAAAAGGTCAATTAATCTAGAATGATGGAACTATCAAACGCGGTGTTGGCCCTTGGGGCACTTGCCCAAGAAACACGGCTCAGAGTGTTTCGGCTCTTAGTGGAAGCGGGGCCAACGGGTCTGCCGGCCACAGAAATTGCCGATCGGTTGGAGGTCCGCCGGAACCTCATGTCAACGCACCTCAATACCCTGGCACGGGCTGGCCTCACGACAACCCGCAAAGACGGGCGCCGGGTCTTTCACGCGATTGATCTGGAAAGAGCGCGGGCGTTGTTTTCGTTTCTTGTTGAGGATTGCTGCAACGGAGAGCCGAGCCGATGTGCGTCTCTCCTTGATGAAATCTTGCCACTGACGACGTGCAGCGACGTTGTATCAATAAGTCAAGAACCATTGAAATAACCTCCTGTGCTTTGTATCCTCCTTCGTGCGTGAAATAGGAGGTAAAGCCATGAAGTACCCGCGCATTCTTCTGATGGCCGGACTCGTTGCGTTGTTCGCATTCCCGCCATCTGTACATGCTTTGTCAGTTAACAAACTAGTGGTTATCAAGATGTCTGGTGACCGAGGCTGGTCGGTAGACTGCACCTTTCAGCGTGAGGGTGATGACCCAATTGAGAAGTCTGCCCGAGGGCGTGGACGTGTTGTCACGTTTGCGGTTGAAAAAGTCACGGGCGGATCCTGCGACTATGTAGGTCCGTCGCGCCGCGGTGAATTGAAGATCAGTTTCACCGATGAAAATAGGCCAAGTTACTGCCCGTTGGCACAGGAAGCCGGCCTTTGCGTCACTCGTGCCGGTGTCGGCGAAACGGGCAGCTTCGACTTTTAGGCGACGAGCCATTTGCGCCTTCTGTGAAAAGTGCATGGCTGCGGACGAATGCTTCTTCCGTCTTGAAGGCACCGTGTTCGCGCCATGCAGCCCCAACTTTCCTCGCTGTAGCCCTATCCCATAACATCGCAGCTAACCTGTTCGTGTCTGTCGCTAACCCGTTCGTGTTTTGATCGTGAAGGCCATAGTCGCCTAATCAATCTCCACAGAGGCATTGCAAACCGACCCTGTCGTCGGCCTGTTTAATCAAGTGGAGAAGACAAACATGATGATCAAAAAAGCACTCTCGGCCGCAGCTTTTGCCGCCCTGTCACTTTCAGCCGCGGCTACAATGATCGCGCCTGCTGCATATGCGCAGGAAGACGCCGCTGAGACAGTTGTTGCTTCTGGCAGCTGGACCAAGAAATCATTTAAGTCCAATGGCACCTGGCAAATTGTTGAGCGGGCTGACGGGCACTACGTTGTTCTCGACGACGACTTTAAGACGCGCCGTGCACCTGATCTGAAAATCTTCTTGTCGCCGAACTCAGCGGCTTCGTTGAGCGGCAGCAATGCCACGGACGGAAGCGTCCTTGTTGCCGAGCTTTCATCGAACTCTGGGGCTCAAGAATACAAAATCCCGGAAGGGACTGACCTTACCGCCTTCCAGACCATCCTCATTCACTGCCAGGCGTTTTCCAAACTCTGGAGTGTTGCAGCAATCTAATTCGGCAAACTAAAACCCCCCTCCCACCCCTTGCCGAAAACTTGAAGGGCATGCAGGTTTCTCTGCATGCCCTTTTTTATTTTTCATTCAACTAAAGATCCGTTTTCGGACCATATGCTCGCTCTAGTCCAAGGCCCGTCATTTTAGCCAAGCTGTTTGAACCAGCGATTTAGATGCTGTTGACCTCGTCGGCCGCCGCGAAAAGCGCTTTGGCTTTGTTTTGGCACTCTTCGTATTCGCTGTCCGGGTCAGAGTCAGCAACGATGCCGGCGCCTGCCTGAACGACGAGTTGGCCGTCTTTTACGAGCGCGGTACGCAACGCAATACACGTATCGACCGTTCCGTCAGCGGAGAAATAGCCGATCGCGCCGCCATAAGGTCCGCGTGCATCCGGTTCCAACTCCTCGATGATTTCCATGGCCCGGATCTTCGGGGCGCCTGATACAGTGCCTGCCGGAAAGCCCCATGCCACCGCGTCAACTGGGTCGACCCCCTCAGCCAGTTTACCTTCCACATTAGAGACAATGTGCATGACGTGACTGTAGCGCTCAATCTGGAATTGCTCAGTAACGGTTACACTTCCCATGGCAGCGCTGCGCCCAACGTCATTGCGGCCAAGGTCCAGAAGCATCAGATGTTCAGCGCGCTCTTTCGGATCCGCGAGAAGGTCTTGCTCCAGTCGTTGATCTTCTTCCAATGTTGATCCGCGCGGGCGGGTGCCGGCGATGGGCCGTATGGTGACGGTATTGTTACGGACACGGACCAGAATCTCTGGGCTTGAGCCCACCAGGGAAAACCCGCCGAAATTGAAGTAAAACAAGAACGGGGAGGGGTTCTTCCGGCGCAGCGCGCGATAAAGCTCAAACGGAGGTGCATTGAAAGGCGTTTGAAATCGAATGCTCAATACCGTCTGAAAGATATCCCCCGCGCGGATATAGTCCTTTGCAGCGGCGACCATGCTGGTGAAATCTTCTCGGGTCAGATTAGCGGAAATCTCACCCTGATTTCCGGCTGTGCTCTCTGGTGCTGCGCCTTTAGCTGAATAGTTTGTGTATCGATCTGTTTTTGATGGGTGTGCCAACTGTCCTGCGAGCGCGCGAGCGCCATCGTCAAGCAATTGTTCGGCCGACAAAATGGCTTCCTCTAGGGATTGTCCGGCGAGGGGCCGTGCCGTTGCAACTAACACCGTTTCCTGGCGGATCTTGTCAATGACTGCGATCAGCCGTGGACGGATAAAAACGGAATCCTCGACCCCGAGATTGTTGTCCGCCCCCCTTTGCAGGTGTTCAATCTCGCCGACAATTTCATAGCCGAGAAAACCGAAAACGCCCGACCCCATCGGCGGGGCGTCGCTGGGCATATCGAGAGCCGCCGACTTGATAAATGCTTTCAGACTTTCAAGGGGCGGCCGGTCGTCCGTCGACGCTGTATCATCGCTGAATGGGGCGGCCTCGTTGAGGCTAACTGTACCCTTGTCGGATTTCCAAATTGCGTCTGGCTTCAGGCCAATAATCGAATATCGGCCCATCTGCTCGCCACCCTCAACGGACTCCAATAAAAAGGAGTAGGGTTCACCATTCGTCAGCTTCAGATAAATCCCGACAGGGGTATCTAGATCATTGACAATCCGGCGGATCAGGACTTTCCCGGCCTTCAGTTCCGTGACGTTAGAAACAGCGCCCGGGTCTTTAGGGAGCATCGGAGAAAATCCGGTCAATGGCGGCGCTATCTATCTGTACGCCGACTTCCTCGCGGGCTGTCGAAGCGTATGCTTCAAGAAGTTCCTGGTCCAATTGGAATCCAAGAAATTGCTGCGTCGAAGCGATCTGGGGTGTGCCGCCAGCCTCCCGGTCGAACTCAATCTCATTGACCCTGACAACCACGCGTCCCGTTGAAGTAGGTCCACTGACGAGATCTCCGGTCTCCGCAGCAAAGACCTGCTCAAGAAGGGACGGGGTCAGAAAGTCCGGGTTCGAGGCGCGACGGATCTTCTCGCTGAGAGCTGCGCGATTGAACTGCTTCGCGGCGGACGCCATGGATGCCCCGCCATCGATTTCTTGACGCACTTGGGTGAGGGTGTTGTCGAGGCGCCGCTCTCGCTCTTGGGCGCGCCAGCCTGCTTCCACTTCGTCGGCCACATCTTTCATAGGCAAGACGCTTGGCGGTGTAATGGCGTTGACAAAGACAAAAAAGTAACCGCTTTCATCTTCCAGTTCGATCGCTTGGCTTTCTTCGCCTTCTTCAAGCGAGAACGCCTCGTTCAAGACATCGCCGGGTATGCCGTCGATAATCTCACCGCCTTTGCCGAAACTAAATGAATCCACCGGGCCGTACTCGGTGATTGTCAGCTCTTGTTCGGTCGCAGCGTCCGCAAGGCTAGCGCCCGTGTCGCGGGCCACTTCCACGGCCTCAACAGCTTCGAACATGCGCCGGCGTTCTTCGCCAGAAGCAAGTTGCTCTTTGATCTGGTCACGGACGTCTTCGAAGCTCTGGGTTTCCGGCGGGGTGATCGAGGTCACTTTCGCAACCGTGTAGCCCAAAAGGCTGCGCACGGGACCGACAACCCCGTTTTCAGCAACATCGCCCGCAAAGACCGCTTCGCCTACGGACGGGTCTAGGATTTCATCCTGGACGATGTCGTCGAATGTAATTGCATCTAGGGGCAGCCCGCGTTCTTCGGCAAGGGAAGCAAAGTCCGTTCCTTGTTCGGCTCGTGCTGCAGCGCTTATAGCTGCGGTTTCGGTGTCATAGGTAATCTGGAAAACGGAGCGGCGTTCCGGGCGCTCATAAAGACGTGCTTTGTTGGCATCGTAGAACTCTTTCAGAGCTTCATCGCTTGTGGTTTCCGCATCGGCAAAATCAGACGCCTTCAGGATCAGGGTTGAGAACGTGCGATACTCAGGGGCGGTAAACCGCACCGCATTCTGATCATAAAAGTCTTTCAGCGCTTCCGGTGTGGGCTCTTCGGCGATCCCGGCCATTTCGTCGGTAATTGTCAGATAGGTTACCTGGCGGTGCTCGACTTGCCGCAAGAGCAGTTGGCCAGCCATGTATTCAGGCGCAATCGGCCCTGATGTGATTGACCCGATCAGCTGATTGCGCAGGAGATCTTTCTGCATCACGTCCGCAAAAGCCTGAGGCGACAGATTGTATGCCGTCAGGATGCTGGTCAGGACTTCATTATCGAACTTACCGGTTCGAGGGTTATGGTAGCGCTCATCGTTTTGAAGGAAATCGCTGACCACATCCCGGGGCATGGCCAGGCCAAGGTCACGTGCCTGTTCTTCAAGGGCGGTCCGAGTGGCGATCTGCTCAATCAGCTGACTGGGCAAGCCTTCGGCAATGGCATCTTCGCGGGTGTAGCCGTTTTCGCTGCTGACCCGGCGGCTGGTCACCTCCCGATTAAAGTCTGTTAGGATATCCTGGCTGGAAAAGCCCCGATCGCCGACCTTTAGGGGCGGTCGCTGGACAAAGTTGCGGACATCGGGAACCTGCCAAGCGGCAAACGCCAGGATCAGGAGGGCGACAACGAAATAGGCGACAATGCCTTTCAGAGCATTGCGGACTTGGTTAAGCATGTCAGTCTTTCCAGGCGCGTCAGCGGCGCCTCATCCTCAAAAAGGTCGGAGATTGGTCGCGGACACTAGCGGCGCTGGTCTTGGAGAACAACTGTCTTTGGTGATTTGGAAAGCGCCTTCTGGTGTGCTGAAGAGCGTGCCGAAAAATACGACGAACAAAAAGCGGAGTTTCAGCCGATGAAGCCTTTAATTGCGGGCAACTGGAAAATGAACGGGACCAGCGGGTCTCGGTCAGAAGTGGAAAAGCTAATCGAGATTTTTAGCGGGTCTGCTCCCGAGGCCGTCGATGTGTTGATCTGTCCGCCGGTGACCTTGCTTCGGGAATTTTCAATGGGCTTTTCTGATGACGGCTTTGAGTTTGGGGCGCAGGATTGCCATGCCGCTCAGTCGGGCGCGCACACCGGCGATATCAGCGCGCAGATGGTTGTCGATGCTGGCGGCTCCCATGTGATTGTCGGCCATTCTGAACGCCGGGCTGATCACCAGGAATCCGATGCTATCGTGAAAGCCAAAGCCGAGGCCGCACAAGGGGCAGGGCTCATTCCGATTGTCTGCGTTGGCGAAAGCGAAACGGCGCGGGATGCAGGCCATGCAGAAAAGACCGTCCTTGCTCAACTGGCGGGGTCTCTTCCGGAGGACCGCAACGGGTTAGTGGTTGCCTATGAGCCGATCTGGGCGATCGGGACTGGCAAGACGGCGAGTACGGATGATATCGCTGAAATGCATGCTGCAATCCGGCGGATTGTGGGTGACAAAGTGCGGATCCTTTATGGCGGCTCGGTAAAGCCGGACAACGCAAGCGAAATCCTCGCCACTGCGAATGTGAACGGGGCTCTAGTTGGCGGTGCGAGCCTGAAAGCGGTCGAATTTGCCGCTATCATCCAGGCAGCAGATGCGTAGAAACAATCGGTGGTCGGTCAGGGCGGGGAGGATCGCGTGAAGGTAGCTGGAAAGATGACGCTGTTCGTGATTGCGGGCCTCTTTTTACTCGCGGGAGGCGTCTCCGGGTGCGTTGGGTGGAGTGCAGAGCGGAAGTTCCCACCGGTGGGCAACTTCGTCACCATTGATGGCAGGCAGATCCACTATCTCGATATCGGCCCGCGTAACGCAGACCTGCCCCCTGTGGTTCTGGTCCATGGGGCGAGCGTCAATCTGAAAGACATGAAACTCGCCTTGGGGGACGTCCTCTCCCGGGACCGGCGGGTTGTGATGATTGACCGGGCAGGGCGCGGCTACACCGAACGCCGCAGCGGCGATTGGCAATTGCATCAACAAGCGGGCGTCGTTCATGCGGTCGTTGAAGAGCTGGGCCTCGAAGACGTTTTGCTCGTTGGGCAGAGCTATGGTGGGGCCGTCGCGCTCGCCTATGCGATCGATCATCAAGCCTCGCTTAGTGGCCTCGTTTTGTTGGCACCGGTTAGCCACGAATGGCCGGGCGGTGTTGCCTGGTACAACACAGCTGCAGGCGTGCCCGGATTCGGTCTTCTGTTCCGGCGCTTGGTCCTGCCGATCTATGCTAACGTTGCTGCGGAGGGCAGCGTTCGGGAGTCCTTCGCGCCAGATACCGCGCCTGAAGACTATTACGAGCGCGCCGGGGTCCCCTTGTTGTTTCGGTCCAAGGACTTCAAGAGCAATGCTGAGGATATCCGCAACTTGAAGGCCGAAATTGTAGAGCAATCAAGTGATTACAGCCAAATCCAGATCCCAACTTTGATTATGGCGGGGGAAGCTGACACGACGGTGAGCCCGCAGATTCACGCTGAGACCCTTGCCAAAGAAATTGCGGATGCGGTCTTGGTGCCCCTGCCAGAGACCGGTCATGCTCTGCACCATGCGGAGACCGACCGCATCCTCGCGGAGATCAAGCTGCGGTTTGGCGGCGCCTCTTGATCGCCAGGGCCGACGAAAGGCAATCGCCTTCCACTTGAGTCTTTGCCCATCGACCATCTGGGCCCAACGACCATCTGGGCCCAGCGACCATCTGGCCGGATCGTAAGACTAGCCGCTGGAATTGACCTTTTCGGTTCAAAGACCTAGACACCAGCGCTCGGCGTCGCCACTTGCAGTGCGCGCGCTAGCGCTTCCAGCTGATTTCTTCAAAGTCGATTTGTAAGGCCCGCCATGATCACGGTCATCCTCACCATTCACGTTCTTATTGTCCTCGGCCTGATTGTTGTTGTCCTGCTTCAGCGGTCCGATGGTGGTGCGCTGGGGCTCGGCGGCGGTGGCGGCGGCGGTATGATGAGTGGGCGCGGCGCGGCGAATGCGTTGACACGGACCACTTCGATTTTGGCCGCGCTCTTCTTTTCCACGTCCATTGGCCTGGCGATCTTTGCGGGCACCTCGGAAACGAGCGAGGAAGTAATCGAAGATCTCACGGGTGAAGAGGTGCGGGACCCGAACGCCCCGACCACCGCGGAGGATCTCCTGCGGACGCTCGGCGGCGATGATGACGAAGACGTGTCGGGGGAAGAAGCGCCGGACGTTGAAGCTGAGTCGCTTCTTGATGTTCTGACCACCGACGACCCCGCCGGCGCTGTGGTCAACGATCCAGCGAATGAGTCTGGCGCTGATGAAGACGCAAGCGGTGGTGCAGCCGATGCAGCTGCTGACGACGCGGGGGGTGAGGCAGAGGCCGCCTCTGACGCAGCCCCTTCGCAAGACGATGAAGAACAACCCGAAAACGGCGGCCGTTAAGCTTGGCCAGTAAAGCTTGGCCAGTAAAGCTTGGCCGGTAAGCTCAGCAAGTAGGCTAGGCCAGTAAGCTCAGCCGTTTAGCTTAGCCAAACCGGTGCGAAAGCCTTTTCTAAAGCGCTTTCTGGTGCCGATCCCGATCCCCGCGCGACCGTTATGCCCAACTCGTGAAATAGGTCTTTTCATTGGCGCATGAATTGCGTTATCACGAGCTCCCATGGCGCGGTACATCTTTATCACCGGCGGCGTGGTGTCTTCCCTCGGAAAAGGCGTTGCGGCAGCTGCTCTCGGAGCTCTCTTGCAGGGGCGTGGCTACAAAGTCCGCCTGAGAAAGCTCGACCCCTATTTGAATGTCGACCCGGGCACCATGTCGCCCTATCAACACGGTGAAGTGTTTGTCACCGATGACGGTGCGGAAACCGATCTCGACCTCGGTCACTATGAGCGCTTTACAGGTGTTTCCGCCTCCCAAGGCGACAACATCACCACCGGGCGAATTTATCAGCGGATCATTCAGCGCGAACGGCGCGGCGATTATCTGGGGGCCACTGTCCAGGTGATCCCCCATGTGACCGATGCCATCAAAGAATTTGTCCTGGCCGACGCCGACAGTGCGGACTTCGTGATCTGTGAGATCGGCGGCACGGTTGGCGATATCGAAGGCTTGCCTTTCTTTGAGGCAATTCGTCAGCTCAAGAACGATCTGCCCAATGGCGATGCGATCTATGTCCACTTGACCTTGCTGCCGTACATTCCGGCAGCAGGTGAACTAAAGACCAAGCCGACGCAACATTCGGTAAAGGAGCTACGGTCCATTGGCATCCAGCCGGATGTTTTGCTTGTGCGAGCCGACCGGCCCATTCCCGAAGGCGAGCGTCGCAAGATTGCGCAATTCTGTAATGTGCGGGCGTCGTCGGTCGTTCAGGCGCTGGACTGTCCCACGATCTACGGCGTCCCGTTAATGTACCACAAAGAGCGCTTCGACACTGAAGTGCTCGCCGCCTTTCAGATTAACAATCCGCCACCACTCGATCCGTCGCGGTGGGAGAAGATCTTTGAACGGATTGATAAGCCCGACGGCGAGGTCACCATTGCCATCGTCGGCAAGTACACCGTCCTGAAGGACGCTTATAAATCCTTGATGGAAGCGGTGGCCCATGGGGGTATCGCCAATAATGTCCGTGTCAATATCAACTGGGTTGATGCCTCGGCGTTTGATAGCGAAGAACAGGCAGTTGAACAGCTTGGCGAAGCCCATGCGATCCTTGTGCCTGGCGGGTTCGGTGAGCGCGGCGCTGAAGGAAAGATACAGGCAATTAAATTCGCCCGCGAAAAAGAAGTGCCGTTTTTGGGTATCTGCTACGGCATGCAGATGGCCGTTATCGAGGCTGCGCGTAATCTCTTGGGTATTGCGAATGCAACGAGTACGGAGTTTGATCGGGACAAGGCGGGTGTGCCCGTCGTCGGGCTCATGACCGAATGGAGCAAAGGCAATACCCAGGAAGTCCGCGCCTCTGATGGCGATCTTGGCGGGACCATGCGTCTCGGCGCGTATCCGGCAGTGCTCAAACCGGGCAGCCGCGTGCATGAGGTCTATGAGGTCGACCAAATCGTTGAACGCCATCGCCACCGATATGAAGTGGACATTGCATTTAAGGATCGGTTGGCCGAGTGCGGCGTTGACTTTTCCGGGGTCTCTCCCGACGGCGTGCTGCCGGAGATCATGGAAATTCCCGCGCATCCATGGTTCATTGGCGTCCAGTTTCATCCGGAACTGAAGTCGCGCCCTTTTCATCCGCATCCGCTCTTTTCGTCCTTCATTAAGGCCGCGGTTGAGCGCTCGCGACTGGTTTGATGGTTCGCAGACTTTCATTGAAAGGAACTGAGTAGCGTGTACAAGCCTGTTCTCGTTACCGGGGCGTCCAGCGGCATAGGCGAGGCGACCGCGGTTCATCTGGCCCACAAGGGCTTCAAGGTGTTTGCCAGCGCGCGGCGGCTGGAAAAACTGAAACCGCTGGAAGGTCTCGGCAACCGACTGATCACCGCCATTGAGATGGACGTTTCTGACGAGGGCTCCATTGCGTCTGCAATTGAGCGGATCATGTCCCACAGCGGCAATATCTATGGTGTGGTTAATAATGCGGGCGTTGCGGTGACGGGGCCCATGGAAGAACTTCCCATTGACGAATGGAGACGCCAATTCGAGACAAATGTCTTCGGCCTCGTCGCGGTTACAAAAGCGGTCTTGCCGTTTATGCGGGAAGAAGGACGTGGCCGGATCGTCAATGTGGGCTCTGTCGCCGGGCGGCTGGCTGCCCCGTTTCAGTCCGCCTACGCCTCATCCAAGCACGCGGTGGAAGGATTGACCGATAGCCTCCGCCGGGAAGTCGAGCCATTTGGCCTCCATGTGAGCCTCATCCGGCCTGGATTTATCAACACGACATTCGGTGAACAAGAACAGCTCGGGTTTGAGCGATATGCCGTGGAAGGGGGGCCTTACACACGGGCGCTCGATGCCTTCCGCGCCTGGCATGCGAAAGGCCATCCCGACGGTGCGTCCCCCCATGAAGTCGCCGAAGCGATCCACCATGCGCTAACGGCAGCCCGTCCGCATTCGCGTTACACTGTTCCGTCCCAGTACCTGCCGGCGCTTGCCTTAAGGAATATCGCGCCGTCGTGGATCACGGACCGCCTCTTCAAACGGACAACCGGCCTTAACAAGGTGCCCAATCCCAAATAACCAGATAGGACCTGTCATGACAAATTATGTTGATCCGACTAGGGAGCAATTCGGCGACTTCATGAAGGTGCCCGATGACGGGCCGATCTGGATGTTGAACCTGATCAAGCTGAAGGATAAGGCCACCTATGAAGACGGCCGCGAGGCGACTGGGCGGGAAGCTTATCAAGCCTATGGCAAGGAAAGCGGCCCCATCTTCAAAGGCGTCGGCGGCAAGATTGCGTGGACCGGAACGCCGAAAGCAGTCCTCATCGGGCCGGAAAGTGACCTTTGGGATGTTGCTTTCATTGCCGAATATCCGAGTGCGGAGGCTTTCTCGGCGATGGTCAAAGATCCTGCCTACCAGGCTATCGTCTATCACCGTCAGGCAGCAGTGGGAGATTCCCGGTTGATTCGGATCCAGCCCGGCAATTCCGGGGAGAATTTTGGCTAGCCAGTTTCCATGGCGAAGTTTGTGCAAGTCCGTCACGACCAAGGGTATCTCTGCTTATTGAACAGGCCACTTGCAATGATCCGCGCCATCTCTGCCATGATCGTTCTTCTCCTGTCCCATATCGGGACGGAAGTGCTGGCTAGCGAACCAAACGCGAATGGTGATGGGTTAGATGCTCGGGGCAGTGAGGCGTCAGCAGGGGGGCCAGAGCACTGCGTCCGCCCAAGTCCGTCGAAGCGCCTCACGAAGAAGAAAGTGAAGCCCTCTCACAAGGCGCTGCGAGACTACAATAGCTACGTTACGGCGGTGAACGCATACCTTGTTTGCCTCGCCAATGAAGCGAACGCGGAAATCGACGCTCGCGTAGCGGAGATTATGTCCGCCCATGACCGTGAACAGTCCGAGGTTCTTGATATTGTCGACAGCCTTGCGCGAAAGCTGGACGTTCAACCCCTACCGCCGAAGCCTATCGAAGTGGAAGAGGACCCCCTCGACGCTGTGCTTCTCGGCGGTGACTGACCAATCTTGCTGCGCCGCGGCAGCGGAAACGATTGGCTCCTCACGAAATTCATCGAGAGACTTGTTCGCCAAACTGACTTTCGAGTAAGGAAGGAAGGCGCGCGTTCTGGCGCATGAAGTACAAGTGAAATTGCCCCTCCCTAATCGCAAGGATGTTCGATGGCGACGCCGGTTTTAATGCCTGCCCTTTCTCCAACCATGGAAGAAGGCACCCTCGCAAAATGGAATGTGAAAGAAGGCGACACGGTCTCCTCCGGAGATGTGATCGCTGAGATTGAAACCGACAAAGCGACTATGGAAGTGGAAGCGGTCGATGAAGGCATCATCGGGAAAATCCTCGTCGCAGAGGGTACGGAGAACGTTAAGGTCAACGACCCGATCGCTGTACTCGTTGAGGACGGGGAAAGCGCCGGCGATATTGACCTTGCCAGCCTGAACGGCGGTTCGGCACCAGCAGCAGAGGCACCCACCGCTGCCGAAGCGCCGGTCGCAGCGCCCTTCGCGGACGCCCCAGCCTCAGCCCCAACCCCAACCCCAACCTCAGTCCCGGCACCGGTCGCCATCGCGCCGTCGGACCCTGAAGTCCCCGCAGATACCGCGATGGTCTCAACGACGGTGCGCGATGCATTGCGCGATGCCATGGCCGAAGAAATGCGCCGGGACGAAGATGTCTTCCTCATGGGCGAGGAAGTCGCGGAATATCAGGGCGCCTATAAAGTCTCCCGCGGCCTGTTGGAAGAGTTCGGCGCGCGACGGGTGATAGATACGCCGATCACGGAGTATGGCTTCGCCGGTCTCGGCGTAGGCGCAGCGTTCGCGGGCCTGAAACCGATTGTGGAATTTATGACCTGGAACTTTGCCATGCAGGCAATCGACCACATCATCAACTCCGCCGCCAAGACCCGGTACATGTCCGGCGGCCAGATGGGCTCGCCCATTGTCTTCCGAGGACCAAACGCGGCGGCGTCTCGCGTGGCTGCGCAACACAGTCAGGACTATGCTGCGTGGTATTCGAACGTGCCCGGACTAATCGTGATTTCACCTTGGTCGGCGAGCGATGCCAAGGGCCTTATGAAGGCGGCGATCCGCGATCCGAATCCGGTTGTCTTCCTGGAACACGAGCTTCTTTACGGCGACACCATGGATGTCCCCGATATGGATGATTGGGTATTGCCCATCGGCAAGGCAAAGGTTCAGCGCACCGGAACGGACGTGACCATTGTGTCTTACTCTCGAGGTGTGAAATTCTCGCTGGAAGCAGCTGAGATGTTAGCGGGCGAGGGCGTCTCTGCGGAAGTAGTCGACTTGCGCACGCTCCGCCCGATGGATGCCGCAACAGTTATTGAGAGCGTGAAGAAAACAAATCGTGTGGTAACGGTGGAAGAAGGCTGGGCCCCGTGCGGTGTGGGCGCGGAGGTCGCCTGGCAGGTGACCCATCACGCATTCGATTACCTGGATGCCCCGCCTGCCCGTGTCACCCAGGAAGACACACCCTTGCCATATGCCGCTAATCTGGAAGCATTAAGCCTTCCGAATGCGGAGAAGATCGTCGCCGCTGTCAAACACGTGATGTACCGGGATTGATCGCCCATGATCCACCACGGCGCGTGTCATTGCGGTGAACTGAAGGTGTCTTTCCAAACCGACAAGACACCTGATGAACTTGGCGTGCGCGCATGCCAGTGTAGCTTTTGCACCCGTCAGAAAGCGCTGAATATCTCCGATGGGGAGGGGTCAGCGCTGATCGAGGCGGACGAGGGCCAGGTGAACCGGTATGCGTTCGGACTTCGGACGGCTGACTTTTTGATCTGCAAAACCTGCGGCACTTACATCGCGGCTGTGATCGGTGAGGGCGATCGTATCCGTTCGACGTTAAATGTCGTTGGCTTGCGGATGGAAGCCTTTAGCTGTCTTGAGCCCGCGCCTATGGTCTACGAAGAAGAAACAACCGAGGCTCGGATTGCCCGGCGTTTTAAAGTCTGGACACCAACCAAATTCAGTGACCCGACGCTTGGTGTCGCTCACTTTGGCCCACACACGGCATCTTACCTGTCATGACTAAATTACACGAACTTGAGATACCTGATGGCGTAATCGATGAAGAAGAGGCAAGCGAATTCGTGCGATTCTGGATTGGCGGTGGCGAAGATCATGTGACATTGAACATCGGTGCCTTTGATTCAGAACAGGAGGCGTCATCCTGGGGCATGATCGCGGCAGACATTGTTAAACACGCTTTGCGTGGTATGTGTCAGGACGATCCTACCCGTGACCCTGAAAAACTTCTAGCTGAAATAGAGAAGGCCTTTCACGACCGCCTTAATGAAACAACTAATGTAGCTGGTCAGCTCCGGGGAGATCTCAACTAATGCCAACGCCCATATTGATGCCCGCCCTTTCGCCCACCATGGAAGAGGGCACGCTTGCAAAGTGGAACGTGAAAGTCGGTGATAAGGTCTCGTCTGGCGATGTCATCGCTGAGATAGAAACCGACAAGGCGACCATGGAAGTGGAAGCCGTCGACGAGGGCACGGTTGGCAAGATCCTGATTGAGGAGGGAACCGACAACGTCAAGGTCAACGCGCCCATTGCCGTTCTCATCGAGGATGGGGAGAGTGCGGACGAAATAGACGTAGCGGCGCTTGGCGGCAACGGAGCCGCGCGATCCTTCGAGACGCCGCCTTCAGCGGCTCCTCAGGATGAGGCCAAGGGAAGTGAGGCTGTTGTTCCTCATCCTGAGGCGCGAGCGCAGCGAGCCTCGAAGGACGGCGTTTCAATGCAGCCAAGCGGCCGCGTGTTCGCTTCCCCTCTCGCCAAGCGCATTGCCAAGAACGAAGGGCTCGATCTGTCGCTCCTAATAGGCACCGGCCCCCACGGCCGCGTTGTGAAACGGGACGTGGAAAAAGCGCTTGCGGAAGGCACCGGCAAAGCGGGCTCTGCATCACCGGCTCAGCCGTTTGCTCCCGCCCCGGCCTCGGTTGATGCGCGGCTTTATCCGCCGGAAAGTTATGACGCGGTCAAACTGGATGGTATGCGCAAGGTCATCGCCAAGCGCCTGACCCAGAGCTTCAACAACGAAGTCCCGCATTTTCCGTTGAATGTGGATATTGAGCTGAATAAGCTTCTCGAAACCCGCGCTGCGATCAACGCCACGTCACCGAAAGAAGGCGACAACGCTTTCAAGCTGTCGGTTAATGACTTCATCATCAAGGCAAGTGCCATGGCATTGAAAGCCGTCCCGGCCGCTAATGCCACGTTCACTGATGAAGCGATCTTGCTGCACAAACATGCCGACATTGGCGTCGCCGTTGCCATCGATGGTGGGCTTATCACACCAATCGTCTGGAAGGCGGAAGAAAAGGGCCTGAAACAAATCAGTGCTGAGATTAAAGACATGGCATCTCGCGCAAAGGCCCGTAAGCTGAAGCCGGAAGAGTATCAGGGCGGGACATTCTCGGTGTCCAATCTAGGCATGTTCGGGATTACTTCGTTCGCCTCGATCGTGAACCAGCCCCATGGCGCGATCATGTCCGTCGGGGCGGGCGAGGAAAGGGTTGTCGTTCGCGATGGTCAAATGGTGATCCGCACCGTGATGACCGTGACGTTGACCTGTGATCACCGCGTTGTTGACGGCGCCGTTGGGGCCGCGTTCCTTGCCGCCTTCAAGGGCTTCCTGGAAGAACCGGCTTCAATGCTGCTTTAGGTAATATCCGGCGGAAAATAGCGCTTCGATGCAAAAGGCAATCACCAACTGGGCGGAAAACGTCCCTGGTCTTGCCGGGTTTGCCGAGGAATTTGCCTTGGTGGCCGCGGTGTTCCTGGTACTTGTGCTGGCGGCTGTCGTTTACCTGATCTCTCGGCAGGTCTTTGCCCGCTTTCTGCGCCGTTTATTTACCGGGTCGGGAAGTATCCACGATAAGATCCTCGTGGAGCACAAGCTCTTTGAGCGGCTGTCGCATTTGGCCCCGGCTGTCTTTCTGAACATCATCGGTCCGGAAGTTTTTGAAGCCTCGCCCGAGATAGCTTCTTTTTTCGACAGCGCTAGTCTCATTTACATTACGATCGCGCTAGTTATTTTCGTTGACACACTGATCGATGCGCTCCTTGCGATCTATAACACTTATGATTTCGCGCGTGATATTCCGCTGACCAGCATCGCCCAAGCGTCGAAGCTGCTTTTGTACTTTGTCGCCATCGTGCTGGTCTTGTCCCTTTCTTTGGGAGAATCCCTGAATACACTTCTGGCTAGCCTGGGGGCGCTGACAGCGGGCGCGGCGTTTGTATTCAAAGACGCGATCCTGGGGTTCGTCGCAGGTCTTCAATTGACCTCCAACAGCATGGTCGCTGTTGGCGACTGGATTGAAGCACCTGATCTTGGAGTTGATGGCGACGTCCTTGAGATTGGCATGACGACCGTCAAGGTACGGAACTTCGATCGCACGATCACGACGTTTCCGACCCACGCGCTTATCTCCGGAAGCTTCAAGAACTGGCGCGGCATGACGGAAACCGGTGGGCGACGGATCAAACGCGCAATCCTGATTGATTTTTCGTCGGTTAAGTTTTGCGATGCCCAGATGTTGGAGAGATTGTCACAAATCAATCTCATTACAGACTATCTAATGAACAAACAGGAAGAAATCGTCGCCCATAATCGCCAGCAGAGCTCGCCGGAGAAAAGTGTGATCAATGGGCGGCGCTTGACCAATATAGGTGTTTTGCGGGTATATCTTGAGGCCTATCTTCGGGCACACCCAGACGTCAGGACAGATCTTATGTTGCTCGTGCGGCAGCTTGCGCCAAGACCAGAAGGGCTGCCGATCGAAGTCTATGCGTTTGCCAACACCACAGATTGGAAGAGGTATGAAGCGGTTCAGGCTGATATCTTCGACCACATTATTGCCGCCGTGAACGAGTTTGACCTGAAACTGGTGCATGTTCCGCCCGGAAGCTGAACGGTCGCTAGGAAATACAGCTAGTTCTCTTCAGTTTCCAGGTCGTGGCCAATGGGCTGCCAGAGCTGGATCGGATTACCTTCTGGGTCATAGACCCGTGCAAAATATCCGTTTGGATACTTTTCTGGGTCGACATCGACCTCGATCCCGGCGCTGCGCAGCTGATCCACAATTTTTGGCAAGTCGGCGACCCGGAAATTGATCATCCATTGCTGCTCTGGCCTTCCAAAATACTCTGTGTCTTGTGAAAACGGCGCGAACACTGTCGTTCCACCATTTTGACGCCATGCCGGGAGTTCGTAAGTCGCCGGTACTTCCGTGATACCAAAATGATCCGCATACCACTTAGCCAGTGCTTTTGGGTCTTCCGCCCGAAAGAAAAACCCACCTATGCCGAGAACACGTTCCATAGTTTGCCCCCCTTTCAAGATTGCTCCCGCGCTTCGTCCTTTTCGGCTTCTTCTTCCTCATCCGGGTGCACATAGTCGGTGCGCCGGAGGTGTTTTGCCATGAACTCAGGCAGGCGATCCTCCAACCAGTGCATCCGCTTGTCGAACCAGCGTGAGTGCCTCCGCAACCAGCGGACAAAATCAGGCGCAACCGCCACCAAAAGCATAAAGCCCAAGGCGATAAGCACAATCCCGAAAGGGATCGGCGAAGGGGTGACGATAATGCCAATGACGATAAAGACGAGGGCGAGCAGGGTGACCGCAAATTTGAAAATTGCAAAAAACAAAGCCATAGGCGTCCCCGTCGCGAATAGTGCAGTCGGGAACTTACTTTCTCAGATCGATGGCGGCAATGGCCAGGCGGTGAAGCGTGAGAACTAGTCCACAGACGGACATGGTCCTGGCGCGGCGGGTCGACCAAGGTTCGGCGCTGTTTGGACCAGCCATTCGGCAAACTCGGCTGTCAATGCGCGAGCACCTGCCGCGTTTAGGTGGGTAGGGTCGAGCCAAAGATCCGGATCGTTGGCGATATCAGGCGTGGGGACAAATGAAGGTTTTCTGCCACCGAGTTCCGCTGCGAGTGTTGGCGGAAAGGTCGGTTCTTCCCAAGCGGGCAGATAGGCGTAGTCAATCTGAGCGCCTGCATTCGCAGCAGCTTCTTCGATCCGCTCCAGGTAAATCCGCGAGAAACGATACTCTAGGGGATGGAGGAATTCCGGTAGGACATGGGTTGCCTTTGCGCTCTGTGTACGGCGCGTTTTTTCCCGTGCAAGGTATGGGCGGTCGACAATCACGTCCCTCGACACGATTGACCCGTCGCGCAGCACGAGGCGATCCGTTCGATCTAAGTGATCTGAAGAAAGATGGTCTTGCGCACTGTCGACCCTGCTTCCATTTGGAAGAAGCCCGCTCATAAACAGATCGAGCTGCCGTCCGGGGAGCCGCAACAGATCGCTCGCGAAGTTCAAATTGATCAGAACTGGTGCGCGCAGGATATCTTCAGCGTCAGCCAGAAAGATAAAGCCCGGATGAGGTTTTCGCGCTTCGTGCTCGTTCATCTCCACCAGGATGAGGCCCGGTGACTTGTGTTGCAGAAGCTCCTTAACGATCACCGCGTGCAAATTACGCCCGGTTTGGGGGATTGAAAGATTGGCAATATGGATACGTTGTCCGGTAGCCATGCAATAGGCTGCTTCGATCCTAGGAGCCGAAAGACCTGCGCCAGTTCTTGAGGTGCCGATCAACGCGACGTCAACAGGGGTGGGGTTAAAGGTGAGCCGGGCATAAATCCAGTCGGCTTTCTGTGTTGTCCCATCGTGGTGGCGCTCAAACCGGTCATGCTTGTTATGGGGTACAAGGATTGAGATGCTGAAAAGCATGGCCACGCAAAAGGTGACGGTGAATAGAAATCCAATCGGGGAAAGGCGGGGCTGCTTCATAGGTCTGTCTAGAAATTGAAATAGATGAAAATGGATGGCTGCCATGCGACCGCAAGGCCGCCCGTAAATAGAATCGCTGTCGTCAGCGCAGCGCTTGGCGTAAGTTCCATTCTTGGCGCTGGCCCACTGAGGTTCGGCAGCGGTTCTTTCCAATTCTCCTTATACCCTGTGATCTCAAGGCTATTCGGGGCAAAAAGAGCAATGAGGCTCGCAAACCCCATGAACAAATAGATCTGGACAGGGACCGTATAATCAGTAAGCGCAGGCGGCGAACTCAGAGAAATGTCCCCGAGCCCTGTGCCCAGCAAACCCGCGAATACCGTGTGTGCCGCATCCACCGAAGGACTGCGGAAGTAAACCCAACTTCCCATGATAAATGCTAATAGTGCGGCCCGTTTCAAAAGTTTCGGCCCGGCTGAATTGATCCGGTCGAGACCTGGCCAGACCATTCTCGTGGCATGGTTTGCGGTGATCGCGGTCGCGTGCAGGGCGCCCCAGATAATGAATGTCCACGCAGCCCCGTGCCAGACGCCTCCGATGAGCATCGTCAGAAAGATGTTCCGAAGGCGCATGACTTCGCCAGCTCGGTTGCCACCCAAAGGAATGTAGACATAGTCACGCAGAAACTTAGATAGGGTGATGTGCCACCGCTTCCAGAACTCGATGATCGACGCAGATTTATATGGTGAGTTGAAGTTAATCGGTAGGCGGATGCCGAACATCAGACCGAGGCCGATAGCCATGTCGCAATAGCCTGAGAAATCAAAGTATATCTGCAATGTGTATCCGAGGATCGCCGCGATTGAGAGGGCGACGGTGAGTGGCTCGCCGCTTGCTGCCATGGTGTAAATCGGGTCAATCGCCCGCGCGATCGGGTCGGCAACCAACGCCTTCTTACCAAGCCCCAACGCAAATATCATAACGCCATAGGATAGGGCGTTCAGATCGAACCCTGGGCGTGCCAGTGCGGCAAACTGCGGCCGCGTATGGCTATGGTGGACAATCGGCCCCGCGATCAGTTGCGGAAAAAACGAAACGAACAAAGCATATTGTCGAAAGTTCCGCTCTGGGATTTTATCCGTATAGCAATCGACCAGATACCCGATCTGCTGAAACGTAAAAAACGAAATGCCGAGCGGCAAGATGATATTGCGAAGAGTGTGAGTCGTACCGGTGAGAGGGGCCAGATTTTCAAGGGTAAAATCCAGGTACTTAAACCAGAATATTAGGGCGAGGTTGAAGCCAACCCCGCCAATGAGCAGAAGCCGCCGATAAGGCCGCTCTTGTGCAATGGTCCGGCCCAGGAAGTAATTGACCCCGATTGATCCGGCGAGAAGACCTAGATGGACAAGTGAGCCGATGGCATAGAAGGCTAGAGAGCAAATCAGCAGGAAGGTGATGCTTGCTTTGTGGAGGCCAAACGCACGCAAGGCAAAAAAGCCCGCTAATGCTGCTGGCAAAAAACCGATCAAGAATTGATAGGTAGTAAACAACATCAGCCGTAATGGCTCGCCAATCAGATCCAACTGCCCAAACCGCCCGTCACCTCCTGCGACTGGCCGGGTACCATCACGCACCATTTTGCGGAAAGGCCCTTCCAAATCGGTTAACCGAAGAGCAAGGATCAATGTTATTGTTTCGTTAACGGATAAAAAAATGCGCCTTCCTTTCGGAAGGCGCGTTCTGACAGTTGGAAAAGGGCCACCTTCTTGAAGGGCGGCCTTGGATTAGAAGTTTAAGGTAGCTGAGACCCCATAGATCCGTGGTTCGTTGACGAACCCGGTCAGGTTATTGAAGTCGATACCGCCCTTGACGTTTTCTGCATCAAGGATGTTCCGGGCAAAGACGGCCATATCAACACGGCCGTCATCGACAGAGTAGCCGAGCCGTGCACCGCCTTCAAGATTGCCGTCGGTTACGAACTCAGCAGATTCATACAAGAACAGATTTGTTTCACCCTGGTAGGCCCAGTCAGTGAAGAAATAGAGTTCATTGCCGTTGGCGAGGGGGATCCCGTAGCGGGCTGTGATGTTCCAGATCCAGTCTGGTGCCTGCGGGAAGGGGTTGCCGGTGATCGTCGCAATTTCGTTAAATCCGTCACCATCCGCTGCATTTGGGTTAGGGACCTGCCGGAAGGGATCGAGAATCGTACAGGCTGATCCGCACGCACCGACCTCCAGGCCGGCTTCAGTGATTTCCGTGTCATTGTAACTGATACCCGCCGTGACGAGGAAATTGTCCGTGACAAGCGCTTCAAGGTCCGCTTCAAAGCCCCAGGCTTCGCCATCGGCATTAATCAGCACATTGAGGTTACCCGCGCCGCCGATAGCCGAGAACTGGAGGTCTTGGGCGTCGTAGTAGAAGGCCGTTGCATTCAAGCGTACCCGGTTTTCAAGAAGTGTGGATTTGACCCCAATTTCATAAGACGTGGTCGTCTCAGACGTGGCAGAAGACGCAGGCTCGAAGAAAGCCACATTGCGGCCCTGGATGGTCGGCGCCCGGAAGCCACGAGCAACGCGGCCAAAGACATTGACCGTATCGGATAGCGAATAGGTCAGCGCGGCATCCCAAGTGACTTTCTCGTCTTCCACTTCAATATCGGGGACAATATTTATCCCCGAAAGAACCGTGAAGTCTTTATCGTCTTCCGTATACCGAATGCCAGCGGTCAGATTAAAGCGATCTGTTAGATCGTAGCTCCCCTGGCCAAAGATGGCCCAGGATTCGTTCGTGTGGCGGACCGTCGTGGTTGGCGGGAAGCCGTCACCGGTGGTCGTGATGGTGAAGTCGCCGTCGAAGTAGAAGAAACCAGCCTGCCAGTTAAATGGCCCGCTATCATTGCTGGCAATGCGAACTTCTTGCGTGAACTGATCAAGATCGTCGAGGCCATCTGTCGTATCGGACGGAAACGGGATCGTGCCTGGGAATGATCCCGTAGGCAGGAAGACTGCACCAGTGCCACCATCGATGTCACCGCGAGAGCTGCCTTCAGCGGTCTCATAGCCGGTGATGGACGTCACAGTCGCTGCGCCGAAGTCGATGGCGATTTTCGCTGAACCACCATAGTTGGAATAGCTCTGCGGGTTGTTGTCCCCACCGTCGAAGAAAACAACGTCGCGATCGAAATTGGCATTCAACTCGTTATCGCCAGGGCCCAGAATGTTGGCCCGGAAGACGGCTGACGTGCCGTCGATATCGCGGCCGTGGAAGTTCAGCAGCGTTTCGATGTTATCCGTGGGTGTCCAAAGCAGTTGGAGCCGGCCAGCGTATTCGTCGAAACCACCAAGGGCGTTTTCTTCCCCGGTGGTGCCGTTATCGATCCAATTGTTTCGGCCCTGGTGAAGCAGGGAAATCCGGAAGCCGAGCTTGTCTTCGATCAGTGGCCCGCCAAGAGCGCCTTCGACCTTGCGGGTGAAAAACCGACCAAGGCTCCCGGAGATATAGCCTTCCATCTCGTCGCCTGGCTTGACCGTGTCGAACTTAATGATCCCCGCAGGCGTGTTCCGGCCAAAGAGGGTGCCTTGTGGGCCCCGCAATACCTCGACGCGTTCGATATCGAACAGCGGGAAGCTTTTCAGGACCACATTTTCCTGAACGATTTCGTCCATGATGATGGAGACCGGCTGGGACGCGGCGAGATCAAAGTCTGTGTTGCCAAGGCCGCGGATGTAAAAGCGGGGAGCAACGCGTCCATTGGAGCTTTCGGCGTAGAGGCCCGGCACGCGGGTCCCGAGGGCGCGGATGTCTTCCGCGTTTTGGAGGATCGTATCAAGGCGGTCGCCAGGCAGGGTGGTCAGCGAGATCGGCACATCTTGTTGATTTTCTTCCCGGCGCTGGGCTGTCACGGTAATTTCGTCGAGCCCTCTTGAGGCTTCAGCTTCTTGAGCCGCGGCCTGGGAAGCACCGGCGACGGCAAGTGCCGAAGCGCTCGCGAGAAAAACAGAAAAATAGCCAGCAGACGGCGAAAGCCGCGAAGATTTGTTCATGGAAGTAAACCCCGAGTGTTTGATAAGCCCACATTGCAGAAACTCAGCAAATACTGACCTGAGTCTCTCAAGACGTGTCGCGACCATACATGCTTATGACGGTTTTGCGACACGCTGCGGTGCAAAAACGAAGGTTTGATGACGGTCTGTGACGAATTCGCATCGGTTGTGGAAAGTGACCCTGAGTAGTCGGCAAGCGCGTCAGTTAGACGTCGAGGCGGACATCAGTCGCTCGTTCCACAGAGCGGAATAATCCGCCATTGCGGCATCGGCAGCAGCGGCGAGATCCGGCGGCAAAGGCGGTGCGAGTTTGGGGCTGCCTGACCTAAAGCCTGTTGAGCGTTCAACTTGGTCGTACCAGTGCGGGGCCCAAGGGCCATCTGTTGCGCGCGAGCCCGCAGGCCAGGCGAGCATCTCCGGCAGATAGGGCATCGTCAGCGCCGCACAGAGTTTCGAAAGCATGCCCGCCGGGTCCTGGAGAATATCAGCCGCGTCGACGATCGGGCAAGGAGCGCCGGCATCGTACAGGAAATTCCTCAGTGCACGGGCATGCCGATAGCTGGCAATGATCGGGTCAACATTGTCAAGTTTATTGGCGAATGACGCCACCATAAGGCGAGGGTTCCGGATCAGGATGAAATTGCGGTGACCGCGAGCGAGACGCTCGATTTGATCCGTATTTATATGATAGGCGATATGTTTACAGAAGAGGTAGTCGTTTTGGGGCGCCGCGCGGTTGATCCAGTCAGCAACGCCCGCGAGGTCTTTCGGATAAGACCGAAGCGTTTCCTCCCTATAGGGATGGTTCGCGTCGGTTTCTTCAAGGTAAACACCATAACACGGCTCATCAAGAACGCTAGTGTCGGGTCGGTTCTCGAACGCGCGCATCATGGTCGTAGAGATGTTGCGCGGACCTGACCACATGGAGATGATATTCGTCATCTAGATTTCGTACCGATGTTTAGTCCCCATACCAACGTTGGCCACCATTGTATGGATCATCTCCTGGCAAGATCCACAACATCCCGCGCGTGAAGCCGATTGGGAAGGTCGTCTGGTGGGTCCCATCTTCGATGGTGTCATACTTCAACGAAAGACCGCTATGATTTCGCGATGCGAGGATGTCGGCAAATTATGCTTGATCAGCGACCATATCAATCCGGCCACCGTGAAAGTTAGGCTGTTCTGTTTCTCCAGTTGCGAAATAGACTTTGCCCGAAAGGGGACGCTGTTCCGCCGCGGCCTCAGCTTCCATGTCGAAGATGGCTTTTTGACCAAACCACAGCAACGGACTTGTGAGGATATAGTCAGAAAAGAGACCGGGTTCTTCCAGCAATGCAAATACGCCGAACAATCCTCCATAGGACTGGCCGACCAGCACCCTGCGATCGGGATCAGCCCGGAACTCCTTGTCGATGAATGGAATAATCCCATCCCGGATAGATGATACGGGAGTTCAACTTCTCGGAGGCCTCGATCTTACCTTCAAAAAAGACTGCGATTATGGCATTTACGATTCTGCGGGACGGCAGTTGCGTAGATTAAAATCAATTGGAAAACTGATAATCATGATCGCACTCAGGAAACGGGCTCATCCAATCTCGCTGACCCAAAGACTAGCCATTGGGTTCTGACGATCATGTCGGCTAAGGAGTATTGAGAGAAGTAACTTGGTTGGGGCAGTTACTGCATTTTCAAACAAATAAATGTCGCAGCCAAACAGTATACAAGTTTTTCACAAACGGAAACAGTATTTTTTAGGCTCCCTGATAATAGAGAAAATTTAATTCGACTGGGAATTCTGAAAGTTGTTTCTCTAATTCTTTTAAAACATCTACCCGAGATACAAAGTGGTAGTTTTCCCTTTCAAAAGAACCGAAAAAGCAAAACACGCCGCTACTCTTCAACACGAGAAATTTGATCAATTCTGGGAATTGCGATTTCCAAACAACACTTTCATCTTCGAAATAATGAAGCTCTTCTCGGAGATCGTTGAGTGTGAGTCCGTTTAAGGTAAGCGCTACAGCATTTGAAAAAATCTTTTTTTCGTGGAAAAGAATTGACTGCTGATCAAGCAAGCTAGCTTGATCAGTACATTCTTTGTATCCCCATGGCTCTTGGTTAGCACCTAGTGCCGGTGGGTCAACCAAAAAAACAAACTGACTCATTCACCACCCTTGTCCAAACGACTTTCGCGTTGCCGAAGTGATCCATCCTTAAGTCCATTATCAGCATCGGTCATGGCCTGACCAACTTCTGTATCAACGCGCTCCGTTCGTGTCTTGCTACCATCCGGACTAGTATGTCTTTCTCCTTTGTGTGCGTGAGGCCTTAGACCTTTATCGGCGTGACTATCGTGGACCTGAAGAAAGTCTCCTCCCTCCTTAAATGTGAGATAGGCCCTTGCGCCACCATGTTCGCGTTTTGCCTGTGGCAGCGGTACTGGTGTTAAGTCTCGGGCGCGGCTATCTGCACCGCTTTCTCCAACTGCGTAGGAAATGCCCACGAGAATGGCGTGCTCGAATCCACCGAGATTCATGGGCGCGACGGTGATGCCGGAAGCCACTTCAAAACAGTAACTCGCATCATTAAAATAGATGACCGGATATCGCCGGTTCTTATTTGTCGGATCATGGTATCGCGGCGGCAGCTTGACGAATAGCTGATAGTCGTGTTCCAGGTCTTCTGAGGAAACAGTGTGGATTTCGGTTCGCGAAATCTTATAGCGGGGGCGATCTGGTTCGGCGGCCTCGCAATGGAGTATGAAGGCCAGGCAAGTTGCAAACGCAATAACGATGACTTTCACCATGACGCTTGACGCCCTTTGCTGCATGCTTCTTGGATCAGTTGGCCATAGGCCTTTTGAAGCCTTTCCACCACTTGTCCACGCCCTGGTGAGATTTCTCGCCCGTCAATACTGGTGACCGGTGTCACGCCAGCAAATGTACCGGTCACAAAAGCCTCCTCGGCATTGTAGGTATCATGCAGGGAGAAGTTCCGTTGGCGAACGGTCATGCCGAGGCTTTGACCAAGATCGATGATCTTCCCTCGCGTGATGCCGCCCAAGCAAAAATCACCGGTGGATGTCCAGATTTCGCCATCGCGCACAATGAAAAAGTGGGTTGAGTTGCATGTTGCGACGAACCCATGGGGGTCCAGCATAAGAGCCTCGTCAGCTCCTGCCTTTTCCGCGGCAATGCAAGCGAGGATGCAGTTCAGCTTGGAGTGGGAGTTCAGCTTCTGGTCCTGGACGTCTGGATAGCCGCGGCGCACATGAACCGTATAAAGATGAACGCCTTGCTGGGCGGTTTGTTCTATGGCGGACTTGAACTCTGGGATGATCACCACTGTTGGCGGTCCGGCGGAGGCCCTCGGGTCCTGATACGGCGTCGATTTGGGTCCGCGCGTCACCATTAGTCGAATATGGACACCGTCATGGGCATTGTTTGCATCGAGACACTCATAGAGCCGGCGGGCGAGCTCATTGGCGGTGAGGGGCATGTCGATGCAAAGAGTTTTTGCCCCTTCATAAAGACGGCGCAAATGCTCTTTCAGAAAAACGATAACGCCTTGGCCATCTGGTCCTGAATGCACCCGCAAGCCCTCCCAGACACCGTCACCGAGAACGAAGCCTGCGTCGAATACGGAGATCTTTGCTTCATTGCGGGGAAAAAGCGCCCCGTTAATGTCGATTTGGATCGACTCATTTCGAGTGTCTTGATCGAAGGCGTGGGTGGAATGCGTCATCGTTACCATGATTTCCAGTTGGGCGGGTTTTGCCGTGCGAACTGGACCGTCTTTATCACGGCTTTCTGTCGGTGTCCTGACGGGCCTTCACAAGAAAGTTAGATAACGCGCGAGGCCGTTGCGCTGGGCAGTGGAAGCGATCAGGAATAGCTCCGCACACCAACATGAGACAGAGAGACAAACGATGAGAACTTTTAGCGTAGCCCTGATCGGCGCCAGCCTACTTGCAAGTGCCGCCTTCGCCCAATCCAGCACCATTAACAAATCGCTGGAAGACTCGACGCGGGCTTCAATCGAGGATGCGATCGCCGCGCTCAACACGGGCGACTTCCGCACGGCCCACGTTCATCTCGCGACTGCAACAGACAGTGCAAACCGCCTTGAGTTGCGCCGGGTGGCCGCAGAAATTGCGGGTGATGTCGGGACCTTTAAGGCCGATGTACCGAAATTTGCGTTGGCAGGATCATCGACCCTGACCTTTGAACAGTTCCTCAAGAGCAGAGAAACGACAGAACAGATCTTTCGCGACCCGAACGGCAACATCGTCACGGTTCGGGTGTTCGGCGAAGACCAGGACCTGAAGGACTTCATGTTCATCAAAGACGACACGAAAATGCTCGACAAAGCAAAACTTGAAGTCGTTGAAATGCGCGGCGAGCCAGCCATAAAGCGGCGCGGCGAAGACGGGTCGCTGTCGGTCCTGATGATGTCCGATGAAGACCATGCCCTCATTGAAATCGATGGCGAAAGTGAAGCGGCCGTGATGGCGCTCATTGAGCAGCTCGAAGCGGCTAACAGCGAGGACGGCGGGCAGTAACTCGTTCGATGAGTTGCCGGTCTCCGCTTTATGGGATGACCGGCTTCGGCGGCTGGCGGGCGCTTGCCCGTCCCAATCTCGCCCGCCAGCTGTTAAATGTCAGCCGCTGAATGCCAGCCGTTTGCCGAAGGCGAGCAAAATCCTTCCGCCTTTGCCAGGCCCATTTTTGCTTGTTCCCTCGCAGAACCAGTTTACCGTTGCTTCTCGAATTGCGTGGCAAGCGCGTCGGGATGAAGAGGGGTAAGAGGTGCTGAAACAACGTGGGCGGATTGTTCTTGGCTGGGTAGCGACGGTTGGTATGGTTTCAGCTTGCGGCGGTGGTCCCGTTCAGGAAGCGCCGAAGAAGACCGCGGATAAAGAGGCGGCAGCTCCCGGTGATTATCGCCCAGATGGCATCATCGCGAGGTCTTTGCCGGAGATCTCCACCGCTCTCCGGGCGGGGGAGACTACTTCCGAAGAACTCACCCAAGCCTATCTGGATCGTATTGACGCCATTGACCGGGCGGGGCCCACTTTGCAGGCGGTCCTCGCGATAAACCCTCATGCGCTTGACGATGCCAAGGCCCTCGATGAGGCGTTTGCCAAAGGAGAAATTGTGGGGCCCCTCCACGGGGTGCCGATTTTGTTGAAGGATAATATTGAAAGCGCCGATCCGATGGCGACGACGGCGGGTTCGTTTGCGCTCATGGAGAATGTGACCGGACGGGACTCCCCGCTTGTAGCGGGGCTGAGGGAGCAGGGGGCGATTATTCTCGGCAAGACCAACCTTAGTCAGTGGGCAAATTTTCGATCGAGTGATTCCATGAGTGGATGGTCATCGCTGGGTGGGCAAGTGCGCAATCCCCATATCCTTGATCGGAACCCTTGTGGGTCGTCGTCGGGCTCCGGTGTGGCGGCAGCAGCCTCGCTCGCAGCTGGCACCGTTGGGACCGAGACCAACGGCTCGATCATTTGTCCCTCTAACGTCAACGGTATCGTTGGCTTTAAGCCGACGGTTGGCCTGGTGCCGCAAGATCTTATTGTCCCGATTTCTTCTTCACAGGACACCGCCGGACCGATGACGAAGACAGTTTCCGGAGCGGCCATGATGCTAACCGCCATGGCCAAGGGCGGCACGGGGATCGACTATTCGGCACGTTTAAGCGAGAACGCGCTTCAGGGTGTCCGTGTGGGCGTCATGCGATTTGCGACTGGCTCCAATCACGATATTCACATGGCGTTTGACACGTCGCTCGCGATAATGGATGAGGCGGGCGCAGAGCTCATTGAAATCGATAGTTTCGATGGTCCCGAGACTGATAATTTCTGGGACAAAGCCCTCACCGTCCTGGAGTATGAGTTCAAGGCGACCCTCAATGACTATCTCGCGAATGCGGCTCCTGCCGTGGTCAGCCGGACCCTCGTTGATGTGATCGCGTTTAACGATGACAATGCAGGTGAGGAGCTGACACTGTTTGGACAGGACACCATGGTGTCGTCTGAAGCACGCGGCGATCTAACCGATACGGAGTATTTGGAGGCACTGCGCGATGTTCAGACCGCAACCCGCCAGAATGGAATCGATAAGCTCCTGGCTCAGTATCGTGTTGATGTTCTGGTCGCACCGTCCGGGCCAGTTGCGCCCCGGGTCGACCCAATCAATGGCGATGTCTGGCCCGATTGGGCCGGCGCGGGATATCTGGCGGCTGTCGCAGGGTATCCGCACCTGACCGTCCCTATGGGGACGATCGACGGTATTCCTGTTGGCCTGTCGTTCATGGGAGCGTCGGGGGAGGACGCGCAGGTTCTTTCCTACGGATTTGCGTTCGAACAAGCCTCGAATGCGCGAGTGGAACCCCAGTATCTGCCGACTGCCGAGGCTCAACCCGATATCGCCGCTGCCATGGCACGTAAAGACCGCTAGCTGGATCGGGTCCCGCTTGCGTTGGTCATTTTAGCCCAAAACGATCAAGCCCCGCGGCCGCAATCGGTTCTCCCCATTCCTGAACGAAGTGGCCAGCGTCGGCGACTTCCATGGGCTCGGGGCAGTTTTTGATCAATGAACGGAGGAAATGCATGGCGGGTGGACCGAGAACCGGGTCCTGCATACCAATCGCCATGAAGCTCTCGCCAGTCCATTTCTCTGACCAGAACTTGCGTGCTTTGAGGCTTGTCTCTACCCCCTCCTTGGAAGAGGGCGTCAGATCGTCTGCGCCTTTTTCCTTCAGCATGACGAGTTCCGGGAAGCGACGTACACCCCCTTTATAGTCTTGGCTGGGGAAGGGGGCGTCATAGGCGGCCTTCTCGGCCTCCGACAAGATGGACGTCGTCCGGCCCATGAGGCCGCCAACATCAAGATCTGGCTGTGAGCGGTTATAGGCGCGCCAGGCGGAAAACCCCTCATTCGCTTCCTCGCCGCCGGGAAGACCGGTATTCATGACGATGAGGCGTGTGTACCGGTCGGGCGCCTCCATTGGGAGTGTGAGGCCCAGCAGCCCACCCCAGTCCTGAACGACGAGGCAGACGTTCTTCAGATCGAGTCGCTCAACGAACGCCAAAAGTGCATTGCGATGGAAGTGGTACGTATAGACATTATCGTTGGTCGGCTTGTCAGACCGCCCAAAACCAAACATGTCGACGGCAATCGCGCGATGGCCAGCGCTGGTAAAGACCGGGATCATCTTCCTGAAGAGATAGGCCCAGCTTGGCTCGCCATGGATGCACAGAAATGTCACGTCCGCGTCTGCCGGCCCTTCGTCCACATAATGCATGCGTAAGCCGTCATAGCCGGGCAGGCCTTCCACATATTTCGGGGCGTAGGTCCATCCGGGCAGGTTGTCAAAACGGTCGTCGGGGGTGCGCAAGGCGTTGATGGTCATGGGGGCGGCTCCTCTTCCTGACAATGAGCGCGATGTTAAAGTCATCCTCCGTCACGTCCATTGTCGCACGCAGCACGTAGATGCCAGCGAACCATGGCGTTGGGCGCGGCGTGGCGTTTTGGGCCCCTTGACGTTTTGGGCCCCGTGACGTTTGGGGTCATGACAAGCGCCGCGCAGATCCTTATGTTCCGGCGCTGGAGATGATTATGACCACTGCACCGATCCAGTCAGAGCCGGGCCGCGAGGCGAATGGCAGCTTGCCCATGGCCGAAGCGCGCCAGATCGCGCGCCGCTTTGCCGAGCCTGATGCCCAGACTTATTGGGTGGATTTCCTGGCGAGCGCTGCCATTGGCTGGGGCGCCTTCGCATCGGCTGTTTTCGCGCCTGCATGGTCACTTTTGCAGGGAATGTTGGTCGTTGTCGCAGCTCTGGCTTTCTTACGGGCGGTTCTCTTCACGCACGAATTGGCCCACTTGCGCCACAGCGCCTTCGGCGGCTCATTCGGTGCATTTCGGTTTGTCTGGAATGTGGCTGCCGGCATCCCGTTTCTAGTGCCGTCCTATTCGTATACTGGCGTTCACATCGACCATCACCGCCCGGGCGTTTACGGCTCCACCGGCGACGGGGAGTATGTCTCCTTCGGCGCAGGCAATCCGTGGAAGTCGGTAGGGTATGTGCTCCTGTCGGCCATTCTGCCGGCGCTCTTGCTGGTGCGTTTTCTCGTGCTGACGCCACTCTCATGGGTGGTGAGGCCACTCCGGGCCCTCATCTGGCGGCGCATGTCCTCACTGGCGATTGACCTGAACTACGACCGCCATCCCCGGAACAAGGATGACGATGAAACCTGGCTCATTCAGGAGACCGCAACGACTTTGTTCGTGCTCGCAGGAGCCGGGCTGATCTGGCAGGGCGTTTTGCCTTTGGCGGTGTTCGGCGTCTGGTACGCGGTAACGGTCACGATCCTCACGGTCAACGCCGTCCGTACGCTCGGCGCCCATGCTTATCGGTATGCGGGCGACGCCAAGGTCGGCAAGCAGGATGAGTTCCTCGATAGTGTCAACGTGCCGTCCGAGGACGTCATTTCCAGACTGATCGCGCCGGTGGGCCTTCGATTTCATGCAACCCACCATTTGTTCCCGGCAACGCCCTATCACCAGCTGCCGAAACTCCATGCTGCGTTGGTGGAAGAGCTGCCCGACACGAGCGTCTACCTCTCCACCAGCCGCAAGAGCTTCGCCCACGCCCTGGCGCGGCTCTGGGCGGATGCGTCCGAAGCCGACCGCATACGTCGCGTCACGCCAGCGGCAGCAGAGTAAGTCCGAACGCCACCAGTGCAGTCCATTTGGACCGTTCCATTTGGCCCGTTCCATTTGAGGGGGGCCGCTCCTATAGTCGCATGAACAAGACGGCGAGCCAGCGCGTCAACGCGGCTTTGAGATGAATGGAAGGGACACCCCATGGCAGAACTCAATGTGGATCTTTGTGTAATCGGCGCGGGCCCTGGCGGCTATGTGGCGGCGATCCGCGCAAGCCAGCTCGGCATGAAGACGGCGATCATTGAGCGCGAACATCTGGGCGGCGTCTGCCTCAACTGGGGCTGTATCCCGACCAAGGCACTCCTGCGAACGGCGGAAGTCTACACCAACATGCAGCATGCCGACGCCTTCGGCCTGAAGGCAGAAAAGATCGGCTTTGACCTGGAAAAGGTCATCAAGCGCTCGCGCGATGTGGCGGGCAAGCTTTCCGGCGGTGTCGGCTACCTGATGAAGAAGAACAAGATCGAGGTAGTCATGGGGGCGGCGAGCCTTGCCAAATCGACCAACGGCTCCGGTGCGCCGCTCGTCAATGTCAAAGGCGAAAAGGGCGAGACCACCGTCAAGGCAAAGCACGTGATCGTCGCGACCGGCGCGCGGGCGCGGACCATCCCCGCGGCAGGTCTGGAGCCCGACGGCAAATTTATCTGGACCGCTAAGGAAGCCATGGTCCCGGATGTGATGCCGGACAAGCTCCTGGTCATCGGCTCTGGTGCGATCGGGATCGAGTTCGCCAGCTTCTATAATGCCCTCGGCGCGGAGACGACTGTCGTTGAAATGGTTGACCGGATCCTGCCGGCGGAAGACGCGGAAATCTCCAAGTTCGCCGAAAAGCAATTCAAAAAGCAGGGCATGAATATCCTCACCTCCGCCCAAGTGGAAAAGCTGGAGAAGGGTGCGGACAATGTCACCGCCACGATCAAGCTAAAGGACGGCAAAACGGAAACAGTCGAGGCAACCCGCGTGGTACTCGCCATCGGGATTACGGGGAATACGGAAGGCCTTGGGTTGGAAGCCCTCGGCGTCAAGGTCGACCGAGGTCATATCGACGTGAACGAATGGCTGGAAACCGGCGTACCCGGCCTTTACGCTATTGGTGATGTGGTCGGCGCGCCGTGGCTCGCCCACAAGGCCTCCCATGAAGGGGTGATCTGTGTGGAGAAGATCGCCGGGTCGAACTCCGTTCACCCGATGATCAAGTCGAACATTCCGGGCTGCACCTATTCCAATCCGCAAGTGGCGAGTATCGGCTTGACGGAAGCCAAGGCGAAAGAGGCGGGTCACAAGGTGAAGGTCGGCAAGTTCCCGTTCAACGGCAATGGCAAGGCGATCGCGCTCGGCGAACCGGAAGGCCTGGTTAAAACCATCTTCGATGAGAAGACCGGCGAGCTGTTAGGGGCCCACATGATCGGCGCGGAAGTCACCGAACTGATCCAGGGCTATGGCATCGCCAAGACCATGGAAGCCACCGAAGAAGACCTCATGCACACGATTTTCCCGCACCCGACGCTCTCAGAGATGATGCACGAAAGCGTGTTGGATGCGTATGGGAAGGTTGTGCATATTTGATGTCTTACACAAATCAACTCACACTCTGCCTCTATTCTTGGAGACTTAGTCGAGGAATTGAAAGTGTCTACACAAACACTAAAACATGGCAACCCCGCCCGTCTTTTTCCAATTGTCGCTGAAAGCCAGAAAGAGCAAAAAACGCTAGCCATTGTTCTATCTTCAATGGTCTCAGTTAGGCCATTCGCCGGAGCCATCCTAAAGCAAGTTGATGTACGGGTGGGAAAAAGAACCACGGTTCGAGCGTTTACCGAAGTAACCCTCACTAATGAAGTGAAGGGCTTGAAAGATCGACCTGATGCATATCTCACCGTTGAAACTGGAAGATCTTCTTGGTCTGCCCTAATTGAAGCGAAAGTTGGTAAGCAAACGGTGGAGTCAGATCAACTAGAACGATACGTAGAGCTCGCAAAGGCCAACTCCATAGATGCCGTTATTACGATAACCAATGAACTAGCGCCTGACCCAACAATCATACCAACTCCCATGTTGAAGCAGATTCCAAAGGGCGTCACTCTTTTTCACTTGTCTTGGTCCGCAATTTTGACCCAAGCGTTCTTGCTGGTATCGGCAAAGGACGATCCTTTTCAGAATGACGATGAGGCATTTATTGTAGGTGAACTGGTTAGGTATCTGGAACATCCTAATTCAGGTCGTTTGCCTATGGATGCTATGAGCAAGGAATGGCCGAAAATCGTTGCAGACATTCAGGCCCGGCATCCAATCCAACCAAAATCTCCCGACATTCAAGAAATGATTACTAGCTGGCATCAAGAGGCCCGTGATGTTGCACTCTTAATGACGCGGAAGTTAGGTGAGGCAACTACTCTCTCGATTTCAAGGGGAGAATTGGCAAACCCGAAAGGATGGGTAGATGAGGAAGCAAAGCGATTCTGCGAAAGGAATGAACTAGAATTTCAATTGGATGTACCGAATGCGGCAGGGAAGATTGATATAGTTGCTGATTTCCTGCGAAGGAGCATATCGGTAAGGATGAAGATCAATGCGCCAATGGACCGTGCTAGCAATAGTGCCAAACTAAACTGGCTCCTTCGGCAATTGTCGAAATCCGAGAAAGAGCGAGTTGTCATTTTGTGCATTACTAAAGGTAAGGGCCACAATTTTGGGGCGCTGGCAGACGAGATTGACCCCAAGTCTGATGAGATTAAAGGATTATCTGATGTTGCATCGTTCCGCGTAGAGATGTCATCTGACTTGGGAGCGAAATTCAACAGCAGGAAGAAGTTCATCGAGGGCCTAGAAGCGCTTGTTCCTGAGTTCTACATCAATGTTGGACAGCATCTCCAGTCTTGGGTCGCTCCTCCGCCAAAAATTCGAAAAGAGACAATCGAGCCAGCTCAAGTTGAGAAAAGCGGCGCACGCTCTTCGACTAGCGAGGAGGGCGCTTTGGGCAACGGATCTGAAATCGTAGATTCACCAGCAACGGACCAAGTTAGGCCAGCGTGGGTGCAGAGTTGGCAGTGGCAAGAGAAATCGGAGTAGTTTCTATTTACAGCCAAATGTATCGTACACTGTTTAACCCAAGTTACCCGTTGTTCGGATGACTGAGGCTTCGTTAGCTGTCGGTTTAGCCTAGTGGGAATTGGGATCGGAACGAATAATCTTTAGTTGGAGACTTCTTGCCCAAACCCGCGACGCACCGCATCCGAGAGACCGCTCTGGCCATCCTTGAAAAGCACCCCGACGGCGTGCGCTGGGCGGACCTGAACCGAATGATTGAGGAAAGCGACGCGAGCCTCCACCCCAAGACGATCAATGGATGCGTGTGGAAGCTTTGTGAGACCTATCCTGATCTCGTTGAAAAGCCTGAGAAGGGCCTCTTCCGGCTGATCAAATACCGCTGACCCTCCACACATAATCTGCTCCCGCACGCCTTGCGGTAAGGTCGCACCAGGGTGGTCCGGCACCCCTTGGAACCTGTATACTGAATGGCAACGACAGATGAGAGGCCACCATGAAATCACCCTTGCTGCGCTATCTCGCCTGGAACCTCCTGCTTGGGGCAGGGGCTGCTGTCGCTTTTGTTGTGGCCCTGATCGCATTCGATCTCGGCGGCTTCCGCTCGCTGATCGTGGCGTCTGGGACACCGGTGTTGGCGACCGTCATGCTGTTGGTGGCCCTTGTAATCACCTGGGGCTCAGCTGCCATGGGAACAGCAATCTTTCTCCTGCCAAAAGACGATGAGGAAGAAGGCGGGAGCCGGCGGCAATCGGGAACCTGGCCAGCCACCATGACGAACGCTCCGGGCCTCCAACCCGTGCCAATCAAAAATTGGAACCGCTAGAGACGTCTGACGTCAGGTGTCGCTTGCGAAGGTCGCGCTAGGCTTTCATCCGTATCAGAATGACTGTCGCCAAAAGCCAGCCCACCAGGAAATGGCTGGCGTCGATCAAAAAGAGCGGTACGGAATGTTGCGCGTCATAAACAAGATCGTAAGCGGCAGCCGTCACACCGAAGGTGAGCCACAGGAATAGGGTCTTCGTCAGGGCATCGGGCAGATCGGTCGTACCCGTCCATTTCAGGACCTTGCCGATCCCTAGAACTGTGACGAAAGAAATTACTGGGCCGATGGCCATCCAAGCCGGGCTCTGACCTTCAAAGTCGGATTCGGTAAATCCGGTTTCCTTCATCCAGAGATCACTGAACAACAGACCAAACCAGACAAAGCCAGTCAGGTAGAACGCGATCACAGCGAGCAAAAAGGGAAGGGGCCTCAGTCCAAACATCGGGCGGTCTCCTGTGGCTAAAGCGATCGAATGATCCTCAAGTCGCAACTTTGAAAAGCGCTGTTTGATAGCTGGTGGCGAGCAACAGCCCATCGGGCCTGAACAGGCGGCATTCCTGATTATAGAGTGAATGGCTGATGCCTGCGCAATTCGCTGCCAGCACCAGATGGGCGCCGGGCGGTGTTGCGGCAATTTCCTCCGCAGACGCATAAATGTGCGTTGACATGGAAAGGGTGGAGCTTTGGCCCGGCCCGTCTAGCAGAAAGAAAAACCGTGGCATGGGCGTGTCGAGCATGGCCACAAGCGACAAGACATCCAGGGGCCGCCCATCAGCTTCCTTGATATGCGCGACTGTGTTCGGGTTCTTCTCACCGGTGAATGGTACGCCTTTGCCGAGATGGGTATCAAAGTGTTTGATCCAGCGGGGCCAAAGAGGGTTCGGTTCCACATAGAAGCTCTCCTCTAGCGGCTTTTGGTCTGGCATGGGGTCCGAATAGACGAGCGGATGATCGCGCCGCTGACTGGCGACGATGTCAACGCTAAAGAGCGTTTTGCCGTCATCGGCTGCGTCATAAGCAACGACCCGCCAGAAATCGGTCGTGCGCTTGCGGTTCATGATGGTCAGGCGGAAATAGATGGTCTCCGCGTCGACCGCTGAGATGAAATTGACATTGAGCGAAACGATCTCGCCGCGATAGTCCTGATGCTGATAAAGGGCAGCGATTGTCGCCGCGCCAAGCCAGCCCCCAAAAGCACTCGTCCAGTTCCAGAAGCTTTCGTCCTTCGGGAGGGCGAACAGGTCTTCCTGCACTTTTGTGAGATTGGTAGCTGTGTCGAGGGCAAACGCCATGATGAGGTCTCCGTCGGTTGCGAGGTCTCATCACAAAAGGCGCGTCATTGACGAAGGTCAATGGTTTTGCGCTGTACCTTTATGTGAGGGCGTTCCGCAGCCGCTGGATCTTGTTGTGGGCCGTCGCGATATCGTCCCGAGGGGCGGCGAGGCGCAAATCGCGCAAATGTTCAAGGGCGCGCAGAAGAACCGGCAAGGGGGGACCGCTTGCCGTGATCTGGTCTAGCTTGTCGTCGCCAACGGCCTTTGACGGCGCCTCGATAAACCGGGCGACAAGTTGGTCGTGGTGCTGACTTGCCGTCGCTCCATGGGCAGCACATACCGCTAGAAAGGCGGTAGCGTTTTCTTGAAACCAAGGCGTATTCGCCCGGTCGATCTGGTCAAGGAGTTGATCGAGGAGACTGCGCCGACGCATGCAATCGCGCAAAGATGTCTGGTCTTCTGGTCGCATAAAGAGCATTTTATCCAGAAGTAATTGAGCATAATACGGATCATTGGCGTTGCACAAACCAAGCAGCATATCGATCTCGTTAATGCCTGAGAAATCGCCGGCATTGGCGCCTCGGTAGATGTGGCGGCCCACCCTGTAGGGCTTGTAATAAGGGCGTACACTGTAGAAAAAGCGGTCCACATCGAGTTTGTCGTTCAGCTTGCGATTTGATGTTGCCACATCGTTAAGGGCGTCGCCCGCCTGTTTCAGAAGAAGTGGCGTAATCGGGTGCGACACGCCAAGAGGGACAATCCGTTTTAGGGCATCGCTTGCGCGCATATAACCGATAATGCCGGCGGTATTGGCGTTGACGAAAAAGTGTTCCTGCTCCAGGGAGGTAAAGCTCTTTATCTTTCCGTCTACCGCGCGGTTATGGGTTGCAAGGTGGCTCGTCGCAAATCGGGGGACGAGTCCAACGGACGCGCCAATGTGTAAGCCAAGGGCGGACGCGGCCTGAAAGGGTGATCTTTCTTCTCGATCCGGATTGGTCAGCTCGTGGCGGCGCAGCGCGGCCATGTAAAGTCCCAGGTTCCCTAGGAGATCGAAGGCGCGATCAAAACCTTCGTCTGTGTTGCCTTCATCAAGCAGAGCGACAATGAAGCGGCGGCCTTCTTCCTCAAGCGTTGCTTTAGTGTTGTCCCCGACACCTTCGATTAGGTCTTTGTCGTCTTGGGCGAAGTACAGAGTTTCGAGGTCGGTATTGAAGTCGATGAAACGGGTACGGATCCAGTGATCAAAATGTTCGGCGTTCTTGCTCACATGCATTCTCCCGGAAGTGGTCAGTCTGCTTGCTTTACCCCACATTGGTCCAATAGTGGAGACGCCGCGAGCGAGTGTCGCCCGACAATTCGCCAGCGGCGGATTTCGCTGAACAATGGCATGAGCAAAAGCTCGAGCTGCCCTCTAGTCGGCAGCGAACATACCCGTCAGTAGGCAGTCAGAGATGAAAGGGTATAGAAGCCTTTGGTATGTGGAAACACTTCCCGCGCGAGACCCTTGTCGATCATGATCCGGTTAAGGTCGCGGCCATCGGGCAGAAAACAGCGAGCGAGAAAACGTGTGTAGCTGTCCTCGCCGATCAGCTGACAGGCAAGTTCCGTATGTGCCACGAGTTTCGTCAGCTGTTCTTTTGACTGATCAAAGCCGCTTTCTTCTTCTTGGGGCGCATCAACGCCCCACAATCGGACCGTCGTTGAGACGCCCTCGATCATGATCGCATCACCGGAAAACACCTTTACCGCTTGCCCCTGAAAAACGCGGTGGTTGCCAACATATTTGATGGGACCGTGAACGTAATAGAGAATATTGAAGACGGCGAGGGCCGAACAACACGCAGCGATACCCATGGCTCCTACAGCGGCGTTTGGAGTCCACCGGGTTAAGCGGCGCATGAACCGGTTGAGCCGCAACCGCTTGAGCCATTTGGCTACCGGGTTCCCCGCTCCCTCGACAACTTCAAGGACTTCGCCGTCGGGCGAGATGATCGTCACTCGGTTTGTGGCGTCTTTGGTTGTCGCGTCTTCGGCCATTGCAATGAGTTTTCCCCAACCCCGACCCGGACACTACGCAGCGAATGCGCCTTTAGCAACCTTCCGGGATGGTCACTTTTTCGAGCGCGCCTCGTGCGCTATTTCGGGGTGAAGCGGCGTTGAAGTGCCATTCTAGCCAACTGCAAAAGTTCTTGTGCAAGACCTACTTGTCTCACCGAGGCTTTGTTTTGGACCCCGTTTTGGATCTCAACTCGTATTTAGCCCGCTCTTGCCGCACTGCATCCAATGTGAGAGCATCATGCCCTTGTCGCGATCATGGTTTTGACACTCCGGGGGACGAGAATGATCAAGCCGTTACGAGATCTCTTCGGGTCCGCATTGGGGGCCATAGCCCTCTTCGGGTGCGTTTCCGAAGATGGCTTTCCAGAGGATATTGGCGCGGAACAAGCGCTGCCTGGCGCCGAAGGGGCGATTGACCTTTCTCAATATGAGCGGACTTTCTCGGAGGATTTCGGTCGCCTAGACGTCAGCGATTGGGGATGCCGTTCCCGGTGGATCGCCCACACGCCCTATGCTGGGGACTTTGGTGACGCACGCTTTGCTGATCCCACGGTCAATTTCCCGTTTATTGCAAGACGTGGCCTCCTCCGTATTGAGGCGAAAAAGACCGCCACCGGAGGATGGGAGACGGGCAATCTATCGTCGCAAAATCCTTGTGGCACTGGCTTTACTCAGCAATACGGCTATTTCGAAGCGCGGATTAAGTTGCCAGAAGGGCTAGGCACGTGGCCGTCATTCTGGATGCTGAGTAACGACACAAACGGCTACCGGGTTGAAGTGGATGTCCTTGAATTCTACGGCCACAAGGCGGATCGCTTTCAAGCGGCTTATCGGCTCCACCCGTTGAAGAGCGACACGAAACGCTTTGGTGATTTGAAGTGGGTGGAAGAACTCGATGACAGCCTCACATCGCAGTTCAATACCTATGGTGTTAGCATCGAAGAAGACTTCATGGTGTTTTATCTCAACCGGCGCGAACACTGGCGTGTTCCGACCCCGGATGAGTTTAAACAGCCGATGTATATGCTCGTCACGCTTGCTTTAGGCTCTGGCTATCCAATAGAGGAAACGCCGAACCCGACGCACATGTTTGTTGATTACGTCCACGTTTACAAAAAGAAGCCCTAACCAGCCGAGAAGCGGGAACCAAAATCCCGGTCCGTGGGGGAAAATGAAAAACAAAAGAATGGGCGCGGCGCTCTTTGGCGCTAGTGGCGCAAACTGTCTTGTCATGAGCCTGGCTCTTGCCGATGGTGGGCTCGAACTTGTCGCTGGACTTAGCGTGGAGACAGTAGGGGTGAATAGAGGTCAACGCAGCGAGGATTTGAATCCAGCGGTGACCGGATTTGCCGAGATCAGTAAGGGGCGGTTTTATGGCGGAGTTGTTTCAACACCCACCAAAATCTTAGACGAAATTCGGCCACTTCTTTTGGGCTATGCCGGCGTTAAGCCAAATGCCTTTGGGATGAGGTTTAACGTCGGCGCTCGATACTATTCCTTTCCCGATTCAAGCACGTTCGCCCTTGATTTCGATAGCGATGGCGTCAACGACATCGAGGGTGATAAGGGCTTTGCCGAAGTGTTTGCCGGCGCCAAAAGGGATATCGGCGAATTTACCGTAGGCGGATCAGTTTTTTATACTTCAAATGGCTTTGCCGATTCCGGCGATAACTACTACGGTATCGTTTCCCTGGAAAGAAGTCTCGGCCGCGGCTATAAGGCCAAGCTTCATGGGGCATATACGGAAGCGGAAAACGATGACTTCAATCAGGACTACGGTAACTTCGCCATAGGCGTCTACAAGACTTTTCGCGGCGTCGACACGTTTGCCCGGTACAGCAATACCGTCGGATTTGATGGTCCGAATAATTCCGTATTCGTCATTGGACTGGAAAAGTCCTGGAGCGCTGTATTTGGCGGAGAGCCTGACGACGGGCCGTTGCCGCCAATCCATGGCCGCGAACGCCGACCGAATTATGATAACCTCGGGCGGCGGCGATTTCTGTTCGATATTTCCTATGAGCGGTTTTAAAGTGCCTAGATGTCGAGATCTTCAGTAGCGAACTCGGCATTTTCCTGGATGAACTGAAACCGCGGCTCGGCCTTCTTTCCCATAAGCCGTTCTACCAAATCCTTGGACTCCTCTGACCGGTCCTCTGCAATGACCACGCGGGCAAGGCTTCGGGTTGAGGGGTCCATGGTGGTTTCTTTCAGCTGGGCCGGGTTCATTTCGCCAAGACCTTTGAAGCGACCCACATCAACTTTCTGATTGCTCCGGAACTCTCGCTCAAGCAGCTCCTCGCGGGCCGCTTCATCCATAGCGTAAACGGTCTTTCCGCCTGCTGACAAACGGAACAATGGTGGCTGTGCCAGATAAAGCCGACCGGCCTTGATAAGTTCGGGCATCTCCTGATGAAAGAATGTAATGAGAAGGGCCGCGATATGGGCCCCGTCCACATCAGCATCGGTCATGATAATGATTTTCTCATACCGCAGATCGTCCAGATCAAACCGGCTGCCGAGGCCGACGCCAAGAGCCTGGGCGATGTTCTGAATTTCTTCATTGGCATTGATCTTGTCGCGGCTTGCAGAGGCTACATTCAAGACCTTCCCCTTCATTGGGTAGATCGCTTGTATCGCTCGATTGCGCGCTTGTTTGGCGGAGCCGCCAGCGCTGTCGCCTTCCACAAGGAAAATTTCCGTACCTGTACGGTCTTTCTGGGTACAGTCAGCGAGCTTGCCGGGCAGGCGGAGCTTGCGCGTCGCTGCCGCGCGGGAAATCTCCTTTTCTTTACGACGTCGCTGGCGCTCTTCGGCGCGGTCGATGACCCATTCAACGAGACTTCCTGCCTGTTTGGGATTTGCCGCTAGCCAATGGTCAAAGGCGGAACGGATCGCGGTTTCCGTCAGACGAGCGGCTTCGGCTGTTGCCAGCTTATCTTTGGTTTGACCTTGAAACTCTGGATTTCGGACAAAGACTGAGAGCAAGCAGCCGGCGGTGCCCATGACGTCTTCTGCGGTGATAAGGGTAGACTTCTTATTGCCCGCTAGTTCCGCGTACGCCCTTAGTCCCTTAGAGAGCGCCGCACGGAGGCCTGCTTCGTGAGTTCCCCCTTCCGGCGTCGGGATGGTGTTACAGTAGGAATGGCAAAACCCGTCAGCGTCGCCAAAACCAGCCGCGCCCCATGTGACGGCCCATTCCACATTTCCGTGGCCACCATCTTCCTTGCGCTCGACCTTGCCGGCAAACATATCATCCGTGACGGTCGATTTGCCCTCGGTCAAGGACTGCAAGTAATCGGAAAGACCTTTTTCAAAATGAAAAACCGCCTCTGGTGGCGTATCGTCTTTGATGAGAGCGGGAGCGCATTTCCAACGGATTTCCACGCCGCCGAAGAGATACGCCTTTGACCGCGCCATTTTAAACAGACGCGCTGGCCTGAATTGCGCTTTCTTGCCGAATATCTCCGCATCAGGATGAAACATGACTTTAGTGCCGCGCTTATTGTGCGCCTCGCCAAGGCTTTCCAGTTTGGTGCGCGGTTTGCCTTGCGCGTAGGATTGTCGCCAGGCTTTCCGATTGCGGTACACCTCAACGATCAGATCGTCTGAAAGAGCATTCACAACTGAGACACCGACGCCGTGGAGTCCACCGGAAGTTTGATAGGCTTTGCCATCAAACTTGCCGCCCGCGTGCAAGGTGGTCAGGATGACCTCTAGAGCAGATTTTTTCTTGAACTTCGGGTGGGGATCTACGGGGATCCCTCGGCCATTATCGGTCACGGCGAGATAGCCATCGTCGAAAAGCTCGATTTCAATGCGGCTCGCGTGCCCGGCCACCGCTTCATCCATGGAGTTATCTAGAACCTCTGCAAACAGATGATGCAATGCCTTTTCGTCCGTACCCCCAATATACATGCCCGGCCGTTTGCGAACGGGCTCCAGGCCTTCCAGGACTTCAATGTCCTTTGCACTGTAGTCCTCCTCAATGAGGGAGGGGTCGGTTTTGCGTTGCGCGCTGCTGCGTGGTGCCATGGGAGTATTTTCAATCCGAATTCAAAGATTTTCCGCTGCGGCCGGCCCCATCATTAAAGGTCGTCGCGCCATCGAGCGTCTCACCTGATTCGAGGGTTTTCCGGCCAAAGTCAAATTCCACAGACAGAGCATCGATTTCGCTCAGGCCCCATTGGGCAAGGCTCGATGCCCGGTCGTGGCGCATGCAGGTCTGAGGCAAAGCACAAAGCTCTTTGGCGAGTGCCTTGGCGGCGTTCAATGCCTCGCCGTCCGGGACTAGTCGATTGGCAAGACCGATCTGATGGGCTTCGGGCCCAGCGATCGGGCGTCCGGTCAGGATCATGTCCATGGCACGTGACTGGCCAATAAGGCGCGGCAGGCGCACAGTCCCGCCATCGATCAAGGGAACGCCGAACCGGCGGCAGAAGACCCCGAAGGTTGCGTTTTCCGCAGCAACGCGCAGGTCGCACCATAGGGCAAGCTCTAATCCTCCGGCGACGGCGTATCCTTCCACGGCAGCAATGACCGGCTTTGATAAAGTCATCCGTGTGGGGCCCATCGGGCCGTTTTTGAGGTCGGTCTTGCTGATGTTTTCAATTCGATTTCCCGAGCCAAGGGCAATTGCTTTCAAATCGGCGCCAGCACAAAAGTGCTCGCCGACCCCGTATAAAATTGCTATCTTCAGATCTTCATTCCCATCGAATGCCGCCATAGCATCCGCAAGCGCGTCGGCGGTAGGCCGATCTACCGCATTGCGGATCTCCGGCCGATTAATTCCCACAAGGAATGTCTCGTTCTCGATAGTAGTTGTGACTGTGTCAGCAAGGCTCATACCTAAACTGATGACGCAGGGTTAGGCAGGAAACAAGCAACCGGCCACAAAAAACCGCCCTGTTTTTCAACAAGGCGGTTTTCTGGAAAAAGCGCTGAGATATCCGGTGCAAAGGATAGTTTGGGTCGACGTGCGTAATCGCGATCAGCGCCTTCGGAAAAGTGTTGGGGTGGTCAACAGTAGCTCCAGAGAAATTCAGGCCTGGCGTCGGCGCAGGCCAATAATTCCCGCGATCCCGGTCAGGATCAGCAAGGCCGCGCCGGGAAGCGGAACAATTGACCGCATGTCATCTGTTTCAGTTTGCTCGCCTGAAAAGTCGATCATTTCTGCTGCCAAGGCCGGCGTTTCAGACGCCTGCAATTGATCAAGTGGAGGGACAAAGTCCATTGGGTCGACGCCGATAATATCGAAGTTCAATGCGACCACTTCCGGCTGCAAGAATGCCTGGCGCATAATCGAGAGCGGGAGCCGCATCGGCGTGAGCCCGTCGCTACGGTAATCTCGAAGTTCACCAATCAACTGCCCATTGAAAGAGGCGTTCGATGTTCCGAGCCCGCCAATGGCATCGGATGAGACTTCATTTCGAAGAGCGCACGGCGTGAAACTGCACTGACCTCTCGTACCAATGGCATCCAGCAAGGTCGGCTCGTTAATGTTGAACGCAACGAAGTTGGCAGAGGCAGTCGTTGGTGTGACGATTAAGCTAGTCGCAAAAGCGGTCGCAAGGCACGTCTTGAACAGATTTCGCATGGCGATATTTCCAAAATGGACAAGTGAACAGATGCGGTGGCGTTTCGCCGCCGTAATCTTAAAGTCCATTAAGGTTAATAAAGGTTTGCATAAGGTTAACGAACACCGCAAAATTTTCAGAAATTACTCAGCAGTCTGATGCGGAACACAACTTCTTTGCTATGGCTTTGACCGACCCTCTTATCCTGCCGTGCGGGGCTCGCTTAAAAAACCGCCTGGCCAAGGCAGCCATGACGGAGGGGCTAAGCGATGCGGCAAACCGGGCGACCCATCGCCACCAAACCCTTTATAAGAAGTGGGCCGAAACCGGCGCCGGCTTACTGCTAACCGGCAATATCATCGTGGATCGGAGCCACTTAGAGCGGCCTGGAAATGTGGTGCTCGACGGAAACGTTGATGAAGAAGGGCTCCTGGCCTTGTCGCGGTTCGCTGAGTCTGCCGTAAAGGCAGGCTCGGACGTTTGGGTTCAGCTCTCTCATGCTGGGCGACAGTCGCCAAAATCTGTTGCGTCGGAGCCGGTTGGTCCTTCAGCTGTGCCACTTGCCTTGCCGGGGGGACAATTCGGACGGCCACGCGCGCTCACCGATGACGAAATCGAAGACATTATCCAGAAGTTTGCGGCAGCGGCCAGAACGGCCAAGTCGGCAGGGTTCACCGGCGTGCAAATCCACGCAGCCCATGGTTACCTCGTGTCAGAATTTCTTAATCCGCTTGCCAATCAACGCAATGACGAATGGGGCGGGTCACTTGAAAATCGAGCAAGGCTATTGCTGCGGCTTGTAGAAAGTGTGCGCACGCAGGTCGGTAGTGGATATCCAGTTTCGGTAAAGCTCAACTCATCCGACTTTCAAAAAGGCGGCTTTTCGTTCGACGAATGCCTTCTGGTTGTTGAGCTATTAAATCAGGCTGGCGTTGATCTGTTAGAAATCTCCGGCGGGAATTATGAACAGCCGAAAATGATGGGCCTCGATGGGCTTGAGCTGGTCTTCGAAGAGAGCATCGCTTCCTCAACCCGCGCACGTGAGGCTTATTTTATCCAGTACGCTGAGGAAGTAGCGAAGGTCGCCAATATGCCGGTCATGGTCACTGGTGGTTTTCGGACCCGGGCCGCGATGGAAGATGCCTTGACGAGTGGTGCATGCAGTATTGTCGGGATTGGCCGCCCGTTCTGTGTTGCGCCGGAGGCTATTGAAACGTTCCTGAAAGGCGAGCTTGATACTCTTCCGTCTCCAGAGAAGAGCCTTTCAATCGGGCCCGGTATTTTCGGGCGATCATCGTCCCTTGGGATTATGAAGGTGATCAACGGTTTCGGGGCGATGGCGTACTTTTACCAAAACATATTCCGGTTGGCGGATGGACTTGAACCTGACTTGACCATGCCGATCCTGCCAGCACTGATCCGCCACCAGCGCCACGAGCTTGCAGCGGCAAAGGCACTCATCAGATAAGATAATCTGCAGACAAATTAAGTCATCTTGTATTTTACAGGCAGCGATTTAATGCCGGAGACGAACCCGCCCTGGACATATTCAGCCGGGCCATCGAAGTCGATTTCCTTTAGCCTTGGCAGCAGGCGCTGGAAGAAGATCTCCACTTCCATCCGAGCAAGGTGTTTCCCAAGGCACACATGGGGGCCAAAGCCGAAGGCAAGGTGTTGGTTGACGGGCCGGGAAGGGGCCGGCTGATCGGGGTTATCAAACTGGGTCGCATCACGAGCTGCGGACGGATAGGACAGCATAATGGTCTCGCCTGCTTTGATCGACTGGCCGCCCACGCTCACGTCTTTGGTAGGGGTGCGGAGGAAGTGTTTGACGGGAGCGGCAAGCCGTACGAACTCGTCGGCACAGGTCTCCATCAACTCCGGCGATTGGGTCAATTCTTTGCGAAGGGCCGGGTTCTCGATCAGGTGCTTCATCCCCTCCGCAATTGATGCGCTTGTGGTGTCGTGCCCGGCGGTGGTCACCAGAATAAAGTAAGAAAGCTGCTTGAATGGATCGATCGGCTGTCCGTCAATTTCAGCATTGGCAAGGACACTGGCGAGATCGTCAGTCGGTTCCGCTCTGCGTGCTTCGATCAGGCCAGTGACGTACTGATTGAATTCACCGATGACTTTGACGACGCCCATTTCGCCGAGAGCCGCGCCTTCTCCCAAATCCGGATCAAGGAAACCGAATAGCTGTTGGGTCATCTCCAGGATGCGTTGGTCGTCTTCCGGCGGGACACCCATGATCGAGAGAACAACGCGCAGCGGAAACCAGAACGCCACATCCCCTGCAAAATCACATTTGCCGTTCATTGCCGCCATGCGATCAATGAAGATATCCGCCTGCATGGTGGTCTGAGTGCGGAGTTTTTCAATATTTGTCCGGCTGAAATAGGCTTGTGCGACAATTCGATGTTTGAGGTGTTCTTCCCCGTCCATATGGACCAGCGTCTTCAAGCCATTAAGATCGCCGAACTGCTCAAAGTTGACGCGCTCCTGCTCAAGCGACTGCAAGACCGTGCGTGGACCTGCCAAAAAAGTCTCAGGTTCATTCTCAATGGCTTTGATGTCGTCATGCCGTGTCACAAGCCAAAAGGGCGGGTAGCCTTCTTCTTCGACATATGTCACCGGATCATTCTGGCGAAGGTCAGCGAGCAACGTATTCACTGCATCCGGATTGGCAAATGTCTGAGGAAATATGAGGTCCTTTGGTTTTAACTTGGTCGGCACGTCGCAACTCCAAACAAAATCGGAAGACCGGTATGATGCAGCACAGACGAGAATCTCCCACGCTTGCCGCTATGTGCCTGTCAGATAAAAGACCGCAAAGGCAATAACAACGATCATGGACACAAGCGCCCCCAGCACGATCGATATCATTGAACTGCTCATGCGCGGGGCGGGCGCCGGTATTGGTTTGTTGCTTGCGACGATGCTGATTGCTGTTGCCCGGAAGAACCCGCGAACTTCGCTCTTGCTATATTTAGGAGCGCTTTGTGCCGGGACAAATGCGATCTACATCCTGACGTCCGCCAGGCCGTTTTTTGCGGTTGCTGGTGTGTTACAGCCGGTCTTCATTGCAGGTGCCATTGCGAACTCGGTCACCTTTTGGTGGTTTGCAACCGCTCTTTTTGACGACGGCTTCAAATGGCGGTGGTGGCGGATGGCACCGCTTGTTCTGCTTTTCGTGACGGAGATCCCTGAAGAACTGCTCGGGCACGACACCCTTGGAGCAACGCTGATTGATATCAGTCAGCAGGTCTTGGTTTTCGCGATGCTGGGGCATGCCATTTTTTTGGCGGTGCGGGATTTCAAAACGGATCTTGTCGAGCCGCGGCGGCGATTTCGCATTGCGTTCGTTCTGGCCGCTGCCAGCCTCGGGATCATTATCACTGTCGTTGAGGTCGCGAAAATCTTCGTTGAGGGCTTTAGCGATCTCTTGCCTCTCCATGCTTTTGCGATGTTGGCCATCAACTTCGCTGCGGCTTTATGGTTCACATCAGTGCGCCATCCAGTTTTTGACCCCGCGGTGGCAGGCAAGTCGGTCGGCGCGCGAGACGCGCAAATCCGGCCGGAAAACCACGCGGCCTATGAAAGGTTGATAGCCCTCATGGACGATGGTGTTTACCGCACGGAAAAGCTGACTGTCGCGGCGCTGGCTGAACAAGTGGGCCTTGCCGAACATCAATTGCGCAAGCTGATCAATCAGGAGCTGGGGTATCGGAACTTTGCCGCCTTCCTGAACGCACGCCGCGTTGAGGAAGCAAAGGCGATCCTTGCCGATCCGGCCCGCGCCCGCGAACAGGTCCTCCAGATTGCCTTGCATCTTGGCTTTGGTTCACCTGCGCCGTTCAACCGGGCCTTCAAGGAACAGACCGGCCAGACTCCAACGACTTATCGGAAGGCGGCATTGGGGAATGGCGAAGGCCGAGCGAGTGACGCCCGCGCGTGACGTCTGCTGAGCTCGGCTGATCTTTCTCGAAAAACTCTGATCGAATTTGAAAATGACGCTGATTTTTCGGCGATGACGCGCGGTGCGTCTCAAATCGAAGGCAGGCTCCGAGTGGGCGCGTCGTCAATCCTGACGCAACACTTCACTTTGGAGATCCCCCTTGTCGCTTGGTCTATTCGAAAGCTTTTTCCCCGTTCTTGCCAGTGCCCTTGATGCGTATATCCGTATTTTCCCCATCGACCTTGTTCGATATCTCATGGGGGCGGGCGGGGTTTACCTGGTGGTCAACGTCTTGTTGCGACGACGATTGGCACCCCTAAAGATCCGGGCTATCGACCCGATGGACGGACAGAAGCAAAGGGAGTTCATCACGTCTTTGCGCACGGTGATGATCTTCGCCCTCAACGGCACCTTCATCTTTTTGTTTATGGAGGCCGGCGTAATCCAGCTGGCAGGCCCGCTGCCCGAGACCGGGATAGCATTCCACGCAATCTCGCTCGTCGCCATCATCGTCGCGCACGATGCCTGGTTCTACTGGACCCACCGGCTGATCCATGATCGGCGACTGTTCCGGCGCATGCACCGCACGCATCACCGCTCAAAAGTGCCGACGGCGTGGGCGGCTTATTCGTTCGATCAGAGCGAGGCGTGGATCAATGCGATCTTCCTGCCGATCTATCTGGTGCTCGTGCCGACCCCGAGCTTGGTGATCTTCCTGTTTTTGGTCCACATGATCGTGCGCAATGCCCTCGGTCATTGCGGCGTTGAAGTTTATCCGGCGACAAGGGATGGCAAGCCATTGTTCGACTGGATGACGACGACCACGCATCACGATCTGCATCACGAGTTCGGCCGCTGGAACTATGGCCTCTATTTCACCTGGTGGGACCGGCGCATGGGCACTGAACACCCGCTCTACCATGAACGCTTTGCGCGCTCGGTCGGTATACCGCTGAACGGCTCAGCCGTTGCCGCGGTCGGCGGTGTACGGAGGGTTTAGCAAACTAAGACCTCGGTTTGGTATTTCTCCGCGGATCACGCGCGCCCTATCACCAGGCTATTGGGCCAACTGTTAACTATTCAATAACCAAACCTCACGCACGTTTAACCGTAGATTCATCGTCGGAGCTAGATCGCTGATACGAAAAATAAGCTGAAGACCGCTGCCAGCTCGTATCACCCTCGCATCAAGTCGACCTAGCCTCGCAGCAATTGTGAGGATCATCGGTGTTCGGATTTTTGAGGCTATTTCTCGCTTCGATCGTCGTTGTGAACCATGCCGGGTTGACCATCCTTGGCGTGAAACCCGGCCCGGTTGCTGTCGTTATCTTCTATTGTATATCCGGATACGTTATTTCCGCGCTGCTCCAAAAAATTCCAAAGGGAAATCTCTATAGAGGGTTCTATCTGGAACGTGCCATGCGCATCTTTCCTCAGTATTGGGCCCATTTGCTTGTCGCCATCGTGTTCATTGCCGTTTCAGGGGTTGGGTCAAAGTTCACCGCAACCGCTCTTGACTGGAAATCGGTTTTCGCGAGCGCCTCGCTTTTGCCGATGCAGGGGCGCGCGGTTTCTGACTATCTCGCGGGCGCGATGTATGTACCGACCGGATGGTCGCTGTCACTTGAACTTTCCTTTTATGCAATCGCCCCCTTCGTATTGAGGACCAATCGACTGAATTGGGTGTGCGGAGCGAGTTTCATTGTATTCGCGTTGGCAGTGGCAGGGGTGACGCCGTGGCCCCCACATACACTTTCCTACGCCACAATATTTGGCACATTCCATTTTTTCGCACTCGGTTACTGGATCCATCAACGAAGATGGTCCGAGATCCAACTATGGGGCGTTGGGATGGCATGCCTCGCCGTCTTTGTGACCGTCGGTGCTGATTGGTCAGCTCCCCACGTCATGGAAGTCATGATTGCAAGCTTGATTGTCGTCCCCCTCGTAAGAGGGCTCGCGGACATCTCAATTTCTGGTATGAGAGAGTTTGACGATTTCGCGGGTCGAATTTCCTACCCGGTATTTCTCAACCATTTTCTCGTCATGTGGGCGATCGACGCGCAAAGTGTTGCAAACGGGAGCGGTGCATTTCAAATGACAGCTCTGCTGTGGAGCGTATTCTTCGCATGCTGTGCATATTGGCTCGTCGAGCAGCCATTGGCTCAAGCGCGACGCTCATTGAGGACTGCCACAGTACATAATACGCACACCACAATTCCGTCGTCCCTCGATCTCGACGCTCGCCGTGCTATGGGCTCTCGGGCATAGTTAAGCGCCACCCCGTCAGCGTACTTGGCTCCCAGTTTGGCACGAGCACCATGTCGTCAATCCGTGTGAGGTCATTCTGGAGAATGCCATCGTCGCGGGTGTTGAGGAGCGAGGTAATCTCGCCGTCCTCGCTGACAAAATAGATCTCGCCGCGCCAGGCGGAGACGAGATAGCCGCCGTCAACCAGCGCAATGCCGTCGCCGTCGGTCATGCCGGTGGCGATCCCGGTGATGGTCTTTTCTTTGTTGACGCTCAAAAGGTTGCCATCGCTCATGGTGCTGATGATCATTTGATCACCATCGTCATCGCCGTCACCCAAGAGCCCGTTGACGCCGCCAAGGCGGGAGTCTTCCAGCCAGATCTGGAAGTCGCTGCCTTGCAGTCGCAAGACATGGGCATTCTGGGAGTCGGAGATGAAGATGGCGTCGTCCCAGACGGTTACATCATTGAGGAACTTTGCCCCCTCGACGGTGATCGACCGTTCGAGACTGCCGGTCTCGGCGTTAAAGATCCGTACCGTGTCGATATCGGCGACATACAAAAGCCCATTCCAGACCGTCATGCCTTTCGGCGCGTCCAGGCCTTCGGCCCATTTCGCCTCAATGATTTCCCCGTCGCGGCCCACTTTGGAGATCCACCCTTCGCCATCTTTGTCGGTCCCGCCGCCGGCAACGTTTGAGACAAAGAAAGTGCCGTCAGCGGCCGCAGCGACCCCTTCCGGATTGGAAAAACCTTCCGTTGTCCAAGCGAAGTCGAGCCGGACCGTCTCATCGGTTCCGAGTGAGGGGCCAGCTGGCGCCTCTTGCGCGGCGGCTTCGGTCTCGACTTTTGAGTTCGCACTTTCAGTTGCGTCGACGCCCGACGGCGTCGTTTGCCCGCAAGCAACGATGAGGCTGAATACACAAACCGCGGCGATTCCCCGATGGATCATGTTGTCTCTTTCCCATATGCGTAAGCTAATCTTTCAGCATGACCCTATCGGGCGCAGGGTCTAATGCAAACAAAAACCGGCCCCGCAAAGGGGGCCGGTTTCGATTGTCTGACTACGTTCTGCGTTATACGGAGTAGTACATCGCGAACTCGACCGGGTGAGGGGTCGTTTCGAACCGCGAGACCTCTTCCATCTTCAGGTCGATATAGGCATCGATCTGGTCGTCATTGAAGACATTGCCCTTCTTCAGGAAGGTGCGGTCCTTGTCGAGGGCGTCGAGCGCGTCACGTAAGGAAGCACACACCGTCGGAATGTCTTTGAGCTCTTCCGGCGGCAGGTCGTAGAGGTCCTTGTCCATCGGATCGCCCGGATGGATCTTGTTTTCAATGCCGTCGAGGCCTGCCATGAGCAAGGCGGAGAAGACGAAGTATGGGTTACCCGCCGGATCCGGGAAGCGTGTTTCCAGACGCTTGCCGTTTGGCGATGGCGTCCAAGGGATACGGATAGATGCGGATCGATTGCGGGCAGAATAAGCAAGAAGCACTGGCGCCTCAAAGCCCGGGACCAGACGCTTGTAAGAGTTTGTGGTCGAATTGGCGAACGCGTTGATCGCACGGGCGTGCTTGATGATCCCGCCAATGTAATAGAGGCAGGTTTCTGAAAGGTCCGCATACCGATCGCCTGCAAAGGCGGGCTTGCCTTCGCTCCAGATCGATTGGTGAACGTGCATACCTGTGCCGTTGTCATTGTTGACAGGCTTGGGCATGAAGGTCGCCGTCTTGCCATAGCCTGCCGCGACCTGATGCACGATGTATTTGTACATCTGCATTCTGTCAGCCATTTTCGTCAGTGTCGCGAATTTCATGCCGAGTTCATGCTGAGATGGCGCGACCTCATGGTGGTGCTTTTCAGGTGAAAGCCCAAGCTCACTCATGACGGCCAGCATTTCAGAACGCATGTCCTGGGAGCTGTCGACAGGTGGGACCGGGAAGTAGCCGCCTTTTGGCCCCGGACGATGAGCAAGGTTGCCGCCTTCAAAAGGGGTCCCTGAATTGTAAGGACCTTCTTCGCTGTCGATCAGGAAGCCGGTATTGTTCTGTTCAACTGACCAGCGCACATCGTCAAAGACGAAAAACTCCGCTTCCGGACCAAAATAAGCAGTGTCGCCAACGCCAGTCGATGCGAGGAAAGCCTCGGCCGCTTTGGCAGTTGTGCGCGGGTCGCGGCCATAGGGCTGGCCCGTGGCGGGCTCCAGGACGTCGCAGAAAATCGCCAAGGTGGGCTGTGCAAAAAACGGATCGATGAAAGCCGTTTCAGGGTCGGGCTTCAGGTTCATGTCGGACTCATTGATCGCTTTCCAGCCGGCAATCGACGACCCGTCGAACATCGTGCCTTCTTCAAAGAAGTCCTCGTCGATCATCTCGCGGTCAAAAGTGACGTGCTGCCATTTTCCGCGTGGGTCAGTGAACCGCAGATCGACGAAGCGGATGTCTTTGTCCTTGATTGTTTTTAGCACTTTGTCCGCGGACATATGGGATAGCTCCTATAAGTAGAATGAAAGGTTGAGACTCAACTTTGCTAACGCAACAAAAATCCAATTCTTCGTGCCGCAGCGCACAAAAATCAAGAGGGGTCAACAAAAACTAGAATTCTGTGCGAAATTTGGAGGTGCGCGCAGGGATTGTCGCTCGCGCCGATTCGCGTGGATGGTCTTTTGGATGGGCCGATCCAGCTACGACACATTCGGCTGAACCGTGAGCAGCAGGGACGCGATCGGCAAGTGTTGTTTCGTATTCTCCAGAGCGGCCCTTCCAGGATCTTCACGAATTCAGGCCCCCGACCTACGCAGGCTGCCAGATTCAGGGCAGTTCTCGGTCTTAATCTGCCGTATCCAGATCAATAGCTGTCGCGGCGAGCTAGCCTAGATCGCTTGATTGCCTGTTTCGCTTGTTCGAATACGGATTGCTTCTTCAACCGGAAGAATAAAGATCTTGCCGTCGCCAATGCGGCCAGAGTGGGCCGAGGTGGCAATAACTTCGGCTGCTTTTTCCACCATATCGTCTGGAAGGACGAGTTCGATTTTGATCTTGGGCAAGAAGTCGACAACGTATTCGGCACCGCGATAGAGTTCAGTGTGGCCTTTCTGTCGTCCAAAGCCGCGCACTTCGGTGACGGTCATCCCTTGCAGACCGATTTCCTGGAGTGCCTCTTTGACATCGTCGAGCTTAAACGGCTTTATGATTGCCTCGATTTTCTTCATCGTTTGCCGCCTTCTTTGTAATTGACCTGAAACGCCAAGATCGGCCTGTGCGCCGGGGAGTGTCAACTCTGATCCCGCCATTCATTCTCCTGACCCCTGAGGAAATGCGCGAAGCTGAGGCCATCGCCATTGCTGGGGGCATTGCGTCAGCAGCGTTGATGGAACGCGCCGGGGGCACTGTTGCTGACCAGATTATCAAGGCCATGTCGGCGCGACCGGCCCTGGTTGCCTGTGGCCCTGGCAATAATGGCGGAGACGGGTTCGTTATCGCCCGGCGATTGAAGGATGCTGGCTGGCCGGTCCGAGTGGGTCTTTTCGGTAAGCGCGAGGCGCTCACTGGCGATCCTGCCATGATGGCGGACCTGTTCGACGGGAACATCGAACCACTCCAGCCCGCCTTGTTGGAAGGCACTGGCCTCGTAATCGATGCGCTTTTCGGGATCGGGCTATCCCGGCCCATCGAAGGCGAACTCGCAGATTTCGTGAAAGCCACGAACGCCCACGTGGCACCGGTGTTTGCAATTGATATCCCGAGCGGGATCGACGCAGGCAGCGGCGCTGTCCTTGGCGCTGCTGTGCGAGCAAATACAACATTCACATTCGCTACCAAAAAACCGGGGCATCTCTTGTTTCCAGGACGCGCGTTTTGCGGTGGCACGGCGGTGGTCGACATCGACTTGCCAGCTGAAGCTGTGCGCCGGGTGGGGCCGAAGCTGGCGGAGAATGGCCCCGGACTTTGGGGCGGCGCGTTTCCGCGGCCACGATTTGATCAGCATAAATACGATCGCGGTCATGCGGCCGTCGTCGCGGGGCCGAAATACATGACAGGAGCTGCGCGGCTCGCAGCGCGCGGGGCGCTCCGGGCGGGGGCGGGCCTTGTCTCGATCTTTGCCGATGACGGGGCAGCTGACGTGATCGCGCCAGTCGTGACGTCTGTCATGGTGAAATTGACCCAAAAAGCCGAGGCAATCACTGAGGCTTTGGGAGATCAGCGATTTTCCGTGGCGCTGATTGGCCCAGGCCTTGGCGTTTCCGATGAGGCAAAACAGAAAGTCAACGCTGTCCTGGGGGCGCCGCAGCGCGTCGTGCTTGACGCCGATGGCCTGAGTAATTTCGAAAGCACGGCTAACGAGTTGTTTGCTAGCTTATCCGTTCACGATGTAATAACGCCCCATGAAGGGGAGTTCTTCCGTCTGTTCCCTGACGAAAAACCAACAAGCGGCACACATTTCGATAAGCTGGCGTCTGCCCGACGCGCAGCGCAAAAGGCAGGCACAGTCATCGTCCTGAAAGGCGCCGATACGGTGATCGCTAGCCCTGACGGGCGCACCGCGATAAATGGCAATGCACCTGCGGATCTGGCGACGGCCGGAGCAGGTGACGTGCTTGCGGGGTTCATCGCCGGGCTCATGGCGCAAGGCATGCCGACCTTTGAGGCGGCTTGTGCCGGTGTCTGGCTCCATGGCGGATGTGGACAAGTGGGCGGACCAGGCCTTATCGCGGAGGACTTACCGGATCTCCTTCCCCAGGTGCTCCGTGCCCTGATGGCCCCACCTAAAAAGCAACAAGAGACTGCTGCATCGAATGTCGCCGGGCACCCGGGTAATGGTGATGGTGGCAATCGTGATGCTGCACCAACTCAACATTTGAGCTGACCGCAATGACCAACCTGCCTGATATCCGCGCTGCCGATGTCCGCGATGCAGCTGCGATCAATCGGCTTTATAATCCTTTTATTCTGGAAACGCCCGTAACCTTCGAGACTGATCCCGTCGATGACAGTGCCCGCGCAGCGTGGATCGAGGCGCTTCGCGCTGACGCCAAAACACCGGTCGTCGTTGCCGAACGGGAGGGCGAGATTGTTGGTCTTGCCAATGCGAGCCGGTTCGACCCGCGTCCCGGATATGATGTGTCGGTCAAAGTCTCAGTGTTTGTCGCTCCCGACCATCAAGGGCAGGGGATTGCCCGCAATCTGTATGCCCGCCTGTTCACGGATTTGCGCAAAGCCAAGCTCCATCGAGCATATGCTCTCATTGTTGAGCCCAATCCGGCGTCGGTTCGACTGCATGAATTCTTTGGATTTGAGCAGGTTGGCCGTCTCGATGAGGTGGGGTTCAAGTTCGGCGAGTACCATTCCGTTCTATGGTTTGAAAAAGCGGTGATGTCCTAGGGTCCAAACCCAACTAAAATGACCGGAAGCTACGGGCATTAGTTATCTCCCGCGGCTCGCCGAACGACCGTTGTGGGCGATGATAGGACGCTCGTGGAACATGGCGAACGGCTGGTATTGGCCCGTTTATGTCGCTTGTGATTGCAATGTCGAGCGACTTAAATCGCCTCATATCCGTCGTTGCTGTTCGTTCGTATAGCTCTATGCAATTCATCTATACGCAATCAGCAATGCGCCTATTACGCCCATCGGTAAGGGCCCTGCATCCTTCGCCCAAGCTTACATCCAAAGCAGGTTGATGAATCATCAAATGACTTGCGCCGAACACAACCAATACCGAATCGCCGTTCTGCAACTTTGAAATCACAAGCTCGTGCAGAAAAGCAGCGCGCGCTTTTGAAATCGCCGCGCCAATCGCGTTTGAACGAAAACGTCCATCGGAGAGCGGCCCGGCCTCTTCGGTCGTAAAATCGGCCCCTAATGGCTTCGCATTGGTTTCGCTATACCAAACGCGCCAGTCCTTCAAGGATGGCAACACATCGGCATCGAGCGCCAGTCTGCTCCGGTTCTTTTCCAGCTCTTCAGCGAGAAGCGCATCAATGCGCAGATCAGCGGCATCGTCGACCCGGCGCTCCCGGATCCACTGTGGTATGGATCTCAATGTGTAAAACCCAAGAATATCTGCGTCTGAAAAACCGGCGGCTGTAACGCGTAATTTAACGTCAGCGTCCTCTGGCTCGCCGCAGAATATCGTTGCTTCTTGTTTCAGCGCGCCGAGAATGGTTGGAACTATCTCGCCGCCCGACTGGAAACCGTCTTCCTCGGATGCAGCGGCCTCCTCTGCGTATTCAACAAGCCGTTGCGGGGTCGGCCCCCACGATGTCGGACAGCCTTCCACGATGACTATATCAAACTCGATGGCGGCGTACGCGTCTTCGATCAGACTGAAGGTAAAGCTGTCACTGCGGGTGGAGTGCTTGGCTCCCAACCACACGAGGTAGCCCGATCTAACTTGGTGGACGCTCGCGAACGCGTCTTCTGGCTGCATATCCCTAAGCTCACTCGTAAACGCCGCCAGTGCCTCTGGTGCTGGCTCGAGCGGAGTGCTGGAGCATGCCGACAAAAAAATCAGAATTGCGGAAAAGAAACGCCGCAATCTCAGTTGGCGAATGCATCTTTGAGTGCGGATCATAGATTACCTTCAGATATCTCGGAATGGTGCAAACATATTTTTGGACAGCTACTTCAGCGTTACAAGTGTCTTATTCCTCCGCAACCCGGTCGCTAAGTTTTTCAAGGAGCCGGGCCGTTATTGGCGAATTCCCGCCAAAGTCCCAGCGACCGTTTTGGGGCGGCTAGAGCCGCCCAACCGTCGGTTGCTCTTGCGCCATGGCAAGCGTCGCGGGTGGCGGTTGAGGGGTGAGCCCAGCCAGCTGCCAACCATCTTATTGAGTATTTGCTCTAGGGGGTTCGGCTTCTGTGCCGACCGGCGAGCTCGATTGCGAATTCTGGGAGCGATTTATCGGCCAACCCGCTCGACACGCGTGATTTGTCTGGTATAGAAGCGCGCTTCGGCGAGACGGGCCCCCAGGAGGGGCCCCGTTTGTCGTTGATCCTTTGACTGCGGATGTGGCGGAACTGGTAGACGCACCAGATTTAGGTTCTGGCGCCGCGAGGCGTGGAGGTTCGAGTCCTCTCATCCGCACCAATTTACGTTGAGCTGGAAGGCCGGGAAACCGATGGAAGTTGTTGAAAAGAGTGCAGAAGGGCTGAAGCGGACGTTTACGGTGAAAGTGCCGGCCGCCGAGCTCGACGAAAAACTGGTCAAAAAGCTGGAAGGCATGAAAGGCCAAGTGCACCTGAAAGGTTTCCGTAAGGGCAAGGCACCTGTCTCTTACCTTAAGAAGATGTACGGCAAGGGCATGATGGGCGAGATCGTCCAGGAGATCGTCAATGAAACGGCGATGAAGGCCTTCACCGACCGGGATTTGCGCCCCGCTCAGACGCCGAGCCCGCAGTTTGATGGGGATATGGAAAAGGTCGTCAGTGGTGACGCGGACCTGGAGTACGAAGTTCACGCAGAGATCCTGCCGGATATCGAGCCCATGGACGTGTCGACCCTGGAGCTGACGCGGCCCGTTGCTGAAGTATCTGACGCCGATATCGATGAGGCCATCAGCCGGCTCGTTGAAAACAACAAGGACTATGTGGCCAAGGATGACGGTACCGCCGCCGAAGACGGTGACCAGCTGTTGATCGATTTTGTCGGTAAAATCGACGGTGAAGCTTTTGAAGGCGGGGCAGGCGAGAACCATCCGCTCGTGCTGGGATCTGACGCCTTCATTCCAGGTTTTGAAGAACAGCTTGTTGGCACCAAGAAGGGCGATGAACTCGACGTCAAAGTGACGTTCCCGGAGGAATACCGGGCCGGGGACCTTGCAGGCAAAGAAGCCGTGTTCGAGGTGCATGTGCACGAGATCAATGTCGCCAAAGACCCTGAGATCAATGATGAGTTTGCCTCCAAACTGGGCCTTGAAAATCTTGAAGACCTGAAGACCCGTCTGAAAGAACGCCTGGAAGACGACTTCAAGCTGCTCTCCCGCGGCCACGTGAAACGGCTGTTGCTGGACAAGTTGGACGAAGCCCATACCGTGGAGCTGCCGGACAGCATGGTCGATATCGAGTTCCAACAAGTCTGGCGTCAGGTGGAAAATGCCGAGCGCGACGAAGAAGACAAAGAAAAGTCCGAAGACGAGCTGAAAGCAGAGTATCGCACGATTGCCGAGCGTCGGGTACGGCTCGGATTGGTTCTCGCTGAAATTGGCAAACGGGCAGATGTCCAAGTGCCAAGCGAAGAGCTTCAGCGGGCCATTCAGGAGCAGGCGATCCGCGAAGCTCAAATGTTGCAAATGCAGGGTCAGGAAGTGAACCCGTCACAGGTTCTGGAGTTCTATAAGAGCAATCCAGATGCCATCGCTCAGATCCGCGCGCCTCTCTTTGAGGAGAAGGTCGTCGATTATGTGATCGAACGCGCCACGGTGACCGACGAGACCGTCAGCAAAGACGAGCTGATGGAAGACCCGAAAGGCCTGGACGAGCTCTAGGCCCTCCGCTCGTTTTTTGGGGCGATGCGCCCCGTTCCGGGACAGTTTGCATTGCCATGCCACCTTGCTGGTGCGTGAGGTTCCTGCATGAGGCGAGTTTTGAGACGGGACTCCGTGTCAGCGCCTTACGGTCTGTTGGTTTGTCGCTTGTTTTCCCCAGCTTTCTAGGGTGGGCAAAATCGTCAAGGTTTTGAAAACCCCTTGCTATTCAAAGAGAATAACGCTCGCTTAAGCGTCGTCGCCTAGGCTGTGACGAACGGCAATGCGCGCAAGGGTTTCCTTTTCGCTTGGCACCCCCATGTTAAGGCCTTGTTCACCAAAACGCTGGTGTGCACATGCCATGGCTTATCGGGTTGTCAGCGGCCACAACGACAGAGAGATGAATGAAAGATCCCAACGACATTTATATGAATACCCTCGTTCCCATGGTGGTCGAACAGACTAGCCGAGGGGAGCGCGCATTTGACATTTATTCCCGCCTCCTCAAGGAGCGGATCATCTTCCTGTCAGGGCCGGTTCATGACGGGGTTTCCACCCTGATCGTCGCTCAACTTTTGTATCTGGAAGCAGAGAACCCAAAGAAGGAAATTTCCTTTTATATCAATTCCCCAGGGGGCTCAGTGTCAGCGGGCCTGGCGATGTATGACACCATGCAGTTCATTCGTCCGGCGGTTTCGACTATGGTGACAGGGATGGCGGCGTCTATGGGCTCGCTGCTGCTGGCAGCTGGTGCCAAAGACATGCGTTTTTCTCTGCCGAATTCCAGGATCATGGTTCACCAGCCGTCCGGTGGCTTCCAGGGCCAAGCGTCCGATATTGAACGGCATGCTCAGGATATCATCAAGATTAAGCGCCGGTTGAACGAGATTTACGTCCATCACACCGGTCAGCCCTACGAAACGATTGAGCGGACCTTGGATCGCGACCATTTCATGTCCCCGCAAGAAGCGCTTGATTTCGGTCTGGTGGATCAGGTGATTGAGAAACGTGAGCAGCCTGAAGAAGAGTAGGTATTGGGTCTCTGGCCCTGACAGAGAGTAACTATTCGTTGATCAGACTTACCAGTCGCCCCGCCAGGGCCCATTTTGAGGGAAGCTTGATTGGCGGTGCCGGAGTGTGGTCAAGTACCGGAAGTCGTACCGCGCGGTGGCGCAAATCGTGCAGCGGTTGCGAACCGGGAGACACATAAGGTGATAGGTGCAGTGCGAAACCGCGTAGTATCTATCATTCAACCGGTTGGATCTGGTCATGTCCGGGTCCAGGGTCCTTTGGGTCAGCGGCCATAATGGCCGGCAGCCTGCGGGGTCGGCGGAATGACAAGCGACGTCAGGCTTTGTGCCATGGCGGTCGCCGATAAGGAGTGAAATGCGTGAGCAAGGTTGGGAATAACGGAAAAAACAGCGGTGGCGGCGACGGCAAGAACACCCTCTACTGCTCTTTCTGCGGGAAGAGCCAGCACGAGGTGCGCAAGCTCATCGCGGGCCCGACTGTCTTTATTTGCGACGAATGCGTTGAACTCTGCATGGACATCATCCGCGAAGAGTCCAAGTCCTCGCTTGTCAAAGCTGGCGACGGGGTGCCTTCGCCTCAGCAGATTAACAAAGTTCTTGATGATTATGTGATCGGCCAAAAGCACGCCAAGCGCGTTTTGTCTGTTGCCGTCCACAATCACTACAAGCGCCTGAACCACGCCAACAAGAGCAACGACGTCGAACTGGCGAAGTCAAACATTCTGTTGGTGGGCCCGACCGGGTCCGGCAAAACGCTCCTTGCCCAAACGTTAGCGCGCATTCTGGATGTGCCATTTACCATGGCAGATGCGACGACCCTCACTGAAGCTGGTTATGTGGGCGAGGACGTTGAGAACATCATTCTGAAGCTTCTTCAGTCTGCAGACTATAATGTTGAACGCGCCCAGCGCGGTATCGTTTATATTGACGAAGTCGACAAGATCAGCCGTAAGTCAGACAACCCATCTATTACGCGTGACGTCTCCGGCGAAGGCGTTCAGCAGGCTCTCTTGAAGATTATGGAAGGCACTGTCGCGTCAGTGCCGCCGCAAGGTGGTCGGAAACATCCGCAGCAGGAGTTTCTGCAAGTTGATACAACGAACATCCTGTTCATTGTTGGTGGTGCTTTTGCAGGCCTTGAGAAAGTTATTGGTGCCCGCGGCCAAGGCCAGTCGATTGGCTTTGGCGCGGAGATTAAATCCCCAGATGATCGCCGGGTCGGCGAAATCCTCCGCGAGGTCGAGCCTGAGGATCTTCTAAAGTTTGGTCTGATCCCTGAATTTGTTGGTCGTCTTCCGGTGATTGCAACCCTGGAAGACCTGGACGATGAAGCACTCATCCAGATCCTCACCACACCGAAGAATGCGCTCGTCAAGCAGTATCAGCGTCTGTTCGAGATGGAAGATGTGAAACTGACGTTTACGGACGATGCCAAGGCGGCAATTGCCAAGAAGGCAATCGCGCGCAAGACCGGGGCGCGGGGTCTGCGGTCCATCATGGAAGGCATCCTCTTAGACTCCATGTTCGATCTGCCAACCCTGGAAGGCGTTGCCGAAGTCGTCGTCAATGGCGAGGTGGTCGAGGGCAATGCCAAGCCGCTTCTCATCTATGAAGACAAGCCGGCCGAACAAGTGGAAGCCGACGCCAGCGCGTAGGTCGGCGTCACACATTTGTTATCCCGTCCTGAACGGAAATAAAGAAATTGAAGGGCGCCCCATGTGGGCGCCTTTTTTTTGTGGGTCGGTCCGGCCATTTGGAGACTATTTTCATGCAAGCACGCGATTTCTGGCTCGCAGGTAGTGAGAAAACGGGAAAACTTAGCGGTTGAAACCCGATGCGCAAGCGCCACATAGCAAGAACCTGTCGCCATTTGGATAAAGGGCGTTTGCTTGGTCTCGCCATTTTCGCGATGATATAGGCAGAATCACGCCGGGGCAGGCCAGTCTGAGAGGGTGCCATCCTGGGCCCTTTAGTTTCGAGGAAATTTCATGTCAGAGACTTCTATCTATCCGGTTCTGCCGCTGCGCGATATTGTGGTGTTCCCGAATATGGTGGTGCCGCTGTTTGTCGGTCGCGAAAAATCAGTCCGCGCGCTGGAAAGCGTGATGGAAAACGACAAACGCATCTTGCTGGTCGCGCAAAAAGATGCCGGCGATAATGATCCGTCAGCAGAAGAAATTTATGATATCGGCGTCGTTGCTTCGGTTCTTCAACTATTGAAATTGCCCGATGGCACCGTAAAGGTGCTCGTTGAGGGCGATGCGCGAGCAAAGATCGTTAAGTACACGAAGACTGATGATTTTTTCGAAGCAGAAGTGGAAGAACCTGAAGAAGAAGGCGTCGATGAGGCCGAAATAGAAGGCCTTGCCCGATCGGTTGTCACCCACTTTGAAAACTACGGCAAGCTCAACAAACGCGTGCCGCCGGAAGTCATCGTTTCAGTCAACCAGATCGAAGAAGCCGGCCAACTTGCCGACACCGTTGCCTCTCACTTGAATATCAAGATAGCCGAGAAGCAGGAGCTGCTGGAGATCTTCTCCGTCGCCAAGCGCCTTGAGCGCGTTTACGCCCTAATGGAGGGCGAAATGAGCGTTCTCCAGGTAGAGAAGAAAATCCGTAACCGCGTGAAGCGGCAAATGGAAAAAACCCAGCGTGAGTATTACCTCAACGAGCAAATGAAAGCGATCCAGAAAGAGCTCGGCGAGAGCGACGATGGGCGCGATGAGCTGGCTGAGCTTGAAGACAAGATCAAGAAAACAAAGCTGTCAAAAGAAGCAAAGACCAAGGTCGACGGCGAGTTGAAAAAGCTTCGGCAGATGTCGCCTATGTCGGCGGAGTCCACTGTTGTCCGTAACTATCTGGACTGGATGCTTTCCATTCCATGGAATAATAAGTCCAAGGTCAAGGCGGACCTGGACAAGGCGCAGACCGTTCTTGATACGGATCACTACGGGCTGGAAAAAGTCAAGGAACGCATTCTTGAGTATCTTGCCGTCCAAAAGCGTGCGTCAAAGCTGAAAGGCCCGATCCTATGTCTTGTTGGCCCTCCGGGTGTTGGTAAAACGTCCCTGGGCAAATCAATTGCTGCAGCGACAGGCCGCGAATTCGTGCGCGTTTCCCTTGGCGGGGTGCGTGACGAGGCGGAGATTCGCGGTCACCGGCGGACTTATATTGGCTCAATGCCAGGTAAGATTATCCAATCCATGAAGAAAGCAAAGAAATCCAATCCTTTGTTCCTTCTCGATGAGATCGATAAGATGGGGCAGGATTTCCGGGGCGATCCATCTTCGGCACTGCTGGAAGTTCTGGATCCGGAGCAAAACTCGACATTTGCTGACCACTATCTGGAAGTCGACTATGACCTTTCCGATGTCATGTTCGTCACAACAGCAAACAGCCTGAACATGCCGCAGCCGCTGCTGGATCGGATGGAAATCATTCGCATCCCGGGGTATACGGAAGATGAAAAACTTGAGATTGCACGCCGCCACTTGATCCCCAAGCAACAGGAAGAACACGCGCTCAAGGATGAAGAATGGCAGATCACCGATGCGGGGCTGCTTGACCTGATCCGGCGCTATACCCGGGAGGCGGGAGTGCGCAACCTGGAACGGGAATTGGCGCGGCTCGCGCGCAAAGCTGTCACCGAAATCGAGACCAAAAAGGCGGAGGCTGTCGAAGTCACCGACGAGAACCTTCCAGATTTTGCGGGTGTGCCGAAGTATCGGTTTGGCGAAATCGACGGTGAAGACAGAGTTGGCGTTGTGACCGGGCTTGCCTGGACGTCTGTCGGCGGCGACATCTTGACCATTGAGGCCGTGCGCATGCCGGGTAAAGGCAAAATGACCCCCACCGGCAATCTGAAGGATGTCATGAAAGAGTCTGTTTCTGCTGCGTCTTCTTATGTGCGCAGCCGAGCCACGGAGTTCGGAATTGAGCCACCGCTGTTCGACAAAACCGATATCCATATCCACGTGCCGGAAGCGGCGACGCCAAAAGATGGCCCGTCCGCCGGTGTGGCCATGGCGACTGCCATTGTCTCAGTGCTTACGGGCGTGGAGATCCACAAGGATATCGCTATGACCGGTGAGATTTCCCTTCGCGGGCGAGTGTTGGCCATTGGCGGATTGAAAGAAAAGCTTCTCGCTGCCCTCCGGGCTGGTATCAAGACGGTGCTCATTCCGGAAGAAAACGAGAAGGACCTCGCCGAAATCCCCGATAAGGTGAAAGAGGGCTTGACGATTATCCCGGTCACGACCTTGGATGAGGTTTTGGCCCACGCCTTGACGCGCAGTCTTACCCCGATTGAGTGGACCGAGCCTGCCCCTGCGGCGTCTGGCAGCGTTGACGACGAAGGCGCTATCGTCACTCACTAAGGCGGCATTGATGAGCGCAAGTCGCCAAAAGTTTGGACGGCTTGCTCTCCTTGCCACCAATTGCACCCTAGCTTGGCTCAAGCCCGGGGCTGACGGTACCGAAGATTTTCTAGACTAGGCGATTTCGCTCTCATGGCAGACCCGGCCGAGACACTTCAGGACCAAGACCTCATGCAACGGACCTCCGATGCTTGCGAGAGCATGGATCATGTGCGTTACGAGATTGATCGTCTCGACCGGGAACTGGTGAAGCTTTTCGCCGAGCGCCAAGGGTATATCGAGGCTGCCGGTCGGATTAAGACAGATCGCGACACTGTGCGCTTGGAATGGCGTATTGAAGACGTGGTTGCCAAAGTGCTCAAGTCGGCCGACCGGGAAGGCCTGTCGCCTGATATTGCCGAGCCCGTTTGGCGGGAATTGATCGATCGCTGCATCGATCATGAGCATCAGGCGTGGAAAAAGTTTCACCTCTCAAAAGAACAAGAATCAACCTAGCAAGGTTGTGACAGGCAGCGCTGCGCCGAGTTTGGACAAACGGGCGTGTGTCTTCCGATCAATTGCCAACGACGTCTTACAAGCGTCCTTATTTTAACGCTCCCCTCGAACAAGATCAGAAAGGGCCGAGGAATGAACAAAAACGAATTTATAGACCGCGTCGCTGATATGGCAGACATGAGCAAAGCCGACGCTACTCGCGCTGTGGACGCTGTCTTTGATGCGATCACAGAAGCACTCAAAAACGGCGACGATGTACGTCTGGTTGGGTTCGGCACATTCTCCGCGGCAAAACGTGCCGCGCGTGAGGGGCGCAACCCGCGCACCGGTGAGACCATCCAGATCGCCGCATCGATCCAGCCAAAGTTTTCCGCGGGCAAAGGCCTCAAAGACGCATTAAACTAATCAGGCACAAGCCAGAGGTGCGGGGCATGCGCCATTGAAGAGGAATGCCGGTTGATTGCATTGGGATCGCGAGACCCGTCTTTGGTGCCAAATCGCGCCTACCTTGTAGGGCGTGCCTAATTGCCAATTAGCCTGTCAGCGATCTGCTGGCAGGCTTTTTTGTGAAAAGCAGTTGCGTGAATGTGGTGGTTTCGATAATACCGCACCTCGGCGATTTTTAGTCGCTGGTTCCGGGCGGTTAGCTCAGCTGGAAGAGCGGCTGGTTTACACCCAGTAGGTCGGGAGTTCGAACCTCTCACCGCCCACCATTCAATCTTTCGACTTTCACGACCAACTGACGCCTTCTGTGAAAGCCCCATTCCATGCGGGTTTGCAGGGAGAACAGCTCAGTCCGGTGCTCACATAGGGTCTCCGAGGCCTGCTTTTTCGCGTATTGGGCCATTTGTCTCTGCTTGCAAATTTTGGCGACCAACTGACGGGATGAGTGGATCGGCGTGATCATAACGGAGAAAAACTCAGTGCAGAGACGTTTGTGTAAAAAACGGAGAGTGATGCGATGGGATTTGGGTTTCAGCTCTCGCTGAGCAGCTGTTGTTGCGCTCGCCAACACGTAGGCAGTTCCGGTAGCCGGCGCAGGCGATCTGCAGTCAGACTGATGGGCCCAGTACCATTTATAATTGCGTGAAAAATTTCCGGAGCGAGGAATGACCCGACCCCTTTTGATTGAGCCATTTTACTACTTTCGGATGGCTGCGTTCAAAGGGGTCGGGTCAAGTCGCGGCACTATGGCTCCTATCGAAACAGGCCTGCGGGCGCCGGATGAAACTTATGAAAGCCCAGATGGTCGCAGATTCGTGATTTCAAGCCGTTGGACAATAACGGGGGAAGATAGCTGGCAACAAAAGGTCGAGCAGGTCAGCGAAGGATCAACAAAGATCCTTTGGGCCATTAATTATACCCGTGCGGACCTTTCAGTTGGTCCTCGACCAGAGATTGGAGGCGAATGAGATGGCGCAAACACCTGATCAGCAGATCGAGACGATGATCGCAGACATGCCGGAAAAAACTGGCAAGACGTTGGATGAATGGCTCCTTGTACTGAGAACCTCCGAAGGGGCCAAGCATGGGGAACACATGAAGCTCTTGAAAGAGACACACGGAGTCAGTCATGGCTTCGCCAACTTGATCGCGGAGATCCATATGAAAGGCCGGGATATCGGACGCGGCAATGAGGGCGACGATCTCATTAGTGCACAATATGCCGGACCCAAATCAGCGCTGAAACCCATCTATGATGCTCTACGAGCCGGTCTCGAAAGCCTAGGGAGAGATATCGAGTTTGCGCCCAAAAAAGCTTATGTCAGCGTACGACGTTCCAAGCAATTCGCCTTGATTCAGCCATCCACCAAAACCCGTCTTGATCTCGGTCTGCAACTCAAGGGCAAAGATCCGGAGGGTGCTCTTGAACTTGCCGGAAGCTGGAACACGATGGTCAGCCACAGGGTGCGTTTAGCGCGTCTGGAATACGTTACCGAGGAAGTCAAAGCCTTGTTGGAAGAGGCTTACAAAAATGCCAAATGAGTACTTAGCTGCTTCATGAGGCGAGAAAGCCCTATCGCCTTTGGGTGGCCAAAACCTCTTTAATCCGGCCAATCGAGATACATTGTTATTGGCGACTGAGAGCTAAAGGCCGTGTTATAGTTAGGCGCCTGCGTGTTGAGCTGGAATAGTCTATCCGGGCTGCGTTTGAATGTGGATCGTTTATTGTCGCATTACGAGGCTTGCGCATCTTGGCGCCCGCGCTTTCGATACTGCGAGGCTGTGCAACCCAGGTGCTCTTTGAATGCCTTGTTGAAGGTAACGCGATTGGAAAAGCCCGATTCAACGGCAATCCGCTCAATAGGCCAGGTAACATTGGGATCATCAAGGAGGGTAGTGGCGTGCTGGACGCGGTGGCCATTTATCAGCCGATAGAAATTCGTTTGCATACGTTGATTAATGACCTGCGATAGAAGGTGCGGTTTTGCGTCGATGGCTTCTGCGAGCTGCTGCAATGTCAGCTTTTCATTGAGATAAAGACGGTTCTCGCCAAGTGTCTTTTCAACGAGGGCAGCAATTTCGTCGGCTGCAGAGGCCGGGAGTGCCGAGTGCAAGTACTTTACTGTGTCGGCATCGGTTTCGGTGGGGGTTGGCGCCGGTGGCGAGATCGTTTGGATAGCGCTTTCTTCAGGCGTAATCAGGAAGGAGGGGTGTCTCAGGCCGAGGTATCCCAGGGAGAGGACGATCGCTGCCATAAACAATAGCCAGGCGCGGTTCACCTGATCGAGCGCACCGATTCCGAAAAATTGCTGCAAAACAAACAGGACGGCCCAAACCGCTTCTAACGCGGCCAATGACAAAATCAAGACCGAGAGCTGGGCGAGGACCGTTCGGCTGTCATCGGCGCGGAGATCATCAAGCTGAAAACGATACCCGTTCAATCGCTGCCACGACAAAACAAGATAGGTCGTTAGATGCGCCTTCACCAATAGTAACGTGGCGATCGTGGCAATCGAGAGTTGGGGTGATTGGCCGTGGCCAGCAGCCTCCCAGTACGCAATCTTGGCGGCTGCTGGTTGGAAGATGAATGGCGCATTCGCAATCCAAAAACCGGCAGCTGGCAGCAAATGAAGGATCCAGATCCAGGTCGGCCATGGCGGCGCGCCGGTCGACCGTCTCGCATAACCATAGGTCAATGGGCCGATGTAGATGGCGACCATGGGGATCAGGGCGAGGGCGTGTGGGATTTCGCGGAAGAAGCCGAGATGAAGCGATGCCCTGTGGAAAAGGGCATAGCCGAATACGCCGAGTAGCGCCGCGAGAATGGCGCTCGGTGCGCCGATGCCCGCACGCCGGAGCAGCGCTGCGGCGATGATAAAAGCATGAGTGAAGGCCGCGAAATAAAGAACGCCAAGGATCATCAGTCAAATTCCCGCACAGGATTTCCGCAAGTCTGCACGGCGTAGGCCTCCCAGCCAGCGCAAATGATAATCTCGGCCGGAATTATCAGATTTCTTGGGTTTCCACACGCCAAGCTCAGCCGAAGTTTTCGAATGGACCTGCGAGACTCCGTACCGCTTGCACGCGAGCGGCATTGCGCTCGACTTAATGCTTCACGGAGGTCCGTCAATGAACTCAATACGATTTCCCCTGGCCGCTTTGACATTCATCCTCGCGATGACACCTGCGTTCGCTGCTGAGCGTTATCGGCATCTTGTCTTTCGAGAAACGCCATTTGCGCCATATGCTGGCATCCACCAGATCGATGACGAGACGGCGGCGTCCGTTGCGCATTACGCATTTAGCTATGACAACGATGGCCGTGTGGTTCGCATTGCACACCAGATCGGTGATGCTGTTATCGGGGACAATGGCAATTGGGACGGGTTCATCTGGTTCGCCCCACGGGTCGATGTAAGCTATGAGCCCGGACGAGAGATCCATACTTATTTCAACGAGGCGGGCGACCAGATCCAAGCGCATGGCTGCGTCTATCGTGCTGTGTACCAGCTCGACGAGGACCAAGCTCGGTCGAGCCTTCGGTTTTTTGATCAGGACGGCGCGCCGTGCGAAAGCGAGTGGAACATCCACCGGTATGACTGGCGCGTTTCAGACGATGGGCACATACTTGAAAAGCGCTTTAATCTCGCCTTGGAACAGCAGCCCGTTCGCCCATACTTTAAATTTCATGAAGTCAAGCTTGAATATGACCGACACGGACGGCTTGCCTTTATGCGCAATCTGGGGCTTGACGGCCAGCCGACCAATAATGACAGCGGCGCTGGGATTGACCGCATAACTTACGACTTGGACGGCAATTTCATCCGTTGGCAGGTGTATGACAAAGAAGGTCGCCCGATCGAGGGAAACCGTCCCGGTGTCCACCTCGGCGAGCACCTCTATGATCAATATGGGAACAAGACTGGGCTAAGGGGGTTTGATCGCTTCGGCGCAGAAATGCCATTTGTTTCGTCCGGCGTACTCCTGCGCCTCAACGCCTACGATTCGTCTGGCAATGTCGCTCTTCGACGGGCAATTCTTCCCGATGGGGAGGAAGGCTTGCAGCTTGCCTATAGATACTCTTCCGATGGGCGAACTCTTGAAGAAATCCGCGGCCAGGATGCCGGTGGAAATCTGACAGCACACCCTAGCCTTAGTGGCGCGGCAATAGCCCGCTTTGCAATGGACGAGAATGGCGCTCCAGTGCGTCGGCTCTTCAATGCTGACGGGACGACATTCGAGCAAGCGCAATGAGCGTGAAGTCTCGATGCGAATTGATTGGCCGCTCGAAAGGCCGATCCTGTGAGCATACTGCACGAATTTTCGCTTGGTGCTTTGTGGCCACCATGCTGTGCTTGATCTGGAATGCTCCCATTAAAGCGGACGAGTTAGCTGCGCGTGACTTAGCCCCGCCTGAAACGGCCACAAGTACACGTTGGTTTCATTCAATTGTTTCACAAGCGACGCCTGTCGCTGACTTTGTTGGGCGTGGGGAAATCGACGCGTCGGGCAGCACTCCTGAAGACGGCGTGCGGTTCAGCTATGACGCCCACGGACGGATAATTCGTATAGAGAACTACATCAATGAAAGGCCCGCAAATCTTGGATCCATTGGCGCAAGCGCAGTCCTGTTTGAATATCCTAACGGCTATGAGATCCGGACTTATTGGGATGCAATGGGCGCTGCCGACGCTGTCTGGCGCATTTGTTACCGGGGCCTTGAGTTCAATACGGAGGGGACGGTGCACAAAGAGGTGTTCGAACTCGACGATCAAGGCCGTCGGTCTGCGCTACGCATTTACGACAAAAATGGGGATCCAACGAACACCCATTACGGGGCGCGGGACTACGCCTGGGTCTGGTTGGACGACAACAAGGTTATTGAGATGCGTCAGGGACAGGGGGTGGCTCCAATACCAATGACGCACTTCTTTGATTTCAACCTCACGCGGATAACGTTCGATGGGCGTGGCATTCATTGGCTGATTGAAAACGTCGAAGAGAATGGGGATTTACTTAGTGCCACGACGTCAGGCGTTGCCGCGGTGCGATTCGAATACAATGAGACGATGAACGAAGCTGACTACAGCTTCTATGACGCCGATGACCGGATCACCGAGCGTCGGTCGTATGGCCGCATGCCCCATGGCTATGCGCGAATCACAAACTCGTTTGGTGAAGACGGTAGACTTCTTGAAGAAGCATATCGCGATCGCTTCAATCAACTCACGGACAACTCTGACGGATTTGCGCGCGCGACCTATGACTATGATGATCAAGGTCAGTTTGTCAGTACAAGGTTTATATCGTTGGACGGAAGTCTAATAGACTATAGTCGACCCTATTGATCTCGAAGGAGCGCCAGCAACCCTTGGCCTCCTTCACGCTGCCTCGACATCGACGAGAAATCAAAAAAGGAACACTTCCGATGAAGTTTTCGCAGTCAATCAAGCCTCTCGTTGCAAGAGCGAGAAGAAGAAAAAACTTATACGGAGGGGTTTTCTCAATTGCGTTCTTGTTTTTCCTCGCAAGTCCAGCCTTTGCACAATCTGACCCTTCGCGCGAGAGGTGGTCGGAAATTGATGCACATTTGGAAAGCATGTTGAAGCGGCACGAGCTGGACGGGCTGAGTCTCGTTGTTGGCTGGGGAGATGAGGTCTCTTACTCTCGGTATCTGGGGAAGGATGCGCCGGAAACAGTTCGCGTTGCTGCCTCGGCGACCAAACTTGTGACGGCCAGCGTTCTGTTGTCACTCGTTGAGCGGGGTGTCATCGATTTAGACGAACCGGCTGCAGAAAAACTCCCGCATCTGAAAGAACAGTACCCTGATATTACCTTGCGCCAAATGCTGGCGCATACGTCTGGGATGGGCGAAACCCACGGGTTGACTCACCCGCATAATATCCCGTTTGAACGCTCAGTGATGGCAATGTCGATCCATGTGCCGGTCAACCGGCCAGGCCGAAAGGTCTCTTATGGGGGCGCTGGCTTTGCGACCGCTGGTTTGCTTGGCGTAACATCCACAGGGAGGGCCTGGCATGACCTTTATGATCAATACGTCGCTTCGCCACTAGGCCTTCAAGACAGTTACTACACAAATCCAAACGCTCCAGCGCGTCGCGCTGGGGTCCGTAATCCTAACCTGTCGGGCGGTATGATGGTTAGTTCGCGTGACTACCAAAAACTGCTTGCGGCGCTTACGCGCGATCACAGAAGTCTCCTCAAGAAGCGGACTTTGACGGAGATGTTTTCGCTCCAGTTTCCTGAGGCTGACCGATCAGAAATGCCTGGGCCGATCCCGGATGACGGGGGAACCGGTCTCGGTGTTTGGTGCGAGAAAATACGAGACGATGGATCCTGCGGCCTTGTTCACAGCCTGGGCGCCTATGGCGCCCTGCCATGGATTGATTTTGATGCGGAGGTTTATGGCATTTTGCTTTTGGAGGGTGAGAGCCTTCGTGAGTTACTGCCGGATCTAAGACGCCTGCAAGAAATTGTCCATCAGGCGACACAATAAGTCGTGTAGAGAAAATATTGTCGAGATGGATTAACTTGAAAATGAAGTTCAATCATAACGGAACGGGGCGCCAGAAAAATTCGCGCTGTGATCACTGTCGAGTATTTGATGCAGGCGGCAAGTGTGGCAGCGATGAACGTCGCCTAACTTTGCGCATTGCTCGGATAATACCTCAGGCATATTTTTTGGGTGAGGCCAACAATTCGCCTGTCTTCCAGATGGCAAAGAGCATCCTTTTTCATCTTGGCATAGCGTTATCTCTCGTTTGTGCCTTGCCGAGTAGTGCTTCAGGATCGACGAGTCTGGTAGATGTCGATGGAGAAGTAATCGCGAGCTTTCCGCGGGCATTTTTCGACAGTATAAATCCGCGTACGGCTGAAGATATGCTTGAGAACACGCCAGGCTTCCGGATTACCGGCGGGGATGGGCGCCGTGGCATTGGGCAAGGTGGTGTGAATGTCTTGATCAATGGGGCACGCATCAGCGGCAAATCCACCGATGCGTTGGAAGTCATTCGCCGGACGCCGGCAGACTCTGTTAGCCGCATTGATGTGTTAGATGGGGCCTCGCTTGGCCTGTCCGGTCTAACGGGCCAAGTGGCCAATGTAATTGTCGAGACAACGGAAGGGGCAGGGAGTTGGGCGTATCGACCTCGTTTCCGAAGTCGAATTGAAAACCGTTGGCTCAATGGCTCAGTCTCGTATTCTGGTGAGTGGCGTGATCATGATTACCAGCTAAGCTTTGATAGTGCGTCGCAAAGGGCTGGTGATTTCGGAAATGAACTGGTCTCATCAGGTGATGGAGAGATTTTCCAGGAACGGGAGGAATTCCGTCGCCTAGATCGGGAAGTACCCAGTGTTTCTTTATCGCTATCGCAAAATGATACGCCAATTGAATATAATTTGAATTTGTCAGCGGCTTATCGAACAGAAGAATTCATCTTCGAGCAGTTTCGCGACACCCTTGATGAAGGTTCCCCAGATGCTTCGCGGAACATCGACGACTTGCGTGATCAGTTAACGCTGGAAGTTGGCGGCGATATTTCGTTTCCCTCATTAAAAGGAAGATTGAAGCTGATCGGGCTGCAACGGTTTATCGACACCGACTTCTCGTCCATTTTGCGCGACGAACCAGAAATCGGCGACGTGACCGGCCGTGATTTCTTTTCGGATCGTCAGGAGAGTGAAAGTGTTGCTCGTCTCGAGCAGACGTGGCAGGGCGATAAGGGGCGATCGTTTGAGTTAGCCGCGGAACTGGCGTTGAATGTAAATGATGCCGTCCAAAGTCTAACGACCGCGGGCGGCACACTTTTATCGCTCCCGGGCAGTACTACTAAGGTTGAGGAACTGAGATGGGAGGGGGCGATCACGCACGGACGGAAACTCTCTAGCGCAGTTGACGTCCAAGTTTCCGGAGCGGTTGAATACTCCACCATCACTCAAACTGGTGATGTGGCGGGAGAGCGAAGTTTTTTTCGGCCGAAAGGATTTGCGGCTATTACCGTCAGGCCTGATGAAGGTCTTGAAATTAGGGCCCGTGCTGAACGTCGCGTGGAACAACTCGAGTTTGGCGCTTTCTCAAGTTCCATAGATCTTGACGACGATGTATCTGCTGTCGGCAATTCGGATTTGCTCCCTCAACAGTCATGGTTTGTGTCGTTAGCGTTCCAAAGGAACTTTGCCGATGACAGTCAGGCGACTTTGTCGATTGAGGCTGAACAGCTTACGGATGTTGTGGAGCAGATCCCAATTGGCGACCGCGAGACAATCGGCAACATTGATGAAGCTCGAAGACTGGCGATTGAGTTTTCAGGGTCGAAGTACTTCGGAATTCTAGGCGAAAAAGATCTAAGGGTTGATTGGGCTACGGCGTGGCGAAGTTCGGATATTGAAGACCCCTTTACGCTCGAGGATCGCCGACTGAACGGCGAACGAAGATGGAGGTACCGGGTCGATTTCCGTCATGACATTCCGAATAGCCAGTTTGCTTATGGTGGAAATATTGAAGACTTCCGCGACAACCGCGAATTCCGCCGGAGTCAGTCGTTGTTAACAGTTCGTGATCGACCGACCGTCGAGTTATTTATTGAGCACAAGGATGTTTTTGGCGCGACTGTGCGCGCTTACGTATTTAATGTTTTAGCTTATCGTGACGAAATCAACCGGCAGGTCTTTGAAGGCTCAAGGGCCGCTTCGAATATCCTGTTTATTGAAGACCGCATTACAAAATTTGGACCAATCGGCGGCCTAAACATCACCGGGAATTTCTAGTCTGACCAATTGGCGGAGGCAGACAGAAATCCGCACCGTGAGAAATAACCCAACTTAATCTTGTCGACGTGAGCGCTAGATTGTCTCACATCCTTTAGTGGAGAAACCGAATGCAAGCGCACCACGTGGTCGCATCTTGTTGATCAGCATTGAGTGTAACGTCACCGTTAATGACAGCGCCTGGTTTTGCTTTGTCCATCGACCGAACCTCAGTGAAAGAAGATAACCTCGTTCGGACTTATCATGCAGGGCGAGCTTCGATGATATGCATAGTCGAGTGAAAGGGCTCTGGCTATGCACGTCCTGCAAGCGAGCCCAAACTTCCATTCAGGCGGGTTTCATAATCCATGGCGACGCTCAAAAACTCTCCTGCAGTCGTCGGCCAAATCGGACCATATCTGGTGCCTGGAAAAGAGGACGAGCGCTGGCCTTGTGCATCGCAAGAAACGGCGGGCATGGCAGACATAAGTTTTTTTGAGACGCCGACAGAGTATCAAGAAAAGATAATGAGGACGTTATGACGTTGCTGGCGACGCGCCGCGAGTTCATTCGGATTGGAGTGATCGGGGGGGCAATGGTTGCGACTATCCCGATCATCAACAGCCGTGCGGCTGGGGCCGCTGGAAAACAGATCGGTGTGTTTGTAAAAATTGCTCCAGATAACAGTATCATCATCGGTGCGCCCACCGCCGAGATGGGGCAGGGAACCTTCACGTCGATGCCGTTGGTCATCGCTGAAGAAATGGACGCAGACTGGGATAGGGTCAGTATCGAGTATATGCCACTTTCTCTAAAGCGTTTGGCGCCTGATGAACCAAACTGGAACGGCGGTACCGGCGGCGTCGACTTTGCTCACGCTTACCAGGGAGCTGGTGGCAGCCAAAGCGTCAACAGGAACTTTGGGCTGCTGCGTAACGCTGGGGCCGAAATCCGGGACAGAATGGTCCGTGCCGCGGCAGCGCGATGGCGGATATCGCGGGAAGAACTGCGTACGGAAGATAGTTTTGTTATTGGTCCGAGACGGGGCCAGCGCGCACCTTATGGGGAGTTAATCGAAGAAGCCGTCAGTCTTGAACCGTCAGTTAGTCCAGTGCTGAAAGACCCGTCGGCATTCAAGCTGATCGGAACACGGGTCAGAATAAAGGGATCGACAGATCTTGTTACAGGGGCGCCGGTGTTCGGGATCGATAAGGAGATCCCGGGAATGGTCCACGCTGTGCTGGCGAGATCACCGTTCTTTCAGTCCGCTGGTCCGATTGCTGTAGACGCATCTGCGGCGCGCGAGGTTGCTGGGGTTCTGGACGTAATTGAAATCCCAAGGCGATGGCCCGGCGGCGACAATCAGACCGAGGTTTATCTTCACGGAGCTGTCGCCGTTGTTGCTGAAACACTCTGGTCAGCGTTGAAGGCGCGTCGTTTACTGAACATTGAGTGGGATAAGGGGCCTTATCCTGACGAAAGCACGTCAGCGATTGAGGAAGAGTACGACCGTATTCTTGCCGCGGATGGAGAAGGTGCCCGTGTCTTTCGGGAAGACGGAGACATCGAAAGCGCCCTTGGCCGAGCCGATAGGACATTTGAGAGACGCTATCTCTTTAAGGCGTTAGCCCATGTCTGCATGGAACCTCACAGCGCTGTTGCCGACATGCGGCCCTCAGAACGGCTCATTCGAACCTCTCACCAGTTCCCAGACAGACCGGCAAAAGTCGCGGCGGAAATCGCTGGATTTGATGTTCTGGATGTGCGTGTTGAGAACGCGCGCCTTGGCGGCGGCTTTGGTCGAAAGTTCGATCCAGACTATGTTTCCGAAGCGGTTTTCCTGTCCCATCAGTTGCAAAAGCCCGTCAAGGTGATGTGGACGCGTGAAGACGATATTCAGCATGATGCCTTTAATCCACCCGGCTTGAGCAGAATGCGCGCAGGCGTTGATGCATCTGGTGACATCGTCGCGTGGGATCAACTCATCGCGGGGCACGGCGCCCATCCGGATGTCGCGCCAGCGGGCCTTGTCAAAGATTTTCGGGTGCGTTCTGTTCGCGTTGATCGAGGGATGTGGTTTGGTCCCTGGCGAGGCCCTGGGCACAACACCCAAGCCTTCATGATTGAATGCTTCCTGGACGAAATCGCCCATGAGCTTGGCGAGGATCCGCTTGACTATCGCCTTCGCCTTCTCGGCGACACGGCGGAGATGCCTTATCCCGGATGGGGAGCGGAAACCTATGACCCACAACGCAACGCCGTTGTTCTGAGGCTCGCTGCGGAGAAGGCTGAATGGGACCAACGGCATAAGCTTTCTAAAGGAAGGGGGCGGGGTATCGCCTCTTTCTTCACGTTTGGGGGATACTGCGCCCATGTTGTGGACGTCACCGTCACCGACGGTGACTTTTCCGTCGACAGGGTCGTAAGCGCCGTGGATTGCGGCCAGCCGGTCAATATATTGGGGATCGAAGCCCAGATTGAAGGTGGGATTGTCGACGGCCTTTCTGTCGCGAGGCGACAGGCAATTCATGTTGAAGGCGGCCAAGTCGTCGAAAGAAACTACGACACATACCGCATGATGCGCATGGATGGCGCGCCCAAACAAATTGATGTCCACGTTGTTCCGCGTCGTGATTATCCGACCGGTACGGGCGAGATTAGTCTACCCCCGTTTATGCCTGCGCTTGCCAATGCAATTTTTGCTGCGACCGGAAAACGAATGCGCAGTCTACCAATTGCGGACCAGCTCAAGGCGTAAGATCAATTTCAGTCTCAGGAATAATTTGATGGTTCAGCTTAGAATTAACGGCGTGTTGCAAACCTTCGACGGCGATAGTGAGATGCCGCTTCTATGGTACCTTCGAGAAATCGCCGGTCTGAAGGGGACAAAATTCGGTTGCGGTATCGCCCAATGCGGCGCCTGTACCGTTCATCTAAATGGCGTTGCGACACGGTCATGCGTTGTACCCATGGCGGCGGTCGATGGATCGGACGTGCGAACAATCGAGGGTCTTGCCAAAGATGACGGGTTGCACCCGGTGCAGCAAGCCTGGATTGACGAAGACGTGCCGCAGTGCGGATATTGCCAAGCGGGACAAATTATGGCGGCCGTTGATCTCCTGCGGGGCAATGACGACCCAAGCGATGAAGATATCGCGCAAGCGGTGACGAATATCTGCCGCTGTGGAACTTATACAAGAATTCGCAAGGCCATTAAGAAAGCCGCACGTGACATGCGCGATGAAGGTGCTCAATGAAAGTGTGGTCCGTTCTTTACAGCAGATGTCGCGCTTTGCTCCGGCTACTCCTGATCTTCATGAGTTCAGTCGTCGCCATATCTTCGTCGCAAGCAAGCGCAATTGGTGCTAACGAGGCCCCGGGGAACACACCTTCGGAAGAAGCTAGTATTCAGCGAGGGCAGGTGGTCTTTCGTCAGTGTTCATCATGTCACGCGCTTGACCCTGAAGAGCTGCGCTATGGGCCCCATTTATATGGGGTGGTTGGTCGCTCGATCGCTAGCGTTGAGGGGTATTCGTACTCTGACGGACTATTGGCAAAGGACGGTGTCTGGACAGATCGAGACTTGCGTCTTTTCCTAACCTCACCCAATAAGTTTGCGCCAGGCACCAAGAAGCAGTTCAGGCTCCGAAGTGATGCTGATCTCGATTCATTGATTGCATACCTTAATTCCATCGGGCCTTAGCGCTGCCTGTTTTTTATACATTGAATCGAAAATTTAAGTGTGAAGGGTGGTCATAGGCCTCAAGGGCGCTATGAATTGCTTAAAAGCTGGCGGACCATCTTTTGATTAAGTCCTTTGCACTAAGATTAGTACTCGAGCAGACGACGCTCTTTACTTTAAATGACCGATGTTAAAAAAGATTGTAAGTTGATTGAAATACTCTGCGAAAATCCAATTTGGCGGAAGTTAATGTAACGATAGGAATGGCAAGTTTTGGGTTTAAATTAAACTCGAAAAATCTATTTTTGATACCTACTAAGCTAGCCGCTCCACGTCAGTCTACGCCGCTTATTATAATTGCTGCCGCACGAGAATTGGTCGGATGCGGCTTACACCGATCATGCAGTTCGGAAGGAGCCGCATGTTTTGTCAACGCCTACTGCGCAGGCGTCTGGGCACCCTAAGTTTTCGACTTATAACCATTGGACTACCCGGTTCGAGTGTATTTAAACCGGATCCCTGTTCATCAATCTGAATTCCCTGTTTCGATCGAAGACTTCCCTGATGCTAGGGGTAGGGAATTGCGTCTTAAACGTCTGAAATTAAGGACAGAAATTCCCTATATTCGACCGATCGCATCGGCGAAATAGCAAAATTCCCTGTAAATTCCTGACTATCAGGGAAGTCAGCCACCTGAGACTGGTTGCCGGCGGACTGGCGCGCCCACCATTCAATCTTTCGACTTTCACGACCAACTGACGCCTTCTGTGAAAGCCCCATTCCATGCGGGGTTGCGGGGAGATCGGCGGTAGTGAGCGGTGGTTTGCGGTCTCTAAATCCGCTCGTTCTGCGATTTCAGCCATTTGTCTCTGTCTGCTATTTTCGGCGACCAACTAACGAGCTTGGTAGATCTCCATGATCATGTACGGATATCAATCCGTATAGAGATATTAGTGTAGCAACTGTAATACTAAAGTTGAGACTCAGATGTCGCTGAGCAGCTGTTGTTGTTCTCGCCAACATGTCGGCAGTCCCGATAGCCGACGCAAGCGATCTGCAGTCAGACTGACAGGGCCAGATCCGTTGAGAACTGAGTGGACAATATCGGGCGCAAGGAAGGAAAGCCGGGACCTGCTTTGCTCGCCCATGTGCTGACCAGTAAATTTTGCGATCATCTTCCCTTATATCGCCAGTCCGGCATTTACGCCCGTGAAGGCGTGTAGCTGTCGGAATCAACCCTTGTGGATTGGGTGAAGCGTTCAACAGAGCTGATGGCGCCGCTCGTTGACGCGATCGGCGAACACGCCATGGGCGGCGATACGCTTCATGCGGATGATACCCCGATAAAAGTGCTCGCGCCGGGAACCGGCAGAACCAAAACCGGCAGGCTTTGGGTTTATCTTCGCAATGAAGGCGACTGGAATGGACCGGCCCCGCCGGCGGCGCTTTATCGCTACTCGCCGGATCGAAAAGGCAGGCGACCGCGCGATCATCTTAAATCCTATTCGGGCTTCATGCATGCGGACGGTTATGCTGGGTTCGAGGAACTTTATCGCGGCGGCAAGATAACGGAAGTGGCGTGTCTTGCTCATGCGCGTCGGAAATTCTTCGACATTCATGCCGCCAATGCTTCTCCCATTGCGCGAGAGGCCTTGGAACGCATCGCCAAACTTTATGGTGTCGAAAAGCAAGCACGTGGCCAGTCGCCAGAAGACCGTGCTGCAATCAGAATGGAGCATGCAACGCCGCTTTTCGATGAACTGGAGCAGTGGTTGAAGGCGCAATTACCGGCGCTGTCGGGCAAATCGGCGCTTGCCAGTGCGATCCGCTATTGTCTCACGCGCATGAAACGGCTGCGCGTTTGTCTTGGTGATGGACGCCTGGAAATCGACAACAATCATGCAGAGAGATCCATGCGATGCATCGCTCTGGGGCGCAAAAATTATCTCTTTGCCGGCTCAGACGCGGGCGGCGAACGCGCTGCCGCCGCCTATACTCTCATTGAGACCGCCAAGCTCAACGGCCTTGATCCACAGGCCTATTTAAGCACTGTCTTGAGCCGCATCGCCGCCCATCCGGTCAACAAAATCGGCGAATTTCTTCCCTGGAATATTGAGCTAAACTCTTAAAAAGAGAAGTGCATCGGGCGCTTACCTCGCTCGGGTTCTGACCTGCCGGAAAATGGACATCCACAACGGAAGGATTGTGGCGCGGTGCTTTGATGAGCAGGGCAGGGAGATCAATCGCCAGATGCTCGAAAGCAATGTATTGCGGCGACGGACACATCAGCCCTGCAGTTCGGACTTGCGGACGGCGCCTGGGTGGGAAACAATCAACGCCGAGAACAGAACAGGTGAACCTTAATGATCCGCACACTAATGAAGGCGTTGATCAGCATCATAGCTACAACATCGGCCAGCTTCGCCGATGAAATTCCGAACCTGCCTGAAGACTTCTTGGCCCACCCTGATGGCTCTTTTCTGCTGCAAAATGTGCGGGTCCTTGATGGGACCAGCGATGCGGCCTTAGAGGGTGTGCACATCTTGATCTCCGATGGGAAGATCGAAGCCATTGGTCAACGGATCAGTGTTCCAGACGATGCTACGGTGATCAACCTTGAGGGGCATACGGTCCTTCCCGGCCTCATCCACCTCCACGATCATTTCGGTTACATGAGCAGCCCGTTTCGCGGCTATGATTTCATCATTTTGGATCCACACCCCTTCTCCATTCCGAAATTGCAGCTCAGCGTCGGGGTGACGACCATCCGGACAGCAGGTTCCGATGCCGTCATCTTAGATGGACAGCTCGCCAAAATGATCGATGCAGGAGAGGCTGTCGGTCCACGGACATTTGTCACGAGTGCCATCCTCGAAGGACCAGACGTGCCTATCCTCCTTTACGCGGAAACCGCGGAAGAAGGTCGCGCCCTTGTTCGTTCGCAGCTTCCTTTCAACGTCAGCTCTATTAAAGTCTATGCGGGCATGGGGCACGAAGCGATGCAAGCCGTGATCGACGAGGCCCACAAGCATGGTCTTCATGTCGCGGGACATCTGGGCAAGGTCTCCTGTGCCGAAGCATCCGAAATGGGGATCGACACGATCGAGCACGCGCTTGAATCTTGCTCCAGCGACTTTCCATCCCGGACCGATAGGGAAAACCCCTTCCGATTGAGTGAGCAGTTAGGCGAGGCCGATAGCCTCATCCGGACGCTGATCAAAAATGGTACTGTGCTCGTGACCACCCCAAGTGGCGGTCGGCGGGCCAACCACTCTGAAGAGGCACGGTCCGTCTTCGCCATTGAGCAACGTGTAGCCTTCGAAAAGATCGGCGTGGAGGAGGGCAATCGCTCCGAGAGCGGAAACCCGCTATATATCCTTTCCCAAAAGGATGAGGCCCGAAAATTCGAACGCCGCTTTAGAGACGCAGGCGGACGGTTGTTGATGGGTGCCGACGCGATGTATCTCCCGATCATCCCGGGTTATTCGAACCAAGACATTATGGTGGAACTCGCCGATTGGCATGACCCGTTCGATGTCATCCGAATGGCAACATCAGACGCAGCGGACTTTTTGGGCATTGGCGGGGAGACTGGGCGAATTGCCGGAGGTTTCACCGCTGACCTTCTTATCGTCGAAGGTGCCCCGGATCTCAATATGACGGACATTCGGCGGACGAAGCTCGTGTTCCAAAGGGGCCGCGCCTACGATCCCCTATTGTTGCGCGCCGCAACCGTAGGCCGGGTCGGCCTCGACTAGGGTCCATACTCAATCAGAAAGACCGGGTTTGATCCCTTGCAGTCGGTGGTCAAGCTCGTCGCAAGTGACTTAAGTCGCCCGATACTGTTGAAAAACGGCGGGTCAAAGCGGTCGAACTCTGATTCACTCATCTTTGTGCTGATCGAGGGGATGTGCGATGATGGGTCGGTTGGAGGCTTCAAAACTGGTATATAAACCGTCTAAATAGTCAGCGGTTTGTGCCTCGCCGAAATTGTCGTCTGTATAGTAAATAATCTCATTGATAGCCGCGATAGCTCGCTGGCTGAGTTTATAGGTCATATTGTGATCTTAAAGACCTATGAAACGCGACTAGCCCGCGCTTTTGCGATACGTTCAGCGGCGGTTTCATGTGGTGCAAAACCGCTCTGAAATCCGGCTTCTTCGTCAGCTTCAACAATCGCCATCTTCTCAGCATCGCTAAGAGCGTTCCATTCTGCCACTTCGGCATCGGTTGGAAATGCTTTTGACTTCGCGGATGTCAGTTGGTGCCGTGTAATTTCATCAATCTGGGTCATGCCGTGACTATACCACAGATTTATTAAATTCCACCCGCTCCGCTTCCGGCCGAACAACGTGCGTGGCGGCCAGAAATCTCGAAAATAATAAATAGCACTGAATGAGATAGTTCTCATTCTCTCCCGCCGTGCATGGCGCGGTCTTTGCACAACCGGAAGGAGAAGGAGCACTAACCTTAGAGGCCACTATGGACGAAGAAGAAAAGATGTATCGAGCACTACAAAAACTAGCCCGCCATTACGGCTGGTCTGTGCGAATAAACACCCGCAAAGACGCGGCGATTGAAGGTGAACCGTTTCTACTTGTCAGTCCCAACAAAGACGTTGTTTTCAAGGGACGCCTAAACCGAGTAATCAATATACTGCGCGCTAGTTTGCCAGTCAGTCACGACGAATTTCGTCGTTTTCAGTTTACTGGCTAGTCGGCCTCACCAGCCGCTATCAGCGATCCAGCCGTTTGGCCCAAATTCAGAAATGGAATAAGGTATATCAGTTTTACGTATACAGAGTTACATCACGAGCGAGCTCATATCATGACTGCTGTCGGACGCATGCCAGTAGCGTTTATTAAGGACCTACTCAAACTCGCGACTCGAGAGGCCATTACTTTTGAGGAATTGCTCAATGAAGCGGGTATCCCGCAGGATACGTTGCACTCACGCAAGATGCTGACATTCACCGAATGCCTCCAGTTGCTCCTCACGAATATACAAATGAGAGATGACGAAGGGCACGGTCTTGGCGCTGAACCAATGAAGAGCGGTTTTTTTGAGTTATCCGCCCGATTGGCGATGCATGAGGATACAGTCGGAGAGGCCCTAAAAACAATTCTTGATTATTACAATATCGCCCGTAGCGATTTAAAGTGTGCCTATCGCGAGAGTGACGGGTTTGCTTATGTCGGTGTCAAAAGTACGATTAACAAACGCAAAAGCGCATACTTTTCTGAGGAAAACGCCTTAATTGCCTTTCACATATTTACTTGTTGGTTCGTCGATGCCGATTTTCCGATCGAGCGCGTTTCTTTAAGGCGAAAAAGATATGCACCCGAAGATGATATCCATGGTTTCTTAGCCGCACCGGTTTTTTTTGATGAAGACGCTTGTGAATTACGCTTCAGCGCAAAAGTTATGAACTGGCCGCGCCGGCAAAACTACGAACCAGACATCCTACAACAGATTGTTGCCCGCTTGCTGCGGCGCCGATATGAAGGCATCGACGGCTTCGATAACAAGGGTGCACTCAATATCCGAATCCGTCGTATATTGCAGATACGGTTGCAAAGCGCAAACCAAATTGCCGCTAGGCTCGGTATCAGCGAAACAGTGTTGCGGCGCAAACTTGTCGATGAGGGGGTATCGTTTTCCGAAATACGAACCCAAGTTCTAATGGAACGCGCACAGTTTTTGCTTATGTACACCGCTCTTCCAGTTGATGAGATTGCCGATGATTTGGGCTATTCGGAGGCGTCAAGCTTTGCGCGTGCGTTTCGTCGTCAGTTCAAAATTCCACCCGGCGAGTATCGCAAAATCAATAGTTCCTTTTAGTCAAAACTCGCCTAACGACCGAAAATGTCAATTATGATGCATTGAAAGTGTCATGGTCGAAAACCGCTATTTTGTCTATTTGCAAACAAAATTAGGCGGTAAAATTAAAAAAAGATTTTCGCCAAGCAACCGGGAGGCGGAAATGTCAATTAAGCCACTTAAGATAAAACGCGTCACAGCCAGCGCTGTTTGTGCGCTGTCAACAGCCATGCCAGCTATGGCACAAACGGGCGATGATGATGAAGCGTCAACTCTAACCCAAGATATTATCGTTGTAACGGCCCGGTTCCGAGAAGAGAGCGTCCAGGACCTCGGAGCCAGTATCTCCGCTATTTCGGGGGATGATATAGCCCGCGAGGGGATTACCGATTTTGATGACATTGCTCGGCGTACAGTCGGACTGGATCTGATTGATCGCGGCCCTAACCAAAATGACCCGAGCATTCGCGGCGTCTCTAATGGTGTCCTCCCGACTTTGAGTGATAATGGCGGCGTTAGCCCCCTCATTAGTCAGTTCTTGGATGAAATTCCGGTTGCGGCGTCTACTGGCAGTCAGCGAGATTATAATTATTTCGATTTTGAACGCGTTGAAGTTTTGCGTGGTCCACAACCGACATTATTCGGTGAGGGATCAGTGGGCGGCACAATTCGATACTTTACGAAAAGTCCTGACCTTGATGGTGGCACGATAAATGACAGTATAATCAAATCAGGGGTCTCCTTCACAGATGGCGGCGGTGTTAATTACAGCGTATCAGCAGCGTCCAGCCTAATTCTCGTACCCGATGTCCTCGGTATACGTGGCGTTATCAACTACCGGGATGATGACGGTTTCATCGACAACCCTATTCTCGGACAAGAAGATATCAACACGTATGAGTCATTGAGCGGGCGTGCCGTTGTTTTGTACGAGCCAACAGATCAGTTCTCCGCGCGCCTTACAGCCTTTATTGGCCGTGATGATCTGGGTGAGAATAATTTCGTGACGCCGTTTTTACCGCCAGCGACGTTATTGCCAGCGGAGTCACTGCAATCATTTGTACCTACTGACGGGTTTACAGAGGATGACTTCACGCTCATCAGCGGAAGGCTGACTTATGATTTTGGTAATATCGAGGCCACATCGATCACCGGCTTTTACAGCCGCAATAGAAATTTCACGTCATTCGAACCGCTGACAGCGGCGGCGTTCGGCGCCTTTTTGCCGGCGCCATTGTCCGTATCTCAAGAATTCTTATCTGACGATAGAAACATCACGCAAGAGTTTCGATTTGTTTCAAAATTCGATGGCCCATTAAACTTTGTCAGCGGATTTTTCTTCCAGGATACCGCGCTCGATCTCAGCATAAACTCTTCCGCGCCGGAGTTTGGCGACTTTGTCGTTATGCCGGCAGGTAGTGACACACTCATTGTTGAGGAAACGCTGATTGATACCCGGCAGTTTTCGGGCTTTGTCGAATTGACTTATGATCTGACGGATCGCCTTCGTCTGATTGGGGGCGTTCGTTTTGTCAATGAACGGATTACATCGGAGACGCTGGCATCACAGGCGCCGTTTGGTGGCGGACCATTTGCAATTGAACCACCTTTCGTGGCTCTTGATACGGCTGGTTTGGTTGTGGCTTCCGGATTACCGCTGGCTGAAACATTTACCCTTAATCGCTTCTTACCGCGCGGTGTCATCGAGTTTAAAGCAACCGATGATATCTTGCTTTACGCCAGCGCATCTACCGGGGTGCGCAATGGTGGTTTGAACCCCGCGTCGTCTTCATTTTCAATCGCATCAGCGGCGGCAGCAGTCGACCCCGCTGCATTTTTGCCTGCATTTGCGGCGGCGCGGACGTTTGATGAAGACGACGTTCTTACTTTTGAAGGGGGTGTTAAAGCATCGCTTTTTGGTTGGGCGTTGACCTCCAATAGCTCAGTGTACTTCACTTCCTTCGACGGTCAACAAGTTCAGTCTGCGTCACCATTGTTGTTCGCAACAAACGGGCCTGACGTTGAAATATTTGGGATCGAACAAGAGATTTTCTGGAAACCAAATGATTACCTGTCCCTATTCTTATCTGGAGCCTATACGGACGCAACCTTTACTGAAGACGCCTTGATTGTTCCCGCTGCAGCAGCGTTTGGCTTTGAGGCAGATATTCTCGACGGCAGCCGGACTGCGAACACACCTGAATTTTCATTCTCAGCGGGCGCCGATGTAAAATACCCTCTTGGTGACTCTGGCTTGTCCTTAATCGGCAATACAAGCTTCCAGTTTATTGATGAACGGTTTTCAACGGTTCAAAATTTCCCGTCATCCCTACTGGAACCGCTGACAATATTGAATTTTCGCCTCGGCTTTGAACATGATAATTGGTCAATCGTCGGCTATGTGAACAACCTAACCAATGACCTGGAATTCCAATCTCTTGACGGCAATCCAGGGTTACCGGTTCTTGCAGCAGACGGCGCATTGGACATTATTCCGCTGCTTGGAAGTGTGAACCGGCCAAGAACTTTTGGTTTTGAAGCCACGGTTAGGTTTTAAGCAACTGAAAAAAATTTAAATCGAGATAAGTCTCATTAAGCCGAGCGGACACAGGATTAATGACAATGGAAAACGCCATACTTGCTGACAATAAAGTCGAGCCGATCATCAACGGATTTTGCGCACCCCAGTTTGCGGCTATTAAGAATGCTTTTATCAAGAATTTTCAGGATGATGGAGAGATTGGCGCGAGCGTCTCGATATGTCATGGAGATGAAATCCTTGTCCATCTTTGGGGCGGCCTTGCTAATGTGGAACAAGAAATTCCATGGGCTGAAAATAGCATGGTCAATGTGTGGTCAACAACGAAAGGCGTCACAGCGGCCTGTGTCGCCCGCGCTGTTGAGCTGGGCCATTTCCAATACACAGACCTGGTTTCGCACTACTGGCCTGAGTTTACCGGCAACGGTCTGGAAAATGTAACGATTGCTGGTCTGCTATCGCATCAGGCGGGGCTTTGCGGTTTCGCAGCGCCTGTTGACGTCACCATATTTTATGATCTGGATCGCGCTGCAGAAACATTAATCGCGCAAGAGCCATTTTGGTCGCCAGGAACCAAATCAGGATATCATGCCATGACGTCAGGCTTTTTGATATCATCGCTTATGAAAAGAACGGTGGGCGTTTCCTTGAAGGAATTTGTTCGCCGGGAGTTATGTGTTCAATTAAACCTGGATTTGAGCATTGGCCTGGAGGATGACGCGCTGGAACGTGTGGCTCAGATCTATCCGCCAACCGATTTTACCAGCAGTTCGATGTTCGAAATGGAGTTAGATAAGGTTCAGCAAGCAACCTTGTCGAACCCAATTTTGGATCCAAATGTTGCAAACACACCCGAATGGCGCGCTGCAGAAATTCCTGCCGCGAATGGACATGCAACCACGCCTGCGCTTGCCAAACTTTATGCGGGCGTTGCCGGCGATGGGACAATCGCAGGTGCGGACTTTGTCGGTACAAGCACACGGTCATCTGCGATTTCATCTCAAATTGTTGGTACTGATGCAGTCTTAACATTTCCAATGGATTGGGCTTGCGGATTTTTACGCAGCGGGCCGCTAAACATTTATGGACCTGATCCAGACGCATTTGGTCATACCGGATGGGGCGGATCCTTTGCGATGGGACACCCTGGAAAGGGTTATGGCCTCGCCTACACGCCCAATAAAATGGGTACGGAAATTTTAAATGACCCCCGCAGCGTTAACATCGTCAATGCATATTACGAATGCATCTAGAGTTTAGCGCTGATAGGGCATCATCATCCGCGACAGTGACAACGCCTAACATACTACACCTCATTTAAATTGCCTTAAGTTGGCAGCGAGACAACTATATGCATTCGCTCGTCGTATAGCCTCTTTCTTGAACTCTGCGCTGTACCGCTTGTAAGGCTTGCGTTTCGTCGTCAAACACCTCCTGGGAGACAATACTCCCTTTCCTAGGTGTCCACGAAATTAGGGAAAGACCACATTGCTGTCGTGCGGCCTTTAAAACGCGTTGTCATCTTCTGGCGAGACTTCGCCGTCCTCGTCGTAACCGTCCGGCCATGACCGCCGTTAGCTTGCGGGCTCAAACTTCCACGGCAGGAGTTCGTCGATTTTGTTTATGGGGTGATCAGCGATGCGGGTGACGAAACCCCGGTGGCGCAGCCAGTTTTTATGTAACCATGAGATCACTTTCGATGGAAGGCCGATCCAGCCTCCCCACAGCGGAGGCTGGATCGGCCGCCTGGAGTGTTTCTGGCGCTGGCGGTCTGTATCGTAGCGACGAGTGCGGACGGATCGTGTTGTATTGTCTTCGCCAGTGCTCGATGACGATTTTGGCCTCCATTAAATTGTTGAACAGTTCAACGTTCAGGCATTCGTCTCTCAGCCTACCGTTGAAGGACTCATTGTATCCGTTCTCCCACGGACTTCCTGGTTCGATGTAGAGCGTCTTCGCGCCGACCTTTGCGGACCACTCCCTGATAGCAGCCGTGCCTAAAGCGGGAGTGTCGCAGTTGCATTGACGTCGTTGTAGAGGATAGAGCCTACCATGACGTGGCGGGTTGTTATGGTACGCCGTGATCCACTTGAAGGAGACCTTGGCTATCTCGGCAGACAGGCGCGACCTTGCGAAGACGCCCGCAATAGTAAGTCCTCCGTCGGCGCAAAGTTACGACGTATCGAGCCCTTGGGAATCCGATAACCAGGCATGGTGGGACTGGTATGTCGGCCTGGCGCATAATAGGGCCGCCGCTGATAAGGTTATTCGATCGAGTTTAAGCGATCGCTTGCGGAGATCACCAAAATACGTCGCGCTCGACCCCCATCCATTCCACGTGACGCCGCTTGAGCTGAACGCCCTCAAGGACGAACTGGAAACCCCATACCCGCTCTCTCCAGACGCGTGCGACCAGTTCCGCGCCGAAGGCTACGTGAAACTTCCCGGCGTCTTGTCGCCTGGCGCAGTCGTCGCGCTCCGTCGGGAGGTCGTCGCCGTTCTAGAGACGACATTCGGCGTAGAGCTCGATGCCGGCGGTCGCGCGAACCGCAGCGACGGCGAGCCGCCGGAACCGGGGCGGCGCTTCTACTCCGCGGAGATGATCTGGCTAGAAAACCCCGTCATCCGGCTTTTCGTCCTCAGTCCCCGGATTGGAAAAATCTGCGCCGATCTGCTCGGCGTCGAAAGAATTCGCCTTTACCATGATAACCTTCTTTCGAAGGAGCCGGGCTGCGGCCGAACTCCCTGGCACTATGACGACCATCATTTTCCGCTTGCCACCGACGACGTCGTGACGGCTTGGATCGCCGCGCAGGCGATCCCTGAAGCGATGGGCCCGCTTGCCTTTGCAAAGGGCATGGAAACATGGCGTCTAGTCGCCGACGTGCCGTTCAGCAAGGCCGATACGAGTTACGATCGACGCGTGGCAGAGATCATTGACGAGTTGGCCGTCGACGTCGACGACGGGCCCTTCGCCGTCGGCGAGGTGAGCTTCCACCACAATCTCAGCTTTCATACTGCTGGCCCCAACGAAACGCGCCTCAGCCGCTGCGCGCTCGCCAACACATTCTATGCGGACGGTGCGAGGGTGATGGACGCCCCGACGATGGTCTCCGGCGATTGGCGGAAATTCCTGCCTGGCGTCGAACCCGGCGAGCCTGCAGCGAGCCCGGTTAACCCTGTATGCTGGCCGCCTAGCGGCGACTGGCGCCAGTCAATGGAATCGAAAGAGGGCCGTGGCGAAAATGGCGTCTGACACGTTCGACCGCAGTTGCGAGCACTGGAGCGAGGAAGGCAGAGCCGAAATGGAGCGGTTCTACGAAATCGCCTCCGTCGACTACCGCCACCTCGCCGAAGCGCGCGACTGGCCTGCTTGGTTGAAAGGAAAGGCGGACGGCGTGGACGGGCGGCGCCCGAGCATCCTCGATGTCGCCTGCGGGTCGGGCAAATTTCCAACGGCGCTTAACTTATACGCTGGCGTCGACGGCGCCGACCTCGCACCGATCGACTACGCGCTCCTAGATCCCTCACGCTTCTCGATCGACGAAGCGCGCGCCGCATTGGCGGCGCCGTTTCATCCTTCTACGGAATTCGAGACGACGCTACAGGAGCTCCACTGCCCGAAGGGCGCGTTCGACATCGTTTGGGCGACGCACGCCCTTTACGCCCTGCCTGCCGCTGAGTTGGCGCCCGCCTTGCGGCGCTTCGTCGACGCCTGCGCTGGGGAAGGCTTTATAGCGCATGCGTTTGAAGACGCTCACTACATTAAGTTCCAGCGGCTTTTTCTGTCGGCCTTCGACCGCGCCGATGAAACGCCGTTCGTGTCGGCGGAAGACGTGGTAGCCGCCTTGCGGGAGATCGGCGCCTCTTTCACGGTCGACGAGATCGCCTATGAGAACGGTGCGCGCGAAGACGAACGCGTCGTCGTCGAAGGCTATCTGCAGCGCTGCGTCTTCGACGACAGGGTGACGCTTGCCGAGATGGAGCGAGCCGAAGGTCTTGAGGGATACCTCGAAGACTGCCGGGAGGACGGCGTCTGGCGGTTTAAACAACGCGTCGCGCTGATCTCGATCCTCCCATGACCGCACAAGACGCTCCGGCGAGCGACGCTGGGCCTCCTACCTCCGGCGACCCGGCCGAGCCGACCTGGCGTTTCGTTCGGAGGGCCGCGCCTACGCTCGCTGTCGGCGCGATGCTCGCCTTCTCGTCGAGCTTCGGCCAAACGTTCTTTCTCTCCCTTTTTGGCGGGGTCTGGCGCGAAGCCTTCAACCTAAGCCACGGAGCGTTCGGCGCGGTGTACGCCGCAGCGACGTTAGCGAGCGCGGCGAGCCTTCTGTGGCTTGGCAAGATCGTCGACCAGGCCCCGCCCTCGCAAATCGCCACCACCCTCCTTGTACTGACGGCGCTAGCGTCGGTCTGGCTGAGCTCAGCGGCAAGCGCCTTTGCCCTAGGGATCGGCCTGTTCGCGATGCGCGTCCTGGGGCAGGGGCTTCTGAGCCATCTCGCCATGACGATGATGGCGAAATGGTTCGACGCTGCCCGCGGCCGCGCGCTCGGCGTGGCGATGCTTGGCTTTCCGATCGGCGAGGCCGTATTGCCGATCCTCGCCACAAGTGTCGCGGCCGCCTATGGCTGGCGTACGGCATGGATTGGCGTCGCGGGACTTGTCGTCATCTTGCTCGCGCCGGCGATATTCCTTCTCGCCAGACAAGCTGAAGCCGTTATTCCAATATCAGACCTTCACCAACAAAACGGAGGAAGCGGCGACGAAAACAGCCGCGCTCGACCCTCCTGGCGGCGACACGACGCACTGCGCGACTGGCGGTTCTACGCACTCGCGCCGGGGCTCCTTGCAACGCCGTTCATCATCACAAGCGTCCTTTTTCACCAGGCGCACCTTGTCGACGTAAAACGGTGGACGCTCACCGCCTTTTCGGCCCTGTTCCCCTTGTACGCCATCGCCTCAATCACGGCCGGTCTCGTCTGTGGCCGGATCGTCGACGCTGTGGGAACCCGACGGGTCTTACCCTACTTCCTTCTTCCACTGTCTTTCGGGCTCTTGTTCCTATCGCTTACGGATAATTTCGTCGTCGCGGCTCTCTTCATGGCTATGATGGGAGCGACGGCCGGCGCCGCGACGATCGTCTACACGTCGATCTGGAGCGAACTCTACGGCACGGGCCATCTCGGGGCGATCCGCGCCGCCGCGGTGAGTGCGATGGTCTTATCGAGCGCGGTCGGCCCGGCGCTCATCGGCGTCGCGCTGGACGCAGGGGTCGGCCTCGACGCGCAGTTGCGGGCGATGTGCGCCGCCGCCGCCGCGGCCGCAGTTTCTTTGGCCCTCCTGGAAGACAGCTTGCGCTGGCGGCCGCCACCACTTCATTCGCTAACAGATGATATCCTATGAAAAGTCGAAACGCCTTGAAAACGTCGTGGACAGACGCTCTTGAGAAGTCCGAGGCGCCCTGCGACGCGTCTTTGCGCGAGCACCTCTTGGAAGCCCACCGACTGCATCCAGGCTTCACGGAAGGGTGCGCGACGAAGTGCAAAGACGCCGAAGGACGCACGTCTTACGAATGGCTGTGCGACGTCGTGGAGCCTTCATGTCACCGACGCATGTTGGACCTTGCCTGCGGCAGCGGCTATCTCCTGTCGCTTTGCCGCGATCGTTTCCCCGACGCTCAGACCCTGACGGGCATCGACATGAGCGCCGCCGAGTTGAGGCTGGCGGAAGAGCGGCTTGCGGGAGAAGGCGTCCTATTGATTGAAGGCCTCGCGCAGGATTTGAGTTTTGCCGACGACGCGACGCTCGACGCGGTACTGTGCCATTGGGCCTTAACGTTGATGAACCCTGTGGAGCCCGTGCTGCGGGAAGTGGAACGTGTGCTTGCGACGGGCGGCGTCTTTGCGGCTGTGGTCGACGGCGATCCAATGGACGCGCCAGGCTATGCTGAGATCAACGACTTAGTCTTTAAGTACGTCAGCAAAGAACTTCCCAACTATGGCGATTTAAGCCTCGGCGATCCGCGGACACGCGACCCGCAGTCGCTTGAAAAGCTGGCGCGCAGTGTCTTCAAGACCGCCGAGGTTCGTACTGAAAGGTCCGTGTTTGTGCTGGAAGGACCAAAGCATGAAATCGCGGAGGAAGCCGTCGGCTTTTTCTACGCCGCCTTCATCTTGCCGCCCGACGCCCGCGCTAGGCTGCTCAAAGAAGTCGAGGCAATGTTCGCAGAAACGGCTGACGACGCGGCCGTTTTCTCATTGCCCGTTTGCCGCCTAGTGGTCACGCCCGCTTAACGGAAAGTCTGCGATAGCATGGACTAAGGTAGCCGTCCGTTGAACGCGGCCTAACGCGCCCGAGGGACGTCAGTTACGCTGCTTGTGCAGCGTAATGCCAGGGCATGAGTTCGTCGAGGCGGGTGATTTTGTGGTCTGCAATTTGGCCGAGCACCCAGGTGAGCCAGGCCTGCGGATCGACATTGTTGAGCTTGGCGGTTTCGATGAGGGTGAAGGCGATCGCCATGGCGTTGCCGCCGCCCTCCGAGCCAGCAAAGAGCCAGTTTTTGCGCCCTAAAGCCACGGGCTTCACGGCTCTCTCGGCGGCGTTGTTATCCGCTTCCAGATGACCATTGCTGAGATAGGGCCGAGCTTTGGGCAATCGGCCAAGGGCATAGCGGATCGCACTAGCGAGAGGCGATTTACCGGAGATGTTCGGTAGCTGTGCTGCCAGCCAGCTTTCCAGCGCATCGAAGGCTGGCTTTGCTCGGTCTATTCTGATCGCGGCCCGTTCTTCCGGGGGCAGCCCGCGCGCTTCTTTCTCGATGGCGTAGAGTTCGGCGATCCGACGAATGGCTTCCTCAGCAATGGACGAACCCTGCGCGGTGAACACATCGACGAACTTGCGTCTCACATGGGCAAGGCAGGCTTGCTCCTCGGCCTTGTCCTTGCCGAACAGGCCGTTGAATCCGGCAAAGCCATCCGCATGCACAACGCCCTTGTATCCTGCGAGGTGATCCACGGGATGCGCGCCTTTGCGGTCAATCGTGAACTGATACCAGACGCAGGGCGGCGCAGGCCCCGACCATGGCCGCTCGTCGCGCACATAGGTCCAAACCCTGGCGGTCCTGGTTCTCTTGAGGCCCGGGGCCTGCATCTTCACGGGTGTATCATCCGCAAACAACGTTTGTCCGTCGCGGACGACATGGCCAATACGTTCCGCGAGTGGCTCGAGAAGCGCCGTGGAACGTCCAACCCGTCAAACGTATACGTTTGACGCCATGGTGGAGCGATCAAGATCAACGCCTTCGCGGGCGTAGATTTGAGATTGCCGATACAACGGCAGGTGGTCCGCATACTTTGACACGAGAACATGGGCCAATAGCCCTGGTCCCGGCCTGCCGCGTTCAATGGGCCGCGACGGCAAAGGCGACTGCGCAAAGGTCTCACAAACCTTGCAAGCCATGCGAGGGCGGACGATCCTGTTCACGACAAAGCGACCCGGAACATATTCCAGCTCTTCGGTGACATCCTTGCCAACGATCTTCAGAGTGCTGCCACAAGCACCACATTCAGCGCCAGGCGAGATTACTTGTTCATGCCGATCGAGATGACCGGGTAACGGTTTGCGGCTGTGCTGGCGGGGTGGCTTGTCACTCACTTCGGTCGCTTCATGCCTCGGCTTTTCAGCAGCCTCGGCAATCTGTTCGTCTTCTTCGAATGTCAGATTGAGCTGATCAGCGCTTTCTGATTTTGATCCGAAGCGATGCCGATTGTGGCCATGGAGCTGGTGCTGAAGTTGCTCCACTTTAAGCGTCAGGGCCTTGACCTCGTCGGCGAGGAGCTTGTTCGCCGCCTTCAGTTCAGCGGGATCGTCTAGCGCTGCGTCAAAGTCCTTTAGCATATTGTTCTTGTACGGTGTTTCGCATTCCCAAGGAATCCCGAAACCAAACAGAAGGCGCTGTTTATCCTACCTTCAGCGGACGCCACGTCTTCTGCGGCATGCGCCAGTCGGTGCCTTCCAGCAGCATGGATAGCTGCGCCGGCGTGATGCTGATCTTTCCGTCCTTGGCGGCGGGCCAGACAAACCGGCTTTTCTCCAGGCGATTGGAGAACAGACAGGCTCCTTGCAGGTCCCACCAGATGATTTTGAGGAGATCGCCGCCACGCCCCCGGAACACAAACAAGTGCCAAGAGTATGGGTCTTCCGTCAGGACCTTTTCGGCCTGCGCAGCGAGCGTGTTGAAACCGCGCCGCATGTCGGTCACGCCGGCCGCAAGCCAAACCCGCGTGTTTGATGGAACCGGGATCAAGAACCAAGTCCTTCAACCAGCCCGACAATCGCCGACAGCGCCATGGGCCCTTCAATCAGGATACGGCGGCCATCAGATAACGTGAGATCAACGCGTGCCGCAGTAACGGGGCCGTCCAGAGAGGAAACAGCGGGCGAAGGGTAACTTGAACTCGGCGCGGCGTGCGCCGTCACATCGAGTTCAACGAAGGAACCCTCAGGTTCCGCCTCCGTCGCCGGCGCGAAACGTTCATCCTTCAGCCGATTGTGTATCTGGTTCGCGTTCGTCGCGTAACGGCGCGCTACTTGCGCAATAGAAACGCCAGGCACCATCGTTTGCTGGCAAATCTCGCGCTTCTCATCATCTGACCAACTGCGACGCTTGCGTCGTGTGACCATAATCCACCCGCTTAGTGTACACTAAAACAAGTGGACATCTACGACGGCCCCGCGCCCTTGCGTAAGGGCGGGTCCAACGGACGCTCACGGTATACCGCCAGTTGCTTGCTCTGGACCCTGACAATGTTCGTTACAAATCAAAAGTTGCCCATTACGACGCGATGGATAAACAAGAGGAAGAGAAAATTGCAGCTCTGGCGGGCGGTGTTGGTGATGGAAATTGTACACAACGAATTTCTGACTGGCTTACACATAACACCGCAAAGAAGGCGATTAAGAAAGCGCTTAAAGCGCCACGTAGCGCGAAGTTTTCAAACTACCATACGCAATTGGTTGGGGATGCACAGGCGCGCTGCGATTACATTGTGACCGTCGACGTCGATGCCCAGAATTCCTTTGGCGCTATGGTTCGCCAATCAATGATAGTGGCCGTAGCCATTAACCCAAACACAAAAATAGGCTCCGGACAGGTGTTGAGCGAGTAGCCGGCTTAGCCGGATAAGTGCGCGATACGTCTCATAAACCCTAGTTGGTTCCGCTATCGTTCCACTACCATCCTTCTGCATGATGAAACGCAGGATATGGCGGAAAGTCCACCGATTAGTCGTAAGCGCCCGATGAATCACGCCTTCTGAGATTTTCGGATCGGCTTATCTTCAGGGTAATATGTACCCCGTCAGCTTTTCCGGGGCGTAAGAATGCTCGCCGCCTTCAAATTCACTGTGACGTTGTTTTCCCGCAACAAGCGCTGCCTTGCCAATTATCTATATGAAATATCTATGAAAAGCCGCGTCATCGGGCCCGTCGAAATTTGAAATATACCAATTAGATATACCAAAAAAGACATACTGGCATAAATTATTGATTGACAGATTGCACGATATTGGTCGAGATTGCCCATAATAATAATAACCGACGCCATGGGAGGGGTCATATGAATCAGCCAAAAACCGCACTATCAAAAGAATGCCGACGCCAATATGAAAAACGTCGTGAGCTATTGCTGACGTCGGCGCTTGCGCCCGTCTTGCTGCTCACAGCCAATCAGGCCTTTGCGCAAGACGACGAAGTCGAAGACCAAATCGTTGTTCAAGGCATTCGCGCCTCGCTTGCGAACGCGCTTGATGAAAAGCGCCAAGCGCCAAGCCTCGTTGAGGTCATCCTGGCGGAAGATATCGGTAAGCTGCCGGATCAAAACCTCGCCGAAGTTCTGGAAAACATCACTGGCGTTCAGATTACTCGCGAAGAAGGCGTGGGTACGGGTGTTCAAATCCGGGGTACAGGTAGTAACCGGCTCGAAATCAATGGCGTTTCATCGGTTGGCGCCGGTAATGGACGTACCGGTATCAACTTTGAAGACCTCAATCCATCCATCATCGCTGGCGTTGAAGTTATCAAGGCGCCGGAAGCAAAAACGATTGAAGGATCAGTTGGCGGTACGATTAACCTGAGAACGATCCGCCCGTTAGACTTGAACAAACCTCTTTTGAGCTTACGCGCCCAAGCCGAAGACAGCAGCCTCTCCACTGAGGGCCTTCAGCCAAGAATATCAGGCGCTGCAGGTAAAAAATGGGAAACATATGGCGGCGGCGAATTCGGTTTTGTGTTGAGCGGCAGTTATACCCAATCAAGCAACACGTCTTTCCGCCCACGTGTTGACCGCGATAATTTAACGACATGTACGGCTATCGACACGCCAAGCTCGTGCCCAGCCGGGGCCACACATTTTCTCGGGGTCCAGTTCCTGAACCAGGTTCAAAGGACAGAAGATTTTGAGACAATTAACCTGGCGGGCTCACTGGAGTATCGGCCTAGTTCTAATCTAAAGCTTTATGCGGATTATATTTATACAGATCAAACCCGCCGAAGAGCAGGTTCAAGAGCGCAGTTTTCTAACGTTAGTCGGCTGAATGGTGATGGGCAGCCAGGTGCTGGGGATCCTGCCACGAGAGATAGCAATATCAACTTCACAGCCTTTGACACTTTCGATTTAGGGCTCGACGCGACAGGCCAAGATCTTGGCAGTATTCAAGCCGTCACGGCAGGAACCTTTACGCCATTTCAAGGGACGGAGCCTTTTGATTCACGGGGTGCGCCATTCCTGCGTGCGTCCAGTGATAACAGTTCTCGTCTAACAGAGAGTGATGTTCTTATAGGTGGGGCAGAGTGGGAATCAGGCCGGCTAAGTGTAGCAGCCGAATACGCCAGAGTGTCATCGGAGACAATCAATCCACGCCTGGAAACAACGCTTAATTTTATTAATCCAAACTCGGCGACAACCACCAGGGATGAAAATGGCATCCCGATTATTTTCGACTTCAGCGAAGGAAATTCCTTCGGCATCAATTTCGACGATCCATTTGCGCCAACAGTAGATCAATTGTTAGATGCAAATAACTATGTGTTTGATGGTAGCCCTGGGTACAGCGAAAATATTCAGGAAAATGAGGAAAACGCATTTCGTCTGGACACCTCATACGATCTTACTGACGCGCGCATATCCTTTATAAACTCTGTTGATGTTGGATATCGCTATAGTAATCGCACGACCCTTAGAGACAACAGGCAAGGGTCTACGAGCGGTTCCAGCTCACTCGCGAACAGTTTGAATGCCGGTGCTATTGCGCAACTCCTCACACCGATTCCTGACAACTTTGGAGACGGTACGAATAGCGATTTGTTCGTTCGGGATTTATTGCACGTAAACCCAAACATCGCTGAAGACCCGCAAACAACGATAGATGCGATCAATGCGGCGGCGGCGGCCCAGGGCCTATCGCCAATCTTCACCTCTGAGCTGGTGTCGCAGGATAGTGCTTTCTTTGATATTCAAGAAAAAACAAATGCCATTTACGGGCAGGTGAATTTTGAAAGTGGAAGGTTCCGCGGAAATGCGGGTCTGCGCTATGTCAGGACGTCAATTGCGTCGACGGCCAATGTGATCGACGTTGGCGGCGCCGTCTTGACGACCGTTGATAGCAATTATGACCACTTCTTACCCCGTGTGAACCTCTCCTTGGATGCAACAGATGACGTTGTTCTGCGCGCGTCCTATTCCAGAGAAATTAATCGCCCCGGCTTTGCCAACATATCATCTGCGCGAGAGTTCCCGAATGCTGGCGGCGTCAATAGTAACTCTGAAGCTGGCAATCCTGACTTGCGACCCGAAGAGATTGACGCTTTTGACGTTTCAGCGTCGTGGTATTTTGCGCCTGAAGCCGTCTTCAGTGTGGGTTATTTCCGCAAAGAACGTAGCGGGTTATTTGGAACGACTATTGATGAGCCAGGCGGACCGGGCGACCCGGGTGTGATCGCGCCAAATACGCGTGACACTATCGGTCCTGACTGCGAAGGCGGTGGTATTTTCTCTGCGGGCACGGAAGCCGGTATTTTTGGTAACGGCGAGACAGGTGTCTGCGTCGGAAATCAATTCCCGTTTAATTCAGACGGCACAACCACTCAACAAGGTATCGAGGTCGCGTTCCAATATAACCTTGGCGCCTTTGAAGATAGACTGGGTTGGGCCTCTGGCTTTGGTGTCACCGCTAATTACACCCACCAATGGGAAAAGAACGATTCTGGTTTCACCGATATTGCAGGAAGCCGGGCTCAGGCGATCTTTGCGGCGCAAGGGTTTGATCCGAACGTAAATCCGGTACAGCGTGAAACCGCTACTCTCTTAAATCTTTCTAGAAACGCTTATAATGTGACAGGATATTACGAGAAATATGGTCTATCAGCCCGGATGCGTTATACATGGCGGAGTTCGTTTAGGACGGATGATCTGCCGGGTACCGGTAGGGTGTTTGATCCACTGGGTTTCAGAGGTGTCGTCGAGTCCAGAGGGCAGCTAAACGGCAGCATAAGCTATAACGTCACTGACCAATTCACCCTTAACGTAGAGGCGGTCAATCTGACGAAATCTAGTCAAGATGTATTTTGTGTAAATAACAACGCGTTGTTGTGCTACGAAGGTATCACCGATCGCAGAATTATCTTTGGCGCAAGTTTCAAATACTAAGCAAAAAGTCGTTAGATCGGTGGTGTGAGTCACCGATCGACGCGCAACTAGATTGGTCGGTCCTCTTGCTCTAAGGACTGGGATTGACCCCTAACGCGGCCCGTTGACTTCATTCCTCCCGAATGTCAGCGGGTCGTTTTTTTCCTTTCGGTGTTGCGCCTGTTCATTCAAATTCAACTAGAAATTGGTATGCAGAATTGATATAACCTATGAAAGTTTGCGGCGCTCGCCGCGAGGATAGGCAATTGCGATCATGTCTGAAAAGCGACTTTATCATTCTGTAGCGGAGCGTATCAAAGAGCTGGTGCAACAAGGGGCTTATCCGCCAGGGAGCCGTTTGCCGGGCGAGCGGGATTTGGCGGAAGATCTTGGCGTCAGCCGCGTTACTGTTCGTGAAGCGCAGATTGCGCTGGAAGCGGTCGGCATGTTGGATATTCGGGTCGGCTCAGGCGTTTATGTCTTGCGGAAGTCTAGCAATGACTCGCAAGCGATGCCGGATGTAGGCGCTTTCGAGCTGACAGAAGCGCGCTCGGCCATTGAGTCCGAGACAGCTGCGCTCGCAGCAGCGACAATAACAGATGATGAGCTCGATCAACTCGACAAGATCGTCGATCGCATGGGCGAAGAGACGGAGGGGCCGCTGGAATCCGATGCGGATTGCGAATTCCATCTGACAATCGCCCGCGCTACTAAAAACAACGCCATGGTTGAGACTGTGGAGCGGTTATGGCGCATCCGGACGGAAAAGCCTGAAGTCAAACAGGCCTATGATTCGATTTGCGGGATGCATCCGGAAAAACGTCTCAAAGAGCATAAGGATATTGCGACGGCTTTGCGAAAGCGTGATCCAGAGCGGGCGCGCAAGGCGATGCGCACGCATTTTAAATGCATCATTGAAGCGATGCTCGATGCGGCGGAACAGCAAGCGATTGACGAAGCACGTCGGCGAACCGTCGAAAGCCGGGAGCGCTTCCTCAATGGGACGCCCGCACTTTCTTGATGGGTGCATACCAAATAATTTTACCATTTTTTCAAATTGGACTGTGATTTTGATTGTCCAATATTTGATTTTCCCTTAAGGTTCTGTGATCGGCCACTTTGGCTGGGGCCAGGATTAGGAGGGAAAAAAGATGAGCGGCAGATTCGCATTTTCGCGCGCGCGGTTGGCAGCGCCGGTTGCTGTCGCGGTTTTCGCCGGCGCCTTCTCCGTGATGAGCCCGGCATTGGCCGAAGACTATCTTGTCAAAAACCAGGACGCCTATTGGGAGGCGCTCAATCAGCTGGAGCCAGGCGACAAAGTCGTCCTAGCGGATGGCGTTTGGCGCGATTTCGAAATCGTTTTTCGAGGGCAGGGCAGTGAAGGCGCGCCGATTTCGTTGACCGCACAAACGCCCGGAAAAGTAATCATCAGCGGGCAGTCTAATTTGCGGCTCGGCGGTGAGTTCCTTCAAGTTTCAGGGCTTGTTTTTAAAGACGGCTATACGCCGACAAGCGAAGTGATCTCTTTCCGCATCGACAAAGGCGCTTTAGCCAACAACTCTCGCATTACTGAGATCGTGATTGACAATTTTAATCAGCCGGAGCGTCAAGAAGTCGATTTCTGGGTGATGATGTATGGCAAGAACAATCGGTTCGATCATAATCATATTGTCGGCAAGCGTAATAAAGGCGTGACGATGGCGGTTCGGTTAAACACTGAAGAAAGCCAGGAAAACCATCACCGCATCGACCATAATTATTTTGGCCCGCGTCAGATTTTGGGGTCGAATGGCGGCGAGACTTTGCGAATTGGAACAAGCCATCATTCGCTGGCCGACGCCTTCACGGTCGTCGAAAGCAATTATTTCGACCGTGCAGATGGCGAGCTTGAAATCATTTCAAATAAGTCCGGGAAAAACATCTTTCGGAACAATACATTTTTTAAGTCGCGCGGCACCCTGACCATGCGCCATGGCAATAACAACCTTGTTGAGGGCAATGTTTTCTTTGGCGAGGGCGCAGACCACACTGGCGGCATCCGCGTTATCAACGCCGGGCAAACGATCCGCAACAACTATATGGAAGGCTTAAAGGGCACGCGCTTTGGCGGCGCCTTGGTGGTGATGAACGGCGTGCCGAATTCGCCCATCAATCGGTATCATCAAGTCAAAGATGCAAAGATCGTCAACAACAGCCTGATCAATAGCGATAACGTTCAACTGGCGGCGGGTAGCGATGCGGAGCGCAGCGCCGTTCCTGTCGATAGTGAATTCACGGGCAATCTTGTACTTCACGATAAAGCTGAGACTGTCTTCACTGTCTATGATGATGTTTCCGGCATTGAGTTTTCTGAAAATATCCTCGGCGCAATGGACCCGCCGGCATTCGCTGAAGGGTTTCGTCGCGAGCTGATCTCGTTAGAGCGCGCTGAAAACGGGTTGTTGTATCCGGCGGGTGACGCGCAAGCTGGTGCGCCGCGCGACTTGAGCGTTACCAAGAAAGATGACACGGGCGTTTCCTGGTATCCGAAATCGGAGCCGATCGTTGCGTTTGATTCGGGTAAAAAAATCAATGTGTCGCCGACGCCAAACGCACTCTTCGCGGCAGTTAGCGCGGCAAAGGCGGGTGATACGCTTGTTTTAAAGCCTGGCGATTATGTGGTCAGTAAATTTCTCAAAATTGACAAGCCGCTCACGATTAGGGGCCGCGGCAAAGTCAATATTACATTCGAACGCTCGGCGCTATTTGAGATCCTTGATGGAGGAAGTCTCCGGCTATCGAATGTGCGAATTTCCGGCAAAGACGCGCCTGACAATGCGGGCAACGCCGTCATCCGAACCAGCCCCTATGCGATGCTGATAAACTATCGGCTGGAAATCACTGACGTGCGTTTCAGCGGTTTGGATGTAAACCACTCATTCAATGTCATCTCGGCAGCTAAAGGCACATTTGCCGATCATATCCTTATCAGCGACTCAAATTTCGACGACGTTACCGGCGCGATTTTGAAGCTCGATAAAGAAAGCGATGATTACGGCATCTACAATGCGGAATATCTGACAATTTCAAACTCGACTTTTGAAAACGTCCAAGGCGCATTGGTCGATTTTTATCGCGGCGGAACCGACGAAAGCACCTTCGGACCGCATTTTGAGCTCACCGGTTCGACGCTGACAAATGTCGGTCATGGCAAACGCAACAAATCGAAAGCGTCCATTCATCTTCATGGCGTTCAAGTGACGAATATTTCCGGCAATAGCTTTAAGGGCAGCGAGCCATTCCTCATCAATCATACGGTGGGCGAGCCTAAGACAGCGGTTACGGACAATACGTTCATCGATACGCCGCTGCCAAAAAACTACGAACTCAACAGCGGGCTCGAACCAACCGCCGTGATTGAGAATAACAAGGTCAAGCACTGGTGAACCGCGCCTCGTCAATAGTACTTTGCGGAGTGGTCGCCCTCGCGGCGTCATGTCAGCGCAGTGAGACATCACTGCCCGGAGACCTTGCTTACGCACATGTAGAAGCGGGGCCGTCAATAAAGTTTGCCGATACCTTGAACGCACTAGCGGCGAAACTCGATGCTCAAATGAGCGAAGCGATCGTCGTGCCGCAGCCAAAAGACGTCGGCGGCGGCTACACCCACGAACAGCATAAGAAAAACGCCAAGACCATTTACGAGGCGGGCAAGCTTTATGAGTTTACCGGCGATGCGCGATATGCCCAGCATGCGGAAAAATTGCTGCTTGCCTATGCGGATTTATACCCAACTCTCGGATTGCACCCTAAACCTAAAGAGCAATCACCCGGGCGGCTCTTCTGGCAAAATCTAAACGAGAGCTGGTGGCTTGTTTACGCCATTCAAGGATATGCGTGCGTCAAAGACGCACTTTCTCCGGATGTGCGCGAAAAAATCGAAATAGATCTCTTGCGCGAACTAACGGCGTTTCTTTCGGAAGGCTCGCCTGAAACGTTCAACAAAATCCACAATCATGGGACGTGGGCCACGGCGGCAGTGGGGATGACGGGCTATGTGCTCGGCGACGATGATCTCGTTGAAAAATCGTTGTTAGGGCTCGACAAGTCCGGCGATTATGGCTTCCTGAAGCAACTGGATAAATTGTTTTCACCGGACGGATACTACAACGAAGGGCCGTATTACCAACGCTATGCTTTGATGCCCTTCGTCTTGTTCGGGCGGGCCATTGAGAAAAATGATCCCGACCGGAAAATTTTTGAGTACCGCGACGGTATTCTCAAAAAAGCGATCTATGCCACGATCCAGCAAAATTACGGCGCGCTCTTCTTTCCGATCAATGATGCGATCAAAGACAAAGATATCGCAACGGCGGAATTACAATATGGCGTCGCCATCGCCTATGATCTGACCGGCGATCCTGGTTTGCTTTCGATCGCCGAAGCGCAGGGGCAAATCGTTCCAACGGAAGGCGGCAAGAAAATCGCCGACGCATTGGCGCGCGGCGATGCGAAGCCATTTCAGTATGCGTCGATGCGTTTGCGCGATGGCGCGGATGGAACTCAGGGCGCTCTTGATATTCTTCGCGCATCGACTGATCCCGATGATTTAGCGGTCGTCGTCAAGAACACGTCTCAAGGTCTCGGTCATGGTCATTTCGATAAACTGGGGCTGCTGGTCTTTGATGCCGGTCACGAGATTATTCGCGACTACGGCGCCGCGCGGTTTCTAAACGTTGAGGCAAAATTTGGCGGCCATTATCTTCCAGAGAACAACAGTTTCGCCAAGCAGACGATTGCACACAATGCATTGGTTGTTGATGAGACCAGCCATTTTGGCGGCGACACCGAGATTGGCAACCAATTCGCGCCAGACGTCTTCGCATTTTTTGTTTCCGATAATCTGAAGGTCACTTCGGCGGCGATCGACACTGCCTATGAAGGCGTTGGATTGGGCCGCACCATCGCAATGGTAAAAGACGCTGCTTTTGAACATCCGATTGTTATCGATGTCGTCACCGCGTCTTCGAATGGCGATCATCAATATGATCTGCCGTTCTATTACAATGGCCAGCTCACCGAGACGAATTTTGAGGTATCAGCTGACCCGCTAACCCGAGCGCCGCTTGGGTCTGATCAGGGGTATCAGCATCTATGGCGTGTCGGCGAAAGTGAGATCATCGAGGGCGAGGCGCAGATTACCTGGTTGCTGGACAGACGGTTTTATTCAGTGACGTCATCGGTTCCGACCAATACCAAAGTCGTTATGGCCGAGATCGGCGCCAACGATCCCAACTTTAACTTACGGCGAGAGCCTGCCTTTGTTTTTAGAGCGCGGGCGCAGGGCAATATGTCATTTGCCTCCGTCATCGAGCCCCATGGGGAATACAACCCGACGGTCGAATACACGGTGGGTAGTCACTCTAACGTTGAGTCCATTGCGTATTTCCAAGGTAACGCCGCTAAATTTGTTCGCGTCAAAACAAAAGACGGTCAGCAGATTGGCCTTGGTATCGCCGGCGGCAGCGACGCAGACGCCGTCCATTCTGTCATCATTGACGATGAAAAAGTCAGTTGGACCGGACCCTACCAGCTTTTCCATTCTCAAACACACATCAATGGAGGGAGGTAGCTTTGCAGAACGTGAAAACAATGAAAGCGAAGCAAGAGGCCTTACCGCAGAGCCCCGCTTTCGCGTTCGGAGCGCAAACGCCAATTGAGGCGATCGAGCCCGGCATCAAGCGACAGGTTCTGGGCTATAATGATCAAATCATGGCGGCGCGCGTTTGGTTTGAGCAAGGCGCGGTTGGTCAGCTCCATAAACACCCACACAGCCAGGTCTCTTATGTCGAGTCAGGACAATTTGATGTGACTGTTGGTGAAGAAACCAAAACGCTCATCGCTGGCGACAGCTTCTTTATCGCGCCAGAAACACTCCATGGCGCCGTATGCAAAGAGGCCGGTGTTCTCATTGATATGTTCGCGCCGATGCGTGACGATTTCCTCCCGAAAGGCGGTCAATCATGATGAAAGGTCGCCTCCGGTGGGTGATCGTCTGTCTGGTCGCGCTTGCGACGATTATCAATTATATTGATCGCGGCGCGCTTGGTTTCTTGTGGCCTGAGATTTCGGAAGATATCGGCCTTACAAAAACCGATTATGCCATTATCCTGAATGTATTTACCTTCGCCTATGCGTTCGGTCAGACTTTGTTCGGCAAAATATTCGATTGGATCGGCACGCGGCTCGGCTTTATTCTTTCCATTGCCGTTTGGTCTGCGGCGACCATGTTGCATGCTGCAGCATCCGGACTTGCAAGTTTCGCTATTTTTCGTGGGCTTCTCGGCGTCTCTGAGGCCGGCAATTGGCCAGGCGCCACAAAAGCGAATGCGGAGTGGTTCCCGATTAAGGAACGCGCCCTGGCGCAAGGGATTTTCAATTCCGGCGCTGCGATCGGCGGCATCGTCTCAGCGCCGATAATCGCTTATCTTTTCGTATTTCTCGATAGCTGGCGCGCGACCTTTATCGTGGTCGGCGCGCTCGGGTTTTTGTGGCTGATCCCGTGGCTCATTCTCTACAAATCCGGGCCGAAAACACATCCATGGTTGTCTGCGGAAGAGCGCGACTACATTCTCACCGGCCAACGAAATCAGGCTACTGACGAAGCCGCTGAATACGTTCCAACATCGGGCGAAATTCTTTCCCGCAAGGAAAGCTGGGGCGTTATTCTTGCGTCGTTTTTTCTAGACCCGATCTGGTGGTTGTTCGTCGGTTGGTTGCCGCTCTATCTCTCCGAAACATATGGATTTGGCGTAAAAGAAATCGGTCTATACGCTTGGGTTCCTTATGTCGGCGCTATGTTCGGCGCGTGGTTTGGCGGCTTGCTTGCACAAAACCGGATTAAATCCGGCTGGAGCGTCAACAAAACCCGGAAATTTGTTATCGGGCTGGGCGGGCTTATCATGCTTGTCTCGCTTCTCATGACGATGAAAGCGGCAACGCCCTTGCTGGCCGTCTTGTTGATGGCCGCTATCCTGTTCGGGTTTCAAACCTCGGTCGGAAATATCCAGACGCTGCCGAGTGATTTTTTCAGCGGAAAGTCCGTTGGATCTCTAGCGGGGTTTGCGGGCACGGCGGCGAAACTTGCGGTCGTTGGCCTTAACTTCTTGATTCCGGTCATTACCGTCAACAGCTATGCGCCGGCATTCGCGGTGGGCGCGGCTCTCGCAATTTTCAGCGTGCTGTCTGTGTGGATCCTCTGCGGAAATATTCAACCCTTGAAACCTCGCGTCGCGAACGCCGCGTCGCCCAATTCGAAAACATAGGAGGGCCAAATGAACACCCTTGATGGAAAAACAGTTATCGTCACAGGCGGGACGCGTGACATTGGCCGGTCTTGTTCGATCAAATTGGCCGAAGCAGGCGCAAAGATTGTTGTGAACTACCTAAACAACAAAGAGGCGGGCGAGGAGACCATCGCCACCGTTGAGAAAACCGGCGCTGCAGCGATCCTTGTCAAAGGGGATATGACAAAAAAAGATGACGTCGACAATTTGGTTGCTGTGACGCGTGAAGCGTTCGGCGACAAAATCCATGGGCTTGTCAATAATGTCGGGGGCCTTGTCGCGAGAAAAAAAATCCTGGAGATGGACGAAGACTTTCTCAATCATGTGATGGCGTTGAATTTCAATTCGACCTTTCTCACAACGCAGGCTGTCGTGCCGCATATGCCGTCAGGCGGATCGATCGTTAATCTGGCGTCGCTGGCGGGCCGGGACGGCGGCGGCGGCGGCGCCAGTGCTTATGCATGCGGCAAAGCGGCTGTCATGACATTTACACGCGCCATGGCGAAGGAGCTGGGGCCGCAAGGCATTCGCGTCAATGCTCTTTGCCCGGGCATGATCGACACAACGTTTCACGACACATTTACGCCTGATGAAGCGCGGCGCAATGTGGAAGCATCTGTTCCGTTGCGTCGTCAAGGGCGCCCAGACGATTGTGGCGACCTCGTCGCATATCTTGCTTCAGATGCATCTGCATACATCACCGGCGCCAATATCGATATTAATGGCGGTATGTTTTTCTCTTAAAGGTCGCCAATGACGGAAACAATATTCAAGCGTTTGGAACAGATTCGTGTGGTCCCGCTCGTCCAGGCTGACGATCCGAAACTGGCGGCGGAAATTTCTGAGGCGCTGATCGAAGGCGGCCTTGGTGTTCTGGAAGTCGTCTTGCGCACTGATGCGGCGCTTAAATGTCTCGAAGCGGTCGTGAATAAATTTCCTGACGCTCATGTGGGCGCGGGCACAGTTTTAAGCGCTACTCAATCGAAAGCAGTCATTGCTCGCGGCGCTTCGTTCATTGTGTCGCCGGGATTGGAAGAAGCGTCTGTCGGGGTGGCGCAGTCCGCAAACATCCCTATTTTTCCTGGCGTTGCAACGCCAAGCGAAGTCCAGCGCGCCTGGAATTTGGGCCTTCGCGCGGTCAAGTTTTTTCCGGCAGGCCTTGCTGGCGGACCGAAGATGCTCAAAGCGTTCTCATCTGTTTTTCGCGATATGCGTTTTATGCCAACCGGCGGCGTCACTGCCGCAAACTTGGCTGACTTCCTCGAAATTCCTTCAGTGCTCGCCTGTGGCGGTAGTTGGCTAACCCCGCAATCGATCATAGACGATCGGGATTTCGCAGCAATCACAAACTTGGCCTGCGAGGCAAAATCCATCGCGCGGCAATAGTTGCTCTACGGAGAAAAAGACAATGTCAAAATTTCTGACGTTCGGGGAAATCATGCTGCGCCTCAAATCGCCCGGGCATGAGCGGTTCTTTCAGTCACCTTCATTTGAGGCGACCTTTGGCGGCGGTGAAGCGAATGTTGCGGTAGCGCTTAGCAATTACGGTTTGCCCGCCGCGTTCGTGACGGCGCTCCCGGACAACGCGGTCGGTGATGCGGCAATTTCGGAATTGAAGCGCTTTGACGTAGAGACCTCTATGATCCGGCGTTCGGGGGATCGTGTTGGCGTTTATTTCCTGGAGGCCGGCGCCAATCAACGGCCATCAAAGGTCGTTTATGACCGCGCCGCCTCGGCGATTTGTGAATGCGCGCCCGGTGATTTCGATTGGGCGGAAGTCTACGCAGACGCAAAGTGGCTGCATATCACCGGTATTACGCCTGCCTTGAGCCAATCGGCGGCGGATTTAAGTCTTGAATGCGTCCAACAAGCCAAGGCCCATGGCGTCACGGTTTCCTGCGATTTCAATTACCGCGGAAAGCTCTGGAAATATGGGAAATCAGCACCAGAGATCATGACCGAATTGGTGAAGTATGTCGATGTCGGAATCGCTAATGAAGAAGACTGCCAGAAGTCTCTGGGCGTTTCTGTTGACGTTGATGTGGAAAGCGGTGAACTCGACACAGTAAAATATGAAGCACTTTCGCAAAAAATGCTTGAGCTCTATCCCAACATGTCGGTGATGGGAATCACACTGCGCGAAAGTCATAGCGCTGACCAGAATGGCTGGTCAGCCTGCATGCGCGACAAGAATGGCTTCCGGCTTTCTCGACGCTATCAGATTACAGATATCATCGATCGCGTCGGCGGCGGCGATAGTTTCGCCTCTGCATTTATCTACGGCTTGAATGCCTATAAAGACCGACAGCAATCCCTTGAATTCGCCGTGGCGGCGAGTTGCCTGAAGCACTCAATCCTTGGCGACTTCAACCGCGTTACGGTCGATGAAGTTGAAAAACTAATGTCGGGCGATGGCTCAGGACGGGTGCAACGATAGGGAAATCGACAATCCCTGAATGGCATTCCTAAAGCCCTGTTCTGCGTCGGAAATTCTCTGTTATTTGACTTAGGGAATTCAGCTGTAAATGCGCGAATTACTGACGAAAATTTCGATAGTGCGCAGTGTTGTTCGCTCAACTGACAAATTTTCCCTGTAAATTCCCGTCTATCAGGGAAATCGACGGCTGAGACTAGTCCGCCGACGACTGTGCCGCCCACCATTCAATCTTTCGACTTTCACGACCAACTGACGCCTTCTGTGAAAGCCCCATTCCATGCGGGTTTGCAGGGAGAACAGCTCAGTCCGGTGCTCACATAGGGTCTCCGAGGCTTGTTTTTTCGCGTATTGGGCCATTTGTCTCTGCTTGCAAATTTTGGCGACCAACTGACGGGATGAGTGGATCGGCGTGATCATAACGGAGCAAAACTCAGTGCAGAGACGTTTGTGTAAAAAACGGAGAGTGATGCGATGGGATTTGGGTTTCAGCTCTCGCTGAGCAGCTGTTGTTGCGCTCGCCAACACGTAGGCAGTTCCGGTAGCCGGCGCAGGCGGTCCGCAGTCAGACTGATGGGCCCAGTACCATTTATAATTGCGTGAAAAATTTCCGGAGCGAGGAACGCCAGTCGAACTTGTTTGCTGACATCGCCTTTGGAGACGTTTAAGCGTGCTGCGATTTCGTTCACGCTTAAAGGTGGATCAGCAAACAAAAGATCCTTAAACTCCGTGGCGCGCACAAGTGTTTTGATCAGGACCGCATCTGGATCTTCACCCGCATCACGATCACCAAAGATAAGACGCAACTCGTTCCTTCGTTTTTTGAGCGTGAGGGGAGATGCTATGTTGGCTTCGGCTTTCAGCGCTTCATGCAGTTCCTGATCGTCAATAAGGTTTGTGGATTGAAGCGCAATCTTGATCGACGAAGCTGATAGATCGACTTGAGCTGTGAACGCAAGTACCAGATCGAGCGACCGATCACCTTCAATCTTCTTGGCTTTGATCTCCAGCTCCGCGGCGATCCTGCTGATGATCGATGCATCGGTATCCTCTGAGAGCATCGAAACAGCGGCTAGCATGAGGTCGGCGAGCCAGCCGCGGATCGCAGTTACTACGGCTTGTTCGACACCATCCGCTTTCAGACGAATACGGTCGCGGACACCTGTCTTATTGGCGTCGCTGATATAGTAGCGATGTCGTTTGCCGTTCCTGGTCGAATGACTTGGGGAGAGGCGCTTGCCTTCCCAATAAAGCAAACTGGCGAGGGGGCTGATCTGCGATCTTACGGACCCGGACCATTGCGATCGCTCGCCGAGAAGTCTCTGGACATCTTCCCAGACTTTGCGATCAATGATTGCGTCATGTTGTGCCTCGTAAAGCGTATCTTTGCCCTTGATGAGGCCTGCATAGATCGGGTTTTTGAGGATCCAGTAGATCGGCCCGCGCGAGAGCGGTTTGCCGCCAACGCCGTTCGGATTGCGCTTTGTAACCCAACTATTTTTTGCGCCCGTTTGGATGATCGTCTGTACGCACTGGGTCTCGTGGTAAATGCGGAAGACCTCCCGAACGATCTCTGATTCCTTATCATTCACGACCAGTCTCTTGTCGATGTTGTTATAGCCGAGGGGCGGCTTTCCGCCGGTCCAGATGCCCTTCTTGCGTGACGCCGCGATCTTGTCTCGCACGCGCTCCGCGCCGACCTCCCGCTCAAATTGGGCGAACGATAAAAGCACGTTTAGCGTCAGCCGGCCCATGGAGTTTGACGTATTGAACTGCTGGGTGACGGACACGAACGACACGTTGTGTTTGTCGAAACGCTCAACAAGCTTTGCGAAGTCGGCAAGGGAGCGCGTCAGACGATCGACCTTATAGACCACCAAAATATTGACCTTGCCGTCTTCGATGTCTTGCATCAGCGCCTGAAGCGTCGGCCGTTCCATATTGCCGCCTGATAGACCGCCATCGTCATAATGGGTTCTAATGGCGCACCAGCCCTCTGATTTTTGTGAGAGGATATAGTTCTCACAAGCCTCCCGCTGCGCGTCCAACGAATTGAACGACTGATCCAATCCTTCCTCGGTGGATTTGCGGGTGTAGATGGCGCAGCGCTTGATCATGCGCCCGGTTGCCGTTCGGTGCGCGGTGAGCGCAGTCCAAAGAAGCGCGGACCGTTCCATTGCGCGCCGGTGATGGCCCTGGCGACAGATGAGAGCGATGCATACCGCTTTCCATCCATATAGACGCCATCATCAGCCACATAGACCTCATAGGTCTTGCCATGCCATTCGCGGACCAGCCGACCGCCGGGCTTCATGGACCGCTTTGGGGTATTGACCGCCTTCGACACATCATCCGCCTTCGCCAGCTTCTCCAGCTTGCGATGAACGCGCGCGACCAAGGCTTTATGGCTCTTGCGCTGGATCTCGTAGGCGACCGCGAGCTTCAGTAAGGTCCGCCCGATCTGTTTCGGCGACGGCTCGCCGGTAAGGTCGTGATACTGCGTCTTCAGTTCAGCGTGGCTCATCTCTTCAAGCGCGGCCACTTCAATGTTGATCTGTTCTTGTTTGGTTTGGGTCATGATGCGCGCCGCACATAATATTTGCGAAGGCCGGAATCGGTCTGCCTGCTGTCGAGCTTCAAACCCAGCTTCTTCTTGACCGTTCCTGATAAGAACCCACGCACCGAATGAGCCTGCCACCCGGTCGCGTCCATCAGGTCCGCAAGGCTGGCGCCATGCTTCCGGCGGAGCAATCCGATGATGGTTTCCTTTTTCGATGGTGGTTTCTTTTTTGATGCTTGCGCCATTCGCGCCTCCTCTATCGCCGCAACACATCGTTGCACTGCGATAAGCCCGACGTCATGAGCAGCCGGGCGGGGAGGGGCGTTAAAGTATCCGCACTAACAGCAATGCTCGAAAGAGCTGAGAAGTCCAGCGAATAATGCTCTCTAAACGAATTAAAGTGACTTGACTTCGTAGCGCATGAGAGCGGTCATGCGCACACGTTTGGCGAGAACAGCGACGTGTCAAAAGCGAAGGAAACAGTAACGGTAATCTGTGAGCGACATACCCGCCTGATGCGCCGGCTCGATGAGGATAGGGTTACCGGCGCACTTGCGGATCAGCTTATCGCAGATATCGAGGCGCTTAATTGGAAGATCGCGAGAGCTCGCGCTCGAAACATCAGCGAAGCCCGCCAAAAAGCCAAATTGCTCGCGGAACTATCTGGTGTTGTTGACCCGAGCACGATCGAGGGCGCGTTGCTAGTTTCCCTTATCGACGACCTGACCGAACTATCGCGCGGGTTTTAGCGGTATCGGCAGCTATGCGCGCAAAACCGGACATTCGGATTTGGCATTCAGCCGGCTCGAACTGGCCCTAAACAGACATTCGAAAATGCCGAATGAATGTCCGCTCCTATATCCTAAGCGAACATTTAAGACCGCCTGAACGCCAATATAGGCTTAATAGAAGGTTTGTTTCCGTTTAGGTGAAAAAGATCGGACATGTCACACTGGTTGAGCGGTCGCGTACTTCTTTCGAGACCATACTACCCGCGAATTAAAGGATCTTATGAATGGGTTTGCAACTAAAGCCGTCAAGTTCCATTTTTCGTACCAGTCTAAGCTGGGGCAATGTAGAATAATTATATAATCTTCCTCACCACTTACATGGTAAGCCTGCATTATTTGTGGGGTAGACTGAATGAGTGATTCGAACTGATCATGTGCTTCAGTTGACGCGTCTTGAAAGATGACGGTGACGACAATTTGTACTTGGCTTGCGTCGGGACGAAGAAGCGAGACATCAGCAGCGATAATGCCGCTTTCTCGCAAGGCTACGAGCCGTTTTCTGACTGCTGAAGCAGACAAGCCTACTTTGTTACCAATTGATTGGTGTGTCTGAAGATTATTTTCTTGAACCAACTTGAGGATTTGCCTGTCGAAGCCGTCCATATTTAAGCGGGCTCACTCTTTCCGTTTTTCGTCGCCATGAGGCATCTTTAGTCTGAAATTGGGCGAATTCGCAATCAAATTGCGCGCAAACGGTCCGAGAAAGCGTGCTAATCCCTTGGAGGTTGGGGGCTTTCAGGAAGGTTGTTCTCAAAACACACGCCTGTTGGCCGGATACCCGAACTCGCCTGAAGCCCTCTAAGTCAAGATGCCAAGATACGGAACGAGAGAAATGATCAAACAGCTGCGTATGTTCTTGCTGGTCACCGCATCCATTATCGGATGCAACCCAATGCAATATTCTTTCGCAAACGATGCAAACCAGTTTTCACGAGATGCAGAAATTCTCCGATCAGCGTTATTTGAATTATATCCAAGCCTAGATCGATATGGACAAGTTGAGGGTGTATCCAGCGCACTTGAAAGGCTGGATGAAATTGCCGCCACCACCAATGAACCGATGGAGTTTTATAGGACGATTGTTGACGTCGCTGTGGCGACTAGAGATGAACATGTTATTCCGTTTCCGGCGGAAAATTATCGTAAGGCGCGGCGCGAAGGAAAAATGATGGTTCCCTACGCGATCCAGTGGGTAGGGGGTGTACCCTTCATTGGGGCGGTCGCAGATCCAGCATTCGAAAAACTAGTCGGTCGCGAGATTGTCGCGTTCGATTCATATTCAGCCGCCAAAGTGCGCGATCGTCTCAAGGCGACAATTCCGAGCGATGGGCTGAGTGAGACATTCGCGCTGCGGCGGCTCCAGGACTTCACGCCGACCCAGAATGAGAACTATTTTGATTTAAACTACCCTATTTGGTTTGGTGAAAGAGATGTATACAAACTAACAGTGAATGGTCCAGGCGATAAAGTAGAGACGTTTGAGCTTGAAGCGCTTGATTGGGCCACATTCTCTCAGTTTTATCGGCGCCGACTTCCCCGAAAAGCGCCAGTTGAATTTCGTTGGGTCGAGAATGATGTCGCTTACCTGTCTGTATTGTCCTTTCACGATTGGTATTTCGTAGAGCATAGCATTGACGCAGAAGAGCGCTTTGCAGAAATTTTCGGTGAAATCGCTAAGCGCCCTGGAACCACGCTGATCCTTGACCTTCGTCGTAATGAAGGTGGTGGCGATATCTCCTCACTACTTCTCGATTTCGTCATGGACCAACCGTTTGCAGAATATGATCAGATCTTGACCAGTTTTGTTGGACAGCCAGATGCAGCGCGCTACTGTGACAACGCCAGTGAAGTGATTTTTGATCCGACTTGGTCATTGCCTGCCTCTAATGGACTTTTTCAACTGAAACCTGAATTTCGCCACTTGATTACAGGGGCTGCTGAGCGGGCGCCTTCTGCAAGCGCATTTCAAGGAAAAATTGTCGTGCTTATTTCCGGCGCAACTGGATCGGCAGCGGTAAAGGTGGCTGCTGTTCTCGACAGATACCAACGCGCAACCTTCATTGGTGAGGAAACAGGAGGAGCTGCGGCTGGGGCGACAGCGTTCGGATATTGCACGCTCACACTCCCAAACACCGGGATAAGGGTCGACATTCCATTGATCAGGTTTGAACGGGATCAGAATGTAGAATACGGTCGCGGCGTTTTGCCGGACACGGAAATAGACGCTGGCCTAGTGCCTCCCGTCTCTATGGGCGATGCGATTCTGGCAGCGGCTATTAAATGGATCAATTCGTCTCTCGGCGATGAGTGAAGATCCACTAAGAGCTAAAATTGAGAGATGTCCGCCTCTGCGCGCAACTCAGACATTCCGGGCGCTATCCGCAAATGTCACCTTCTGGCGAGGAATACCCGGTCGTCGCTGCGCATAGCTACGGCAGGAACCGGGGCAAAAGCGGACATAAAAGTAGGTGGCTTGAACGGGCTTTATTGGCCCTTGATGCACATTCAGGCTTGGCGAGGTGAACGGCAAGTTATTCCTCAATTCGGAAATGTCGGCGTTCGCGATCCAATATCGGATAAAATGTCTAAATCCAGAGTTTACGCTTGTCGGGGAGAGTCGCCCGCGAACGACCCGAGAAAAGAAATCCATTCGCCGTTGTTAAATTCAACAGTATCAAATTGAAGGTGATTTTTGTAATCAAACCGGTAAGCGAAAAAGAGGAAATTCAGATCCGGGACCGTCTCTAATGCGGAGATGATGGCATCTTCATCTGTTCGTTCAACAAGTTGACGCGCTAATTTAGCGAGATTCTCATTGCGCCTGTCGAGCGAAGTTTCCACGCCGGAAAAATCCCGCTCCATATTTTCAATTGCGAAATCTTTCTCAAAATCGGTCCAGAGACTGTCATTTTTTGGTAGATGATCGGGAAGCCCGAAATAGTCAGCAATGCTCTTTCTCGAATGGAAATTTCCTGCCCAGATCGAAACGCGCCCGCGTTCTTTTTCAGCCTTCAAGTAATCTGAAATAGCCGGCGCCATTGGATCATATTTGAAATAGCCGAGAAAGTGAAAGCGACCCGATTGATCTGGAATTGTATCATTGGGAAAGTAGTTCATCACGGCAATAGCCGTATTGGATTTCGCGCGGCTACCCGCCTTTTTGATTGCGCGGTCACCGTAGGACTGCGAAAACAATAATTCTCTAATTGCAGTTCTCTCACTGAATTGCAGGCCGCTTGAAACCATTCGAAACATCTCTGTTTGCGGAAGGTTCAGAGTCTTGATGAGAGCTGTTGCGCCCCGTTCAGCCAACGCTGCGTTGGCGTAGTCAGCCACCCAGAGCGCCAGTTCCAGGCGCGCCTCGTCCTCTACCCAGTGCAATTTCTCTGCCCGTTTCTCTAATTGTGTCACTGTGCAGAAAAGCGACTGATTCGAGCGTTTGATGTGCTGCGCATTTTCCTCTTCGCTCCGCCTTCACCGGCTTTTCGAAACAAGCGCCGCACTGTCCATACTGCGCCAATGGGGATGCCAATAAAAACGGTGATTAGAATGATATTGCCAATGATCTGTACATGGAGCGGATATGCGGACGAATCGAATGCAGGCTTTTCCTTATCACCTGCGGCCAGTGCGTCTTCTGAGATTTCCGAGGCCGCGCCAGCATCGTCTACACCGACGACGGAGCCATCCGGATCATATCTTTCTGTGCCTTTGCGCAGTACTGTCAAAGACTGTGTCGCCTCGGGAACATAAGTAATCATGACATGATCGCCGATTGCGAACGCATCTGGCGTAAATGAAAACCAATGGCCGTGCACTGTGTGACCGTTCTCGTCCTGATAGGCGACTAGGAATGACTGCCGGCTTTCAACGCTTCCAAAGGCTGAGCCATCGCGCTCCGCGGCATGACGGGCGTCAGTGCAATCGCCCCAACCCGTAGAGCGGTCCGCCGCGACCATTTGCGCTGCATTTGAACGGCTGAAAGTCGATACGCTGTAACGGCATGAATCAACCGGACCCTCGATCCGCGCAATCGCTTCGAGTCGGCCTTCTTGCTTAATCGCAGTGACTGCCTTTGGCGCTGAGTTCGCAAAGAAAATTGCGCCCACAATAATCGCCATCGAGACCACGGCGACAAATATAATCTTTTGTCCCGCGCTTGAGCTTTGTTGACGCGATACCATCGAAAAATCCCCCTTTTTCTATCGCGTCTGATCTGGCGGCTCCGGGCGCGTGCTAATTTTGCGTTTGTCGCGCCACCATTGGACTGGCGGCTGAGATCCGATCGATAATCATCTGCGCCAATTGCAGACAGATGATCGCCAAGTTTCTCTACTTTTTTGAAAACGATGGGCTCAGCATTTAAACCACCTCATTCACCCGGCGGTCTATTTAAGTTAGGCTGCCTTTGCGGCTCGGAATGCCCAAATTTCCAACTTTGGTTCGTTGTAGGGAAAGGCGAACCAATCAGCGCCGAGTGGGGCCACCGGCTTGCCGCCATCGGAAAGGATCTCAGCGAGCGAAAGGCCAGGAAGTCGCAGAGTAACCGCCTGCATGCCCTCACAAAACCCAATCACGATGTCGCTTCGATGCCAGAGTACATAGCTAAACATCCGAGGATCTGGACAGTAGGCTTCCACGCCGCCAATTTTGCGCATGATTGCGTCTAGCGGTTCCACCGAATCTGAATGGCAATGCTTACCTCTCAAGAAGGCGAGGACGTGCGCATTCGCGTCTGAGGTCAAAAATTCCAATTGCGAGTTTTTGTCAGTCATAGTCGTATCAAAGCGATGTGACCAAAGTTTTCCAGCGCTTCACATATTTACTCTAGGACGCGAAAACGAATTGAGTCCCGATCCAAGAAAATTGCCCTCAATAATGAAAAGATCGCCTAAAGATTGGGAAGTTTTTACGGACAACCATTAACGAAAGACTTTCAATTCTAAGATATCGTTTTTCGTGAGATTGTGCATATGGGAGGCGTACATGCTTATCTCCATCAGCCGCCGCGCGGAAGTGCGCGCCAAGTCCAAAAAGACCGATATACGCGAGGCGCTTAATGAAGGTCTCGTCTCTAAGGATACCTGCGTGGATTATCTGTATGGCAGTTTGTTGGATTTCGACTTCCAAGACGGTCATGTCAAGTTAGTGTTCGATAGTGATAACGACGAGTGGCGGGTGCGCACTGATTATCTGACAAACGAGACTGTCGAACAGTGGCGCATCGACAAGCTCGTTAAATTGACACAAGGTCAGTGGTCCGACGGTATCGGCGAAGGTTGTTTCGATGAAGCCGCGGACGCGGCAGGGGTGTCAATCAATCTCTATCCTTGGAAGGTCGATGATTCCTTGGTCGTTGATATTGACGAGGAAAAGAAACCGCCAAAGGGGAAACGGCCGTCATACGCCTTGTTCAAAGCCGCCCACGCAGGAGATCTATCCGAAGTCAGGAGACTGTTGGACGCCGGCGACGATATTGAAGTCGGTATGCATGGTCGCACGCCGCTTCATGCGGCAATTCAAACTGGCGCGTTTGACGTGGCAATGGAATTGCTTAGGCGCGGGGCCGATCCGTTTGCGACCTATACCGGACCGATGGAGGGGCAAGTGGACGCCTTAATGGAAGCAGCAATGAGCAATGACTTAGGCGACAAAGACGCCGCCGCTATGACCGAGGCGCTGCTACAGCGCGGCGTCGATCCAATAGGCGAGCGTGACGGCTACACGCCATTGCTCATGGCGGAAACCCGCGACAAGCATGAAATGATGGCGACGCTTCGCAAAAACGGTGCAGCAGCTTAGTTTCGCGTTTCCGCCATGGTTCAACTGAATAGGCATCAGGCGCAGGGGTATGCCACAACCAATAACAAATATTATCGAAGACTTTTCTCAAGAAGTTGGTCTTGCTCCATCGAGCATTGATGATCGGACGAATACCGCGATTTTCAAAAAGATCGATCTGCGGAAGGTGCTGAACAATTCATTTAGCGGTTCATTTTTTGATTTTATAGAAAACGATGCGGCGATCGACAAACTGATTGCTGACTTTGCCGCGTTTGTACGTAAACTCGAAGCCAAAGGCGTTCGTGTGTTTACGCGAAAACCGATTGGATCCGGCTTCAATGTTGAATTACGTGTGGCGGCCATGGCGTCGGTAACTGACTTTCTTCAAGGACAACGCGTAAAAACAGCGGCGCTGGAGAGCATCGGCGGGCTCGAACATTGGGGTAAATTCAGCATACTAAGCTTAAGTAGCACTGCCCTCGTCGGCAGCTTTCACGAGATCATTGACGATCGAAAAGGATTTGCTCGACACTGTTTAGATCGTTTCCCCCAACTCGATGACCATTTCAACGACGCAGAACCCAATCGCGTTGATCCGATCCCGCTCATTGCTCGGGAACTGAAGAAGTCCTGGACATTTTACCTTAAGTGGTAATCGGAGTTGTTTCTTCGCGAGGCGCGCCAGATTTCAAAAAGCACTGAAGACGCACACAAAGGTGTTCGCTATGTCCGCTAATAGGATCTTCCTGACTTCTCCGATTACGCCGTAATCAAGATCGCGGGCATGCCGATGCCTCGGCTGCTTCGGCGGTTTCGCTTCGTATGCCAATTAATAAGTTGCGACAGGGCGTCGGCTTGATCGTCATGACGGTCATTGGGGAAGGAGAGGAGTTCGTTCAGGAAGTCGCCAAGCCAGGGCGCGTCCTTTGGCAGGAGGACGTCGCCGCGTTCAATGACGGAGGAGGCGGCTTCAAGGCGGACCGCTTTGTCTTCCTTGACCTTGATGCCAATAGGCGTCGGAAGCCCGCGGGTTCTGCCGTCACGCAGGTCTGCAACCATGGCCTCGCCGGGGCCGGCCTTCTCGATGAGCACATCGTTGGCGTCATAGCGCAGGGCATGGGCGATGATGTGTTTTCGAAGGGCGGGGTAATCGCGCCTTCCGCGCCATACATCGAGGATATGGATCTTTTTGTCCTTGATGGCGGCTGTAACGCAGACTGAATAATCGGCCCTTTCGTTTGTTGATGAGGCAAGGTCCCAGCTCTGAACGATCTGTGCGCCTTCCGGAGGGTGGTCATAGCGTTTGAACCACTCACGCTTGATGAGATTGCCTTCTAGGGGGACCGGGCTTTGCTGATATTGCGCAGCGAAGGCGAGGGCACCGAGCTTTGCTCGCAATTGCTCCAGCACCGCGATGGTTTCGCGGTCAGCATGGAGCGGTTCGCCTTTCTTGCGCGTGTGGTGTCGACCATCGCCGATTGCGACGCGCTCGTCTTCTTCCGCGATGGCCTTCAAGTTCAAATGCCGCCATGGCTCGCCTCTTTCAATAAGGTGGCCCGCAAGGTCCTCTTCATGGAGGCGCTGCATCACCACAATGATGCGGCCCTCGCGCTGGTTGTTGAGCCGCGTTGAAAGGGTGCCCTTATACCAGCTGATAACGGCGGACCTTGCGGTGCTTGATTGGGCGTCTTCCGCCTTTAAGGGATCGTCAATGACGATGTAATCAGCGCCGCGGCCTGTGAGCGTGCCGCCAATGGAAGTGGCGACACGGCCCCCGCCTTTGGTCGTGATGAGCTCAGCATCTGTTGATTTTTTAAGACGCATGGCCGGGAAGAGCGCCCGGTACCAATCGGATTCGATTACCAGCCGGCATTGCCGCGACAAGGTCAGCGCCAGCTCTTGGGAGTAGCTGACGCAAATAAAGCGCAGCTTCGGATCATGGCCGAGGGCCCACGCAACAAAAGCGACCGACGTGGTGATCGACTTCAGCGATCGCGGCGGCTGGGTGATCAAAAGGCGTTTCTCTTCGCCGACATAAGCCTCGCGCAACAGATGGGCGATGGCCTCGATATGCCAATTATGAAGATAAGCATCGCCCGGCGATACGGTTTGAAAGACCTTATGGACAAAGGTCGCAAAGTCCTGTCGCAAAGTCCTGTCGCAAAGTCCTGTCGCAAAGCCGCTTGCAGGATGCGCTTGGGGTCGGCCATTACCGCGTTCCGTTTTCGCCCTTTGGTCCGCCTTTTGGCGGCGTCTGCCGGGCGAGATAGGCGGCGAGCACCGCATCGTCATCCTTGTCGAGGGTATCATTGGCGTTACTGGTCAGCGCATCAGTATTGTACGCGCCCGCCAGCGGCGTCCGGCCAATGCGCCGGCTTTTTCGGGGGGCGCCAACCGCCTGGCATACGCCACACTTCGTCCGGTAGCGGCGGCTGCGACCCGCCAAAATTTGGCCGCCAATCCTGCCCCCAATCGCGTAATTGTTCGGCCTCTGATAAAAAATAAAAAAAATCGGTCGCGAAATCGTAGCCATGTTCTAGTGATGAGTTGAAGCGTCGGTCACGAAGAGAATACGCCGCCCACAAATGGGCGACGGCTAAATACCGTGACTGTGCATTCTTAATCATGGTCCTTGATCCGGATACTTTCTCCTTAGCACTAAACGCCTCCAGAACTTTCGTTGCATTTCCCCAAGACGCTAATTCAGGATCAGTTTGATAAAGCAAGAAATAGATCTTGAATTGCTCCCCAGCGATGAGTGCGTCACGCTGACGAGCATTGAGGTCCGGTAGAGGGACGCCGGCATTGACAACCAGGTTTTGTAACTCGTCATGGGGTAAATCATGGCCTTGCGCAAAATACTGCTTGAGTGGCTTTCCTAAATATTGACTCGCAAACGCCGCGGCCTTTTCGGGATCGTCATCAACCGTATTAGGATAAAGCATTACACCAAGTGTGGCGGCAAATGGTTCTGTATGATCAATTGGTAGGACTGGCATAAATTTACCGAACCCCCTAATCCCCGGGCGTCGTCCATCCGGCGAAGAGGGCGGCGGGCTTGACGGCGAGGGCGATGGCCAGAACCTCAATCACTTCAGCCGTGGGGTTTCGGGCGCCGCGCTGGCATGATCTATGTCTCCGCCAAGCTCGATTATCTTGATACGGTCATGGGCGAGTTTCGCAATGTTGCCTGGCGCGTCGACGACGGAGAAGCCGTTTATCAGCAATGGGAAAATCGCAAAAAAGGCGGCGCAATTCTCTATGACGAGCCTGCCATTGAATTCGCGCGGAAAATCCAAGACGCCAATACACGGATCGTCGTTCGATCGAACGACAATACGGAGCAATTCGGTGTCAGGGGATCGACCAAGGCAGTTGATAAAGTACTCGAGAATTGCAGGCGATAATAAAACAGATCGCCATCTGAATTGAATTTAAAAAAGAACCGCTTTGAAGTTTCTTCAACTTTGACCCGAACTGTCTTTTACCAATATGGACCGAATTTGAATCAACTAAAGTCCCTGAAGTAGAACAAGAAATCGGTGGCCTCGAACCCACTGCCTGGCGGTCAACAAACGCTCGCCGTAAGAACCTGCGTATCGCCACGCCGTCTTAGAATAGACGATTGAACCGGAGCTTGGTTTCATTTCGGTGCAGATCGGTCCGCTTACAGCGTTGCCGGCGATCCCGTATCGGCGACGCAACGTCGTTGCTGTGGTGTGGTGAAGGCGCTCTAGCGCGTGCTGTATCCAGCGGCAATCAGAGCTAGCGTTTAATTATTGCTCGGCCGCCACACGGTTATGTATGGTTTGCAGGGCGGCAGGAGAAAGATGGGCTTTGATTAATGACGATAAAGACGTTCACGATTGAAGACCCGGCCCTGCCAATGCACTACCCTGGCTTCGTCGTCCGCAGGCTGCGCAAAAAAGGCCATGATGTCGCTGCGCTGCTCGATGGAACCGGGCTGACGGAAGAACGTTTGGGAGATCCGAATTACCGTTTCGCGTATTCATCGCTTCGCCGCCTCACCGTGAATGCGATGGTGCAGACGGGCGACCCGCATCTCGGGCCGAGGCTTGGAAGATGCTTTGACGCGGGTTATATCGGTTTGCCAGCTTACGCCGCAATGACCGCATCCACGTTGCAAGATGCGCTCGATGTTTTCAGCCGCTACTTTTTCTTGGCATTTCCATCCGTCGAGTTTGCGGTTTTCGTCGATGCAGGCGGGTTGGAATGTGGGGAAACAGCGGTCCGCTTGCGTTCCAGATTCGCTCTTGAAGAGATCGCGTATTTCATATCCGGCTTCGCGCTGGCCGCGTCTGATGTTCTGCTGAAGAAATTGCTAAATGCGCCGCAGTTGGCGTCGCGCGCGGAGATGACGGTCTGCGAGCCGGTCGGTTGGGCTGCCGTCGCGGTCGAAGTCGGATTTCCAGTCAGGTTCGATGCCCCCGAAAACCGGCTCATATTTCCGAGCGCGCTCTTGGCAGAGCCTTTACCGTGTGCGGATCCGATTAATCATGCGCGGCTCGTGGCGCTGTGCGAAAATTTCGCGACGGATGCGGGTTATGAGGCCACGCTCGTCAGTTGCGTCGTTTCTTTTTTGGAGGAAGGCCAAAATCTCGGCGCGCCGCTCTCCGAGGCCGCCGCAGCGCTAGGATACTCGGAGCGCGGTCTGCGCCGGAAACTGCAGCAGTCGGGCACTTCTTATCGAAAACTGATTGAGCAAGTGCGTGAAAGCCGGGCTCGCCAAATGCTCTCTAAAACCCGCAAGCCGATTACCGCCGTCGCCCATGAGCTTGGCTACGAGACCGCCTCGAACTTTGCGCGCAGCTTCAAGCGATGGACCGGGTCGACCCCCAAAGAATATCGCGAAAGCTGGAACGCACACCGGGAAGCTGGCCAAAACTGAATGGTCTTTGGCCGCGAAGGCGCTTTTAGGCGGTACGGACGTCGGTTATGCGCATCTAAATTATGAGGCCAATTTGAGCTATAGCTATGACCCGATTTGTCCAGATCGCCGTTTCTTGTCTTCTGTTGTCAGTCGCGCCGTTAGCGCCGACGCACGGACAGGACGTTAAGCCGGCTGACGTCCCGTCACCTGGATCTCAGTTGCAGGAAGCACAATCGGAGGCTGTCCGCCCCAACATCCTTCTTATCCTGTTCGACGATGTCGGTTTCATGGGTTTTGGGGCTTATGGCAGCGATGCACGAACGCCGAATATCGACGCGCTCGCTCAGGATGGGGTGATCCTCTCGCGCTACTACACCTCCCCGTTCTGCGGGCCGAGCCGCGCCATGCTTATGACGGGCATGGACAATCACCAGGTCGGCATGGGCACGCTCGTGGAGACGGTGACGGACGAAATGCGCGCCTCCCCGGGATATTCGATGACTTGGGACGCGAGCCAAAAGACGATCGGCACCCACCTATCGAGCGCTGGCTACCAGACTTATGTCGCCGGCAAGTGGGGGATCGGCGAAATCGGCGCCAATCTGCCGAACAGGTTCGGGTTCGATCGCTCTTACGTGATGGACGCCACTGGCGGCGGCAATTACGACGCGCAGCCGTATCTTCCTGGGTCGCATGCGGTCAGTTGGTTCGAAGATGGCGCGCCCGTCGAATTGGCGGACGACCATTATTCTTCGAAGACGTTGGTTGATAAGCTGATTAGCTATATTGACGACGGGGCTGCGGATCGTCCCTTCTTCGGATATCTATCTCTGCAGGCGTTGCACATGCCGATCCAGGTCTCTGCTGAGTACACCGACCGCTATAACGGCGTGTTCGACGCAGGCTGGGACGTAATGCGCGAAGAGAGACTTCAGCGCGCGATCGACCTTGGGCTCGTCCCGCAGGCAACGAAACTTGCGCCGGCTCCGGACAATCATCGCGCGTGGAATGATTTGTCAGCGGAAGAAAAGGCCGTTTCTGCACGGGAAATGCAGGTCAACGCCGGGATGATGGAAGCTGCAGACTATCATATTGGGCGCCTCCTGCAGCATCTTGAAGAGGCGGGACAACTCGACAACACCATCGTCATCATAGCGTCAGACAACGGTGCGGAGTCCGCGATGACGTCGTTTCCGGGGCCGGCGAATATCGCCCTCGACGCGGTGAAGCTGATCGAGGGCTTCGACACCTCGTTTGAAAATCTGGGCTTACCGCGGAGCCTGACGGCAATCGGCCCGGAATGGGCTTCCGTGTCGTCGGCGCCGCTCGACCTCTATAAGTTCTATGCGAGCGAGGGCGGGCTGCGCGTCCCGCTCGTTGTCGCCGGCCCGGGCATAGCGCCGGCGGGCGTAAAAGATGCGCCCGTTCATGTTGCCGATCTCGTTCCGACGCTGCTCGACGCTGCTGGCATCAGCTATGACGCAGACGCTTTTTACGGGCGAAGCGCGTTGCCGATGCTGGTTGGCGCTTCCGATACAACCTACGCCAATGACGAGAATTTCGCCTTCGAAGTCAGCGGCAACGCGGCGCTTTATCGGGGACAGTGGAAAATCACGCGAAATACGCCGCCCCGGGGCGACAGTCAGTGGCGGCTCTACAATCTCGCCGTGGATCCGGGCGAAACGACCGACGTCGCAGCCGAAAATCCCCAGCTGTTTGAAGAAATGCTGGCGGAGTATCGATCGTATTCTGACGAGGTCGGCGTTTTCGACATTGGACCAGACGATTACGCTGTGAAAATTCTAAATGGCAAATTGATCAATAATAGTATCCACAAATACTGGCCGTATTTGTTGGGGGCCCTACTTGTTCTGTTGATCGTCGTTTTCGGGTCGGGGTATGCCGCGTTTCGCGTGATGAGGCGCGCCGCGGGTTGATTTTGCTTCAGCGGGATTTGGTTCCGTAAGGTTTCGGCCGTGTGATGCCTCCCGCGGCCTGGAGATGATGATGACTTGGCTGGTGTATTCGCTTCTCACAGTCGGCGCGCTAGTCGGCGCGATTTACGTTTTTCTTCCGACAGTGTTGAGGTCCAAGGGCCTCCATGCGCACTACACAATCCCGGATTTCGATCTGGCGGGACGGCGTGCGTTGGTTATATGCACGAACCATGACCGGCTTGACCCAAAGGACCGAAAAACAGGCGCCTTCGGGTCCGAATTCACGGTGCCTTACTACGCTTTCATCAATGCGGGTATGGACGTGGATATGGCGTCCATCAAAGGTGGCGAAATCCCGCTGCAACCGGGCTCCTGGTCGTGGCCCATTGCCAGTGCGGATGATCGCCGCTTCATGAAGGACGAGGCCGCAATGGCGAAGATGAAAAACTCGAAGGCGATCGCAGAGATTGATCCGAACGAGTATGATGTGATCTTCATGGCCGGGGGCTGGGGCGCGGCATATGACTTGATGCAGAGCGAGGAACTCGCCGATTTTGTCACCACGGCGAACGCAGCGGGCAAGATCCTGGGGTCGGTATGTCATGGCGCCTTGGGGCTATGCAGCGCCAAAGGCCTGGACGGCGAACCGCTGGTGAAGGGTCGCCGGGTAACTGGCGTGACCAACGACCAGATCAATAGCTTCGGCATCGCGATCACGCCCAAACACCCCGAAGAGGAATTGCGCAAGCTTGGCGCGATCTACGAATGCCAACGCGCCTGGCGCGACTGGTTCGCCACGCATACCACCATCGACGGCAATCTCGTGACTGGTCAAAACCAGAACAGCGGCTATGAAACATCACACCGCATCCTCGAAAAGCTCGCGACCCAGAGGAATGTCTAAGGTTTCAAAAAGCGCGATCGCCGTTTTCGCCATTCCTGTCGGGATTATGGCCGTCGCGTTAGCATTGATGGCGGACAAGAATAGTCATCTCGTCCCGAGTACGGACAGCGGACGGTGCGCTTTGGATCAGGCGGATCTTGGCCGTTTCGTGGACATTCCCGGCGGCGGCTTTGTCTCTGGCGCCGATGCGCGATATCCGGAAGAGGGTCCCCCGGAAAAAGTATTCGTCTCATCTTTTCGTCTGCAGGCCCACGAAGTCACCAATAGTCAGTTTGCGGAATTTATTGCTGCGACTGGCTATGTGACGGAAGCGGAACGAAATGGCGGGTCGGCGCAGTTCATGAATAGTGCGACGCCGGAGAATATCCTCTCCTGGTGGAAACTCGATCCCGGCGCGACTTGGCGAACGCCGCAAGGCGCAGGTTCCAGTCTTGAAAGCCTGGAGCTGTATCCAGTCGTCCACGTGACGCTTAAAGACGCTCGGGCCTATGCGGAATGGGCGGGCGGCAGGATCCCGACGGAGGTCGAGTGGGAATATGCAGCAAGCCTCGGGTTGCTCGATCCTGACGACCCAAATTCCGGCGTCAGAGGACCAAACGGCGCGCCGCGCGCTAATATTTGGACGGGCTTTTTTCCCGTCAACGACACCGGCCGGGACGGTTATGTCGGAACCGCGCCGGTCGGCTGTTTCGGTCCTGGCCTGACGGGCGCCTATGACATGATCGGCAATGTTTGGGAGTGGACCGATACGCCCTTCGCCCCCGCAACGCCCATGTTCACCATCAAGGGCGGGTCTTACCTGTGCAGTGAGAACTACTGTCGCCGATATCGCGTTGCGGCCCGCGAAGATTTCGAAGCGAACTTCAGTACGGCGCATCTTGGTTTTCGGATTGTCCGGGACCTGCCGCCGGCCAAATGACGCTCGGTTTTAAGACGATACCCGGCTGGATATGCGATTGCTGAAAATTCCCGGGGCAACTCACCGGTCGAATACAGTAATGCCGGCAATATTGGCTACCGATCATCTGGGAAACGTCCGCGCATGTTCAATTGATCATTCTGCGCAGTGGCAAGCCTCTTTCGAAGCGCTCGCAACTTAGGTCAAAGCGTGGCCGAAACTGAATATTTTTTGGCCGCGAAGGAGCTTTAGGTCGAGCCAGGCTTGCCGGATAACGCAAGGGAATTTGCGCCAGTTAGGGTCGGCTTTTCGAAAGATTGACACCGTCGATACCGCTTTGCGTCTCCCATGAAGCGGTGTGTGCAGTATCGGTTTATCCGGGGGCGGTCGAAAACCGACCTCGACGTTCGGGTCGCATTGCGAATGTTAAGTCGTTGCGTGCTGGCGTCATCAGCGAGACTCTTGGCGATTGAAAGGTTTGACATGCGACTTAAGAATTTGCTCGTCACTTCCGCGCTTTCGACTGTGGTTGCTCTGTCGGGGCCTGCAGCAGCCGAGGATAACTGGGATTTCACAACAACCGCCTACGGATGGTTCGCCGGTCTGTCGGGCACGGTGGAAACACCGATAGGGGATGTTGAGACCGAAGTCGATTTCGGAGACATTCTGGAGTCACTCGACATTGCATTTCTCGGGGCGTTTGACGCGCGCAAAAACCGTCTGTCGCTGATTGCAGATGTGCAGTATTTTGATTTGAGCTCGGATGTCGATGTCCCGACGGGCGCGCTCTTCAGCGGGGGTGAGGCGGACTCCCAGACCGTGCTTTTAAGCGCCTATGCCGCCTACGCGCTGGTAGACAACGATGACATGCGTTTCGAGCTCGGCGGCGGTCTGCGCTACACCTATGCAGATATTGACGTGGACCTCGTCGGTCTGGAGCCGGTTGCAGATCAATCGGTATCCGTCGACGGCGATTATGTCGACCTGCTCATTGCGGCTCGATTGACCCGCAACTTTACCGACCGGTTATACGGTGTAGCGTTCGCCGATGTTGGCGGCTTCGGTATCGAGGACTCATCGGATCTGACCTGGCAGGCGGCTGGCGTCGTTGGGTATCGGTTCAATGAAAAATGGTCCGTCCTCGGCGGTTATCGGCACTTGTCGATACACCGTGAGTTTGGTCCTACAGATACGACGACTGAGGTTTCAGGTCCGTTCCTTGGCTTCCAGGCGTCGTTTTAGGTTTCATCATTGTCGAGGCCGTTGCCGCTGGGGAAATCGTCGAAATGAATATTGCCTCAAAAATAGCGGCTGGAATACCGGCTTTGTTATTGGTTCTGCTTGGTTTTGCATGGTGGGTCGCACCGGACTTTGTGACGGCGCAACTCTGCATGACATTACAGCGCGGCGCCGGGCTCAGCACTCAAATCGGTGACCTGGCTTCGTTTTTCATAACGCTCGGGGCTTGCGTTCTCATCGCGCTCATGAGCGGCAACCGCCTCTGGTTCTACCCTGCAATAATGCTTTTGACGTTTGCGATTGTCGGGCGGTGGATCGCTTGGCTGTTTCATGGTGCCGAGCTGACCGTAGGAATTATCGCCGTCGAGACCGCTCTAGTCGGTTTGCTTTTGCTAGTCTCCGCGAGCTTTAAGCAAAGAAGGTGATGAATTTCTGCTCTAACATAACCTGCGTTTACTGCCCTAAAGTATCGCCTTCAGAAAGTTGGGCCAATCCCTGATAGTAATTGATGTCGGTCGCTTTGTAAGGGTGGCTTTGCGCATACGGTGAACTAGGCGCGACTGTTTTTCTCTCTTAACCAGGAAAGTCACATGAAGATGAAGTATAAAACTCTAAACGCCGCCCAACTCCTGATCTTTGCTGCCGTGGCGGGATGCGCCACAGCCAGCGACAAAGAGCGCCAGTCTCTCCTTGATGAGCCAATCGATTGCGAAGTCGCTGAAGAAGATATCGCTGCGCTTGAAGCGGCCATGCCGTCCGGGGGAGAGCGCGCTGTGTCCGCTGTCCGAACCCTCAGCCCTGTCGGCGCGGCGACGAGCATCCTGACAGGGTCCTATCGTGGGCGCGCAAAGGTGCTTGTCGGACGCACCCAAGGCGAATTAAATGCACGCATTGAAGACATTCAGGAAACGTGCGGCTTGGAGCCAACGGACGAAGTGGAGACAGCAATCGAAGATCAGGAGGCTGAAGAATAGCGAGAACGCGCGCCTTGCGCCGGTTGATCATTTTCACTTGAAATCAATGTCTTATCACTGCGGGCTGCCTTGGGGCGTAAAATTATTCAGAAGTCCTGAATTAATTGCTGAATTCGTCTGCCTGAACAGATCGTAAGAGGGGTTATGAAAAGAAGCAGCTTGGTTTCGACGTTAGCAGCCGTTTTTATTCTGTTTGGGGATTTTCACGTATCCGCAGAGCCATTGGCCTGGCCGCGCGAGGTCAAGGGCTCGAACGAAGCCCGTATCGTCCTCTACCAGCCGCAGGTGGATTCCTGGGAAGGCTTTGAGACACTGACGTTCCGGCTCGCCGCCGAACTCTATTTGCGCGATGAAGACCGCCCGATCCCTGCGGCGCTTGAGGTGCAGGCGTCTACGACGACCGATCTCGCCGCAAGAACCGTGACGGCGTATGAGCTGTCGATCATTGATGTACGGATTAGCGGCGCCCACAAGGAACTCGCGCCGCGCATTCGTGAAATAATGACGTCGTACCTCTCCGGCATGTCTCAGGATTTGTCACTTGATACGGTACTGGCGCATTTCGAAGATGGAACGGCGCGACTTGAAACGAACGCTGTCCCGGTATCCGATCTCAAGCGTCCTGCGGCATTGGTTGGCGAGACGCCTGACATCCTGGTGAGCTTTGAGCCCGCCGTTCTGGTCCTGTTCGACGGTGAGCCGGTCTTCGCCGAGATTGAGAAGACGCGCCTTGAATTCGCCGTCAACACGAACTGGGACATGTTTCATTACACAAAAAAGTCGATTTACTATTTGTTATATGAGGATGCATGGCTGGAGGCGTCTGCCGCGACCGGTCCCTGGAGGCCGGCGGACAAACTGCCGAAGACTTTCAAAAGAATTCCCAAAACAGAGAACTTTGAAGCGGTGCGGGAACATGTTCCGGGTGAGGAAATCCCGGAGGATGAGGCGCCGCGGGTCTATGTGAGCGACAAGCCAGCGGAATTGATCGTGATTGATGGCGCCCCCGTCGAGGAGGAGATTGTCGGCACCGAGCTCGCCTGGATCATCAATACCGAGAATAATTTGTTCCGGAGCAAGACGAGCGGCGACTATTACTATCTCGTCTCCGGCCGATGGTTTCGGGCGCCAAGCCTCAAGGGACCCTGGTCGCCCGTGGCCGGCGATCTCCCTGAGAGCTTCGCGAGCATTCCCGCCGACCATCCCGCCGCCGCCGTGCGTGTTTCGGTGCCCGGCACGCCCGAAGCCGAAGAGGCCATATTGTTGGCCAACATTCCGCAAAAGGCCCAAGTTCGGCGTAAAGACGCTACGCTCACCGTCTCTTATTACGGCGAACCGCAGTTTCGAAGGATTAAGGGTGCAGATATTTTCTACGCCGTGAACACCCCGTTCGACGTCTTTCAAATCGGCTCGAGATATTACGTATGTCACAATGGCGTATGGTTTGAAGCGACCGAGGCTGAGGGGCCGTGGGTGGTCGCCGAAGCCGTACCGGACCCCGTCTACACGATCCCGCCGACCAGTGCCAAATACCACGTCACGCACGTTTATATTTACGACTCAACGCCTGATACGGTTATTGTCGGATACACACCTGGCTACACTGGCGTTTATGTATCTAATGGTGTCGTCGTTTATGGTACCGGATATTATTATTCGCCCTATATCTATTATTCGGGCTACGGATACCCGGTTTACTGGGGCTATCCCTACAGTTACGGCGTCGCCGCATACTACAATCCGTATACGGCGTCTTACGGGCGCGGCTCGGCGGTTTACGGGCCCTATGGCGGCGCTGGATGGGGCGCCGCCTATAATCCGGCGACCGGGACTTATGCGCGCGGGACCTACGCCTCGGGGCCTTATCAGGCCGGCTCTGCGGCGCAAGCGTACAATCCGCGCACCGATACTTACGGCGCGACTTACCAACGCTCGAACGCTTACGCCAGTTGGGGTGAGAGCGTCATCAGTCGCGGCGATGAATGGGTGCGAACCGCAAACTATTCGGACTCGCGCGGCTCCGTCGCTGGCCTCGAAACGTCACAGGGTGCAAAGGCCGGAGCCTTGCAGACTGATCAAGGAACCGCGTATGCCGGCAAAGACGCCGATAACAACGTCTATGCCGGCAAAGACGGCAATGTTTACCGGCGCAGCGAAGATGGGTGGTCGAGCTATAACGATGGTGACTGGCAAACAGTCGAGAAACCCGAAACTGCAAGTACTCAATTTCAGGAGAGAACGACGCAGTTCCAACAACAGGAATGGTCCGAAAAGACGTTCGAGCATCTTGAGCGGGACTGGCAGGCGCGTGACAGCGCGTCAAGGCGGTCGCAGGACTTTCAGTCGTGGCGAAGCAATCGTTCGGGACCTTCGAAAGGCGGTTCGAGGTCGCGCGGGAGGCGCGGTCGTCGCAACTGATTGGTGCCCGGGTTACCAGATGTGACTTTCACGGAGCGCGTAATGAAGGTTAGATCACTGTTATGGTATATCTTTATAATAATAATTCTGCCTGCATGTGCGACGAAGCCGCCGCCGCTGTTAATGGTCGCCCCGGAGACCGAATCTGGAACGGCGCACGAAATAATTGTCGCAACATCGCGGGAGCCCGCTGGTAATCCCACGCAAGCCTATGGCGACGAACGCTCCGACGAGCTCTTTTTCAACCTGGTCTCAGTATGGGTGCCCGAAGACCGCCAACTCGGATCCATCGCTTATCCCAAGGGCGACGGCGATCCGGACCGGCAATTCGGGATAAAACAGTTTGAAAACATCCCGAGGCAAAATGCTAAGTCTTTAATTAATGAACGCCTGGCGAGGTTGCCCGGTGAAAAGAGCCTGTTTTTGTTCGTGCACGGTTATAATGTCCCTTACTCAAGCGGCGTCTATCGAACCGGACAGATTCTGAATGATTTCGAGAACAGCTCGGTCGCAGTTCACTTTTCCTGGCCGTCCAAAGGGACGTCGACCGGGTATATGTACGACAGAGACAGCGTACAATTCTCGCGTGACAGCTTTGTCGAACTCCTGACCGTGTTGGGGTCGTCGGATGCGTCGTCGATATTTGTCATGGGGCATTCCATGGGAACGCTGCTCGTGATGGAAGGGCTCCGGCAGCTAAGCCTGACGGGAGAGACCGCCATTCTCGAGAAGATTGAGCCGTTGGTGCTGGCCTCGCCGGATATCGTCGTAGACGTGTTTAACCGCCAAATCGAGTCGCTTGGGGTTAGACCTGATCCCATCGTTGTTTTTGTCGCGTCTGACGATAGGGCTCTTCGATTATCCGAGCGACTGAGGGGCGGCCACCCGCGGGTCGGCGAGGGCGCCGATATCGCGGCACTTCAGGACGCAGGCGTTACCGTCATAGACCTTTCCGACGTCGAGCTTGGCGATGGAAATCAGCACTCTGCGTTCGCGTCGTCTCCGGAATTAATTAGACTGATCCTACAAGGTCGGACCGCCCAGGACACGCTTGGCGATGCGGATGCACCCCCCAGCATATTTGTCCTCAAACGTTTGGAGCAGTTTACCGACGGGCTCATATATTTGCCGTCTTCCCTGCTTGATAAGCAATAAAGGTCCACTAAAACGGCAGCAAACGATGCAACGTCCACCGGAGTGAAGTGCATCGGCGGTGTTGCTGCACGCCTCAGGCAGCGTTCTAAGTCAAGCCTTGAGCTTGTGTGAATTGCGCCCAAGGCGCGGCGCGGACCTTTGCAATCGTTAAGTCGAGCGGAGCGCGTGATTTCGATTTCGCGCCCGACAATTGAAAAGCGTTCGCGAGTAGGATCGAAGCGATAGGATGTTGCGTGATTCGACAGTCGAACCGCAATCCAAGCGATAACGCATCTCTTGCCGTCAGTTGGATGTTTTCTCGCGCAATATTTAAAGAAACCGGTCTCTTAAGAGCAAAGGTGACATAAACCCCTATTTGTTAAAGAATTTGGGTCACACACACTGTGAACGTGCGTAGATTTCCGGCGCCAAAGCCGGGAAAGTCTACGGCGTCGAGCGGGACCAGCAGGATATTGGGGCATTCATCTTGTGCGGCAATCGACGTTCCGGACCCGAGCACGGTTGTAAAACACGCACACGGATATAGATATCGATTTTTTAATCTTAGAAGCGCCTTCAATTTGAAGCATGGGGTTCGTCGGATGATTGCCGTCTCGGCACGCCCGCCTTGTCGAGCCGCCAGCGCAAGGTGTCGATCCGATCCTGGCCGAAGAACGGCTCGCCGTTGAAGACCATCGTCGGCACGCCCCAGCCGCCGGCGGCTTCAAGCGCCGCCTGGTTCGTTTCAATGTCCGGCATTGGATCGTTAGCGACGATCGCGGCTTCCATGTCGGCGAGATCAAGGCCCGCTTTCGCCGCCGCCTGCTCTAGCCGTTCGCCTTCGTTCCAGCCCGGCTCGCCAGTCCAAATGAGATGTGAGACGTGATAGGCGAAGTCGATGCCCTTGCCGCGTCGCTCTGCTTCTACGCCGAGGCCTGTCAGCCGGTAAATGTAAGGTTGTTCTTCGGCGACCTCGAACGTCTCCATATTCTGAACAATAGGGTCTGGAGACGGAAAGCCCATCTTCATGCCAAGAAGTTCAGCCCGTCGCATGGCATCGATGATGATGTATCGTACACGGCTTTTATCGCCGGTGAACAAGGTTTCCTTGCTGCGCACGGCGATGGGCAGTACAGGCCGAAAACGCAACTCTATTTCATAGTCGTTGCGCAGCCGCAAAAGGTCGGGCGTGACCAGATAAGAATAGGGGCTTCGGAAAGACCAGAAGACGTCAACAAAACCGCTCATTTTCAAAAACCTTCAGTTCCGCCGTGTCGCCGTCACGGTCATGGAGGTTGCCGGATTCAAGTCTTCGCGCGGATCGGTCAGGTGACCGGCCGGAAAAGACACGGCGACCGCCGGGTCGGTCGTGTCCAGACAAAGCAGATGATTGTTGTCGCCGTCGTTCAGGTCAGCGAGTGCGAATGGCGTCACTTCGGTGGGCGTTCCGGCATTATTCAACACAGTGACTTTGTACAATGCGCGTTCATCCTCGTCGGCTGGTTCGCCGCCGGGCTTGGTGACGCCGCCATTCCATGTGGTGCGGACAACTTGCTGCGTCTCGGCTGGACACCGGTTGCCGCCGCCCCAAGCCAGCGACGTCGCCGCGGCGCCAAGGTCCCATTGGGACTTGGGCACAATCTCCGCCCAGACGATTGTAGGGCCGGCCTCAAGCGCCGTGACATTGATGTTTGAACCATTGAAATTGATTGTGCCGTCGAGCGACAAAATGTTGCCGATGATATCCACCGTCACGGGTTGGTCATCAATGCTGCCATAGTCGCCAGCGAGCAGCGCCGTGCGTAGCTCGCCCGGGTCATCCGCCGGCGCGAGTGTGAGGCATACAACCTCGCCAATTGCGCCCGAGGCCGTCGTCACCCTGAAATCGCCGGGCTCCAGTGTCTTGATGTCGATCTCATGGGAGAAGATGACCGGCATGCCGTCTTTGCCGCCAGCGCCTTCGCACGCCACCCGGTCAGTTACCCGCTCTGGCAAGGCGTTATCCAGCCCGAAGAACGCGGAAATCAGACTGGCGTCGCGACCATCAGCATGGCGCGTATTTGTGACATCGGTCTCGGTGTCGTCGGTTTGCGAATAAGCATCAAGCGAGCGCGTATAACTCGCGATATCCGCTGCGCCTCGAAGCGGGGCATCCTCGCATCCGACGAGGCATAGCGCGCCGCAGCAGATCAGTCCTATTGTCTCGCGGGTCTTCATTCGTCGTCTCGCTTTTTTGAGTTTTCGAAGCGGTGCAAATTCGCACTCGATATCCGGTTGTCGAGGTACCATCTGCGCGTGATTAAAAAGACAAAGTACTTTGGAATTCGGACGCTTCGACCAACGTGCGATAGGCGGAATTCTCGTTTTGCGGACGCGGCGTAGGCGTAGCGATCTTGGTCAGATCGCCGCCGATTTGCGCAACCACACCTGCAGCTTGGCTTTGTCGGGAACCCTCACGCATCGATAGCCCGTCTCAACCAGCCCCGCTTTCTCTAATTCTTTCAGCGCATTGCCGACGGAGACTTTGGTAACACCGAGCAATTCGGCGAAGTCGTGCTGCCGGCAGGCGACACCGTCCGCCAATTCGCCGCCGCCCATGTGAATATGGATGACCTTCGCAAGTCGTGCGGTCACCCCCAAGGTCAGCGCGTCATCATAGAGTTCCAGCACGGCGTTAAGCCGTGCGGTATTGCAGCGCCAGATCCCAAGCGCGAAGCCGGGCTGGTTTCGCAACAAGTCGTCCAGCGCCTCCGCTTCGATCAGGTGGATGTCGCAGTCTCCGACAGCGAAACCGTCATGGGTATAGGCGGCGCGTTGCAGACCGATATCCCCGAAATGTCCGCCGACCCCAAGCACCGTAACCAGATTAAATGAACCGTCTGGGCGAAATCGGCCAAGACGAACGGCGCCTTTAGCGACAATGCAAAGGCGCGGCGAGGTGTCTCCCCGCAAATGCAGCGCTTCGCCATCGGCAAAACTTTTTCGGCGCGCGCGTTCGCATGCGACCCGATAGACGTCATCGGGTAGGTAGTTGCGCAAGGTCCCGACGCGATAATCCAACCTGTCCATGGTTGGATTTATAATTCCCAAAAAGTGTGGAATCTAGCACCGCCTTAACCGCGCGGCTAAGTAGCCGGACGCATGAAAGATAAATTGTCGATCGTTTTGTCAGCTTCGCTCCGAATCGCGATGTTCGTTTTGACGCGCCGTGTTCCTTTGCCTTTGCGGTGAGGTCGGCGCGGTCCCTTACGAGTAGTGCGAGACGCAATGTCTTCATTTTTTGAGCCGCCAAAGCGCGTGCCGATCAGCCGTTCGATCGCGCGCAATTCGGCGTGCTCTTCAGGTGCGCAAAATGAAATCGCCGTTCCCGCGGCGCCGGCGCGCGCGGTGCGGCCAATCCGGTGAACATAAGTTTCAGGTACGTTCGGTAGATCGAAATTGATGACATGGGAGACGCCTTGAATATCAATGCCGCGCGCCGCAATATCAGTCGCGACAAGAATGCGGGTGTCGCCGGACTTAAAGGCTTTTAGGGCGCGTTCGCGTTGCCCCTGGCTGCGATTGCCGTGGATCGCCTGAGCAGAGAGACCGGCGCCGTTCAGATTCTTTACGATCTTATCAGCGCCATGTTTAGTGCGCGAAAAAACAAGTCCGCTCGTAAAGGCCTCGCCGCGTGCAATGTTCATCAAGGCGCTGATCTTCTCCGGCTTGGTGATAAACATGACGGATTGATCGATCTTCGGCGGCGCTTGGCGTTTCATTTCTACGCGGACGGGATCACGCAGAAGGCCATTCGCAAGACGCTCTATTTCGCGGGGCATCGTTGCTGAGAAAAACAGGCTCTGACGGGATTTAGGCAATTTCGCCGTGATGGCGCGGATCGCGTGAATGAAGCCCATGTCCAGCATCTGATCGACTTCATCGAGGACAAAAAATTCAATGGCGCTCAGTGAGATAGCGTCCTGTTTCATCAGGTCTTCGAGCCGGCCCGGCGTGGCGATGAGAATATCGACACCCCGGCGAAGCAGGTTTTTCTGTTTGTTGATGGGGACGCCGCCAATCACAAGGCCGGCGCGCATCCGTGCGCCCGACCCATAGGCGTAAATGCGGTCTCGCACCTGTCCGGCAAGCTCCCGCGTCGGCGCGAGGATCAGCGCGCGCGGGTGAAAGGCTTTCGCTTTGCCGGGTTTTTCGATGAGGTGATGCAAAAGCGGCAGCGTGAAAGCGGCAGTCTTTCCAGAGCCCGTCTGGGCGATGCCCAAGAGGTCATGGCCCATAAGAAGAGCGGGGATGGCTGCAGTTTGAATTGGCGTTGGCGTCTGGTGATCTTCCTGGGCAAGCGCTGTCAGGAGCGGCTTTGCAAGGCCGAATTCGTTAAAAGTCGTCACAAAAAATCTTTCTAGGCGCGGCGCGCGGCGCTTCGACGAAGCGCGCGACAACTCGCGTCCGGGTTCCAATAGGAGGACCCGCGTGTCTGGGCGCTCAATTGTCAGGGATAATGGCCGGAGGGAGGCATGATCGCCCTGAGGGCGGATCCCGCTACACGCGGCCGAAGACGGGCATATGGCGCAGATGGGGGTTAATAGCAAGTGAACGAGACGATAAATCGACGCGTTTTCGCCTTTGCGCCATGCAAGTAAATATTCGAATACTTAGAAATTGCTTGTAATTGCAGCACCGAGCGCCCATTTCAAGCGTGCGCCATGATTGAAGGCCGTCTATTAGGCCTCTGAAGCAAGCTTCTTATTCCCCTCCAAGCATCGGCAGAAAATTCCGTGATCGGAATGTTTCCGGTCGCGCACTCGTGTTTGAAAGGAATCAAAAAATGGCGAACGGAACAGTGAAATTTTATAATTCGCAAAAGGGTTTTGGCTTTATCGCGCCGGAAGACGGCGGCAAGGATGTATTCGTCCACGCCACGGCGTTGGAAGCCGCCGGCATTCGCGGACTGGATGACGGCCAACAGGTTTCATACGAATTGCAGGAAGATCGCGGCAAGACCTCCGCGGGGCAGCTCAAGGTCAACGGCTAAAGCCATCAGCCGGCGCGTTACGCATGATGCCTATGCGCCGGCCTTTTCGGTATTTTCACAACGCTTCAAGGAGACGTTTCATGATCCGTGATCGACAAGCCAGGCAGGAGCGCGCGCAAGCGGCGGCAATGAGTGAGCTTGATGCGATTGCCGTGCGGCAACGTCAGCAAACAAATAAGCTGCGAAAACTGCGCCTGCAAAAGGAAGCGAGTGAAGCGGCCAGTTTTAAGGATTGGCGAGAGCAGAAGTCCTTAGCCAAATAATAGTGAAAGTTTCTTCTTTGACCAAAAAGGGAGCCGCGGCGGAGAGCAAATTTTTTCGCGAGATGGACAAAAAAACGGCGTTGTCAGAAGCGGAGAAGCTTCGCGAGGCGACGCTGAAGAAGACAGCCAAACTACGGGCTTTGCGTCTCGAGAATGAGGCGGCGAAAAGCGCGGAAGAGGCGAAAAAATCAAAGAAGCCAGCGCAGAATAAAAGCGCGAAAAAGAAACGGCCCCAGTGATGGCGAAAGAAGAGTTGCTTGAATTCGATGGCGATGTCACCGAAGCGCTGCCTGACGGGAACTATCGCGTAAGACTCGAAAATGGGCATGAGATACTCGCTTATACCGGCGGCAAAATGCGTAAGCACCGCATCAAGACCCTTGCAGGTGATCGCGTAACCGTTGAGATGTCCGCCTACGATCTGACGAAGGGTCGCATCACCTTTCGCCACAAACCGGAAGGCGCGAGTTCCGCTTCGCCAAAGAAAAGAAATGTCTATAGGCCTCGTGGACGTCGCTGATCTATAGAAGCGAGCAACATAATCCGTCGCAACGCCATGTACGAGGATTCGAGTGCGAAACATCTCTGTTCAGGAGAGCCTGCGTTTCAGGGGGCAAAATGTTAAGATCTATGGCCGATAGTTTTCCGTATACACGCCACTTAAATGTCTATATGCGTATAGATAACTGAACGGCAAATAAATTCGGCAAACCTCAACTCTGAGAGGTTTGAATTAGTCGCGGCGCTAAAGGTCGACCGCGCTCTAATCTTTCTAAAAAAGCCGCCCTGCTTGCCAAGCCTATTCGATTGAATTGCGGAGCAGCCATACGTGGCTGATTTCATGCGCTCGTACATTTTTGCGAGCGCCATATAGATGCGTATACAAATCACTTGCGCAACAACCGCTGGAAGGAAAATGTATGAATACAGGAAAGGTCCGATTTTACAATTCGGAACAAGGTTTTGGTTATATTCGACCTGACGATGGAAAAAATGACGTTCTATTCCACGCCGCCGTTCTGAAAGAGGCGGGAATCTCGAAATTAGAGGAAAGGCAAGCCGTAAGGTTTAAATCGGAAATCGACGTAAACACGGGAAAAGCTAAAGTGAGTTCGATTGAGGCCTGTTAGCTTTTGAGATTGACGCGTCCGTAAGGTGGCCTCGTGCTTGCAGTCGAATCGACTAAAAAATATTCCGTTTAAGGAAATAATTTGTAGGCGGCGCGTTTCTGGATTGAATTACAGTCAACGCGTTACCACTAAATCAGCTCGGCTTATTCATGCCGTACAAATGAAAGTTAAAATTGATGTTTAAGAAAAGAGATGTTCCTGGCGATCGAACGCCAAAACCGAAAACCCAAGATAATCAGCCGAATGCGACCCCAGCTGGTAATGAAAATACCACAACATCTTCTAATGAAGCACCACCGAAAGTGCTTAAACAACCACCCGCATCTTCATCCAGTGAAGACTCGTAACAATCACGAAAATGAGATTGGCGTTTCATTGATAAATCGATCTGTTTGACGGCGCGTATTTGGCCTGAGTTGTTGCAACTGACGCCGCTGGTTCAATTCAACGCGACTAATGGAACATAGCCTTTCCTTCGAGCTGCGCGGCAATCTCGGACCGCTGTAACACTGTGCGCTGATGAAAGCCGCAGGAATGAAGAACAAGGAAAAGCCATGATCATTTTAACACGGCAAGTCACAGGCCAACTGCGCGCCTTAATACGCTTACCGCTTGCGCTATTTATATTGACTATACTCAGTGTCAATACGAACACTACATTCGCACAATCACCCACTTCCAACGTTCCTGAAAATGCGCACAAGAAAAGTTATGGAACAGGATGGGAATGCGATCGAGGATTCCAGGAACGCGACGGCGCTTGCTTAACAGTTGCAATTCCGGAAAACGCATATCCTACCGATCAAGACTATGGGCAAGTTTGGAAATGCAGCCGAGGATTTTTGCGAAAGGGAAAGGTTTGCGCGGCGGTCCGAGTACCAGCAAATGCTTATTTAATATCATTTGGAAATGGATGGGACTGTGATCGAGGATTCAAGAAAGCCAACAATGCGTGTACCGCTATTAGGGTGCCCGACAACGCTTATCTGGATGATGACGGTTACGGTGATGGTTGGAAATGCAACCGCGGATTTAGGTCAGTCGATGGCGCCTGTGCGGCGATAGTCGTGCCTTCCAATGCGTACCCAACAAACACGTCATATGGACGCGGTTGGGAGTGTAGCCGTGGGCAAATCCGCAATCTCGATAGCTGCGTTGCGATAGTAATTCCAGCAAACGGCTATTTAACAGAATCAGCAGGCAGTAGAGGGTGGGATTGCGATCGTGGGTTTCGGGAATCAGACGATGCGTGCGTTGCAATTGAGGTTCCCGAACATGGTTTTCTAACCGGTGCCGCTTATGGGAAAGGTTGGGAATGCGAGCGAGGCTATAGCGCGGGCGAAAACTTATGCATTGCAGTCCAAATGCCTGAGAACGCGCATCTCGATTATTCCGGAAATGATTGGGAGTGCGATCCCCCGTATAACCGGAAACAGGATCGGTGTGTTCGCAGTTAACCCCGAAACGGTTTGTGCAACGGTGAATGTAATTCGCAAAAATGGACGAGGCTATGACAAAACAAAGAACCGGTAATGATGACAAGTTCTTTCGCGCAATGGACAAGAAAGCCGCGGTTTCAGATGCTGAAAAGCTGAAAAATGCGACTCTGAAAAAGACAGCGAAATTGCGAGAACTTCGTCTTGCCAAGGAGGCTGAAGATCGCGCTGTGGAGGCAGCTAAGCCAACGGCAAAGAAAAAATCAGTAAAAAGAAAGAAGTTACCGGCGTTTGAACGAGATACATGATCTTTCCCGCGACGCTTTATGTTTCGGCCCGTTAAATGGGCGTGTTTCCACTCAACATCGAGTTTGCAACAATAACGGATTTAAAACCACAGTCGAGATGGCCTACATACATCAATCCCCAAGGAAATAATATGACATCAAACGACATCCCAGAACCCGGCACCTCCACCGACGCCGAAAGCACTGCAGAATTGGCAAAACTTGGCATTACCCGGAAGTCCGTCGACTATTTCTACGTTGGAGAGTATCGATATACGGATTTGAAAGATGCAATCGCACAAGCAAAGCGTGTAAATTCGACCTAACCGATTTTAATATATACGCCGTGCACAAACGAATATGCAATGAGTCGCATGATTTATTGCAGCTTGAGCGGATTTATGGACAAAATTTAGACGAAACTTAATTCCATAATAGAAAGATCGTCAATGCGTCCGGATATTGAGTGTAAAGCTGAAACAAACAGGGGCGTGCTCCCGGCCACTAAGATCAATAAAAGAATTGAGATTATTGCGACCGAGAATGGGGAGCTTAAGGAATCTGGTTTTGGCTCCTTAGAAACCGCTGAGGGGATATGTAGAATCCTGAAACTCCGCTATCAGCATGTTAGATTTAGCGAAATTCAAAATGAACAAGACTTAAAATCAGTTTCGGATAGAACACCTGACCTTGTAGTCCTCTGCGTCAAATACTTTGTTCGCCCAGAAGATAGTTCACAGATTTGGTTGTCGGAATACTTTTCGAGTTGCGATATTATCCATACGGGAACAATGCGGGCGGGGCTCGAATTCGACTCGAATAAGGGCAAGGCCAAAAATGTTCTGTTGAACAAAGGGGTCGCCACTGCCAAATTCTTTCTCGCCCATCCGGACCTGTTTGATAGCGAGCAATGCTTGCCGCTTCCATTGCCATTGTTCGTTAAACCCTTAGATGCAGCTAATGGAAACGGCGTCGACGAACACTCATTGGTGCATGATTTCAAAAGTTATCAAATGAAAGTGCAACGCATCTTTGATGTCTTTGGCGTTTCTGCATTAGTTGAAGAAGTCGTACCGGGGCGGGAATTCACGGTGGCGGTCCTTGAATCTTCGTCTTGCGGTCCCCGCTTGATCATGCCGGTGGAAATCATTGTACCTGTGAATGAGAAGGGTGATCGCGTGTTGGGTTGCAATGAAAAGCTCAGCAATTGTGAGCAGCTTCTGGCGGTCGCAGAACCTGAGGCGACAATCATCGCCGAACTTGCGGACCAAGCGTTTACATTTCTTGGCGCGCGTGACTTTGGCAGAATCGACATCAAAATGGATTCCGCCGGCAAGCCATATTTTTTGGAAGCTAACCTTGTCCCGGGAATGACGCCGGAAACGAGTTATTTCCCACGGGCATGCGCGATCAATAATTCTCTATCTTACGAAACTGTCGTGCTGAAAATTATTGAACTTGCGCTTGGGAGAAATGTGCTAGCGACAGCAGTGTAAATGTAGCCGATTGAATTGTAGAGCTGGCATTGCTGGCGTTATGAATATGGCTTTGACCACCTAATGCCCGGTTTGAGGATCTTCCTGACTTCTCCGATTACCCCGTAATCAAGATCGCGGGCATGCCGATGCCTCGGCTGCTTCGGCGGTTTCGCTTCGTATGCCAATTAATAAGTTGCGACAGGGCGTCTGCTTGATCGTCATGACGGCCATTGAGGAAGGCGAGGAGTTCATTGAGGAATTCGCCAAGCCACGGCGTTTCTTCCGGTAAGAGGACATCGTGGCGTTCAATAACAGAGGAAGCAGCCTCCAAACGCACCGCTTTATCGTCTTTCACTTTGACCCCGATAGGCGTTGGAAAGCCGGCAAAAGCGGACGTCTTCGGTTCACCTGTCGGGCTTGAGCAGCCAAATAACTGTCAGGTCCGACGGCCAAAACCAGTTAGAGGCAGGGGGCGACAAACTTCGAAACAAGACGAAGGAGTGCCGAAGAACCTACGCAAGGTTTCATGAGCATACCTAAGTACAATTCCAAGGCGGCTATTCCCTTAATGGGTCGCGTCAACTCGTAATCAAACCCCTGCGCCGTATTGGTTGAAGGCAATTAAAAACCCGATCGTCAAGACAAAGAAGACCAGTAGTCCCCAACAGGCTGCATCGACTTTTCCCGGCACAACGAACCATCCATTTTCTCTCTCGTTGAGGTTCTGATCGCGGAAACGTTTGAGCTGACCGGGCACGGTCTGCTCATGCCACTCTTCCTTGCGGCCATCGAGTAAGATGCTGACACCCCAGGAGACGGCAATATTCACGACACCGCCGATGACCACATACCACGGCCAAGCCACGTCGATCGGCGGGATGTTTGCAGCTGGCAGGCCATTCACGACGATGAATAATGACAGAAACCCGGCCACAACGCCCGTCAATAATCCGCGTTCTGACGTATGCTTTGAGAAAAAGCCGAGCCCAAACATCGCAAGCTTCGCCCCGACGAAATAAGAACTCACCTTGGTCAGTTGTTCCAAGATCGAGCCGCCGCTATTTATGAAAGCAAAGGCGATCGGGATGGCGACGATGCCCCAAAAGACCGTGAACAGCCGCGCCATTAAGAGGTAATGGCCATCCTTTGCATTCTTCCGAAGGAAGCGCTTGTAGAAGTCCGTCACCGTTGCGGTGGCGAGCGAGTTAAACGCCGACGATAAACTCGACATAGAGGCTGATAAAACTGCCGCCGCAAGCACGCCGAGCAGTCCAGGGATGGCGAGGCTTTGTGCAAAGACCAAGATGATCGCGTTGCTCTGCTCGAATGGTTTACCTTCAAAGTGGACGTAAAGCAGGGCGCCGATGAAGAAGAAAAGGAAGTAGATGAAGAAAGCCGCGTAGCCCATCATAAGATAGGACTTCTTCGCGTCGGCGAGAGACTTAGCGGCGAGGGCGCGCTGCACCATCATCTGGTTCGCCCCGTAGACGGTGATGTGAAACAGCGTCATCGCGAATACACCAGCCCAGATAGTGGGGGCGACCGAAAAATCGAGGGACGTGTTGATAGGATTGAGTTTGCCTTCGGTGGCAAGCGTGCCCAAGGCATCGGAAAGCGGGGCGGTCGCATCGAGCACATTCCAAAGAATGATCCCGGCACCAGCAAAAAGGATAAGACCCTGGAGGACATCTGTCCAGATGACCGCATTCATGCCCCCGAGCATCGTGTAGCATAATACCACTACGGTCATCAGCATGATGCTTGCCCTTACATCTAGTCCCGTCGCAAACGTGATGACGACTGCCGTGGCGGTCAGAATTGAGGCGGATGCAATCGTCTGGGTAATGAGAAATAGTCCGGAGATAACCGACCTTGAGGCCACGCCAAACCGTCGCTCCAGATAGTCATAAATTGAAGCGACACCGCTATTGTAGAAAAAGGGAAGGAAAACGACGACAACAACAAATATCACCAGGGGGTAATTGATATGGATGGCGAGGGCCGCCATCCCATCGCCATAGGCCCAGGCGGGCCCTCCAAGAAAGGAAAGAGCGCTGACATAAGTCGCGATAACGGAAATCCCGATTGCCCACCACGGTGCCATCCGTGTACCGAGCTCATAGTCTTCCACCGAGTTAATTCGACGGCTGAGGACATATCCAAGGGCAAGATTGCCGGTGAGGTAAATCGCGACAATCGTCCAGTTCAGCGCGCCGAAATTTTCCATCTTGTTCTACCCCCTGGGCGCGATAGTGCGCGCGTTTTCTTTATCTAGCAGTGAATTGCTTATTGCAGTTCCTCGAAGACATTTATACCGCATTGGCGAAAAAGGTCTGGGATGTCGATGAACACCCAATTCTCCTTAAGCAGGTTCCCTTCACGACGCCAAAAATCCATTACTCTCATGGTGACAGAAACCCCAGCTGGTAGCGGTGTCGATATCCAATCAGCACCACTTGTTGTGGCGTAAATGCTCGGCCATCCGCCTGAGGCGACGTAGGGCCCGTCTGCAAAACGAGCAACATGATTGCCGCCCATCCTATCCGGGACAAATTTCAGAAACGGGATTTGGTGATATTGTTGAAAGCCGGAGAGGCTTCTCGCAGTTCCAATGCCGCTTGGTCCGTACCACATCATATTCGGGTCCCAAAACTCTTCTTGGTACATGCTTTCGAGTGACGTCTGATCATAGCTCAGAAGGCCAGTTATCATGGCGTTGACCAACTCGGCAGACGTGTTTGTTTCGGTATGCGATGACGCAGACAGTCTTATGCCGTCCTGGACGGTTGGTGGTGGTGAAAGCAGTTCAGCTCCCCGACATTCCGGTATCAAATTAAACCCTGCTTGACGGGCCATGCCCACGATATCAAGGAGTAGGTACCCTCTGACAATTTTGTCGTCGTCGATCTGAAGGATCTCCCCGAACCGCACAAATGTGACTTGGCGGGTTGCTGGAATGCCAAGCCAATCCTCTTTGAATGTCCCGACATAGTGTCCGGTGGAAGCGACCCAAACTTTGCCATTGAACTCGCCGGCGACGAAAATGTCATTTCGGCGTTCGAGGTCTGGCATCGCGCGAACGAGAGGCTGCCAGAATTTTTCCGCGTACGCATCTCGATCTGGCAGGTCATTGAAGGGGTCTGAAAGAGACCATCGGCACGCGGAACTCATGGTCGAATGAGCGCACTTCGCATGGATGGCGTTTTGGTTTTTGGCAAAAGCCCAGCCCGTGTTTCTCGCGCGTTCTATGTCGATCGTGCTCATTTTGAGTCGTTTGCTCTGTCTGTATTATTATTGAAAAAGTACTTCGGATGCAAAAATCGTCGCTTCTGTTGCCAAATCTCCTCAGCCTCGCTTGTGGGTTTGCCGCATTGGTGCAGAAAGGCAAGCAAATTCAACCATATATTGGGTTTTTCGTCTCGTGTTTTTTTCGCCATTCGCGAGAATTCAGCCTCTAACTGCTCTGTACGGCGTCATTTGTGGCACAAGTTGCCATGAATGACAGCCATGACGAGCACAACAATGCATACGAAGTCAAAATATCCTTGCGGGAGTTTTGCATTCGAAGTAACAAGTTCATGACGAATCAGTGTCGGTTTCAAGTAACTCGCGTCAGTCACCACTAGGGAGGGGTTCCTTTTTATGCGAAACGCTAAGGCAAAAATATCATCACGTTTGATGGGCAGTGCAGGTATGGGCGCAGTTGCTCTTGCGGCCTTTCCTGCAATGGCACAGGTCGACACGATTGTTGTGACCGCTGAGAAGAAAGAAGAAAACGTTCAAGATGTTGGATTATCCGTCCAGGCATTTGCGGAAGACGGGCTGAACCAGGGCGGTATTACCGACGTGTCTCGCCTTGAACTTCTCGTGTCAGGCGTCAACTTCGCGTTTGTCGGCAACGATGCAAAGTTCAACGTACGCGGTGCAAACTCGACAAACACGTTCGCAGATAACGCTTCGATTGTGGGGACGTATGTTGATGGCGTTTATAAGCTGCGGGCGTCGCAGCAATCACGCCGTTTCTTCGATGTGCAGCGCCTTGAATTCCTGAAAGGCCCGCAAGGTACCTTGTACGGACGGAACACGTTCGCTGGTGCGCTGAACATTTATAACAACACTGTCGATCTTGAAGGCTACTCGGCCGGTTTCAACGCAAGCTATGAGCGCTTCAATACTTCGCGCGTCGATGGCTACTTGAACGCACCGCTGTCAGATACTTTTGGCATTCGCGTTGCTGGTTTTGTCGACAATAGTGATGGGTACATCGATAATATCGCCGGCCCAGATCTAGGTGCTTTGAATGATACGGGTGTTCGTGTCACAGCGCTCTGGGAGCCGACTGAAACCTTTGAAGCAACCCTGCGGTACTCGTATATCCAGGAAAAAGGACGCGAAGCAGGCCTCTTCGGCTACACTTTCCTTTGCCGGAACGTCACGCCCTCCGGGCACACAGATCCGCTAGGATCACAGCAAGACTGTGCAAACCCACTGCCTGGCTCCGGTGGCTTCCCGAGCGCTGACGAACTTGGACCATACGAAGTGGCTCAGGACTTTGTGCCAAGAGCCGACACCGTCGAACAAGTCATTTCGCTGGAAATGGTTGCTGATTTGGGCCCAGTCGTCGCCAAGTCTATTACATCCTACACGGATTTCGGGAATAATCTTGGTTTTGACTTCGACTTCTCTCCTCAGCCGTTCCAGGCGGGCGGTTTCAACGAGGATGCCGAGTACTTTACGCAGGAGCTACAGTTCTCGTCCAACTATGATAGCCGGCTTCAGTGGACCGCTGGTGCGTACTATTCCTACGATGAGACAGACTTCAACTTCTTCATCTACAACCAGCGTGAGGCCGCTGGGCGCGGTGCTGATGTTCCGGTGCTCGATAACACTGGTGCGCCGCTTCTGGATGGTACCGGGGCCCAGGTTTCGTTACCGCTCCTGACCGCGACGCCGCTGTTGAGCAATGACCCTGTGCTTGGTGGCTTCTTTGCCGACAACTCACCACTAGAAACCAATTACTTTGGCGTCTATGCGCAGGGCACATTCGACCTAACCGATCGCTTCCGCGTTATCGGTGGCCTTCGCTGGGATAGCGAGTCCAAAGAATTGGTCGGCGGCGGATCCAACTTCACCGGCGACACTGATGGCGACGGAATTGCCGAGCCGCCAGTAGTCTCTGTTAACCCGGGGGGTCCGTTCGGCGGTCTTCTGCCCCAGGAAGATATCGGGGCAGTCTTTGGCTTCTTCGCGTTTGACGACGACGCTGACGATGCGATCCGAACAGACTTTGACGCGCAACAGGATCTCACCTGGCGTGGTGGTTTGGAGTACGATCTGAACGACAACGCCCTTTTGTACTTCACATCATCTACGGGCTTCCTTTCCGGTGCCGCCCGGAACAATGGAACGATTACGGATCCGCTCACGTCACGCGTGTTTGAGGGCGGTATTAAGTCGATCCTGTTTGATGGTCAGCTGAAGTTTAACCTTGCCGGACACTTCACACAGTACAGAAACCTTCTCCGTCAGGTTCAAGCTGAACAAGTGCTGGATGATGGGACAGTCATTGTCATTACCAATAGTGACAATGGTGGTCGTTTCCGTGCTTATGGTCTTGAGCTTGAAAGCCTCTGGGTGCCGAATGATCAGCTCCAGATCGGTATTAATGCATCTTACCTGAACGCAGAGTTTGCGGGCGAGTTCATTCAAGGTAATCCTTATCAGCTCTTCAATGGCCAGTTGACACCGAACGGTATCAACGTCGACGGTGAAGCAACACCTTGGTCTCCGGACTTCACGGCTTCGATCTTTGGATCGTATACGTTTGATCTGGGCGATAAAGGCACGCTGACACCCTACGTCCAGTTCTACTATTCAGACGGCTACAACACGTCCAACCTGCTCTCAATCGATGCTAACCAACAGCAAGACAGCTTTACAAAGACTGACTTCCGTTTGACGTGGGACGCACCTGACAGCTGGGGTAACTACAGCGTTGAGGCCTTCATCGAGAACATAGAAGATGAGGCGGTTCTAGCGCGCGGCAACAACAACTCCAGTGACATTGTTCAAACCGGTTTCTTGTATCCACGGAACTTTGGATTACGTGTCCGTGCAGATTTCTAACGTCTCTCCCTCCCGGAGACGCTAAGCGTAGAGAAAGGGCCCCTTAGCCAGGGCCCTTTCTTTTTGTCTGATTGGCTGAGGGGCGTCTCGGTCGGGTTGCAGCTTGATCGAACAGCTACCTTGCAGTCCAGCCGCCGTCGACCAGCAGACTGTGCCCTGTCACCATGGCAGAGGCAGGTGAGGCAAGATAAAGAACAGCATTAGCAACGTCCGCCGGCTGCCCCATTTTCTGCATTGGGATCATGTCAAATACGAATTTGCGAAACTCAGGATTGTCCAGCATTGGCTTGGTCATTGGTGTTTCAATAAAGGTAGGTGCAACGCTGTTGACGCGGATGTTTTGAGGCGCGAGTTCTACCGCCATCGCTTTGGTCAGCCCCTCGATCGCATGTTTGCTCATGCAGTAGACGGATCTGTTCGGCGAACCAACATGGCCCATTTGCGACGACATATGGACGATTGATCCACCACCGGATTTGATCATGACCTGCGCTGCAGCTTGGGCCGCGAGAAACATCGACCGAACGTTTAGATTGAGAATGAAATCAAGGTTCTCCTCGGAGACGTCCACAAAGGGCTCCGGGCGATTGGAGCCGGCATTGTTGACGAGAATTTCCAAGGAGTTGAGCGCATTTACCTGCTCGGTAAAAGCGTCCGTCGTAACATCATGGGTCCAGGTCTCTATCCGCTCTCCAAGGTCGTTCTTCAGGTCATCAAGATCGGATGCTGTCCTTGCAACAGCAATGACTTCGGCGCCGGCCTTGTGCAGGGTTTCAACGATCGCGCGGCCAAGGCCGCGGCCTGCGCCTGTAACAAGCGCTTTTTTCCCGGTAAGGTTTTGATAATCCATGGTAATTTTCCATTTTGACGCAAGAGTGCCCGCAATATTGCATTCGAATGCAATCTATGGGATTGCTCATAGAATACAAGAATTCCGCCATAGGCACGACAGCGACAATCGCCGCGACGTGTCTATTTCGATTGAGGGAGTGTGGGCATGATCCGGTATTTGAAAGAGGGTATTTCTGAAGAAAGAGCAGCGACCGACGACGCCAAGGTTCGGGCTACGGTCGAGAACATCCTCGCTGATATTGAAAAGCGCGGCGATACTGTCGTGCGAGAATTGTCCGAAAAGTTCGACAACTGGTCGCCAGGATCGTTCCGTCTGTCTACAGAAGAAATCAAGGCTTGTTACGAAGAGCTCGATCCCCAAGCCATTGATGACATTCGGTTCGCCCAGGAGCAGGTTCGCAATTTTGCTCAGCACCAGCGAAATGCACTTCAGGACGTCGAGGTCGAGACGCTTCCCGGCGTGGTCCTGGGGCACAAGAATATTCCGATGAACTCGGTTGGTTGCTACGTGCCCGGTGGAAAATACCCGCTTGTCGCCAGTGCCCATATGAGTGTCGTCACGGCGAAAGTAGCGGGTGTGCCACGCGTCATCGCGGCTGCGCCGCCGTTCAATGGAAAGCCCGCGCCAGCAATTGTCGTGGCCATGGATATGGCCGGTGCGGACGAAATTTACGTGATGGGTGGCGTCCAGGCCGTAGGTGCCATGGCGCTCGGAACTGAAACAATCGATCCAGTGGACATGATTGTCGGACCCGGTAACGCATTCGTGGCAGAAGCGAAACGCCAACTGTTCGGCCGGGTGGGCATCGATCTATTTGCTGGGCCTACGGAGACGCTGGTGATCGCCGACGATACGGTGGACGGAGAGCTGTGTGCGGCAGACCTGTTGGGGCAGGCCGAACACGGCACTAACTCCCCGGCGGTCCTTCTGACCAATTCTGAATCTCTGGCAAAAGACACGATGGCAGAAGTCGAACGCCAGCTCACCATTCTTGAAACCGCAGGCGTTGCGGGTCCAGCCTGGAAAGACTATGGCCAGGTTATTGTCTGCGACACCTACGAGGAGATGGTCCAAGTCGCGGACGATATCGCTTCTGAGCACGTTCAAGTGATGACCAAAGACCCGAATTACTTCCTCGACAATATGACCAATTACGGGGCCCTGTTTCTTGGCGAAGAAACGAATGTTTCATATGGCGACAAGGTCATCGGCACCAATCACACCCTTCCAACCAACAAGGCCGCTCGCTATACAGGTGGTCTCTGGGTTGGAAAATTCATAAAAACTTGTACATATCAGAGGGTTACGAAGGATGCGTCGGTCCATGTCGGCGAGTACTGTTCGAGGCTTTGCGCTTTGGAAGGGTTTGCAGGCCATAAAGAGCAGGCAGATATCCGGTTGAGAAGGTATGGCGGAAAAGACGCGGCCTAAAGTTGTCTCGATAAAAAGCGGGAACCAGCCCGTGACATCCTATGACGTCGCGCGTCACGCCGGTGTCTCGCAGTCGGCTGTCTCGCGTTGCTTCAAGCCTGGGGCAAGCGTCTCGGAAAAGATGCGCGAAAGGGTGATGAAAGCGGCCGACGAGCTCGGATATGAGCCTAATGCCATTGCGCGTAGTTTGATCAGTGGGCGGTCTAATCTTGTCGCCATACTGATTTCGAATCTAACGAACCTCTATTATCCTGAGGTGCTGGCAGAGTTGACGCAACGCTTTTCCGCCCATGGTGTGCGCGTCCTGCTGTTTGCGTTGAAAAGCGAAGCGGACGCAAATGAGACGCTGCAACAGATCTGGCCATATCGTGTTGATGGTGTCATCGCAGCTGCAGAGCTTTCACCAGATCATGTCGCCGAGTTTGAAAAACGCGGCATGCCACTCGTTTTCTATAATCGATATTTGGCAGGCAATTCTGCTAGCTTTGTTTGCTGTGATCAGGAAGACGGCGCTCGGCAATTGATAGACGGATTATACAATGCAGGCCATCGCCGAATGGCAATTATTGCGGGCCCGCCTGAATCCGTTGTCGGCGTTGAGCGAAAAACCGCCGCGTTAGAACGCCTTGAAGAACTGGGACTTGATGATGTGCCCGTGTTGGAAGGCGATTATTCCTATGAAAGCGGGTTTGCCTTGGCCGAAAAACTAGCGACGGGAAACGGCAAATGTCCCGACGCGATTATTTGTGCAAATGACGTGATGGCTATTGGGGCTCTCGACGCTTTTCGCGTCAATCACGGCATGAGTGCACCTGAGGATATCTCCGTTGTCGGCTTCGATGGAGTGGGGCCTTCCAATTGGAAGAGCTATGATCTCACCACTGTTCGCCAGCCGGTTCGTCGGATGACGGAAGCTGCGGTGACAATGTTGATATCGATGATCGAAGAACCAGGCTCTCCAAACGAGAAACGAGTCTTCTCGGGTATACTGAAGACCGGTGCTTCTGCGCGATTTGCTGAATAGCCAACAACAAAAAACTGAACTGATTGCTGCGTTGCGCGTACAGAGAACTTACCCTTGGTAGCATTGTTCTCTGGAGATCGCGATGGGTCGCAAAATTCTGTTCCTAGGTTCAATTGGCGTTCTGGCGGAGACCTCAGAGATCCAGAGGGAGGCCTACAATGAGGCTCTTGCAGAGGCAGGGCTCAATTGGAACTGGGACGTCGAAACATATCGCGAGCTACTGCAATCGGCTGGTGGCATGGACCGCTTACGATTGTTGAGTGATGCCACTGGAGCGGCTTTATCCGATAGGCAGATCAAACAGATCCATGCGCGAAAGACTGAAATTGCCTGCGCGCGCATCATAGATGTCGGCGTTCAGCTTCGGCCAGGTATCGGCGAAATCATTGAGGCGTGTCTGCAGCGCGAAACGCCTATTGGGCTTGTGACTTCCACTTACCTACCCAACATCCGCGCGCTCCAAAACGGGGCGGGCGGGAATTTACCATTGGAACGGTTCGCGGTCATCGTCTCGCGTGAAGATATTTCATTCGGCAAACCTCATCCAGCTGCCTACACATATGCACTTGAAACAACCGGTTTTGGCCCAGACGAGGCGGTCGCTGTTGAGGACACGGCGCTAAGTGCCTTGTCTGCGCGTCAAGCAGGCGTGGATGTATGCGTCACGCCAGGGGACTACACAAACAAGCAGGAATTGTTGGGGTACGAACGAATGCATGAAGCCGTGATTGACGATACTACTAGTGTCTTTGAAAAAATCGCCTCCAAGCTGTTTTGATCGGATCACGCGCTGTGTGATCGCTTCGAAATGATCACGAGGTGTGCTAACATCGCTCTGTATTTGACAGTTCGATGAGGATATATTGCACGGACGGTCAGCGCCAATTGGCTTGAATTGAGCCATTCATCTTGCATCGCAGCATGGAGGAAGAGGTTATGGTTTATGCAGTACCCGGCGAAAAAGACGCCGTCATCAATTTCAAATCGCGCTATAACAACTTTATTGGTGGCGACTGGGTAGCACCTGTGTCAGGCGATTATTTTCGCAATGTGACCCCGGTGACCGGCGATGTTTTCTGTGAAATTCCGCGATCCGGTGCAGCAGATATTGAACGGGCCCTCGATGCCGCACACGGCGCTGCAGAGGCATGGGGCAAGACGTCGGTGACTGAGCGTTCCACTTTGTTGCTCAAGATTGCCGACCGGATAGAGCAGAATCTTGAAACGCTCGCCGTTGCGGATACATGGGACAATGGAAAACCGGTCCGTGAAACGCTTGCTGCGGACATTCCCCTTAGTGCAGATCACTTTCGTTACTTCGCGGGTTGTATTCGTGCGCAGGAAGGCGGGATTAGTGAAATCGATGAGACGACCGTCGCGTATCACATCCAAGAACCACTCGGTGTCGTTGGCCAGATCATTCCATGGAATTTTCCTATCTTGATGGCGGCGTGGAAGCTGGCGCCAGCGCTCGCCGCAGGCAATTGCGTTGTGCTTAAACCCGCGGAGCAGACGCCTGTCTCAATCCTGGTGCTGATGGAATTGATCGGTGACTTATTGCCGGCGGGCGTTCTGAATATTGTCAATGGCTACGGGAAAGAAGCAGGGCAGGCACTGGCCTCAAGTGATAGGATCGCAAAAATCGCGTTTACTGGATCAACCGAAGTTGGTGAGATCATTTTGAAGTCCGCGGCACCAAACCTTATTCCGTCAACGGTTGAATTAGGTGGCAAGTCGCCCAACGTTTATTTTGAAGACGTCATGTCTCATGAAGACGAATTCCTGTCTAAATGCATTGAAGGAACCGTTTTGGCGTTCTTCAACCAGGGCGAGGTTTGTACCTGTCCGTCGCGCGCGCTGGTACAGGAGAGCATATTCGACGAGTTTATGCCAAAAGTTGTTGAACGGACGAAAACCATAAAACGCGGGAATCCCCTTGATCCGGAAACCCAGGTCGGTGCCCAGGCTTCAGAAGAACAATACGATAAAATCCTGAGCTATTTGACGATTGGCCGTCAGGAAGGCGCTGAGGTTCTGGTCGGCGGCGGTGCGGCGACAGTGGCGGGGTTTGAAAATGGCTTTTACGTCGAGCCGACAATCCTCAAGGGGAATAACTCCATGCGCGTCTTTCAGGAGGAGATATTCGGGCCGGTCGTCAGTGTAACAACATTTAAGGATGAGGCGGAAGCGTTGGCACTTGCAAATCATACTGACTTTGGTCTCGGCGCGGGAGTTTGGACCCGGGATATCAATCGCGCTTATCGCATGGGTCGCGGGATCAAAGCCGGTCGGGTCTGGACGAATTGTTATCACGCTTATCCAGCCCATGCCGCATTTGGCGGCTACAAGAAATCCGGATTTGGTCGGGAAACCCACAAAATGGCGCTTGGCAACTATCAGCAAACGAAGAATCTGATGGTGAGTTATTCTACAAGTCCGCTTGGATTCTTTTAATCGGTTTCTGGCTGGAGAGCAGTGAGGTGCGTCTTGATATCTTCAAGGGCGCCTTCATCCTCGATCGTGGCGGGTATCTTGTAATCGTGGCCATCGGCAATATCCCGCATCACACCGCGCAGGATTTTTCCCGACCGGGTCTTAGGCAGGCGCGGTACAATAATCGCATGCTTGAAGGAAGCGACAGGGCCGACTTCGGACCGGATAAGATTGATCAATTCAGCCGTTATCTCGATTGTTGGGCGATCGACGCCGGATTTGAGAACCGCAAGGCCAACAGGGATCTGACCCTTCAAGGCGTCTGCGACGCCAATCACCGCGCACTCGGCGACATCTTGATGGCTTGCAAGGACTTCTTCAAGGCCGCCGGTCGATAGGCGATGTCCCGCGACATTGATCACATCATCAGTACGCCCCATAATAAAGATATAGCCATCTTCGTCGATATAGCCTGCGTCGCCTGTGAGATAATACCCTGGAAAGCGTTCGAGATACGCAGTCTTCAAACCCTCGTCATTTTGCCAGAGCGTTTGAAATGTTCCGGGCGGAAGCGGTAGCTTAATTGCAATCGACCCCATCCCGTTGGCAGCGACATCTTTGCCTTCTTCATTCAACACGTGAATTTCGTAGCCAGGAACAGCTTTCGTCGGTGAGCCAGGCTTGATGGGAAAGGCGCCAAGCCCCAGGCTGTTTGCTGCGATTGGCCAGCCTGTTTCAGTCTGCCACCAATGATCGATGACAGGGACCGATAGCTTTTCTGCGCTCCACTGCAGCGTATCAGGATCACAGCGTTCACCCGCGAGGAAGAGTGCTTTCAGGTTCGGCATGTCGTACTGTTGTAAGTGTTCCGCAGCGGGATCTTCTTTCTTTATCGCGCGGATTGCGGTTGGAGCGGTGAACAGGACCTTCACTTTGTGCTCGTCGACGACGCGCCAGAATGAACCGGGATCGGGGGTGCCGACTGGCTTGCCTTCATAAAGAATGCTCGTACACCCTTTAAGCAAGGGCCCATAAACAATGTAAGAATGGCCGACAACCCAACCGACGTCGGAGGCTGCCCAGAAAACATCGCCTCGATCGACACCGTAGATGTTTTTCATGGACCAATAGAGCGCAACGGCGTGACCTCCATTATCGCGTACAACGCCTTTCGGTTTGCCCGTCGTACCAGACGTATAAAGAATATATAAAGGGTCGGTCGCTGCGACCGGTACGCAAGGGGCGGGCGTTGCCACGGAGATTGCTTCTGCCCAGTCAATATCACGGACGGTCATGCTCGCGGGCGACTGTTTCCTTTGGAATACGATGCATCGATCTGGCGGGTTTTCGGCAAGATCAATGGCGCGGTCGAGCAGGGGCTTGTATTCAACGATACGCCCTGGTTCGATCCCGCATGAGGCCGCAATAATGAGCTTCGGTTTTGCATCGTCGATGCGTGCTGCAAGTTCATTGGCTGCAAATCCGCCGAATACCACAGAATGGACGGCGCCAATACGGGCGCAAGCCAGCATTGCCATGACCGCTTCGGGAACCATCGGCATATAGATGACCACCCGATCACCTTTTGTCAGCCCGAGGTTCTGTAAACCCCCCGCGACAAGGGCGACCTGATCACGCAATTGTTCGTACGTGTAGGTCTTTTTAACGCCAGTGACCGGGCTGTCATAAATGAGCGCGCGGACGCTTCCCGATCCATTTTCAATATGCCTGTCCAGCGCGTTGTAACAGGTGTTCAGCGAGGCGCCGGTGAACCACCGTGGGAGCGGTATGCTAGATCGGTCAAGGACCGTTTCCCAATCCGAGATCCAATCGATTCCCCGTGCCGCCTCTGCCCAGAAAGCTTCAGGCTCGGCAATGGATCGAGTGTATTCGGAGATGTAGTCGGCCAAATCAGACCCAGCCCAGGTCTTGCAAGGCCAAGCCGGCATGCCAGATCTTTGTCATATGCCGGATTTTGTCTCCGTCAAATTCCATCACATAGACGTAGTCTGATGATGTCGACTTTCCGGTAGCTGGCACCGGACCGCCTTCACCGGTGTGCGTTCCATTAAATACGGCGTATGCGCAAACACTCGCCCTTTCTTGATCAAGACCAAATGATTTCAACTCGTAAGAGGCATTGGGGATCGGGCCGAATAGGCCTTTCATCCATTCCGCATAGTCACTCAGCTTGGTGACTTCCAACAGTGGCTCTGCCTGCGATGAAAATGAGGCGTCCGGTGTGCAGTATTGGCTGCATATGTCCCAACCCTTGCCGGTTTCACAGGCATCGAAAAACGCAAATGCAGATTCTGAGATTGACGCCATGATATTGGTCCTTAGGTTTTCGCGCGCTCAACTGCCGCGCGCTTTGGTGAATTCTCGCATACGCGCAAAAACATCGACCCCAATTTGATCGTACACACTCAAGAGGTCGACAAGTACCCAGTTTTCGCGAATGAGGCCATTCTCGACGCGCCAGAAATCAAGACTGCGCATGGTGATCTCTTGTCCGCGAGGGGCGATCCCCATCCAGCCATCCCCGGAAATTGTCGCACACATGTTCGGCCAGCCTGTGACCCCGACATAGTCACCGTCCGCGAAAAAGCCGCCGCCCTTGCCGCCAGTCCCTTCACGGTTTGGCATGCCGTTTAAGAAGGGAATCTGATGCCAGTTGCGAAAACCTTCAATGCCGCGGCCCGTACCAATGCCAAATGGTCCGTACCATGAGAAGTGCGGATGCCAGTACTTTTCGAGTTGCATTGCGTCTACACCGCCCTCGGCAAATTTCGATAGTCCATCAAGCATGGCTGTCACCAGCTTCAGGCTCTCAACTGCATGCTCTTCATCGATATTTGCAATCGCAAGACCATCCTGCGTCGCCGGTGAGGGTGCATACCAGGCGCGGCCAAGCTGCGGGGCCATTGGCCAGACGCCAGCCTGGTGCATGAGCTCCGGAATATCCCAAAGGCCCTGGAATTCGACGACACGGTCATCTTCCACTCTGAAGAACTCATGGAATCGCATTGTTGCGACATGCCCGGACGGGGGGATGTCGAGGAATGGCTTTTTAAATCGGCCGAGATAGTAGCCGCAGCAGCCGACCCACAGATCGCCTCTTTCAGCGGGCCCAGCCATGACGATTGTGTCCCGGCGTTCGAAGTCGGCGAAGGCATTGGCCAGTTGCTGAATTGGTCCTTGGACGAGGGCTCCCGGGCCATCGAGCTCCTCAAAAGGGAACGCAAGTCGAACCGTTGCGTCTCTGGAGAATGCTTTCTCAAAGGCCGTCTTGGCGTGCTCAGTATCGAAATCGTAGAGCGCTGCGCGCACCGGCGCGATGATCGATTTGGCCTGGTCGCGCGCCAGTTGGTGAAGAAAATCGGACATCGGGCTTCAATCGAAAAAAACGCTAGGGAATCAATAATTTCGCGGTTCGACGAGAAATCACAGATGATTTTGACTTCGAAGTACATTATTGTCCAGTTCTATGACATCCCTGCCTATCGTTTTTGCTCCCGGCATGATGTGCGACGCTGACTTGTTTGAAGAACAAGTCAGAAAAATGCGCATTGAGCGGTCGGTACACGTGGCAGATTTTGCGAAGGACGAGACCGTTCCGGCGATGGCGCGACGCTTGTTGGCCACTGCACCGTTGCGGTTTTTTCTGGCCGGCCTGTCCATGGGCGGCATTGTTGCGTTCGAAGTGATACGGATTGCACCGGAGAGGGTTGCGGGGCTTGCCCTACTGAACACGACGCCCTTCGCCGACTCACCAGCCCGATCGCAGACAAGATTAAGTCAAATTTCGCGTGTGCGCGAAGGGATGCTCAAGACGGTTGTCATGGAAGAACTGAAGCCGAACTATCTGGCGGAGCCCCACAAACGGGATCAGGCGTTGTTGGATGCAATTTACGCCATGGCGGAACGTCTTGGTCCGGAGGTTTTCGTCCAGCAATCCAGGGCGCTGATGGGGCGCAAAGACAGCACCGACACGCTCGCGGAAATCAAGTGTCCAACTCTAATTCTGGCCGGAGAGGAGGATGACGTGTGTCCGCCCGAACTCCACGAAATCATGCACGCGGGGATAAAAGGTTCCGCGCTGGAGGTTCTACCCCGGTGCGGACACTTATCGACAATGGAGTCGCCTCAAGCCGTGACCACACTCTTGGACCGACAAATTGAGCAAGCGGAAAGGATGATGGCAACTTCATGAACACGAGCTTCCGAAAGAAACTTCTAGCCGGCGAGCCGCTTATCGGGACATGGGTAAAGACGCCATCTCATATTGTTTCAGAAGTTCTCGGTCATTCCGCACTTGATTGTATCAGTCTTGATGCAGAGCATGCGCCATTTGACAGGGGTGCTCTTGATGCTTCGATTGCTGCCTTGCGTGCAGCCTCTATGGCAAGCTTGGTCCGAATTCCCCATACAGCACCGGAACATGTCCTCAATGCGCTCGATTGCGGTGCGACCGGGATTATTGCACCCCATTTAAAGTCTGCTGAAGAAGCCAACGCGCTCGCGCAAATGAGTCGATATGGTGCTGGTGGGCGAGGATATGCTGGCTCCTCACGGTCCGCAGGCTACGGAACATCGGGGATGGCCGATAATCTGGAGCGTGGTAATAAGAACTCCGCCGTGATCGCCCAAATCGAAGACCTCGAAGCACTTGATGAAATCGACGACATCGCGAAAGTCGATGGTATCGATTGTTTCTTCATTGGTCGCATCGATCTGACCGTCGCACTGGGGGCAACTTCTCCGAAAGATCCAATAGTTGTGGACGCCGTGAACCGTGTTTGCACTGTGTGTCGCGATGCGGGACGAGCAGTTGGCATGTTCGTTGGTGATCTCGCCGAAATTCCTAAATGGCGACAAGCGGGTGCGACCCTCTTTATATTGAAGTCTGACCATTCATTCTTGTTAGACGGGGCTCGCCAGCTGCGCGACGATTTTGATCAGCAAGTAAGATCAACGTCGTAAAACCTGATCGCGTTTTCGCGCGTGACTTTGGCATAATCATCATCGCTCATTATGACCGTAGCGAGAGCATCCCAGATGCGTTCATAGTTTCCGTACAGCTTATCTACGGGGAAGTTCGACCCGGCCATGCAGCGATCAGCGCCAAACAACCCAAGCGCGGCTTCAACAAAAGGTGCGATATCGTCGGCGTTCCAGTCGGGTTTGAACATGCCAAAGCCGGAGAATTTCACAGAGATGGAAGGCAACTCTGCGAAGGTCGCCATGGCTGTTTGCCAGCGATCAAAACCCTCCCTTGAAAGATCCCACGGCGAACCAAAATGACAAATCGCAACTTTCAATGATGGCACCTTGGCTAAAACGCGCGCGGCCGCCGAATAAGTCGTCTCGGTCAACTGCAGATCAAAGCTCAAGCCTTGTTCGCTGAGTACTTTCATCCCACGAAGGAAGTCGGGGTTCTCGATGAGGTCGCCCGATTTGTTAAGCGCGTCTTCGTCCGGATGGCGCCCGATGATTTGTCTGATCCCGCGTAAGCGAGATGATTTTGAATGGCTTGTTAGCCTACCTTGGAGATCTTCCGCGGTCAGATCTGCAAAAGCGACGATGGCGCTGGGCAGACCTTCTGTCTCTGATACCGACTGCAGCCATTCGGTTTCTTTCACACTTTCTTCTTCGGCAACCCCAACTTGGATATGGGTTGATCCAATTACGTCGTACCGAGACGCTTCGCATTTGAACTCCGCCGCCAGATAGTCCCTTTGAATAGGGGCGGGATCTCCGAAGAAGCGCCTCTGACCTTTCGCCATCAGCCATGGATAATGGCAGTGATCCAGTTTCCAAAGGTGATGGTGTGCATCGAATATTTTGCGTGTGGTCATTGGCCAAGACGGTGAATTTCAATCTGACGCAGGACCGCAAGCTCGTCGAACACGGTCCACTCTTCTCGGATGCGACCGTTAATGACCCGCCAATGAGACGCTCCCAGAATATATACAGGCGCGCCAGAGGCGGCGCCAAAAAGCCCGTCCCCCTCATGAGTTCCGGCTATCGACCAGCGAACGGCGATATCTACCGCGTTGCCGAGATAAGGCACGCACGCCACGTGATCGACAGTCGCAACAAGACTGGGGAGGGCGCTGCTCAGGGCTTGAAGGTATTCCTTGATTTCCAAGGCGCCGTAGAGTTCCCTGTTTGCAGTCAGATTGGCGCCTACACGGAAGTCATAGATGTCGGGGATTAGCTCAGTCTGCTTCTGGTTCCATAAGCTCTGAATGGCAAAATGCGCAAACGCTTCCGGCTCCTTCTCAGGTATCTCGGGGCGGGCGGTTTCAGGTCGCCGGGCGGCCGTAGAGAAAACCTCTTCACGCCGGGGCGCCAACGTATCGATCAAGGATTGGCCATTGGCTTTATCGTTAGCTGCCTGATCCTTCGCGATCTTTGCTGGGTTAAGCCCAAGTTGCAGGACGAGGGCCGCATTATCGCGGACGAGCCACTCCTCAATAACTTTGTTATCTTTACACAGACAATCTGCGATCGTTCTGATCCGCGCGCGTTTGCCAGTCGCCGGACCAAACTCGGACGGACCGAGATTAGTCATTCGGCTCGTGATCAAGTGGGATGAATAATAACCGTCGTTCTCGTTTCCTGACCAAATGACATTGTCGCCATCTAGTGTTCTGTCGGGGAATGCCTCAAGCGTTGCATGGGTGTTTGCTTCAACCGTTGCCGCGCCGATGATATCACCTGTCAAAGTATGGATGATGCCGTCCTCAGCATAATACTTCCGGCACAGATCAACCTTCCGCTCGTGCCAGATGCGGTCGGTAATCCTAATGATGTAGTCAGCGATATCGACGAACTCCTCGTCAAACCCTTTCATGGGCATCCGGCGACCGGGCGCAGGGGAGAGCATCGTGCTGATATCAGTGGTCGCGACTTGTGTGATGGGCAGTGCATCGGACATGTGGCGTTCTTTCGCATGAGTGGTATGGCAATATTTCAGGCGTGATTGTCGTCAGAATTCGACTGAACCCGCCCACAATTTTCAATTTGCATGCGAATGCAAAAAAGTCTACTCGGCCGCCGAGAGAGTTCAAAAGATCTAGTCAAAAGGACGGCTCGAACATGAGCGGAAAAGGTTACAAAGACCGCATCGTCGCGATGAATGATGCGCTTAACGATCATATCATTGACGGCATTGATGCCCATTTTGCGGAGAATTTTGTATGGCGAGGTGGCGCCGGGCCCGGGACTAAAAACTCACTGAAAGAGTTCCAGAACGGCTGGCAGCGCCCTTTCCTGAATGCATTCAAGGACAAATATACGACCATCGATCTGATCCTGGAGGACGGCGACCTTGTGGCCGCCTACGGAACCGTCGAGGCGACCCATTCAGGCGAGTTCCTCGGTTTTGAGGCGACGGGAAAGCGTATCAAGTTGAAATACATGGACTTTTGGCGTTTCGACGAGAATGGCGATTGTGTCGAAAACTGGGTTCATCTGGATATCATTGATGTATTTCGGCAAATGGGTCACGACCTGCTCGACGGCAATGGGTGGGACGAGCGGCGCTAATCCTCGATCACGGTGGTTTTGCTTGCCTCAGTTTTGCATTCGAAGTACTTTTTGTCGCAAGTATGATGCAAAAATAATTCAGGAGGGGGCGGTTCAATGGGCATGACAGTTGAGGAAATGGAACGCCGCTTGGTTCGCTATGCGGACTTGGTGCCTTGTACGACGGCATTCATCGATGCTCGTACACCGGGCAGTGACAAAAAAGAGAACTTCTGCATCATAGGGCCGGGCGTAGCCGAAAACCCCGGACAGCATGTCCATGTCAAAATTGCGCACGGCTTCAATATTGGCGGCGCGCGCCAACCTCGCGGCTGTGTGAATTCTCAGCATAGCCACGAAACCGCCGAAGTGTTTTTGGTGCACAGCGGTGCTTGGGCCTTTCGGTGGGGTCATGACGGTACCGATGGCGAGGTGATCCTTCATCCAGGTGACGTGATTTCAATTCCGGTGAATGTCTTTCGCGGGTTTGAATGTGTCTCTGACGAGGAGAGTTTTCTGTTCGCTATTCTCGGCGGGGACGATCCGGGTTTTGTGACTTGGGCGCCCTATGTATTTGAACAGGCTCAAGAGCATGGTTTGGTATTGACCAAGGCTGGACGTCTTATCGATACGGTTGCCGGGCAAACCGTGCCTTTCGATGACGAACCTTGTATTCCAACGTCTACTGATGATCTTCCGACATTTAGACGGATGAGCCATGAAGAGATGGCGGCCTGTGTCGTTGGTGCCGCGGAGGTAGACGTTCGCGAGGATACTGATCTATCGGCTCATTCAATTGGCGTGAGAGAGGCTGCTATCCTTGGGACAGCCAGTGCGGCTGAAGCCATCCCAGCGGCAAAAGTTGCAATCGAGCACGGGTTTCATTTTCGAAAGCTAGTGTTGCAGACGGGCGGCCGCATCCCACCTCATTCCAGGGAAGAAGAAGAAGTTGTATTTGTCCAGTCTGGTTCTGTGACGTTGTTTTGGGGTGAAAGGTTTGTGGAGTTGACCGCAGGCGACACCATAACGGTGCCTAAAACACTCGTGCGAAGCTGGTGGGTGACTGGAGAATTGCCGGCTGAACTCTTCGTTGTGAGGGGGGGCGACCATCCGATGCCCGCGCGTTGGATCCAAGCCGAACAACTGGGCACAAAAACCCACCCCCAAAATGTGCGCAACGAAGAGCGCGCCTTGCAGTAACGCGCTTGCCCGATCAATGTAGAACCAGTGACGACCTTAACGGTAACGTGACGCCGAAAGGCCGTTTGTAAACAGACTATTTCGACTATTGTGCCGACGGTCGGAGCCCCGGGAGGCGAGCGCTAGCATGGAGACCTGAAATTGAAATGACGCCTATTTCGCCGATTTCAGACATAGAGCATAGCCTTCTGGGCGGCAGATCATTCAGCCCTAGTCTTTTCGTAGTCTGTGCCGAGATCAATTAATCCTCCGTAGACGATGCTAGTATACAAACTTGAAATATTAGCGAGGAAGGTTAATCTGGCTCGGCCGCTTGGACACTTAAGTCTTTTTGGATCGTCAATAGAAAGAACAATGCGTTATGGCAGTGCTAACCACCCATGTCGGATCTTTACCGCGCACCCAAGAGGTTGTGGACTTTCTTTTCGCCCGGGAAAACGGCGAGAGTTACGATCAGGCCGCGTTTGACGCGACGATGAGTAACGCGGTCGACAAGACGGTCGCACGGCAAGCCAGTGTTGGTATAGATATCGTAAGCGATGGCGAGACCTCGAAAATCTCTTACTCAACTTATGTGAAAGACCGCTACACCGGTTTTTCCGGCGACAGCCCACGCAATGCGCCAGCCGACTTGAAGGCGTTTCCGAGCTATATGGAACGACTTTCGAAGAGTGGGGGGACGGCGACCTATTCGCGTCCACAATGCACTGGCGAGATCAAATCCTTGGGGCACGGTGAGCTTAACAAAGACATTGCCAACCTAAAAAGCGCGATGGAAAAGCACGGGATCAAGCGCGGGTTTATGAACGCCGCTTCCCCTGGGGTTGTCGCGCTCTTCTTGCCCAATCAACACTACCCTTCACGCGAGGCGTATCTTGAAGCATTAGGCGATGCGTTGAAGTCTGAATATGAAACCATCGTCGCCTCTGGACTAGATCTGCAGCTGGACTGCCCCGACCTAGCTCTATCGCGGCAAATGCTGTTCTCAGACCTGTCCGATGACGAGTTCATCAAAATCGCGCAGGTCAATGTTGAGGTGCTGAACCATGCGCTACAGGATGTGCCTTCGGAAAAGGTCCGCGTCCATGCTTGCTGGGGCAATTACGAAGGCCCTCATACTTTGGATGTCGCGATGGAAACAGTATTCAGTACTCTGATGTCTGTGGACGCACGATATCTGTCGTTTGAAAATGCGAACCCGCGTCATGCCCATGAGTGGACAGTGTTTCGCGATCGCAAAGATGAAATCCCGGAAGACAAAGTGCTTTTGCCTGGTGTGATCGACAGCACTACGAATTTTGTCGAGCACCCGGAACTGGTCGCCCAACGCATTGAGCGGTTTACGGACATTGTAGGTGAGGATCGAGTTGTAGCGTGTAGTGATTGTGGGTTCGGCACATTCGCAGGCTTCGGCGCCGTCGATCCCGAAATTGCCTATGCCAAGCTTCGTTCCATGGCGGAAGGTGCTTCGTTGCAGGCTTCATAGGAAGTCCGCGAATCTGGCAAATGCCCTTGGCAAGTACGACGGCCTCTTCATAAGCGAAGCGGCAAAACTACCGCGCGTAGGCCGCTCACTTTCTGCGCTGCGCGTTTTGCAAGATCCTCGTCGTTTCTGACTTAGCGAAGACGTGACAACCGTGCTGGCTGTTCAACGTCTGCGCAAGCTCATAACCAATACCGCGTGATGCTCCAGCGATGATGAGGATATCTTAAATTTGCATTTCCTGCTCATTGCGAAGTAAGTGAGCCCCGGCGGCGGCGCCACGGGGGCTGCATTTACTACCGCTGGGGCGATGGCTGGTCAGAATGCAAGCAACTTGACTGCAGCAGCGTTGGGCGCTGCTGCAGAAGGTCTTTCACAGGCGTCTACACCTGGAGCAAGTCAAGCGGCAGTTTCAGGAGCGAATAACGTCGGCGAAGCAGCGAGGCAAGGGGTTGAACAACTTCAAAATGTAAGCGAAAGTTTCGTGCCAATCGTACATGAAGAAGCCGAGTGAAATCTCTGATCCGCCGTTACATCTTTCCTTTTTTATTTCTATTTGCACTGATAAGCGGATTCGGCTTAGCCGGAAAAGCAAGGCGAGAAGGGATTGATGAAAATTTTTTGTCATGGGCGCTCTCTTTTGAAAACCTCGAGTCTTACGCAATCGCTCTTCTCGCTAGTTTTGCGGTCGTAATGATAGGAGCTGTCGCCGACAAGTTGGCCAAATGACTACGGCGAAGGGTACTCAAATTACCTTTTGATTTTTTTTGGCCACGTCTAACTAAGCTTCGTCGCTCGTGCCGCGAGGAACTCAGCCGGCGCTGCAACCGCAGCAGGAAGGAGCTCCCGAGTGCACTTAGGGAAGAGCCATCTAGTCGAAGCATTTCCGAGTTGATTTGGTGGATTAAACGTGGCGACTAAGAAGAAAAAACTACCTGGAAATAGGGCGCTGTTTTTGGCACTACGCAACGGTTGTCTTTGGTTCAAAGTTCAAAATCTTGTAGAGAAAAAGGAGTTCGGGAAAGCACTGGGTGTGCTCGAAATGATGCATCGAACGAAATCATTGAAGATCGAAATTGACCTCATGAAGGCTCAAATTCTCAACGATCAGTCGAGGCACCATGAATGCTATTTGACCCAGCGCAAGAAAACGGGACCACCGTGGCCAGCTTTACCTACGATCCGTTCGAACAACGGGTGTCGAAGGCGGCTGGTGGGGCGGTCATCCACTTTATTCACGACCAGTTCGGCCGGCTCCTGGCTGAGCACGATGGGGCTACCGGCGCCGCGCTCCGTGAATATGTCTATTTGGGGTTGATGCCTGTGCTGATGGTGGACCACTCCAGTGGCACACCGATACCTTATTGGATACATACCGACCAGGTGATGCAGCCGGTCAAAATGACCGATGGGTCCGGAACGGTCGTCTGGGACCGTGTCGCCACGCCGTTCGGCGTCGAGGTCCAAACCACGGGAGCGTTAACGCAACGCGTCAGATTCCCCGGCCAGGTTGAGGATCTGGAAACGGCCTTCCACCAAAACTGGCATCGAGACTACGACCCGACCCTCGGCCGATATGTGCAAAGCGATCCGATCGGGTTGATGGGCGGGATTAATACGTATGCGTATGTTGAAGGAAATCCGCTCATCTACACTGATCCGACGGGTGAATGTCCTTGGTGTTTTGGCTTTGCCCTCGGAGTAGGTTTAGAGTTCTTGACCAATCCATGTGCATCCGCAAAAGATTTGCTCATCGCCGGTGGCATTGGTGCTCTCGGGGGCGTCGCAAGCAAAGCGGCATTCCTAAAGTATGGTCCAAAAGCGCGGACGCGGGATATTGGGAAGGAATGGTCGCACTCCATTCCGAAGAGATTTTCGGATCGAATACCGAGCCGAAGCGCCAGAAGGGCGATGAACCGGAGGGGCGGATTGAACGGAAGCTGGGCATCGCCAAAACGGCACTTCAAACACGACCCGTATAGATATCCAAAGGGACATCAACAGTTTGGAGATCGTTTTTCCAAGCCTCTACAACTCTTTGATCGGATTCCGGATTGGCTCAAAGGCACCGTTGGAGGGGCGGGAGTAGGTGCCGGAGCGGCTGGCAATGGGTCTTGTGGTTGCTCTTCAGAAAGCAGTCCCGAGGAGGATGGTTCTGTTTAAATCGATAAACCGATTGCTTCACTATATTTGTGGAGATGGATCATGGCGGCTCCTTGGGCACGAAGAAGCGATGGTTAATGCTTGCATCGAGAGTCTTCCCGATTCCGCAGCTCAGTCGGTCAAGAGGCAACTTAAATCTGGTTTCTTCGTAGAACGAATCCCGGACGGGCGCGTGAATAGAATCTTCCCGCGCCGAAAAGACAGAGCAATGGCCATCGAACTGCCGGGTTTTGAAGATTGTCTTTACAAGGTCCGGTTTGAGACAGATGGCGAGAAAATGACCGGCCACGTGACGTTTTATGACGGGTTCATTTACAGTGTAGAATTCAAAAAGCCTAAGAAATATTTCAAGAACAAAGCCATCAATATCTTAAGAGTGTCGAAAGGAAGGTCGAAAGATTCGGTCGCCGAAATATTGGATCGTGCGGAGCACGGGCGAGAAACGGAAACCAATCCCTAACTTCAACTTAGCTCTACGGGCATGATCTCGACGGGCGTCTGACCGACATCGATCTGGCGCCCAGCGGCGGGTCTGCGGTGCTGGATTTGTCGTTCACCTATGATCTCGCCAGCAACATCACCGGGATTACGGACGGCGTCTCCGCGGCGCGCTCGCAGACCTTCACCTATGACAGCCTGTCGCGGCTGACCGAGGCGACGGGCCTCTACGGGACCATCGACTACGCCTATGATCTTGTCGGCAACCGCACGAGCCGCGTGGTGGATGAGGGCGGCTCGGTCGGGACCGAGGCCTACGCCTACGCTTCGGGTACGCACCGTCTCGCCTCAATGACGCGGACGGGCGCGGGTGCGGTGACGCGCAGTATGAGTTACGCCGCGTCCGGTCAGCTCACCTCGGAGACCAGGGGCGGGACGAGCTATAGCTATACCATCGACGATGCCGGGCGGATGTCGGAAGCGTTGCAGGGCGCGGCCAGTCTCGCCGCCTCTCTTTATGACGCGTTTGAACAACGGGTCTCGAAAACGACCCCGTCAGCGGCGATCCATTATGTGCACGATCTCTCCGGGCGGCTGATCGCCGAGCATGATGGCGCGACGGGCGACGCGCTCCGCGAATATATCTATATCGGGCTGCTGCCCGTCGGCTTCATCGATCATTCAGGAACGTCTCCGGTCCTCTACTTCGTTCATGCCGATCAGGTGATGAACCCGTTGAAACTGACGGACGGGTCCGCCGTGACGGTCTGGGACCGGGTCGCGACGCACTTCGGCGAGGAATATCTGGTTGGCGGAAGCTTAACGCAACCGTTAAGATTTCCCGGCCAAACGAACGATTCCGAAACGGAGTTGTTCCAGAACTGGCACAGAGAATACGACCCGGCGCTCGGGCGGTATGTGCAGAGCGACCCGATTGGCCTGTTGGGCGGAATTAATACGTATGTATACGTGGGCGGGAATCCACTAACGCAAATTGATCCAACAGGCGAATTGGGGTTTGCCGGCGCCGCCTACGGGGCGGTCGCCGGAGGCGTTGGTGGTTACATCTCGTCAGGGGGATCGGTAACGGGAACACTTTATGGCGCGGTCGCTGGATTAGCCGTCGGCGCCGTAGCGCCAACGGCATCAGGCGCTGCGGGAGCGGCCCTCTCTGCCTTAGCTTCCGGCGGTGCCAGTATTGTCGGACAGGCAGCAGGAAACTACGCAGCTGAAAAAGATTTATTGGACAGATGTAATTATGACCTGACAGCAGCGCTCGGCGCGGCAGCGGGAGGTGCATTGGCAGCACCTTTGGTTGGCGCAATAAGATTCGGTAATAAGTTTCCATCTCCTATCGTCGGAAGACCACATCCTGCCACAGTTGCCGGACCTACAATTGGGACAAGCGCTGTAAGTTCTGTAGCTGAGGGGGCCGTCGTCGGAACCGGAGAATTAATTGGCTCTAAATTCTAAACGAGACAAAAAATGCAATGTAGTCATGGCGTAAACCAATTTGGCAACTGCATCCCTGAGTTTTGCTTAGCTATCGTCGTAGCTGGAATTCTTATTCCTTTCATTAGTCCAATAGTAATGCAAGCGCTGCTGTGGAAGGTTTTTGGCCGCCGATTCTTGATCATTTTTATCGCTGTGGCCTGCGTTGCCGTAGGGCTGCTTGGACTTTCGCTTCTTTTCTTCTTAGTTTTTCCTAATTGTTGGAATAATGACGTGAAAAGCGAAGAATACTTTCTAGCTATAGCAATCAGCACCATTTTTTTTGCTATAGCCGCGTACAAAATAAGATTACATAAACTAATAAATCTGGCTTGGCGCGGATAGCCGGTAGGTTGCGACCGCCGTCATCGGCGTATTTCCCACCTTGGAGGAGTTCGGCAGATTTAGTCCTTCGTGTGCGACCGTTCAAAATCACCCGATTGCTGAACGCTTTGAACAGCTCGCTTTCCGGCTCGGCGCCCGCCAACATCAACGCCATGCGGCGACCCTGCCGGGAATTCAGCCTTCGGACGGTTTCGTTAATAATCGTATAAACAGCGGATCTCGCAGTCCACGCCCGCGGCGAGCGTTTACTGTCCAGCCCCATCATTCTGGGCCATTTGTTGATAGAGTTTCTGGTACTGGTGCGTGGATCTGGAGAGCCCCACAACTCGGCAGGTTCGCCTCTCCGATGAGCCCAGCTTCTGCCGCGTACTGAAAAGCGAATGATGGCCGTTTTTTGTTGCCGACCATTTTCATTCTCCCGGCATTCAAGTCGCTAATGCAAAATATCATCCGTTCCGAGAATATCGAAATTGCATGTGACTCGACTGAACCTCGGTTAAGTGACGGAAGGGAAGGTGGCGGACTACCGTGCGGCGAGCAGTGTTGATTTGTATCGATCAATCGGTCGATTTTAGCGTTCGATCAAAAAAATCGATCACTACCTCAATCGCGGCTGGTTTTTTAAAATCACCGCCGCCATGGGTTCCGCCGGGCAGAATTTGGAGACTTACCCCACCATTTGCAGGGCTTGCCTCTAGCGCGTCGCGGAGGCGTTCAGATTGCCGGGCGGCAATGAGAGGGTCCTTCGACCCATGCATGATCAAAAACGGTGGTAAACGGACATTATCCGGCAATTGCTTGATGGCATATAGTGGGCTGGCCTTACGTGCCAGGTCTGGGTTTTCACCGACCGGCGCCCCGATTAATCGAGACTCGAACGACCCAGCATCATTGGTATTGGACGTACCGTTGCCCGATGCTGCGAGATCTGCGTCCATGGTCGTAAAGTCGATTGGACCGAACCAGTCAACGACGCCCTTAATGTAGGTGTGTTCATTGCCAAATAGGTCTATGGCTGCACTTACCGCCAGATGCGCACCCGCCGATTGTCCAAACACGCCTATTTTAAGTGGGTCCAATCCATAGCTGCCGGCATTGTCGTGCAAATACTTGATCGCATTGCTTACATCGGTGCGCTGGGCAGGCCAAATGGCGTCCCCTGATAATCGGTAATTAATCGCCGCCACGGCAAAATCCGCATCTAAGAACACTTGCAGATTTGAAGGCCGCGCTTTGTCACCGAACCTGAAACCACCGCCATGAACCAATACAACCAGTGGCTTCGGTTCAGCGCTATTCGACGGTAGATAAATGTCCAGCTCGTTTCGGTCGCTTACATCCGCATAGGCAACGTCTTGATATGCCGGTGAAATGGCCGTCGCGCGATAGCCAAAAAGAACTGTGACGCCAATCGCAACCGCAACGAACAGAGCAAACATGATCTTGGAAGGCCATTTCATCGGCTTGTATCCTCCGTGGTTCAGCACTGAATCAAGTCTGGCGACGCTTACCCCAGGTCGCTTTCGTTGGCTCTTAACCTCGGTTCAGTCAGTCGAATGGCGACGCAAGATCCGGCTATAGGCCTGGGCGGTGATCCCGAGAAAGGCGGCGATGTCTTTTTTCAGTGCAAATTGCAGGACCGACGCCTGACGTTCCTCAAGGAACTTCAATCCGACTTCCGGCTCGTTCAAGCTTTTGCACACGAGTAGGTCTTTATCGAACTGCAATGTTTCCACTAGTTTCAGGCGCACATAGGTCCCGAACGTTTTGCCGCTCAAAAGCTCCTGAGACAGATATGAATGAGGAAATTCGAGACCCTCAACATCCGTGATCGCGAACAATTCATCGCTGCCATAGACCTTGCCCCATGTGCTAGTAACGTTGCCTGCAAGATGCCCCGGTTCAAAAAAACGCGTCAAGGTAATGCGTCCATCGGGGTGGGAGTAGTTCGAACTCGCCAGCCCCGACGTTATCAAGATCCAGCGATCACCGATTTTGCTATCGCTATAAATCGGCGTGCGTTGGGTGACGAACCGCTCATTGGATTGACGCAGAATATCAGACCATTCTTGCGCTGATGTTGACAGGCCAAACCGATCCATCTCGTGTGCCAGGAACTGAACAGGATTCGATTGGTGGCTCACATTTTCGTCTCATGACCGCGGCAACTCGGTCCCAACACCTTCTCGACTGGGACCCTGTTCGTCAAATTGATTTCCCAGTTGCCAATTAGTGTTGCATGTTAATGTATCGAATATAACTATAGGGCTTTTCGGGAGGCTCTGAATGGACCGGCCTTGGCAGTATCACGAGAAAACTGCGAACCAATTCGAGTACGATATCGGACAGGCAGAGGTTAATGTTGGCGGGCGTTTCATCTGCTCCGATCACGAAAGCGAGGATGCAATGTGGGACGCCCTAAAGGGTCTAGGGTATTCCTTGTGTGATCACGGTCAATGCGAAGTTTTAGCAAACAAAAGAATTGTTCCTGGTCAAGAAGTATGACCCGCCCCCATTGAATGCAGCCGCTAGGATGCTTTCTGGGCTGCCGTATTAGTTCCAGCGATTGAGAATGCTCGAGACACCAATTGGTTCTTGGGTTACTGATTGGCTATCTTGGTTGTTCAGAAGAAAAAGAGGGTTGAGGCTCGTGAAACTCTTAAAGCCTTTGTTGGGCCTGTTTATGCTTGGCATCGCGACATTCGGGGCTGTTCATGCGAAGGGCGCTGATCCTATCGAGGCACGCATTGAAGCATTGCTAGACAAGATGACCATCGAGGAAAAGGTCGGGCAACTTACTCAGTACTCAGATCAGGGAGATGTGACTGGCCCTGAGCCGAACGGTGAAGCCCAACGTGCAAAATTCAATTTCGTGAAGTCAGGTCTTGTCGGATCGATGCTGAATGTCGTCGGGACTGAACAAGTGCGCGCTATCCAGAAAATCGCCGTAGAAGAAACCCGGCTCGGCATCCCGGTCATTTTCGGGTTCGACGTAATCCACGGGCAAAAAACCATCTTTCCGATCCCGTTAGCGGAAGCGGCCAGCTGGGATCTTGAACTGATGGAACAGTCCGCACGGGTTGCGGCGATCGAGGCTGCCGCCCAAGGACTGAATTGGACGTTTGCGCCGATGGTCGATGTTTCGCGGGACCCACGCTGGGGGCGTGTTATGGAAGGGGCAGGGGAAGACCCGTTTCTCGGATCGGAAATCGCCGTCGCTCGCGTAAACGGCTTTCAGGGCGAAGACTTGGCGGCTCCGGACACAATTGCTGCGACGCTCAAACATTTTGCGGCATACGGATTTTCAGAATCAGGCCGCGATTACAATGCGGCGGATATTGGTACGGTCACGTTGCACAACGTTGTGCTGCCGCCGTTTCGTGAAGCGATTGAGCGGGCGAATGCGCGCACCGTCATGAACTCCTTCAGTACCCTCAACGGCGTGCCGGCGACAGGCGACGCAGCGCTGCAAAGGGATCTATTGAAAGGCGTTTGGGGTTTTGATGGTTTTATAGTCTCCGACTGGGCATCAGGTTTTCAGATGATCGAACACGGGTTCGCTGCCGATGCCCGGGGCGCAGCCAAAATTTCGCTTACTGCTGGCTCCGATATGGACATGGAGAGCGATATCTATCGAGCTCACCTCAGCGAGCTTATCGCGACTGGTGATGTTTCGCAGGATGCGTTGGACGATGCGGTCCGGCGCGTGCTGCGGGTAAAGTTTGAACTTGGCCTTTTTGACGATCCTTACCGTTATCTAGATCCCGAGCGGGAAACGAATGAACTCTTCACCACAGAAAACCGCTTGCTGACGCTCAAGGCTGCAGAACGTTCGATTGTTCTTCTGAAGAATGAGGGCGGCTTATTGCCATTGGTACAAGGCGAATCGCTTGCTTTGATTGGCCCACTCGCAGCGGATAAAGACACGCCGCTCGGCAATTGGCGCGGCAGAGGCGAGCCAGACTCTGCGATTTCAGTGGCGGACGCATTCGCCGCTGCCGGGTTAGATTTCGTCTACGAACAGGGTGCTGTCCTTGAGATCGGCGAAGCGAGTTTTGTCACGCCGGTCAAAGTCAACACTGAAGATAAGAGCGGTTTCGACGTTGCGATCAATGCGGCGCGCAAGGCCGACAAGGTCGTGATGGTTGTGGGCGAAGATGCGTTTCAATCCGGGGAATCGCGTAGCCGCGCAAGGCTCGGTCTTCCCGGCGTTCAGCAGGCTCTGCTGGAGGCAGTTCATGAAGTCAATCCAAACGTCATTCTCATTGTCATGAGCGGTCGGCCACTTGTTTTGACGTGGGCGGATGAGAACCTTCCTGCAATTGTACAGGCCTGGCATCTGGGCCACGAAGCCGGTACAGCGATCACGAACGTGCTGACCGGTGCCTATAATCCGAGTGGGAAATTGCCAATGACTTTTCCCCGTTCTGTCGGGCAAATTCCAATCTACTACAATGCACTGAACACTGGCCGTCCGGGCCCGCAGGACGACGTTTTCTGGTCGCGGTACGCGGATGAAAAGAAGGCACCCCTTTATCCATTTGGATACGGACTAAGCTATACGAACTTTGAATTCTCGCGATTGCGTGTCGATCAGCAGGACGGCCAGATTCTTGTCCGCGTTGACGTAAAGAATACTGGCGATCGCACCGGTGAAGAGGTTGCTCAACTCTACATTCATGACAGGGTTGCGCGCCTGTCGCGTCCAGAAAGGGAACTAAAGGGATTTCAGAAGGTGGAGTTGCAACCCGGCGAACGCCGGCGACTTGAATTCACTCTGACTTCAAAACATCTTGGCTTCTATGACCAGGACGGCGTCTATGTTGTTGAACCAGGCATATTTGACGTGTTCGTCGGTGGATCGTCGACAGCTGATCTGCATAAAGACTTCAGATACTCGCCTGAATAGGGAGATCCGCCGGGGTCAGGTTTCAGTCGGCGAGAGAGAAAGTTGCGAACAGCCCGGACTTTGCATCGGGTCCGACCCACAGATGAAATTCTCCGGGCTCGGGGCCGAAACTACCGTCGCGCCGCCAAAAGCCGAGGTCAGATGCTGAAAGGTCGAATGTCACGCGCTTACTTAATCCAGCCGGTACGTGGATTTTGCTGAATGCCTTCAGCTCCCTAACTGGCCGCGTCACGCTTCCAACAAGATCGCGAATGTAAAGTTGAACAACCTCGGCACCGTCGACGTCACCTACATTTGAGATCATTGCCGAGATTCTGAGCGTTTCTGAGGGCCGAATTCTCTTAGCACTCATGATAAGATCGGTATATTGAAAGTCCGTATAGCTCAGGCCAAATCCGAAAGGAAACTGGGGTTCAAATCCCGCGTCCATATGGAAGGCCGTCATGCCGAGCGATGTCTGTGCCGTGCCTATCGGAATGTCATCGATCAGTACAACATCTTCCTGAGTGGGAGGGCGACCCGTATTCTTGTGATTGTAGTAGATAGGGATCTGGCCAACGACCTTCGGAAAAGTTACTGGCAACCTGCCCGATGGGGTCGCGCGGCCGAATAATAAGTCGCTAATGGCCGGCCCCGCCATGGTTCCCGGATGCCAGGCGAACAGAAGCGCATCTACATCGTCAAGGATATTCCCAAGAGTTAGGGGCCGGCCCGCCATAATGACGGCGATGACGGGTTTGCCGACGCTCCGGATTGTCTTGATGAGGTCCGCTTGGTTTCCCGGAAGATCGATGTTCGCGCGGCTGTGCGCTTCGCCGCTTAGGATCGATTCCTCGCCGAGAAAAACGACCACGACATCAGATTCTTGGGCGGCTGTGACAGCATCCTCGAATAACTCCGTGCTTCGACTTCTGGTGGACTCCATCGCTGGCGCATATCGAACTTCAAAATGAGCGCCTGCGAGTTCCCGGATTGCCGTTAGCGGCGTCACCGACAGTGTTACGTCCCCATCAAAAACCCAGGTCCCAAGCTGTTCGTAAGGGGCGTCAGCGAGTGGGCCTATAATAGCGACAGAATTGATGGCCCTCGTGTTTAATGGAAGCGCCCCATTGTCGTTTTTCAAAAGGACAATGCTCTCTCTCGCCGCCTGCACCGCTAACTCTTTGGCGTGTTTGTCTCCAAAGGCGGGAAAGGCCTCGGGATCAGTGTAGGGATTTTCGAATAGGCCGAGGCGAAACTTTGTTCGCAGAATGTTGGCGACAGCTTCGTCAATCATAGACTGGTTGACGATGCCGTCCTCAGCCAAGTCATCGAGATGGCATTCATAGACGTTGCCAGCCATTTCAATGTCAATACCCGCAAGCGCCGCCTGTTCAGCGGCCTCTCGGTCATCGGCGGTGATCCCGTGGACGGATAATTGAGATACTGAATTCCAATCACTGACGGCAATGCCGTCAAATCGCCACTCTTCCCGCAGGACGGTTCTGAAGAGAAAGGCGTTTGCGCTGGCTGGCACGCCGTCAATGTCGCTGAAAGACGCCATGATCGAATGAGCGCCTGCCTCCAGAACCGCTTTGAACGGCGGCAGATAGACATTGCGCAACTCATTCTCAGGGATGTTCGTCGCGCTGTAATCCCGTCCGCTTTCCGAGGCGCCGTAGCCGGCGAAGTGTTTTGCGCAAGCGGCGATAGCGCCGGCTCCCGGTGGATTTGCCCCCTGAAATCCTCGTGTCATGGCCGCGCCCAAGACACCGCTTAGATAGGGATCTTCGCCAAAACTCTCGGCGATGCGACCCCACCGCGGATCGCGTGAAATGTCGACCATGGGCGCGAACGTCCAGTTGACACCACTACGCGCCGCTTCATTGGCAGCGGTTCTTGCGGCTTCCTCAATGATTGCTGGGTTCCAGGTGGCAGCCTGTCCGAGCGGAATTGGAAAGATGGTTTTGAACCCATGGATCACGTCACGGGCGATGAGAAGGGGGATCGCCATCCGGCTTTCCTCCATCGCGATGCGTTGCAATTCATTCACGAGCGCAGGGTCGGTTTGATTGATTACGGAGCCGATTTGTCCCGTCCGGACCGCCTCAACGAGTGCCGGTGAAAGCCGTTCTCCCGTAGCGTCGACCTGGCGCATCTGGCCAATTTTTTCTGCCTGCGTCATGGTTGCAAGCAGGCTTTCGACCCGTTGTTCAATAGAATCGATTGCCAGCGCTGATTGATCGCGTTTCGTCATCTCTTTCATTGCAAACGGCCTCAGGTCGTCGTTTCGCACAAGGCGCATTCCATCTCAGTTTTGTTTTATGCAGTTATCGGGACGGCTGCGACGCCTCTGATGCGTTCTAGTTCTAGCCTTACTTCGCGGGCTCTGTCCTGCGTAATCCCGAAAGTGAAAACCGCCCATATTGCGATCATAGATCCAACGATCGGGATGCCGGCATCGAACAAACGGAGCATAAACAGCGTTTGCGATGACTGATCACCGCCCAGGTCCACGTTAAAGCCTGTCGCATTAAGGAGAAGGCCGCCGACGGCGAGCGCCACACCTTGACCGAGTTTTACAACCCACCAGTAAATCGAACCGTACATGCCTTCGCGACGCTCTCGCGTTTTGAGTTCATCAAGATCAACAACATCCGCCATCATTGATGGCATGAGTGTAAATAGCCCTCCAAGCCCAAAGGCAAGCAGGGGCGCGGGGAGGATGACCAGAAGTGGGAAATCCGGATTGTAACTAAAAAACTTCAGAATATAGCCAAGGATCGATAGTCCCATCGCAACTGCAAAAGCGCGCCTCTTGCCAATCTGTGTGCTGATCCATGTGACGATCGCGATGACAAAGAAAGTCGAAACCGTCATGGCCGTGCCTGCATAGGCAGCATATTTTGCACCTTCAACCGTATCGCCTGCGAATACATAATAGATGATAATGTAGGACTGAAACGCCGCGATCATGATGAAGCCGTTGAAAACAAGAAAAGTCGCGATGCATAGTTTTAGAAAAGGGATAAACTTGAGGGCGGCCCAAAACCCCTTCGCGAAATTTCTGATATTGCGGCCAACGGCGACAAACCCGGATACGCTCTCCTCCGTGTGCGCCGCTTGCTCTTTCGCCGCTACGTCTTTCATCCGTTCTCTGAGAAAAATGGCAGGCAAAATGCCAACGCCCATTACGAATACGCCGATGACGATCGCGAGACCTGCAGCGCCTTCGACCATATTATCGAAAAGCGCTTCGTACTGGGTGGCAAAGAGCAACCAGGGGGTGACGAGATAAGCGAGTTGGCCGATAAAATTCTGTACACCCATAAGCCGGGTCCGCTCATGATAGTCGGGTGTCATCTCGTAACCGAGGGCGACCCATGGCGTTGCAAAGACCGTGTAAGCAAGAAAGAAGATCAGTGAACCAATCAGGAACCACCAGAAGTAAAAACTCTCAGTCATACCAGACGGGAGCTGCCAGAGGATCATGAAGCATAGTCCGACGGCTATGGCACCGCCAAATATGTACGGCCGGCGCCGACCCCATTTTGATTTTGTATTGTCCGAGACGTACCCCATGATCGGGTCGGTGAGGGCGTCCATCAGCCTGGGCAATCCGCTCAACAGGCCGACGAGCGCCGGATTCATGCCAAGCCCGAGGTTAAGGATGATCATCATACGGCCGATTGAGTCAGCCAGGATATTATTGACAAACGCCCCGGAGCCGTAGATCAGCTTTTGCGTCGTCGGCACCCTGTCTTCCGGGGCCGTCTTGTGACTTGAGGCGCTCATTCGTCGCCAACGTCCGCCGTATCGGCGCGCTGGTACACTCGCACCCAGTCGACCAGCATGGTCTTAGGAAAGCCTTCGGTGCTCACGCCGCCGTCATTTTTACTTTCCGCAAGATTGCCGCCCACGGCAAGATTTATGATCAGGTAGAATGGATGGTCAAATGGCGCATGCCGGCTCTTCCGGCCCTCTCGTGTCGTTGATCGCCAAGAATTCGACGACAGCGTTGAATACTTCTCGCCGTCTACGAACCAGGAGATTTCGCCCTCGCGCCATTCGATAGCATAGACGTGGAAATCATCCTTTGTTTCTTTTAAATGAGTGTCTTCGCCATTGTAGACGTTCTCTGGCCATTCGCCGCCGAAGTGGAGAGTTCCGTAAATTCGGTTTTCCTTTTTGTCCTCGCACTTTCGGCACTTCGTGCCCAGATTGACGGCCTCGACAATATCAATCTCGCCAGACGCCGCCCACGTCCCATATGTTTCGTCTGCGGGTAGCATCCACACTGCCGGCCAAACGCCCTGGCCGCCTGGAAACTTCGCGCGCACTTCAAAGCGGCCGTAAAGCCAGTCTGCTTTGCCTTTGGTTGTCAGCCTCGCGGAGGAAAACGGCTGGACGGTCATTTTTTCAGCGTCTTCGGGTGTTTTGCGCATATGAGCCGGCAGGGCAGACCCTCTCATCCACTCGCGCTGCGCGACGACTGATAGGTATCCATCGCTTACAGAGGAGTTTTCCGGCCGCTCCGTGTAACACTGTTTTTCGTCATTGCCGCCGCCCCAGCAGTCGATGTCGTGAGACCAGTTGTCTGGATTGATCTTATCGCCGCTAAACTCATCGGACCAAACAAGCGTCCAGCCAGCCTCCGCTTTTGCGCTGCGATTACTTTCATTGTCGCTGTTCGCGGTCGCAGAAGACGCCGCGCTCGACAAGATGGCGACAAGGCCGCATGTTGCGAAGATTGTTCTGTTCGGCATTGTGCGTTCCCCTCCCTGATTTGTTGTTGGTGTTGGGATCTGGCAAAAAGACAACCTTGTCATTTTGGGGTGCGATCCCTCCAAGTGTCAATGTCCCCATGCTATACAAGCGCGCGCAAGTATTCGAGCAATGTTAAGGCGGGCGGCAACACGGGCCTGGCCGGGCGGGGAGGCGAGATGGCGACGATCATTGACGTGGCAAAGGAGGCGGGCGTTTCGATCAAGACCGTTTCGCGCGTCATGAATAACGAAGCGAACGTTCGCGACACGACCCGACGCCGTGTTCATGAGGCGATGGCGAGCCTCGACTATACGCCCAGTGACGCCGCGCGCAGCATGCGCTCAGGTCGATCAACCGCGATTGGTCTGTTGTATAGTGATCCTGGCAGCAGTTATCAGTCGCATCTCAATCGCGCGATGATGCAGGCCTGTTCTGACGCCGGGCGCTATCTAGTTGTCGGACTGTTTGATGAAACACGAATAGACTGGCGTGGCCAGCTCGAGGCATTTTTGCGTCGCACGAAAGTGGAGGACGTTATTCTGGTGCCGCCAATGTGCGATTCGTCCGTGCTCAAGGAATGCCTTGAGGACCATGGCTTAAACTACGTTTTATTGTCGCCCTCCCACACAACGCAGGGCGTGGCCTCGGTCGCCATGGATGACCGCCGGGCCGCACGGGAAATGACTCAATACCTGCTCGATCTGGGACACCGACGTATTGCCCATATTTCTGGCGATCCAGACCATATAGCTTCACTTTTACGACGCCAGGGATATGAAGAAGCGATCACCGATCGCGGTTTACCGAAGCCAGGGCCATCCCTTGTCGTGGAGGGTCGATTTGAATTTCGAAGGGCCCTGGCAGGGGCTGAAAAGCTGCTTAAATCAAAACGTCCACCAACGGCTATTTTCGCCGCCAGTGACGACATGGCCGCCGCAGTGTACATCGCCGCGGGCAAACTTGGAGTCTCAATTCCCGAGCAGTTGTCTGTCGTCGGCTTCGATGATGTCGTCATTGCACAGACAATCTGGCCAGCATTGACGACGGTTGCCCAGCCCCTGAACGAAATGGCAGCCGATTGTGTGTCGACTTTAAGCCGACCAATTCAATCGCTCGGTGATGCAAAAATGCCATCGCTGATTGTTGCACCGCACAGGATCGTTATTCGCGAGTCCTGCGCACCACCTCGGTGATATGGCGACAAATGTGCTATGTGCTCAAAGCCCTTGGAAACACATGCATTCGCCGGACGATCTTTGATGTTTCCCTGCAGACCCACACCGCACCAAGTGGGTAATATGAGAAGGCTTTGTCTTAGTGAGCGGAGTTTTTCTGTGTGCGGTGCAGCAGAAAATTATTGTGACACGCGGTTGACAACCGTCGTCGCCAGCAAAAGAGTTCTATCGAAATGACAACCTTGTCATAAGGGAGGGACGACAATGGCCTTAGATAAAAAAATGCTTCTCGCGGTGCTTATGTCCTCGGCAGGTCAGATTGCCGTAGCGACAGCTCAGGATGCTGAACCGGACGACACGGACGAATATGTAGACGAAATCGTTGTCACTGTTGAACGACGTGAGCAAGGGTTGCAGGATTACGCGGGCACAGCGGCTGCATTGAGCGGCGATGAGCTGAAGGCGCTCGGCATCACAAACATTAATGACATCGACGGGAAGATTCCCGGCGTATCCATTGCTAACAACCAAGGTAATATTGAAGTCTATATTCGCGGCGTTGGCTCATCGAACAATACAGAGCTGGGCGATCCCGCGGCTGCCACACACTTTAATGACGTCTACGTCCCGCGTCCCTCGGGATTTGCCTCCGCGTTTTTTGATATTGAGCGGGTAGAAGTCAATATCGGTCCGCAAGGAACGCTCAGAGGTCGAAATGCAACGGCTGGATCCGTAAATATCATCCCTTGGAAGCCCGGGCTAGGAACGTTCGATGCCGGTATTGAGGCTTCTTACGGAAATTTCAATCAGTATACTGTAGAAGGTTATGTCAACGTTCCAGTTACTGATTATTCCGCATTTCGTATCGCCGGCTTCCGTCGGGAACGCGATAGCTTTTTGAATAGTGTCACACCGGACAGCTCAGAGCTTGGCCTTGATATCCCAACTTCCGAGGACGAAGGTGTGGGCGTCGGCGAAGCAGCTGATGATTTCGGATTGCGCGCCGCCTTCCTTATCGAACCGACAGAAAACCTTACCTTTACACTGACAGGCGATTATCTTGGGCAGAACGGTTCGGGATATACTGGTATAAATTTCGCCAATCCGCTCGGCAATGGCATCGATCCGGCGTCAATCACAGAACCGCGCAATGTCTTTGGTCGCGGCTTTACGCCGTCAGAAAATACCGACCATTGGGGCATTAAAGGCGAGATTGAATACGAAGGCGATTGGTTCAATATTGAGTACATTGGCTCCTTCCGGGACCTGGTGTTTGATTATGAGTTTGTCACTCCCGTGTCGCCTGATTATCCAGGTGCATTGGACAATATCTCTACAGAGTCATTTGACGACTTTTCACGGATCCGTTTCATCACCGACTCTGAGTCAATCATTCAGGAGTTGCGCTTCTATGGCGATGCATTCGACGACAAGCTTGCGTGGACAGTCGGCGGCTTCTACTTCAATGAAGAACAGCGTACGTTCCTCGGGACCACTGGTGATCGCAATCCCTTCTTTCAAGGCATCGAATTTAACCAGCGAACCGATACGGAGAGCTACTCATTTTATGGAGATGCAACGTATTCGATTACGGATCGCTTCCGTCTAACGGGCGGTGTCAGATACACGAGCGACGTTAAAGAACGTTTTGGTATTAACGCTCGGTACGCATTTGGTTTCGGCGGTGGGCCAGACTTCAACTGCTGTTTCACAAACGGTGTTGGTCTTGGTACAGAAGGGTTTGAATTTGCGGCCTTAGACCGGACAATATTTAACCCAGACACAAATTCAGACGGATCAATTGATCCTGGTGAATCGCTTGCCTTCTTCTTCGACGGCGTCTCCCAGTTCGGCGAAAGAGATGGCTTTGAGGCGGCCTTTCCGAACCAACTGCCAATCGACGACGCAATTCAGGTTATCCCTGTTGATCAACGCCCCTTGTGCGACGGCGTTGCGTTTGCGTTCCGCGGTGATTGTTCAAACTTCGTACCGGAATTCAATGGTAGAATCCCATTCACGCTAGCGCCATTTAACTCGTCGTTCGCATTGCAAAACGGTCGACTCGACAATGATTTCGTCGATTGGCGAGTTCGTCTGGAATACGACGTATCGGACGACAACCTCGTTTACGCATTGGTCTCAACGGGCAACAAGTCCGGCGGCTTCAATGATAACATTGAAGGCACTGAAGGACTGAACCTTGCGAATCTGTCGACCTCGGCGCCGCAAGAATTCACCACGGACACACTGGCCCCAACCTATGGCCCTGAGACGCTGACGCTTTATGAGCTTGGGTCAAAGAACGAATTCGATGTGGGTGAAGTTGGGGTCACGCTAAATCTCTCCGCGTTTTATTATGACTACAAGGACCTTCAACTCTCCACACTGTTGTCAACAGCGCAAGCACTTGATTTCACGGGTGTTGATCTCACGACGCTTGATCCGGATATTCTTGACAATCTCGGTGGTCAGGTTGTCGGGTTCACATTTAACGCATCGGATGCGGAGATTTACGGGGCGCAAATCGAGACGGGTCTTCAATTCCCGGGCGATTTAAACTGGAGCGCAACGCTACTCTGGTTGCCGGAAGCGAATGTCGTTAATTCGCAAGAGATCCAGGACTCTCGTTTCCAAGCGGATGTGGATCCTGACAACTCCGTAAACCGACCGATTGATGGTAACCGCCTTATTCGGACGCCCAAATATCAGCTCAACACGTCGATCACTAAAGCTATCGAAACCAGCTTTGGCCTCATCGATGGGGTTGTTTCTGTCGGATACAGATCATCTCAAAATATGACGATCTTTAACGGTGAGGACTTTTCAAATCCGGACAATCCCCAGGGACGACTCAACGATGAAGTTGGCGGATACGTGACGATCGATATGGGGGCAGGTGTTTCGTTCGGAGAGGAGAACAAGTACCGAGTGGAGGCCTACGTCAACAATCTGACCGACATCGAAAGGCCGCAAGCCATCATCATCACGCAGTTTGACAACACACGGTTCTTCAATGCGCCGCGGACTTATGGCGTAAGACTTCGTGCCCGCCTTTAGGGGCACCTCAAAGTCCCCATCGGTCCGCAGTGTGTTGTTTTGCGATCGCGACGTCGCGAGGGTGCATTTTTCAACTCAGTGCGGGGCCGGCGGTGGGGGCGATGACGTTCAGCGAATTGTGCGAACTCCGGAATTCTCTCTTCGTAAGGCGTAGCGCCCTTTATTAAGGTCAATGTTCAAACGCGAAAGCGTGGTTGAAGGCAGCTTCCCGCCAATCTGCGTTGTTCAATTAGAATAGTCGAACAGCTGCTTTCTGCATTGAAGGCAACAACCGTTGATCGCACGCCTTTCATAAGTGTGCTTGAAACTGTTTGTCGACGAACAACCCTTAATATTGGAGTGCGTACAACAGACAGTGGAAGTATTGAGTTTATGGTTGATGAACCCCCGATGACGCAGCCAGTTCTCATGTAACCAAGAGATTTGCTTTGACGGAAGGCGGATCCGGGTGGAGGCGCTGCGTAGCGGAGGCTGGATCTGGCGCCTGACGTGTCTCTGGCGCTGCCGGGCGATAGTCCAGAGAGGTGTGCGGACGGATCGTGTTGTAGTGCCGTCGCCATGCTTCGATGATGATCTTCGCCTCTATCAGGTGATTGAAGAGCTCTGTTGATAGGGTGATTGAATTCAATCACCATCGCGCAGCGGCCCGTTAAATGACTCGTTGAACCCGTTCTCCCACGGGCTCCCCGGTTCGATATAAAGCGTCTTCGTGCCTATCATTGCAAGCCACTCCCTGACAGCGATCGCTCGGAACTCGCTTCCATCATTTGAGCGTATATGGTCGGGCACGCCGCGTTCGACCATCAGCTCTCCAAGAACTTCCAGGACGTCCCGGCTATTCAGGCGACGCGCCAAATTGATCGCCAGATACTTGCGTGTGAACTCATCGATCACCGTGAGCATGCGGAACTTACGTCCGTCCCACGTTCGATCTTGGACAAAGTCATATACCCTGACGTGGTTACGAGATTGAGGTCGAAGACGGATGCACGACCCGTCGTTTAGCCGTGATTGAATGGGAGCCAATCACCCGACCGCGTTTCGGTTGTTTCAGGGAACCTTCAGGCCCTCGCGGCGCCAGATCCGAAAGACGCGCTTATGGTTCACGCGCCAGCCGTCGGCGTTGAGCAGCGCCGTGATCCACTTGTATCCGTAGCGGCCATACCGAACGGCCAGGTCGATGATCGCCGCGGTTAAGGCATCCTCGTCATTGCGTTTCTTCGGCTTCCGCCATTGCGTGGAGCGATGCTGGCCAATGACACGGCAAGCCCTGCGCTGCAACACACCGAGCTTCTCCATCCAATGTTGCACGACTTGCGCAGGCCAATGGAAGAAGCCCCAATATTCGTGCAATCTCGGTACGTCATTCACTGAATAGGCCGGGGAGTGTTCTCGGTATACGAATAAAAAAGGCCCGTCCCGGTAAACATCTCTCCCGACAATCCTAGGTGACTTATCCAAAACAACCTATTTTGGATTTGCCCGAAAGCGGACATGCGACGCTATAGCTGGACATGCCAGACTTGGCGTACGTTGCCGCCAACGTTCTGGCTTTCATGGACAAAAAGGGGCAAACTTACAAAATGACTCGACCTGCACAATCGCAACGGCGCCGGTATAGTCCGGAAGTCCGTCGATCAATGATCCTTGATCAGACGGCTGATCTGATCGCCCGTGACGGCGTGGCGGCAGTCACAATGGAGCAGGTGGCGCAGCATTGTGATATAAGCAAATCGCTGATCTATAATTATTTTGAGAGCCTCAGCGAACTCCTTAAGGAACTGCTTGACCGCGAACTCAAGACTTTGCGCGTCCGTCAATATGAAGCAGCAAAAAAAGCTGAAACATTTGAAGAGCTGGTGCGCGGCGTGACGCACGAGTACCTTGCTTATATTGACGAACGTGGGTTGATCATTGAGCGTCTCCAATCTGAGCCGAGCATATCCGACACGGATAATCCCACGCAGTACGGCCGCGCAGCTTCTGTCGATTATCTGGCTCCGTTGGTGGCAAAGAACTTCGATATGCCGGCTGACTTGGCGGAAGCAGTGACTGATATCTCATACGGCCTTCCGGCGGCAGCTGGCCAATACTTGCTTTCCCGAAAAATGACGCTGCAAGAGGTAGAGGATATAACGGTCTCAATGATTATTGGGTCGGTGGTGACAGCTAAAAACGACTATCTGATAAAGCGTCGGGGTCTTTCCAGGGAGCGGCGACAGGATGCTGAGTAGAGTCGTATTAGGTCTTATCACGCTGGTTCTCGGCGCAGCAGTGCTCGTCGTGGCGTGGTCCTGGTGGCCTATCACAGTAGACCGAGATCAACCTGACCCAGCGGTCTTGCTACTCAATAATCAGTCTCAGTCTGGACCGTACTATCGCGAAGGCTACTTTGACGTTGACGACGGACACCTTCACTACGTCGAGGCAGGTGAGGGTAAGACGGTCCTATTCCTGCATGGATTTCCATCTTTTTGGTTGTCTCTTAGCCAACAGATGGAGCACCTAAAGTCTGACTACCACGTTCTTGCAATCGATGGACTTGGCGTGGGAAAATCAAGTGTGCCGGGGTCCGTTGCGTCCTACAAACTTGAAAACATGGTCAGACAAATTTCTTTGCTGCTCGACGAGAAGGGCGTGGAGGGAGTCCATATCGTCGGGCATGATTGGGGGGCGGCAATAGGAGTTGGCTTTGCCCAGCGTTTTCCCGATCGCGTCCTCTCCCTGACCGCCATGAGCGCGCCGCCCCAAACCGTCCTTCTTGAGCTGATTTCCAGTGGGCCGCCTGAAGCGGACCGCTTCGCTTATGTGGAGCAGTTCAAGCGTGCGAATCCGCCACTGTTGGTAGCGCTTCGCGTCCCGGCACAGATCTATGCGTCCGCCTACGCGCCGCTAGTTGAAGCAGGTTTGATGGGTGCTGAAACGGGCGAGCTCTTTCGGCAGAATCTGTCGAAGCCGAAGCGGCTAAATGCCCATCTCAAATGGTATCGCGCTAATATTCCGTCTCCGGAAGAGATCACTGATGCTTCTTACTGGCCCAGTCGGGACGCGAAGATCACCGCGCCTGTCCTCTTTATCTGGGGCGAAGATGATCCTGTAGTCTCTACAAAGGCTGTTGACCTCATCGCTGAGCTTTCGGCAGATACGACATTGCTGTCGTTTCCAGAAACAGGCCATCGGCCTCATGTTGAACACCGGAACGACGTCAATGAAGCCATTGCTGAGTTCATTGACGCCATTCAGATCGACGACCGCTGACCGTGCCCCGTCCAGTCATTGCCGCCTCGGCCGCCCCGGTGCGCTGTGGCATCGAGCCTAGAAACTGTGCCGGATAGTGAAACCGTACGTCGCAGGCTGGTTCACAAATCCCGAAACCGAACCGGTCTGGACAAGTGCCGGAAAGGCACCGGTTACATATTGTTCGTCGAAAATGTTCCGCCCCCAAACTGAGATCCTGGTTCCTGTGGAGAGGTCGATACCTGCCGTCGCGTTGACGAGGTCGAACTGACGTTCGAAACCGATGAGGCTCTGCAGGGCCTGGCTATCGGTATATGGTGTAGAACCTGAGTGCTGCCAGTCCGCACGAACAAAGGCGTCAAGTCCTGCGATCGTAAAGTCGTAACTTAACGCCGTCGACGTAGAGACTTCCGAGATACCGGCCGGTTGTGCGCCTGTCAGATCACCCGCTGGCGAGTTTGCAAAGTCGTCAAACTCCGGATCAAGGAATGTACCGGCAAAAACTAAGTTCAGCCCCTCAATGATCTCCCATCCCATATCGATCTCAACACCGCGCGATGATTGCTGCCCTGCATTTGACAGCGCGAAGCCGGTCCCGAGAAAAACGTTGGACTGGAATCCTTCAACGATCTGATCAAACAGTGCCAGATTCAAATAGAAACCGTCGAGGCTGATCTTCGCACCGATCTCGAAGACTTCGGTTTCTTCCGGGCCGGCGAAACGGGTGCCTGTGGTAAGGTTTGGCACGGCAAGTCCTGCGTCGCGAATAGGTGACGGCGGCGGGTTCGTGACTGCCGATCCCGGAATGAAATCAGACGCAAACGGACGGGAATCTCGTGAGAGGTTCCATGACGATGCCTTAAAGCCTGTAGCGTAAGAGCCATAGACGTTGATGGCGTCGGTGATGTCGTAGGCGAGCCGAACGCTGTAAGTCACTTTGTCGTCGTTTGTCTCGCCGCTTTCGACAGTATTCGGAAACTCCAGGAACGGAGGAAGAAATTGAAACGGCTGAAGGCCCAATAGCGGGTTGGTGGCAGGATCCTGCGCGCCGGCCTGAATGCCGGCAAAGAGATCCGGTTGCGCCGTGGCAAATGCTGCCACAGCGGCCGGATCGGTTGGATCTACACCAAAGCCTGCAAGCGCCTGTCCGAAACCAATCTCGACGAAGTCAAGGCTCGAAAAGACGTCAGTGTTGTTCTGGCGGAAGAAGGCCTGTTTTTGATCTGCTATGTAGCTGATCCCAAAGGACGCAGTCAGCTTTTCCGTCACTTCCACATCGGCTGTCGCAAAAATGGACCAGGATGTGTTGTCCTGGCCGCGTTCTTCGGTAGGGCCGGTCCCTGATGCCCCGAACGTCCCAGGGGGAAGTGCAAGAGCCGCCTCCACACCGGAAAATGCGTTTCCGGACACCGCATCGGCAAACGTCCGGAAGTCGTCGCCGTAAAAGAATTCGCCCGGGAAGCTGATTGTCTCATCGAAGTAGAACGCGCCGATCATCCAATCGAGTGGCAGGTCTGAGTCGTTGGATGTGATACGGATCTCTTGAGTGAAGGTGTCGCTTTTGCCGTCGTTGAAGCTGGTCGCGATGTCGGCTGTTGACGTGTCGGGGTCGAAGCTCGTGCGGCTTGTGTTTTCACGGTAGGCCGTGATCGACGTCACGGATGCGAACCCGAAATCCTTGTCCAGATTGAGAGACACGCCACCATTTTCGATGACGTTCTCTGGGTCAAAGTTCAAAAAGGTCTCGAAAGAGAATGGATCTTCACGGACGACGTCACCAAGAAGCGAGATCAGGCCGTCCGTCGTTGGACCACTGATTATATTGGTGACAAAACAACAATCCTCGTCAATGCGGTCAAAATCTCCAATTAGGCGAGCGCTAAAATCATCTGTAGGCTGAAATAGTAGCTGACCTCGAACGCTCCATCGATTTCGATTACTGAGGTCGGTTCCGGTCTCAAGGTTTTCAGCATATCCATCGCGACGATTGTAGCTGCCCGAGAGCCGGTAGGCGAGTGTTTCAGTGAGTGGTCCTGTAATGTCACCATTAACACGCACGGCGTTAAAGTTGCCATAAGTGAAGGCGACGTCGCCTCCCGTTTCAAACTCTGGCTCCCTGGTGACGATTGATACCACCCCGACAGAAGCGTTCTTCCCAAAGAGGGTTGATTGGGGGCCACGAAGAACCTCAATCCGTTCGATGCCCACAAGATCAGATAACTGTGCGGAAGCGCGAGACCGGTAAACGCCATCGACAAATACGCCTACGGACGGTTCGATCCCCGCATTGCTAGGAACGCCGCCAAAGCCGCGGATTGAGAAGCCGGCATTGCCCGTTGTACTTCCTTGATTGACCTCAAGGGAGGGAACCACAGACTGCAGATCGAAGGCATCTTGGATTTCCGCCTCGCGAAGCACATCGCCATCGACCACTGAGATCGCGATTGGCGTTTCCTGGAGAGTTGCGGGCCTCTTAGTCCCAGTCACGATAACCACGTCGTCGTTTTCTTCATCCTGTGCGACCGCTGTTCCGGACGCAGCGACGATGGCTGTGAGGCAGGCCCCGGTATTGAGTATAGCGACGGATATGCCGCGATTACGCGTGTTGCTCATGTTGTCCTCCCGCGGGTCAAATATGGCCCTTATTGATCTTGTAGGTAAATTATGAGGCCAAATGTCCGGTTTTTGCAAGTCATATACGGTGATTAATTGACTAAATATGCAATAACGGGTTATTGTGTGACGCAATCAAAAAGCGTTGAGGCAGGGAGGCTGAGCGATGCGCACGTTGATCGTGACATTGTTGATCGTGTTCGCACTTGCGGGATGCGGAGGGGTATTCGGCAACGATGGGCCACCGGACACGCCGATCCAGGGCGTGAATTATGTGGGCCTGGTTGTGAGCGATCTAGACCAGTCTGAAGAGCTTCTGTCTTCTGCCACGGGGGTCACCCGCATCGGAGAAACGATGCACCTGTCAGGCTCTGATTGGGATGAGCTCGTCGGGCGTGAGGGCGTATCAATTGAGACACGGCTCCTTCGAGGAGCAAACGCCCAGATGCGGCTCATGAAATTCTCTGTTCCATCAGAGGCCGCGATGGAGGCCTCACCTGTCCCGGTCCAGGGGCCCGGTATCGCTCATGTTTGTTTTCAAGCGATCAAGGAGACGGAGACCTACCAGAAATTCCTGAGCGGTGGGGCCAAAGCGATTGGCGATCCGAAGATGGTGCAACTCAATCCGCGCAATCCGGTCGAGTATGCTTATGTGCGCGATCCAAACGGCGTCGTTTTCGAGATCGAGCATGTGGACATCGCGAAGCTCGATCTGGATACGCCGCCAAAGAACACACACCGCATTCGCCATGTCGCCTTGGCAACGCCCGACCTTAAACGCGCTGTGGCTTTCTATTCCGTTCTTTTCGATGAACCTAATCCCCGCCTCATTGGCAGGCTAGGTGGGTTTTCCGGCGAGAACATCGATCGGGTTTCTGGTCTTGAGGGCTCAAAAATCAAAATGGCCTGGTTTGAAGCCCGTAACCTTGAACTGGAAATCTCTCAATATGTCAGTCACCCAACAGAGGTTCCAGCTGAGCCACGGCCGGTGGACGCGCTCGGCATAACCATGATTGTCTACGACGTCGATGACGTTGTAGCCGCCCGGGCGCGCTTGATCGAAGCGGGTGCAAAAAGTGTAGGCGACATTATTGAGGTGGACGGCGGTCAAATGGTTTTTGCTCGCGATCCTGATGGCAATCTCCTTGGCTTTCATCATGGTCCCGCGGACTTGCCCTTTTCCTCACAGAACTTCGCTGACAACGGCATTTAATGAAGGAAGATCGCAGTATGAGCAGTATGTTTGATCTCAGCGGGAAGACGTCGGTCGTTACGGGTGGGAATGGTGGCGTTGGCCTCGCATTCTGTCGCGGCTTGGTTCGAGCAGGTGGGCGCGTTGCGATCTGGGCACGGAACAACAAGAAAAACGCCGACGCAGTCGCGGAACTGAGGGATATGGGCGGCGATGTGGAAGCTTTCGTTTGTGACGTGACGGACGAAAACCAAGTGGTTGCAACATTCGCAGAGACACTCAAGCGCTTTGACAAGGTCGATGCTTGCTTTGCGAATGCTGGCGGTGCTGGCTTTCGCGGCATGGCGCACCTGACCAGTCGCGAAGACTGGCTCGCCACAATTGACCTCAATCTGATGAGCGTTGTCCATACCTTTGCGCCGGTAACGGAACATATGTTGTCGCGCGGCGACGGCGGAAAACTCGTTGTTACATCGTCTGTTGCGGCGCTGCTCGGCACTGGCGGGGCAGCGGGTTACTCCACAACAAAAGCGGCCGTACGCGGACTGGTCCAGGCGCTCGCGATTGAGCTCGGGCAGGGGGGCATTCAAGTCAATGCGGTCCTGCCGGGTTTCATCAAGACAGAGATGTCAGTGCAGACAAGTGCCGCGTTTCAGGACGCGTGCCGCCGCCGGTCTGCAATTGGCCGGATCGGGCAACTGCGTGATATGGAAGGCATCGCTGTCTTTCTTGCCTCTGACTATAGTGACTTCATGACCGGGCAAAGCATCATTATGGATGGTGGCCACACCATTCACCCGATGTAGGAAAACAAAGAAATCAGGTGGAGACGGACAATTGACACGAGCAATTCATTGGGGATTTGTCGTTTTCCTGATCCTGGTTGGTGCCTCACTGACCCTCGGCGGTGGGGCTTTGGTTTGGTTGGGTGGGAACTATTACTACCTGGTCGCTGGGGTCGCGACGATTGCCGTCGTTGTTCAACTGATACGACGGCGTGGCAGCGCGGCATTCATCTATGCGGTTATCCTTGCAGCGACGGTAGTGTGGGCGTTCCTTGAGACGGGACGTGATTTTCTTGCGATTCTGCCGCGGCTGGCAGCGTGGATGGTTGTCGGCCTCTGGTTTCTGACACCCTGGTACAAGGCGACTGTTCGCCACCATGCCCGCTTATTCGGCGCCGGACCCGGTTCTGTAGTTGCGCTTTCTGTCCTTGCCGGTGCGGGTGCACTCACTTTTGCCGGGACCGCCGGCTACACAAAGAACGGTGTAGGCACAGAACGTGTGGCCCAGGTCACAGAAGTGAGCGGTGAGTGGCGGCATTACGGAAATGATGTGGGCGGCTCGCGCTTTGCGGGCTTGGATGAGATCAATCGCGAGTCGGTCGGAGGGCTCAAGGAAGTCTGGCGATACAGGACCGGTGTTGACGACGACTTCAAAATGACGCCGCTTCAGGTCGGTGATCTACTTTACTTATGCGGTGCCCGGAATGTTCTGATTGCCCTTGACGCTGAGACCGGCGTTGAGGTTTGGCGCTATGATCCCGAAGCCGAGCCCGCCACGACGCATCAATATGCACGCACATGCCGTGGAGTGAGCTATCACGAGGCTAATGCTGATCACAACGGTGAATGTCCTGCACGGATCGTCACGGCCACAATCGATGCACGTCTGCTTGTGGTCGATGCATTAACGGGTCGTCCGTGTACGAGCTTTGGCGACGACGGGACTGTTGATCTACGCCGGGGCCTCGGCGACCACCAGCCGACTGCGTACTATGTAACGTCGCCGCCGCTTGTCGCCGGCGACGCGTTGGTGGTTGGCGGCCTTGTGAACGACAACCAAAATCTTGGCATGCCGTCGGGCGTTGTGCGCGCGTTCGACGCCGTATCCGGCACCTTCTTGTGGGCGTGGGATCTCGGGCGCCCCGGCGAACACGGTGAGCCGGAAGAGGGCGAGACGTACACAAAAGGCACGCCGAACGTCTGGTCGATCATGAGCTACGACCCGAAGCTCAATTTGATCTATGCACCGACGGGCAATGCCGCGCCCGACTACTTTGGCGGCGCGCGTCGTCCCTTTGATGATGAATGGTCGTCCGCTGTCGTAGCTATCGATGCGTCTACTGGTGCCCCGCGTTGGAGGTACCAAACTGTCCACCACGACATCTGGGACTACGACGTGCCGGCGCAGCCCGTGTTGGTGGACATTGAACGTGATGGGGAGCTGGTGCCATCGGTAGCCGTCCCAACGAAAACTGGCGACATCTTCCTCCTTGACCGTCGTGACGGGACGCCTGTTCATCCGACACCGGAACAAGCCGTTCCCCAGGAGCCGGCGGAAGGGGAGTATCTCTCGCCCACCCAACCGAAGTCGCCACTTCCAAACTTTCATCCGTACCTGCACGAACGGGACATGTGGGGGCTAACACCGATTGATCAGATGCTGTGTCGCATCGAGTATCACACGATGCGGTATGAAGGCCTCTTTACGCCGCCTGTGCCCGGCGGCGGCTCGCTACAATTCCCGGCGAATTTCGGCGGATTTAACTGGGGCAGTGTTTCAGTGGATGCCGACAATGGCCTCCTGGTCGCCGCGCCGATGCTGCTCGCCAACCGGACCATACTTGTAACGCCTGAACAGGTCGCCGAAGCCGGTCCCCGCGCAGCACTCCTTCTTGGTGCAGATCACCCGGCAGTTCGTATGGACCCGGAAGGCGACATGCCATTGATGGGCGAGGCGGACCCGGACGATCCATTCGACCATCGGCGGATCAAATACTATGGCCTGACCATGCCCTTTATGGCCCGGGTCGGCACGCAGGTGCCGTGCTTTGAGCCGCCATGGTCGCGGCTGGCGGTCATTGATCTTAACACGGCAGAACTCCTTTGGAGCCGACCGGTGGGCAGCATGAAGAATTCCGGCCCGTTTGGCTGGCGGAGCGGACTGCCGTTTCAGGTCGGTACGCCTTTGAGGGCAGGGACGTTGACGACCCGCGGTGGGCTCACTTTCCTAAGCTCAACGATGGATGCAACGATCAGGGCGTTTGATATCCGCACGGGTACCGTTCTTTGGTCCGACGACTTGCCCGGGAACAGTCAGGCGACGCCGATGACATATGCCGCGCCAAAGAGCGGCCGTCAGACGTTAATTGTAACGGTGCCAAATCCCAGCTGGCGGTACCCGCGAGATCCAGAAAATGGTACCTATACGGACTCAAAAAGCATACGTGATGGGCAAGGCGGCTATGTCATTGCTTATGCGCTTCAAAGATAAAAGCTACTGACTCTAGCCGCCTCCTCATTGGAGAAGTGTTACCGGAACTCCAAACCAGGGGTGCTGTCCTCGTCCCAATCTGTCCCATTTGAATTCAAGATACCTACCATAGTCAGCTCGCTTTCAACGCGGTACCTTCGGTTCCCGTCGCGCAGTACACAAACAACTGTGCAGTTAACGCGTCACGGTCGGACAAAGAGCTTTTGCTCAACGAAACGATGACCCGCTTTGAATGGTTCGGTCGCAAAGGACCAGCGCGGGGCATGTCGCCGTGCTGGGAATTCATGCGTGCAATCCGGATTAATCTTCTGGCGCCAGCACTTTCTTTGGTAAGTAAAGCAGGCCCTTCGTAAACTCACTCAAGTCTTCAAGAGGCGAACGTTCTTCCCGCGTATCGGCATCGACCAGGGTCTGACGGGCAGCACTTGCCTGATTGATGATATCAATCAGGGTAGGCGAAGACGCGAACGCTGAGTGTTGGGTGCCGTCACCCAAATCAACTTCGGACAAATCGATCACGGCAATGCCTTGCTCTTGCAATACCTCAATGTCTTTTCCCTCGCCAACCCGTGGATGGCCCCCGCGCAGTGTTTGGGAGAGTTTCAACGCTCCATCATCATTCGCCACAAAAACAACGATCGGATCTGGCCGCTCCGAAAGGGAATTGAGCTGCGACCTGAATACATCGACATCAATATCTGGCGAGGCCAACACAAGCGGTGAAATCAACGCCAAAACATCGCTTTCGCCAGAAAGGCTCAGTTGTCGGAGAGACTCCATTACGAGCAGTGTCCCCATTGAGTGCCCCATCACGAAGATTGACGAGGCATCAGATTTTGAGATTAGTTTTAGAAATTCAACCAGGCCATCCCGCGCAAATTGCACGCTGTCACGATCGTAAAGGTAGCCAAGGGTTCGGCCTGACGAGGGCCATGAAAAATGAACAGGCACTGCGTTAGTTTCAAAGTCCTCAATCATCTGGCCGATACGATAGACCCCGTTTGAATACGGAACATTGTAGCCGTGTACAAAGAGGAATATCTGTTTTTCACCGACAAGCGCTGCGAGCCGCTCATTTAATTCCTCAGTAAGTTGGCTGTCGTTGAGTGGTGAGAACCTCGTTAGAGCGAACTCTGTTTCCGGGTCGGGAGCTGATGAAGGATACTCTATCGCCCCTTGTTTGCGGTCAGCGGGTACCCAAACCGAAACTTCATTCAAGGAAAGCGAATCCGATCTCTCGTCTCCGAATGGTAATAATGGATCATCTGTTGCGCGTCGGTTGGTTGCAACAATGACGTCATGGGCGGTGCCTGCGAAGTTGGCAGGATCAATGAGAGGCAATCTGGCCGGCTTGGACCCACAACCCGCGGCGAAGCTGACGACAAAGACGGCAATGACCAGCAATTGAGATCGACGGGAAGGAAACCGATCAGCGAACTTAGTGCTCATTGATTGATCAATCGGGCGACGCGCGGTGAAAGCAGAGATTTTCATTACAATCCAAGTTCCAGTGGCTCGACTGGTCGGCAGATGTGATGACCTTAGCAAATTTCAGAATTCTACCAAGCCCAAATCCTCTAACGGCCCAATGGTGATCAAGTGGCAGATTTCCGCGCAGCCGATGTGCATTTGGTTGGCTTCAAGTTTTCGCCAGATCATGGGACAGTCACTGTCGAAATTGGCTTGACTTTGAAAGGACCATGATTGTGTCAAGGAAATCCCTGAAGCTGGGCGCCGCAATGCTCGTCGGAACGCTGTTGCTGACTTCTTGTGCAGATGATGAAACTGCAGAAAGCGCGCAGCCGACCAAGCAGAGCAGTGCCACAGTCGGCTCTGCCCCGTCGCTATCGGTGCTGGAGTTTGGCGGCCCTAATCTTCTATTCGCTGCCGATAGTAAATCCGGGAAGGTCTTTGCTCTTGAAATCTCAGATATTCCTGATCAAACCAAAGAACTTCAGTCTGCGCCTTTTAATCTCGCCGATTTCGGATCCCGCCTGGCCGACCACTTTAATGTTTCGCCCTTTGATATTCTGTACCACGATCTTGCTGTTCACCCCGTGACGAAGGCTGCCTTTCTTGCAGTCGCTATCCGGAAGGACGGCAAGGAAAAGCCCGCGCTCGTGATGGTCATGAGCGATGGCCAGATCACTGAAATCGACGTTTCAAAACTGAAGCAATCAAGCGTTGATTTGGAGAACCCAGCTACTGATAACGTCACCTTCTGGCGCGATATTCCTGCTTCAACCTTGGCTGTGACTGATCTGCAGTATGACGATAATGTTCTATATGTCGCAGGTCTATCCACGGGCGAATTCGCGTCAACGCTACGGCAGATTGAGTACCCATTTGCCGATCAACCGAAGACCTCAACGATCGAGATGTTTCATGCCGCGCATGATCAAAATGAGACCCGCGCACCAATTCGTGCAATGACCATGGTGACAATCGATGGTGAAAAAACGCTTGTTGCCGCTTACACCTGCACGCCGCTTGTGACAATCCCCGCAGCGGAATTGAAGGACGGGGCGCATGTTGTTGGCAAGACGATCGCTGAACTGGGCTATGGCAACACGCCCGTCGAAGTGTTGCCCATTACGACTTACAACATGGAGCGTCAGCCAGAGAATTTTGTACTCGTTATAAATCGGGAAATGAGTGCGAATTTGATCAAGATGGAAGATCTCGCCGCGGCATCGGCGGCCCCGGGCATTACAACAGCGTTCAAGGGACTCGGCGACACACTTGGGATTGAAAACTCGCACCATCCTTTAGGGGGTGTGATGGAAGCCGCAGAACAGGATGCGCAATACCTGCTTATCCTTCGGCGGGACCTCGACACCGCCGAGATGGAGTTGATCTCGATAGTCAAGGGGGCCTATTTCAGGCTGTCTGACTTTATCGCTGAGTATAACTTCCCGGACTATGAGTACGGTGACAATCAGAAGTTTACGAAGCAATTTCATAACATGATCAAGCCATCCGAAGGCTATCCCGAATTTGTCATTGAGTAGCCCGGCAAATGAAACCTGCATGGATCATTGCACTGGCGATCTGGCAGCTGGCCATAATCTCGCCCGCGGACGCGGCTGAATGCGGGAGCAATGGCCAAAGTCTTACGACGGTATCAGAGGTTTATCCGACATCGGACGTATTACCGGCAAACTTGCTTCGCATCTATTTATACTTCTCGGGGCCGATGAGAAGCGACGGAAATCTTGATGCGATCAGTTTGCAAGATGAACAAGGAAACCCGGTCGACGGGGTGTTCTTTAAAAGCCGTTTCGAGCTTTGGTCCGAGGATCGAAGGCGGCTCACACTGTTACTGGATCCTGGCAGAGTAAAAACTGGCCTCAATGCCCACGAAGAGCTGGGGCGTGCCCTTGGCGAAGGGCAGGAATTCTCGCTCGTGATTGGACAAGACATGATCGACTCCAATGGCTGCACGATGGCGGGCGAGTTCGTCAAGACATTCACGGTTGGACCCGAAGACAAGGGCATTCCAGATATCGATGCATGGGTGATGGACGTTCCTCGAAGTTCGGCGCGGGAGCCGCTAAGCGTGCAACTGGATGGGTCATACGACCACATCTCACTGGCTTATCGACTACGAGTTGTAGATGAAGGCGGGCGCAGTCTTCCTGGCGCAATTGATGTTGGTGCGGACGAGTCACTATGGCACTTCACACCTCGCGCTGACTGGGCTCCCGGTCGTTACAAGTTGATCATCGACCCTAGACTTGAAGATCTTGCCGGGAACCGGCCAACGGGCCTTTTTGATGATCCTACTGGGCAAAGTCGGATCAATCAGTCGATAGCAAAACCTTACGAGATTGAGTTTTCGCCCGTTGAGTAAATGGGGTGCTGACCTAACCCGTGAACGTCTTGGAGCACCACATAACTGAGTTGAACTTAAAATCCACTTTTGTCGTCGCACCCGCTTTGATCGCCTGCTTGGCAGTGGGACAGGAAGGCGCGAAAGTATTTTCAAACGTTGAACGCACTGAAAGATCGGCAACCGGCAGGAATGTTCCAACCGCAGGGAATATCTGTGCCGCGAGCTACGCATGGCCCAACCAACAAATGAAGTCTCGCGAGGCATTCAACCGACTTCAGTCAGGTATAGTCGAGTGGCATGCCAGTATTGCGTATACTGATGGATAATTTTACAATCCTGCAACCGGCAAGATGGATGCTGTCAAACTATGCAGCTATCAAGTGATTGGTGTTGATCCTGAGGTCTAGCAATTGACCGACCGGTATTTTAGGCAGTGCTTTGATAATGTCATGAGATACGTGCTTGCGAAACATATTGCTAGCTTCTTGGGTATCACGCCTGCGGGTTTTAGCCGTATTCTAGGAAATAGGGACCCTGAGTTAACCTAGGTGAAGGCGCCCAGTGACCAATCACGGTAAACTCGAACCTTCGGTCGTTGTGCAGCGAGGAATTGTTCATGTCTGAATTCACTATGCCGGCAGAGCGGTACTTTGACTGGGCATTGAAGCCGGCGAGCTCGACGCTATTTGATATTCACGAAAGACCAAACGGGCAGTTTTGTGTTGTTTTGAATCATTCTCTTTTGCGCGGTGTCACAAGTGAAATGATCCACTGGTGGTTCCTTCACTTCCCAAACTTGCGCGTCACTTTAGACGATGTACCCGGATATGAATCTCAAGCGGTTGCGGGATATTTGCTCTGGCATCCGTCCGATCACTGCAGCGCCAAGCTCAGTGGGCGATTGGGCCCGAATGGTCAGTCGCGGGCAGGAGCTAGTATCCAGATCCAAGAAGCAATGCAGTACAAAACATACGGTTTGAAGTATCCGGTAAATACGTCGCTGAAGATATTCTATTGTGGCCCTGACGGTTGGGCGATGGGAAAGGCCCTGCCGTTTTTTGGCAAGGTGATGTGCCTTCGTATTCACTTCAAGGATGTGATTGAGGCAGGCGAGATAATTGGCGTTCATTACCATTACGAGGTCGTGATTGGCACGAGCGGGAACAGCCCGATCGCACGTGCGCTCAATAGCAAGATTACGAGCGATTATTCGCCAGAGTTTTTTGCCGCCTGGCAGCTGCACAATACTATAGAGGTTGGTACGTTCGAGAACTTTCTTCCTGTGCTCTTTGCTCAGCGGGGCGATCTCAGCAGTTTGCACTATGCGAGATCAATGAATCCGATGATTGGCGTGGGCGATCCCCAATCTGCACAAAGTCCTTCTCTCTTCGACAAACGCCTTGCGGGATACAAGTCAACAAAAGATCCGTTTGCGTATCAAGGGGCAGAGCAAGCGAGCTTTGTTGGCGCTGTTTAGGTGGCGACGCGGCTTTGGGCAGCGTACGCCTTGTTCAGTGTAGAACCGATTTTTGCGCGCGGCTTCGAATTCATTGGAGCGATGAACATTTAGGTTGGAAGCCACGACCTACTTCCAGCTCTAATACGAACGAGCGTTGTACCTAATGTGAGTGACTTCTGAACTTCATCGCAGGCTTCGGGCAGTCAATAACGTTTTATCCGTACTCATCTTGGTCGGTTGTTCCGGGGCAGGGATGGTGTCTAAGTCTTCTTCCGCGACTGGAAGGTTTGCCCGTCCACTTTGAGGCGTTCTTGGTCTCTTGTTGATTTTGCATGACGGTCGTTCTGAGGGAGCGTTCACATCGCAGAAGTCCTCATGGCGCTTTGGCCTAGGCAGTGTGCCCGGAACCTGTATTCTCTCTGGTAGAGCTCCATGCTAATGTTGCTGCTCAAAAATCAATCGCTGCGACACAGCGTGCGACTAAGGTCGAATTGAGGGGGCGACGGACCATCTCTACCCCGTGTCCAGAATATGTGGGTAAGTCAGTGAGTTGGCACCCAGCGTGGGATCGACTTTTGGAGATGACTTGATCAATGGAGCTACGCATTCCAATTCGCCGATTGGTGCCCATGGCACGGCAGGCGCAGCTCGCGGGCATCGATTTGGCCCCACTTCTGGGTGAACTTGGTCTTCCGACGCAATTTGCGACACAGTCGCGACAAACAGTGTCTCTCGGCGATTACTATCGCCTTCAGAATTCGTTGGCACTCCTTCTGGGCGATGAAACACTCCATTTTTCCGCACGCCACTTGGTTCACGGCAGTACAGACTTTGTGCTGCAAAACACGGCGCGTTGCAGGAGTCTTGCTGAGGCAATGGAGACGATTGCCCAGTCTTACAATTTCCTCCATGGCGGTTCGTTCAACCGTGTCGCAACGACCAAGGCGACGATCGACTGCATCATAGATGACAGGCAATTTCCGTATACGGCAGGGTCAGACCAGGAATACAATTTCTTTGCGGCAGAATGCACATTGATCTTTCTGCATTGCATGCTTTCTTGCCTTTCCGCTGAGATTGATGATGGCGTTGTTGCCCTCCAGGTCCGCCGTCCAACGCCCGGCGGCGACTGCTCCCACCTCGGATATTGGGACGTGCCAATTCGGTTCGGCGCTGACGTCTATCGGCTTTCCTTTCGTCGCGAGGTCGCCGACGCAGCGATCGCACCAACCACGGCGGCGCTGTCTTCTGCTGCGATTTATCGAAAGATCGTTGAGAGGGTGGCTGGCATAGAGGCCCAACGGATCGTCGCCGCGCCGGTCGCCGCGCTTGTCCGAAGCGCTTTTGAGGCTGGCGTCAGCGAACAGGAAAGCGTCGCCGCGCGCCTTGGCGTCAGTATCGCAACACTACGCCGCCAGCTCACCGCGGAAGGGACGAGCTTCCGGCAATTGCGCCGTGACTTTCTCAATGAGTGCGCGCGCGACTGGCTGCGTGCGGGGCGAAGCGTGACGGAAACCGCCGAAGCGCTTGGCTTTTCGGATTTTCGTGCCTTCAACCGTGCATTCAAGGAATGGAACGGGGTGACGCCGACGGAGTTCAAGGGGGCCGCCAAGACCGATCCCGCTGAACGCCGTTAGACCGGCTGCCGAGAAACGGGCTTTCGCTGCAAACAGACTGCAAGGTTGGTCTGGGCATTATCGATCCCAGCGGGCATTTTTTGCGCGAAAATGTACACTCTCTGAGAGCACAGATGTCATATGGGCCTTTAGCAAGACGCGGTAAGACTATTTGACTGGAGGGACATCCAGCGGCACTCTAGGGAGATAATTTATCATGTTAATCAACAAGATACGTGTGCATTTTCAAGCTGTCGGCCAAAAGGCCGGTGTGAAGGCATGTCTTAAAGGATGTGCGGCGGTGGCCCCATTTGTTGCCGGGTCGATCGTCTCAACGATGCCGGGCACAGCGTTCGCACAAACTTCGGTCGAAGATGAGGCCCCCCGGGATGAAATCATCGTCTCTGCAAGGCGGCGCGATGAAAGTCTTCAGGATGTGCCGATTGCCGTCTCTGCGTTTTCAGGCGAGCAACTTCAAGCGACCGGCGTCGTTGACCTCACCGATATCGAAGCAATCACACCAAACGTGACGCTGGAAACTTCCCGCGGAACGAACAACACGCTGACCGCCTTTATCCGCGGTGTTGGCCAGCAGGATCCCGTCGCCGGATTTGAAGCTGGCGTCGGCATTTATATCGACGATGTCTATCTCAATCGTCCGCAGGCAGCGCTTCTTGATGTCTTCGAGGTGGAGCGGATCGAAGTTCTCCGTGGCCCGCAGGGCACGCTCTATGGTCGCAATACGATCGGTGGTGCCGTCAAGTATGTAACCCGAAGACTTTCAGACGATCCTCGTCTCGGTTTGAGGGTCAATGGCGGTAGCTTTGGCCAAATTGATGCTATCGGTACATTTTCGCTTCCTGTACTGAGCGGTTCTGCCATTGGAGACCTGAAAGTAGGGGGAACCGTCGGCTATTTTCGGAGAAACGGATTTGGCGACAATCTCGTTCTTGATGACGTTGAAAACTATGCAAAGGACATCCTTGCTGGCCGTGTCGCTGTTGAATGGGAGCCAGCTGAAACATTCTCGCTGCGGATTACCGGTGACTGGACGGACGACAACTCTGACCCTCGCCAAGGGCATCGCTTGCTCGACACGCCTGGCTTTCCAGTCTTGGATAACGTTTTTGATACGCGCGCTGGCCTCAATACCCCGGAGCAAAGTGTTGTGGCACGCGGTATCTCCGCGACGGCCGAATGGCAGGTGACAGATCAGGTTACGGTCAAGAACATCATTGCCTATCGGGATGACCGGACAGAATCTCCTATCGATTTCGACTCATTGCCTGTTCAAGACCTCGACGTGCCCGTGATCTATGACAACTCCCAGTTCTCTGAAGAGTTTCAGGTCCTGTACGAAGGGGACCGGCTTAGCGGGGTGGTCGGGTTCTACTACCTCGATGCCAACGCCTTGAACGCGTTCGACGTGGTGCTGCAGCCGACGGCCGATTTACTCCTGCTGCCTGGCCTCAATGCATTCACAAGCTCTGACGTCGACACCGAGACATGGTCGATCTTTGGAGACTTTAGTTACGACCTCACCGACACCATCTCCATTTCATTTGGCGGGCGCTATACCGAAGACACACGGACGATCTCGCTTGATCGCCAACAGTTTTTCGCGCCGGGCTTTACGACAACTTTTGGTGGCCCATTGGATCTCGCGAACCCGACCGTTGTCCTCGCTGACCTGGATGCTGAGGCAGACTTCGACGATTTCAGTCCAAGGGCGAGCATCTCCTGGGCGCCAAGCGACGAGCACTCATTCTATTTTTCATATTCGCAAGGATTCAAAGGCGGCAGCTTCGACCCACGCTGCGGCGCGAACGCGGCCCCCGATCTTGACGGCGACGGCGAAACTGGTGCGACCGACTTCGACGATCAGGTCGCATTCTGCAGTTTCGATCCTGAAAACATCGATACCTTCGAACTCGGTTGGAAGAACAGCGTCGCGGGCGGTCGCTTCGTGACCAATATGGCCGTCTTTTACAGTGACTACACCGATGTTCAGGTGCCTGGCTCAATCGGTGTTGACGCGGACAATGATGGCATTGCGGAGACGTTTGCCGGCGTCACGACAAATGCAGCCTCAGCAACGATCTGGGGCTTTGAGTGGGAGGGTAATCTTGGCCTTGCACGAGACTTGTTCGTTGGCGGCGACGCGCTCGATTATCAGTTTTCGCTTGGTTACATCGACGCTGAGTTTGATGAACTCCTAGGTCGGACTGGCGAGAACATCGCTGACCAGGCGGTCTTTCAAAATACGCCTGAGCTCACCGCTTTTTCCCTGCTCGGTTATACAAAGCCTATGCAATTGTTTGGTGACGGCGCAGCTAATCTCTACACCTCGTTTTCCTACCGGAGTGAGACCAGCCAATTCAATTTCGAATCGCCTATCGATCAACCTGGCTTTGTCCTCTTTAATGCGGGACTTACCTGGACCTCAGACGACTCCCGCTATCAAGTCGGTGTTCATGGGACGAACCTTCTTGATAAGGAGTACATCGTCGCGGGGTATGATTTCGTGACCAATCAACCCGCCTTCGGCAACTCACCATTGGGTCTGACGGGCGTCCTAACAGGGTTTTACGGAAATCCACGTCAGATCGTTGGGACCGTAAGCGTTCAGTTCTAGGTTTCCTCCCTGCCTAGAACAACTGGCAGCGACGTGGCTTGCGTCGCTGCCCCTTTTATTGCATCGCATCGGCAACCGATCTTTCCTTGATCGCCAAGGAGCATTTAAGTGAAACGTTTTTTGTCTGTCCTCGCGACGCTTGTCGTGGTCACTGGTGTCGCTGGTAGCTTCTTATTCTGGCAAGCCACCAGAGGCGTGGCCGCCGATGATCTCGAAGCGACCTATCTCACGGTCGATGACCGATTCTTGGAGATTGCTGGAGCCCGCGTCCGGGTGCGGATCACTGGGCCTTCGTCGGCACCCCCAATCCTCCTGGTTCACGGGTTCAGTTATAGCCTTGAAAGCTGGGATGCCTGGGCGGCAGATCTTGAAACTGACTACAGGGTCATCCGCTATGACTTGCTTGGCCACGGTCTTACCGGGCCTGATCCTAAGGAACGGTACGCCCCTCAGGAGAGGGCAGCCTTCATTGGAAATGTTCTGGACGCCCTCGAAATCGAAAAAGCGGTTATCGCCGGCAACTCACTCGGCGGCTTGGCCGCCTGGCGGTTTGCCTCAAGCAATCCGGAGCGAGTGAAGGCATTGATCCTTGTTTCCCCGGGCGCGTTTTCAATCAATGGCGTTGGAGACGAACCTGCGCCGATCCCACCTGCAATGACAGCGTATCTCCTCACTGTGCCCGAGGCAGGGGTGCGGGCAAGCGCTCAACTTGTTTGGGGTGATGACGGTAAGATTACCGAAGAACGCCTCGATGTTATGCAGGCCATGATGCAGCGGGAAGGCAATGGAGACGCGATGATCGCGTCACTAGAAGAGTTCACTTTGCCTGATCCCTCAGCTGATCTTGCAAAAGTTCGCACGCCGACACTTCTCTTGTGGGGAGAAAAAGACATCCTGATCCCGCTTGCCCACGGTGAACGAATTGCATCGATCATGCCTGACGCAACTCTCGTTACGTATCCTGGCGTCGGTCACGCTGCCCATGAAGAGGCGCCTCGCGCCACTGTATCGGATGCGCGGGAATTTCTGGCCAGGCACATTGATGGTCATGCTCCACAAAGCGATGAAAACCCGTCAGTGCAATGACGAGTGAAACCAGATCAGATGAAACCGGTCAACCGAAGACTGAAGCGGTGAGTGGATCCGGGCCTTCGCGCGGCAGTCAGCCTGTCTCCGGCGCCTATCGTGCCTGGGTCCTGTTCATTCTTGTTGTCGTTTATACCTTCAACTTCATTGACAGGCAGATTGTTGGGATTCTCGCCGTCCCCATAAAGTCTGAACTCGGCCTTTCCGACACGCAGCTTAGCCTGATGGGCGGGCTCGCCTTTGCTCTGTTTTACACGTTTCTCGGCATTCCGATTGCGATGCTTGCCGATCGCAAGAACCGCGTGTGGATCATGACAATTGCATTGTCGGTCTGGAGTGCCATGACGGCCCTGTGTGGGCTCGCCCAAAATTTCAGTCAGTTGTTTCTAGCACGTCTAGGCGTCGGGGTAGGAGAGGCCGGCGGCGTGGCGCCAGCTTACTCTCTCATCGCAGACTATTTTCCCCCTGAACAACGGGCGCGTGCCCTCTCGATTTACTCATTTGGCATCCCGGTCGGGTCCGCGCTTGGCATTTTGCTTGGCGGTGTCCTCACCAGCTACCTTGGATGGCGAAGCGCTTTCTTCATCGTTGGGCTTGCAGGACTCGCCATCGCGCCCTTGTTTCGCGCCACCATGCGCGAGCCTGTTCGCGGTGGACTAGATGGCGCAAAGGCGGCTGCCGCAGCCGCTCCGGCTCTTAAAGACGTCGTTGGAATTTTGATCCGTAAGCCAAGTTTTTGGGGGTTATCATTTGGCGCGGCGAGCTCATCGATGATGGGGTATGGGCTAATCTTCTGGCTCCCGTCGTTTTTTGTCAGGAGCTATGGCGAGGCCTTGCCGGTCTTCTTTTCATGGATGCCGGATGCTCTCGTTCCCGCGAACCCGACGCCCGTTCTCTTCGCTTCATATTTCTATGCTACAATCCTATTAATAGGTGGCACCGCCGGTATCTGGGCCGGCGGCGCGATGGCCGACAAATACGGTCCAGGCAGAAAGTCGGCCTACGCTCTTTTACCCGCGGCTGCATTTGTTTTGACACTGCCGTTTTTTCTTGTAGGGGTGACGTCTCAGAGCTTGCTCGTCGCGTTTTTCGCCTTTGTCATTCTTCAGGCTTTAAGCCTTGTGTGGCTTGGACCCGTCCTTTCGGCCTTCCAGCACCTTGTCGTGCCTGGAATGCGTGCCACGGCTTCTGCAATTTTCTTGTTCATCAATAACTTGATTGGCATTGGGATCGGCAACCTCGCAATCGGCCTGATCTCCGATGTCTTGTCGGAACGGTATGGCGACGACTCTTTGCGCTACGCAATACTTTGCGGGTCGATATTCTATGTAATCGCTGCAGCCCTGTTCATCTTTACCTCGCGCAAACTTGCCGACGACTGGGAACACTGACGGGTCCCGGCTTAGACACCAGGTCTAACCGGAATTGCCTTGCTGTTGTTCAGAAGAACAAACATCTGGGGTACAAAGAAGAACGAGATCACCGTCGATAAAACGACCCCGCCTGCGATCGCAGTTGCGAAGGGAGGCCAAAATCCGCCGTCGGCGAGGATGAGTGGCAAGAAGCCCATAAAGGTTGTGAGCGTCGTTGAGGTGATGTGGCGTGATGTTTCCAGGACTACTCGTCTGACAGCGTCTCTATCGCCGGCCATGGCATCAGGATCGGCTTTCAAGCCTGACAGGATTATGATCGCGGCGTTGATGGCGACACCCATCAATCCCATGAGCGCAATGATCGGTTGGAACCCGAAAGGATAGCCAAAGATCGTCAGGCTCAACATGCCAAGGCCCATGGAAAGACCTGCGACCATGAAGACGATGGAGCTGATACGGAATGAGTTAAAGCTCAGCACCACAACGGCAATAGTTGCCACCACAATTAAGCCAAGGGAGGAAAGGAGGTTACCGACTGCATCTGATCGGGCTTCGTCATCGCCGCCGAACTCAAAGCGATAGCCCGGCGGCATGGTGAAGCCTTGCTCTGCTGCAAGCTCCTGGAATGCCTCGACCGCTGTTGAGGCGAGAGCATCACTCCGTATAAAGCCAGTTACCGTGTTGACCCGGTCACCGTCATACCGTGTGATGGAGGCAGCTGAGGGCCTGAGAACCAGTTCACCAAGGCCTGTGATCGGCGTTGCCGCCAAACCAGCAGTCAGTGCTGCGGGTTGCCCGGTCTGACTTGATTGCGCCGATGGATTGGTGATGGTGAGCGACTCAATTTCAGTCATGTCCCGGCGCGAGCGTTCGTCGAGCCTAACGATGACATCGATCTCCTGCTCCGCTTCAACGATTGAACCGCCTTGGGCACCTTGAAGCTTCGCCGACAACCCATCTGCCACTTGAGCAAGGGTAAGGCCGGCTTGAAGGGCATCGTCCTCATCAGCCGCTAGCCAAAGTTTTGGTTCACCGCCGGCGATTGTTGCAAATGAGACAGTGATTTCAGGTACCTGCGCCAGGATCGCCCGCGCTTCTTCGCCTAAGCGTTGAAGCGTCTGCAAGTCGCGACCAAAGATCCGCAATTCAAAGGGGGCCTCAGTGGGCGGACCCTGGGCGAGAAAGCGAACGAGCACCTGTGCATTGGGCAGGGCCTCGCTCAGCTTGCTCTGCATTTCGTTTTGCAAGTCTTTGATGCCATCGAGGGACTTCGCCGTAACCATGGCTTCGGCGAAGTCTTTCGCCCCGTCCTGGTCCATGGTCACATTGTAGTAAAAAGACGGGACCGAGTTCCCGATAAACCATTCTGCACTGACGATCCGGTCGTCCGCCTCCAGAATTTCATCAGCGAGGTCCGCAGCTCTTTTTGTGGCTGTCAGGCTCGACTGTGGTGAAAGGCGCAATTCGACGTGAAACTGATTCCGGTCTGCTTCCGGGAAAAACTGGCTTGGAAGCGTCGTGACGCCGATAAAGCCGAGAACCGGCAATACCATGGCTGCTATAACGGAAAGCCTCGGCGAGCCCAGGCTCAAACCAAGCAGCCATTTGAACGGCCCTGCAACGACGGGGAAGGAGAGGCCCTGAGACGGTCGCTGACCATTTTCGCGACCGAAAAACCGACCAGCCAAGCCGGCGATGACGGTCATTGCCAGAATATAGGAAGACAAAAGCGCGATAATCACACTGTCGGCAATAGCGCCCACGAATTCGCCTGCACCGCCTGGAAGCAAGCTGATGGGCAAAAACGCAAAGACGGTGGTAAGCGTTGAACTGAGCAGCGGCAGCCAAAGTCTTTCTACGGATTGAGCAACGGCTTCTCGCGGCGTCAGCCCCAACGTCAGTCGCCGCGTCACCGCATCGCAAACAACAATGGCTGAATCGACCAGCAGACCAAGCGCAACAATCAGCCCAGTGATCGACATCTGGTGAATCGGGATCCCGACGAAATTCATGATTGTCAGCGCCATCAGCGTCGTCAGCGGGATGGCAAAGGTCACCAACAGCGCGGACTTTACCCCAAGGGTAAAGAAGAGGATGATCACCACCAGACCAATCCCAACTAATAGGTTGGTGAGCAGTGTCCGGAACCGATCGTTCGCATAGTCAGCCTGGTTAAAGATGATCCGTTGCTCAATCCCGGCACTGATGGTTTTCTCAAACTCTCCCAACTCTTCAACCAGAGACGCGGCCCAATCGCCCACCCGCCGGCCAGGTTCCATCCGCGCGCCCACAACGACGGCAGGCCGTCCATCGATAATCGCAAGTTCCGATAGTGGATCTTTGAGAGCCCGTTCGATGTCGGCAATATCGCCTAATTGCACAGAGGCACCGCTCTGACCCGTTTGCAGGGGCACTGCACGTAAGCGATCGAGAGTGTCGAGTTCGCCTTCTACTTCGAGGGCGTATTGGGCCGCGTCACCGAAAAATTGGCCAGCCGCGCCTTTTACGTCGGCGGCCGCGATACTGGCAGCAATTTGGCGTTCGCTAAGACCCAGGGCTTGGGCAACGTCATTGGGTAGCGTCACCGCGATTTCCTCCGGTGACCCGCCATGGATCTCCACATACTCAGCACCGGGAAAGTTCCTCAGACGCGATTGAAGCTCTTCGGCGGTTCGCTTCAAAATTAGGAGATTTGGATCGCTGTCCGCATCCCAGATGAGTGCAGTCAGCACCGTATACGCGTCCTCGCTGCGGTCTTCGATGAACTCAGAATCGCCCGCGCCAGCTGGTAGTTCAGCCTTCGCATCGTCGACGGCATCGCGGATACGGGAGAACGGTTCGGCTGTTTCGACGATTCGCTCCCGCAAAATAACGGTTACTGATGAAAGCCCCGTTCTCGAGGTTGATTGGATCGTGTCGATTTCTGAAATGCTCTGAAGTTCATCTTCAATCGGCTGTGTGACAAGTCGCTCTACGAGTTCTGCACTGGCGCCGGGCAAGGGCGTGAGGATCGTCGCAACCCGGTTGACGATCCGCGGATCCTCCGTTTGTGGCATTGTTGTAAACGCCGCAATACCGCCAACGATGATCAGCGTAATGACGAGAAAAAGCGCGCGGGCATTATCGTAGAGGACCGTTTTCATTATTGAATTGCCCCTTTACCCTCGTGGAGCGCGGCAAACTCATTCAGATTGAAGGTTGCCATGTCAATGTTCTCAGTCACCCGCACGCGCTGACCGGGGACAAAGCGGAAGGGTGCGGCTGCAACTACCTGATCGCCATCTTCAATAGTGCCACGAATAAAGATCTTCTCATTGCCAATATGAAGGATTTCCACGTCTTTCCGGGCAATCGTGCCCACATTATTGTCGATGTCGGTGACGACGTAGACGGACCAAAGACCACGATAGCTTTCAGTCAAAGAGAGGGCAGGAGCCCAGGCGCCTCGGTTTCGGCGTTCTTCCTCTAGTTCCAGGCGCACAAGACCACCGGGGATGAACCCTGGGTCTTCAGTGATCTCCAGGCGGATCGCGATGGTCTGTGTGGCAAGTTCAACTTCATCCCCGATGCCCTTCACCTGCGCTGTGGAGCGGAGGTCTTTTGTGGTTACCTCGAACTCATCGCCGATGGTGATGTTCCGTGCAAAGCGGACCGGCACACCAATTAATGCTTCCAGCCGACCTTGCTGGTTTAGCCGAAGAACGGGCGCGCCGGCGGAAACGGTGGCCCCCGCATCCAGATAGCGTCCAACGATAATACCGCTGAAGGGCGCGCGGAGCGTTGCGTCCGCTACGTCAACTTGGGCGTTTTCGATGCTGCGTGTGAGTTGGCGCACGCGGGCGAGAAAAGTGTCACGCTCGGCTGTTGCGTCGTCGAGATTTTGATTGGTCGCAAAGCCGTCATCAGCCAAGCCTTGTGTCCGCTCCAATGTTGCCTCCGCCCGTCGAAGCGATGCGTTTGCCTCTGCCCGTGCAGCTTCAAGTTCGCTCAAACGAAGACGTAATCGCTCTGGATCAAGGCGAGCAAGATCTTGTCCTCCTTCCACGCGGTCACCCACTTGCACAAGAACCTCGGCGATCTCCCCGCCGACCTGGAACCCTACATCGGAAACCTGCGCAGCGTTGATCCGGCCGGGAAACCGGCGGGACGCAAGATAACTGTCCTGGAGCGCAATTCGCACGGTTGAGACCGGCAGATAGGTCTCCGCCGTCTCCGCGACGGCGTCTCCGGTCATCATGGTCCTGCCAACGAAGAGCCCGCCCAGAAGAATACCGGAAAGGACCAAGAGCCAAATTGTCCTCTTCATCAGCCATGTCCCCGCGTGCACAATTGAATTGGCCATGTCTGCACTCTCCCTCAGATTCGCCGTGCATACAGCTATTAAGTGTGGTGTGAGATTAATTGACAAATCTCATATGACATGGAATACGCTCCGGTCAACGACCCAGACCACCGGATTGTTTGAAGGATTTGCAAAATTGCCGAAAAGCGCTTTGAGCGAAACACAAACCCGTGAGCTTATCCTCGAAGAGGCTTACACGCTGTTCACAGATATTGGTTATCGCAAAACGACCATGGGCGATATTGCCAAAGCGTGTGGGTTCAGCGCAGCGCTCGTGCATAAACATTTTGGCACCAAGTCAGCGGTTAATCAGGCTATTGCCAGTGTCATGATGGAAGAAATGCTCACCGAGGCGCGGGGGGCGATTACCCGGCATCGGAGCGCTGCCCACAAACTCCGCACTTTCATTAAGACGATCTATCAGGGTACGCTGGAACGCTTTCAACACAAGAACAAGGTCTTTGAAACGCTGTCAGCGGCGGCAGAAGAAAAGTGGGAGGTTGTGCGCGCCTATCGCCAGGACCTTTATGCCATCGTTCACTCTATTATCGAGGAGGGGAACGCCTCCGGTGAATTTAATATTCAGTGTCCGGATCGGACAACAAAAGCGGTCCATATGGCGCTGACGCGGGTCTTTCACCCGGTAAATATCGTTGAAATGATTGGGGAGCCCGATGAAGGAGACGTCGACGACTTGGTCGATTTCATTTTGGTGGGTCTCGGCAAGACTTGATCGCTAGGCGGCGTCCCCCGGCAATTTCAGTGGGCGTCACCCGGCAGTCTAAAGGGCAAGCAGATTTAACCTGCTGAAACCACCGCATTTTTCTAAGGGATGATGAGTGGTGTTTGATGCGCACAGATCTTGATCTGGCCAACACCATCCTCTCTCAAAATCTTAGACAAGGCGTCTGGGGAGCGTTTCGCCTCGTGTCCTATCCCAGATGTGCAGTAAGACGCTGAGATTCTGCGAGACTTATCAAAACTGATAGTTTGTGGTGCCCAGGGGCAGAGGGAGGCACCAATAGAAGGATCTCTATAGCTCAACATTTATGCGGGTTGTAGCGCTGATTGGTGCTATTGTGAAGTTCCTCAGTGACCCATTTGGTGACCCAATTCCAGTCCGTTAGTGTCTCGACGAGAAGATTTCCTCAAGCATTGAAAATAACTACTCGTGGACTTTGTTATCCGCGTTTTGAGTGGTGTACACCTGCTCAAGGAGGAGATCCACGATTTCACCCCTTAGATCGCTTAGCTCCTCACATTCATCAACGACAGACTGATCATAGCCGCCCTTAGCAGCAACAAGAAGACGATTGTATCCGATACCTGACCGCTCTTTTAGGAATTCGTCGATTAGCTCGGTTCTTAAAATTCCAGTGGCAAAAAAGCGTGCTACTGCTTTGGAGCCATTCCCAACATTATTATACAACAAAGCTGTTTCGGGATCGCCTGTGACATCCAAAATGTGGGATACTGCCTTGTATACGCCCGTGCACTCAGCAAATTCTTTTGCCAAAGGAAAAGTGCTTTCTTCAGCATAAGCAGCGTTGAAACTGTGTACTTGGAATAAAGTAAATAGAAGAGATGCGAGAAAAATATTTATACATCTCATCAACTTATATTCCTAACCCTTAATTGTTTTCGATATATTTTGGCGCGAGCTGTGAGTAAATTAGCTGCGCATCATAAACATCAGAGTATTGCTGTGCCTCATTGCTGGTCAGCAGGTAAATTTCGACGGTTTGGCCTGGCTTTATGTGCGTATTGGTGGTGGGTGGTGAATAAGTGGTGGTAGTGTTCGCGTTTATGGTTCAGAAAGCTCCATAATTATTGATATGACCCGTGGTTGATGAGTGAGCTGTTCCGGGCTGCGTATAACTAAATTTTCGTGAAGTATCTTTGGAGCCAACAATTCCAAAAGCGGCAAAGCCGTTTTCAATAGCGATCTCAGAAGCCTTCAATAATAAGAAATCTTGTATACGTGATGCTGACGTATATGCGTTCCCGTCAGCTTTAATCTGTACCATCCGTTGGTTTAGTTGCGTTGCTTGTACGCCACCGCGAAAACCTGACGTTTGATACGGCGTAGCACATGTCAAAATAACTGGGAATTTAGAAATGTGTTCGGGCTTCCCATCACGCCGACCCTGTTTCACACAGCGTACAAGGGCTCTTTTATTTGCTCATCAGTCAGCCCCATTATACCGACTTCGCGAAGGCATTGGAAAAACGACTGAACCTTTGTCGATCGGTGCATGTCAACGTGCGTGACAACCCAACAAACCGATTCGCAATTAGGCAATGGAGCGATCACTGGGAGAACATCGGTATGCTGAGAGGCGACATGGGCAGGTAGGCAACCGATCGCCAAGCCGTCCGTCACCGCACGGAAAACGGTCAAACGATCATTGCTAGTTAGAATAACTTTTTCATTTGGCGCGTGTTCGCGCAACCAATCATTTGGTGGTGAGTACACCTCTGGTGTTATCAAAGCAAAGTTATGTTTCGTAAAGTGATCGACGCTGTTGGGTTTGCCATGCTGCTCGATGTAACTGCGATGCGCGTATAATCCGCCATGGTACGTTAGGAACGGCCTCACTACGTATTCAGGCGTTTCGAATTTCGGCCCAAAATGGAAATAGATATGAGCTTCGCCCCACTCTAATTTTGGTGGGGTGTCGCAAATGCTGTAGTGGATGGCGATGTCGCTGTGTTTTTTTCGAAACGTCCGTGTCGCGGCGACGATCGTCGGCGGATAGGTTGGCGGCGATGTTGCAATGGTTAAATCGCCTGTGATCCTTGTCTTTTCAATCTTTGTACGCCCAACAAATTGGGCGACCTCATCGTCAATTCGCTCTGCAACCGACAGAAACTCTTCACCCAATTCTGTCTTTGAATAGCCTTTAGAATGCCTACGGAATATTTTTGCGCCGAGGCGCGCCTCAAGGGTGTTGATGTGTCGGATTACTGTTGCGCGGTGGACGCCTAGGTACTCCGCAGCCGCTGAAACCGTACCAAGCTTCGCCACATGGTACGCTGTCTGGATTTCGAGCCAGTCCTTCATGTGCCAACCATGATACGTATGCGATACGGGTGAGTTAAGTGCATTGTTGGGGAAGGGGGCGAAGCTTGCTGTCGGTCGCTATGAAGATTGGCAAGCCTGCTCGAGGCTTGGCCGGAATGGATAGACATAAAAGCCAATTTGCGCCCCCTCTAAGTACAGTATCAAAAGTTGAATTGGGCAATCGCTTGCATACGAATGCCGTCGCCTTGTTCGCCACCGAGGGTATCGCGCGTGATGTAGAGTATTTCTGCGCCGACGGTCGCCTTGCTAACGGGCGACCAAAACAGATTGCCTGCGGTCTTAAAGCTTCCTTCAAACGTATCGGGCGCGAAGGCTACGCCTGGGTCGAAGTCGTGCGCGCTGACATAGACCGTTGAGCGTAACAAATCCGTCCACCAATGTTGATAGCCGACATAGCCGGACAGTATTTCGGTCGCGTCGATCTGGCCGTTTTCATCAACGACCCCATCGAGACCAACGCCCCCAAAAGGTGCGTATTGTTGCGTGAAGCCAGAGCCTACCTGCCCGCCAAAGACAAGATTGTCTCGTTCCGTGACAAACGGAAGATTGATGCGACCGGTCAGGTTGACGCCGCCAACAAATACCTTGTCTGTCGTTGAACGAAGTTCTTTGCCGACGCCGCTCACGCGCACATGTCCCCAACCGCCTGTTCGTTCGATGCGTCCGACAATGTTCGGAACAGACTCCGAAGCGAGATCGGATGCTTCTGCGGTGATATCGCCGGCGGGGTTCTCGATACCGATGGCCCAGGTCCACTTATCGCCGATTTTGTCCGACCAGCGCAGCCCTGGCGTTCGAAGTATAGGCGCGCCATGCGGGCCGAGAAGGTCAGCGACTTCCGGTGTTGCATTGAGATCTGTAAAGAGCGACCAGAACTGACCGAACTGGAGTTTTCCAATGCCGAGCGCCGCGTGCCGAAGGCGGACGCCAAAGTCCGCGTTGAGTTCGTCACCATCTCCGAAGAAATCGAATTCAATGAACGTTCGCAGAAGCCCCAAACTGGTCTCGCGCCGGTAGTCGAAATTTAGTTGACTGTCTCGAACGCCGAAGCCAATCTGCTCCGTTCCATCTTCCGGTGACCCATCAAGTGGTATACTGAACGGAATCGCAGAGTCCTGTATGCCGATGCTATCAAAATCATAGTTGATTTGCGCCCGCACAAACCCGCCGATCCGAAAGGATCCAGTATCTCCCGGTATGGTTATCGATCGGTCAAAATCGCCGGGACGGACGATAGCTGTGTCGGGGAAACGACCAATTCTGTCGTCGCTGGCGGTATCGTCCGTTTGTTCGGTCTGTGTTTCCGCTTCCTGATGAGTCGCGTCGTCGGCTATAACGATCTCCGCGCTGGCGCGCTCACCGTCGAGAGGCGCGGCCTGCGGATCTTCTCTCGAAGCCTTTAGCGCTTCGATTTCAGTTTGTTGTTGATCAATTTTCTCAGCCTGTGCCTCGACTATCTTTGCAAGCGCTTCAAGTCGCTTCGTCAAAGAGTCGAAGTCTGACGTTTCGCCTTCGCCTTGCGCGTGTGCGTTGGATGAAAACAGAACCGCCGCTGCGGCTATACACCCAAGCGGCGGGAAGCGGGCCTGATACCGTTTTCCCCTGCGATCGCGATATCCATGTTTCGACTTGAGCGTTCCAGAATTCGGCTCGGCGAGTGTGATCCGTTGCATTGGAACTGTCCCACATGTCAGCACTGCGACATCGCTTTTCTTCGCAGTTTCATCGTCGCTTTGCATTACTATGGTCATCCTTCATCAGCCGCGGCAATGTGCGCCTGCGCACACTATGTGTGCGCAGAATGGCCTACCGGTTTTCTGCGTTGTGCTTAAAGGTAATGATGTTGCTCCCGGAATCTGTAGGCGCTTAGTTAGGCGCTTAGTTAATTGAGTTTGGTCGAAAGACAAAAATAAGCCGGGAACGGGGAATACAATGCCAAATACAATGAACGTCAAAGACGTTCTGTATTGTGGCTCAAACAGATTCTCAAAGTGAGGAGATTAGGACGATGTCCGTTTTTCGACCCGCTAACCGGTCACAGAAAATGACCAGAACCAGGTTAGGCCTGCTAGCTGCCGTCGCCTCAGCGACCGCGTTGCCCGCCGTTGCGCAGTCAGTCCCCCAACCACCCACCAGGTCGCAGGAACAGGGGCTGAACTACCGAAACACGGTTCCAAAAGAGTTTGAGACGATCATCATCGCCGCGACCGACGAAGACCGGGCGCGCGCCGAACAAATCATTGAAATCTACAAAGTCCTGGAGACGGCGCCGACGCCGGATAATATGCGCAAGTACATTTCGGAAGCGTACATACAGCATAATACGATCATTCCCGACGGCCCGGTCCCCCTTGCGATGACGTTCTTATCATCCGTTGCGCAATACCCGGTCGAAATAGATGTGCATAAGGTGATGGTCATTGGAGACTGGGCCATGGCGCACGTAAATTTCCGGAACCTTACCAACAACGATCCGAACGACCTCGGGACGGCCGCTGTTGATATGTACCTCTACAATGCAGAGGGCAAAGTCGCCGAGCATTGGGACGTGTTGCAAGGCGTCCCGACCCATTCGGGGAATTCGAACGGCATGTTTTTGAAGCTACTTGAGGGGAAGTAGAACGATGAAAAAGGTCTCTTTTCGACTGACCAGCATTCTTGCCGCCCAGGTGGCGTTTTCCTCGTTCGCATTTAGCGCCGACGCGCCGCCGCCGCCTGCGGCGGATACCGTTGTTCCGTACTATGACCGTCACAAAATCGACGCGAGTAACCTCCGAGACTTTTTTGACGGTTTGATCATTGCCGACATTATGATCCACGGCGATGCGATGTTCGATGCGCAGACGAAGTGGAAGCTGACCCTCTTTGAAATGATCAAGGTGGGCAGCCGTCACAACCAAGCGCGGGCAGCACGGCAGTTGGCGGCGATGGGCGTCCCGTTGGCGGACATCAGGGCGATTTGGTCGCCCGACTTTGTGTCGACCATCAAGGATCCGCGCACCCGCGCCGCCTTTGAATTTGTCGAGGCGGCTTGCGTCAATCCAGCGAAAGTGACCGCCGATACCCACGCGTCGCTTCGTATGCATTTTATTGACCGGCAGATCGCTGAATTGATCGAACTAACGGCGATAAACGCGGCGATGGCGAAACGGGACCTGACGCTTCCCGTCGCGACCGATCAGGCGACTATCGATTGGGCGGCGGAAAACCTTGGTCCTGTCGGCTGGGAGCCGGGATTGAATGTTGCGTCAAGCGCTGACGAACAGCAAGCGGACCTCTTGATTGGCGACGCACTGGAGAAGGCCCGGGCCGAAATTATTGCAGACTGGCGCCCGGAAGATTTGTCCGCGATGGATCCCCAGTTTTCATCCGATTGGGTGAACTTCATTACAGGGTACGACGTCTCGAAGATCACCTTTGACGGTGATAGGGATGGCGTGGAAGAACCATTCGATTTCTATCCGGAACAGTATCTGAAATGGGAAGATCCTTCGGCCGACGCGGCAAACTTGCCGCCGGAAGGAACGCCTTCGTTCAAGGTCGCTGACTATGACTATGCCTTCTACAGACCAGCCGTCGTTGCGGAAACGACGTACCCGCTCAGCGATCGAAACAAATTTGATACGGAATGGACGCGCGAGAGCTCAGTTGGCACGGTCAAGATTGATGAATACTTTTCGTCGTCCGATCGGGCGGTAGGCCTAAATCTGAAATGGGAGCTGTTCTTTGTTTATCAGCTAGCTAGTGGATGCGGCCACTGCCAGGTGCACGGCGGGTACGGCATTTTTAACAACGTCAAAGAAGATTATCCCCATGACCGGATACCGGCCGACGTAGAAGAAAAACTGGTCAAACGCATCCAGGCGTTAATGGACTTCGAGCGGTCGGACTTATTCACGGATGCAGAAAAAGCAGTCTACAGGTTTGCCCGAGATGCAGGCCCACTGCCAACACGTATAACGGCGCTTCACATCGAAGAGTTACGCCGTCACTATACGGATCGAGAAATCCAGGAAATCCATTCGCTGATTATCACGGCCGGCTGGCTCGCCTCCGCGATGCAATCGCAATTGACGGTGACGGACCGCTTGAGCATGGCGTGGGCGCAACGAAACCTCACGCCAGCTGGTTGGAAGCCGGGGCCCCATTTCGGGCTGCCCAACGAACAGAGGCGGTTTCACATGACCGAAGTCGTTGACTTCGGCTTGGCGGAAATGAATTCCGGCAATGTCATCGACGGCAGCGCGGAATGGCTCGACTCGAAAGTGCCCCTGGCGGTGGACGCCGACGCAGATGGTGTTTCCGATGGCTTTGACGGGTTTCCAAACGATCCGTCGCGCTGGGAAGATACGGATCGTGATGGTGTTGAGGACTCCAGAGACCGCGACATCGACGGTGACGGTCTTTCAAATAAGCGCGAACGTGAACTCGGAACTTTTCCGTACAAAGCAGATTCTGATGGCGACGGTGTCGATGATGCGATTGAGATTGAAGCCGGCACTGACCCTGTCGACCCCAGGAGCCTATAAGGCTTGCTGTGTATCGCACCAAGGGGGCGGGACGAAACCACTACGAAATTGAGGTAACGAATGGAGATGCGGGTTTTAGCTTTTGGCGCGAGCAATCATAGCGTTTCGATAAACGCAGCGTTTGCGCGTTTTGCAGCTGAGCGCTTCAAGGCTGAGCACGTGCAAGATGCCGTTCTCGAGGAGTTGGATTTGAATGACTTCGAGATGCCGATTTATTCAATCGACCGCGAACGAGATGGCGGGATACCGACGCAGGCCCGGTCTTTCTTTGACCGAATTGGTAGCTGTGATCGCCTCATTATATCCTACCCGGAGTATAATGGATCTTACCCATCGGCGTGGAAGAATATCCATGATTGGGTGAGCCGTATCGATGCGAAGATTTATCAAGACAAACCGAGCATCGCGCTTTCAGCAACGCCAGGTCCCCGCGCCGGAGCAGGGATCCTCGGCGCCGTCGAAGAATCGGCGCCGTTTTTTGGTATGGATCTTCGCGGTGTCGTCGGTGTTGGGAAATGGGGCGAAGCTTTTGATGCGAGCAGCCAGAGGTTGACCAATCCCACCGACGATACGGCGCTCAATCTTGCTCTCAGTGATCTTATCTGATTGGAGAACGCAATGAAAAATGCTCAGCAACTGGCTTTGAAGACGGCAAGCGTCCTCTGGGGCGATTTATGTCAAAGCGGTCCGGAAACTACCCCGATGCAACGGGGGTAGGCACAGGGGGTTAAATCAATAACTGAGGTCGTGTTTTACGCCTAGTTGTTCTTCCAGAATAATCCGTAGGCCAAATAGTAACCCTTGCAGCTCATTTGGAAAATACGAAAACGCTCCTTCGACAGGATCTTTGTTTTCGATCGCATGATCTAAATCGACGATCAGCGCGCCATTTTCGAATTCCTCATACTCATATCGGCCTTTGCAAAATACTTTTTGCCAGTTGGGAAGCGCAGCCTCTACATCTTGAGCACTGAAATGCGTTGTAAAACGGTTCTCGGCTTCCGCAATCACACGCTCCCGGCTGGACGGCGACAAAGTTTGCCAAAGCGCGGCGTACTTATGTCCTTGCCTGTAATTTCCATCCTCGAACCGCACCGCACATTTTAGAAGAATTTCAAGCCCCAGAATCTTCAGCAGCGAAGCAGCATCCGTACGCACCCATATTTGGGTGCTTAAAATATCGGCATCATGAATACGGTCCATTGCCGAGTCAAACATACGTCGGCAATTAACGACGGTCTCAGAAGCAAATTCGGTCATAGCTCATCTTCAGAAGAAATTGACTTATCGACATTTCCCAAGAGGGGGGAGGCTTTTTGTAGCGCGGCCTGCAACTCGTCCAACATCCCTGCAGGCGCTCCATACCGACCGGTAATACTGTTATCTGTATGTCCCATAATTTGCTTCTGCGTGTGCTCCTTAACCCCAGCTGCGCGCATTGCTTCTTCGAGCGTGTGTCGGAAAGAGTAAATGACAAGACGCCGCGACTTCGGCACGCCAGCACGACGGATCATTTTGTTAAGCCGTTGCGAAAGAGCGCTGCTATCGTGACAGGTGGGCGCAAATAGCGGGCCGGCTGGTTTTTTGTCCTTTTCTTTCCGTGCCGCTTCCAAAGCTTGGCCGATCAAAGGAATGCGGCGGTCGCTGCCCTTGGTTTTGATTCGCCGGTGCGGGTTATTTCTAATCCAGATATGCGGGATGTCGTGATCGAGGATGAGATCACTTGCGTCAAGACCGCCAATTTCTAGCGGGCGTGCGCCAGTGAATTTCAGCAGCGCTACGATGTGGCGGATTTCATCGGTCAGCAGCGGCGCTTTGGCGAAGTATCGATCGATCAGCTTAAGGTGGTCCTTATTGAAGGGAAGTCGGTCGCCGGCGGTGCCGCTCCCTTCTTTCAGGCCTGGATTGGAGAATGGATTGCGTTTTTCAATCTCGTGGTCGCGGAAATACCTATTGATGATCGCTCGCAGCGCATTGATACGACGTCTTGTCGTGCTCGGCTTATTGCCGGCTGCAGCGCATTTCGCGATCCAGGTTTGAACGTCTTTTGGCGTCATTGTGAGAAGGTTCACATCGCCCAGATGTTCGATCACGGTATCTACGGCAATTTTGAAAACCTTCTCGAACCGATCGCCGCCGTGAGTCTTCAGGTCATACGCATAAGCTTCCGAAATCGTCACGGTCGCGGCCGCACTCTCTTTTTGCTCGGACGTGTTGTGCGCAGTATGCGGGACAGTCTGGACGACTTCGCCGGTCAGTTTCCGCAGCCGTTCTTTGGCGATGAGGTTGGCGTAGGCGGCGTTGTAATCAGCGATTAATTTTACCGCGTGGTGCTCTTGGCCAACAGCGAGACCAAGCGCATGGAACCATTCCGACTTACCAATGAGCGCCTTAAGGTCCTGCGGCACACGCCGCCGGTAATGAAGGTAGCCCCAATCGCATGGAGGTATTTGATATCAGCGTTGGCCATATCTCGGCACTCTTTAACTTCGAGCACTACACAATTTGTGTAGGCCAGCGTGTAGTGCTCCGTGTAAGGCGCGCGGCGATCCGCCTAAAAGCACTGTAAAATCAGGAAGTTAAAGAATTGCTGATGGTGCCAGGGGCGGAATTTAAATGGGCAGTTAACCTGCTGAATATATTTAATTTACGAAATTTTCATAACCAAACATACCAACGAAAATACCAACAAAATTTAGGACTGAAAAAGTCAATTGGTTCGATGCCACTTCGAGTAAATTTTGGCGTATGTACCAACAGGACGGCATGGCAACCGCCCTGTAAACTGAGCACGAAAATAAATTCAATACCTTCGTGCAACGCCCGAATTATAAGGCGTCCAACCAATTTGGTGAAGCTTCACAATTCAGTTGCATGGTAGGTGTTGACTTGCGGTGAGTGATCCAATTTGTTGCCCCGTTGCCCAACTTTTGCGTTCCCGCATTCCTAACCTCGAGATTTTGAACAGCAAACGAGGGGCTCGAACCCGCTGCCTCGCGGTCTACAATCTTCAGCCAATGCATTAAATCAGTACAGGCTCATTTGAAAACAATTGTTGTACATTGCCTTCAAAATAAATGCATTCTTCTGGCTATGCGGTTATCTGATACGCTGCTTGGCGAGCTTCTTCACGCGGTCATGAACGTTGCTGGATTTTTATTCAGCGTACATCAAGAAAAACGGCGCCCATGCGGACGGGTGATGTTTCGTTGCATTCGCCGATTTCAGCGCGGTGATGATGGCGCCTTGGACTGCTTTCGGTTTTGATTTTTGCCCTCTGGAATATTCCCGCACAATGTTTGAAACAAAAGTTGCAGCGGCACCGTCTTCCACCTCGAAGTGCGTTAAAAGCAAATCGCGTGCGCCGGCGTTGGCGAACGCCGTCGCCAATCCCGACAAAGTTTCCGGCCGCGGACCTCCGTCCGTTCCGGCGGTGTTGCATCCTGTCAAGATCACCCACGACGCCTTCTGGAGATTAAGATTGCTGATTTCACCTGCTGACAGATGCCCATTGTCGTCTTCTGCGATCAGCAATGAAGGTTCGCCATTGGTCGATTGATCAATCGCCGTGTGCGCGGGAATAGCGACGAGTGTTCCCGATGGCGCTTGTTTGCCAGACAGAATAGCGCGTGCAGCCTGATCCATATCGTCGGGAATGCTCACTCCTATTTTAAAGAAATTCTCTTGAAGTGTTTGGGCCTCGAGTTCGGCGCCGTCGAGGCGGGGCGCGGCGCCGCTGGGGGTAAACGTTACCAGAGATTTTACGGTCCTGTTCTTCGCGGCCTGACGAATAGCGCCGCGGGGCGTTGCAGTGACAATGATTGGGGTCTTGGCGCCCAGCCAAGCCGTTGACGAGAGTGCTTTGGTATCTGTGTCTTCGCCTTTTGGAGGTTCAGTTACCAATACGGTAATCGGCAATGAGGAGAGCGGGCCGGTTGCGCTAACGGAAAGTAGTTCGGCGTCGGAAACCACCGTCCCGAATGGCGCTAACAAGCGCGAATAGAGGTCATGCGCTAGCGTGCGATCAAAGGCAGGTAACGGCCCTTCAGTTGCGGCGATGTATTCACCGTTAGGGTCGCAAACCAGCCGGTGTGCCCGCGTCAACGCTCGGCGAAGAGATGCGACTGCTTCACAGGCCTCACGAGCTTCATACGCAGCGCGATGCCAGGAAACGCCGTCTTTTGTAATTGCGAATGCAGTTATATCGCCAAAAACGGAAAAGATTTGGAGGTAGGTTTCCCCTGATTTTAGCTCGGCCATAAGGGAAGCCGCGTCCAGCGGTTCTGCGAGCATTTCGATATTGACGCCGCTTGAGAGAAGCTGACGTTCAATACCGGATATTTTCTCCGTAAGGACTTCGCGATCGCCGAATGCTCTCGTGTCGGAAGAACTTTGAGGTCGTGAGAACTGGCGGTCGAGCGAGGCGATCGCGTGGCGCGTTTCATTCCAAGCTTCGATCAACGCAACAGCCTTCGGATCTTCTTTTAAGGACCGCGTCCTGACGGCCAGTGCTAATTCATCAGAGGCGGCGAGCTGCACGGCTTGAAAAGCTCTATCGAGAACCTCGGGCGGTGCTGAACGACCATATCGCTCCCATATCAGGTCCAGGAATTGATCGGTGGTGTACCGAATATTAGTCTTGTCATCAGGTTGAAGCCCACCTTCGGAAAGAAGGCGCGTGCGAAATCGACTTTGGGCCCGGGACAACGCTGAGGTCATCACTGAAGCTGCGTCCTCGCTGCGTCCGATCGCGCGCAGCGACTGTGCATGAAATGTCTCCAGCAGCACGAGGTTGCGATTATCCCAGGAAGACGCGCGTTCATAAAGTTCGATAGCTTCCGCATATCGCGTCGCCGCTTCTTCGTGTCGCCCCCAGGTCGCGAGCGTCGCCGCTTCGGAGGACATAATTCCGCCCACGCTGTTTGGCTGGTCCTCAATGCAACACGAGATTGCGGCCCTCGTGGCGGCTTTGGCCGCCTCATAAGCGAGCGAGTAATCCGGCTCTTCTCCGTCGGGAAGACGCTTGCTGTTGCTCAATACGGAAAAGCGGTAGACGCGAGAAATCGCGGCCCAGATGGAGGCCTTCGCTTCATCATCAATATTCGCTGTCGGCAGCGCTGCATGAAGATCTTCGGCGATCGGCAACGCTTTGTCGATACGGTCCGTCCGGCGCATAACGCTCATCAGATCGGTTTTGAGCAATATGCCGACTTCCGCGTCCTCGAGCCCGTTCTCGCTGGCGATCTTGAGGCCGTCGACCGCAGCTTTTTCAGCAGCGACGTAGTCTCCTTGCCAAAACGACGCTAGGGCTAGGTTTTGACGCGCTTTAGCCCTTCCGAGCGGCCAATTTCGCTGATCGAATTGATCAGCCATAATCCGCGCTCCGCGCGCGGCCTCCGGAATGTCGTCCGCATCGTGATAGGCGTCATCGAGGGCTATCCACCAGGATAACAGATTTTCATCTGTCATCTGGTCTGCGCAGCGTTCAATCGTTTCAAAAACCGCCGGCGTGTCAGAAACGTCCGTAGGCGGCGCGTCGTTGCAAGGCGTCGAGGCTAATGATGCAGAAAGAATAAGGTGAACAATCATTGCGTGAGGCCTTAGTTTGTTACGAGAAGATAGTCGCCGGGCGCCGCCCAATCGAAAAACAGTGTTGCGTCAACATTCTCGGATGGAATGAAGCGACACAATTTTCGCCAGTGATCCGACCGGTCTTCGCATAATATTTCTTCATCATGTTCTATTCGCAGATAGAACGGTTTGCCCGATGCGCCCTCAACAAAGACGATTGCCGTCTCACCGCCTCTAAAAGAGACAGTTGCCTTGGTGGCCTCGCCTTTTGCAAATTCCAGTGTCTTTAATACGCGGCCGCCGACCGCCCCGCGTGTCCGGGGAAGCTTCCTTGCGGCCAATATAGTCAAGATGTTTTCTGTCGCGGCCCGCTCCGCCGCTTCGCGCATATGCGAAGCCGTCCGTACATCGTCTCCGAGCTTGTCTGTCGGTATGGCTCGGGCGCGCATTTCGGCCGCCACAGCCATTGCAATGGCATCGCCCCGCGCATGCGCGTCGTCGAACAAATCGCCGGAGCTTTGCAGATCAGCCACCCAACCGGGGTCGGCGGCGGCCAGAAACCCCGCCATTAATATTGATATCAACAGAAAAACCCCACCTTCGACAGATTGAATTTTTGCGATAAATCCAGTTACTTGGCAAGCGTTGGCGTATCGGAAGCGGTCGGCCCCGTGTCAGGCGAAGCAGAAAATCATCCACCCCCGAATAACAAAGAGCGTGTGCTCATCATCGAGGATGAGGACGCAACCGCTAAGCAGATTATCAAAGCCGCCATGCTTGCCGGGTTTGATGCGGATCATGTTGTTTCAATTGCCGATGCAAGAGCAAATTTACAGTGCCGGGAATATCATCTCGTTACGCTCGACCGCGATTTGGGCGAGGGGCGTGACGGCCTGTCTTTGCTTGATTGGCTCCGCGCCTGGGAGCACCCCGTGGGCGTTGTCGTGGTCAGCCACCTTGGCAGCCTTAAGCAGCGCATAGAGGGCCTTGCAGTCGGCGCCGACGATTACGTAACGAAGCCATTCCATGAAGATGAGTTATCGGCGAGGCTGCTTGCGGTCGCCCGCCGGATCGGTCTCCATGATAAGTTGCCAGGCGTCCGGATCATCGGCGATTTCGAATTGCGGGAAGCTTCCCGGGCCGCGAATTGGAAAGGACGTCCTCTGAAACTCTCCCCTCGGTTGTTTTCATTGTTTTGGCTTTTGACGGGCGAGCGGGGACGGCCAGTCGCGCGGGAGGAAATCTGGTCGCAGATTTGGCCGGAACTGACTGGTCTGCCGCCTCAACGCAGCTCAATAGAAGCGGCGATAAGCCGGTTGCGCGCAGAACTTCTTGAGGTCACGGGCAAATCCTTTGTCAGCGCCGTTCGCGGCCGCGGATATCAATTCGATGTTTGATTCCGAAAAGCGCAATCGGCGTTTGGAGTTTAGCCTGTTTAGCGCAATTGGCTCACCCTTGTTGGTGGGGTTTATCGTACTGTTCAGCCTCGGCGCATTTGTTGTGACGCTGATGACGGATCGTATTCTGATCGATCAGATGCGCTCGCAAATTAACGCCGAGCTACTGGCGTTGAACCGGGACGTCGATCAACATGGCGTTGTCGCCATAGCCGAAGCGGTGGATTTTCGTGTGCGAAACGCGCCTGGCGGCGGCGTTTATTATGTTGGTCGCCTCGACGGCACACGGGTCATGGGAAATATTTTGGCGCCGCCAGAAAAGGCGACGCGCCCCGGTTGGCATGTCTTCAAGACGCTCATCGACGATGAAAACGGGGCGACGTCCCTGCAAAAAGTCATTGTGCGAACGTCTTTCGCTGGCGGCGATTTTCCGCTGATGCTGGGGCGGCGCGCCGATGCAATATCGAGTTTGCGATGGCGCATAGGCATTGGCGCCGGCGTCGCAAGTTTGTTCGCATCGATTGCCGGCGTTTGGCTCTTGAAACGTGCAGCGCAGCGTTTTGAAGAGCGCGCCGCGATCATTACGAGCGCGATGGAAAAAACAGAAAACCGTTCTCTTTTGCGTGTGGAAACGAACCGCCCTGATGAGCTTGGACGGTTGGCGGGTAACGTTGAAAAGGCATTATCGTTAATTGATCGGCAGATTTCTCATTTAAGCGCCTTATCGACCGTCATCGCTCATGAAACCAGAGCGCCGCTCGGTTTTGCTCAAAGAGCGCTGAGCGCAACGCCTCCTGAGATAGATGAGGCGCTCCTTCACGTTGAAGATGCCCAGCGGCTGGGTCTGGATTTGCTCGACATAGCCTCGGCGGAAAGCGCACACGATCGTGACCTCCAACTTGTGAGCTTGAGTGAGGTTATCGAAAACGCGATTGCTTTGTGCGAGGACACTGCGCATCAAAAAAATGTGCGCATTACAGAGGAGTTGTCGTCCAGCGCTCAAATACTTGGCGAGCGGCTCTTGCTGGTGAGACTGTTCGCCAACCTTATCGACAACGCCATTACGGCAAGCCCCGAACACGCAACTGTAACGGTCACTGGTCGGAGTTCTAACGGTCAGGCCGAAATCATCGTCGCTGACCAGGGCGAAGGACTTGAAGCCGGCGACCTCGATTGCGCTATTACAGCCGGCGGCGTGATAAACGGAGGCACAGGGACCGGCCTGAGATTAGTACGCGCTATCGCCCTGCGCCACGGCGCAAAGGTTCGGCTTGAGAAGAGCGGTTCAGGTTTTGCCGTCAGGGTCATATTCCCCATTCCGCAAAGCTGACAATTGCTGTCAGCTTTCCCAAACTGCCTAGCTGGCTAGCGCGATCGCCTGGTAACGTTTCTTCTCGAAATAGTCCGGGTGGGGAAAATGAAAATTCTGAAGCCGTTAATTGGCATTATCTCTATTGTCTTCTGTTCGCCGGTGTCGGCGGCGCTCATCGAAATCCAAGGATCAGGCCAAATTTCTGAATCAGGTGTGGCGGGCGAGTTCGGCGGTCCATTTGAATTCAGTTTTTTGATTGATACTTCACGCATCGGCATTTTCGACAACGGGGAAGCCGGGACGGCGAACTTAGTCTATGGCGATGCAATAATCGGATTTTCGTCGTCTCATTCTTTATTCAATAGCGACGAACGGTATGAGTTTTCCGGCGACTCGGGCTCAATTATTCTTCAAGACGGCGATGTCGGTAGCGTAAGCAATCCGGGTCCGAATCTTCTCGGAAATACTAATCGCGACATTCTTGCGTTCGCGGCTTACGGGCCCGATCAACTCGGTGTTCCGGATAGGGATGACTTCGATATTACAAGCGGGGATATAGAAGGGGAACCGCTTACATCAGCCGTTTTATTGCTCAGTGGGTTTAATCCAAGCCAGGAGTTTATTTCACTGGCCGAAACCCCAGGCGATCTGATCGATACATTGTCGGCCGGTCTTGGGGACGAGTTGCGTGTCACCTTCCTGCTTGGATTTGGCGATCCTAATGCGCTTGATTTTATTTTTGGGACAAACTCCAGTGTGGACGATTTGCGTTTCCATGCGGTCGACGCATTTCCTCCATCGGAAGTGCCGATCCCCGGCGCCTTGCCGCTCATGGCGAGCGCTCTTGCTCTCGGCGCTACGGCGCTTCGTCGGCGAAAGATGAAGACGCAATAAGTTAATCAACCAACGCGCTTCGGCGAACATTGGATCGAATTATGTCTTTAAAAGCAGAAATCAAAATGAGAATGCTGGCCTCCATCGGATTTTTATCGATCCTGGCGGCATGCACAGACCCCGAAGTCGCCGCCGAAAAGTCGATCGGCAAGGCGGCAGAGGCTTGGGAGGCTGCAAAACAACACAGTGACCCCGGCAAACGCTTGAAAGCGTATGAGGGCGTCGCGCGCGACCTTCGCAAAACCGCTGAGAAGCATGGGGAAACCGCCTTTGGCCGACAGTTGCTGAATGGTGGGGCGGCGGCGGGCGTTTCGCTGAAGGCGATCGAAGAGGAGCGTGACCGTCTCGCCGAACGCGCTGCGTGTTATGCAAATCCGACAGCGGAATGTCTGACCGCGTTCGTTTCCGCTGAAGTAAAGCAGTTTTTCGGCACCGAGCGCGCAGTTGGCAGGCCGCCGCCAGTGCAGGCAAGCCGACTGATTTGCAGCGGGGGAGCGGGCGCCGCCGTCGAGGCCTTGCAACCGATGAAAGTCAATCGAGGCGCCTATGTCGACGCCTTGTTGCAAGCCGCGATGGCGGCGGCCGATTGCGATAAACCGGACGCCGCCGCCGGGGCTATTGACCTTGCGCTTTCAGAAACGCCCGGCGGGGAAGAGGCTGCGCAACTTGTCGGGTCAATTATTGCAACATCGAATTTGTCCGCCGTTCACGAGGCCGCATATCGGAAGGTAGAGGCGCTTGTCGAGGGCGACGATCTGCAGGACGCCCGCAAGGCCGGCCTGCTGATGACGCTGATTGAGAAAGAGGCGGAAGAAGGCGAGGTCGAAAGCGCTCTTGCCCGATATCGTCTTGTCACAGATGAGATGAATTTTGCACCGACCGATAGCGCCAAGAAAGCGCTCTATGTCGGCCTCGCGCTGGATGGAAAAATCGACGAGGCGACGACGATCGCCGGTAGTGATTGGCAGGTTCTTCATACTGCGATACCAGCCTTGGCGGAAAAGATTGGCGCGGTTGGCAATCCTCAGTCCGGAGGCCAGTTTGCGCTCGCGAAATATGACGCACCGATCTCTGATGGTTCGCGAAAAATCGCGCGCGACGCCGCCGAACGTTTTGCAAGCATCGTTCTTTCTGGCGAGATGAATCAAAGACTGGGGTCAGGTTTTGCCGGTCAATTGGCCGTGGTGCAACAACGACTGGGCAATGAGCCCGCTGCGGACGAACTTTTAGACTTTGCGCGCCCTCTACACGAAAAAGAGTGGCGCGACTTTAGGCGTCAGCGCGGCCAGACCGGCGGCGCGTATTCGGGGTTTGTGTCGCCCTATGCAGAAGTGATCGCCTATCTACGGGGCGACTATGAACAAGCCTTGGAAATCGTGGTGTCCAGCCATGGCAAGTCAAATGTCACAACGGTCGATAACTGGCTTGACGCCATTATTGAGAAAAAAGCCGCCAATGCACCGACATCGGAACTTCTCGATCTGGCCAATCGCAAGTCGACACGGCAAAGTTACCAAAAGTACCGGCCGGTCGTCGACAGCTTGATCGAGGCAGGCCGGATCGCTGACGCCGAACAGGCCTTGAGCGCTTTGCCGGAAAATCAGGACTCTTTTGCGCGGCCATTGGCGGAAAAAGCGATTGAGCAGGGTGATTTTGACGCGGCTGATCGCATAATGAGTACTTATGGACTTGATGATCCGTCTTCGTCATATCGATTTAATTTACTCCGAGCAAAGGCAAAAAAAATGGCTGCTGATGGCGCTTCCGGCCGAGACTTGGAAGCCGTCATTGACGCCTTGCTTGAGACGGCGGACGCGGTGCAGGCCGGGCGTTCTTCCCAGTTTCGCGGCCTGGGGCGTGATAACGATCTTACCGAGTTTGCGATATCGACCGCGTTCGAAATTGGGTTGGTCGAGAAGGCGATTGCGCTCGCCGGTAAAACGCCAAACACCACTCGCCAGAGCTATTTCGGCGCGCTCGACACGCCCCATGTGAACAAAAAAGATCTGCCGAAGATCATTCTTGCCGCCCACGATGACTTGTCGCCGGATGAGCTTGAGGCGGTGATCGCCGTGCTGGCGCGTCATCTCGCAGAAGAAGCCTGATGTCGGCTTTTCACCATCCATATCCAAACTGGAGATTTTATATGAAGCATGTATTTCTTGTCGCCGCATCTTGTCTGGCGCTTGTCGCCTGCGGCGGATCTTCCAACGATGCTGCAACGACAGCATCAAAAGCGAAGAGTCCTGAACAAGCGGTGAGGACCGCGTGCGAGAATTTTGCCGCCGATCTCGAAGGCGCAGACACTCCAGACAGGGAGCAAAAAAAATCTTGTTCATGTCTCGCAAAATCGATGCAGGAAGATCTGAGCGAACGGGATATGGAGGCGCTTGTCACAATCATCGACGAGCAAGGCATTGGCAGTCTCATCAGGACGCAAGAACAGATGAATGCGCTTGGCGACCTCGGCCTTACGGAATTTGATGAAACCTCACCAGAAGGGCGTGTGATGCGTGCCTTTGGAAGCGTTTTTGAAAAGTGTTCTTAGGGGGGCGTACAATGGGCATTCTTTCATTAGTATGCGGTTTTCTTTCACTCCTTGTAGGGTTTGTGCTTCCGCCATTGGCTTGGTTAGCGGCGGGTCTGGGAATTTTCTTCGGTAGAAAATCGATGAAGAAAAACATGCCTGATATGACTGGTAAAAAATTGGCTGATATCGAAGTACCAAGTGCATCGACTGCAACAGGCCAAGTTCTTGCAGCGACGGGGATAGGACTTTCGTCGGTATCATTGCTGCTCGGGCTGTTTACGATCTTTTCTTACGTCGTGCTCACTAGTTAAGCGATTGCTAGTCTTTCAAATGTTTGTAGACGGTAGATCGCGCAACGCCCAAAAGCTGCGCGATTCCCGTTCCACTTTTGCCCTGCCCGCGTAATTCCTTTGCATGATTTATTTGTGTCTTTCCCCCTTATAACTGATCCACAGATTTTGTATTTTTCTACGACAATGGTGAGGTATTGGGATGGCGAGGAAACGTTTCAACGACGAACAGATTTTGAATCTGCTGCGCCAAATAGAGTTGAGCTTAGCTTCAGGCTCTGACGTGGCGACGGCTTGTCGGTCTGCGGGTGTGAGCGATGCGACTTACTATTCGTGGCGTAAAAAGTATGGTGGGATGGGCAAATCCCAGCTGCGCGAGATGAAAGAAATTGAGAAAGAAAATGCTCAATTGAAAAAGATTGTCGCCGAACTTGAGCTGGAGAAACTGATCTTGAAAGAGAGCCTCGATTTTTTAAAACCCAAGGTCTGACGACGGACACTCTTCGTCAGGCCGTTATTCATGCGCGTCAAAAGACTGGCTCTTCGGAACGGCAGACCTGCAAGACACTTGGCATTGCTCGATCAACGCAGCGGTACAAAGCCGCGAAGCCGACAGAAACTGACGACAGCCTTCGGCTGGCTTTAATTCGATTGGCCAAGAATTATGGGCGCTACGGCTATCGCAAAATCGCCGAACTCCTTCGTATTGAGGGTTGGAACGTCAATCACAAGAAAGTCGAGCGACTATGGCGTGAAGAAGGGCTGCAGCTGCCTCAGCGTCATAAGAAACGAAAGCGCCTTTATCACAAAGGCAGCTCTGTCATCCGCTTACGGCCGAAATACGCCAACCATATCTGGAGCATCGATTTCGTTCATGACCGGCTAAGCAATAGCCGCAAATACAAAATGCTCACCGTCATTGATGAATATACACGCGAAGCGCTCTGCGTTGTCGCTAGCCATAAGATGGGTTCGGCGGAAGTGTTGGAGGCGCTGTATCCGCTGCTGCTGAAACACGGGAAACCTGAATTTATTCGCTCAGACAACGGCCCTGAGTTCGCATCGGAAGGCTTTCAAACATGGCTCACAAAGGTTGGCGTCAAACCCATCCGCATCTACCCAGGGTCACCGTGGGAAAATGGATATAACGAACGCTTCAACGGCACGCTGCGCCGGGAGCTTCTTAACGCTGAATGGTTCGTATCCATCGATCAGGCAAAGGTCGTCATCGGAAAATGGATCAGGCAATACAATCACGTCCGCCCGCATCAAGCCCTTGGCATGCGTCCACCAATCCCCGAAACTATATCAGATTTTGGTACATAACCGTGGGGCTGGACACGGACCCAAGCCGGCTGCTATTTTGAATAAGTGTTTGAAGCATCCAATTTCGCCCACTAGGCGAAAGATCATCCAAGCAGTTGCCAAGCATGGCTTCTCCACGCCCTTCGCCTCGAAAAACTGTTTTGATGATGCTGATGTCTGTCGATGAGAGAGTGATTTCGATGCCGCGCCCGACGTCCTGCAATATCTTTTTGAAGTCAATTTCATGAAGCAGCTGAGTTTGATCAAACGGTGCGACAATTGTCGAAGGAGCATTCTGAATAGATTCTTTGACAACTGTTGTCGAATTTTCGGCATCTGGAATTTTGCGCTGATAAGGAATTGCTTTGAGTGATTCCTCGTCAGCGCTGTCTTTTGGCGTTGATTGCAAAAGAAAGAAAAGCGGTTTCCGGTAATCCCACTTCCTCGGCATCCAGAGGTTAAGTGGTTTGATTTCGATGAGTAAGCGAGACCAGTTCTTCGCTTGCCGCCAGTCGTCGGACGGTATTTCTTTACCATCAGAGACTTTATCATCTCCGCATACTAATAATTCGAGCCAGTCGAGGAAGCGAAGGGCGTGCGCGTTACCAGTCTCCTTCGCAAACTTTCGCATGGATTCAATCGATATTCGAGGATATGCGAAATAGCCGACGATTGAGGCGATTATCAAGCCGAAAAAGGCGACCAGTACACAGAGGTGAATTGTACTGGCATCCTTGTATATCATAAATGGCAGCGCATAAAATATCGCAATTACAGATGAAAACATGAAGCAAGCGCGAAACGCTTCTTTGCGCCACTCCTTCAGCACCGCGAAATCGATAAATTCCCTCCATTCCTGAGTTTCGCCGACGTAGCCAAGCCTTGCTTCCAAAGCTGGATGTAGGTTCGGGAGTAAGAGATGGCCCATGGAATCCTCCAATCATTCGAGCGGCATGAGCAGCCAATAATGAGAGCTTATCTGTGGAAAAAATCCCTTGACAAGGCAGCGGCTTCAGTAAGTTTTCCACGTCTCTAGATATAGCTCGAAATTCCACTAATTGGAGTAAATTACCAAATGCCTTCGCCTCTTGCGGGCGCTGTAACGGGGAAATATCGTCGGCGTCTCAACCCTAGCAGGGTAGTACGCGCTGCGCGTGATGTCAGGAATCAATCTCCGCCTTGCACGTAAAGCAGACATTAGAATTTGGCGCTTCAATTAGTATTTATGGCTCATATTGGTCATAGGGATTTCGCAGGTGAACGTCCGATTTGTAGAGAGATCATGCCTTTAACTTTGCCGTTTAAACTCGAGAGGCATTGATTCTTATATTTTGGAATAGCCTGCCTGCCGCTTAATAGCGTACCGAGACTTGGAATAAATAAGATCGCAGGCCGTCAAAGTTATTCACGCTACTGAATGTCGCGTTGAAACGTTCATTGATGGGTAAATTCACACTTGATGTGAGGCTCCATGGCTGGTCTATGGATTGTGTCAACAACACATTGGCATTACTCGGCCCTATCACCGTTGTTAATTCTGTTTCACGGTCAATCTCGATATAGGTTGTGCCTAGAGCGAGGTTTAAATCCTTGCCAAAAAGCGTTTGTTGCCGGATGAAAGAGAAATTTGCCGTTATTGTTTGGGTATCAATCGCGCCAAGGTCAGCGAACCCAAATTGTGCGCCCGCTCTTGCGATAACGGGCGTGTCTCCGATTTTTGCGATTGGCACATAAACGGCTGCGCCGGTGTTAAAACCGAAGCCATCACTCTCAACTTCACTGTTTACCGTAAGGTCAAAGTCGCCTTCAAAGAGGAGTGCATTCTCAGAGAACGTCCCGGCCAATTGTATCTCACTATTTGATTGTGTGGTGACGTAGCTACCGCTCGCCGATATCTCAAGAAATGGTAAGACGAAATATCTTGCCGATACGCCGAAAGCGGTATTCGATATGTCGACCTCGTCACCGATGGAGACATCAAG
>JBCBJV010000004.1:0-281137 GCA_038522945.1 Pseudomonadota bacterium
GGCGTCGGCGGCGTCGGCGGCTAAGTCGGCGGCGGCGGCTATGGCGGCGGCGGCTCCGGCGGCGTCGGCGGCTATGGCGGCGTCGGCGGCGTCGGCGGCGTCGGCGGCGGCGTCGGCGGCTAAGGCGGCGGCGGCCACTGCTTCTTCATTGTACCGCCGAACCGAGATCCGCGCTATGGCGACGGCGCGAAAGGCGGACAAAATACCTTCATTATCTTTAGGCCGTCCTCGGTCAGATATCGCAACGGGCAGAACCCGCAGCGCAGCGCGCACGGCGATCGCAATCGCGACGTCGCGCGGTTGACGTAAGAGCCAACTCTCAAGAACATTGCGACGTTTGATGTCTGCCATAACCTACCGCATCGCGGGTGCCACCTACCCCACGGCCTTCACGATCTTCTCCGCGGCGTCTTCCAGATCGTCCGCAGACGTCACAGCAAGGCCGCTCTCATTCAGGATGCGCTTGCCTTCTTCGACGTTCGTGCCTTCCAGGCGGACAACGAGGGGGACTTCCAGGCCTACTTCTTTGACTGCGGCGATGACGCCTTCAGCGATCACGTCGCAGCGCATGATCCCGCCAAAGATATTGACGAGAATGCCTTTCACGCCAGGGTCCGAGGTGATGATCTTGAAAGCTTCGGTCACTTTTTCCTTGGTGGCGCCGCCGCCCACATCGAGGAAGTTGGCGGGCTCTGCGCCATAATGCTTGATGATGTCCATGGTCGACATGGCAAGGCCGGCCCCGTTCACCATGCAGCCGATATTGCCGTCGAGCTTCACATAAGAAAGATCATATTCCGCAGCCTGACGTTCGAACGGATCTTCTTCGGTTTCATCGCGCAGTTCCATCACGTCCGGGTGGCGGAAGAGTGCGTTGCCATCAAAACCGACTTTCGCATCGAGCACGCGCAGGTCGCCGTTTTTCATGACGATCAGCGGGTTGACCTCAAGCATCTCCATGTCTTTTTCCGTGAACGCCTTATAGAGCGTCGCGATCAGCTTGCCGCACTGTTTGGCTTGCGCCCCTTTCAGGCCGAGGGCGCTGGCAATGCGGCGACCATGATGGGGCATATAGCCGGTGGCCGGATCAATTTCGATCGTGTGGATTTTTTCCGGGGTCTCTTCGGCGACCTCTTCGATGTTCATGCCGCCCTCGGTGGAGGCGATGAACGCGATCCGGCCGGAGGCGCGGTCAACGAGGGCTGAGAGGTAGAGCTCGGTTTCAATGTCGGCGCCGTCTTCGATGTAGATGCGGTTCACTTGCTTGCCGGTCTCACCGGTCTGTTTGGTGACGAGGGTCGCGCCCAGCATCTGCCGGGTGAATTCCGCCGCTTCCGCTGGAGAACTGGCGAGGCGCACGCCGCCCTTTTCGCCGGCGCTTTCTTCCTTGAACGTGCCTTTGCCGCGGCCGCCCGCATGGATCTGGGCTTTGACCACGTAAAGAGGACCGGGGAGTTCGCCGGCGAGCTTTTCCGCCTCGCCCGCATCCAGCACAATACGGCCGTCAGCGACTGGTGCGCCGAAGGATTTCAAGAGTTCTTTGGCCTGGTATTCGTGGATGTTCATCGGAGATCCTCGTGAGAAATTTGCGTTTGCGGCATTTGGCCATGGCTTAGCCTGCCGCGACGCAGCTCGCAAGAAATTGGGACAAGGGATCTGAGATCGACGGGTTAGGCCATGCGGCAAGCCTCAAGACTTTGTCGCTGATGACCGACCTCGTTGAAGTTTTCAGGCGCAAGCCAAGCGTCAAACCCGGCTTTGACGCCCGGCCACTCATCGTCGGTGATGGAGTACCAGGCGGTGTCTCGGTTCTCGCCGTTCATGACCATGTCCTTGCGGAAGACACCCTCAAACGTGAAGCCGAACCGGACTGCCGCGCGCCGGGAGGCCATATTGTCGTTGTGGCATTTCCATTCATAGCGGCGATAACCGAGTTCTTCGAACAGATAGGCTGCCATCAGATACATGGCCTCGGTGGCGGCACGGGTGCGCTGGAGATTCTCGGAGAAGACAATGGAGCCCACCTCCGCGCTGCCATGTTCAGGCCGAATACGCATGTAGCTTGCCATGCCGAGGGCTTCCGGGTCGTCCGTTGAAACAATTATGTGGGTTCGCCAGCCGAGCGCCTCCCTCATGCCGTTGAACGTGGCAGCAAGCGCTTCGGCGGTCTCAAACGGGCCGATCGGGATATAGCGCCAGAGGGCGGCGTTTTGTTTCTGGCCGAATGCCTTGAAACCCGCTTCCCAATCCGTAGGCTGATCGAAAGGACGCACGGTCACATACCTGCCGTCGCGCGCGGGCAAGGTGGGCGCTGCACATCCGGTCCAGTTGGCAAGCGGGGACGTCGTCTCTGTCATTGATCACCTATGACTGGCGTTGTTAGGCTTTGGGAACGGTCGATGAGATAGGGATACCATCGCCCAACCCCGAGGAGGGTCAATGATCCGGTAATCACGAATCATGTCCAATAAAGGAAGAAGTCAGGGCACAAATTGGGAGTGCAAAGGCGGCTTGCCGCATTTTTTGTCATTGCAATTGTAGTTCGTTGGGGGGGCGCGCCTAAAGCTTGCCTGTCAAGCCGCGGCGTAACGTGCCGAGGAAACTCCGCCCATTCCCGATGAGCCCCACTTGCCGGGCAGCTTTGACTAGCGTGAAGCCATCCATTTTCGGGATCCGTTTGCCGAGCAGTTTAAGGGCCGCAAGCCGCGAGGCGACAAGGCGCTTGCGCTTTAACTGTCCTGGCTGCATGGCAGCGATCTCTTCAATGTCTGATTCCTGCATCGAAATCGCTCGAGCGTCTTGTGCCGCGGTCAGGAGGTCTTGGCCCTTGGCCGTCCGTGCCAGGACGAGGCTGATGCCGTCCTGTTCTTCAAACAAAGGGTAGCCGCGCTCGTCGCACGCCCATGCATCCGCGCATACAATGTCAGCCGCACCGCCCGTACCGTCGGGACAAATCTTGCAGCGCAAGGGCAAGTGCTTGGAGAGCACCTTCCCCCAACTGTCATGGTACGACATAGTTGCTTCGCTGCCGTCACAGCGACGCGCTGTGGCATATCCCGGCCAACCATTTCCACGGTACCGGAAGCTAGCCAATTCCTCACCCGAGACACCCATCCTCTCAAGAATTTGCTGCGCACCGCGATGACTGGGCACGCCTGCACAGAAAAACGAGATCATGAAGGGGACATATTTGTCGACACGGGCGTCATGACGTGAGAGCGCGCGCAGCGCTGCTACATCGCAAGGCTTGCCTACGAACGCGAACGGTCGGCCATCGTCCAGGCGCTTTTCGATTTCTACCAAAGGGGCAGAAGACGCATAACGCGAACCAGCGGCTTCAAACACGTCATCCGCCGATGTTGAGCGCACTGTTTGATTGGCATAGGGAACGCTTCCGTTGGCAGCTGTCTGAACGACGAAATCAATCTCTCCCGTTTCCAGGAGAAACTGCAAAACCGCCGATAAGACCCCGCCCGATGACGCCTGTTTCCGAAGCAATGGGTTTTCCGCAAACCCTTTGTAGACCCGAACGTATGGCCCCCACAGAACGTGATTTTCTAAGCCTGCTGTAGCGTTGGCATCCCCGTCGATGCTCGCACCTGGGCATACCTGCCCGATTTTTTCTTCTGTTTGAGGATCAATCTCACCTGAAACGACAGGGCGAAGAAACCCCGCCTCATCTTCCGCCATTGAAACTTGGTTTGCGGCAAGTCCAGCACAAGCGCCGCATCCGGCACATAAGTCGGCGAGGCGCGTTTTATCGACGATTGATGGCTTCATGCCGCTTGCTGTTTGCGCCTGCTGGCATCTTCCAACTGGCGGACAATGGCCGTGCTGTAGATATCGAGCCGCTGCAATCCGGCCTCAAATGCCTCGCGCATCCGCGTGCGCACTTCGGTGCGCTGCGCGAAGGCAAGTTTGATCCGAGCAAGGATGGCATCGGGATGTTCAGCGCGACAATCCGCGACCATGTCATAGCCAAGCGCCCCAAACAGGCCCTCAAATTTTCGGCTGTAGGCGATCGGCACCACCGGCACACCGGATGAAAATGCCGCGATGCAGGCGTGCATACGCGCGCCCACAAAGAAATCCATATCAGCGATATAGCTTTTTGCATCGATGGGCGAGCGAAACGACGGTGCCACATGGACCCCGGGAAACTCTTCAGCCAGCTGTTTAGCGGCCTCCCGATCATCCTCTACGCCACCTGTCGAAAGCCTATCACCGACAACATGGCTCACCAGGTGAAGGTCCACATACTTCGCCGTCCGGAAGAACCGGATCACATCCCGCATGAGATCGGCGTAGTTGCCCTTCAGACCAAACATGTTGTCGCCTGAATAGCCGCCCTTGAAGAGCAGCCCGGAAATGTTGATCCCTACCTTGATTGTTCCGTCGCCTCTCGGGGCCGGTTGATTATAGGGAAGACGAAGCGCTACATCGCTTGCCTGGATCAAGGGGCCGTCATATCCGATTTCCCGCGCATAATTGACAGATAGGTCATCGCGCGCCGCGACCAACGCTGCTGAATTCAGTACACTGATTGCCATGCGCTTTATTGTGGGCTGTTCAAACGGTCCGAGGGTTTGTGGGCTCATGATCAATGGCCGGCCCGCAACCCGCACCAGGTTTTGGGCAGCGATCATTTTCAGAATTCGGCCAGCGCCATAGATATCGGAAAAGCTGTCGCCCGCGCCAATATCCAGAACCAGATCACATGCCTTGATGGCATCTAACAGCCCGCCGGAAGGAGCAATGAAATGGCGGAGCCGCAACGGCTCAATGGAGATATCAGGCGCAGAAAAATAAGGCTGGCGCTCTTCATCCCAGCCGAGAACAATGAACCGTGGCGTCACCCCCGCATGGGCTGCCGCCTCGCGCAGAAGGGCGATATGACCGATCGTCAGCGCACCGACGCCCAAATTATCGGAGGTCATGGAGTGCCAAAGGAGGCCGATCGTAACTGTCTTGGACGGCATGGGTCAGGGCGGCTTTCTGTTCCGGGAATTCAATTACTCAACGAGGGTTGGTCTTAAGGCCGATCCATGGAGAAAGGGTTACGCGGGACTTAAGAAACAACGCTAGTCAGCAAACTCAAATGCAAGGCACGAGCGATCAGCCCTAGAAATTCTTAATCAAAATTCCTATGTCCTTAACTCGTCATCTCAGGGAGGAACTCGCATGACAGATCAGCAACGCACGACCGCGCTTCAATACCTTGACCGCGCCATGGGAGAGCTTAAGGCCCTCGGGTTTGCTTCCGAAGAAACGTCACCCGCTCCCATCATTGCGTTGCTGGAGAAGATTTCCGACCTCGACCCTGACCGCGTGGCAGTGATTGCCCGGACCCTCGACGAAGCATCACACTTTAATGACGTGGTCCGCGAGCAGGTTTCAGGCATGACTGTGGGCGAACGGTACGAAGGCATTACCGCCGCCTTTGACTCAATCCGCGACGATGCCAAATCCCTCGTTGATCAATATGCAGACGGCAAAGTCTCAACAATGGAACGTGTCGGGAACATCTGGATGAAGATGACCCGCGGCGACATCGCCACGCGTTTCGGCAAGATCAAAGAGCTTTATCTGGAAGTCGCCGCCGAGACCCGCAACCAGGTCGAGCGCGAGACCCGCATTCTGGAAGCTTATCGCGATTTCCGCGGTGCCCTGAAACAATCGGAAGTCCAGGCGCTTGAAGTTCTCAAAACCGCAGAAGGCAAGCTCGAAGACGCCAAAACCGCTGTGACGAAAGCCGTCGACGTTGTGACCGCCTACGCCGGCGAAGATCCAGCCGAACGGGCGACCCTGGAACTCGACCGCGATGAAGCCCTGCGCGCCCTCCAAAAAGAAGAAAAGCGCTATCAGGTCGCCAAGGACCTCGCAGACAATATCACCATTGGCTACAACACGTCTGAAGTGATCATGACCCGACTGGTGCAAACCACGAATGCCAAAGACCGGGTCTATGCTCAGGCCGTTTCGTTTTTCGGCACGAACGAGACCGTGTTGACCGCACTAACGGCAACTTTCACAGGGATGCACGGGCTTCACGAATCCACCCAGACCCTTGAAGCCATGAAGAAGGGCATCAATGAAAGCCTTGAGACCCTCTCTGAAATCGGGGGGAAAGTGCAGGAAGCTGCCGTCGAGGCGGGCTATGGTCCGACCGTTTCCGCAGCCGCGGTAAAAACGCTGGTTGAATCTGTCGTCAATTATCAGGCACGCAGTCAAGAGATCATTGCCGAGATGCGAAAGCTTTCAACGGAGAACTCCGAGGAAATTCGCGAAGCTGTCGAAGATGGCAAGCGCCGCTTAGCGCGGCTTGTCGAACAAGGCGCAAGCGATGCGTTAAACCCAGCGCCAGTACAACTGGAAGTCCAGTCCTAATTAACGCCCTCGGCGCCGGGCAATCGACTGAGCCGCATCGGGGGGCATCCCTTGAGTGTTTCAAGTGTGGTTGCACGGCGCACGCGAACGGTGTCTTCCTTATCCTGCAATGACCGATACGCTCAGCTCACAGACAGATGTAACGGCGCCGTCAGAGACGACGGCAACCGCGGAAGCGTCGAAGTTCGACGATGTCATGCTCGCCATGGATATCGTCGACACACTGCGCCACCGCGCACTGGTAGTCGAACGCGAACTGGCCGCGGACGACCGCGAGGACGCTCTGATTGATCGCCTTCGCGAGATCTACAAGGCGCAAGGCATAGAGGTCCCGGACCACATCCTCAAAGACGGCGTCAAGGCGCTCGAGGAAAAACGGTTCGTCTACGATCCACCGAAAGGTGGCTTTCAGCATTCACTTGCCAAGCTTTATATTGGCCGAGATCGCTGGCTCAAGCCGGTGGCTGCAATCTTCGGTATCGCCGCTTTTTCAACCGCGATCTATGAAGTGGGAATTGATGGCCCGCGTGAGCGCCGTGCTGAGGCTGAGCGTATCGAACTCCAAGTGACGCTGCCGAAATCACTGGCGGAAGAACGGGATGCAGCCCTAGAGGTTGCCGCGACCGACAATGCTCGCCGACGGATCGAGACAATCTACCAAGACGGCGTTGCCGCCATCGAAGAAGGCAATGCCATCGGCGCGCGGCAAGCAAGTGTGACACTTGAGGCGATTGAAGATGATCTGTCCCAGGATTTGACCGTCCGGGTGATTTCCCGTCCCGGTGAATACTCTGGCATATTTCGCATTCCAGACGACGCTCCCGGCCAGCGCAACTACTACTTGATTGTCGAGGGGATTGACGCTGCGGGCCGGCCCCATGCGCTGGAGATTTCCAGCGAGGAAGATCAGTCTACAAAGCGCGTCGAGCGCTGGGGCATCCGCGTGCCCGAAGGAGAGTTTAACCGCATCTCCGCTGACAAACAGGATGACCAGATCATCCAAAATGCCGTCGTCGGATCAAAACCCGTCGGTCACCTGTTGCCGACATATTCAGTGCCGACCGCCGGCGGCGCGATCCTGGAGTGGTAATCAAATGACCAGCGGACGTGACGCTCTTCACCGAATTGATGCCGCCATTGCCGATGCCCGCCAAGGCTTGAAATCAGCATCAAGTTCAGCCGCAACCGATGCCCGTTCCCTTGCTGACTTTGACCGTCAGGAATTGGAGATTTTCAACGGCATCGCAAAGGTCCGTCTTGCCCATTTGAAAGACGAAGACACTTTCGGCGGCAGCCTTGGGCTCGCAGACCATCGCGCTGAAGACCTCATGAAGAAGCACGATGCGCATATTGAAGAAATCGGTCAGCAGCGTGACAAGGCGCGCCAGGAAATCGAAGCGCTGGAAGCAAAGCGTCGAGATACAGAGGGAGCCCACGAGACCGCTCTCACCGAACATGATGAGGCGGTAACTGCGACCCGCCAGAAACTTGAGCTGGACCCGGACTATATTGCCCGCGCCCAGGCGGTCGAAGTCGCCAATTCCACGGCAGCCCGGGCCGATCAGAAGCTGCAAATTGCCCTGACTGACCGCACAGAAAAAGGCGCTCCTTATGAGGCGGACCCGTTGTTCGCCTATTTGCGCGAGCGCCATTACGCAACCGCTCAGTATAAAGCGTTTCCTCTCTATGCAATTCTCGATGATTGGGTCGCCAGGCTCATCAAGTATCGCGATCACAAGCTTAATTACGACCGACTGCTGGAGATTCCGGACCGCCTACAGGAACACGTGGATCGTCTGGAAGAAGCGGCCAATGCTGCAGAGACCTCCCTTGAGGCCTTTGAACGCAAGGCCATGGAGCAGGACGGCATCGGTGCCTTGCGAGAAAAAGTCGGTGAGCTCGCCACTAAGCTCCAGGGGATCGATGGGCAGATCAAGGCTGCAGAAGAATGGCACGAGGGATTGATCGAACAATTCTCCAAAGCTGTCGCAGGTGAAGCAGGGCCTCTCTCCGAAGCGCGAAGTCTCCTGACCGATGTGCTGAAAGAGCGCTCCGTCCCTGATCTAAAAGTTCTCGCAGCAGAAACCGAAACTCTTGAGGATGACCGCCTTGTGGAGGCGCTGATCCAGGTGAAGATGGAGCGCTTCGAACTGGAAGAAGCGCGCAAAACCGCTGCTCGGTCACTGAAGCGTCAGGCCCGGTCCCTTTCTGAGCTAGAAGATGTGCGGCGCAAGTTTAAGACCCGCCGGTTCGATAGTCCTTACTCGGAGTTTTCCGGCCGTGATCTTGTGGGAGCCCTGGTTTCTGAATTCATTCGTGGACGTCTTTCCCGGGACGAACTGTGGCGCAAGATCGAACGCAGCCACCGTACCCGCCGGCGCGAATGGGACAATGATATGGGCGGCGACGAATGGCGCGATATCTTTGGGCTACCCGACAACTGGGGCGGCACGAGCGAAGGTAGTTGGGGCGGTGGAAATTGGGGCGGTGGCCCGCGACCACCGCGCCTGCCGAGAGCTCCACGGCGCACCCGAACAAGACGTGTCCGGCGTGCGCCTCGGGTTCGCTTTCCCTCAGGTGGTGGCGGTCGTCGCGGTGGTGGCGGCTTTAAAACTGGCGGCGGTTTCTAGGGCACCGCGCGTTTTGCAGCACCGCGGATCTGGCTTGATCAGCTCCCTAATCAACCGCCAGTTTCAGCTTCTTGCTGTCAAAGACCCGCAATACCTGCCCCAGATCATGGCCCCGCCGCAGGACCGCGCCGCTCATGGCGACGACCACCCAAGCTCCCTGTTTGCGAGCCAGGGCGGGACGTTTTTCAATACGGTACAGTGGCGCCTCGCTGGTGCGGCGAAAGATCGAAAAGACCGCCCGCTCACGCATGAGGTCAATAGCGTAATCTCGCCATTCACCAGCGGCGACGAAATAGCCATACAAAGCCAGGATACGGCTCAGCTCCGCACGGGTAAAACTCGTTGTTTCCAGGTTCTTTTTTGCCCCTCGGGTGGGGAACTCAAGGATCTCAACCATGAAGATAGTGTGACCCGACAACGCCTCCGATGACAAGTCCTCAAAGCGGTGTGCGTCAAGGTACAGGGCCAGGTGCAGAGCCAGGGCCAGGTGCAGAGCCAGGGCCAGGTGCAGAGCCAGGGCCAGGGTACCAGTGCAGCAACCAAAAACGTGGGCACGAAATTGCCTCAATTGTTCCCATCTTGAGACAGAATCTCCATGCACCCTTCATCAGTCGAACAGGTGGCGCTTGGCGGTCGGGCCTTCCGGTTTTTCGCCCCCAGCCCCCGGGAAAATCGACGGTCCAGGTGAGGCCTGTTCGGCAGAGGGGCTGCCTCCAGCCGTTTCAAATTGAAAATCTCAATGGCCTCCCCTTGTGTCGCTAGCCTTGCGGCCAGATGAAAAACACGCGACGAAGCACATCGCATTCGGCGTTTTACCTCTTCAATTGAAGCTTCCCCTCGACGATGACACTCATTCTTCAGGTCGCCTTCCCTGTTTTCGCGGTGATCGCGGCAGGGTTTTTCGCTGGCCGGTTCAACCTCATTCCGGGTGAGGACGTGGCGAGCCTCAATCGGTTCGTCTTTCGGTTCGCGATGCCGGCCGCCCTCTTTGGGCTGACAGCAACGGCGAAACCAATTGATGCCGACGCCCTCCCCTATGCACTCGCGTTCGCGGTAGCCGCCGGCCTTAACATGGGGTGGGTGAACATCGTCGCACGCCATTTTCTTCAGCGCCGGGAACCGGCGGCTGGGGCCATTGCGCTCAGCTCAAGTTTTGGCAACGCGGTTTTTTTAGGCCTGCCTATTGCAATGTCCATTGAGGGGTGGGCGGAGAATTTTGTCGTCCTCATGCTAGTGGAAGGGATCGGGATAATTGCTCTGGGCGCAGCCATGCTCGCGCCGGGGAGCAAGACGGTCTTTCAGCTCCTCACCAATCCCTTGCGCAACCCCATTGTCGCCGGGATGATTACAGGGCTGATCGTATCAGGTGTCGCGAACCTAACGTCATTCTCCCTGCCAGAGCCGGTTATACAGACATTCCGTTTGCTGGGCCGCGCTGCAGGCCCAACCGCTCTTTTTGCGATCGGGCTTTTTCTGTCGCAACTTCCCTACGCCATGAGTGACCGTATACGGAACGCTGTTCTCGTGATTGGGATTGCAAAACTCTTGGCTCTCCCTGCCCTGACATTTGGTATTCTTTGGGTGGCAGGGTTGCGCGATCCAACCTGGATAGGTCCAATTGCCTTGTTTACCCTGGTGCCGTCTGCTGTCGGATCATTTGTCATGGCCGATCAGGCGGGCGCCGCTCGGGAAGAAGTAGCAATGGCCGTTGCGATCACCACGGTTTTTTCCGTACTGACGGTAAGTGGCGTCCTGCTCACTTTCACCTAGTAGGGTGCCGGGCTTTGGATAGCGTTCACTTCATCTAGTGTGCGCACGGACTTTTTTGGCAACGTCAATCAGCGCCGCCTTGGTCAATGCGTCAAAGCCTTTACCCAAACTGGCGGGCACGAAACGCCGTTGAAATGCCAACAGCCCGGCTGCGTGATCACCAGACGGCGCATCATAGCCGATTTCAGAAAGAGCATTCAGGGCCGCTTCGTAGAAAACGGAGGGATCACCCTCGCCCTGGTAGGTCCCCAAGGCAAGTCCCGCTGCCGCAAGCCGATCCCAAGGGAACAGCTCTCCCGGATCTTCTTTGCGGCGAGGGGCAACATCGGAATGGCCCAAAACTAGAGACGGCGCGATGCTATGGCGCTTAGCTATGTCGTGGACGAGTTCCAGAACCGCATTGATTTGCTCTTCCGGGAACGGACGATACCCCCACTCATGGCCAGGATTTACAATCTCAACGCCGATAGATCGACCATTGATTTGATCGTCACCACGCCAAGATCCGCGACCAGCATGCCAAGCACGATCTTCTTCCTGCACGAGGCGAAACAAACGACCATCCTCTTCCACCAGATAGTGGGCGCTTACTTTCGCATCGCTATCACAGAGCCGATGGAGTGCTTCAGCCCCTGATTTCATACCGGTATAGTGCAGCACGATCATATCGATCACGCGCTTGCGCGCATCGAAGTTGGGGGATGGTCGATCAAGTACCTGCATGCTGTTATTGGCCTTTTAGTGATCAAGCGCCGGTTGCATCGGGATAATGCCGTGCTTTGGCAGACGTGCCTGTTTCAGCATTCCGCATCAGGATGATAGCAACGCCCACTAGCGTCATCAATCCACCAACAAAGAAGCGGCTGCTTAAGGGTTCGCCCAGGAAGATAATTGAAAACATGACGGCCAACATGGAGGTGAGCAATGTGGCCGTCGAGACAATGGCCATGGGCAATCGCTGAAGCAGCCAGTAGTAACTTGTGTGGCCAAAAATCGAGGCGGCCAACGCCGAATAAAGGATCGCCAAAACGACGACCGTCATGTTCGCATCTGCAAGTTGCGCCCCGTGGCCAGCATCAAACAACAGCGTCAGCATGGTCAACGCCATTGCACCCGATAAGGCAAACCACGCCAGCAGCTGGATCGGCTTGAAGTCATTGGCCGTTTTTACAAGGATGGCACCAACGGCCTCGCTAAAGGCCGCACCGACAATAAGGGAGATACCGAACAAGGCTTGGGGGTCCGATTGGCTCATGTCGCTGGCGGTGATGACGACCACGCCGGAGAATGCAAGGACGATTCCAAAAATACGACGCCAACGGACGACCTCACCCAGAAATACGACGGAGAGAATAGTCGCAAATGGTGCATAGAGTTCCAGGGCAATGGCGCTTGCTGAAGCTGGCGCAAACTTGAGGCCTGTAAACAGGAACGCGTAATTGAAACACCCAAGGCACAACCCGGCGGCGATGACCTTGACCATAGAACCCGGCCGCCACCGAAGGAATGGGGCCAGCAGCGCGGCCACCAGCGTCATCCGAACGGCAGCATAGAAAAGCGGCGAAATCTCAGCGACGGCAAACTTGATGACCACAAAGTGGAAGCCCCAGACCACGCACATGGTCAGCATAATGATTGCTTCTCTGATCGACATGATGCCCCCCACTAAAGCGCTGACGCTCCGCCGCGCAAAAAGTTCGTGCCCCGACTGGCGTCAAAACAAAAGCCCTCAAGGAAGGTATCTGGGAAAACGCGCTGCCAAGCGACAGTACGCTCAGCGTATTAAGGCTAGGAAACCAGCCTCGACCCAGGATGCTAACTAAATAATTAGGCCGACCGACGTGCTAGGGGTCAGTTAACGCAATTGGGGTCGTTTCAGGAAACTTGAGGGGACTTGTGCCCCACCCGTTGCCAGGCGCCTTCAGCCTTGTTGCCGGTGGCGATCCCGATAAAGGCCGAGACAGAAAGAATGATTGGTGTTGCCAGGGAAAAGAGCGCCATGGCCAGAGCCGAAGTAACAATGACAAACACGAGCCGTACGCTGTCGGTAATCGTTGTCACAGCCTGACCGGCATATTTCCAGGACGTTCCAGCGATTTGCCAGATCGTAAGCGAGCGGTCGACTGACGGCATCAGGGCTTGTTCCACACCACCTCACAAAATTACGCGACTCAAGGGTTAAAGCCTAACCAACGATGCTAATATCGGTCCAGTTTAAAGTTCACCAATGCCCCAGATTCGCGCGGTTTTTTCGCAGATATGGTTAAAATCAGGACATTTTCTGGATCATTTCATAGGCAGCGTTGATCGCTTTCGCCCGCGCTTCGGCAATTTTGATCAAAGAGTGGGGCACACCCCGCGCAATTAGGGCGTCAGGATGATGATCCCGGATCATATCGAGATATCTCGCCTTGATCTGGTCTTGGGTGGCGTCATGGGAAAGTCCCAAGATGGCGAAGGGATCATTATCCCCTAGCCCCATATGAGACGCCTTGATCCGCTGAAAGCAACCCTGGGGCAGCTCGAAGATTTCAGCTGCTTTTTCCAGAAGCGCCATTTCTCGTGGGTGAGCGACACCGTCCGCAAGGGCCACATAAAAAAGACAGTCCAGAACATCTTCCAGGACCACAGGTTCGTCTTCAAACAAGCGCGCCACCTGGACCAAATAATGGTCAAAGCCTGCGACATCCTGCTGAGCCAGGTCGAACAACATTTTGACATTGCGCGCCTCGCTTTCGGGATAGTCGAAAAACGTCTTGAACGCGCTTATCTCGTCTTCAGTGACAACGCCGTCGGCTTTGGCCATTTTGGCCGAGAGAGCGATGAGCGCCATGGAGAATGTCGCCTCGTTTCTTTTGGATTTCTGTTTTTGCAACCCTTCCAGAAACGCACCGATGGTTCGGTCACGGGTGACTCCGATCAAGTTCCCCAAAGCATCGATAAAGCTCATAGTGACACGTGTCCTTTGTTGATGCTTCTAATGACCCATTTTGGGCTGCAAAATAAACCGCTTTTACCCGCCAATGCCGCTGTGGAAGGCTTTTGGGAAAATTTTTTTTTGCGAGCTATTTTAAGAAGTTGTCACATTTTATGCGCAACGGATGCGCTAAATTATGTGACGATTTTTTGCAAATGCGCAAAAGGTGCGGGAGTGTCCCGCCGCGGTATAGATGTAACATCCGTCGCAGGGGTGAGGGCATGGGCACTTTTATTGATCAAGTCCGTTTGGCTGGGATCGGCATGGCGTGTGGGGCGGCGTTTATGACAACCCTCGTTTTGATTTTGAATTCGGTCTAGCGACCCCATCCAAGCCACCACTAAAATTGGCAAAGCCGGCTTGAAACGAAGATTTTTCAGGCAGCATTGCTTCATGCCTGTTTCTCGGGACAGGGCACGCAACCACCCACATAGGTTGCGCTGAGCCACTTGAAACAAGAGCGCAGCCAAACAAGACCTTGAGCAATGAAATGCTTAGGCGACCGCGCTCTGCCCTTCAGGATGAGCCGCAGCTGACGGTGTGTCACCCTGGTCTGGGTCATATCCAAGAATTGGGGCGAGCCATTTCTCAGTTTCGGCGACACTCATGCCTTTGCGTGAGGCATAATCCTCCACCTGGTCCCGGGCAATATGACCAACACCAAAGTACAGCGCTTCCGGGTGAGAGAAGTAAAGCCCGCTCACGGAAGCCGGCGGCGTCATGGCATAACTCTCCGTGAGCTCAATCCCCACGGTTTCTTTAGCATTCAGCAGGCGGAAGAGAGTATCTTTCTCTGTGTGATCAGGCTGAGCTGGATAGCCTGGCGCCGGACGGATACCATGATACTTCTCCAGAATAAGGTCCTCAACACTCAGGACCTCATCGCTGGCATACCCCCACAAGGTCCGCCGCACGCGCGAGTGAAGCTCTTCGGCAAAGGCTTCAGCGAAACGGTCCGCCAGAGCCTTCGCCATGATGCCGCTGTAATTGTCGTTCCGATCGTCAAAGGACTGAGCAAACTCGTTTTCGCCGTGGCCCGCGGTCACGGCAAAAGCGCCAATATAATCTGCCTTGCCGCTGGAAAGCGGCGCCACAAAATCAGACAAACAATAGTTCGGCGCCCCATTGTCGCGCTTTGCGATCTGCTGGCGCAAACCGTGGAGCCGGCAAAGCTCCTCTGCCCTTGTTTCATCCGCGAACAACACAACATCGTCGCCATCGGCGTTAGCGGGCCAAAATCCGCAGACACCGTGAGCGGTTAGCGGCTTTTCCCGGATGATTTGCTTTAGCATTTTCTGCGCATCGCGGTAGAGCGATGTGGCGGCCTCTCCGACAACATCGTCTTCCAGAATGCGCGGAAACTTACCCGCGAGATCCCAGGAGGCAAAGAACGGCGTCCAGTCGATGAAGGCTGCAAGCCGTCCCAGATCGTAGTTTGTAAATGACCGCGTCCCCAGGAATGATGGCACTGGCGGTGTATAGGCATCCCAATCGATGCGAGGGGCCTTCTCACGCGCTGCTCCAATGGAAAGGCGCTTATTGCGCTCGCGGCCGCTGGCCATTTGCACACGGATCTTCTCATAGTCCGTGTTTATCTCATCGAGATAATCGGCGCGCCGTTCGTCGGAGACGAGGTGCCCTGCAACCCCGACAGCCCGGCTCGCATCGGTTACATAGACTACGCCATTGTCATAATTGGGGGCGATTTTGACTGCCGTATGAGCCCGGCTCGTGGTTGCCCCGCCAATCATCAGCGGGATTTTAAAGTCTTGGCGCTCCATTTCAGCAGCCACATGGCGCATTTCATCAAGGCTCGGCGTGATCAAACCCGATAGTCCGATGATGTCAACGCGGTGGGATTTAGCTTCTGCAAGGATCTTATCTGCAGGCACCATGACGCCGAGATCAACCACCTCAAAATTGTTACATTGAAGAACGACCCCAACGATATTCTTGCCAATATCGTGGACATCGCCCTTCACAGTGGCCATGAGGATTTTGCCGTTAGACTGGCGCGCGGCCTCCCCGGAGGCTTCACGCTCTTCTTCCATGTAAGGCGTCAAGTGAGCCACCGCCTGCTTCATCACCCGCGCGGACTTAACCACTTGAGGCAGGAACATTCGTCCGTCACCGAACAAATCTCCAACAGTGTTCATTCCGTCCATTAATGGCCCTTCAATGACGAACAGTGGGCGGCCAAGCTTCTGGCGCGCCTCCTCGGTGTCGTCTATAATATAGTCCGTAATGCCCTTAATCAGCGCATGGCTGAGACGCTCTTCAACGGTGCCTTCGCGCCAGGTGAGATCGGCTTTTTGCTGCTTGACCCCTGTTCCTCGATAGCTTTCTGCAAGGTCCAAGAGGCGTTCAGTGGCATCTTCACGGCGGTTCAGGATGACATCTTCAACCGGTTCGCGCAGAGCTTCAGGGATCTCATCATAGATGGCGAGCTGGCCCGCATTGACGATCCCCATGTCCATTCCGGCCTTGATGGCGTGAAACAGAAAAACCGAATGCATGGCCTCGCGGACCGGCTCATTCCCGCGAAACGAAAACGAAATGTTTGAAACGCCGCCTGAGACCTTCGCCCCGGGCAGCGTCTCTTTAATTCGCCGGGTCGCTTCAATGAAATCAACGGCGTAATTGTTATGCTCTTCGATGCCGGTCGCAACGGCAAATATGTTCGGATCGAAAATGATATCCGTTGCCGGCATACCAACTTCTTCGGTGAGCAATCGATAAGACCGTGTACAGATCTCAACTTTGCGATCGGCAGTATCCGCCTGGCCATCTTCGTCAAATGCCATGACAACGACGGCCGCCCCATAGCGTCTGATCTTTTGGGCGGCTTCCAGAAATGGTGCTTCGCCCTCTTTAAGCGAAATGGAGTTGACGACTGCTTTGCCCTGAACGTTCTTCAATCCCTCCTCGATGACGTCCCATTTGGAACTGTCAATCATGACCGGGACGCGGCAGATATCGGGCTCTGAGGCAATGAGGCGAAGGAATGTGCGCATGGCGTAGACACCGTCCAGCATGCCTTCGTCCATGTTTACGTCGATGATCTGGGCCCCGTTTTCAACCTGCTGACGGGCAACCGCGAGCGCGTCTTCGTAGCGCTCTTCTTTGATCAGCTTTCGGAACCTTGCCGACCCGGTGACATTGGTCCGCTCACCAACATTGATAAAGGTGGATTGTGCGTTCATGGCTCAGGCAGCACTCGCTTTGGCTTGCTCTTCTTTGTCCTGAAGCTCAGGCTTCGGCCTGACACCTAGCATCAGACAAAGCGCATAACTTAGGTTTTCCCGGTTCAATGTATAAAAGTGGAAATGCTTCACACCGGAGTCAGCCAGTTCATGGCACTGTTCTGCAGCGATCGTTGCCGCAATGAGCTGACGGGTTGATGGGTCCTCGTCCAAGTTCTCAAACAGCTTAACAAGGCGCCCCGGGATCGTCGCCCCGCAGATATCCGCCATCCGTCTCAGACTGGAAAAGTTGGAGATCGGCATGATACCGGGGACAATGGGGATTGTAATTCCGGCAGCACGGACCTTTTCAATAAACCGCAGATAAACGGCATTATCGAAGAAAAACTGGGTGATGGCCCGGGTCGCGCCCGCATCGATCTTCCGCTTTAGGTGATCAATATCGGCGGCAAGCGACGGGCTGTCCGGGTGTTGTTCCGGATAGCAACCAACTGTCACTTCAAACGGTGCAATCGCCTGAGCGCCAGCGGCAAGTTCGGCCGCATTGGCATAGCCGCCCGGATGGGGGGTATAGGGCTCGCCCGGCCCGCCCGGCGGATCACCGCGGAGCGCCACGATATGACGAACGCCATCAGCCCAGTAGTCCCGCAAGACCTGGTCGACTTGGTCACGGTCCGCGGCAACACAAGTCAGGTGAGCCGCCACCGGCATACGGGTCTCCTTGATAATCCGCGAGACCGTCGAGTGTGTCCGCTCCCTGGTTGATCCGCCTGCCCCATACGTGACTGAGACAAAATCGGGGCCTAGTGGCGAAAGCTTCTCCACCGCCGTCCACAGCTTTTGGCTCATGGTGTCAGTCTTTGGCGGGAAAAACTCGAAAGAAACGTGTAGCTCGGACATTATGATCAATTCCGTATGTCAATCGGTTGACGAATGGCCTCATTACCATTCCGTGTACAGTCAATTTTATCTGCCGTTGAAGGCGCACGGCATAACCAGATTTTTACCGTGAGACCTTTCTGGTCGTCATCTGCGCTTTCGGTTTTCTGGGGCGAGACCGGCTGAAGCGTAATCGTTTCATCGAGCTGGAGACCAGAAACCGCGCACCACCCGGCAACTTCTTCATCGGAAAACCCGAGGCGGCGATGGGCATGTTCTTGCCGGAGAAACTCAAGTTCATGGGGGGCGAAGTCTGAAATAAGGACAACACCGTCCGGGCGCAGGAGACGGGCCGCTTCGCGGACCGCCAAATGAGGTTCGGCCAAAAAATGTAAAACATGGTGAACGCAGACAACGTCTGCCGCTTCCCCTTCTATGGGAAGCGCAAAAATGTCGCCGTGGCGGACTTGCGCGTGATTGATCCCGGCCTTGTCGAGATTGGCGCGCGCCACCGAAAGCATATCGCGAGACAGATCGAACCCGATGCCTTTTCGATACCGACTTGCAAATGCCGCCAGGATCTGACCGGTGCCGGTACCGAAGTCGATCATCATGTCCACGTGATCACCGCCAACAGCCTGGTCGAATGCATCGAGCATGGCCGCTTCGATCTTGTCGTCCGCGATATGAAGTCGGCGCACGCGGTCCCAGTCTGCTGCATTCTGGCGGAAATACGTCGCTGCTGTCGCGGCGCGCACTTGCCTAATTTGCTCTAGGCGCTCCCGATCCCGCATGATGATCCGGTCATTGCCCGCCATCAAATCCCGAAACAGCTGAGCCAGCGACTGCAAGTCACTGGAAACATGCCGGTCATTGCTGAGAGCGCTCGCGTCATGGGCGGAAACAACAGAGCGGTAAAAAATCCAGCTTCCTTCCCGATGGCGTTCGACAAGCCCTGCGTCGGCCAATATTTTAAGATGTCGGCTGACCCGCGGCTGGCTCTGACCCAGGATTTGGGTCAGTTCACTTACCGTGAGCTCACCACACGACAATAAAGTCGCGATGCGAAGCCGGGTTTCTTCCCCGATCGCACGGAATGTATTGAGAACACTGTCCAGCTTCATCGCCATTGCCCATTCTGGACATAGATATAAACATATCTTTATATGGCGATCAACGAAAAGGTACGGTGGGTTCAGTTGTCCCAATCTGACACACCTAATTCACCGCGATGCCGTGAAATTGACGAAAGAAACCTATATGTGGTGCTCTATGGACGATTTCGGCGGCCATCAAACTGCGGTACGACAAGCCTGCTAACGCAAAAAACTGAAGTTTAAGAACCGATAGATATTGGCAGATTGATTATGCCCAGACGCCTTTTAGCCTTTCGCTCCACTGCCATTGGGGTGGCCCTTACCGCAGCAACCCTACTTGGTTCGCCCGCATCGGCGGGTGTCACCACTGCCTCCTTCGGACAAGTGAGTTTTCTGGCGGTGATGGATACGCCCGCCTCCTCAGCATCCGTTGCAGTTCTTGCGCAGGCTTCTGGACCAACCAGCGAAGCGCCAGAGGCCAATTCCGCTAACAGCGACATAGATAGCGAAGCCGTTAAAGACGACGTGCGTAAGGAAGTGTTGCCGCCTCCCCCGCCCAAAGCCGAGCCAACTAGCGCAGCGACCGAACCTGCACGCTCCGTCGGGGTCACGTCTGACGAAGACCCGTGGGAGGGCTTCAATCGCGACATGTTCAAGGTTCAGACTTTCCTCGACGATAATCTACTGGTCCCGGCTGCAAAAACCTACCGCGCTGTGACGCCGGAGCGGGGACGACGCGGTTTGAGACGGTTCCTTTCAAACCTGCGCTCGCCAGCCGTATTTTTCAACGATGTTCTGCAAGGGGAAGTCGGCCGCGCCGGCAAGACGCTTTCACGATTTGTGATCAACACGACCATCGGCGCAGGAGGTCTCGCGGACCCGGCCCAGCAAATGGGCATTGCTGGACACAATGAGGACTTTGGTCAAACGCTTGCCGTCTGGGGGATTGATTCAGGTCCTTATGTCGTCATGCCGTTCCTCGGCCCATCGACTGTTCGAGACGGCCTTGCCTTGATCCCGCAGATTGCACTCGATCCTCTCAATTACATCCGTACACCACCAGCTGGCTATGCACGGGTTTCTCGCGGCGGCGCCGGGATCGTCTCAGGTCGAGAGCCACTTATCGAGCCACTGCAGGATATCCGCGAAAGCTCACTTGACTACTATTCCTCGTTCCGGAGCTTCTATATCCAAGCCCGGCGCCAGCAAATCCTCAATGGACGAACGGATTTCAACGCGCTGCCAGATTTCGACGATCTGGGTGACTTCGATGATTTTGAAGACTTTGAAGATTTCGAAGACATTGAATAAGTCGCAGTGATTTTAAGACCAAAGACAACCTTGAGTGACAATCGATGATGCGCACCCCAACAAAAACTGGCCCACTGCCCACCCGTCGCCAAATGGTTGCAGGAACCAGCGCCCTTGGTTTGGCAGTAGTCTCTACGGCATTCACGGCAACACCGGCCGCTGCTGATCAGGCTGCGGAAGACTACATGGCGGCGATCCTGATCGATGCGAACGCCGCTTTCAACGCTCCCACAGAAGCAGAACGCTTTAGCGGCGTGGAAGCCCTCGTGGACGAATATGTGGATTTTCCAAAGGTTAGCCGCTTCGTCCTCGGACAATATGCACGCGTGATTACAGACGAGCAGAAGGCCGCGTTTCAGCCTCTCTTCCGGAAATATGCAACGCAAGTCTATTGGAACACATTATCTGAATACGCGGGCCAACGATTAGCGGTCACGGGCTCCATCGATCGGTCAGCCAGGGATATTATCGTCAACTCGAAAATTGTTGGCGCTAATCCCGGTGATCAGTTTGCGGATCTAGTGGTGCACTGGCGCATCTATCGCAGCAAGTCTGGGCAAATGTCCGTTGTCGATGCTGGTGCGGCAGGCATATGGCTAGCCATCGAACAGCAAAGCCAGTTCAAATCCGTCATCGCCAATAATGGCGGTGGCACCCGCGGCATTGACGCCCTGATTGCGGATTTGAGCCGAAAAGTCGGCGGGTAGAAAGATGGGAGGCAGCACGCCTTCCCTGAATTCCCGGGTTGCACCGTATTACTCTCTTACACCGATCCCGTTGATTACTCTGCCGTCTGACCAATAAAAAACCGGCCCCGAAGGGCCGGTTTCCTAATTCTGCATGGGTTTTGCGCTTACATGCTGAAATTCACGCCAGCAAAGAAGTACCGGCCGAGTGGGGATACAGGATAGGCCTGTTCAGTGATGAACGGATCGCGATCAAGGACATTGTTGACGCCGCCATAGACACTGAACTGATCCGAGATCTGATAGCTTGCATTCAGATCATGGATGAAGACCGCATCGGCGATTCCAGCGGGGCCAAATACCGTATCAACGGTCTCGATTTCGACAGCCCGAAGCCCTTGCTCATCCTGGAACTGGGTTTGCCATTGGAAGGCGAACGGTCCCCGGCTGAAGTTGAAGAACGCATTCGCGGCAAACTCAGGACGCTGAAGTTCACCCAACTCCGGGTCAACAGCGGTTGGATCGCCTGGATCAAAGAAGTTATTCAGGCGTTCATTCCAGGTGCCGTTTAAGGTGATGTTGAGATCGTTTTGACCGATTTCAAAATCATAACTTGCTTGAGCATCAATGCCTCGAGCATCGAGCGACGCAAAGTTCACTTCCGATTGACGCAAGAAGTTGAACCCGAGGAACTGAGGCGAGGTTGTGTCTCTGTTCCGGGTGAAGAGTGTACAGAACTGATTTGGGAAGTTGCCCGAGTCATAACAGTTGTCGACGATGTCTTGCGAGCCAACGGCCGAAATCGCTTGCTCAATTTGGATTGACCAATAGTCAACCGTTAACGTCAGCCCCTCAACAAATCTTGGCTGGATCAACGCACCAACTGAGAACGTCGTTGCTTTTTCCTCTTGCAGTTCAGGATTACCTGAGATCTCTCCCACAAATCGAGCTGAGAGAGGATCCTCATAGCCTTCTGGAATACCGTCTGCCCGGCAATTGGCCTCTCTATTTCCGGCATTAGGGTCTCCAGCAGCCAAGAGCGCGTCAATTTCACCCTGGTCGCATGGGTCTACAGGACGGAACGTTGCGCCCTGTGCAGGCCTGAATAGTTCCGTAATGTTTGGCGCACGGATCGGTTTTGCATACGAAGACCGGAACTTCAGATCTTCAATTGGCGCCCAGGTCCCTGAGACACCCCAGGAGATCGTCGCACCAACCGTTGAGTAGTCTGCAAACCTTGCCCCACCGCTCAGTGTTATTTCTTTGGCGAACGGTTGGTCCCGCACCAACGGCACCGAGAGCTCAGTGAAGTATTCCCAAACGCTAAAGTCACCACCCTCGTTCACGACGAGCGCGCCTGGATCAAAGACCAATGAGCTTTGGCGAAACGCATCCAACTCGGAAACGACATCACCCGCGTTTGCGTCAGGTGTCGTAACGGGAACGACACCGCGAACCAATGGGTCAAAGCTTGAGTCGCTGGATTCGTCCCGGTACTCAAAACCGGTCGCAAACTCAAAAGACCCACCCGGCAATGTGAAGAACTTGTCCAGGTTACCGGTCATCGTTCCATTGACAACAAATTGTTCGAGGGTGAAGTCGTTCGTCACTGTCGTGGTGATAAAGTCGATTGCAGCTTGAGACTGATCACCGAATCCACGACCAAAGACGTTATAAGGCGCACACTGACCATCGCCCGGGTTGAAGGTGAGATAGCCGAAGTCAAAGAGCGGAATGTCAAACGGTGTCGTTGGTGATGAGGCTGACGGGTCGATATCGGACCGACAAACAGCATTGCCATTCCCGTCATCAACGGCGTCAACCGCTGCAAAGAACCGGTCCTGGATGACACGGTTACGGTCAACTGATTCCCGTTCAAACCTTCCGTAATTGACATCCATTGAATAGGTGAAGCCGTTGTCAGCCTCTGCCTCAACCCCACCAACGAGCCGGTAAACGCGGCGCTTTTGGGTGTTGATGTTTGGACCGAGGTCCGTCGGGTCGCGTGTGATGAAAAATGCCGCACTGTCCGTACCAAGACCGGCAAATGGCTGAAGGCTATCGGGGATAAACGGGTTGTCAGGCGCGACCGTCAACAAGTCATAGAAAGTGTTTAGTGGACCGCCGCTGTCCGCAGTTGAGTCTGAAACCTTGCCTTCCAGGAACAATTTCACATTGTCATTAACATCATAGGTTATGAAGAGATTACCGACCACGTTTTCTAGGTCTGGGGTTAGGAAGTCTTGGTTGAAGGTGTTGGGGATCCCATCACCGCCGAACTGGTTGAAGGCGCCAGTAACAATCCCGTCAACGTAGGGGCGCGGTTCGCCGGTCACGTCGTCAATGGTCAGACAGCCACCCAGGAAAAATGCAGAGTTTTGTCCAACGGTCGACTCGTCGCAGTCGTCCACGCCGTTATTGTTGAAATCAAATCCAACAAAAGAATCGAAATCCGGCGGAAGATCCACGGCACCAGAAACGATCACACCGGAGTTTGACGAAATCGAGAAACGCGGGTCGGGAAGTAGAACACGGCTCGGGCCGTCGGCGGCAGGATTCGGAAGGTCGTCTGCCAACATATTATCCCGGGAGAAATCCCGATCACCAAAGAGGATTTCTTCACGCTTGTTGTAGTCAAACGCGACCGTGATATTCAGACGGTCGTCAAGGAAGTTTTTGCCAGCAACCGCGGAAATGCCGTACCGCTCGCCGTCGCCCTCTCCAGAGATGCCGCCATTCAAATTGACCTCAAGACCTTCGAAATCTTCCTTCAGGATAAAGTTCACAACGCCTGTCACAGCGTCTGCACCGTAGACCTGAGACGCACCGCCGGTCAGGACGTCCACCCGCTCGATCAAAGCGCTCGGAATTGAGTTGATATCAACAATAGCTGAGCCGGCGACACCGCCCACGTGGCGGCGGCCGTTTACAAGCGTCAAAGTTCTCTCAGCACCAAGGCCGCGCAAGTTCAGAGTCGCGCCCCCAACCGCGCCCGCAAAAATACCATCAATCGATCCTTGCGCGGTGGTCGTCGTCAACAGAGCGGGAATGTCATTGATGACTTCCGTAATGTCCTGCTCGCCGGACAACCGAAGCGCCTCGGAATCAATCGACTGTACTGGCAACGGCTCCGTGAGATTTGGATCGCGGGCAATCCGCGAACCGGTAACAACGATCTCGTCACCTCCATCGGTGGCATCGTCTTGCGCCATCGCCCCAGGGGCAGCGACTGCCATTGCCATTGATGAGGCGCCCATTAGCACCAGCAACCGTTTTTGGTCCAAAACCCTCATGAATCTACTCCTGCTTGTTCATTTATTGGCCATCCCTGCCACGGGACGACATTCATCGAGCCCAGCGACGACTATATCCGGGCCGAACAGGATTGCTTGAGGAAAGCACAACGACACTGTCGATCGTTTGTGTTGCGTTGCACAATTACAACGTTTTTGTGACGCGCTTTGGAGAAATGTTGCAACAAAATAATAAACCCGCGCTGATCTGCTCAGCACGGGTCCGAAATCGACAGAAATGGCCGTCAAGCCAAAGAGTCGTTAGGATGAGTAATACTCAACCACAAGATTTGGTTCCATTGTGCACGGGTAAGGCACCTCCGCGAGTTCTGGGACCCGGATATAAGTCGCACTCATCTTTTTCGGGTCCACATCGACATATTCAGGGATGTCGCGCTCGGCGCTTTGCAGCGCCTCAAGAACAAGCGCCATGTTTTTCGACTTGTCTTTGATCTCGACCACATCGCCAGGGCGCAAGCGGTAAGACGGAATGTTTGTACGCACGCCGTTCACCTTAACATGACCGTGGTTGATGAATTGACGGGCGGCGAAAACCGTAGGGACAAATTTCGCCCGGTAAACGAGCGCGTCGAGACGGCTTTCCAAAAGACCGATCAACAGCTCGGCTGTGTTGCCACGACGGCGCACAGCTTCATTGTAGATCTTCTCGAACTGTTTTTCGTTGATGTTGGCGTAGTAGCCTTTCAGCTTTTGTTTCGCCATCAGCTGCAGACCGAAATCGGACGTTTTGCCCTTGCGGCGCTGGCCGTGCATGCCAGGTCCGTACTCGCGCTTGTTAATGGGTGATTTTGGACGACCCCAAACGTTTTCACCAACGCGGCGGTCGAGTTTATGCTTGGCGCGGACGCGCTTTGTCATATTTTCCTCATATGTGGTGCGGGCCGGTCCGCAGGCTTATTCCAGCGGACGATCTCAACGGCGGCAGCGCACCTCCCGTCGTAAGCGGGGTGAGGTAGTCCGGCGGCGGGATCTTGTCAAATAGATTTGGTGAAAACCTCACTTGGGTATGAAGTGGGCATGAGCGTTCGATTTGAGCGGGAATCACGCAAAACAGCGCGTCTGAATGACGTCACCTAAGAGCGCATGGCCGCAGTTGGCAGAGCGCGTCTTAGATGAAAGACCGGTCCCGTATAAAGAAAGAGCCCGCTACATATGCAGCGGGCCCTTCCGGTACGCATGCCTTGGGGGGCAAACCGTATATCAGCGCTCGGGGTCCAACCTGCTTTGAACAAGGCCACGGGTCCAACGTCACGCTCGAAAACTTTGCTTAAACCGCTACTCCCTATGCGGTGTCGAAAAAGTAACAGTTAAATAAGAGATAGGCAACGCTCTTCTCGGGAACGAAACAAAAAAGCCGATGGTCAAACACCAATAGAGGTAAGTTCGCAGCGCCTTGCAACCAACTCCTTCAGTGCGAAGGCCAAATAGCACTAATATGGCGAGGAATAACATTCGGCGCTTTGCCCCAAACCCAGTCCGGGGAGGTCTTTGCGGAATGCCCAAACCACCGGTACGGACCTAGCGAAGGACGCATTGTCAGGGGCTATAGACAACCGGAGCATGTGGCCTGGGCTGACTGCATATTCTAACGTTCTCACTTTAGCACCACTCCGATCGCGACACTCGAGCAATCACACCGCTTCCGCCACAAACGAGCCAAACATTCACCTCCAGCAGAGCCCCATTCTACCAAAGGAACAGAACTGATGACCTCATCGGCAAACGCCGCCCTTCACATTTCCAGCGCATTTGACAGCGGTAACATCCAGGTGGTTGACGCCACGACACCGTCAAACATCCGCCTACGGATCCAGAAGGATAACCAATCCGATTTTTATCAGTGGTTCCATTTCCGCGTGACCAATGCAGCGGAAATCCCTTGTACACTAACGATTGAAAATGCGGGGAGCTCTGCCTATCCGAAGGGATGGGAAGACTACCGCGCCGTTGCATCCTATGATCGCGAGACTTGGTTCCGCGTCCCCACAACATTTGAAAATGGCGAACTAAAGATACACCACACGCCGGGCTTCAATACCGTCTGGTATGCTTACTTTGCGCCCTATTCCATGGAACGCCACAGCGATATGGTGGCCAGCTTTCAAGGCGCGGCCAACACGAAACTGACCGTACTCGGAACAACGCTGGATGGGCAGAACCTGGACCTCATAACCATTGGCGAGCCGACACCTGACAAGCGCGCCTGTTGGGTGATCGCCCGCCAGCATCCGGGAGAGACCATGGCCGAATGGTGCGTAGAAGGACTATTGGACAGGCTCACCGATGATGACGATCCCGTCGCCCGGGTGTTAAAGGAAAACGCTGTCTTCTACGTGGTACCAAACATGAACCCGGATGGCTCAGCGCGAGGCCACCTGCGCACTAATGCCGCCGGCACTAATCTTAACCGCGCTTGGAGTGATGCGTCACTGGAGGTAAGCCCTGAAGTTTATTGGGTCCTGGAAAAGATGAAAGAAACAGGGGTGGATTTTTTCCTGGACTGCCATGGCGACGAAAACCTGCCCTACAATTTCATTGCGGGCGGCGAAGGGGCTTCGGCCTTCACGGACAAACTTCAAGCCTTGCTCGATGGCTATAAGGCGGCACTGGTGCGGGCCAATCCTGACTTTCAGACAGAGTTTGGATACCCTGTCGATGCGCGCGGTTCGGCCAATCTCGCGATCGCCACCAACTACATTACCGAGACTTTTTCCTGCCTCGCCATGACCCTAGAGATGCCGTTCAAGGATAACGCGGACCTGCCAGACATCGACTTCGGCTGGTCTCCGGAACGTTGCCGCAAGCTAGGCGCGAGCCAGCTTGATGCTCTTCACGCCGTCGCAAAAGACCTTCGATGAGCCCTGCTCGGGACCCCTATCAAGGTGTGTTGGTGCGGCCGGGTTGATGTCCGCTCGGGGGCGCGGTGTCATGGTGACCATAAGACAATCCTGATCCGACTAGCCCCTGACCGGAGGAAAGCCTGTGACCCAAAAATACTTGATACTAATCGCCGTGACTTCCGCACTCATGTTTTCAACTGTCACGGCACAGGCCCAACCGGTTGACCGGTCGGGCTCCGCACGGGCAGCCATGGAAAAGCTCCGCCCCCTGGCGGGGGAATGGGAGATGGCCGTTTCCTCCTGGCGCGACGGTGTATGGAGCGAACCCGAAATAGAACGTACCCGAATTAGCTATTTCCTGAACGATCTCGCCCTGCGCCGCGAAGTGCCCGAGCACTCGCCGACAAATGTCAAAATGGAGACTACCATCCAGTTTGATCAGTACAGAAATGTCTATCGCATGGCGGCCCTGGATGACAGTTGGGGCAATATGGACATATACGAAGGACAGGAGACAGAAACGGGAACATTTGTCTTCGATAACATCCGGACGGGCACATTCGCTGTTGGACCACAGGGAGAGGTTTTTTCTTTTCAGCTGACGATCGAGATCGAAGACATGAATTCTCATGCCATGCTCGTTGAGATCTCAACCGATAACGGGAAGACTTGGGCGCCGTTTCAGCGGCTGGAGCGCACCCGTCTCGGGACGTGACTGAGGCGACCAGAAATATCGCACCCACCGTTTCGAGGTGGCCTTGCGCTGAAGCGTTGGCAAATCCGATCGCTAAACTGCCTCTTCCCCTTTGTCATATCGCGACGTCTGGATTGCGGAAACGTCCCTATTTTTGATCCCTTGTTAAGCTTCCCGTTTCAAGCCCGTGCTAACCTCAGGCCAGTGAGTTGGAGGGGAAGGCACCATGGGATCGATCTTCTTAACCCTGTTTTTCGCGATATTCCTGACAATTGGCGTCGGCATTCTCGGGTATGGCGTCCATTCCTACCGTCTCAGTCAGGCTGCCGGGTCTTGGCCCACGGCTGACGGTGTCATTACCCACTCTGATCTTGAGATCGACAGCGATAGTGACGGCACGACTTATCGGGTGAAGCTGAACTACCAATATTCAGCGCTCGGCGTTGACAGAACGGGGGATAACATCGCGTTTGGCTATGCTGGAAGCAGCGCACGGAATTACCATGAAATCCTGGAAGACGCCCTGCCCGTTGGAACACGGGTCGCGGTGCGCTATGACCCGGCCAATCCGGAACGATCCACGCTTTCATTTGGCGTGCACAAATCAATCCTCTTTATTCTGCTATTCGGTGCGACCTGGACCATGTTCACCGTCGGCATGGCGATAATGTTCCTGATGGGAGACGGCGGGCCCACGGTAATCCTGCGTAACTTGCAGACTTACTCCTGAGGACGGTCGTCTTGGTCTCTAGAGGGGCGGTTCGCTTTATGAAGCTGCAGAACTAATTGCTTCAAGGTCATGCCGATAAGCTGAATAGTCCGAAATTGGCTTGTCGGCCACACCGTCATCTTCCGCAGCGCGTGCAACCGCAACGGCCACTTCCGGTAGGAGCCGCGGATCAAATGCTTTGGGAAGAATGTAATCCGTCCCGAATGAAAGGCTTTCATCCGGGTAAAGACCTCTCACCAGATCGGGGGTCGGCTGTCCGGCAAGTCGGGCGATGGCCTTTGAGGCCGCGACTTTCATCCCGTCTGTGACGGTCCAGGCGCGGCAATCAAGTGCGCCGCGAAACAGGAACGGGAAACAAAGGACGTTATTTACCTGGTTTGGATAGTCCGTACGCCCCGTGGCGATAATGGCATCGGGGGCAGCTGCACGAGCGTCCTCCGGCCAAATTTCCGGATCCGGATTAGCCAGTGCAAAGATGATCGGCCGCTGTGCCATGCTTCCGGCCATCTCCGGCGACAAGACACCACCGACAGAAAGCCCGAGAAAAACATCTGTATCTGGAATAATATCGGCCAGCGTTCGCGCTTTGCTTGCCTTGGCATAACGGATTTTTCGAGGGTCCATGCCCTCCTTGCGACCCTTGTAGATGACGCCGTCCCGATCGGTCAGCGTTATGTTTTTCATCTGCGCGCCAGCTGCAACCAGCAAGTCAATGCAAGCCATCGCGGCGGCGCCCGCCCCGGACGTCACAATTTTTGCGCCCTTGAGTTCCTTGCCGGCAAGGGCAAGTGCGTTCGTCACAGCCGCCAGCACACACACGGCCGTGCCATGCTGGTCGTCATGGAACACCGGGATCCGCATGGCCCCGCGGCAACGCGTCTCCACTTCAAAGCAGGCAGGCGCGCAGATATCCTCCAGATTGACCCCGCCAAATGTCGGCTCCAGGGCGATGATCGCACGCGCCAGGCGCTCCGGATCTTTTTCATCAATACACAGATCAACTGCGTTTAAGCCAGCAAACTTCCGAAACAACGCCGCTTTGCCTTCCATGACGGGCTTTGCCGCCAACGCGCCGATATCCCCGAGGCCAAGCACGGCCGTGCCATTGCTAATGACCGCAACGGTGTTTGCTCGGTTGGTATAGACCGCCGAGGCCGCCGGGTCCGCAGCGATCGCCCGGCAAGGCTCCGCAACACCCGGAGAATATGCCAGCGACAAATCAAATGGCGTTACCATCGCCTTAGTGGGCACGTTTTCCATTTTGCCAGGCGGCTCGGCGCGATGGTAAGCAAGGGCCGCTTCATCCAGTACCCGGCGCGCGTCCGCATCGAGGCTTGCACGCGCCCGAAACTTGTCACCATATCGTGCCGCCGATTGCGCGAGTTCACGCGCCTGCCTGTTGAACCAGTTCTTGAACATGAAGCCCCACCCTTAAGTCACGTCCGCACCGTGGCAATCGGAAACGAAAGACGCAACTCACATTTTTGCGCTGCGTCTCATGCGGAGCTGCCTTTCGTTTGCAGATCGCTTTAGATAGTTTAGGGACCATGGATTTAGGAGGGGATTTTCCGTCTTGCTGTTGCGCCGTGTTGCCGACCATGTGCAAAGCCAGAACTGGCTCGCTGTCGGGCTCGACTTTTTCATTGTTGTGGCCGGGGTCTTTATTGGTATCCAGCTTGGGAATTGGAATGAAGGCCGACAGGTCCGCCAATCCTTTACCGAAGCGCAAGAGCGTCTCGTCGCTGAGAGCCAGGCAAACGCCGAAACCACGGACCAATTTCTGAACGACGTCAGTGGGCGGCTCTCCCGTGCCAGGGCCGCGATCGGTATTCTTCGAACGTGCACGGATGGAAAAGACGCAGAAGAAACGCTGTTGACCGGGATGGAAACGATCAGGGGCACTGCAACCCTACGACTTAGGCAGACTGCTCTTTCGGCGATCACCGGCGAAGACGCCTTTCTCTCACTCCTTGAGGAAGTCGAACGGGAGCGGTTGAAGGAATTGGAACGGCGCCTGACCCAGGCTCAACAGACGTTAGATTGGCTTGAGGATCGTCCGTTTACGCATCACATCGAAGACCAGACAAACATCTCCTATGGAGATTTAATTGACGTTGAGACGATCCCCGGCGTGAAAATTCGGCGCCTTACGCTCAATAACGCGATATCAGAGATCTGTCGCGATGAGGATCTTCACCAAGCGTTCTATCTATGGGAGCGCACAGCCACCTTCCAGCATTTGCGCGCAAGCCAGGTGCGCGGGTGGGTCAATGAGAATGCCCGCCTCATGGGAGGCGATACAACGTTTCGCGACAAATCATGAGAAGTTCAGAACAAGCCCGTTCATCATTCGGCACAAGCCTTCACTCAGAACGCGAGATCCAGTCGGGTTTGAGTCACTTGGCGAGCGCCCTGGCGGGTATCTTTAGTCTAGTCACCATTGCAAGCGCTGAGTTCGTGCCGGCAGACCAATTACCGCCGGAAATCATTGACCAATGTGAGGCCAATACAAAACCGGTTGCATTTGCCGATCCCCAGATTGCCGAGGCGATCAACAGTCTCACCCGTCTTGGGGTTCTTTCCTCAAGTGACCTTGACGGGATCGATATCGGGTTTTGCAGCTTGCGGGATGCATTTGGCCCATTTGCAACAACTTCGTGTAAGGAGGATATAATCCTATTGGACGACATCTATCGTCAGAAGGACCAGGCTATCGTTCTGAGTGCTACCCTTGCCCATGAGGTTTTGCACGTGGCGCAACACCGCACTCTGAAAGCCCACCATGGCGATCAATACTGTTCATCGGACCAGTACGATCTGGACAAAGTATGGATGGAAGAAAAGGCCGACGCTTTCGGGGACAGCGCGGGGGCACTCTTGTTTTCGGGCCGCGAAACAAGCGTTGCCAATATGTGTAACGATCCGGTCCGCATTTATCTGGAAGCAGAGCAACCGGTTTCGTCGTCCGAAGAGCCACTTTCGTTCATAACCATTCAGCCGGGCAAGTCCGTTTCTTTTAGCGAAAAGACCACGTCAAATCGGTTTCGCCTCGCCGCGCAGACCGAACCAGCGACCGGGGAAACGAGACGCTGGTCTGGCACCAACAATCGCCACACACGCTTTATTGAGGGCAAGCTTTACGCGCTGAAAGATATTGAACTCACCGCGGCAATGCCAACGGAAGGCCCGTTCACGTTGACCCTATGCGATGAGACAACCAACCGTTAAGACCGAACTGAGAACGGCGTGAAGTCAGTCTCCCGGTCATAGACATCCACGCCTTCCGCCTTCTTCAAAGCACCAACCACTTGATACGTCACTGGTGTCAGCAGTGCCTCCCAGGCGACTTTCAAGACATAGTTGGTAATGATCACGGTCAGGATCAATTCGTTGGCCCAGATGTCGTAGAATGCCAGCGGATAAAAAATAACGCTGTCCACACCCTGGCCAACAATCGTTGACCCAATCGTCCGTTGCCAGAGCGCCTTGCCGTCGGACCAAACTTTCATCCGTGCCATGACATACGCGTTGGACATTTCTCCCATCCAGATTGCTAGTACCGACGCAAAGACGATCCGGGGCGCTTGCCCGAAGTTCAACGCGAAAGCGTCCTGTTTGGTGATCCCCTCCCCGAGGGTTGAATTCCAGTCCGGCGCTGGTGGCATCCAGGTGATGAACGCCGCCATCCCGGCTGCAAACGCGGCCGCGGCAAATCCCGCCCAGATCACCCGGCGCGCGCGGGCATAGCCATAGACCTCGGTCATGATGTCACCGAGCACATAGGACAGCGGAAAGAAAAGGATCCCCGCCCCAAAAGTAAAAAGAAACGGCTCGGCCCTGAACGGCAGATCAAGGCTCACCTGCGAGACTTTACCGGCGCCGATGATATTCGCACAGACGATAATCACGCACGTCGCGGCCATGGCGAAGTCGTAGTACCGGAAACGATGGGCGGAGAGCGACGCGGCATCGGAGATATCGCGGACGGCCTGTTGGGTCTGGTATTGAGTATCGGTTTTGATCATCGCAGCGTTCTACGCATCTTGCGCCCCAGTCGCTGCCTTGGCTATCCGCGGCGGTCTGGCGCACCTAGATCTGGCGCAGGGTCAAGTTTCCCGCCAAAATGACAGGGACTATAATGGGCAGCACTTCATGAAACGGACCTGGATTCTCTATGGCCTCGCGCTCGCGGTAGGCACATTTCTGCTCCAGTGGCTAGAGTTCCGGTACATGACCCACATGGTGTCGGAGCTGGTCTATGTCTTTATCGTTGCGGTCGGCTTCACGGCGATCGGAATCTATGCGGGCACGCGGCTCACCACTCCCGCCAAGCCCGCCGAGTTCACCCCCAACGAAAACGCAATCGCGACCCTCGGGATAACGCCCCGTGAGCGAGAAACCTTGAGCCTGATCGCCGAAGGTCTCGCTAACAAGGAGATCGCCCGCCGGCTGGGCGTGTCTCCCAATACGGTGAAAACCCACGTCTCCAAACTCTATGAAAAGCTCGGCGCGCGACGCCGGACCGAGGCATTGGCCCGCGCCAGAGAGCTATCATTGATCGAGTAGGCGGAAGCCGCTCTCCTTCGAGACGCGATCTGACAGGATCGCTCCTTAGGATGAGGACGAGAGCGACCCCAAACTAAAACTCTGCAAAATCCCTTGCCTCGCCTCGCCAAGCCCTTGATTGCGCATCGGAAAAACGGCCCAATAGCGCGAAATCACCCCTTTGGGCGATAGGATTTGAGGGGCCAGCTGGCCATTGATCTGGGTGTCAGCGCCGTTGACCCGGACGAGAAGGCAGGCGCCGAGCGGAACATCAGAGCAAAAAAGGAATTCACCCATGCTTCGTTACATCCTCACCTTCGGACCCATTGCTGGCGCGATTGTCATCGGCGTCATCATCATTGGCACGAGTTTGGCCGACGGCGGTCACACCAGTCAGACCTTTGGATATCTGACCATGCTGATCGCCCTTTCTTCGATCTTTGTGGCGGTGAAGCAGTTTCGCGACCGCAACCAGGGCGGGGTCATCTCTTTCTGGAAAGCCCTGCAACTGGGCCTCGGGATCGCGGCTGTGGCTGGCATTGTCTACACCATCGGCTGGGAGACGTATCTGGCGGTGAGCGGCGTCGACTTTATCGGTGAGTACGCGAATTCTCTGATCGAGAAAAAGACCGCGTCCGGCGCGAGCGAGGCCGAAATCGCGAAGCTGACCGCGCAGATCGAGCAAGTGAAAGAGAACTACAAGAACCCGTTCTTCCGCCTCGGGATTACATTTTCGGAGATCTTCCCAGTAGGCGCGTTGGTCTCACTGGTCTCAGGAGGCATCCTGCGCAATCCGGTCAAGCGCGGCGGGATCTGATGGGCAAGAGCTGGCGGGGTGCGTTAGATCCGCACCGGACAACGCACCCTGACTTTCTAACTAGCTTCCTCTATCCATTGGTCACTGCGCCAAGTACTCAAAACTAATCGCTCTAATGCGATCTTGCGCGTCAGAAGGCCTGTCATTGGGGCCGGGCTCGCGCTGGGCAAGCAGAACGTAGGAAAAATCATCTTCTTTGCTGATCATGAAGATCGTATCGAGGTACCCGCCCCAACCGAAATGGCCGGTTGTGCTTTGATCTGCCGGATCGGCGGGGTTGGCCAACTTTACCCATCCGCCGAGGCCGAAACTTATTCCTTGTTCCAACCAATCTGCCGGGCGAGCGGCTGCCGGCACATGACTTCCAAGCATTAGCGCGACCGTTTGGTCTTTAAGCAAACGTGATCCGTTTGCCTCACCACCATTCAGCAGCATACGGCAGAACTTTTGATAGTCCGCCGCTGTCGAGACGAGGCCCCCACCCCCTGACGCCCAGCCGAGCCCCGTCGTGTTCGGATTTGGATTAACGCCGTCGCCTTCAGATCGCACAAGTGTGCCGGCTTCGTTGTGAGAGTAAACGACAGCGGCCCCGTCCAGATCTTCATCTTCAATGACAAACAAGGTGTCATTCATGGAGAGCGGCTCAAAGATCCGTGTCTGAAAAAAGTCCTCAAGCGTCGTGCCCGACGCCACTTCGACGATCCGCCCGGCAACATCGGTTCCGTAGCTATAGAGCCATTTCTCTCCGGGCTGCTCATAAAGTGGCAGGGTTGCCAGAAAGTCGATGCGGTCGCCAAGGTTCCCGTCGAGGACAAACAGACTGTTTTCAAAGTAATACTTGCCGAGGTCGGTCTCACCGTCGAACAGATATCCAAGTCCTGCCGTATGGGTCAGGATTTGTTTGATCGTCATGGGCGTTTCAATAGGGGCTGTCAGGAAATTACCGTCAGCGTTTCTGGTGTAGTCAGTCGCGACCGGTGTTGTTGCGAAGCCTGCAATATAGTCCGACACCGGATCGTCGAGACTAACCTTCCCCTCTTCGACCAGCATCATTAAGGCAACTGTTGTCACCGGCTTTGTCATACTGGCGATCCGAAAGCGCGTATCGAGTGTCATGGGCGTTTCATTTTCAATATCGGCCATGCCCAATGCCGACTGGTGGATCGTTTTCCTGCCTTCGTTGACCATCACGACGAACCCGGAACGAACGCCCGCGTCAATTTCCTGCTGCAAGAGATCGTCGAACGCTGAAAACGCCGGATGCCCCATTTCCGCAGCCACCGAAACGTCAGCGACGTCCTCAGTGCCGGACGGCAGAGGCGTCGGCGCGTCATCGGCACACCCGGCGAGGAAGATGGAGCCAACCACCGCCGTTAAACCTGCGGAAAACTGATCCTGAAAACGCGCCATGACAACCTCCTTTAGAGTGGACGAGGAGTGCAGCGCGCTATGGGGGGCTTCGTCAACAGCGATCAGCATATCGGGCCCTTTCCCTCCACCGCAGTTTCAGCCCGGCTCACCATTCATAAATGGAAACGACTTCAGATCTTGCGTCCTCAATCCTTGGGCGATACTCTCCGCATCAGGAAAATGTCAGAGACGGGGGAAATCATGGCTTTCCGTAACTTGTTGTGGCTTAGTCTTTGTCTCGCTTTTGTGCAGGCCTGTGTCCATCCGGCGACCGCCGAAAGCCATACTTCAGGCCATTCATCCATTGAGAAAATTCCCGTCAAATGCGGCTTCAATGTCGTGAGGAGAATGGAGCGTTCACCAAGATGCATCCGGCTCGATACCCGTGAGGAGGTAACGCGCGGCGAGTTGTCATTCGGTGACGTCACCGAGGTTCCCGAGGGATACAGCCTTGCGATCACGGATCTCGTGGCGACAAGCCAGCCTTTTTCGCTGGAAGGCGTAGGGGTGCAACTTCGGCTCATCGCGGCGAACGTGCAGGGGTCCGGCGACGCGTTGGTGTTTAGAACTGTCCCGTCAACTTCTTATGATGTCTGGATGGGCGCAGGCGATACAGTCGTCATCAACCAGTTCTCACCGATCCTTGTCGTCCAGCAAGGCGAAGTGCCGGTCTTGTCGATCTCTTCATCGGTGCTGCCCTCTTCGACAAGCCGCAATGTCAGCAGTATCGATGGCGTCATCTCGGGGTACTTAATCTCGAACGATGTACTGGGCCATATGGGCGAGTGAAGCAAGCAATTCCCCTCATTCAAAAACCCTTCGGGTACCAAGGCGACGCGACGCAAAAATAAGCCGTAAGCGCCCAAGAATGCATTTAGTAGGCACTACGAAGAAAAGTCTCTAAAATCATTATAGGAGTAATTTAGCATGCGACGTAAGCCTTACCTGCTAAAGACATACCTATTCTCAATAATAATATTTTGTTTTTCCGGGAATTCTATCCCGGCATTGGCTCAAGAGATTCCGGATTGCGGTGCCCCGGATTCTGACGCTCCTTCAGACCCTGAGCAAAGGACGGAAGACGACGATGAAATCGAAGTGATCATCGGTGAAGAAATCATAAAGGCGCCTACTGACGACCGTGAACGCGTTGATGAAGCCCGAAGAGCATTGCGTGAGCTTGCCAATGACACAGCCGACGAATTAGCGTCTAACGAAGGTGAAATTCGACGTATCATTGATACTGCGTTTCTTCGCCTGAGCGGCGAAGTGCCTAATAATGATCAATGGGACCGCGCCATTGAGGTGCTTCGGAATTCGCGAATGCCATTATCCTTTGGAGCATTAGACCCAGACGCCGAAGCACGCACTGTCACGATCTTAACCAGCAACGAAAAGACTGTGCCGGTTATCCAGTACCCCTTTGATACATGGTATTTTTCTTCAGCCGGAACCAGAAGGAACGTCCTTATCCATGAATTTATTCATGCCTTAAGCAAGATCACGTTTTTCGCTAGATATTCAGAAGATGAGAATGGTGATGGTGTCTATGGCGATGCAGATCATGTTTTGATCGATGAGGTGTTCGAGGAAGCCCATGCACAAGGCATCTTGTCTTCATGTTTTGAGAATGACACGAGGCTTACATCGCGTTGGCCCCCGCGCAAGACGGGTCCAGCATCTTCCGCACCGATTAGAGTCGCTTCGTCTTTCGGTGACCCGCATATCAGGACTTTGGACGGATTTGCTTATCCATTTCAGACCGTAGGAGAATACATTTTCGCCAGGAAAGAAGACGGCCTTGAAATCCAGACCCGGCAACAAGCCAGAAATGAGTCTGTCACCTTCAACACGGCAGTTGCTTTCCGCGCCGGCAACAAACGGGTGGTGGTGTATGCGAGAGACTTCCCCGGCGTCAGGACTTCACGATCGAATTTATGGGTAGACGGATCACCTAAAAGAATCCGGTCCGGCGGAAGCAATGTTGGCAATGCAACAATCGAAAAGCGAGCTTCCGGCACCTATAACGTTACATTTTCAACAGGTGAAGCGTTAGATATTCGGCCCCGACAAATCGACGGATTTGACTTTCTCGATATCAGGTTCAAGTCGTCACCGACAGACCCGGGCAATTACGAAGGCCTTGTGGGCGACAGAGACGGCAATCCTGACAATGACCTTCAAACCCGTGAAGGCGATGTGGTCAATGAGAGCGTTAATCCTTATGGATCCTGGATGCGACAAATCAATTCACGGATTGATTTGCCAATTCCAATTGATCGTTTGACGCTCGGTTTTTTCGACCGCTTACATGAGCAGTTCGGCGAGAGTTGGCGGCTTAACCAGGAGGAATCCCTCTTCGACTACGGTGAGGGCGAAACAACTGAGTCGTACACAGATCGGTCGTATCCGGCACGTTATCGAACCCTCGCTTCTTTTCCCCCTGCCGTTCTTCGTGACGCACAACGCGAATGCCGAAATGCGGGCGTACCGATCGATTTTATGCAGGGCTGCGTCTACGATATCGCTATGACTGGCAACCAAGACTTCGCCAATATTGCGTTTGCTAGAGCAACGGAGCGCGTAAAAGATCAAGTGGAACAGGAAGTGCGTGGCAGGGCTGAACGCGAGATACGACGCAGAGTCCCTTTTTAGGGTGTTCAGCTTCACTGCCCTTGAACCGACGGCGCATTAGTCCTCTGAGCGGCCCACCAGCGCTTTAATCACCCCACGGAGGGAACGCACCTCGCCTTCGGTGAGGCCCGCGCGCATGAGCGCGACCCGCAGGTTCCGCTCCTTGCTGGGGCGGCGTTCGGGCGGGAAGAAGTAGCTGGTGTTTTCCAGTTCTTCGAAAAGATGATCCATCAAGCGGTCAAAGTCTTTACGGGGTGCAGGGGCGACGTCCTCCAGATCACTTGCCGGTAGCGCGCGCCCGTCGGCAATCGCCCATTCATAGGCAATGAGGATTGCCGCTTGCGCCAGATTGATCGAGGCGAAAGTCGGGTTGACCGGCACGGTGACAATCGCGTCGGACCTTAAGACGTCCTCGTTGGAAAGCCCGGCCCGTTCACCGCCAAACAGCACGGCGCATTTTTGGCCCTGACCGATACGGGGCTTCATTTCTGAGGCTGCTTCCCGCGGCGTGAGGACCGGAAGCAGCATCTCCCTCGACCGGGCCGTGGTCGCGACCACATACTGGCAGTCGGCGATGGCGGCAGAGATCTCTTCGAAAACGTCCACCGGCGGCATGACCTCCAGCGCCCCGGACGACATGGCCTCAGCCCTTTCGCTAGGCCATCCGTCTCGTGGCCGGACCAACCGCAACTCAGCCACCCCAAAATTCAACATCGCCCGGGCGGTCGCACCGATGTTCTCGCCCATTTGCGGTTCGACCAGCACAAAAACCGGTGCCGGATTAAGATGCGCATCGACCTCATTACGTGACGGGCGGGTATTCGCCATCGGGATTTCCTTTGCTTTTGCCGGCTTTTGCCACCTTGTGCGATCTGATGTGTGGCCCCTTTGCAGCGGCGCGCATGCAGTGCTATGAGCGCCTCATCAATTTCGAGGGGCCCCTTCACGTCGCACGGCATAACGCGCGGCGGCCGGGCGCTCGCTTACGACAAACCCGGTAGGAAATTCCATGGCAAAAATCAAAGTCGAGAACCCGATCGTCGAAATGGACGGCGATGAGATGACCCGGATCATCTGGCAGATGATCAAAGACAAGTTCATTCACCCCTATCTCGACATTGATCTGAAGTATTTCGATCTCGGGATCGAAGCCCGCGACAAGACCGACGATCAGATCACGATCGATGCCGCTGAAGCCACGAAGGAACATGGTGTTGCCGTCAAGTGCGCGACCATCACACCGGACGAGGCACGAGTGGAAGAATTCGGCCTGAAGAAGATGTGGCGCTCACCGAACGGGACGATCCGCAACATTCTGGGCGGTGTTGTCTTCCGTGAACCGATCATTATCCGCAATGTACCTCGGCTTGTGCCCGGCTGGACCCAGCCAATCATCATCGGCCGGCACGCCTTCGGCGACCAGTACCGCGCAACGGACATGCTCTTCCCCGGTAAGGGCAAGCTTTCCATCAAATGGGAAGGCGAAAACGGCGACACAATCGAGCACGAAGTCTATGAAGCGCCGTCCAGCGGTATCTATATGGGCATGTACAATCTCGACAGCTCGATCCGCGACTTTGCGCGCGCCTGCTTCAATTACGGCCTGCAGCGTCAGTACCCGGTTTATCTGTCCACGAAGAACACCATCATGAAGAAATATGATGGCCGGTTCAAAGACCTTTTCCAGGAAGTCTTCGAGACCGAGTTCGAAGACAAGTTCAAGGAATTCGGCGGCACCTATGAACACCGCCTCATCGACGACATGGTCGCGGCCTGCATGAAATGGTCAGGCGGCTATGTCTGGGCCTGCAAAAACTATGACGGCGACGTTCAGTCCGACACGGTTGCCCAAGGGTTTGGCTCGCTGGGCCTGATGACGTCAGTCCTGATGACACCGGACGGGAAGACGGTCGAGGCAGAAGCGGCCCACGGCACGGTCACCCGCCACTATCGCAATCACCAGAAGGGCGAGGAAACCTCGACCAACTCCATCGCGTCGATCTATGCTTGGACGCGCGGCCTCAGCTACCGGGGCAAGATGGACGGCAATGAAGAGCTGGTGAAATTCGCCGAGACCCTGGAAGCGACGATCATCAAAACGGTTGAAAAAGGCTTCATGACCAAGGACCTGGCGCTCCTCATTGGCGCTGAGCAGAAATGGCTCACGACCAGCGGCTTCATCGACAAAGTCGACGAGCACTTCCAGGAAGCCATGGGCGTCTAATCCGGCCGCCGTGGTACTAGCTCTGAAGATTCCGTCGCCCGATAGCGTTGGCCGGATCATGTAACGCATGTTTCGGCGGGTTGGTGACGTCAAAGAACGGTAATTTTTGTAGGGATTGGCCCCGCGGGGAGGCTTAAGAGATCCGATCCCGGACCTCATCGCGGCCCTCTCAACTGAAGCATCCTCCGCGGCGGTAAGCCTTTGCGGGGCGGTAGAAATTTCGTGGAAGCCAGTGGAAAAGCGCCCTTGAAGTGTCGCAGGCTCACCACTCGTCGCCTTGACATTGTCACTCCAACGAATTCGGGGTTTTCAACAGGCCTCGCCCGGGGCATGTTTCTTATTCGAAACCAAGATCAGGAAATTCGGGAAACACCCTGACATGAAGTCATTCCTTACACTTCTAGCCGCCCTAGGTTCCTTGCTCATTGGCGGCACCGCCGCGGCCGGCGCTGAGAAACGGTACGATCTAGACGGCTTTGACAGCATTTCCGTAGCAACCGGGATCAAGGCCGTGGTCACCGTAGGCGGCGATTACTCGATTATTGCAGAGTCGAGCGAGAAAGGCCTTGATCGTCTTGAAGTTCGCGTGAGTGGCGGTGAACTAAAGCTCCGTCGACGCAATCGCGGATGGCAGTGGGGCCGTAGCGAAAATGTGAAAGTCTCGATTTCCATGCCTGATCTGACCATGATTGATGCCTCTTCTGGCGCTTATGTTTCTGCTACCGGCATCGATGCAGCCGACATGGTTGTGGAGGCCTCTTCTGGATCGCGCATCAAGGCCAGCGGCGATTGCGGGGAGCTATCTGCCGATGTTTCCAGCGGTGCCCAGGTCGATATTGGCGCATTGGTTTGCGAGAATGTGGTCGCAGAGGCCTCATCAGGGGCCAGTGTAAAGGTGTATGCGGAAGAATCCATTGATGCCGATGCATCGTCCGGTGCCAAGATCTCTGTGCGCGGATCACCCAATGAGGTGCGCAAGGATTCCTCATCCGGCGGCCGGGTCGTCTTCAACTAAGTCAAAGGGCTTCCCGGACTTTAGACTTAGTATTACTCGCTTCTTACACCAACGCCGCAGCAGACGTCATGCGGCGCTCATGCAGCCGCGGAGATCGCTTCCGTAATTGATTTCAATGCAGCATCGGCCGCACTGCCGTCAGGACCACCCGCCTGGGCCATATCTGCTCGGCCGCCGCCGCCTTTGCCGCCAACAGCTGCCGCGCCTGCTTTCACAAGATCGACCGCGGAAAGTCGTCCTTCCAGGTCTTTCGTAACACCTACCGTCAACGCAGCCTTACCGTCATTGACCGCGATGAATGCCGCCACGCCCGAGCCCATAGACGATTTAGCTTGATCCACCAGACCCCTCAGATCTTTGGCGGGTACGCCGTCCAGCACTTTGCCGATAAAGTTGATCCCGGCGATGAGTTCAGGCGCATCTGCATTGGCCTCTCCGCCGCCGCCCATGGCCAGCTGCTTCTTGGCTTCGGTCAGTTGTTTTTCAAGCTTCTTGCGCTCCGCCAGCAACGCCTCCACCCTGCCTGGCAGGTCAAAGATTGTTGTTTTCGCCGCATCCGCTGCCTCCCGGGCAAGATGCGCCTGGTCTTCAAGATGAATGCGCGCCGCCTCACCGGTTAATGCCTCAATCCGTCTGATCCCGGACGAAACGGCCCCTTCGCTGACGATCTTAAAAAGGGCAATATCCCCAAGACGTTCCACATGTGTCCCGCCACACAACTCGACAGAATAGGGCCGCTCATCACCTTGTTCTTCTCTGCCCATCGTCAGCACACGGACGTCATCGCCGTACTTCTCACCGAAAAGAGCGATGGCACCTGCATCAATCGCGTCGTCATACGACATGACCCGGGTCTCCACATCGCCATTCTGGCGGATAACCGCATTAACCTGCCGGTCGATTTCAGCGGTTTCTTGGGCGGTCAGTGGTTTTTGATGTGAAAAATCAAATCGCAACCGATCGTGGGCAACTAGGGACCCTTTCTGGGCCACATGGTCGCCCAACACGTCCCGCAAAGCCTGATGTACAAGATGCGTCGCGGAGTGATTGGCCCGCGTGCGCGTTCGGCGCACCCGATCAATGGAAAGCTCAACGGTATCGCCGACGTTGATTGTGCCCTTGGTAATCGTGGACTGGTGAACATGGAGGCCGCCAGCGCGCTTTTTCACGTCCGTGACCTCCAGGCGCGCCGTTGAGGTCGTCACAATGCCGGCGTCCCCTGACTGACCACCGGACTCAGCATAGAACGGGGTCTGATTAACAACCAGCCCGACCTGGTCGCCCTCGATCGCGGTCTCAACTTGGGTGCCATCACGCACAATCGCTTGAACGACGCCTTCAGCGGTGTCGTGGACATAACCAAGAAACTCCGTAGATCCCGCAGTCTCAAGGACGTCAAACCAGAGCTTTTCTTCGCCCGCATCGCCGGAACCGGACCAGGCCGCCCGGGCCGCTGCCTTCTGGGCCGCCATTGCCTCGTCGAATCCGTCGGTATCGACGCTGCGGCCCTGACGACGCAATGCATCTTGTGTCAAATCCAGAGGAAAGCCGTACGTGTCGTAGAGTTTAAAGGCGGCAGCGCCAGGGAGCGGTGCATCGTCGGCTAGCTTTGCAGTCTCCTCGTCCAGAAGCTTCAAGCCTCGCTCCAGGAGAGAGGCAAACTTCTCCTCTTCGGACCGCAAGGTCTCGATGGTCAAGGGCAACGCCCGACCTAACTCTGGAAAGGCCGATCCCATTTCATCAGCAAGGACCGGCGCCAGCTTTGTCAGCAAGGGCTGGCGTGCCCCGAGCGAATGGGCATAACGCATGGCCCGGCGCATGATTCGCCGCAGCACATAGCCGCGACCCTCATTGGACGGAATAACTCCGTCGGCCATGAGAAAACATGCCGACCGCAAATGGTCGGCGATGACACGGTGGGCTGCCGCTTGCTCACCGTCGGCTTTAATACCGGTAAGCTCCTGGGACGCCGCAATGATCTTGGCGAAAAGATCTACATCATAATTGTCGTGGACCCCTTGCATGACCGCTGCAATGCGCTCCAAGCCCATGCCAGTATCGATTGATGGCCTGGGGAGTGGTGCCATTTCACCATCGGCCTGACGGTCGAATTGCATGAAGACCAGGTTCCAGATCTCAATGAACCGGTCGCCATCCTCATCGCGAGACCCGGGAGGACCTCCCGCGATCTCCGGACCATGATCATAGAAAATTTCAGAACACGGACCACATGGACCGGTGTCGCCCATGGACCAGAAATTGTCATTTGTCGCGATCCGGATGATACGTTCATCGGGCAAGCCGGCAATCTTTTTCCAAAGATCAAAGGCCTCATCATCGGTGTGGTACACCGTCACGAGGAGCTTTTGCGGATCAATGCCGAACTCACCAGAGACTAGCTGCCACGCAGCGTCAATCGCTTCTTCTTTGAAGTAATCTCCAAATGAGAAGTTTCCCAACATTTCAAAGAAGGTATGATGGCGCGCGGTATACCCAACATTATCGAGATCATTGTGTTTACCGCCTGCCCGGACACACTTCTGCGACGACGTTGCCCGGGAGTAGTCGCGTGTCTCTGCCCCTGTAAAGACGTTCTTAAAGGGGACCATGCCGGCATTCACGAATAACAGGGTCGGATCATTCTGAGGTACTAAGGGGGCAGACGGCACAACGGCGTGGTCGCGACTTTTAAAAAAGTCCAGAAACGTTGTGCGAATATCTCTAAGGGAAGTCATATCCCGAATGCCTCTTGCGTTATCTCAAGTCCAAATAAAGCAACATCGACACGCGCTCACCGGACGCTTCCGCTTAGCCCGCCGATCAGGAGTTGCCAAACGTCAGATCAAATGCTCCGGGCAGCCTAATAAACGATGTCTGTCGTCACTTCGAAAGACGCAAGATGTAGTCACTTGGACAAGTATCGTCCAGCCATGACGCGAAGGATGCATTGACAACGACGAACACCGCCGGGCGCCGAACGACAATTCCCCAAATTGGATCTGGGCGAAACCGCAGGAGAGAACAGATCTATTCGCCCGCCGTCATGCAGAATGCGTTGAGCTTGTTCCCATCTAGATCCCGAAAGTAGCCAGCGTAAAAACCGCCGCCTCGCGGGCCTGCTGGACCTTCGCAGGTACCACCGAGCTCAAGGGCCTTTTTGTAGATAGCATCGACTTTCTCTGGCGCGTCCAATGCCAGAGCTACCATGGTCCCGTTACCAACTGACGGCGCGTTCCCGTCATGGGGTTTGATCACGGAAATCGCTGGCGCCGTCGGCGCAGTCGCCCACGCAATGAAAGTATCCGCCTCCATAATGCGCTTGGCCCCCAGTTCAGCCAGCAACGCGTCGTAGAAGGCCGAGGATTTTTCAATATCTGCTGTTCCGAGGGTTACATATCCGATCATGGTTTTCTCTCCCTGATGTCCAGATTAGGAAATTGAATTGGCACCGCATCGTACCAGTGGATCAACACTACCCAGCAGCTTCGTCGAGATCGTCCTCATCCTTTTCGCCCACAAGGAGTTCATCAGCGACAAGCCCGGCGTTCGCCCGAACAGCCTGGTCTATCTCGTTCGCCATCTCTGGATGGTCCTTTAGGAACTGTTTTACATTTTCCCGACCCTGACCAATTCGCTCGCCGTTATAGGAAAACCAGGAACCGGATTTTTCCACCACGCCCGCTTTAACACCGAGGTCTACTAGCTCGCCGGTATAGGAGATCCCCTCTCCGTACATAATGTCGAACTCAACCTGCCGGAAAGGTGGTGCCACTTTGTTTTTGACCACCTTCACCCGGGTCTGGTTGCCCACCACTTCGTCCTTGTTCTTGATGGCCCCGATCCGACGAATATCGAGCCGGACAGAGGAATAAAACTTCAACGCATTACCGCCCGTGGTCGTTTCCGGTGAGCCAAACATCACCCCGATTTTCATGCGGATCTGGTTGATGAAGATCACAAGGCAATTCGACTTGGAAATAGAGCCAGTGAGCTTGCGTAACGCCTGGCTCATCAGCCGTGCCTGCAAACCCGGAAGACTGTCGCCCATCTCGCCTTCCAGTTCTGCGCGCGGGGTCAACGCGGCAACAGAGTCGATCACTAGAATATCGACAGCACCAGACCGAACCAGCGTATCGACGATTTCCAGTGCCTGCTCGCCTGTGTCCGGTTGCGAAATCAAAAGTTCGTCCAGATCAACGTCCAGTTTCTGCGCATAGATCGGATCAAGAGCATGTTCCGCGTCGACAAAGGCGGCAACGCCACCTTTTTTCTGGGCCGCCGCAACGCACTGCAGGGCCAATGTCGTCTTGCCTGAGCTTTCCGGCCCGTAAATCTCCACGATCCTGCCCTTCGGCAATCCGCCAATCCCAAGGGCAATATCAAGACCCAACGATCCGGTTGAGATTGCCTCGATATCGACCACTTCGCGATCGCCAAGGCGCATCAGCGAGCCCTTACCGAAGGCTTTATCGATTTGAGAAATTGCGGCGTCCAGCGCCTTATGTTTATCCACGCCGTCGGTCTCCACTATACGCAAATTAGGATTGATCACGTTTGCCTCCGTTGCCTGAGTGGCCCCTGAACGTCAATGGCTGGGCCTGAGCCTCGCTTTGTACCTCTTTTGTTCCGTTTCCGCAAGGGCGATTAAGCTGCTGCTTTTATTTGATTTATTTTGTTTGTTCTAGTTTTGCCCCAAATCCGGCAGCCGAAGCTTGGGGAAAACCGAGCGATTCGGCCCTCAGATAGAAGGATCGCTATGGGAAGCAGCGTCTTGGGAAGAAGCGTCATGGAATGTTCAATTGGTAACGATAAGAAGGGTGCGATTGCCCCCAAAACGGGGCACAACCACTTTAGCGTTCCTCGCTTGCTGACCCAATTTTTACTCGATGAAGTGACGACACCCCATGAGATTTTCCGCCGCTATCGCCGCCCTGATTTTCCTGCTCCTCGCCATCATCTGGCTGGTGCCCCAGCTTATCTCTACGGAGACTTTCCGCCCCCGAATTGAAGCAGAGGCGAGCAAAGCGCTCGGCCGCGAAGTCACTATCGGCGATGAGCTTTCATTCCGCATCATTCCGTCCACGGCGTTTCGAGTGCGTAGTCTTGCCGTCGCCAATCCGGAAGGCCTACCAGAGGGTGACTTAATAACTGTGGAGGAGGCCCGTGTTGGGGTCAGGTTGTTTCCGCTCATTTCAAGCCAATCTGTTCAGATTACAGAGTTCGTTCTTGAGCGCCCGACAATTGATCTCCTCAAAACGAAGAACGGCGATATCAACTGGGCTCTTGGGGCCAAGACGGACGGGACGCCAGAAGAAGGAGCAGCGGAAACGAGTGATAACTCACCAAATAACGCCCCTTCGCTGAAGGAGCTGGCACTCGGCGACGTTCGCATCAGCAATGGCAACATAACGTACACAGACGAGCAGGCTGATCAGGCATTTGCCGCGACCGATGTCGCCGTGACCGCGCGGCTTAAGTCGCTCGGCGAACCATTGGAGGTCAATGGGAAATTGAACTTTGAAGGTGCGCCGGTTGATCTCAATATGGTGTTCACCACGTTGCGACAGCTGGAAAATGGCGAACCCGCCAATCTCAAGCTCGAAGCCCGCATAGATGACGCCACAGTGGGTACCGATCTCATTGTGACGTCAACGGATGACCAAATCTCCTATGAGGGCAATATTGATTTGAACGCACCGGATCTTCCGGCGCTTGCCAGCCTATTCAAGGTCCCCTTGGAAGAAGCGCCCGGGTTCGATCGGTTGAGCCTGAAAGGCAATACCAAAGGCACAGACAAGAGAGCAACGATTTCGAATACGACCATTCGGTTCGATGAAATCGATGCGAGCGGCACTTTGGGTCTTCGTTGGGACGGCCCCCGTCCTATGGCTACCGGCACGCTAGAGGTCGGCACACTGGACCTGCGCCCTTACATGCCGCCGCCAGCTGAAACGAGCGAGGGTTTTCCTGAGTGGTCAGACGCGCCGATCGAGTTCGCCAGCCTGCGGAATATGGATGCAGATATTAATATTAGTACGGATGAAATCCTGCTGAACGATCTGAAGGTTGGGCTCAGCCAATTAAAGCTGAAAATCGATAATGGTCGGATGGTCGCGGAAATCCCGCAAATGTCGCTTTATTCCGGGGGCGGATCAGGCCAGTTAATCGTGAACGCACGCCAATCAGTCACTTCTTTTTCCGGCGTCTTCGACCTCAACGCCGTGGACGCACAGCCCTTTTCTCTCGACATGATGAAAACCGATCGCCTTCTGGGCATCGGCGGTCTACGGATCAACTTCACGGCCTCAGGCAACTCACAAGCCGCCATTATGTCCTCACTCGATGGGGGCGGTGGATTTGACCTGAACGACGGCGCTATCCGCGGGATCAACCTGACCAAGATTGCAACCAGCGTCGGTGACATCGCCAGCGGCGGGCTGTCGAGTGCAAGCGCGCTGACAAGCCTCGTCTCCGCAGCTCAAAGCCCCACGGATGCAACGGACTTCTCCCGCTTCCTGTCGCAGTTCACGATCGAGAATGGCATTGTCGACGTCCCGACAATCAATCTGGAAGGGCCGTTTCTAACAATGAACGGTAGAGGCACGATTGACCTGCCGCGCCAGGCGATCGATCTCAGCCTGTCGCCTCAGGCAACGACAACTGTCGATGGCGAGGCGGGACGGTCGTTCATGGTCCCCTTGCGCATTGGCGGCACTTTCTCCGCGCCGACCACGTCCGTTGATGCCGAAGCGCTGGTCTCGGGACGGGTGGAAGATGTGGGCCGCGACCTGTTGAACCGGGTCATTGGCGGAGACGAAACCGACGGCGAAGAGGGCGATGGCGAAAGCGTCGAAGATGTCGCCAAGGACGCCCTTAACTCCTTGTTTGGTGGGCGCAAAAAGAAAGACGACGACGATCGCTAAAGTCATCTGAAAATGCGGTCTGTCCTGTTGAAAAATTAACAAGAGGCCATGCTGTAATTTCCCGAAACGACCCTAGCGATTCGCGGCGAACAAGGCTCATATTGCGCTCTTGTTCGCGGTAGGTAGCATATCTTGGGCCGAAGGCGGTCCGCTAAGCATGCCGCGAAAATGACGTTTTGCCAGACCCTTTTCATTTGACGGTTTCGTCAATGAGAAATCCTGGCGGTGGACATCGGGCAGGCCCAAGCCATGCGGCGCAAACGTGATCGACAAAAACTCCTGCAGACAAGCAGCTTTCTCGGCGCATTGGCGCTGGACTGGTCCGTGCGCGCGCAGGAAATTCTCCCCGATTCTGGAATTGGAGCCGCGATTGGCGACGGGAACGGCAATGCCCCAGAGGCTGGCTGGTTTACCCAATTGACGAATTCCGTTGACCCCTTGCTGGCGGGTGTTGCCGGCATGGCAGCCGTCAGTATCGCCGCAATTGCCTGGGCAACCCGCGTTTCCCGTTTGGCGAAAACTGCATCGTCTGATTGGTCTTTTCAACTGGCGGATCTGGAAGCACGGCTTCAAAAATCCGAGTCGGTTCTCTCTGCCCATCCGGGCCTTGTTCTCGTTTGGGAAGATGACGACGCGGCGATCGACCAGGGGTGGGGCAGCCCGAAAATGCTCGGTGGCCCGGCTGCCCTGGCTTCTCTCATGGCGCTCGCGAAAGACGATGGGACAGAAGACCCAAGCGACGCGCTCGGGGCCATGTTGGCCAGTCCGGCAGACCGACTTTTGGAAACTCTTGGCGACCTTATCCTCGAGGACGATGGCGCGCCGGAAGATCGCCAGAAACTGAAAGATCGGATCCGTGAGCTACGCCGGCACGGCATTGCGTTTTCTGGAGCAGTTTACACTGGAGATGGTCGCGCCATTGAAATTGATGGCCGCGTTGCCGGAGATCAGGTGGCGCTTTGGCTAACCGATCCCGCAGTTCGCATGGCCGAAGACGACGGCATTCTCGGCCGGGTCCGCCAAAAGGCGGCTGACCTCCACGGAGCACTCGCCCAGCTGCAACGCGCGCCGATCCCAGCCTGGCGTCGCACGGCAGACGGCGCGCTCGACTGGGTGAACGCCGCATACGTGAAAGCCGTCGAAGCCGACAGCGCAATCACGGTTTTGAAAGAACAGCGGGAACTGGATAGTGCCGTTCGGCGAATCTCAGCCGCTGCGAACGAACAGGGCCGGCCGAACGAGGGCCGTGTTGCAGTGAATATCGGCGGGGCGCGGCGCATGTTCAAAGTCGCGGAAATTCCCATGTCTGGAAGCGAAAAATCCGCGCTCTTCGGGTTTGCCGTTGACATCACGGAACTTGAAAAGACCCGCTCTGATCTGACCCAACACCAGGACGCAAACCGCCGCACGCTCGACCAAATGCCGGCGCCGGTCGCGATTTTCGGTTCTTCCAAAGAACTCGTCTTCTTTAACTCCGCCTTTAAAGACCTGTTTGGATTTGACGAGGCGGAGCTTTCAACCCGTCCTTCCCATGGTGAGCTGCTTGACCGCCTGCGCCAGCGGGCGCGCTTGCCGGAGGTCGCGGACTTTCAGGCATGGAAGCGCGATCAGCTTGCGCTCTACACCGATGATCTCTCTGCGCCCGGCGTCGAACGCCATGGAGAAGCGCCAGACGATATCTGGCACTTACCCAACGGACGTGTCCTGAGGGTTGTACGCTCGCGCCACCCACTTGGCGGCGTCATCGTTATTTTCGACGATGTGACGGAAAATTTGCGACTTGAAGCTCTCTACAATACGCAGATCAAGGTTCAGCGGGCGACCCTGAATAATCTCTCCGAAGGTGTGGCGACGTTCTCCGCCGACGGAACGCTCCGTTTGCACAATGATGCCTTCCGCCAGATCTGGCGTCTTGACGATGCGGAGTTGAATGAGAACACCCACATCCGTCAGCTTTCGGACATTTTCGCATCAAAGTCGAAGGATGGGACTGATGCGCTTGGTGATCTTGCCCGTAAGGTAGCCTCTCTGTCGCCGGAAGACCGAACCCCGCTTTCCGAGGCACAATTGAGCCTAACCGACGGGCGCACTCTGGCAATTGGCACTGAGCCCCTGCCCGATGGCGCAACCCTTGTTCGTTTCCTGGATGTGACCGACAGCAAAGAGCGCGAAAAAGAACTGCGCGAGCGCAACGCGCTCCTTGAGGACATCGATCGCCAGAAAACGAAATTCGTCGATCATGTCTCCTACCAACTGCGCACACCGCTCAACACCATTATCGGCTTTGCCGAAATGGTCGATGGCGAAATGTTCGGTGTTCTGAATGAACGCCAGAAAGACTATGTGGCGAGCATCCTCTCGGCTTCTTACACGCTGAAGGACCTGATCTCCGATATTATGGACCTTGCCGCGCTCGACGCGGGCAAGATGTCAATTGACCGCGAAGATGTAGATATTCGCGAACTGATTACGAATGCGGCAACTTACGCTGCGCTCAAGGCTGAGGACACACAAGTCTCTCTGACAATTGATTGCGAAAAAGAGATCGGCTCGATCAGCGCAGACGCGCGCCGCCTAAAGCAGGTCCTCTTCAACCTGCTTTCAAATGCGTTCGCCTATACTGGCGCTGGCGGATCAGTGAAAGTCGGCGCCGACAAGACCCCCGGGCTCCTTCGTCTCTGGGTGGAAGATACCGGACGCGGCGTCTCCCCGGAAGACCAAGCCAAAGCGTTCGATTCATTTGAGTCAAGCGGTCCTTCGGCTGGCGCAGGTCTGGGGCTCGCGCTGGTGCACCGGTTGGTCACCCTCCATGGGGGCTGGGTACGGATGGAATCCGCGCCTGATGAAGGCACCCGGGTTACCTGTTATCTGCCGACTGGCACCTCGCAAGGTGAGAAATCTGAACACGACGAAAAACCATCCGTGCCGCACACAGATGAAAGCGTCGTCTCACTTGATCAAGACAGTAAGCCAGCCGCAGCATCGGCCACCGCAGAAACCCCCGCTGCGAATTCTACGGCAGAAAATAAGGCGGAAGCCAAGAACGAAAAAGCAGCCGCCGCTCCCAAGAAACGCAAAGCGATTCAACGACGCCGGGTGCGCGGCGGCGTTGCAGCAACCGCGAAGGCGGCGGAGTAGATTCCAGTTTCAGTTTGAGCCTTATACCAAGGCCAAAACTTAACCATCCATCTTCAGGGCTTTGATGAATGCTTCCTGAGGGATTTCAACACGGCCAAACTGGCGCATCTTCTTCTTACCTTCTTTTTGCTTCTCCAAAAGCTTGCGCTTACGGGTGGCATCGCCGCCATAGCACTTTGCGGTCACGTCCTTGCGCAGCGCGGCGATTGTCTCCCGCGCGATGATCCGTCCACCAATAGCTGCCTGAACCGGAATCTTGAACATGTGACGCGGGATCAGTTCTTTCAGCTTCTCGCACATGACGCGGCCGCGCATCTCGGCTTTGTCCCGATGGACAATGATCGAGAGCGCATCAACTGGCTCATCGTTCACCAGGATCTGCATTTTCACGAGATTGTCCGCACGGTAATCAAGCATCTGATAGTCAAAGCTGGCATAGCCTTTGGAAATTGACTTCAGCCGGTCATAAAAATCAAAGACAACTTCGTTGAGCGGCAGCTCATAAACCACCATGGCGCGGGTACCGGCGTAGGAGAGATCCTGCTGGATGCCACGGCGTTCTTCGCAAAGTTTCAGGATCGCGCCGAGATGTTCATCGGGCGTCATAATCGTCGCTTTGATCCAGGGCTCTTCCAGGTGATCGATTTTGACCGGGTCCGGCATGTCCGCCGGGTTATGGAGCTCAATCATGGAGCCATCGGTTAGATGGATGTGATAGACCACACTTGGCGCTGTGGTGATTAGATCAATATTGAACTCACGTTCCAGCCGTTCACGGATGATCTCAAGGTGCAATAGCCCCAAGAACCCGCAGCGGAACCCAAAGCCGAGCGCGGCGGAGGTCTCCATTTCGAATTCGAAGCTGGCATCATTGAGGCGCAGCTTGCCCATGGCCTCGCGCAGGCCTTCAAAGTCAGCGGCATCAATCGGGAAGATCCCACAGAAGACCACCGGCTGTGACGGTTTAAATCCCGGCAGCGGCTGGTTCGTGGGGCGCTTTTCATCAGTAATCGTATCACCGACAGCCGTATCCGCGACCTGCTTGATGGATGCGGTCAAATAACCGATCTCACCGGGACCCAGTGAGCCCACTTGGGTCTTTTTCGGCATGGAAACGCCAACCTGATCGACGGTATACGTTGCACCAGTACCGATCATACGGATCTTCATGCCCTTTTTGAGAACGCCGTCTACGATCCGCACAAGGACGACCACGCCAAGATAGGCGTCGTACCAACTGTCGACCAGCAACGCCTTCAGCGGAGCTTCGGGGTCTCCCTTCGGCGCGGGGAGCTTTTCAACGATAGCCTCAAGGACATCTTCGATCCCAAGACCAGTCTTGGCCGAAATCTCCAGTGCGTCGGTCGCATCCAGTCCGATCACATCTTCAATCTGGGCTTTCACCCGGTCGGGCTCTGCTGCCGGCAAGTCGATCTTGTTCAGAACCGGGACGATTTCCAGGTCCACATCAATTGCCTGATAGACATTGGCGAGGGTCTGTGCTTCCACGCCTTGGCTGGCGTCCACGACCAGGAGCGCGCCTTCGCACGCGGAAAGCGACCGCGACACTTCATAGGTGAAGTCCACATGGCCCGGCGTGTCGATTAGGTTCAGGACATAGTCCTGGCCATCCTTGGCCTTGTAGTCGAGCCGCACGGTTTGAGCCTTGATAGTGATCCCGCGTTCGCGTTCCAGCTCCATGGAATCGAGCACCTGCTCTTTCATTTCCCGGTCGCTGAGGCCCCCCGTCACCTGGATCAGGCGGTCAGCCAAGGTCGACTTGCCGTGGTCGATGTGGGCGACAATCGAGAAATTTCGGATGTTTTCTAACGCGGTCATGGGCATCCTGCTACAGCATAGCCCCCGGCTATACTGGCTAGCGACTGACCCGACAATGATGATCTTCGTCGCGGCGGCAGGACGTGCCGTTCAATAACGGAACTTGATCGGCTTGGATGCTTTTCCAACTCGAAATATCTATTTATCGGTGTCAGAAATCTCGGACTGGATCTGGTCTAAAAACTGCGAAAGTTTCGGCATCAATGCGGCAATTCCAACACCCGTCAACGCACTAATCGCTTCGGCGATCCCTCGTTGCGTCGCAGGTACATTATCCGCTTGGTTCACAAAATCATCGCCAAACCCATCACGCAGGTTTGGGCGGGAACGATAGAATTCCTGCAGATCTCTCATATCGTCACCTTCGTAAACGCGCCTTAACACTCTCTAAATAAGCACTTTCAGTCAAATCCCAATAGGCCTCCCAGGCAAACTGGCCAATCAAACAGTCAGATAGCAGCTCAAATCCTAGCCGTTTCTCGAATTGAGGCGCCCGGTCGGGAGCGATCTGGGAGGCGAGTTGGTACATAAAATCTGGGTCATCGTTTTCCAGGCAGCGACGCATTTGCGCCCCCTCATCCGCTGTCCAGTACTTCTCGTCAGAAAGCGTATTGATCCTTTCCAAAAGGCTGATTTTCACTGCTTCCGGATCTGCGGGCCGCGCACCCATTCGCGCCCACGCGTAGGATCCGATATCGATGTTGGCTTGGGTCGTGATTCTTGAAGCGCCCAAAGAATCCGACAAGTCCAGCAGTGACCTTGCGTAGTCCGATCCATAACCATTTCGTTGCCAACGCTTTTCGAACCCGAGGAGATCGGCTCGGACCATAAACGCGCCATCGCCCGTACGATAAAATCCGACACTTGCAAAGACAGACTCATCATTTGCCTGCACACTAAAAGTGGCAACCGGAGGCACTCCTCTGTATACACTCCATTCAAATGTCGAATAAAGGGTGTTCGGGAGACCCTTCATAACTGCAGGCAACACAAGGTCAATCTGTGCATCCAGGAGGACCACGCTTGCTTGCTGCAATGCCTCTTGGGGCTTCATGCCGGTGTTTAAGTGTGGCCAGTTCTGCCGCTCCGCCATTGTAATTCATCCGTTTAATGAACAGTCCGGACATAGATACTGGCTTTACCGTATCCTCAATGCAAGGTGCCTTTCGCCTCACTCTTTGACCGCCCGCTCCAGCGCCTCAAGGTCAGCGCCGACAATCTGCGCCTCAAAGCGCAGGATTTTCTCAATGGGCCAGTCCCACCAGGCGATCTCTTTCAGTCGGGCAATCGTCGCTTCATCGAACCGCATACGTTTCACGCTCGCCGGGTTGCCGCTCACGATCGCGTAGTCCGGCACGCGCCCCCCAACAACTGCCCCCGAGCCCACGATCACGCCGTCACCCAGCCGCGCGCCCGGCAGGATGGTCGCATCCTGACCGATCCATACATCGTTGCCGATAATCGTGTCCGGCCCCGGGCCCGGCATCGAAGGGCGCCCTTCCACGGGTCCGCCGCCAAATATGGCGAATGGGTAACTGGAAAACCCATCATAGCGATGGTTGGCCGACGCGGTGATGAAAACCGACCCATGGGCGATCTGGCAGAACCGACCGATGACGAGTTTTTCCGGCGAGAAATCATACAAGTGCGGGGCCAGCCGCGAGGCCCAATCGCCGGGTGGGTCAAACGTGCTGGCGTAAGATTAGTCACCGATTTCCATACGCGGGTGATCGATGACTGCATTCAGGAACACCGTACCCGGATGTTTTGAACCATCGGGGAGTGGCACCGGGAGGTCCGTATCTGGCGACGGGAATGGGCGGTCGGGGGTATCAGGCATGACAAATCCTTCTGATCTAAACTGGTTTCGGTTCAGACGATGGACTTGTCCATGGGTGCCTCCCTGTTCGATTGTTAGACCGTAAGCGAGAATATCCGCGAAAGAAAGCACCGATATCAGGATTGGTCAGGCACCATTGATCCCAAGGCGTCGACGCACAATTCCGCTGTCAATGATCATGGCCACCACGGTCGCGAGATAGATGGCGGACACAGATAAAGGAAGCCAGGTCAGGCGTTCGTCGGGATAGAGAAGCCAGATTGCCGTCGGGATAATGGCGCGCGCAATAGCGTGTGCGGAAAAAAGAGACGTCCGGCCGTAGCTCCAGCCAATTACCGGCCAGTGGATCGACATTCCAACGGCAAGGATCAATGGAATAAGGGTCGGCGCTTCCTGAGCTGCGGCGACGATGAACGCCCAGAACAACAGCATACTGATGAATGCAGGTAAGAGAACTGATCCGACCGATGTCTTATCCTTCATGAAGTTGTTTCGGAATATTGCGGCAAGGACAAGCGCCAGCGGAAAGATCGCGCCAGAGCCGAAAAAAGCGAGGTTCGCCCAGGTTGCAAGATCAAGAACATGGCCAGCGACGCCAAGAACAGCCCAATAGATTGCACCGGCAAGCGGAATCGGAAATCCCCCGCGCAAGCGGGCGTAGGAGGCCAGCCGGTCGGATTTCACCGCTTCCCTTAATTCATCGACCGTCAGGTCAGTCATAGTTTCTACCCCTCATTTTCCTGTCCATTGCTTTCTCGCGCCGCATAGGCGGCAGTGATGAAATCGATGACGTCCTGGGTCGCGGGCTGGCGGGCATGCGCTCCCCATTCACCCACATTCGACCACATGGTTTTTGCCGCGGCCTGCTGTCCCTCAGTGGCGACACGACGGAACGGCGCCAGTAAATCATCCCAGCGCTTGAGAAATGTCTGCGCTGCGTCAGACCCTGGCTCTAGAGGCAGTGCAGATTTGATCTCGGCGATCAACGCCCGCCAGGCATCATCGTAAGAATCAAAATCCACTTCCTGGCGTAATCGTGCGACCATATCGCGCCAGTCGTTATGCTGACGAGGCGAGAAATGCCTTTCGAAAAATGCCCGTGCCCTTTGTTCTGTACGAGGATCACTGGATGATTCAATAATTCGCGCGAGATCGTCAACGCTTGCTGTGCCGTCAGTTGGCAGACTGTCGCGGAGGTCTTTCAAAAGCGCGACGGAAGCCGCGATGCGGTCCGATTCGGCAACAAGAAAGTCGAGCTGGGCCGCGATCAACCCATGCGCGTCGAGAGGATTTGCGAGCCACTCACTGATCTGGTCAAGCGACAGGCCGGCGCGCTTTAAGAGGCTGACCGTTGCCAGCGCGAGCATGGCATCAGCATCATAGAGCCTTTGTCCGGATGCGGAGCGATCCGGCGAGACAAGCCCCAGCTGCTCATAGTGGCGGATCATGCGCTCAGAGAGGCCGGTGCGGGCAACAATGTCACCAATGCGGAGCTGGCGTTGTTCTGACATAGCCGCCACCCTAAACCCTGACATTATGTCAGGGGCAAGTGCTGGGCACGCACTGGGCACTGGGTCAAGCAAAAAAGCGCGGGCAATGAGCACGACGCGCTCATCGGAGATTGTAAGAGACCACGGCGCGCGCAACTATTGCGAGACGATGGAAGCGCTGGACGAATATTTCCGCTACGCAAGCTCGACACTCATGTTAGTGCTCGCGGGGCTCTTGCTGCGCGACCAACGAAACCTGCTCGCCGTTCGGCTGTTCGTTGTGTTCGCGATAAACCAGGCCCTGGAAGGCTTTTCCGGCACTGTCCTATGGCATGCCGTGCCCGATCCTATCCGGGACATTGAGGACTTGGTGACGCGCCAGTTTCCAATCTTGCTCTGGTGGTTCACGCTCGCGCTTTTTGAAGACGATTTCCGCCCGCGTCGTCTGGAATGGAGCTTGGGCGCCGTCTGGCTAGGGCTCAGTGTCTATGACCATTTCGTGCCAGACGCGCCCGGGCTTTTGCGATCTGGGGATGACCTCGCATTGCGTTTGATGGCGGCCGGGATCGCCGGCCTCGTCGCCTGGCGGCTTTTTGTCGGTCTGCGCGGGGATCTGATCGAAGAGCGACGACGGCTGAGATTTTTCTTCGGGGCCGGCATCCTTGCCATCTTTCTCTCAGATGTAGTGACCGATTTGACCGTGGGCGATCAATGGGGACCCGCCGGGTACAATGCCTTCGTGGATGGGGTGATCCTCGCACTGACTGTGGCCGGATTTTTCTGGGTGCTCCGGGTCGATCGCTCGGTGCTGGCGTTCTCACCACCAGTGATCGAAATCCCACCGCTGAAACCTGACTTCACAGCCGCCGAGGCTGCACTGAAACAAAAACTCGATACCACGATGGCTGAAGGGGCGTTCCTTGATCCTGATCTTTCGATCGGAGCCCTTGCCAGCCGGCTGGACGCACCCGAACACCAAGTTCGCGCCCTAATCAATCGGGCGCTTGGCCATCGGAACTTCCGGGCCTTCCTGAACGAGCACCGTCTGGACGCAGCAAAGTCGGCTCTTGCTGACCGGGAAAAAGCCCGTGTCCCAATCCTTACCATTGCTATGGATTCGGGATTTGCGTCCCTCGCCCCTTTCAATCGCGCCTTCAAAAAGTCAACGGGCCAAACCCCAAGCGAATGGCGCGCCAAGGCGCTGGATGGCGCTGATCAAAACTGAAAAAACCACCGCGAAACTGAAAACGACCAGCATTTGTGCGGTTTTGCGCAGCGGCTGAGGCCACTTTGCGGCTTATCATAGCCTCACAGTTAAACGCCGAAGGAGGTGCGCAGATGGAAATGGTGTTGGATTTCTTTGTCTGGTTTGCCGAGGCCGTCGAGCGCCGGATATTTACCAGCTTGAAGATGGAAGCGACCCGATACTTCGTCGCGACATTTGTTGTCTTCGTGGCGGTCTGGATTGTCTTTGAGGGGGCCCTCAAGACAAGGAAGCTCGGCAAAATGGCGAGCCGCCGACCGGATGCCCGTATTCGCCAAGTACGCCGGGAGATCTTTTATTCAATCTGCTCGGTTGTCGTTTACATGGTGATGTCGATCTTCCTGTTCGAAGGGGCGGCGAACGGCGTCTTCAAATTCTACAATGACCCCGACCAATACGGGACCGCTTACCGATATGGCTCGGTTCTTCTTCTGCTACTTGCCCATGATGCCTATTTCTATTGGTCGCACCGAGCCATGCATCACCCATGGCTGTTCAAATGGACCCATGCTGTCCACCACCGCACAAAAGACCCAACGCCCTTCACCGCTTATGCTTTTGCCCCGGGAGAAGCAGCGATCAATTTCATGATCATCCCGTTTTATGCGCTGATCCTGCCCCTCCACGATATGACGACGGTCTATTTCCTCTGGTTCCAGATATTCCGGAATGCAATAGCGCACGCCGGCTACGAACTAATACCCGACGGATGGGCACGCCACCCGATCCTGGGGCTCAACGCATCAGTCACCCACCACCACATGCACCACGAACGTATGACGGGAAACTATGGCTTTTACTTCACGTTCTGGGATCGCCTGATGGGTACGGAGCACAAGGACTATCTCGAACGTGTCGATGAAGCGACAAAGAAAAAGGCACACCCAGAGGGTCTTTCAACCGTCACCGGTTAAGCTTCAATCTTTTCGAGCCAGAAAAAAAGGCGGCGCAGGATTGCTGCGCCGCCTTTAAAGTAACCAGTTACAGTCGACCTATTCTTACGCGCGGGCTTTGAGGGCGTCGCGGATTTCTTCCAGCAAAGCTTCGGATTTGGTTGGCTCCGGCGGCGCGGCAGCCTCTTCCTCTTCTGCTTTCTTCTTCATTGCGTTCATGCCTTTGATAAGCATAAAGATAACCCAGGCGACAATCAGGAACGCGATCATGGCGTTGAAGAACAGGCCATAATTGATCGCCACAGCCTCGGCATCCCCTTCCGCGGCTTTCAAGACAATCTTCATGTTTGAGAAATCGACCCCACCCATGAGGAGGCCGATAGGCGGCATAATGACGTCATCAACCAGCGACTTGACGATGGTGCCGAATGCACCGCCCATGATGATGCCGACTGCCATGTCGACCATGTTACCTTTGATGGCAAATTCTTTGAACTCGTCAATAATACCCATTTCTCTGGCCCTCTCTATTTACGAGGCCGCGATCCATTTTCGCAGCGTACTAGCTGCGTAGTCAGATTTTCATGGGTTGTGCAAGCAAAGTGCTTGTAACCTAAGTCTTTCTAGCGACAGGACTTTTCGACCCTTTCAAGGGCTGCTGTCACACCACGCAGGGAGATCCGGTAATTGGTTGCCGTCCCCCGGCTTGAAACGGCACTCACCTGCATGTCGGCGCCGCGGCGCATGGCCGAGATCAGCGATTTTTCGTCCGTCCCGCTTTCGATGAACGCCTCATTATCATCGGTATACATCTGCCACTTTTCCGACCCAACGCGCAAAGTCGGTTTGGGCGCGTCTTTTAGGTTGTAGCCGGTCATAAGGCTTGGCTGGTTGTCGGCTGCGCCCGAGGCCCACGAGGCAATCAGGAAAAAGATGTTCCCATGATTAACGGACTTAGGTGACTTATCCCGCGCTTCGGTTGCAGCAAAGCAGACCTTGTCGCCGTCGACATCACGAACGAAGACGCTCCAGTCGCCGAATGTGGCCACAGCTTTGGGTTCCGCGGCGGCCGCAGGGGCACTTATGGTGAAGGCAAAAAGCCCTGCCACTGCACAAATCGTTGAAATGCTAGCTGTCTTGTCTGCCCGCATGATCCCTCAAAACTCCGCTTTTACCGCCGTCTATGCCCGGCCAACTGCCGTCCCTGAGTGTCGCTATTATCATGATCCGTTTTGTGTCGCGACTAGGGCAATGGCAAAAAATTATGGGTCAAGAAATTGTAGGGCTGAGCAGAGGTCACCTGCTGCGACCTATCGCAGGACCTTCAGCACTCGACGAATTGCGCCCGGCTCCGCGATGATCCATAACCCGCTCAAATTCGTCGCCAAAAGCGATTCCGACACCCCAAACCGCTTGAAAAAGGAGAGACCCGGTGATCCCAGGACAAGACACCCTGAAGACCCGCAAAACGCTTAATGTCGATGGCAAGGCCTATGAGATTTACAGTCTCAAGGCTGCCGAAAGCGAAACCGGCGATCTCTCCCGCCTGCCCTATTCGCTGAAAGTGCTCCTGGAAAACCTGCTGCGGTTCGAAGACGGTCGCTCAGTATCGGTTGATGACGTCAAAGCGTTCTCGGACTGGTTGAAGAACGGAAAGACCAAGCGGGAGATCGCTTATCGCCCTGCGCGGGTTCTGATGCAGGACTTCACCGGCGTCCCCGCTGTCGTCGACCTGGCCGCCATGCGCGACGCCATGAAGTCGCTCGGCGAAGACCCTGAGAAGATCAATCCGCTGGCACCAGTGGACCTCGTTATCGACCACTCCGTGATGGTCGATCACTTTGGCAACGCCAAGGCCTTTGAGCTAAATGTTGAGCGAGAGTATGAGCGCAATGGCGAGCGGTATAAGTTCCTCAAGTGGGGCCAGCAGGCGTTTGACAATTTCCGCGTTGTCCCGCCGGGCACCGGCATCTGCCACCAAGTGAACCTGGAATACCTCGCGCAAACCGTCTGGACCGCTGACCATGGCGGCAGCACCTACGCTTATCCGGACACGCTTGTCGGCACTGACAGCCACACAACCATGGTGAACGGACTTTCCGTCCTCGGATGGGGTGTTGGCGGCATTGAAGCGGAAGCAGCCATGCTCGGCCAGCCGATATCCATGCTGATCCCGGAAGTCATCGGCTTTAAAATGACGGGCAAGCTACCAGAAGGCGCGACCGCCACGGACCTCGTTCTGACGGTCACTGAGATGCTCCGCAAAAAAGGCGTGGTTGGCAAATTCGTTGAGTTCTTCGGTCCCGGCCTCGACAATCTTACCCTGGAAGATCAGGCAACGATCGCGAACATGGCACCGGAATACGGGGCAACTTGCGGCTTCTTCCCGGTGGATTCTGAAACCATCCGTTATCTGACGGCCACGGGCCGCAACTCAGACCGCGTTGCGCTTGTTGAGGCCTACGCCAAAGAGCAAGGCATGTGGCGCGACACCGACACGCCGGATCCGGTCTTTACCGACACGCTAGAGCTGAACCTTTCAACGGTCACCGCATCGCTGGCTGGCCCGAAACGCCCACAGGACCGAGTTGTTCTCGGCGGCATGCCGGAAAACTTTGCCACTGCTCTCGATAAAGAGTACGGTCTTGCCAATGAGGCGAACAAGCGCGTCGCCGTTGATGGCGAAAGCTTCGACATTGGTCAGGGCGACGTAGCGATTGCCGCGATTACGTCGTGCACGAACACATCCAACCCGTCCGTACTCGTCGCCGCTGGCCTTGTTGCACGCAATGCTCGCGCCAAAGGCCTGACCGTCAAGCCATGGGTCAAGACCTCCCTTGCGCCGGGTAGCCAGGTGGTCACGGACTATCTGGAAAAGTCCGGCCTGCAGGATGATCTGGATGCCCTCGGCTTTAACCTCGTCGGCTATGGCTGCACGACATGTATTGGTAACTCCGGCCCGCTGCCACCGGCGATCTCAAAGGCGGTTAATGAGAACAATCTGGCGGTCGCGTCGGTCCTTTCCGGAAATCGGAACTTTGAAGGCCGGGTCTCGCCGGATGTGCGGGCGAACTATCTCGCCTCGCCGCCCTTGGTTGTCGCTTACGCCATCGCCGGATCGGTGAAAGTCGACCTCACGACCCAGCCAATTGGTCAGGACCAGGACGGCAATGACGTCTTCCTGAAAGACATCTGGCCGACCAATCACGAAATCGCGGAAATCGTCCGCGAAAACGTGACCGCTGCCATGTTCGCCAGCCGCTATGCGGACGTCTTCAAAGGCGACGCCGAATGGCAAGGCATCGAGACCTCCGATGCGCAGGTCTACAACTGGCCGGCATCAACCTATGTGGCCAATCCACCCTACTTTGACGGCATGGAAATGACGCCGGATGCGGTGAAGCCAATTGAGGGAGCACGGGTACTCTCGCTTTTCGGCGATTCCATCACGACTGACCACATCTCGCCAGCAGGCTCCATCAAGGAAGATGGTCCGGCTGGGGATTATCTCAAATCTCACCAAGTGGGCGTTGCCGACTTTAACTCGTTCGGGTCCCGCCGCGGGAACCACGAGGTTATGATGCGCGGCACATTCGCCAATATCCGCATCAAAAACCAGATGCTTGACGGCGTTGAAGGTGGCTACACCAAGCACATTCCGTCAGCGGATCAAATGGCGATCTATGATGCAGCCATGAAGTACAAGGCCGAAGGCACGCCGCTGGTTGTTGTCGCTGGCGAACAATACGGCACGGGATCCTCCCGGGATTGGGCCGCCAAAGGCACGATCCTTCTGGGTGTGCGAGCTGTGATTGCGGGCAGCTTTGAACGGATCCACCGCTCGAACCTCGTCGGCATGGGCGTCTTGCCGCTGCAATTCAAAGGTGGCGACTCATGGGCATCCCTGAACCTGACGGGTGACGAAAAAATCACCATCCACGATGTGGACGGGATTGAGCCGCGCGCTGACGCAAAAGTCACCATTGAGTACGCCAATGGTGACACCAAGGACATCACCGTCCTGGTGCGGATCGACACTGCTGACGAGCTTGACTACTTCAAGAACGGTGGGATTCTGCACTATGTGATCCGCAAGCTGGCGGCGTAAGCCACGCAGGATATCGAAACGACAAAGGGTGCCCCTCGGGGCGCCCTTTTTCTTTGTCATTCCAATTGCGTGCGCGATCTCACTTGCTACTCTGGCCCCGATACATCTAAGGGGAAGTCGACATGGAAACATGGCACACGCTTGGCGCCGTCAAGGGCAAGGCTGCCACAGAAGCAAGCCTGCAGGCGCATTATGCCGCCCAATGGCTCGGACGCTTTGGGCGTGGGCTCACCCCGCCGAAGGAAGACGACAGTCACACAAGCTTTGTCTGGCGCACGGAAGTCCAGTCGCTTGTCACCGATCCTGTTGAGCAGGCTGGCAAATCAATTCAACTCGCATTGCGCGTTTCCACCCTCTCTCTACTGATTATTGTTGACGATGAAATCGCCGATGGCATGTCTCTGCATGGACGCGGCGATAAGACCGTCGGCGCATGGCTGCGTCCGGCGCTGGAGGGATTCGGTTTTTCGCTTGATCAGTTCAATGAGGACCCGATCTACGAGATGCCTGCCTCGCCGCTTGCCAGCGGCGGTGTCTATGACGCCAATGGATGCATTGCTGCTTTGAGTGAATTGGCAAGAGCCTACGACAACGCTCAGCCGCTTTTGGATGACCTGAGATCACAATATGTGGGGAAGGTGTCCCCCGGCCCGTCACCGGTGCGCACCTGGCCGCATCACTTTGATACGGGCCTGATCATTACACTGGAGGAAGATGCGCCGTTTGAAGACGCCCGCGCTGTTGGCGCCGGGATCGCCGTGCCCGATAAGCTGTTTGACGAGTTTTACTTCTATACCTATCCGTGGCCGCGCCATCCGCGCAAAAACCTGCCGAAGCTGAAGTCCCACGGGGCCTATCAGAAGACAGGGTTTTTCGGGGCCGTTCTGCCGGTTAGCATTGTTGCCAAACAGCGTGACCAATCATCGTGCGTGAAAGCGTTTCTCGAAGAAACAACGGCTGCCTGGAAAGACATGGTCGAGAAGGAAATCGCTGAGGGCAAATAAAAAACGGCCCCGTCAGGGGCCGTTTTGAACATGGTCTGAAAAATTTAAGACGCCTTCTGATTTGACGCGATCCACTCGTCGACGCGCTTTTCAAGCAAATCCATCGGCAGGGCGCCACCGCCAAGCACGAGATCGTGGAACGCTTTGATATCGAAGTTTTCGCCAAGCTCTTCTTCTGCTCTTGCCCGCAGCTCCACAATCTTCAGCATGCCAATTTTATAGGCTGTCGCCTGGCCTGGAAGAACGATATAGCGCTGGACTTCCGACTTGATTTGGCCCGCGGCCGCTGGCGAGTTCGCCGTGAAGTAATCGATCGCTTCTTGCTCGGTCCACCCTTTGGAATGAAGTCCCGTGTCGACAACCAAGCGGATCGCGCGCCAGATTTCCGTCGTCAGGCGACCAAAGTCCGAATACGGATCTTCATAGGCGCCCAGCTCTTTGGAAAGGAGCTCTGAGTAGAGCGCCCAGCCTTCGACAAATGCAGTAAACCCGGCCTGGCCACGGAAGTCAGGCAGGCTTTCCATCTCCTGTGCAATAGAAAGCTGCATGTGATGACCTGGATTGCCTTCATGGTAGGCAATCACTTCCAGCTGCGGGATTGGCATCGCTTTCATGTCGGAAAGGTGCGCATAAAAAATGCCAGGACGAGATCCATCCGGGGTGCCCGTAAAGTAGTGCTGAGCTGCCCCGTCACGCTCCCGGAACGCTTCTACGCGCTTCACGATAAGCTCTGCTTTCGGGAGAATACCGAACGCTTCCGGCAGCTTTTCGTTCATCGCCGCCAGGTGCATCCGCGCCGCTTCCAGATAGGCTTCCCGGCCTTCATCGGTGTTGTCGTAATAAAACTGGTCATCTTCGCGAACGAACTTGAAGAACTCTTCCAGCGTACCGTCGAACTCGACCTGTTCCTTGATGGCTTCCATCTCCGCCCGGATGCGCGCGACCTCATCGAGGCCGATCTGGTGCACCTGATCGGGGGTCATGTTTGTGGTCGAAGCATAGGCGAGACGCTCCGTATAGAATGCTTCACCATCAGGCAAAATGCCAACGCCTGTGGCGACGTCCGGCGAGTTCGCCATGTCGGCTTCGACCCAGGTGATAATCGCCTCGTAGGCCGGTTTAATGTGGTCGAGGAGCGCGGCGACAGCGCGGCCGCGCAGTTCATCTGCCTGCGCTTCATCGATGGTTTCGGTCTCAACCAGCGTCGCCAGCTTTGCGTTCACATCAGCCAACAGGGGAGACGGTGCGGGCTCAGACACAGCCTCAGCGACTGCCTCGGCCTCGGCTTCTTCTTCGCTTTCCTCTTCGTTTTTTGAAGGGGTTGGCGCTTCAGCGACGGGATCGAACGGTGCGCCAGTAATCAGAGCGCGCGATTGTTCAATGACGGCCTCATAAGCAAACTTCGGTGCATGCACACCTTCGGCTGCATTGATCTGTACCCGGTCAAGTGCTTGGCCGAGCGCCCGCGCCACGCCGGAAAGGCGGGCGATGTAGGCTTCCATGTCATCGACAGTTTCAACCCGATGGAAATTGATCAGAAAGTTGGGAAGATCCGCATGCGGTCCATACATTTGATGCATGACATAGCCGCGGCGGCCGAAGGGCTCAGAGCGCTCTTGCTGCTCCAGCTCATAGGCGTAGGCGTCATACCAGAGCTTAGCGTCGTCAGAGAGTAAGCGGTAGTCGAACTGCTCTTTCATCTCCGCAACAGCGGCCCGACGCCATGCCAACTGGCGGGCGGCCGTGCCCTCGGTCATGTCGTCGATCTTGTCGTAGTCTTCTTTGATGCCAAGGTAGGTTTTGAACATGGGCGAGAAATCGAGTTCTTCCTGCCATTTCACTTTGAACCACTGGCTGAGCCGCTCAGTCTCCGCAGCGATGTTTTCAGGTGTGGCGGCTTTTGCGGCGGCAGCGCGTGCGGCCTCGCGGCGGTCGCTGGCCCCTTCTCCGCTGCAGGCTGCAAGAGCCGTGGTACCAAGAAGGGCGAGAAGCAGCAGTTTACGCATGGATTTTCCTCATTGATTTCAGATCGAACGTGGGGAGCACGTTATTTCGGGAGCAAAATAGGCCAAATTTTCCTGACAACAACCGGCCCCTGCAAATAAAGTCAGCCAAAGAAAAGGGCGGTACCCAAAAGCTCGGGTCCGCCCTTAAACTGGGAACGTTTAAATCCTTTAAAAGGCTTCGGCGTCGAGGCTCATGATCGGCTCTGCGCCAGACTTCAGTTTCACGACGAGTGAGGCGGTATCTGGCAGGATCCGCTTCAGGAAAACATCGCCGGTGATCAGTTTGTTGGCAAAGAACGTGTCGGAAGGGTTCTCCGCTTTGCGTTCAATCGCCGTTTTGGCGAGCTGTGCCCAGCCATGGGCAAGGCATGTGAGCGCCATCAACTGCAGATAGTCAACGGACGCAGCGCCTGCATTGTCCGGATTGGCAAACGCATTCTGCATCAGCCACTGGGTAGCATCGACGAGATCACCCTTCGCACTGGCGAGGCCATCAAGGTAAGGCTTCAGCTCCTCATTACCCTGATTGTCTTTGATGAAATCATCCATCTCCGCAAAAAACGCCTGGATCGCGCGGCCGCCATTAGCTGGCAGTTTCCGGCCGACGAGGTCAAGCGCCTGAATGCCGTTGGTGCCTTCATAGATCATGGCGATTTTTGCGTCGCGCACGAACTGTTCCAGTCCCCACTCCTGGGTATAACCTGACCCGCCGAGGACCTGCTGCGCAGTCGACGCATGCCAAAAGCCTTTTTCAGTGAGGTAGGCTTTCAGGACCGGTGTCATCAGACCCAGAATATCGTCAGCGCGCTCGCGCGTTGCTTCGTCCTCGGACTTATGGCTGAGGTCAGCCTGAAGCGCTGACCAGTACATCCATGCGCGCCCGCCTTCGACCGTTGCTTTCTGTTCCAAAAGCATCCGGCGCACGTCAGGGTGCACAATGATTGGGTCGGCGGCTTTGTCAGGCGCCTTGGTTCCGGTAAGCGAGCGGCCCTGAATTCGATCGCGGGCAAACTCAGCCGCATTCTGATAAGAGACTTCGGAAATCGCCAGGCCCTGAATGCCAACGCCAAGGCGCGCTTCGTTCATCATAACGAACATGGCCTTGAGGCCTTTATGTTCCTCGCCCACGAGCCAGCCCGTTGCATCGTCATAGTTCATGACGCAAGTGGCATTGCCGTGAATGCCCATCTTGCTTTCAAGACCACCGCACACGACGCCATTGCGTTCTCCGAGCGAGCCATCATTATTGACCATGTATTTCGGCACAACAAAGAGCGAGATGCCTTTGACGCCCTCTGGCGCTCCTTCGATCCGGGCAAGGACGAGGTGAATAATGTTGTCGACCATGTCCTGCTCACCGGCAGAGATCCAGATCTTCTGGCCAGTGATCTTGTAGGACCCGTCGCCCTGTGGGACGGCCTTGGTGCGCAGCAAGCCAAGGTCGGTGCCGCAGTGGGGCTCGGTCAGGTTCATGGTCCCGCCCCATTCGCCGGAGACGATTTTCGGCAGGTACTTTTGCTTTTGCTCGTCAGAGCCGTGCGCGTGCAGAGCGTTTGCCGCGCCCATAGCAAGACCCGGATACATACCGAACGCCATGTTGGAAGCGGAAACCATCTCGTTAAATGCAACGGAGAGAATGTAAGGCAGGCCCTGACCGCCATATTCGGGATCAAATGACAGGCCTTGCCAGCCGCCTTCGCGGAACTGATCGTAAGCTTCTTTAAAGCCGGTCGGCGTTTTGACGGATCCGTCTTCGTTGCGCACGCACCCTTCTTCGTCGCCGACTTGATTCAGCGGATGGAGCACGTTTGCCGTCAGCTTGCCGCCTTCTTCCAGAATGGCGTTGATCATGTCTTCGCTGGCATCAGCGAAGCCCGGCAGGTTTGAATACTTCGACATTTGCAAAACGTCGTTCAGGACGAACTGCATGTCCCGGACTGGCGGCGTATAGGTGGTCATCTCGTTTTTCCTTCCCTTGGCACGGGGGCGTTCCCCTGTCGCATCTTTGTCAGCCCGACCCGGCCGGAGCCGAATCCTTCGAAGTCCTGTGCGTTCCCACATCATCCGCGGGCACCGCAGGGATCATGGTGAGAACCTAAGTTCGCCGCTTAGAAAATTCTTCCTAAGTTCCTGTTTTCGCATCAACGCATCAAACGAGCGCAGAACAAGTGAGATCGAATAGCGACGGCGGTCATTCCACGACGGATGATAACCCCCAGGGGAAATCGACGGAAGCGACCTGGGCATGTCCAAGAGTCGCGGCAAACCTGAGCGCCAAAACACCACCTGAAATGACATCGACGGGGCGCAAGCCACGCGTTAACCCCTGATTAACCGACACTGATCAGACTCAGCGTTTCAGGGGAAAATGCTCGCCACAAAAGGGTTTGCGCCCGATCCGAAACAGCTTAGGCGAATGTTGAGGTTTACTGTGCCGATCGGTGCGGTGAGAGAGCATAAATTCCAGATTTCTTCCGAGGCGGTGCCGTGACGGCCAGTGAACAAAAATCAAAATCCGTAACCCCATGGAGCATCAAGGGGATCGACCGCGATGCCCGGGAAACCGCTAAGGAAAAAGCTCGCGCCAACGGGATGACCCTTGGCGAGTGGCTTAACACCATGATCCAGGACGCTGGGGAGAATGGCGGGGTCAGCGAAGCCCAGGTCAGGGAAATTGCGGAAGCGATCAGTCTTCTTGGGCGCAAAGTGACGGCCGCAGAGGAAAAAGGCGCCGAAGCCGTGCAAGATCTCGCACGCAATTTCGGTGGGGTTGTCGAGCGGGTCCAACGTCTTGAGCGATCTTCTCCGGCTGGCGATACCGCCGAACTCTCAGAGCGGGTCGCAACCCTTGAAGAAAAATCCACCGATCGCCAGCGGATCGACGCGTTGATGGCGCTTGAAAAAGCGGTCGCCCAGATGGCGGTGCAGTTTGAAACAACTCAAAAGACCAGCGTTGAGCGGCTCGACTCCCAAGAGCGCCAGCTAAAGACGATCCTCGACCGCCTGGAAGACCGAAAGAGTGGCGAGGACGCCGCAACGAATGCTGCGCTCGATCATCTGAAAATTGCCATTGAGGGGCTCAGCACCCGCATCGCCCGGGCAGAAAAAATCGCCTCGGAAGCGGCAAATGCAAAAGCAGAGGTCACGGCTGAGACCGATCCGACCTTTGTCGAGCGCACCGGCAAGCGCTTGCGCGTTTTGGGCGATGAGATCAAACGGGGCGGCGACCAGATCCGCGCGCTTGAAACGTCAATTGAGCGGTTGTCCGGCCAGATTGATGAGGCCGAACGGCGCAGCGCAGAGGGCGTTCAGAAAGTCTCCGAGACAATTGCTGGATTGCGCGACCAATTGCTTTCCGAGCAAGCAGCCCCGTCACCGACGGTTTCGCCGGACGCGGTAACTCGCAGGGATCTGCAAACGGCAATGACCGTGATCTCAGAGCAAACCGATCATCGGCTGAGCGAACTTTCAGGGACCGTCGAAGCTGCCCTTGCAAGGCTCGAGCAACAGTACACCGAAGGGATGCCAAACCTTCAACAAAGCGCGAGTTCCGACGTCTTACCCGCCGCGCTTTTGGCGACAGATGCGGTCAGCGACACCGCCGACGAAGAAATCCCGGAACTTCAGCTGCCAGACCTACAATCGGGCGAGGGCCAAGAAGCAAATGGCGTCAATCCCGCTGACCTTCTATCGCGCGCTGAATTGGTCTCTCCGTCTGGCGTCGGCGATCTAGCCGGCACTGCAGGGACTGAGGCGACAACGAATGTTACCTCGCAGGTAGGTCCTGGAACTGGTTCAAACGAAGGCCCCATAACCGAGATCGACATCGACGAAATCGACCCGGAGCTTTTGGATCTTCAGGACGAAATTGAGAGCGCGTTCGCAGAGCTCGATATAGAAGAGACGCCGCCTGCGCCGCAAGCAGCAACGAATCTGGACGGAACAGCCGGGGCTCCGGCGGATGTGCCGGAACTGGAACTGCCCGATCTTGATCTGCTGAGTGATCCTGATCTCTCCGGTGATCAGGAAACCAATGGGGGTCTATCGGCGGGTGATGCCGCACAAGATCCGACGAGTGGTGCAACTGATCCATTCGATATGCTTGATCCGGAAACGGACGGATCAACCGTCAGTGCCGAGAGCGCCGAGAGCGATCCATTCGCAGCGATTGACGATTTCGACTTTGACCTTGACGGCGAGACTGCCGCGACATCTGCGGAGACGAAATCTACGAACGACACTCGGCCGGAGACAGCTGAAGCATCAGCCTCCCAGAAATCAATCCTCGACGATGTTCGCAATGCATTCGGCTTCGGCGACGATAATGAGAGCGCTGCGCCGAATAACCCGAGCGCTCAACAAGCTGTTCCGGACCAGACAGAAGCACCATCCGTGGCCGGTGTGCCCGGCGCCGCTCAACAAGCCGCCGCCGAGAGCCAACCTGCCAGCGAAAAGGGCGACCTAGACGATGCCATGGGCGTCCTGGATGACCTGGACCTCGATGAGGATACGCCGCCGCCGCCATTCGGTCGTCGTCACCCCGCCGAACCGGATACGGACGGGGAAGAAGCCGGGGAAGAAGTGCCTCCCTTTGTCAGTGAGACCGAACCGACAGAAGAAAAAGGTGCTGGCGGCAATTACTTGAAAGCCGCACGAGCAGCTGCGCGTGAGGCAGCGGCACGCGCCGAAGAAGACTCGAAAAAGCCAAGGTCCAAGCGCAAACTGACCCCAAAGCAGCGGGCAATCCTGCTAGCAAAGGCCAAACGCAAAAAGGTGGAGGCTCTGCGCGCTGCAGAAGCCAAAAAGGGCGGCACGGACGCACCGCTGGTCGCCGATGAGCTTTTGCCAGATACCGACAAGACCGATTCCAATCTTGAGGAGACCACGGACGAGCCCAAGGGCCCTTTGGCGAAACTCAAATCCCTCCTTCCCGGCAAAAAGACAAACGACGGTACATTAGCAGATTCCGTTCCGTCTACAGAGGGAAGTGTCAGCGACTCTCCTTTGGAAGACCTGGACGATCTTGGTGCGGCCCTTGCCGACGACGAAGGCCACAAAAAGTCCGGCGGCCTGCAGGTGATGACCGCCGGGCCTGTCACCATTGTGCTCGTGATCGGCATCGTCTTGACCCTTGCCGTTTTGGCATTCCTCGCAAAAGACCTCCTTACCGGCAGCCAACAGGCAACGCCGTCCCTCACCTTTGACCGTCCAACCCAGGGAGCGGTTGCGAGCAATGGGTCAGACACCGTTGGAAACGCAGGGACGAGCGATGATCGGCTGGCGACACCTGCTTTTCGCGATAGCGAGAGCACTCTCTTGCAGGCAAACGAGGACGACCTTATCCAGCCACGGGCGCTGTTCCTGCAATCCATTGAAGCCCTCAGCACTGCAACGACGGACGCTGAACAGGCTGATGCCATCAAAACTCTCCAGGAAGCTGCCGCCCTTGGACATCCACCCGCACAGCTACAGCTCGGCGAATTGTTCAAGACGGGGCGGGGCGTTGAAAAAGATCTGGAACAATCTCGGCTCTGGTTTGAACGCGCTGCCAATGGCGGCAATATCCTTGCGATGCACCGCCTTGGCGTGATGTCAGCCCGGGGCGACGGCGGCGAGGTCGACATCAACGTTTCCGTCGGATGGTTCACCAAGGCCGCCAATCACGGCCTTGTGGATTCCCAATACAACCTCGGTGCGACCTACCATCCGAGCGCGGAGGGCGATCCAGCGGGCCTTCAGGACCGGGAAAAGTCCTATTTTTGGTACAGCCTTGCAGCGAAAAACGGCGACGAACAGGCTGGCGCGCTCGGCCAGGGTGTCGGTGAAGCGCTTTCCCCGGATGTGCGCACCCGCATTCAAGACGAAGTCGCTTCCTGGAACCCGTTGATCCCGAACGAAGCCGCCAACGAACGCCCTGGCGCATAAATAAATCTGTTCAATCATCATTGCTTAAAGCCGCTTCCCTACTGGATGCGGCTTTTTTCTTGACCTGATAGCTATGCTATGTGGACTAAGTCCCATGAGATCTTCTAGGGGCCTACTTATGAGGGGTGCGGTATGGACAATAAAGAAAGAGAGCTGACAACTCTCGGCTATCTGGGTCTGTTCCCCTTTATGATTGGGGCCATCGGGGGATGGGGGCTCATTTGGGTCAACGAGGTCATGGCATTTAAGCTTGCCGATGCCGCCATCTACTATGGAGCAATTATTGCTTCTTACATGGCGGGCATGGGAGCTGGCGCTCAGCTGACAGGCACTTCCCGTAGCAACTCATCATTGCTCCCGTCCATGATGGCGGCGCTTGTTGCGTGGGCAACAATCCTACCGAACATGTTCTCCATCAACACGATGGCAATCTCCTGCATCGTTTTGATCCTCGTTTTTGTTTATCTGCTCATGCGAGACTTGCGGGCAGTTGAAATCGGTGGGTTACCGAAATGGTATGGCCCCCTCCGTCAAAGGCTAACATTCTGGGTTTGCATTGCGCTCTTTATGCTGACGGTCTTGCAACTACTCTACCCAAAATATATTCCTTTCTAGGCGATTGAAGCGAGCGCACTAACATGGACGCAAGCGCCCTCGACGCGCTCATCATCGACATCGACCCGGTCGTCCGTACCGGGATCGCGATCTCCCTGATGCTCATCATGTTCGGGATCGCGCTGGGTCTTAAACCGTCGGATTTCAAATTCATCCGAGAGCGTCCTGTGCTCTTTGCCGGCGGCGCGTTGGCCCAGATCGTCCTGTTGCCATTTGTAACGCTTTTGCTGATCTTTGCGCTCCAACCTATGGCGTCCATCGCGCTTGGCATGATCATCGTTGCCTGTTGTCCCGGCGGGGCATCGTCCAACATGTTCTCGCATTTTGCGCGGGCCAATATCGCCTTTTCAGTGGCCCTCACCGCCACATCGAGCCTCGCGGCCGCCCTGTTGACCCCGGCCTCGATCCTGTTCTGGTCAGGGCTTTACGAGCCCACTGCGAACCTCCTGCAATCGATTGAATTCGATCCGGTCGCGTTTCTTGGCCAGACCTTCGTCCTGCTGGCCGTGCCGCTGACAGCCGGTATGATGATCGCCTGGCGCGCGCCTGGAATAGCAGCCCGCTGGACTTCGCGCATCGCTCGGATGGGCGCTGCCTGTCTTGCCACGACCGTGGTCTACGGCACCTGGAAGTTCATCGGCACCCTTTTCGCCGCGATACCGGTTTTTGGTCCCATTGTGATTATTCACAATGCCCTCGCCTTTGGGACCGGCTGGCTCGCTGGCCGCGTTCTTGGCGCAGACGGACCGTCCCGACGCACCATGACCATCGAAGTCGGCATCCAGAATTCCGGCCTCGCCCTGGTCATCCTCCTCAGCCAGCTCAATGGCCTTGGCGGGGCGGCCGCTATCGCTGCTGCCTGGGGCATTTGGCACCTGGTTGGCGGAACGGCTATGGTCTGGCTGTTCAGGAATATCGACAAGCGCGCGGCCGCGGTCAGTTAGACTGACATGCCAAATTCGCCGCTGACAATCGGGAGAGGCGCCCATGGCTTTTGATACGATCATTAAGAACGGTCTTGTGTTCGACGGCAACGGAGGCGACGGCCCCCACGATCAAGAGAAAGAAGGCGTGCATGCCAATATCGGCATCAAGGACGGGCGCATTGCCGAAATCGGCGCTTGCGCCGCTGCGGCCGACCGGACCATCGATGCCGAAGGTGCAATCGTCACACCGGGCTTTATTGATCTGCATACCCATTATGATGGGCAGGTCACCTGGGACGAAGAATTACGCCCGTCGGTGAATTTTGGCGTGACAACCGCTGTCATGGGCAATTGCGGCGTCGGCTTTGCCCCGGTCAAACCAACCGACCACGACCGGCTCATCCGCCTGATGGAGGGCGTTGAAGATATCCCGGGCACGGCGCTTCACGAAGGGATCTCCTGGGGCTGGGAGAGCTTTGGTCAGTACCTTGATAAAATCGACAGTCTGCCGCACACGATCGATTTTGCCGTCATGGCGGTCCACGACCCAATCCGGGTCTATGCCATGGGCGAGCGCGCCATCTACAATGAGCAAGCGAGCGAGGACGACCTGAAAGCGATGCAAGCGGCCCTCAATGAAGCGCTGAGCGCCGGGGCTTGCGGATTTTCCATTGGGCGCACGGACGTCCACCGGACCGCCGATGGCGACTGGACGCCGTCTTCAGAAGCTGGCCGGGAAGAACTCACCGCCCTCGCCTCTTGTCTCAAAGGCACGCGCGGCGTTCTGCAAGGGGTCAGCGACTTCAATCTGGAACGCCCTGAGGAGCAATTCGAAGACGAGTTTGCCCTGGTGGAAGCATTCGTGCGCGCCGGCGGCGGCCGGCCCGCGTCCTTCTCGCTCATGCAGCGGGATTTCGCGCCGGACCAGTGGCAGCGGATCCTGAAAGAAACCGAACGCCTGAACGCTGACGGCATTGATTTCCGCGTGCAAGTTGCGCCCCGAGCCATTGGCGTCTTTACCGGCCTTCAGTGCACGTTCCATGCGATCATGGGTCAGCCGGCCTACCGCGAAATCGCCGACAAACCACTCCATGAGCGGGTGGCGATTATGCGCGATCCGGACTTCAAGCGCCGGTGTCTTGCTGACAAGCCGGTAAAACTTGCCGGCGAAGGGTCATCCGTACCGCCCATGGTCGACAATTTCATTGCCGGCGTTGAACTTGTTGCCAACAAGCTGTTCCGCCTTGGCGAAGAACCTGACTATGAACAAAGCATTGACCAGTCCCTTGGCGCAGAGGCCCGCCGCGACGGGGTCACGGCCATGGAGAAGCTCTACGACACCCTACTGGAGCTTGACGGCCATCAGCTGATCTATTTCCCGGTCTATAACTACACCGACTTCAATTACGATAATGTCCACACCATGCTGTCTCACCCGAAAGCCCTGCTCGGGCTATCAGACGGCGGCGCCCATGTGGGCACGATTTGTGACGCGAGCTTCCCGGCCTATCTGTTGAGCCACTGGACCCGTGACCGGCAGACTGACAAAGTGGCGCTCTCCAAAGCAGTGCGCATGCTGAGCGCTGATGCAGCGGACTATCTGGGCCTTGAAGACCGGGGCCGCTTGAAGGTCGGCTTGCGCGCCGACATCAACGTCATTGACTACGACAACCTTTCCTTGAAGGCACCTAGAATGGTCCAGGACCTGCCCGCTGGTGGCCAACGGCTTCTCCAGGAAGTGGAAGGCTATCGTGCGACGCTGGTCGCGGGGGCGCAGGTGATTGCAAACGATCAGATTACAAATCAACGGCCGGGCCGGCTGGTGAGGTTCAACTAGTTTCCGTTCACACGCGAGGAGAGACGCGAGATATGACCAAGTACGAAAACATTGTTCAGACTGTCGGCAACACGCCTGTCGTCCGGATTAATCGTCTGGGGCCGGATGGCGTGAACCTCTGGGTCAAGATCGAAGCGTTCAATCCGTTAGGCTCGGTAAAAGATCGGCTTGCCATGGGCGTCATTGAAGCGGCCGAACAAACCGGCGCACTGAAGCCCGGCCAGACGGTGGTCGAGGCGACCAGCGGTAATACCGGGATCGGCCTTGCCATGGTCTGTGCCCAGAAAGGCTATCCCTTAGTTATCGTCATGGCCGAGAGCTTTTCCATTGAAAGGCGAAAATTGATGCGGTTTCTAGGCGCGAAAGTCGTCCTCACGCCCGCGCCTTTGAAGGGAACCGGCATGATCCAGAAGGCCAAGGAACTGGCCGAGAAAAACGGCTGGTTCATGACCCGCCAGTTTGAAAATGAAGCCAACCCGAACATTCACGAGCACACCACAGGCCGGGAGATCCTCAATGATTTTGCCGGCGAGCCGCTCGACTATTGGGTCACCGGTTACGGCACCGGCGGGACGATGACCGGCGTTTCGCGAGTTTTGAAAAAAGAACGCCCCGAGACGAAAATCATCGTGGCCGAACCAGACGTTGCCCCTCTCCTGACCGACGGCAGTCCCCAGGAACGCCAAAAGGACGGGTCCGCCGCCGCCAGCCATCCAGCCTGGACGCCCCATCCCATCCAGGGGTGGACGCCGGACTTTATTCCTCTGATTGCAGAGGAAATCCGCGAGGCAGGCAATATTGACGATGTGGTCAAGGTCTCAGGGGCCGATGGGACTAAATGCGCGCGCAACCTTGCCACCCATGAAGGGATTTTCACGGGCGTTTCCGGCGGATCAACCTTCGCCGTCGCCTTGGAGATTGCGGCAAAAGCCGAAACCGGTGCGACGATCCTCTGTATGCTGCCCGATACTGGTGAGCGCTACATGACCACCCCGCTCTTTGAGCATATCGAGGAGGGCATGAATGCCGACGAGCTGGAGCTTTCAGAGTCCACGCCAACCGCGCAGTTTGAATGAACCTTTAGGAACATCCTATTGAATAGGGAACTCGTTCACTCACCAGCCGGATTATAACCATCTGCATCGAGAACAACCTCAAGGACCCTAGGTTGTGGGGGTGAAACAAATTCGACGCCCGCTTCGGTTTTCCACTTCCACTGGAACGCGTAGTAACCTTCACTCAAGCTTAAGCGCTGATCGCAGACTTCATACCACCCGGAAGTTGATACTAATTGTTCAGGATCCTCTCGACGCTCACAACTAAAACGCCCTGGTCCGTCACCTTCGCCACGAACCACAAGGCTTTGTGCGTCAAACGGAAAATCCTTTACGCCAATCACCGTGCTTCCGTCCGCCCCGAAATGAAAAATTTCCTCCTTTGGTAAGTTCAGTGGTCTGAACCAAAGAGTCTTTTGGGCTGTCACTGCAGTTTCCGGAAACGAATTCGGAATGAAGTTTGCCCGAAGCCGAAAGGGAAAATTTTCCGAAAATATGAATGTACGCGAAAATTGACCTGTATCGTCCTCGATGATGCTAGGCGAGAAATACTCAATCCTCATCGCATCGTTTCGGACAGCTTCCAAGGTTGTACAGGCGGATAGCACAGAGGTTACCGCGAAGGCGGCAAAAATCGATCGTTGCATCGCTCGTCCTTTCTGAAGCGAAGTTCTCGACAGGTCGGGGGGACGCAAACAACAAATACAGAAAGAAACAAAAAACTTGGGCCACTCATCAGGCCCTTCTTTTCAAACGGTGTTACAGAATATGCCACTCTGAGTCGACCTTTGACGTCAAAATCCGTTAATTTATAGCGTCAACAAATGAGGCCGACCCATGACTTTCACGTTCAAAACCGTTCCGTCGATCCTCTTTGAAGTGGGCGCTGCCGCGCGGCTCGGGGCGCTGGTGAAGGACCGCATGAAACGCCCGGTGTTCGTGACCGACAAGGGCGTCATGGCGGCAGGCCTCGCCGAAACTGCCATCAAGAACCTGCAAGTGGAAGGGCTCGACTATCTCCTGTTTGATGGCGTGGAAGCTGACCCACCGGCGGCGGTCGTCAAACGGGCCGTTGAGGCGGCTCGCGCTCACAAGGCAGACGGTGTCATCGGGTTCGGGGGTGGCTCATCCCTTGATACCGCGAAGATCATCGCCGTCCTGATGGCCTCAAGTCAGTCCCTTGAAGATATTTACGGTACGGACAATGTGACTGGTGCGCGAGCCCCGCTCGTCCTGCTGCCCACCACTGCCGGGACCGGTTCAGAGGTCACCTCGATTTCGGTCATCACGACAGAAGACGATCAGAAGATGGGCGTCGTCGCCGATCAGCTCTACGGGGATCTTGCCATCGTCGATCCAGCCCTGACACTCACGGCACCGCGGCATGTCACGGCAGCCACTGGCATCGATGCGATGGTCCACGCCATTGAGGGGTACACGTCCAAAATTAAAAAGAACCCCGTGTCGGATGCCCTCGCCCGCGAGGCCCTTGCGCTCTTGGCGAACAATATCAATGCGGCCTGCGACACGCCGGATGACATCGATGCCCGTTCCAATATGGCCCTTGGGGCAATGCTCGCCGGGCAAGCTTTTGCCAATGCCCCGGTCGGCGCAGTCCACGCCATGGCGTATCCATTGGGCGCGATTTTTCATGTGCCGCACGGGCTCTCGAACTCGCTAATGCTAGCGCCAGTCCTGAAGTTTAACGCCAGCGAGGCCGCGCCGCTTTATGCGGAGCTTGGCGATGTGATCGGGGCTGACAGCACCGGTGACTTTGCCGATCGGGCCGATGCGTTCATTGCCAAGCTGACATCGATTTGCGCGGGCACCGGTGTCGAACAGCGGCTCTCGGAAGTCGGCGTCTCCCACAATGACCTGCCGCGCATGGCCGAGGACGTAATGAAAATCGACCGTCTCCTCCAGAATAATCCGCGCGAGATGACCTACACCGACGCACTCACGCTGTACACGGAAGTCCTTTAGCGGCGCGAGTGCTCCTGCCCCCCAGTGTGTAGGCAAGTCAGTAGATTTTGCAGTCCTCGCCGCAATTGGTGAGGTAGGCATAGACCCGGCCGGGAAACGCCGATTGGGCCCCAACGGAAAACGCCGCAAAACCAATAAAACCGGCAATGGCAATCAAAACGCCGATAAATACGACGATGCCCGCAAGAATATTGCTGATGGCAGCAGCAAGGCTGCCGACAATCGCCAAGACGATTAGCGTCGGGATAAATACCATCAAGAAGACGACGAACAACGTGCCCTGGAGCATGGCGAGGAAGAACGCCCCAGCTATCAGGAGCCGGAAGGAATTCCCAGACGTCAGCCGCCAGGCATCCCCGAACGAGATCCGGTTTTCGATCGCTGCAAGGGGCAGAACCGGCAGGAACCGCACGCCGATGATCAGCGCAGCAATCACGATTGCAACCACAATCGCCGCCATGGGAGCTGCAAAGATGGGTGATTCAACAATGCCAAAAGTGTCAGCTATCGCGGCGCCGCCTGCCGTCACACCCCCGATCAGGGCGAACATTGCAATCATGATCACGAAGACCAACACGATCAAAAGCAACGTCACAAGCGCGTAGCGCAATTCCCGGCCACCAAGGGCAAAATAGAAAGGCAAAGTCGGCGGTTCATAGGCCGCGAGGGTCGCCGCCCGCATCACCGCCACATAGACGCACGCCATCAGAATCAGCGGCACAACCATCATCACGACGTTGAAAACGAAGTAGGCACCGATAAACTCTGCATCGTCGATAAAGGCGTCTTCCAGTTCAACCTCAAATGTCTCAAGTCCGTCTTCGCCCTCTTCTGCGACAACCTCCATCGCTTCGTACACCCGGTCGAAAGCGCCAGTGTCGACCATGAAGAAACCAATCATCCCTGCGATTACTGCGAATGTTAGAAGCAAAGGCAGCCACGCGATGCGGATAATCATCCCAATCCGTTCAAAGCCAAACAATATCGCTTCCAGCCCTGGCCGCAGAAATGGTAGTTTTGCCATGTTGTCCCTCACCCCAATGCCCGCCCCTATCAAGCACGTGTCCTATTTCGCGGCGACGACCCTTGCAGCGTCAAGTGAGGAGGGCCAGAAAGGAGGCTTTCGCGGGCAAGAGTGCACGGCGACTGGTACCGGAATACAACACCTCACCGAATGACCCTTTATGGCTGCTCCGACAACACAGAGATCCGATTATCCCTACCTCGCACCACTACAAACCCGGTGGGCCGATAATGACGTCTACGGACATGTTAACAATGTCGTCTACTACAGCTATTTCGACACCGTGGTGAATGGATACCTCATGGCCCAAGGCGTTCTCGATTTCGAAAACGGCGACACCATTGGCCTAGTGGTTGAAACAAGCTGCCGGTATTTCGCGCCGCTCGCTTTTCCGGCCCAATTGGAAGGGGGTTTGCGTGTGGCTCGGCTGGGAAATTCGTCCGTCCGCTATGAGCTGGGGATCTTCGAGGCCAGTCAGGAAAGTCCGGCTGCGGAGGGACATTTCATCCATGTGTATGTAGATCGGCAAACCCGGCGGCCAGTCCGCTTGCCGGATGAGTTACGGTCTACCCTTGAACGACTTCAATGCTAGAGAGGTAGGGGGCAAATCGCCGGCCAACCTTACTGGTCAGGAATATCCGCACCCGCCCGAGGAAACATAGGACCAATAAGTCCCACCACTCATCCATGATAACGTGCAAAAGTTGTGAGTGGCAAATGCGAGGAAATGCCCACCATGAAAGACCAGAAGCTTATCACCACCATTGACCGCCGCGGCGTCCTCCGCCTCACCATGAACCGCCCGGACGTGCGCAATGCGTTCGACGAAGAACTGATCGACGATATTTGTAATGCCATGGGCCGGGCCAATGGCGACAACACCGTGCGCGCAGTTGTTCTAACGGGTGCAGGGAAGGTGTTCAGCGCTGGAGCTGATCTGAACATGATGCGCCGTGTGGCAGATTATTCGTCTGCGGAGAATAAGAATGACGCCCGTCGCCTCGCCCATATGCTCGCGTCAATCCATGACTGCCACAAGCCAGTGATTGCTTTGGTCAATGGACCGGCGCTCGGCGGCGGTGTCGGCATCGCCGCGGCCTGCGATATCGCCCTTGTGGCGGAAGAGGCTTTCTTTTCGCTCTCCGAAGTACGCCTTGGGCTGATCCCCGCGGTTATTTCACCGTTTGTTGTCCGCGCCATCGGCCCGCGCGAGGCACGCCGCTGGTTCCTCACCGGCGAACGGTTCGATGCAGAGACCGCAAGACGGCTTCATCTGGCGCACATGGTCGCCATGGGCGCACAACTGGAAGCAACGCTTGAAGGCTTGCTGGAAAACCTGCTGGCGAGTGGCCCGGATGCCCAGCGGGAATCCAAAGACCTGATCAAGGCCGTTTCCCATAAGCCGATCAATGATGCTCTGCTAGAAGATGTTGCCGGTCGCATCGCAAGGGTTCGCGCCAGCGACGAAGGGCGAGAAGGCATTTCTTCCTTTCTTGAAAAGCGAAAGCCCAACTGGATCCAAGATAGCGACCGTTCCGATGACTGAGCTACTGATCCGCCCTCCAACTAAAAGTGATCAAGAGACCATTCTCGCGATTGTTGAGGCCGCCTTCGGGGACGAGCCCGTCGCACCAATCGTCGCCGACCTGTGGGAAGACAATGCTATGGCAGCAGAGTTTCTCGCTGTCGAACATGACGTCCCAATTGGCTATTGTGCCTTGAGCCCGGTGACTTGCTCGCCCGCCTTGCATGGTGTGGCATTAGGGCTATCGCCGGTGGCGGTTTTACCCTCTCATCAACGGGCAGGGGTCGGCTCGGCGCTTTGCACGGCAGCCGTTAGGCATTGCAAACACGAAGGGGTCGATCTTCTCATTGTTCTGGGGCATGCAGACTATTACCCGCGCTTCGGATTTCACCGAGCCTCGGATCTGGACCTCACATGGTCGGTGAGAGACGCAGGGGACAGTCTCATGGCGATCGACTTTGCTGGGACGGGAAGAGCACCGCGGCAGATTAGCTTTCACCGGGCATTCGACTGAGATCAGTTCCCGGTAACGCCAATGGAATGCCTCTCTCGCACGAGGGGTTCCCTCCCCTCATCCGCCAAACGGGTCCCGAGGTAAGACCTCTCCAGGTCAAGGTTAACCATGCGTTTACGAATTCAGAGGCTTGATGCGGCGCGACAGCAACAGGGCCTGCAAACCCGAAACCGGCCGTAATCATGCCCGTTTTCTGCGGTATGATCTAGGCGTACGTAAAGAAGATGCCGTTGGGCCTTGAAATACCGCGGTGCGAAAGGACGGATCTTATGGGGCACGATCTGAAACGGTTCTCGACCTGGAGACGTGCACTTGGCACGGCTGCCATCATTACTGCCATGAATGCCATGACCACACCAGCATCAGCGCAGGAACCCTCCTTCAGCGACTGGCTGGAGGCCTTCCGCAGCGAGGCTGCGGCCGCCGGGATCGACCAGAACGTCGTCACACAAGCCTTTGAGGGAGTGACCGTTAATGAGCGGGTATTTGAACTAAACGACAACCAGCCGGAATTCTCCCAGACCATCTGGAATTATCTCGACAGCGCGCTTTCAACAAACCGCATCGAAAAAGGCCGCACACGGTTTGCCCAGAACAAAACACTGCTGGCACAAATTGAAGATAAATATGGCGTGGATGCTGAGACCATCGTCGCCATTTGGGGACTTGAATCATCCTATGGCGATATCATGGGCAGTTACGATGCAGTCCAGGCATTGGCGACCCTCGCTTGGCAAGGACGACGCACTGCCTATGGACGCTCACAGCTCATCGGCTTGTTGAAGATTATCCAGAACGGCTACGCCGCCCGGGACGAGCTGAAAGGGTCTTGGGCCGGGGCCATGGGCCACACCCAATTTATTCCGACCACATACCTTTCTCACGCAATCGACGAAAACGCCGATGGCCGACGAGACATTTGGTCAAGCCTTGAGGATGTCTTTGCATCGACCGCAAATTACCTTTCCGTTTCGGGCTACAACAGGGACACTGGCTGGGGACTGGAAATCACCTTGCCGGAAGAGTTCGATTATGACCTTGCTGCGCCGTCCACGCGCAAGCCCGTAGCCGAGTGGGCGGCCTTAGGTGTAGATGCCGCCTCAGGTAATCTCATCGGCCGGTTTGATCCGAACCGCCGGGGACGGATCATTGTGCCGGCGGGTGCAAAAGGACCGGCGTTTCTGGTATTCCGCAATTTCGAAGCGATCCTGAAATATAATCGATCAACTTCATACGCGCTTGCCGTGAGCCTGTTGTCCGAGCAGGTTGCCGGGAGCGGTGGAACTTTGGCGAAGGAGTGGCCGCGGGCTGACCGTGCTCTTTCCCTTTCTGAGCGGAAATCGCTTCAGCAAGCGCTGATCGATAAGGGCTTTGATCCGGGCCCCGTTGATGGTGTCGTCGGCGCGGGAACACGGGCGGCGCTCAAGGCGTGGCAAAAGTCGGCAGGCGTGCCAGCTGACGGTTATGCGTCAGCGGATACCCTTCTGCGCCTGACGGCCGAGTAATCTCGCGCAATAGTAATGGCCCGTTGGACCGACCCTTGGCGCACTTCGCGATCTTTAGGGCGACAATTCTAAAAAAACCTTTTGTCGCACACAGGCTTTAGGCTTGTTGCGGCGCACAAAATCCACTAAGCACCCCCTCAAGGCGGGTTTTAAGGTTTAATTCGCCGGCATGACTTTGCTTGAGCCCTTCAAACTTGAACAAAATCGGGAAGATGAAATGACAGCGACCGCAAAGAAAACGACGGCTAAAAAAACCGTCAAGGCCGCGCCAAAGGCAGCGGAAAAAGAAACCACCAACGGCTATACCGAAAATGGCCACGCAGAAGGCGCTTTCGCCTTCGCCGAAACGGCCCGCACCCAGTATGACGAGTTCATGAAATCCATGAATTTCGACACTGAAGAATTCTCCGGCCGTGCCCAGGAGATGTTTGATGCAAGCCGCGAAAGCTTTGAAGTTGCCCAGTCGCGCTTCCAGGAAGTGAGCGCTGAGGCCGTCGAAGCCACCCGTCAGGAAGTGGCCGATGCGGTTGATTTCGCCAATGAGCTTGCTCGCGCTAAGTCCGTTGGTGACGCCATGGAAATCCAGCGTGACTACTGGACCCGCCTGATGGATACGCGCATCGAACGCATGCGCACGATGACCGAAACAATGGTCGACGCAACGCGCGAAACCATGGAGCCGGTCAACAAATCCATGACCACCGCTTTTGGCGCGATGCCTGACTTCAAAGCGTTCTTCCCCTTCACGGCGAAGTGACGCTAAACCCTCACCATGCACGGTGAGGATACATCTGCGCCCATCGAGGCGGCCCGATTGGACTGGGACGGCGATACGCCCCGGTCCATTTTTTTTGATGACATCTATTTTGCCGGGGACGGACGGTCGGAAACGGCCCATGTTTTTCTGCAAGGCAATGACCTGCCGGCCAGGTTTGCAGAGGCACGTCGATTTGTGATCGGCGAGACGGGCTTTGGTACGGGACTTAATTTTCTCGCCGCTTGGGAAGCATGGGCAAATGCGACCAAGCCCTCAAACGCACAGCTTCATTTCATCAGCGTTGAACAATTCCCACTTTCGCACGCTGACCTTAAGCGCGCTCATGCCCCTTGGGAGCGGCTAACACCCTACACTGCAAAGCTGCAGGCCGCCTATCCGCCATTAACAGGGGGGCTTCATTTTCGTCAGCTTACTAATGATGTATTCCTGACCCTTTGCTTTGGCGAAGCCGCCGACATGCTATCGCGCGTTGAGGCCTCTATTGATGCCTGGTTCCTGGACGGCTTTGCACCCTCGCGAAATCCGGATATGTGGCGCACAGACGTTTTCAACGCCATGGCCTCAATATCAAAGCCAAACACAACTCTTGCGACGTTTACCGTGGCTGGAAGAGTTCGCGAAGGGCTCACGGCCGCGGGCTTCAATGTGGCGAAAGCGCCGGGACACGGGAACAAGCGTGAAATGCTCCGTGGCAAGATGGGTCCCCGCTTGCAAAAGGACACCCCAACTCGTCCACGGCCCGCATGGTTTGAGCGCCCATCTCCGTATTGCGCACCTGCGATGGAGCCCGGCGCGCGGATAGCGATTCTGGGCGGCGGTATTGCCGGCACGTCACTTGCCACCGCACTATCACGCTACGGGTTTTCTCCAACGATCTTCGATCCGATGGGACTTGCAAGTGGGGCCTCGGGGAACCCCGCGGGGCTTGTCATGCCGCGGCTGGATCTCGGCGATACACCCGCAGCCAGGTTTTTCAAATCAGCTTACCTCTTTGCACTGACAGCATTGAGCACACCCGGGGCGGCATTGTCAGCATTCAATCCATGTGGCGTGCGCCTGACAGCATGCAACGCTCAGGATGGCGAACGTCATCGCAAGCTGATGGGATCTCGCATCCTACCGCCAGAAATGATGGTACTCGATGGCGAAGATCTCGTGTTTCCGCAAGCGGGCATTGTCTCCCCGCCTGAATTTGTCAAAGCCATGACAGGCACGACCGACATCGTCCGTAAGGAAATTGTAGAGATCGAGCCAGATCCAGCCGGCGTTCAGCTCCATACGGACGAGCATGAGCAGCTCGCTTTCGACGCGCTCGTTCTGGCCAATGGCTGGAACGCACTGCGCCTGGTAGAATGCCGTGGGTTGCCCCTCCAGGGAACGGCCGGTCAGCTCAACTGGGTGGCCGGTGATATCGGCCTCACGTCTGCGATCGCAGGCGGGCCGTATCTGGCGCCGTTTTCGTCACCCGATGGCAAACCGGCCGTCGTTTTCGGCGCCACTTACGATCACTTGCCCGCCGGCGCGACGAAGCAAGCACCGACGCCCGATGCGAACGAAACCAAAACAGCGGTTGAAACCACCCTCCGAAAGATCGTGGACATGACCCCGTCGGTGGGCGCTGACCTTTCCCATCTGATTGCTAAGGGCCAAGTCCATTCGCGCACTGCCATTCGCTGTCAAACACCGGACCGGTTGCCAGTGGTCGGGGCGTTGCCGGACTGGGGCCATTTCGGCGCCGCCTATGACGACCTGCGCTTTGGCCGCCAGCTTGACTATGCCCCGGCAGCTTATGTCCCGCGGGTTTCGATCCTCACAGGTCTCGGCTCCCGAGGCCTCGTGACAGCACCCTTATGTGCCGAGATCATTGCCGCGGAACTCGCGGGGGCGCCGGCCCCGGTGGAGCGTGAGATCCTCGATTTGCTCCATCCAGGGAGGTTTTTTGTTCGCAGCCTCAAACGGGCCCAGCCCTCATCGGTTTGAGCAAGAACCCGTTTGCAATTTGCTGACGCCGCTTGACGGCCCCCACCCCAAGAGCGCTAAACTTAACGTGCCTTTATCGGTGGGAGATAAGCTCCATGGCGACAGGATCGATCGAACGGTTCTTTGGGTTGCTTTTGGATGGCAACGGGTTTGCCATCCTTGCAACAGCGCTGTTTGTGCTCGCTTTCCTGATCGGCGTTATGCGGCTCTCAGAACCCAAAGATACCCCCCTTGAGACCAGCAGCAGCACCGTCAACAACAGCCCGCCTCGTTGCTGGGCTCTGTCGCTTGCGCTCATGGTGTTCGGCAGCGGTCTAGCGTGGGCACTCACTGGACAACACATCGGGTAACCGGCGATATAGGTCGGGTGATTATCTTCAGGCAATTGCGAGGCGGCCCGGGACAGGCTAAGCCGCGCTTATCACCTGAGGAGGAATTCTAATGCGCGAAACGCCATTCGGCCCGGTCTTCGAAAATGTGCTGGAGGGGATCGGCAAAACGCCGATGGTTAAGGTCTCGAATATCGACACCGGCCCGTGTGAACTTTTCCTCAAATTGGAGGCAAACAATCCCGGCGGGTCGATCAAGGACCGCATGGGGCTTGCCATGGTCGAGCAAGCCGAACAGGACGGGCTTCTCAAACCCGGCGGTGCCATTGTGGAGGCGACCGCAGGCAATACCGGTCTTGCCCTTGCCCTTGTGGCTGCACAACGGGGCTATGAGCTGACCATCGTCGTGCCGGACAAGATGGCCCAGGAAAAGATCTTCCACCTGAAAGCTCTGGGCACTGATGTCCGCCTAACCCGATCCGATGTCGCCAAGGGCCACCCGGACTATTACCAGGAGGTCGCTCAGGCGATCGCGGATGAGACGGGCGCGTTTTACGTTAATCAGTTTGGGAATGAAGCCAACCCGAACGCCCACGAAGAAATCACCGGCCCTGAAATCTTCGGCCAGATGGACGAAGACATGGACGCCATGGTCGCCGGCGTTGGCTCCGGTGGGACGATCACCGGCCTGTCGCGGTACTTTGAACGCGTCGCGCCCCATGTGGAGATGGTGCTGGCGGACCCGGTTGGCTCGATCCTGACAGAGTATGTGAATACGGGCGTCAAACCCAATGACGTGGGTTCGTGGCTGGTGGAAGGCATTGGCGAGGATTTTATCCCCGACGTCTGTGACCTCACACGGGTGAAAAAAGCCTACGCGATCTCTGACAAGGAGAGTTTTGAAGCTGCGCGTGATCTTCTGCGTAAAGAAGGCATTCTCGGCGGGTCTTCGTCAGGTACGATATTTGCGACCGCCCTTAAATACTGCCACGAGCAAACAGAGAAAAAGCGCGTTGTCGCTTTTGTGTGTGACCGGGGCGATAAATATCTGTCAAAGATGTACAATGACTATTGGATGTACGATCAGGGCTTCCTGAAGCGCCCGCCCAAGGGCGACCTGACCGATCTCATCTCCCGGCGGCATTCAGAGCGCCAGACCGTGACCGTTAAACCAGAAGACACGCTCATGGTCGCCTACGGACGAATGAAGCTCTATGATATCTCGCAATTGCCGGTGTTGGAAGAAGACGGGACGATCGTCGGCCTGCTCGACGAAGAAGACCTTCTCTTTGCGACCGTGCGCAACCGGGAAAAGTTCAAGGACCCGGTTAAGTCTGCCATGACCTATCGGGTCGAGACCCTCAACTCCGAGGCCAAGATGGAAGAGCTTCTGCCTGTCTTCGCCAAGGGCCACGTGGCCGTCGTACTCAAAGAAGGCAAGTTCGAAGGGCTGATCACGCGGTCGGACTTGCTGAACTATTTAAGACTGCAGGTGGGTTGAGCTTTGCGAACGTTCGAAGAATGCTCGAACGAGTATGAACGCACGCTTGTCGCGCGAATTGCCGAGGGGCAGTGGCAAATAACCAGTGTTTTCGGAACAAAGGAAGATCCGATTACTTTTGCCTACACAATTGGGCTGACCGCGTTGTTTGACCATCCCGAAATACTCACGATTGGGCCTGATTCCGAAAACGCCGCACACTACCTCAACAGTTGCGCACACGCGGTTAAGGAGCAGGGAAAGGTCTTTGCTCCTCAAAACTTCTATCCGAACATATTGGTCGATTTGCAAATCTTCATGACTGAAGCCAGTTTGCAGGCAAGGGAGGAGTACACTCTCTCATGTAATTGGTTTTATGGCGGGACAGACTACCCACTCCTTCAATGCATCTGGCCGTCGAACAAAGGCTTTTGGCCATGGGATGAACACGCGTGGGACGATTATAAATCGATGCAGCCTGTTTACGGCATGCCACCATCGGTTAATTGAAAACGCTTTATTCTTTCGACTTACTTACGTGGTTCTGTATCTTCGACACAATGAGCAATGAAATCTTCGGCCTTAAAACCTGTGACACCTGCCGCAAGGCACGCAAAGCGCTGGATGAAGCTGGTGTCGATTATGCCTATACGGATGTTCGCACCGACGGTGTGTCCACCAAGGACCTGACAAACTGGGTCAGCGCCCTCGGGTGGGAAAAAGTTCTGAACAAGTCCTCGACCACCTGGCGCGGACTGGATGAGGCAGACAAGGAAGGCCTCGATGATAAGAAAGCGGTCGCCCTGATGGCCGACCATCCGACCCTGATCAAGCGCCCGGTGATCGTCCGTGACGGGATGGATGTCACTGTTGGCTGGTCCAAAGAAGTTCAGGAAAGGTTGCTAAAGGGCGATTGAGCGTCGTTGCGGCTGCGAGGCGGCCGATCGCATCCCGCGCAACCAAGCAGATCGCCTACGGCATGGCCATTTACTGCAACGAATAGCCTAATTCATCCAGAATGTCGGGCGACTTGGATAATGATTTTGATATGCTCGAGCGTTGTTCTCTGGTTAGGCTCTTGATGTGCTTCTCGTTCATATTTGAAATTTTTTGAGGTAGATAGTCTTTTACTTTGACTGCTGCATCATGTGACATGTCATTTAGCTCGGGAATAAAAGACTTAAACTTGTTCATTTGCCCTTCGATATCACGAGTGAATTTTTCATAACTCAGATCGAAAACCGAATGCCGTCGGGCTTTAATGATCATTTCGGCCCGTTCCAGCCAGATGTCGGCCAGCAAACCGAAGTACTCCTCGTCGCTCTTCGGCTTTGGTCTATCATTGGCGAGCCAGGTTTCATGTATCATGTCGGGCCCGTAGCGAGAGTGCCAACTGGCGCAGACAGCGTATGGATCCCTCGTATAAGTCACAAGGCTGCACTTCATATCGGAAAACGTCGACAAAATGTATCGATACCGGCTCATGTTTGCTGGTGACTTCTCAACCACTAATGTAGGCTTATTCTCTGTACTTCCTATTTTATCAAGCCAACTCGCTCGGAGCTTTCTAGGTGGAATGGTGTGATTGCGGTCCCATCTTTTTCGATTGGCCGACAGGGAAGGGATAAGCCACTGACCTTCTGCATTGTCGGAAAGCTCTGTTGCCGCTGACGCTGTCAGCAACAATTTGGCGAGAGCAGTCGAGCCACCGTTTGGAAATGTCAGTATAAATAGCCAGTGGATATCTTTATTTACGACGAGAGATTTATCAAAATAAGATTTAGCACTTAAATAGTTGCATTTTTGCTCTCGCGAGAAAGACATCAACTCACGGTATACGTGCCTGATGCCACTTTGAAATGCCATCTATTCAATATCCAACTTTGGATCCAGGCCCGTGTCGGCGAATGCGATCGGTGACGCCTGAGACGTGCGCCTGACAACGTTGACCCTGGTCCGCCTCATCTCAAAGACCCACGGATATATTAATACCTGCAAAAATATGAACTTGAAAGAGCGTCCCTCTGGCTCGGACAGGCGTTCGATTGCCGCAGCAAGAAACGAGACTTCTCGATCAGTGATCAACCTATGGGTGGGGCAACACGGCCATTGATTTCGGCTCGGTTGAGTCATTGCGCCTGCGACAACTGACGCAAACGAGAGAAGGGCAAACGTGATTGTGAGCTGCAGTTGCCGCCAAATCTGGTACGCACCCTCCAGACGAGGAGGCAGGACAATGACGATTTTTCGAGCAGCTTTAGTTTGGATTTTTGCATTCACCTTGACGGCCCATGCCGGCGAGCTTGAGCTCAATAGTCTTGGTCCTGACGTCGGTGAGCCAATCCCCCACGATCTGCAGACGACGGATACTGGAGCTAACTTCGACGCCCTCGTCGGCGAGAAAGGCCTTGCTCTTTTCTTTGTCCGGTCACTCGACTGGTGCCCGTTCTGCAAAAACCAGGCAATTGACGTGAACGACCGCCTCGCAGACTTTGAAGACCGCGGTCTGAACGTAGCATTCGTCTCTTATGATACGCCTGCGAAGCAAATTGCTTTTGCCGAAAAGACCAATTTTGAGCCTGCGCTGGTATCCGACGAAGAGATCAACGTGATCAATGCCTTTGGCTTGCGGAACGAAACCCATGAAGAGGGAAGTCGGTTCCATGGTATTCCGCACCCGGCGGTTTTTATCATCACGCCAGACAAGAAAATCGCCGCGAAACTTTATGAAGAAGACTACGCGTCGAACGAGAAATCCTACCGCAATCGACCTGCAGTGGATGTGATCCTGGAAAAAGTCGACACGGTACTGACAAACCAAAATTGACCGAGTGAAGAAGTTTTGGGTTGAAACCAAAGGCCTACGGACCTTGTCTTGATTGGTCGTAGTTCCTGAACGTACCACTTGTTTGGGCCTCTTTGCTGACACATTCCCGACGAATTCGCCCCTTAGGCGATGCCCATCACAAAATTGGGCAACTAATCGGGGTACAACATGAAAAAGCTCATCGCCGAGTTCATCGGCACATTTACGCTCGTCCTATTCGGTTGCGGGTCGGCAGTCCTTGCAGGCGGCGAAGTGGGACAATTAGGCATTTCGTTTGCATTCGGCTTGGCAATTGTCGCCATGGCATACGGCATTGGTCCGGTATCAGGATGCCACGTCAATCCGGCGGTTTCTTTCGGCGCATTCCTCGCAGGGCGTCTTTCAATCAATGACCTTGCCGGCTATGCCGTCGCTCAGATAGCAGGTGCTATTGCCGGTGCCGGTGTTCTTCTCATTATCGCTTCGGGCACAGCTGGCTATGATCTGGCCACGAATGGCCTCGGCCAAAATGGTTGGGGTCCAGGGTATCTTGGGGAGTACTCTCTCGCGGCCGCCTTCCTGTTCGAAGTCATCATGACGGCACTCTTCCTCATTGTGATCTTGGGGAGTACGGACAAAAATGCCCCTGCCCAGTTCGCCGGATTGGCGATTGGCTTAACCCTGGTCGTTATCCATATTGTTGGTATTCAAGTGACGGGTGTTTCGGTCAACCCGGCGCGCTCAATCGGGCCCGCTATCTTTGTTGGTGGTCAAGCGATGGGGCAGATCTGGCTCTTCATTGTCGCCCCTTTGATCGGCGCGGCAATTGCGGGCGGACTATTCCAAACCGGCCTCCTAGGTTCCGACAAGGAATAGTTGACATACAAGATTTGTTAGGAGGGCGGCCCCTTGGGCCGCCTTTTTATTGTGCGCGATGTCCCGTAAGCTGCCGGTGATGACAAAGCCCCCTCTCCAAATCCTGGTCGACGCGGACGCTTGTCCGGTAAAAGACGAGGTCTATAAAGTCGCGTTCCGGCACGACGTTCCGGTGGCGATCGTGGCCAATGCCTTTCTGCGTGTGCCGGATCATCCCCTCATTGAGCGGATCATTGTCAGCGACGGGTTCGATGCCGCCGATGACGAAATCGCCGAACGCGCAAATGAGACCTCGATCGTCATTACGGCAGATATTCTGTTGGCTGATCGCTGCTTGAAGAAGGGAGCGAGCGTTGTCGCACCCAATGGCAAGCCCTTTACAGCCGATGCCATTGGCGGGGCCATTGCTACACGGGCGATCATGGCGGACTTGCGAGCCGGTATCGTCTCCAAAGGCGGCGATCAGGTCGGTGGCCCACCGCCGTTTCGGAAAGAAGACCGCTCCCGGTTTCTCTCCAGCCTTGATGAGACGATCGTCCGGCTCAAACGTGGCTGAATTGCTGGGTTTCAGGAACTTATCGAACACCCCCTGAAATGGGGTTATGTTACGCCATGTCTCCGGGAGCGCGGGCCCACTTAGAGCTTGATTGCCTTCACGAGACTAAACATCGCCCCAAACGTTTTGCTGGTCGCCGCGTTGAAGATAGCGAGCGCCCAGTGGGAAATCTGAAGGAACATGAGTTGCGCTGCAAATGGGAACACAACAAGACGCCAGCCATCGGGCAAGATGCGCCAGAGCAGCGGGAAAAAAGCAAAGACCACCCAAGTCTGCCATGCCCCGAGATTAAAGATCAGCCCGTTACGCAGGAATACGCCTGCAGCAACAATCGGATTGTCCACGCTGACCCACCCAGCCTCATTAGCAAAAGAGAGCCCGAAAACACTGGCGGTCACGAGAATTATCACCGCGACCCGGCTGGTGGAAAGCGAGCGTTGGGCAAAATCAGTGAGATGGCCCACGACGCCTTTTCGGCCCACAGTCAGCATGAGGCTGGGCGCGTCGCGATTGCTATCGGTGTAGGCGCCAAGCCGAACATTTGTCCGGCGCTGGGCATTGGCTCGGCGCTGATACGAATGCGGGCGGGGCTTCATGCTCGCCAGAAAACGCCAAAGCGGATCCAGATTAAGGGACAATCGATCCATGGCCATATCCTCCCCCACACACGGTATCGGCCGGAACTTTCGATTTTCAGGGTAGGAGCAAACCGTGTTCAGCGCCTTAACGGGATCGCGACAATTGTCCGTCGGTTGGGGGCCGGCTAGGCCTTCAGCCCTTAGTTGCCTCCCACTGAAAAGCCACTAAACGTGCGTTCTGCACTCGTCCTCTGGAGGATCTGACCCTATGGCCGACACCAAAAACCGCCTCGCCTTTGCCAGCCGCGTGATCCACGCCGGCCAGGCCCCCGACCCGCTTACCGGCGCAGTAATGCAGCCAATCTATCAGACCTCCACCTACGCCCAGGAAAGCCCGGGCGTTCATAAAGGCTTTGTCTATGCGCGCGGCGCGAACCCGACCCGCTTCGCCTATGAACGGTGCATTGCAGATCTGGAAAACGGCACGCGCGGTTTTGCGTTTGCATCGGGCATGGCGGCCATTGCGACCATGCTGGAGCTGTTCCCCGCAGGGGCCCATGTGCTGGCCATGGACGATGTCTATGGCGGCACGTTTCGCTTGTTTGAACGGGTGCGCCGGGACAGCGCGAACATGTCTTTTTCCTATGTGGATCTGACCGATACGGACAAAGTCGAAGCGGCCGTCACCCCGGAGACCAAACTGATCTGGCTGGAAACACCGACCAATCCGCTCCTGAAGATCGTTGATATCGAAGCAATTGTCGCCATCGCCCGTCGGCATGGGATCATGGTTGGTTGCGACAACACCTTTGCCTCTCCTTATTGTCAGCGCCCGCTGGATTTTGGTGCCGATATCGTGATGCACTCGGCGACAAAATATATTGGCGGCCATTCCGATGTGATTGGCGGGCTGCTTGTGGTAAGGGACGACGACCTGGCGGACCGGCTTGCCTTCCTGCAAAATTCCGTCGGCGGCATACAGGCGCCATTCGATTCGTTTCTGGCGCTCCGTGGTCTGAAAACCCTTGCGTTGCGATTGGAGCGCGCCTCCAGCAATGCCATGGCGCTGGCCGAATGGATGGAAGACCATCCAGCCATTGAGCGGGTTTCTTATCCGGGTTTGCCGTCCCACCCCGGCCATGAAATTGCCAAGCGCCAGATGAGCGCATTCGGCGGCATGGTGACGATTTTTGTCAAAGGGGGCCTTGAAGCAGCGAAAACCATGCTGGAGCGGGTGCAGCTTTTTACCCTCGCTGAATCTCTCGGCGGCGTAGAAAGCCTGATCGAGCATCCCGGCATCATGACCCATGCGTCGATCCCGCCGGAACGGCGCGCTGAACTTGGTGTCGATGACAGCCTCATCCGTTTGTCGGTCGGCATCGAAGATCTGGAGGATCTGCGCGAGGCCCTTAACCAAGCACTGACCGGACTGTAGGTGGAAGGCCCGGACCGAAGGTGGAAGAGAAAGAAAAGCGGCAAAGAAAAAGCGACAAAGAAAAAGCGACACTGGGCCGAAACCACAGTGCCGCCAATCAATGTCATTGGCGGGGGAGAGAGCCAACGACGCTTATGCCTCTTCTGACGGAGGCACAACCTATTCTGCGACCCCAAACACAACTAGCCGCTGAACAGCTTTTTAATTCGGAGAGAAACGCGACTATATCTGCAGAAACATTAAGGTCAACGGCAAATTGAAGGATTTGTGACAAGATTTTCGTAAAAAATCTTAATCTTTTCCCCAATTCGCGATTTTTTGACCTTTCGCCTAATTTAGCCATATCAGCCAACAACAAGGATCCGTATGACGGAGACGTCCAATAAATCTTTCGCAGACGCGATAAATGACGCCCTGACACCCGTCAGCGATGCTGTCTCTTCGGTGATCTTCTTTTCAGTGGATGTCTTTGGGATCGGTTTACCCCTGGTTGTTGTCTGGCTGATCGCCGCCGGGATCGTGATGACGGCTGCGCTGAACTTCATCAACTTCCGTGGTTTTCGCCATGCCTGGCATCTGATCCTAAGGCCCAAGGAACACATCGAAGCGGACGGCGAGATTTCCCATTTCCAGGCTTTGTCGGCCGCTCTCTCTGGCACCATTGGCCTTGGCAATGTCGCCTCCGTGCCCCTTGCTATCGTCCTCGGCGGACCCGGTGCCATCTTCTGGATGGTCCTTGCCGGGTTCTTTGGCATGGCCACGAAGTTTGCCGAATGCGCCCTTGCGGTGAAGTATCGGCGGGTCTTGCCCGATGGCCGCACGATTGGCGGACCGATGTACTACATCGAAGCGGAGTTCGCCCGCCGCGGCTGGAAGACCATTGGCAAGGGCGCCGGCATTTTCTTTGCCGTGATGACGGTGGGCGGCTCTCTCAGCTTGTTCCAGGTTAATCAGTCCCACGCGCAATTTGCCAATGTCACCGGCATATCAGCACCCGTCACATTTGGGGTAATCATGGCATCACTTGTGGCGATTGTTGTCTTCGGTGGGATCAAGCGGATTGGCTATGTGGCCGGCAAGATCGTGCCATTGATGGCCGTCATCTATCTGGGTGCTGCCACAATCATCATTGCCCTGAACGTCACTGCCATTCCAGACGCCTTCATGACGATCTTTCGAAGCGCATTCGGTCTCGATGCCGTAGGTGGCGGGCTCGTCGGCGCATTGGTGAATGGTATGCGACGGGCAACTTACTCCAGTGAAGCGGGCGTTGGGTCGGCGGCCATTGCCCATGCTGCGGTAAAAACTAAAGAGCCCATGACCGAGGGATATGTGGCTCTCATTGAACCCTTCATTGACACCATTGTCGTCTGCACCATGACGGCTTTGGTCGTAATCCTGACCGGTGCCTACTTGCCCTTCATCAGTTCCGATAACGTTCAGGGAATAGAGATCACATCAAACGCCTTCGCCAGCACATTCAGCTGGTTTCCCGTAGTTTTGCTGGTGTCATCAACACTGTTTGCTTTTACCTCACTGGTCAGTTGGGTTTTCTATGGGGCGCAGGCGGTTGGCTATTTGGCAGATGGATCGGTCATCGCTGACCGTGTCTACAAGGTCATCACATGCATTCTCTTGGCGACAGGCGCGGCTGTCTCCCTCAGCGCAATCCTGAATTTCATCGACTCCATGCTGTTTGCTATGGCGATCCCCAACGTCATCGCGCTTTATCTTCTGCTGCCGGAACTAAAACGTGATGTGGCAGATTATGAGGCCCGCCATGGGATTCGTTAGGTGAAATGCGCCTCAGGCACGCGGATGGGCCTTGTCATAGACGGCCAGCATCGCGTCTTCATCTACCTTAGTGTAGCGCTGGGTTGCGGAAATTGATTTGTGCCCCAATAATTCTTGCACAGATCGAAGATCACCGCCATTGGCAAGAAGATGGGTCGCAAAAGAGTGTCTCAAGGCGTGCGGTGTTGCGCTGGGCGGCAGTCCGGCGATCGCACCATATGCTTTCAGATCACGCTGAACAACACGCGCGCTCAATGGTTTACCACGATTGGAGAAAAACAACGGATCGGCCTTTTTGGCAGCATACGGGCAAAGATCAGTATACTCATCAATGGCCTGCCGAACCGCGGGTAACACAGGCACCAAGCGAGGTTTGCTTCCCTTTCCCACAATCGAAAGACTGGCGGGAAGAGGCACTTCTCGCCAAGTGAGAGACAGCGCTTCGGAAATCCGAAGGCCAAGCCCGTAAAGACAAAGGAAAACAGCGATATCACGCGCCCGTATCCATGCAGGTTTATCCGCCTCAAGAACGACATTGATGAGATCATCAATCTGTGCGGCTTTAACGGGACGTGGTAATTGAGGTTTGGCGCGCGGTCCCCGCATGACCGATATCGCATCGTTCTCAATGGCGTATCGCTGATTGAGAAATTTGAAAAACGTTCTGAGAGCGGAGAGATCAAGCTTCAAGGTTGCAACCCCCGCGCCGTCCTCACGGCGGCTCGCCAGGAAGCCGCGAAACTGACGGGCCTCCAGGGGCTCCAGGGAACGCACCGTTTCCGCCGCGATGCCATTTGCCCGGAGGAATGAGATAAAGCGATCCAGCGTCAAGGCATAGTTGCGGACTGTGTTTTCGCTAAGCCGACGCTCAGCGCGTAAAGATTGCTCAAAAGCACAAACCGCATCCATAATACTGGGGTCTACGGACGAAAGAGTTTCTTTCACTCGCTTCGGGTGCGCTTTCATCTTGTCTTGTTTGGCCTGCATACACAGAACAGGACTGAATCTACGTTAAGTTTTGATTAACTCTCCAGGAGGCTCACAATTTCGGCCCGCAAATCAGGAATGCCGTCTTTCTGCTCGGACGAAGTCGGCAGAATGATGGGGTGGGATGCCGGGCGCTTAGCGAGACTTTGAGCCGTTTCGCTGATCAGCCACGGCAGGCGCGATGGCTTAATCTTGTCCGTCTTGGTCAGGACGATCTGGTAACTCACGGCTGACGTGTCGAGCAAATCAAGGACTTCATTGTCGGCGGGCTTTAGGCCATGGCGGGAGTCCACGAGAATAAACACCCGGCGTAGAACCGTCCGCCCACGAAGGAAATCACGGGTCAGTTTTGTCCATCGCTCCACATCGGACCGTGACGCTTTGGCGTATCCGTAGCCTGGCAAATCCACCAGCCGGATCTGCCCACCGAGATCGAAGTAGTTCAGCTCTCGGGTGCGCCCCGGCGTGTTTGACGCGCGCGCCAATCCTTTGCGTCCTGTAAGCGCATTGAGAAGGCTCGACTTGCCTACATTGGATCGACCAGCGAATGCCACTTCCGGTACAGTCTCTTCGGGCAACGTTTCAAGCTTCACAACACCGAGCATGAAATCACACGGGCCCGCAAAAAGCCGTCGTGCACTTTCAAGCTCTTCTTTGGTGAAGTCAGGCACCGCAAACGATGGCGGCGATGCCGGGGCGTTCAGAGATGGGTCGGGCACGGATGTTACCCGCTACTTCTTCGGCGCTGAGGAAGCAGACGCTGTAACTTTCTTTTTGTCTCCGCCAACAAATGGCAGTCGCTCGCCCCAGTCCACACTAACGCCATTGCGTTTCATAATCGCCCATTGCTGCAGAATGGAAAGCGCCGTGTTCCAGAACCAATAGAGCACCAGACCGGAGGCAAACCCGGCAAAAAGGAACGTGAACAGGATCGGCATCATGGCAAAGATTTGCTGCTGAACGGGATCGGTCGCTGGCGGATTGAGCTTTGTCTGGAACCACATGGCAACGCCCATCAGAAGCGGCAAAACCCCAATCCCTAAAAACGCGCCGACCAGCGGCAACGCCGTCGGGTCAAACGGGAGTAACCCAAACAGATTAAAAATGGTCGTTGGGTCGGGCGCGGACAAATCCTTGATATAGGCGATGAAGGGTTCGTGGCGCAGTTCGATCGTCACGAAGAGCGTCTTATAAAGTGCATAGAAAATCGGCATCTGGATCAACACTGGTATACAGCCAGCAAGCGGGTTCAACTTTTCCTTCTGATAAAGCCCCATCATCTCTTGCTGGAGCTTCATTTTGTCGTCGGCGTGGCGCTCTTGAAGCTTTTTGATCTCAGGCTGGAGCTTCTTCATCTTCGACATTGAATCATAGGCTTTGTTCGCCAGCGGGAACAAAAGGGCCTTAATGATCAGCGTCAGGATCAGGATAGCGACACCGAAGTTACCGGTGAGATCACCAAAGTAATTCAGCGTATAAAAAATCGGCCGCGTCAGGAAAAAGAAGTTGCCCCAGTCAACGGCCTTGTCGAAATCCCAGACGCCAAGACCGCCTTTTTCCGGGGTAGCCTCATAGGACTGGAGAATGTCCACATCCTTTGCGCCGCCATAAAGATGGGTGCGCAAGCTGATTTCCTCGCCAGGGGCAATGGTGCGCGCCGCCAGTGAATAGCTGGACCGGAACACCGGCTCAGTGGCGCTGCCCCGATTTCGGATATCGACGTTGAATGTTTCCCCCTGGGGCGGGATCGCAGCAGCAAGCCAGTACTTATTGGTGATCCCAACCCAACCGCGATCACCTTCACTTTCAACGACGGACTTGATCGCTTTTTTGTACTTCCGCTCAAAAAGGGAATTATCGACGACAGCGATCGGGCCCTCATGGAGGATCAGGAAATTCCGGAAATCCTCAGGAATATTGCGCTGGATGACAAGGCCGTATGGCGTGACGGCTTTCGCCGCAGACCCATTGTTCTTCAAAGTGTCGTCGACAGTGAACATGAATTTGTCATCGACGGAAATCGTCCGGCTAATGAGGATATTACCGAGATCGATTTCCATGGTAATCGGCGTTTCTGGCGTCAGGACCGCGCTTTCGTCGCCGCGCCATGTGGCCCCTTGTGTGCGTGCCCCCTCAGTGACCCAGCCTTGTTCAATGTAATGACCATGAGCAGCAGAACGTGGGCTCAAAAGTCGAATAAGACTGCTCTCAGGATCGAGGGTTTCCCTGTAACCTTTCAGGCTGAGGTCATCGATCCGGCCCGACGACAGATTGATTGATCCAACGAGAGATGGCGTGTCGATTTTGATCCGGCCCGGCGCCGCGGCGAGTGCGTCTTCCACCTCAACCAGATCGCTCGTCTCGTCACTGCCGACAACGCCGACTAGGTCAGAGGAGATGGTTCCCAAATCATCGACTTCGCCGTTTGCATTCCGCGATACCGGTGCATCCTCTCCTGACGCAGCCGTCTCTGCTTGTTGAGCCGCTTCCTCGCGGGCGGCTCTTTGTGCTTCGATCGCTGCACGCTGCTGACCGCCAATGGTCAATTCCCACCCGAGAAGAACGGCTGCCGACAAAACGACGGCAATGATTAGGTTACGATCCATGGAAATATCTCAAAGTCCCTTCAGGTCCCGGAAGCGGCTCAGTGCGCCTTGTGAAGAATGATTTAGCCGCCCTGAGCGATCGTCATGATCTCCAGGGCATACCAGCGGCGCAAATCCGGCGACAGCGCTTATTTAGGTTGTTGCGAGAGCCTTAAAAGGCCGCGCTTTACCTCGTCAAGAATGAGTTGGAATTCTCTGCTTGCCGCTCCCCGGCGTGCAATTAGTATATAGTCCACGCCAGGGTCGTGAAATCCCGTCTCCGCCAAGCTTTTCAATGCCTCATGCACCCCTTCACGCAGGCGTCGCTTGATACGATTGCGCACCACCGCTCCGCCCATTTTTTTTGTGACCGTGAAACCGAAACGCATCTCGCCATCATCGGAACGACTGTGGCGAACCAGTAAAAAAGAGGGAGACGAAAATGAGGGGGATCGGCGGGCCGCAAGAAAATCCGACCGCGATTTGATCGTAAGAAACGATGTCATCCCGCTTTCCAGCTGAGCGTTCTCAGCCAGAACGTCAAATCTGCCGTTCTTAGGCAGACAGACGCTTGCGGCCCTTGGAACGGCGCGCTGCAAGGACCTTGCGTCCATTCTTGGTCGCCTTACGGGCACGGAAGCCGTGGCGGCGCTTGCGAACCAGGCGGCTTGGCTGATAGGTGCGTTTCATGACGTCACTCGATCGGTTAACTTAATTTCAGCGGATAACAGCGCCAAAAGCGCCGATAAATTTCAAGCCCCGCGGAATACTCTACGGAGTTGACAGCCGTCAAGGCAAAAAGCGCACAAAATGGGCCTGCCTTGCCAGAACCCACTGATTGAGTTTGGTGATTGACCGCTATGAACATGCCATGTTTGTGAACTAGGCGGCGTAATCGTCAGCAGCATCTGGGCCCAAGCTCTGCTATCGGCGAAAAACAATTTCCTGGCTAGGTACAACTCGCGCGCAAAACGCCAAGACCGGCAGGAAGAACAAGGGGATACATAGGATGGCCACAGCGCCAACAAGTTCAAAAGAGACGTCAGGTGGCGGCATCGCCGGTCGCCTTGTTCCGGTTTTATTCGTCGCGGTTGCTCTCGGTGCTTTTTTTGCTTTCGATCTCGATCGGTACTTCACCTTAGAGACATTGCGGGAGAACCGGGAAGCGCTCCAGGCGTGGGTCGCCAAAGATCCTCTGATTGCGCTTGGCATCTTCGTGGCGGCTTATGCCGCGGCTGTGGCGATTTCTTTCCCGGGGGCCTCAATCCTGACGGTATTTGGCGGATTTTTATTCGGCCTTTGGCCCGGCGTTCCGGCGATCGTCGTTGCGGCCACAATAGGCGCGACGATTATCTTCCTGATTTCGAAGTCATCACTCGGCAGCTTTTTGAGGGAACGGGCGGGCGGCCTTGCAGCACGCATGGAACAAGGGTTTCAGGAAAACGCCCTCTCCTACATGTTGATTTTGCGGCTCGCACCCATCTTTCCTTTTTGGGGCGTCAACATCGCAGCCGGATTACTGGGCGTTTCCACGAGAACTTTTATCCTCGGGACTTTTTTTGGGATCATCCCCGGATCCTTTGTTTACGCCAGTATCGGCAACGCGGCGGGTGCTGCTTTCGATGCCGGAGAAGATGTTTCCTTGTCGGGCATCCTTCTGAAGCCAGAAACACTCTTGCCCATTGCAGGGTTGATCATCCTCGCGGTGATCCCGATCATCCTTAAGCGGACGAACAAATCGCTTCAAGAAACAGGCGATACAGGTCCCGGAGGCGAACAGTGAGCAAAACGATAAAAGCCGACCTTTGCATTATTGGTGCAGGATCGGCAGGACTGTCGGTCGCAGCCGGCGCAGCACAACTCGGCCGCAAAGTTGTCCTGCTTGAAAAGGGCAAAATGGGGGGCGATTGCCTAAACTATGGCTGTGTTCCTTCAAAAGCGCTGATCGCTGCCGCCAATGCTGCACACCACGCGCGAACCAGCGCGAAGTTTGGGATTAAAGCAGATCCGGTTGTCGACTTCCCCAAGGTCATGGACCATGTAGAAAGCGTAATCGCGGCGATTGAACCCCATGACAGTCAGGAACGATTTGAGGGTCTCGGCGTAACCGTCATCCGCGAGCATGGGAGGTTCACAGGGCCCCGAACCATTGCCGCCGGAGACAAGACCATCAGTGCCAAGCACTTCTTGATCGCCACAGGCTCGTCGCCGTTTATTCCGCCCATCGATGGTCTCGCGCAATCGCCATACCTTACTAACGAAACTATCTTTGCTAACCGTCAGCTACCTGATCATCTTATTGTCATCGGCGGTGGGCCCATTGGCGTTGAACTAGCGCAAGCGCATTGTCGACTAGGGTCGAGTGTTTCCATTATTGAAGCGTCGACCATCCTTAACCGCGACGATCCGGATGCGGTATCGGTGGTCCGGGCAAGCCTATTGGCAGATGGCATAGACTTAAAAGAAAACCAGAGCGCCGCACATGTTGATCATGATGGACACGGTTTCACCGTTCGCCTGACAAATGGTGAGGAAGTCCGCGGATCTCACCTCCTGGTCGCTGTAGGCCGCCGCACCAACACAGACGACCTTGGCCTTGAACAGGCCGGCGTTGCCACCGACAAACGCGGCATCATTGCTAATGACCGTCTGCAAACGGATAACAAACGCATATACTGCGCAGGTGACGTCGCCGGCGGCTTGCAGTTTACCCATGTCGCAGGCGATCACGCGTCAACGATTGTGCGCAATGTTCTGTTCAAAATGCCCGCCAAACGTCGCGACGACATCGCTCCGAAAGTCACCTATTGCGATCCAGAAGTTGCGAGCGTTGGCTTGAGCGAGCAGGAAGCTCAGTCGAAAGACAAATCTGCCAAGACCGTAACCTGGCCGTTCAAAGACAATGACAGAGCACAAACGGAAGCAAACACCAATGGCTTCATCAAAGTGGTCACACGAAAGAATGGCGACATACTAGGGGCAACAATTGTCGGCAAAGGCGCGGGGAACGAAATTGGGCTATGGGCATATGCCCTCGCAAACGGCCACAACATCAAAGCCATGACGAATTACATTGCGCCTTATCCAACGCGCGGAGAAGTCTCCAAGCGAGCAGGCGGAGCTTACTATACGCCATCGCTTTTTTCGGCGCGCGCCCGCCTTCTGGTGCGGTTGCTTTCCACCTTCGATTGATCTTCGCTGTCCCCTAATGCCGAACCCCGCAAGCATGTTCCATCTCCTGAAAACATCCGTCTCCGCACGGCTGGTTTTCCTCATCGTCCTCGTCATCTTGCTCGTTGAGATTCTGTTGATGGTGCCGTCGACGGCTAACTATCGACAGGACTGGTTCCGGGAAAGGATCGAGGCCGCGTATCTAGTCGGCCTCGCACTTGAATCGCCGAGCGGGGAAATGATCGAAGAGGCGGACGTTGAACGCCTCCTTGCGACCGCTGATATCAAAGGCGTGATGATTGAGCGGGACGAGATGCGTCTCTTAATCAAGGCCCTCACGGTCGATCCACAAAAGATGCCGATCCGTCATTTCGTCGATCTGCGGGAGAAAATGACACCGGGCTTTTTCAGTGCGCCATGGGCTGCCTTGTTTTCCAGCGAGGACGACCTAATCCGGGTCACGGGGTATGCGAAGTATTCAGATGATATTGTTGACATTCTTGTCGCCAAATCCGCACTGAGGCGAGATCTGAAAATATATACTCAGAATATCCTGGGCTTATCGCTTCTTATTTCAATCCTCACAGCGTGCCTCGTTTACTGGCGCTTAAACCGATTAATCGTCAAGCCAGTGAAGGCCCTTACAGAAAACATGATTGCATTTGAGCGGGACCCGGAAGAACCAGCCAACATTCTCACGCCTTCGGGCCGGAGGGATGAATTTGGCGCCGCCGAAACCGGGCTCATCAATCTTGAGTCGCGTCTCCAAGCTCTTTTGGGCGAACGTGAGCGGCTAGCAGCACTCGGGGCAGGTATATCGAAAATCAGCCACGATCTGCGAAACGTCCTGGCTTCCGCCCAGCTCATGTCTGACCGCCTGGCGAAGTCTGACGACCCACGAGTGAAGAAACTCGCGCCCCGGCTCATTTCCGCTCTGGACCGCGCGATCGGGCTCAGTCGAGACACTTTGAGCTTTGCACGTATGGAGCCCTCACGCCTGAACAAAGAAACACTTGTCCTGCGCAATTTAGTGGACGGGGTTTTCGATGACGCCGCCTCCATGCATGTTGAGTTCGAAAACGACGTTGACGAAACAATTACGATAAAAGCGGATCAAACCCATCTTTATCGCACGCTCTTTAATCTGGTCCGCAATGCGGTGGACGCTCTAACACCAGACGACGCGGCTGGTGGCACCTTAGACGGAGTGGATGGAGCACCTACCGCCGCCGGCAAAGTGACTGTCACCGCCTCACTTAGTGAGACCAGCTGTCAGATCCGGGTTATCGATAACGGACCGGGCATCCCTGAAGATGCGCTTGCCCATTTATTTGAGCCTTTCAAAGGTTCCATGAAGCCGGGCGGTTCAGGGCTTGGCGTTGCCATTGCCCATGAGATTTCCAAAGCCCATGGTGGACGGCTATTGCTGACAGACACCGGGCCAGATGGCACAGTTTTCACCGTTACTCTGCCGACCGGACAAACCGCTAAACCTTAGCACGGAAATCAGCTGGATACTCACCCGTCGCTATCAAGGACACCTGTCTTCCAGACTCCTTCGCGACGGGGATCGGCCGCACCGTCAAATTCACCAGCGTCATTGATGATAAATCCGTGGACACCGCTTGTGAGGTCTCGCTCCACTAGGGCATGTCCCATCTCACCAAGCGACTGCTTTATCTGATCATCGAATTTCTCTGATTCAATCAGTGGATCGCCCCGGGGTATAACAATGTTTGGATAATCAACCGCGCTCTGCAGATCCATTTCCCAATCAACAGCAGCAATCAGAGTCTTTGCGACATACCCGATGATCGCTGGCCCGCCGGGGCTGCCAAGGGCACCCCAGATTGACCCGTCGTCATTGAACACAATAGTTGGGCTCATGGAACTGCGCGGCCGTTTTCCCGGTGCAACCGCATTCGCGATCGGCTTGCCATCGCGTTCATACAAAAAAGAAAAGTCGGTAAGCTGATTGTTCAGGATGAACCCTGCGGCCATTTGATGGGAGCCAAAGGCAAACTCGACGGTGGTCGTCATGGAGACCACCCGGCCCTCGGCATCGCGTATGGAGAAATGACTAGTGGAAGGGGGTTCCGGCGATGCGTCGCGAGCGAACTCAGGAAAGTCGCCAGGTTTTGGGCCATCAGGGAGCGCATAAGTAAATGGCTCACCTGCATCCACTTCTTCGACCACCTTTGCTCGATCAATCAACCTCGTCCTGTCAGCGAGATAAGTTGGGTTCAGCAGCGCTGCCACGACATCTCCACCAGAGATGCCATTGCCAACGTCGGTCGGATCATAGTCCGCCAGAAACTCAGCGCGGTCAGCATAGGCAAGCCGACTGGCTTCAAAGATGAGATGCAGCGCTTCGACCGATCCCGCGCCAGCACCGGCCAAATCAAATCGTTCAAGCAAGGCAAGGATCTGCAAAAGTGTGACCCCGCCCGAACTGGGAGGTCCCATTGAACACACCGTTAGGGCGCGATAGGGACCGCAGACCGGTTCACGCTTCACAGGCGCATAGGCCGCAAGGTCAGCTAAGGTCATCCCACTCCCGAGCGGTGCCGCATTTGCCGCGTCGACAATCGCCTCAGCAATCTCTCCCTCATAAAAGGCGCTCGGGCCCTTTTCCATTAGGGTACCAACTGTACCTGCATATGCCTCATTTTTCAGAGTATGCCCAACGGGCCATGGTGTCCCATCACTGTCATAAAAGTATGCCGCCGCTGCCGGCATTTGCTTTAGCCGAGGGATCCGAGACAAAAGCCCGTGGAGACGCGGCGACACCTCAAACCCTTTGGTTGCAAGCTCTTGTGCTGGCCTCAAAAGATCCGCCCACGGCAACCGGCCGTGCTCAGAATGCGCTTGTGCCATCATCGCCACAACGCCGGGCACCCCAATAGACAAGCCACCCGCCACTGCGTCGTAGTAGTTCATGGGGGTGCCATCGTCTTTTAGAAACCGATCCCGCATTGCGCTCGCCGGCGCCACTTCCCGGCCATCATAGTTCACAAGCGCACCTGAAGTCGGGTCGAAATGCATCATAAATGCACCGCCACCAATGCCGGAGGACTGCGGCTCCACGAGGCCGAGCACGAATTGCGTCGCGATGGCAGCATCCACCGCGGTCCCGCCTTTAGCAAGAATTTCCGCACCCACGTCCACCGCATACGGATTAGCTGCGGAGATGAACCATCTCCCTCCAGAATTTGTCGCCTCCGCATCTTCAATTGGAGCAACAGCAAGGGGATTTGATTGCGCTTCCTCGGTGCCGCCTTCCCTGCCACAACCGCTCAAGCCAATACTTGCCGAGGCCACGACAGCGGCCAGGCCAATACGATTGCAAATATTCAATATCGTCATGTCCCACTCTCCCGCTCTATCGTCGGCGCACAATCGGGCTAAACAAAGGCGTCGCAAAATTGCAGGCATTGGTCGGTGATCGCAAGCGATAGCCGCGGCTATGCAGCAACAGCAAGGGTCTATATCTCTTCTTTTTGACTGGAGGTGAATGATGGCAGGCAAGCGCAATCTGATCACGGATGTTCCGGGCCTGAAGGTCGGGCAAGCGGAAGATAAAAATGTGGAATCCGGCGTGAGCGTCATTTTGTTCGACGAACCTGCGATCGTCGCAGGTGATGTGCGCGGCGGCGGCCCAGGCACGAGAGAAACCGATCTTCTTGACCCTTCAACTCTTGTTCAAAAGGCGGATGCCATCGTTCTTGCAGGCGGGTCGACTTATGGCCTCGCAGCTGCCGACGGCGTCGCCGCGTGGCTGGGTGCAAGAGGGCGAGGGTTTACGCTGATCCCGCGTGACGGCGTCCCCCCTTCGCCCATTGTTCCCGCCGCAATCCTCTATGACCTCGCCAATGGCGGCGATAAAGCCTGGGGGCACTCACCGCCCTATCGCGACCTCGGAATCGCCGCATGCGAAACTGCCAATGATAATGTTGAGTTAGGTAAGGCAGGTGCCGGCTTCGGGGCCTCGGCGGGGGCATTCCCCGGCGGTGTCGGGTCTGCATCGGCAATGTGCGATGACATTTCAATCGGCGCCCTGGTAGCAGTAAACAGCTTCGGGAGTCCCAAAATGCCTGGGACCGAGGTCTTCTGGGCATGGCCATTCGAACAGGGGGCGGAATTTGGTGGCTATCGCCCGCCAACGAGTTTTCCCGGCGCTACCGATCTGCCGCCGGATACGAAATTGGGTGCCGCGGCGGCGAAAGCCAACACGACAATCGGCCTGGTCGCCATCGCAGCACGCCTTTCCCAAGCCGACGCGCAGCGCGTTGCCGTGATGGCCCAGGACGGCTTGGCACGCGCTTTACGCCCAGTCCATGGCCCGACCGACGGCGACGTGATTTTCGTGGCAGCAACGGACGGTCCGCCCCTTTCTGACCCGCTGAGCCTAACACGCCTCGGCATGATTGCCGCGGATTGCGTCGCTCGAGCGATTGCACGCGGGGTCTATGAGGCAGAACGACAAAAATAAATCCGCCGGCGTCAGTCGCGCTCTAGGCCAGTTTTCCCATAGGCGCGACTAGGCTGAAATCCAAGCGCACGTCATGGCATTGGAATCTTCCCTTGCAAACCAGTAAAATTTGGGCTTTAAGGCCGGTCTTCGCAAAACCTACACGCGAAATGCACCGGTAGCTCAGCTGGATAGAGTACTTGACTACGAATCAAGGGGTCGGGAGTTCGAATCTTCCCCGGTGCGCCATTTCAAGATAATTCGAATAGCTCGCTTCGAAAGATATGCGCGGCAACCTCGATTAAGTGCCAAGCGGGCCGCAAGTTTCCAAGCAAAAGATTGATGCGGCTGGAGTTTTGGTGCCGAGAGCAAGCATCTCATCCCGTGACTGGACCGTCGGCCAGAATTGGCTGCAAAGCAAAAATGCCGAACCTAAACTAAAGAATTTTCCGATTGATATCGACTTCAGCAACAGCGTATCCGCGCTTCAAGTCATCGATATGTTTAGCCATCCAGTGGCTCGCTTGCTGTTCGTCTTTGCTTTCTAGGGCATCAATGATCCGGGATTGAGCTTTCAGAATTCGATCGCGCGCCTTTGGTGTCTTGCCGATCACTTGTCTCAAGCTAGCGCCAATAAGGAGGTTCAACGACTGGAGCAATGCAAGTAGGACGCGGTTTTCCAACGCGCCCGCAATCAACTGAAAAAACTCAACCGCTGCATCAACGACATCACCAGGATCCGCCGTCTCTGCCTCTCTAAATGCGTTGTGCTTGTCTCGGATCTGCGATAGCCGCTCTCCAGACATCCGCCTTGTGGCTAAGGCCATAGCCGATGGATACATCGTGTAAAGCGTTTCCCAGACCTCATGGAAGGTGACCCCACCGAGGGCAAGGCTTTTGCTTGTGCTTGCCGCTACATCCTCTGTATCGGGACGTTTAACGTAAAAGCGCTTCGCTGCCCCGCGTTCAACCAAGTCAGCCTGTTCGAGGAGTCGCAGTCCTTCACGGACCGTCGCCCGTGTCAGACCAAACTGATCACAAAGATCAGCTTCTGTCGGCAGGGCGACCCCTTCCTTCAGCGCGCCGGAAAGTATCTCCGCTTCTACGACATTGTAGACTTTTAGGTAGGCCGGTTCTTTTTTTAACGGCTCAAATTTGTGTTCCATCAAGCACTCAACGCAAACAACTCACGACCAATTAGCATACGCCTTACCTCTGACGTGCCCGCACCGATTTCGTAGAGTTTAGCATCCCGCAGCAAACGGCCCGTCGGATACTCGTTGATATACCCGTTTCCACCGAGCAATTGAATTGCATCGAGAGCAACCTGGGTCGCTTTTTCACCCGCATAAAGAATACAGCCCGCAGCGTCCTGCCGGGTCGTTTCCCCACGATCGCACGCCTTTGCTACCTCATAAACGTAAGCACGACAGGCATTCATCGTCGTATACATGTCCGCGAGTTTGCCCTGAACAAGCTGAAACTCACCAATTGACTTCCCGAATTGTTTGCGATCGTGGAGGTACGGAATAACGACATCAAGGCATGCCTGCATGATGCCGATCGACCCGGCTGAAAGAACGACGCGTTCATAGTCGAGGCCCGACATCAAAACCCGTACGCCTTCATTTACATGACCGAGCACATTCTCTTCTGGGACTTCGCAGTCTTCGAACACCAACTCACAGGTATCCGACCCTCGCATTCCAAGTTTGTCCAGCTTTTGGGCAGTTGAGAACCCTTTGAACCCTTTTTCTATGATAAAGGCGGTGATACCGCGGGAGCCAGCGTTAGTATCTGTCTTCGCATAGACAACCAATGTGTCCGCTCCCGGACCATTGGTGATCCACATCTTGCTCCCGTTCAGGACGTACCTGTCACTTTTCTTTTCCGCACGCGTCTTCATGGAGACCACATCTGACCCCGCACCGGGCTCAGACATTGCAAGGGCGCCCAAGTGTTCGCCGCTGATTAGCTTCGGAAGATATGTTGATTTCTGTACGTCACTTCCATTCAGATTAAGCTGATTGATGCACAGATTTGAGTGCGCCCCGTAAGATAGCCCGACGGCACCTGACCCGCGCGAGATCTCCTCCATGACGATGGAGTGCGCAAGATAGCCGAGACCAGCGCCACCATAGTCTTCGCTTGCGGTGATCCCCAGCACGCCTAGCTCCCCCAATTCCGGCCATAGGTCCCGAGGAAACAGGTTTTGCTCATCAATTTCGGCTGCACGAGGCGCCAGACGTTCGCTGACCCAACGAGCCACAACCGAGCGCATTTCCTCAATCATTGGGTCCACATCAAACCGCATAAAGCACTGATCGTTTCTCAACATGGTGCAGCTCGCCTTTTGGATTAAAGCAAATTCTAATTGACATTATCATCATGTTGTCGGACAACGCAACACTACACGCAAGAATTTAGATGGTAGGGATTGCGGCCCATGGCGAAGATTGTGTCGGCCCTCGATGTCAGAAGCGAAAGCTTCCAGATAAACCACCGGGCCATGACGCGCCTAGTCACCGAGCTTCGTGAAAATGTCGAAAAGGTCTCGCAAGGCGGAGGCGAGGCCAAGAATGCCCGCCACAAGGCAAGAGGCAAGCTGCTCGCCCGGGAGCGCGTGGATCGGCTGCTTGATGCGGGCGCCCTTTTTCTTGAGATCGGACAATTCGCTGCTTGGGAGATGTATTCCGGAGACGTAAACGCGGCAGGTGTTGTCGCTGGGATTGGCGTCGTTTGCGGCGTGGAATGCATGATCGTCGCCAACGACCCGACGGTGAAGGGGGGGACTTATCATCCGATTACGGTGAAAAAACACCTTCGCGCCCAGGAAATTGCGTTGGAAAACCGCTTACCCTGTCTTTATCTGGTGGAAAGTGGCGGCGCCTTTTTGCCAATGCAGGATGAAGTCTTTCCGGATAAGGATGATTTTGGGCGCATTTTTTTCAACCAAGCGCAAATGTCATCGAAGGGCATTCCTCAGATTGCAATCGTCCACGGGAGCTGTACGGCCGGAGGGGCTTATGTCCCGGCCATGGCAGATGAAGCTGTGATCGTAAAAAAACAAGGGACGATTTTTCTTGGCGGCCCGCCTCTGGTGAAAGCGGCAACTGGCGAAGTGGTTTCGGCAGAGGACCTTGGCGGCGGCGATGTGCATACACGCATTTCAGGCGTTGCTGATCATTTGGCCGACGACGATGATCATGCGCTGGGCCTCGCGCGTCGGATCGTTTCGCGCTTCAACTGGCAAAAGCAAGATCAACTCGCAACACGACCAGCGGTGCCTCCTGCATACAGTTCCGAAGAGCTTTACGGCGTCGTAGAAGCAGATGCGCGAAAGCCGTATGATGCCCGCGAGATTATTGCACGGATCGTCGACGGCTCACAGTTCGACGAATTCAAACCCCTCTATGGGTCAACGCTCGTCACCGGGTTTGCCCACCTCCATGGCTATCCGGTTGGGATTCTCGCAAATAACGGTATCCTGTTTTCCGAAAGTTCAAAAAAGGGTGCACACTTTATTGAACTGTGCTGCCAACGAAAAATCCCTCTACTCTTTCTACAGAACATTACAGGCTTTATGGTTGGCAAATCCGCAGAGAGTGGCGGCATCGCTAAAGACGGCGCAAAGCTCGTAACGGCGGTTGCAACGGCAAACGTCCCAAAATTCACTGTTGTGGTTGGCGGCTCATACGGTGCCGGAAACTACGGCATGTGTGGGAGAGCATATTCACCGCGCTTCATGTTTATGTGGCCCAATGCACGGATTTCGGTGATGGGCGGCGAACAGGCGGCTAGTGTACTGGCTACAGTTCGGCGTGATGGCTTGCGCGAAGGTGAAGACTGGTCGTTGGCGGATGAAGACGCCTTTAAGGAAAAAATCCGACAAGGCTATGAAGAACAGGGTTCCCCTTATTATTCGTCAGCTCGCCTATGGGACGATGGCATCATTGACCCCGCCCAAACTCGCGATGTGCTTGGTATTTGCCTGTCGGCGTCACTGAATGCTCCGATCGAAGAGACAAAATTTGGCCTGTTCCGAATGTAGTGTTCGGATCTTGGATTAACCGCTTTACCAAAGCCGACCACAACCAAAGTCGTTATTTACGGCAACTGAAATTCAAACCGGAACGCTATGGCCATGTTCAAAAAGATCCTGATTGCAAATCGCGGCGAAATCGCCGTGCGTATCGCACAGACAGCAAAGCGACTTGGCATTGAAACAGTCGCGGTGTTTTCAGATGCGGACACGAGCGCTCCCCACGTTCGCGCGTGCGACGAAGCCATCCACATCGGTCAATCGGCTGCCGCTGAGAGCTATCTGAAGATCGATAAGATCATCAGTGCAATGAGATCCACAGGCGCTGAGGCTGTCCACCCCGGATATGGTTTTCTTTCTGAAAACGCGACATTTGCGGACGCACTGGACGAGGCGGGCCTTACATTCATTGGCCCAACCGCTGAGACCATCAATGCAATGGGGTCAAAGTCTGCGGCCAAGGACTTAATGGAGGCAGCTGGTGTGCCGACGACCCCTGGCTATCAGGGTGCAGATCAAGGCCTTGAGACTTTCAGACGGGAAGCAGAACAGATCGGATATCCGGTCCTCCTGAAAGCAACGGCAGGCGGTGGCGGCAAGGGCATGCGGCTTGTTCAGGATCCGTCTGAGCTGGAAGAAGCGCTTGGTTCAGCCCAACGCGAAGCAATATCCGCCTTTGGCGATGATCGCTTTTTAATCGAGAAGTATATTGCGCGGGCACGTCACGTAGAAGTTCAGATCTTTGGCGACGGCAAAGGAGATGTCGTCCATATGTTCGAGCGCGATTGCTCTTTGCAAAGACGACATCAGAAAGTGATTGAAGAAGCTCCTGCACCGCACTTGCCAGGCGACGTTCGGGCACGTCTTCTTCAAGCGGGCGTCGATGCCGGAAGGGCCGTCAACTATCGTGGCGCGGGGACTGTTGAATTCCTTTATGACGGACAAGACGCCGTATATTTTATGGAAATGAATACACGGCTTCAGGTGGAGCATCCAGTTTCTGAATTTATCACTGGCCTTGATTTTGTTGAATGGCAATTGCGAATTGCAGCTGGCGAAGGGCTTCCGCTCAGGCAAGACGAAATCACGGAAAACGGGCACGCGTTCGAGGCGCGGCTCTATGCCGAAACCCCGGGTGCTAACTTTGCCCCTTCCATTGGAACACTGACGACATTGCAACTGCCTCGAGGTATGGCGCGCATTGATTCAGGTGTTGAGGAAGGACAGGAGGTCACGCCTTTTTATGACCCGATGATAGCCAAGGTGGTAACGCACGGGCCCAGCAGGGAAACAGCGCTCCGTCGACTATCTAGTGCCCTTTCCAATACCCATGTCGCCGGTCTGGAGACTAACGCGTCGTTTCTCCACGCCCTTGGTGTCCATCCGGCTTTTGTCTCGGGCGACGTATCGACTAAGTTTATTGATGATCATGCCGATGATCTGTTCGCGTCCCTGGATCCTACCCCTTTGGTTTGGGCCGCAGCTGCCCTCTGGCGTAAGAGCCATTTTTCGCTTGCCGGTAATGCAAGCATTGCCTCGGGCTTTAGGCTGAACCAGTCCGCAGAGACAGTGATCTGGGTTGACGTCGATGGCCATCCAGCTGTTTTGCGATTGAAAGAAAGGAATGGTCTGTATGACGCCCGTTTAGAAGGAGACGCATCAGCGGCGGGACGCCGGGAAAAGCGGCCCTCGCCGGACCCCATTGAGTTTTCTTTCAAGGGCGAAGTATCGGGTGAAAATGAAGTGACTGTTACGATCGATGGCCATACGTCTAAGGTTTTTGTGACTTCCCATCTTGATGGTATCCGTATCTGGGTCAACGCGCAGCACACGGATGTAAATTTCCCAGACCCTTTGGAGGGAGAAAGCAGTCAGCGATCTAGTGAGGGCTCCCTAACGGCACCGATGCCCGGTGTCATCACCGTACTGAAGGTTACCGAAGGAGACAGCGTTGAGGCGGGCGCTCCTCTATTGGTGATGGAGGCCATGAAGATGGAACATACCATCAAAGCGCCGCAGCAGGGCGTCATCCGGTCTTTTCATTTCCAACCAGGTGATCAGGTAAGAGATGGCGACCTCCTCGTCGAGTTTGAAGAGGCGTGAACGTAATGGCGAAAGAACAGGTTACCATCGTAGAAGTGGGGCCACGGGACGGCCTTCAAAACGAAAAAACGCCTGTCGACCTGGCGAACATTATTACCCTTGTCGAACGCCTTGCATCGACCGGACTTAAGAATGTTGAGGCAGGTGCCTTTGTTTCACCGAAATGGGTTCCGCAAATGGCCTCAAGTGAAGAAGTCTTGCTTGGTATTAAAAGAGAGGACGGCGTCTCCTATCCGGTTCTCACTCCGAACATGAAGGGATATGAACGGGCAAGAAAGGCGCACGCAGATACTGTCGCGATCTTCGGCGCCGCATCCGAAACGTTCAGTCAGAAGAATATCAATGCGTCGGTGGAAGAGAGTATCGAACGCTTCAAGCCGGTGATCGAGGCCGCAAAAGCCGATAGCATTCGAGTTCGCGGATATGTCTCTTGCGTTTTGGGATGCCCCTATGAGGGGGATATTCCAGTATCAAACGTCGTCCGTGTATCGAAAACCCTTTACGAACTGGGGTGCTACGAAATCTCTCTGGGCGACACCATCGGCGTCGGTGTGCCTCGACTGACCCGAGAGCTGATCAAAACCGTTTCTGAAGAAGTGCCTCTCAACGCAATAGCTGGACACTTCCACGACACTTACGGTCAGGCCGTTGCAAACGTGTATGCCGGCCTGGAAGCGGGTATACGGACATTTGACGCGTCGGTCTCTGGCCTAGGTGGATGTCCTTACGCGAAGGGGGCAAGCGGAAATGTTGCTACGGAAGACGTCGTTTACATGCTGGAAGGATGCGGCTTCGACACAGGCGTCAATTTGAATGCACTTGTCGATGTCAGCAAATGGATTTCGGAGGTGCTTGGACGTCGGTCAGGATCCAAGTTAGCCCTTGCTCTCCAACCATCGCCACTTGCTTAGCCGCTTTCAAGACAATCGATCAAGCAAGGAATAGTAGGCCATCCCTAATGAAAGAAGAGGGAGCCTTAGACGACCGCCGCCAGGAAAAGCATCTGATGGCACCGCTTCCATGAGCGAAAAACGCTCAGCAACACCGCCGATTGCTTCTGCAGCTATTGCGCCGCCAAGGGTGGCAAGTGCAACACCGTGCCCGGAATACCCGCCGATCGTGATCATGTTTGGTGAAAGCCATTGAAAATGCGGCATACGATTCATTGTGATTCCCACAACCCCACCCCAACCGAAATCAATGCGAGTGTCTTTCAGATGTGGGTAGACTTTAAGCATTGCCTGCCGAACATATGATTTGATGTCCGTTGGAAAGCGATATCGGTAGCTTTCTCGCCCCCCAAAAATGAGACGCCTATCGGAACTCAGCCGAAAGTAGTTTACCACATACTTAGAGTCCGCCACTGCTGCATTGTTTGAGATGAGTGACTTTGCTAAATCCTCAGTAAGCGGTTCAGTTGCAATGATAAAGTTGTTTATCGGCATAACATGCCGCTTGACCTGTGCGTCTAGGTTTCCGCCATATCCGTTCACTGCGAGCACCAGATAGTCTGTCTTAAGCAGAGCCGAAGCGGTATAGACATCGATTTTTTGGCCTGGGTCGATACTGAGGACCTCCGACATCTCATGTATACGGACCCCCAATTCGATGCAGGCCTTCGCCAGCCCAAAAGAAAAACGCAACGGCTGCAAATGCCCCGCACCCGTATCGTAGGTCCCATCAAAATACGCGTTAGTTGGAACGATATCGCTTAGGTCTTCCTGGGACAGATATGTTAAGTTTTCGTACCCATAGGTACGCTGAATATGATCAACATAACGGCGCGTTTCTTCTGCGTAGCTCTTCCTGTGGTTCGCGTTTATAACGCCTGAAACAAAGTCGCATTCAATTGAATACTGATCAGTCAAATGAGAGATCATTGCTTTTGCTTGCTCGCCGAGATTCCACAGTTTTGCAGCAACATCACCTCCCACAAGCTCTTCCAATTCGAGTGGGTCAAGGCGTTGACCTGATCCTACCTGACCACCGTTTCGTCCTGATGCCCCCCATCCGATTCGATGGGCATCAAGCAGAACAACATCGTACCCGGCCTTGCGCAAATGCAAAGCCGCCGATAACCCGGAGAACCCAGCACCAATAACGCACACATCGCATTTTTGCTCTCCTAGAATCGGATCAAAGGCCGGGAGCGGGTCAGCCGATGCCGCATAGTAAGATGGTGGATAGGCTCCTTGCTTTTCATTTGTATAAAGAATACTAGACATAAATCTTCTTGGTGAGCACCATCAAACGGGTGGCTCGCTTGATTTTTGGTCTGATCAAACAACGAGGTCGACGGAGTTGGCAAGATTGATGCCCGACCGGGCATCGATAAGCAATCCAAGCTTTTATGCGGCAAAGACATCCAGATTGACGCGTCATTGAAAAGCCGTGATGTTCACGTATGTATCCGAACCACGGTTTCCGACTGAGTAGTATGACGATATTTCGAGAGCTATGTGAATTATGAATTTCTTTCGGACTGAAACTTCTTGGGTCAATTTGATTTGTGTCGTTTTAATTTTGACTGTCTCCGCGGCACACGCCAAGGGCCAGGACTCGATTGAGGACCTTCTTGAAGCAGCAATGCAGTCTTCCGATTCCGATGAACGAGATGACGAAAGTGAAGAGAGCGTCGATGGGGCGACGCTGCATTCGGCGTCACCACCATTGTGGAAGATCACTGACAAAGGCAAGAGTGCGGTATACCTGATCGCAGGACTTCATTTTCTTCCAACCACAGACGAGTGGCAAACACCCGTGATAAATAAGGCGTTGGTGGCCGCAGATACTGTCTGGTTTGAAGCCGAAACAGGAACACCTGAAGCGAACGCAGCAGTCGAACGCGCCCTTCTGGAAAACGGCGACAATCCGGAAGGCACGACACTCTCTTCATTGCTCGGCCCCTCAAACGAACTGCTTCTGCCCGTAATCGCTCATAAGATCGATGCGCCGGTAGCTGCCCTTGAGACGATGCGCCCTTGGCGCGCGCACATGACCATCGGTATGCTGATGACGCAACAGGCGGGGTTTGATCCGTCAAAAGGCGCGGCAAGAACTCTGCTGGAAGAAAGTCAAGAGCGCGGCCAGAAAATCGCGTATCTGGAAACCCCTGCCGACCAACTCAGCATGCTAACGGACATGCCCTTGAAAACAGAGGTTTCCCTCCTGAGGGCGAGCCTTAGGACATTCGATCAACAAAAGGCTGATCTGCCGGCGTTGCTGGGCGCGTGGCAACAAGGCGACACGTCTACCATTGATCGGATATTGAATGAACCCATGCGCGGGCAAGCACCGCTCGCCTATGACCATCTTGTAGTTGACCAGAACCAGAAATGGGCCTCAAAAATTGAGGTGTTACTTGAGGGGTCTGACAGCGCAGCGATGGTCATCAGTGCACGTCATCTAGTTGGACCAGACTCAATTCCGGCGATGCTGGAAGAAGAGGGATACACTGTCGAGCGCCAGTAGCACTCAAACCCAATTCGGCGTCGACGCGGGCGTTCAGTTCATTGCTTCACTAGAAAGAGAAGCGCCCAAGGCAACGTCCAAGGCTTCTGAAAACACGTGACGCTGTGCGTGACTGCCGCCGATCAGGTGCAACAAGGGCATGGCAGTCTTGAAAGCTTTCCCCGCATCCTCTCGATTTCCACGCGCAAGGGCAACGATGCCCTTTCCGCACGGAACCACTGCATCGCGCCAATGGACGCGTAGCCCTTCCGGCTGCGTCTCACTATTGCGTTTCATAGAGGCAAGAAATGCGTCGGTTTCCTCAGCTGCAACGAGACCGACGCTTTCGCCGCGTGCCAATGCAATTAGGTAATGGATGTCGTGGAATGGGAAGATGTGTTCGCCAACCCGCGCCCTCGCCTGTTCAATAACAGGCTGCCAGCGACCTCCCACATCAACACCGCGAAGATCAAGGCGCCAGAGCAGCGATACAGCGCCAATTTGTTCCTGCGGAAATTCGGGCCACGCGCCCCATAATCGCTCATCGAAAACTTCGAGGACACGGGAGACATCGCCAAGGCTCAGGTGGAACAACGCCACATGCCACCAGTTATGGTCGCGGATGAAGACGCCCTTTTGGTCCCAGGTATGGGAGCACTTGGCCATCCAGTTGGCCCCCTCTCGGGCGCGGCCTTGCGTTTCCATCACATGTGCCAGCGCATGATGAGCCCATGCGTCATCAAGCGCGATTTCAGTCGCGCGAAACGCTTCATCAGCTGCTCGCTCTAGTTCATGGTTTTGTTCGTACGCAAACGCCACCATGCCATGGGCATACGGACGGTTTTCATGGGCAACCGATGCGCGCTGGGCAAAGCGCAGCAACGCCTTTTGATCCCCGAGATTAAAAGCGTGGTACTGGCCCCATTTGATCGCGCATAGATCAGCCGGCCACCGGACGGTCAACTCATCTAGGGCTTTCAGGGCCAAATCGTAACGTTTCAGATGCCAATGATGGGTTGCTTCACAGAACAGCCGCTCGCGCTCACTGACCTTACTCGCCCCGCGGCGCATCCGGTCAAGAAACGGTGCTGCATTCTGCCATCCTTCAGCGCCTTCAAACGCTAGATGGAGCGCTGCGGCATGGGCATTGACCAGCGCGCAGTCCGGCGCGGCATCGGCAACGTCAAATAGCGCTCGAAGATTTGCCCCATAAGCCAGAAACTCATGGACATACCCATCATAGCCTTTTGCCGTTTCGGCTGTAGCGCCGGCGATCGGTAAATCAGTAAAATCTTTCATCACACAAACAGTCTAAGGCGAACCGATCGAAAACAACGAGACAACCATCGCTGACGGACTATCACGAATTAGCGACAGTTTTCTCCGCCATGCAAACCTGCGCCGCTATGAATAGAAAAAACCCCCGTCCGAGGACAGGGGTTTTTCGATCTTTTTCTAGGTCACGAACTATTCGCGCATAATCCCAAGGATGTTCAGGATATGGATGAACAAAGTGACGAACGATCCGTAAAGAGCGAAGGCGCCGAAAATTGCCGAGCGCTCGTTCACCGTTGACCCATCGTCGTAAAGCGACTTGATCATCTGAGTTTCATAGGCAGTCACAGCCGAGAAAACCAAAACAACGGCAGATGAGGTGAACAAGCTCATCATCGTGCTTTGGAAGAAAATCACGTTCACAATGATCGCGATCAGCAAGCCGACCGACGCCATGAAAAGGAAACTCGCCCAACCGGAGAGGTCACGTTTAGTCGTATAGCCAAAAAGGCTCATCGAGCCGAACACTGTCGCGGTGATGAAAAACGCTTTGTAGATTTCAACGGAGGCGCCCGCCATTCGGAAAGAGAATAGCATTGGTGCGATTAACAGACCCCAGAGGGCAGCATACGTCCAGAACATGCCATGGGCGGCAACGCGTGAGCCTGAAAAGATGACTTTTGGAGCAAACCAGCCAAGGCCGAGAATGCCGGCGAACAGCACCCATTTGAGCGGCGTCGCGGCGATATTCATGACAAGTGCCTGGTTTGAAGCCACCGCCAGCGAGACAACGCCCGTCGCGGCGACTGCAAGTGCCATATAATTGTACACGCCGAGCATGTACTGGCGCAGGCCCTCATCAATCGCATACCCACCGGCCTGACTGACCGAGCCGGTATTTCTGCGTAAATCGTTCATGTGTGTCTCCAGCCTTTCCAGAGTGGTGAATCAAAGAGGCGGGGCCATGGAACCCCGCGTGACAGGCGTAATATCGGCGCTAACACGGGGAAATTCAAGACTGACCGCCGGTTCGAAACATCGCGGTTACGCCTAAACAAAGTGCAAAAACTTCTCGGTTAAGATTTCACCAGTCGGCTCGCGAAAAAGCCGTCCATGCCGCCATGTTCGCTCATGTAAAATGGCAGTGTCCGTAAATCCCCGTCTCGATTGATAGCAATCTGCAGACCCGGCAGCTCATCGGGCATAACGGGCGCACGGTGAACATTACCGTGGCGAGCAAGCGCCGCACGGATTTGGTGTTCACCCTCTTCGGCTTGAAGGGAACAGACACAATAAATCAGCATTCCACCATCTTTGAGGAGCGAAATCGCTTTGTCGATCATGTCCGCTTGAATGCGGGACAAACCGGCCAAGTCATCGGCGGTTTTGGACCAAGGGATATCTGGGTGCCGCCGGATCGTGCCGGTCGCCGTACAAGGAGCGTCAAGGAGGACTGCATCAGCTTGCACGCCCGGCTCCCAGCTTAACACATCTGCTTTGACCGTTTCAGCGGTAACCGCGACGCGGGCGAGGTTTTCCTGAAGTCGTTTCAACCGAAAGCCGCCCTGGTCCACAGCGACGACATTCGCACCTTGTGCTGCCAGCTGGAGGGTTTTGCCCCCTGGAGCTGCGCACAAGTCGAAGACTGTCTTGCCTTCAAGATGACCGAACAAAGTTGCCGGGAGACTGGCCGCAAGGTCCTGTACCCACCAGTCACCTCGGTCATACCCGTCAATCGAAGATACGCCTGGGTTTTCAGAGAGCCGCACTGTCACTGGTCCAATCGCGCTGCCGCTCAGCGCTTCGGCAATCTTCGAATGGTCTGCTTTCGTTTTAACTGTCAGATCGAGCGGCGCCTCCCGCGTGTGCGCCTCGACGATCTTTCGCGTAACCGGTGGCCCGTAAACCTTTTCCCAAGATCGCCAGAGCCAAGCAGGTGTATCAAGCCGTCCCCGTGTCCCCGCAGGCAGGTCTTCCAGAATCTTCGCCCCACGCGAGGCCATTTTTCGCCCGACCGCGTTGACCAACCCCGCATACCCTTGGGTTTCCTGTAGTGCTTTTGCTTGCGCAACGGCGACGGAAACGGCGGCATGGTCTGGGGTCCCTAGGAAAAGAGTCTGCGCCCCGACGAGCCGGAGAATATCCATGATCCGGTACGACTTTTCTGGAAGGGGACGGTCGACAAATGCGCCGATTACGTGATCGAGGCTGCCCCGCCGACGCAAGACTGCGCTCACCAAGGCGCGGGAAAAACCCCTATCCGGCCCTTCCAGCGCGTCGAATGTTCGGCAACTGTCCAGCGCCTCATCGAGACTGCGTCCCTTTCGAATTAGATCGAGCAGGTCAAGCGCGGCCCCCCGGGCAGCAAATCCCGGCGGCACAGACGAAGGTTCTTCTTCCTTTTGGTCTCGCGGCCCTTTCGGCCGGTCGCCACGTCCGGTCGGGCGTGCACCCCCTCCAGGACGCGAGGCACCATCCGGTTTGCGCGGTCGTGCCCGGTCGCCAGTCGACTTGTCTGAAGAGAAGGATTTTACGGGAGGTCTGGCCATAAGGCCGCGGTTCCTGCCACGGGCGCGGGGAAATGTCACGCATTAGGTACGCTCGCACGAGAAAATACTTCTCTGGCCGCGACCGTTTTGCGCATAAAGAAAATTCGCGCTATCTTCCAAACAGCGCGGGACGAACCCCCGCAAACTGGTTGGGGATTTTAGTCCAAGGGGATCCATTCGATGTCGTTTTCTGTCAAGTTTTCATCTTTCCGTCCTGCCACGGCGCTCGCTTCTGCCGCTCTCGTTATGTCGACACAGGCAGGCATTGCACCGGCCATGGCGGCCGATTCCAGCATTAAGAACCCATCGCGGATCGTGAAAAACTTTGATCCGAAAAACATCGGACCTGTTCTCAGCGACCTTGGCATCGTCTGGCAGGAACGCAACACGCCCGACGGCAAGTCCTTTATTGCGGCAAGTGTTGGCGCAAACTTCTCTTTTAGCATCTATCCGGCCGCGTGCCTTGAGGATGGGGGCAAATCGAACTGCGTGGGCACGCACTATGTCGCTATGTACCGCGGGTCAAAACCGAACCCACAAACGGTGACATCCTTCAATCAGGCATTCCCCTTCACATCAGCTGGCGTCACGCAAAACGGCAGCGCCTTTATCAGCAGGTATGAAATCGCCGACTATGGTATTCCGCGCGGGAACATCGCCTCGAGCCTTGCCAGCTTTCTCTATCTTGCGGAAGTTTTTCAAGGAGAGCTGACAACTAGCACCAAAACGGTTGCAGAACAGGGGTACCCTGAAGATATGTCTGCGCGCTATCTGAACGGCCGTGGAGCGCAAGGCATGGGTGTAGCGACGAACCCGGGGTCAAACCTTGGTGCCATCCATCGCATAGCTTTTGATGAAGCAGTCAATGTGGTGCGTATTCTGGAAACCCAGGACGCTGCACCTAAGAACAAAATCACGAATATTAATCAGTAATCTGACGCTAAATCACTGAACAAACGCCGCCCAGGGGGGCGGCGTTTTTGTGTTAGGGGCAGGTTGCCCCACAATAGGTGACAGACAACGATCTTCGGGGCCACCTTGTTGCCGTCTTGTTCATCGTGTAGTCGCTGAACACATATTTCGAAATTGTGCTTTTATAATTATACGTCAGTTCCCCAACGATTATTGAGGAGGTATCATCAAGTAGGTTGGAGCTGATGGCCCCTGTGTACTCAGTATCTTTGGCATACGGAGTGGCACCGCTACTATCGAGGCTCCAATCCACTAGGATCTTATCCTGAACCGCATCATAGACGAGACTTACGATGCGAAAGTCAGTAATTGGACTACCTGTAGAGATGATATCCTCAACGCCATCAAACAGATCGTCAAGATCATCTTTGCCGATTTCAGTTTCCTGAGCCACAAGATCGGCAAGCGTATTTACAGCCAAGGAAGCGCGACGGCTTGCTGATAAGGCATCTGATCCTTCAATTACGCCAAAAAATAGCACGATCATGATCGGCGCGATAAAGGCAAACTCAAGCGCCGCAAGACCGGACCGGTCAGCACCGAACCTTTGCGCAAGAGCGGTGATGGACATGGGTCTACTTGGCTTGAATCGGGTCACGTGGGTCAACTTATCGCTTTAAAATGGCTCGTTGCGGAAGATGGAAGTCGAAATCATTTTCCGCCCCTTTCCGTCTGCTGATTTTTCAAGATTTAACCCAACACCTGGGTTGAAACCGTCATAGATAAAACAAACCCGCACACGGATTATATCCCGATCAGCGCCAGTATCATAAGGGATGTTGGTGATATCGGCCGCCGATGCATCAGCACATGTTGGGTTCGAAGTATCCGCAGCGAGATCAGAGAAATTGTTAAACCGGGCGACATCGACAGTTAGTCGCGATGAACAGTCACCAACGAATTTCACCGTCTTGCAGATTTCATCATAGAACTGCTGCTTAGACCGACCGCCATTGACGGCCTGGCCTGTTCGGATCAATCGAGCGGCCTTCGTATTGGCTGCGTCCACAGCAGAGGTAACGAAGAAATAGAACCCTGCCTCAAGAATTGAAAAAGTCAGCCCGAAAAATACCGGCGCAATGATGGCAAACTCAACGACGGTTGCCCCTCGTCGATTGCGCCAGAAACTCCGCGTCAGACCAGTCAACCCAATACGCGTACCCATAAAACCTCGTCCAAAACCGGGAGATCCAAAGTCACGCTTCTTCAAGCAGAATACATGCCGTGCCCCCGTCGTTTGAGACAATTTGATGGAAGTTGCTTAACGCCACGTGAGCAGAGAGGGTTAACGCCCCGCCATTTTGAAATTATTCAGCACCTCCGCGAGAAGTCCCTAAAAAGGAAAACGGCCCCGCCAGATTTGGCGGGGCCGCTTGCATTGAGAGTGTTAAATTAAGTGAAGGCGACTAGAAGCGAACCCCTACACCGAAGCCCCAGCGCCGTGGCTCGAGCAAGAACACATTGGTAAAGTTACCAGCGTTGGAGCCAACATCGAATTGACCCGTAATCGCATCGTTATCGGTGATGTTCTGGACAAACGCCCGGATGTACCAGTTTCCATCTTCCGGCTCGAAGCGGATCTGGCCGTTCAGATAAGCGTATCCGTCGATCCGATCAGCTTCGGTATTGAAGATGTTGGAGTAGAATTCCGTCTGGTAGTACGCATCGATACGCGGAGTAACCAGCCAACCATTGCCCAAGCGAGCTTCATACTGAACGCCGCCACCAATTTGGAAGTTTGATGCGCCAGGCAGTTCGTTGCCCTCAACGGACACCTCAACACCTGGATCGAGAAGCGTGTAGTTCGTCAGGCCGCCGTTCGCCGCATTAATGAGCGGCAGCGCGCCACCGATGCTCGCACAGCTGGAGAATGGTGACGCAAACAGCCCGGTAAGCCCTGGGTCACCGAGGTCTTGACCAATGAGGCTAGGCGCCCCTTGGTTATCAATCGCACAGTTCAGGCCGAAAGCAACGTCCGCGATAAGGTCAACGCCAGGCTGACCTGCTGTTGGATTGCGGACGTCAACGGCTGCAAATTCTCCGATATCGGTGTTGAGGTACGAAGCGTTCATATTCAGCGTCCAATGGTCATCTGGCTGCAGAACAAACTCGCTCTCGATACCGAAGATCGTTGCGTCGATGTTTTCGTTGAATGACGTGGTCCCGATGATCCGGCTAACCTGCAGACCTGAATAGTCATAATAGAAGCCAGTCAGGTTTGCCTGAAGCATGCCATCAAGGAGAGAGGATTTCACACCAACTTCGTACGAATTGATGATCTCTTGATCATATACCGGTGCCACCGCCTGAATGTTGGACTGCGGGTTAAAACCACCCGGCTTGAAGCCACGGGTCCATGATGCATAGAACTGAGCATTGTCAGTCGGCGTCCATTGCAGCACCGCCCGACCAGTCGTTGCATTGAAATCGCCCTCAACGACGCGGAAATCGTTGATCGCGAGTGCATCACCCTGAACCGCTTCATTTGGATCAAGCAGGCCGCGCACGCTCTGGGTGCCGAGCGGCACCACAGGAACTGCTCCTGCTGGCAAGGTACCAGTTGCAGACGCAACAAACGTGTCGAGCAGGTTGCCGCGGTCGCGGACTGCTTTGGTGTCACGGTTATGGCGAATGCCGCCGGTGAACTTCAGCGTGTCAGAAATGTCCACATACACTTCGCCGAAAAATGAGATGGATTCCAGCGAGTTATCGTCGGAGTCATTGAAAAAGTAAGGCGTGAAGAAGGCAAAGCCTGTCTGGCCTACCGCAGCTGCAGCTGCCGCTGCCGCTTGGCCGGCAGCAATCTGCGCATCCGTTGCCGAACCGCCTGCCCCGAGCGTCGCTGCGGCTGCTGCATCCGCCGCCGCTGTTGCTTGTGCTGCTTGCGTAGATAGCGTGCCGGCGACAACTGAGAAGTAGTCGAGACCGGTTTGCGCAACCGCATAGTCGGCAAAGCCATTTGATTCCAGGTAGTTTACACCGGCGAGGAAGTTGAACCGGCTATCAAAGTCAGTTTGAACAATACCTTCGAGTGAGACGTAATCACGCTCGCCAATAGACAGGTCGACTGCCTGGAAATTGTTCGATGTACTTTGGGTGAACCCACCAATTGACCCGACGAGCCCATTGTTTGGGCCTTCAATACCGAGGTCAAAATCAGAAAGAGGGAAGCCGTTCGCAAGATAGTTTGCGACGCCTGGGAGAGTGGCAATCGCAGCAGGAACCGCGAGATCCGGCCCAACACCACCATCAAAGTCATTGCGGGTGGCAATTTTTGAATTGCCCGCGCCCGCGTTCAGTTTGACTGACCAGTTCTCAAAATCATGCTTGGCATTGATGACAACGTAGGTCTCTTCAGCATCATACTGCGGCGTGAAGTCTTGGTTCACTTGACGCAGATCACTTGGCTGGGCTTGCCCTTCTACGGGGTTTGCCAAGGAATAAAGACCAAAGGCCGCCGCAGCTGGATCACCCGCGATTAATCCCAACGCTTCAGCAGAGGCGTTGGCCGCAAACGTTGCGCGGAGATCAACGGCGGAAGTGAAGTCACGCTCGACGCCTGGCTGACACCCTAGGAACGGTTTTAGGGGGCCGTCGGCACAAGCTTGCTTCTGAGAACGTGCGCGATTGTCGTCTTCGACGAGGTAGCTCGCGGTTATGTCAATTGTGGTGTTGTCCGTTGGCAGCCAGCGCACCGAACCACGGATCGAGTTGATGTTCCGGTCATCGATGTCCTGACCATCAAATAGGTTCTCGGTGAAGCCATCGCGCTGAATGGTCGTGCCCGCAAGGCGAACAGCAAGAGCTTCGGTTAACGGAACGTTCAGCGCACCCTGGAATTTGACGCTGTTGAAATTGCCATATTCAGCATCGGCATAACCTTCGATCGCGTCAGGATTTGCTTTCGCCGTCACAACATTGATCACACCGCCGGTTGCGTTCCGTCCATACAGCGTGCCCTGCGGACCACGCAGAATTTCGATGCGCTCTACGTCGAAGAATTCGGTTTCAAACAGACGCGGCGCTGCGATGAATACTTCGTTCACGTGTACTGAGACATTATCCTCGGTAGAAGAACCAACGGCGAGCTGGCCGATGCCACGAAGGGAAATCGTCGAGGACGTGAATTGGGTCCGGGAGAAGGAGAAGTTCGGGATATTGAACTGAAGGTCTGTGAAGCTTTCCAGCTGACGGTCTTGAAGGTCCTGGCCGCCGAACGCGGAAACCGCAATCGGAACATCCTGGAGATTTTGCTCCTTGCGCTGCGCGGTGACGACAATTTCATCGCCGATCGACTGAGCTAAGGCGCCCGTCGTGATCATGGCCGCTGCTGCGCTTCCCGCTAAGAGCCGCGCGGACAATACTTTTAATCCTGTTGTGGTTTTCATTGGTATTTACCCTTTTGAAACACCCCTCCCAGACGGGGCAAGTAGCGATCGGAAACTCGCTTTAATAGTTAACCTTTTGCTTCTCTGGCCTAAGAGGTCCAGCACAGCTTGGTACGCCAACTCAGTCCGCTGTCTGACAGTCGCAAAAATGCAACAAACAACCGTACGACTTTTTGCAGCGCAACATCACAGATAGACTAGATCGATACCGTTAAGGCACGATTAATCATGAATGCCAGGTTACAAAAATGAGCTCATTCACGGCCACTCGTTCTAACCAAGTGGTCAATTTACAACGGTGATTTGGAAGAGCACAGCCCGATGTACCCGTTTCAGTTTGCCTTGCATGGCAAGCTACTCAGGCGACTTGGCGCTCTGGCTGAATGATTCGCGAGGAAAGGCGCGATTTTGGCAGCACGATGTATGCTGATGTTCCCTCGCCGACTTTGCTGTCCAACTTAAAGTTCGCCCCATGAGCCGAACAGATTGCCTGGATCAGCGGGAGGCCGAGCCCCAGACCCTCTTTCGATCGACGCAACGACATATCTGACTGGGCGAATGGCTGCGTAATATTTTCAAGCCGGCGCTTTTCAATTCCTGGGCCGTTGTCCCGGACGAGAATGGCGATGTCGCCCGTTTTGGTAGGCGTCGCCGCGACAATGACCTTGGTCCCTCGGCTGGCAAACTTGATTGAATTGTCAATGAGCTTGGAAATCGCCCGAGCCATAAGTGACCGGTCGCAGTTTAGTTCGACGCCGTCGGTTTTGACCAATTTGGTAATCTGCGTGTCTGACGCCTCAGCAAGTTTGCTAACGTTCCCGATCGCGGAATCGATTAAGTCATCGACCGTACATGCCACTTCATTGATTGTGATGGGCCCGGAGCGTGCATCTGATGCCAGTAACATGTCGGAGACAGAGTTCAGAAGGCGTTTTCCGCCGTCAATGATATAATCCGCATACTCACGGTGTACATGATCGGCCTCCTGCTCGAACTGATCTCCAAGCAATTGACCAAAGCCGATAATCGCATTTAGCGGCGTGCGCAGTTCATGGCTCATGACCGACATAAGACTGTCTTTAAAACGCGCCCCCGCTTCGGCCTGTTCCTTGGCAACTTGCAGCGCTTTTTGGTCACTGGAAGCGCGCAAAACGAACTTGACCGAATGACTAAGCAGCGCCCAGTTGATCGGCTTGGCCACAAATGATGTCGCCCCAGAGGCAAACGCCTGCTCCACAGCCGCCGCATGGTCACTGCCTGTAATGACGATCACGGGGGTCTGGGATAACTCTGGATGGGATCGAATTTGCTCAGTGAGCGCATAACCGGACATGACCGGCATATCCAGGTCGGAAATCACAAGGTCAGGACGAAACTTTTTGACGGCCTCGAGGCCGGCCTGGCCATTTTCAGCGGCCCTGACGATATAGCCCGCCTCGCTTAAATTGGCACACGCCAATTCCCGCATGATCGGATCGTCATCGACAATAATAATGTCGGTTCGCTCTGTCATTGGCCTTACTAGCAGCGGGTTGCGAATTTGCTCCCCTTCAATACGCAAGACCTAAACTATGCGAGGATAGTCTTAAGAAGAACTTTCGAATTTGGCGCAGAAAGTAAATGGAAAGCAATTTCAGGCTATATCCGACTCACTTTGAAACAGCCTCAATGAGCAACCATAAGTGAAGACCGAAGCACGTTCCTTTCGAACTCGACTGACGATCCTCGTTATCATAGCGATTTTTGGATCGGTCTTCGTTGCTACCGGCTCTTCGGTTTGGCGCGAGGTTAGTCAATTCAGGACCGTCAACGAATCTCAACTGCGAACCTCTGCCACAATCTTTGCTTCTACAATTGCCGATCCACTTGCAGACGGTGATCGTGAACTAGTTCTGGAAGCGCTTCGGTCCATTTCCCAGCTACCGACAATCACCTATATTCGTGCAGAAAACACTGATGGTACAATCCTCGGCGAAATGGGTATGGCCGTCGTTCTCGAGACGTCCCGCGCCGGCCCATCTTTCACGGGAATGACAGACACCAATCTGGAAGCTGTAGTCCCCGTTATCTCGCGTGGGCAAACGGTCGGTCAACTGACGGTTATCGCCGACGTCACACCCTTAAGTGAGCGGGTGAGTGAGCTATTATGGGATGCCTTCGTTGCGGCCCTGTTTGCGACTGCCCTTGGTCTCATCATTGCCTTGCGTATGCAGCGAGAAGTCACGCGCCCAATTGTTGAACTTGCCCGGATCATGACCGCCGTTCAGCGCACAGGCGACTTTGGCAAACGTGCCAAACGCCTTAGCGACGATGAAACCGGTGAACTTGTTGATGCCTTCAATGGAATGCTGAATGAGATTCAGGAACGTGACGCAAAACTACTTGCTCACCAACAAAACCTTCAAAAGATCGTTCGTAAACGAACAAATGAACTGAAACTCGCGAAAGAAGCAGCCGAAGCTGCCAGTTTGGCGAAATCTGAGTTTCTCGCCACCATGAGCCACGAAATTCGGACCCCGATGAATGGTATGCTTGTGATGGCTGAGCTAATTAAAAACGCAAGCTTACCGCCCCGCCAAGAACGATATGCCGATGTAATCGTGAAATCAGGTCGTTCGCTCCTGGCAATTATCAATGACATTCTGGACTTCTCAAAGATTGAGGCGGATCGCTTGGAGGTCGAAAGAATTCCGGTCGATCCTGCCGCGCTAATCAATGACGTTGTCGGACTGTTCTGGGAACGCGCCACTGCCCAGGGGATTGATCTTGTTCCCTATGTGGGGCCTGGCGTGCCGGCGTTGATCGAGGGAGACCCTGTCCGGCTTAATCAGATCCTCTCAAATCTTGTCAATAACGCTCTCAAGTTCACAGAGTCTGGCAGCATCATCATTACCGCGAAACGGCTAGCTTCGAACGACGGTCAATGCCAAATCGAAATCAGCGTGACAGACACTGGGATAGGCATCCCCGAGGACAAACAACGATCAATCTTTGAAGCATTCTCGCAAGCGGACCAAACCACGACGCGTCGTTTCGGCGGCACCGGGCTTGGCCTTGCCATTTGCCGGAAGCTTGTTGACCGTATGGATGGCCAGATTGGCGTTAGCTCAAAGGAAGGAAAAGGATCGCGGTTTTTCTTCAGTTTCCCAACGAATGTGCTGGAAACACCACTGCAATTGCCTGAGGGCCTATTCGACAAGCGCGCGCTAATCGCCGTGGAAGGAACAGCCGCACCAACTATCCTTGGGCGTTACCTGCAAGAAGCAGGGGTCACGTTCAATGTGATCAATCCAAACGCATCGCTCTCCGGCAATGACTTCAATATTTCGTATACTGATCTTATTTTTGCCTCCCCGGACTTTTTGCCAAAATTTAGCGAAGCGCTTGAAGCGTCCGACAATCATTGGATACCCGCTCGAATTTGCGTGAGCGAGTTAGGTGATTCAGCGCCAGACAAACTACTTGTTTCAGGGGTTGCTGAAGACCTGCTCCTCCGCCCCTTCTCAAGACAGGATGTCATCGAGCAATTGCAGCGTATTGTGGAAGGGCGATTGCGTGGCAAGGCCGCGGTGCGAATGCAAAGGCAGAATCCAGAAATCATCGAGCTATTCAAAGGCTGCAAAATTCTGGCTGCGGATGATAGCCCGGTTAATCGCGAAGTCGTCGCAGAAGCAATCTCTAAACTTGGCGCGACGGCGACTGTTGTTTCCGACGGCGCAGAAGCGGTCGACGCAGTTAAGCGAGATAATTTCGACTTGATCCTTATGGACTGCTCCATGCCGACCATGGATGGCTTCGAGGCGACCAAGGCCATTCGTGATCTCGAAGTTCGCGAGGGTCGACCTCGACTGCCGATCCTCGCGCTCACCGCGCACGTTGCTGGCGCGGACCTTGCCTGGCAAGAAGCAGGCATGGACGACTATTTGACGAAACCATTCACCATGGCCGTCCTGTCAAAGGCTATCGGCAAGCATCTCCAGCCAAGCCTTCAGCGCACACCTTCCGATGCGGACATTCGCGCCACTGAGGGCGTTCAAGAAAGCAGTGATGCGGTGCCCTTAGATGAGACGGAGGCATCCACTGAGAACAAAACGCAGCTTGATGCCCCCGCTACAGAGGACCTCCAAAGCGCAATTGAAATGCCTGACCACCAGTCAACATTAGGCCTAGAACCCGAAGAGAAAGACGACCCAAAAGCTGAGCCAACAGCTGACACAGACGAACAGGCCTTCTCTGTCCCCGTCAGTCTCGACCAAAGCGTCCTGGACGAATTGATCGCCATGGGCGGCGAAAAATTGTTGGAACGCTCCTTCACGCTTTACCTTGAACACTCAATGACCGAAGCGACCAGACTCGCTAAGGCTGTGACCGTCAAAGACTTCCCGACAATCAAAAGCGCAGCTCACGCCCTAAAGTCGATGAGCTATAATGTGGGGGCGATCAATCTTGGGAAGACTTGCCACCAGATTGAAGAAGCTGCCGGACAATCCGCCCCAGTTGCCCGCCATGTGGGTCAATTGCGCACCGAATTCAAAACCGTCCGTACCGAAATGGATATTTTTTTAGCAAAGCGAAAAACCAAGGCAGCTTAAATCAGCTTCTTTTCGCAACCATATATCAGTGGAAGCGGATTGAGACGCGTACGCATCCTATAACGATTGTCGGGTCAACCTCCTCGGACACGCTTTCCTCGCCTTGCGCAGGAACGGTTTCGACCATGGAGGGTTTCTGCCGCCATCGACGCAACTTTGGCCACCCGTCTTCAATATTGATCAGGCAGAAACTACCGTCTGTCGGCCGACGATCTGCATAGTCAATCACGACGAGTGTATTCTTGGGAAACGCGCGATTCATTTCCGGGTCATCGGCGAATATCGCAAAAACCTTATCTGCAGCACTAGTCACTGGAATATAATCCTCAGCATACATATGCGGATCTTGGGGTGGCTTTCCAAAAAAGCGGGCGGCATCGGCAAGTGAAATTATCGGTGTGTGCTGAATTGGACGCCGGATATAGGCCGCGGCTGGATGCTTGTCCCGTTCGCGTGTTGAACGCTCCCCGTTCGCCAGCCAATCGGCATCGACCTCCAGTACATCGGCAATTTTGACGATAACGAGCCGCCTAGGGTCGTGAACGCCCGCTTCCCAATTGGCCACGGCGGGCTGGCTTACCCCTGCCCGTTGCGCCAGATCCGTCTGACTTAAACGACGCTCTTTGCGCGCGGACTTGATCCGTTCCCCGATCGTTTCCTGATCAAGAGAAAGGCTGGCATCGGGGATCGCGTGTTCTGCCCTACTATCAGTCATTTCAACCGTTTCCCTGCATCGAAAGAATATTTGTTTATCTTATAATTTCCATAATCACAACCACTGCCCTTAACTTGCCATGTTGTGGATTTCATGTTGCACCGCAGCATTAGTATATTGTTTATCAACGACTTGTGAAATTTTCGAGCAAAAACAATGGGATCAAATTCTTACCGATTTTTGTTGATTAAATTTGGCGAGCTTATATTCTGCGGCAGTCAATTGCGTGAGACCTTGCAACCTGAAGGTGAAACCATGTCAGATCTTTGCACAAATGATGGTGCCCGCCGCTTAGCTGCCAAAATTGAACACTATTGGCGCAAGCAAGGCTTCGATATTAAAGTTGAAATGCGGGACGAAGGTTTTGTGACGACGATGCGGTCGGGCCGAACGGATGTACGTAGCGACATGGTCAACGGCATGCCACGCCAGGCCGCGACAGCCTGACCAAAGCGACCGCGCCAACGCAGCGTCGACCTTTACCAAGAGAATGATTGACCCTTGGGTTATACCACTCTGGCAGGGGCGTGCGCGAGTTCATCAACCCGCGCTGCGAAGCCCGCGTAAGTGTCAATGACCAGCACTGCCTGATCCTTTAGTGTCAAAGGCCCATAACCGAACCTGACAGCGACGCATGGCAGCCCGATATTGTCAGCGGCTCGAATATCAGTGTCGCTATCGCCGACGAAAACCGCGCGGCGCGCGCCAGTCACATCTAGACAACGGCGAACCGGCGCCGGGTCCGGTTTTGCCGCCGCGGTGGAATCTGCCCCCACAATCACATCGAACAAAAACGACAAGCCGAGTGTCTCGATCAGCTTAACCGCCGGCGCTTCACGTTTATTGGTGCAGATCGCAACACGAGCCCCGGCCCGACGCAGCACACCGATTTCCTCTTCGACACGGGGGAACGGCCGAGAATGGTCGGCAATGTTTCCGTAATAATAGTCCAGAAAACGGTCGAGGCTGCGATCAAGCATGTCCCCATCGGCCTCACATCCTGCCAGCTGATACGCCTCGGACAACATGCGCCTTGCGCCATGTCCGACCAGATGCCGTACCGCCGAGACGTCCAGTGCAGCGAGACCGTCGGCGGCAATGGCGTGGTTCATGGAGGCCGCAAGATCAGTTGCGGTATCGATGAGGGTGCCGTCCAAATCGAAAATGACTGACGTACCCTCAAGGTCCGTATCGCCAATCCCTTTATCATTTGGCACAGATCGCATTTACTTCTCCTGCGCGCCTCGTCACAAAGACGCCGTTTGCCTCTCGACGGAAGGGAACCACATGTCAATCGCGACCATCGTCCTGGCCGCCGGTCACGGCACCCGCATGAAGTCCACCAAGCCAAAAGTCCTCCACGAAATTGGCGGACTATCGATGCTGGGACATGTGATGGCGTCCGCCGCAAAAGTAAATCCGGAGAGAAGAGCTGTGGTAATCGGTGACCATGCCCCAGCTGTTGGAGACGCCGCGAAAAAGATTGACCCGGATGTCTATGTGGGCGTCCAGGCCCCTCCTCAAGGAACCGGTGATGCGGTCATGAAAGCGCTACCGGCCCTTGATGGTTTTGAAGGCATCGTCGTTGTTCTTTATGCGGATACGCCGTTCGTTACGCCCGTCACAGTCATGGCCCTGGTGGAGGAAATTCGCGACGGCGCCGCCGTCGCTGTCCTTGGCTTCAGGCCTCCAGATCCTGGCGCTTACGGACGGCTCAAACTCGCCGATGACGGCAGCCTGGAAGCGATCGTAGAAGCTAAGGACGCAAGTCAGGAAGAGCTTGCCATCGACCTGGTAAACTCTGGTGTGATGGCTTTCGACGCAGCCGCCCTCAAAGCAGGCCTGCCAAAACTTTCCCCGGAAAACGCCAAAAATGAATACTACCTGACCGACCTTGTGGCGATTTCTCGCAAGGAGAAGCTCACCTGTGCCGTTGTTGAAACCGACGAAGAGGAAGTGATCGGCGTTAACTCGAGGCTGGAACTCGCCATGGCCGAAGAGATTTTCCAGGATGGAATGCGCCTTCGGGCCATGGCCAATGGGGTGACACTAATCGATCCGCCAACAACATATTTTGCTCACGACACTGAGCTAGGAGAAGATATTGTCATTGAACCGAGCGTTTTCTTTGGCCCCGGCGTTAAAATCGAACGAGGTGTGCACATCAAGGCATTCAGCCACATTGAAGAGGCATACATTGACCAAGGAGCTGTGATCGGTCCATTCGCACGCATCCGGCCAGGCACGGCCATTGGACAGGGTGCCAGAATAGGCAATTTCGTCGAGGTGAAGAAATCCCGGCTCGACGAGGGTGCGAAGGTCAACCACCTCACCTATGTTGGCGATGCGGAAATTGGCGCTGGGGCAAACATCGGCGCGGGGACGATCACCTGCAATTACGATGGGTTCAATAAGCACAAGACAGTCATTGGCAAAGAAGCGTTTATCGGCTCCAATTCCTCACTGGTTGCGCCTGTCACAATCGAGGAAGGGGCCTATGTGGGATCCGGCTCGGTCATTACTAAAAATGTCGAGAAAGATGCCCTCGCCGTTTCCCGCGGACGCCAGTCAGTCATAGCCGGCTGGGCCGCGCGCTTCCGCAACTCCAAGTCTTGAGGAAATTGATTTGACGTCAGACGATTTTAAACGCAGTGCAGCCAAACACGCCCTTCAACTCGTAGAATCGGAGATGACACTCGGGCTTGGCACCGGGTCAACAGCAGTTCATTTTATCCACCTACTAGGTGAGCGTGTTCGGAATGGATTTGTTGTCCGCGGGTTACCGACGTCGGAAGAAACGCGAAAACAGGCCCTCGCTGAAGGTATTGATTTGATCGATCCCGATGAGACCACAAGAATTGATCTTGCCATCGATGGTGCTGACGAGATCGACTCGGCATTGACGCTTATCAAAGGCGGAGGCGGTGCCCTCCTTCGGGAGAAAATCATCGCGCACTCAGCGTCCCGATTTGTGATTATTGCAGACGAGACAAAGGTCGTTTCGCGGCTGGGCAGCTTCGCCTTACCCGTTGAAATCGACAAAGCGTTCTGGCCACTGACAGTTACTGCCATAAGAAAGGTCTTGACGGCGAATGGCTACTCCACGCCGAAACTGACCTTGCGCGGCGCAAAATCCGCTGGTTTTGAGCCTTCCGTCTTCTTTCAAACCGATGGAGGTAATTTTATCGTCGATTGCGGTCTTCACCAGATTGCCGAGCCCGCTCGATTACACAGCGACTTGATCGCTATTCCCGGCGTTGTGGAGACCGGGCTTTTTGTACATATGGCCGATCTTGCCATTGTTGCCGGCCCCGATGGTGTCCGAGAAATCAAACCGACGTGATTGATCTATCGGCCGTAAGTTGGGCCAGATATTTCTGCTTCCGACGCCCTTGAACCTGATCGTCATTCTAAACCTACCGAAATGCCTTCGAAGGAGCACAAGATTTCATGAGCGCCACAAAACTGGAAGAACTAAAGGCAGCGATTAAGGACTATGGCGACGCGGCGTTTCAAAATCTTCTGAAGTGCCGCGCCCTCGGTGACGCCATAATCAACGGCTTTCATGAGTTCGAAGGATGTGAGCGGTCCTGTGTGGCGAGCGTTCCCGCCGCAGGCCCTTTTGATCCGCGCAAAGACTATGGAGATAGTGCATTCAGTTTTTCAGGCAGAGATGTGATCATCCTGGAACCGGTCCGCGTCGGCATCTGTCTCATTATCGGGAACCAGGAAGACGCCGGTTCTTTGTGGCTCCGAACGGCAATCTCAATGGAGATTACTGGCGATACGTTTGATGTCTTCATCGCCGCCAGGCCCGTCATCCGCATTCCGTTGGAATTCGCCGGACACTTACAAGCTATCTACGAAGCCATCCACAAAGAGTTTCTGGAAACTTTCACTAAGGAAGTCTTGGAATTCAATGATGCCAGGTTCAAGACCGGCATTGGGTTTCTACCCGTCTAAACCTCACTCGCAACCGGTCGAGGCGAAAAACTAAGGCAAGATTTGAGGAACGAAAACCATGACAGAATTTGACTATGACCTCTTCACGATTGGTGCGGGTTCCGGCGGCGTGCGCGCGTCACGACTTGCCTCCATGTATGGTGCGAAAGTCGGAATCGCTGAGGAATATCGCGTGGGTGGCACATGCGTGATCCGCGGCTGCGTTCCGAAAAAATTCATGGTTTACGCAAGTGAGTATGGCCGCATGCACCATGAAGCCGAAGGCTATGGTTGGTCGAGCACTGAGACTGGCTTTGATTGGTCGAAACTCATTGAGAACAAGGATACGGAAATTGATCGCCTCAACGGCATCTATATCCGCAATTTGAAAAATGCTGGGGCGGATATTTTTGAGACCCGAGCGGTACTGAAAGATCCTCACACAGTCCATCTTGTTAACGAAAACCGTGACGTCACCGCCAAGACGATACTGATTGCAACAGGCGGCACTCCTTTTACAGACGAAAAAGTCGAAGGACATGATTTGGGCATTACCTCTAACGAGGTGTTTCACCTTAAAGAAATGCCCAAACATGTCGTTGTTGCCGGCGGCGGCTATATTGCCATTGAGTTTGCCTGTATTTTCAAAGGACTGGGAGCGGATGTATGCCTAGTTTACCGAGGAGAAGATATTCTAAGATATTTCGACAGAGACGTCTCGGTAGCTGTTCACGCTGAACTTAAGCGTCAGGGTATTCGTGTTGTGACCCAATCGATCTTTGAACGGATTGAAGATCTTGACGGAAAAAACCGGCGTGTCCACCTTTCCAATGGAAGTCATCTCGACACCGATCTTGTATTTTGGGCTGTAGGACGCACACCAAACACGGAAGGCCTCGGCCTTGAAAACGCTGGTGTTGCGGTTGATAGCAAAAAAGCTGTGAAAGTGGACGAATGGTCAAAAACGTCCGTCGACCACATTTTTGCCGTTGGCGACGTCACCAATCGGGTGAACCTTACACCTGTTGCCATTCGCGAAGGCGCTGCTTTTGCTGAATCAATGTACAACGATAACCCATCGAAAATGGATTACGCGTTCATCCCTAAGGCAGTCTTCTCAAATCCGCCTGTTGGAACCGTTGGGTACGCTGAACACGAAGCTCGCCAGAAGTTCGCTAATATCGACATTTACAAAACTGACTTTCGCCAGATGAAACACATGCTCACAGGAGATGAGCAACGGACTCTCATGAAACTGGTTGTCGACGCTGACACGGACAAGGTTGTGGGCGTGCATATCGTGGGTGAAGGGTCGCCGGAAATGATCCAATGCCTTGCCATTGCGGTAAAAGCGGGCGTCACGAAAAAAGACTTTGATGCGACCTGCGCCCTACACCCAACGGCCGCAGAAGAACTCGTCACGATAAAGACAAAATTTGTACCAAAATTCTGAGCCGGCTTGAAAGCCGCCAAAGATCTCTCAGAAGAAACGTATCCATACTGCCGCGGCCAAGGCAGCCGCGGCTAACGTCAATAGTGCTAGATCAGACCGGCTAATCGATCTTTTCGGATCAAGGTCGACATAGTCGCCGGAGCCACTGACTTCGAGCGCCACAGACATCGCTCCGCCACGCCTTGCGACCGTTTCAATCACGGGACTGAACAAGGCAAGGAACGAGCTGATGAATTTCTGTGGGTGAAGTGGGTTAAATTGCGCCCCCTTACTTTGCATGCGGCTAACAACCCGAGAGAGGTCGTCAATGCTCAGATAAATAAGAACAAATGAATATCCGACGACGAACGCAAATTTTCTAGGTAGCCCGATACCCCGCAAGCCGGAAACAAGATCCGGCACGTTCATTGTGGAAATCAGACTTATGCCGAACAAGATAGCGGCGGTCCACCCGAGTCCTAAGCGTAAGCCGAAGGCCAGTTCTTCAGCAGTTGACGTGCTTTCTCCCAGCAAGGGCAGCAAGATGAGTCCCGCGATATTTGGCAACTGAACGAATAGCGCCAGGCCGAGCCAGGCAAAGTTAGGTCGCGCGGTTAAGGTGATGACAAGACCTGCAATTGTCATTGCGGCCATCCAACGCCAATCAGGGGCCAAATAAATCAGTAGAATGAGGGAAATAAACAGCAGCCATTTCACACGCGGATCACGTTGCTGCCACCAGCCTTCCCCGCGCGTTTCCAATGTGGGCACCGAAAATGCGGGCGCCACGTCAGCCAATCCTTCGCTCAGATCGGGATCGATGGGGAATTTTGATTTTGCATCGGCTGTTTCCCAGATCTCGCCACCAAGCGTCGTGTTGCTTGCATCTAGGGCGACCTCGTCATGGATTCTGCCCCCTAACAAGGCAATTTTTCGAGACGGTCGGCTGAGAATCTTGTCCTTATCTGCGGCGAGAAACACCACCGCTCCCCGCTGGAGTTGGTCGTCCATAATCCGCCTCATGAACTTTTTTCCCCCTTCCGAAAGCAGGTCTAAAACGGCCCCGTCGACAATCAAGAGGGGTGCTTTGCGGACAAGTGACGACGCCATTTCCACCCGGACCAGGTCTTTTTTGTCAAGTTCCCAGACGTATGCGTCATGTTTGTCTTCTGCCAACCCTGCCTGAAAAAGCGCTGCTCTGGCACGGCCTATGGGACTTCCCCCATCGGCAGTCGGGACGACGGTCGCTACCTGATGGACCGCACGAGGTTGCGTCATGAAGTCTCTAGGGCTCGTGCCGATCCATTCAACGAGATCAGCTTCTTTGACGTTGCCGATTAACTCGCCGCCCGTTGCCTTGGGCGCGGCCCCCCCAAGAGCAAGCGCCAAACTCTTTTTTCCTGCGCCCGGTGGCCCGATTAGCTGGACAAAATCACCCTTGAAGATCTCAATAGTTACGGCCTCCAGGGACAATTCATTTTGACCAGGATATCGCAGTGAGACATTATAGAGACCAGCGACGGCGTCAGGGTTTGGCACTCGCGTACTAAGTGGCTCCCTTTGCAGATTGGGTAGAGGATCGGGAATCTCGCTGCCTGCTGGGGCGAATCCAAGATATCGTTCGAACCGTCCGTGTAGTGACTTGACTAGGAATACCATCGGTATAGCGCCGAAGATAATCCCGTGGCTGATTGTGTTTCCTATGGCGCTTTGGATCGCGACAGTGAATGCCTCGGTGCCAAATATCAGGAAGCTGGATGCTTCCAGCACGGCCTGGAGGCCCGCACATACAATGGCCCCGAAGACCATGACAGCTCTATTGCCCGGGGCCATGGCAAAGATACCGCTGGCCGCCCAGAAGCCGACTACATAACCGATAAAACCGATCGGATCATCGAGTTCATACCCCTCCAACACGTCCCTTAGGCCTTCGCCGAGAGCAACACCCAACCCAATGGCTAGCCCTGTTCTGCCGCTTGGCAAAAGGGCGGCGAGTGCGAGCGGAACAAAAAAGGGCTTGGCGTCAATATCGACCGGCACTTCCGGGATTAGCTCAAACGGCAACAACGCAAAAAAGAAAATCACCGCAACGACACCGATCAGCGCCGTAAAACGGGAAGAGCCAAGTCTTTGGGTCATGTGAATTATCAACTTGGGATGGTGAATTTGAACGCCGCAACAAACCAAGCGTGGCACACCTGACTGGGTTACGATAGTCAGATTTTCATCATCCCTTTCACCAATTGGTGTGATGTTATCGAATCTCGCAAAGACACGATTTTGCAAGCCACCACAATAGCTCCTAGGGGATGAAGAGAGGTAGGTGATCATCTGTTCGCGTTGGAAAACACAGAAGGTAAATATCAGTGGAAGTCTCGGGATTTTGGCAAAATCGTCTTTAAGCGCACGTTTATCGCTTGCTGTTGCTCAATCTTAGAAACTCTTGGGTCGGCTCGCTCGCCACCATGCCGAAACTCGTCCGCATGGGCATAGCTTTCGGTCTCCTCACCATAATCTTCCGATAATGCTGACAATGCCGGTGATAGGTCGTACAGACGCTCGGCGATCACATGGATCACTTCCCCTTCGCGTTGTACCTTTCCGTAAACGCCCATAAATCTTGCGCCTAGAACAGTCCGCCGAAACCGTTCAAATACCCGGGGCCATATCACAACGTTGGCAACACCGGTTTCATCTTCCAGTGTCGCGAAAATAACACCTGACGCTGTCCCCGGGCGCTGACGAACAAGAACGAGCCCTGCAACAGCAAGACGCCTATTATTGCACTCCGCCAAGAGTGAAATATTCTGTGTATAGCCTTTTTTTGAAAGGACGTTCCGCAAAAAGCTGACCGGATGAGCCTTCAGAGAAAGGCGAATGGCGCGATAATCATGGATTACCTCCTCCCCTAAAGGCATCGGCGGAAGACGCGCCTCATCTTCTTTTCGCAACGCCGCCTCGTGGGCAAATAGAGGCGGTTCATCATCTGCGGAACCAGGATCAAGGCCGCGAACCGCCCATACAGCTTCCCGGCGCGATAAACCGAGAGATGAAAACCCATCCGCTTCTGCAAGACGCTCCAGAACTGTTTTTGAAAGCCGGGTTCTGAGCCAAAGGTCGCGCACACTGTCAAACGCGCCAATGGAACGCACAGCCACCAGCCGATCAAGCTCTTCTTGTTTCAATCCTTTGACCTGGGCGAAGCCGAGCCGCACCGCCTTCGTGCTGCGGATCTCTTCTGCCATTGACAGATGTGATTTATGAATTGGCCGCGATGTCTTATTACCAAGGGGCTCAAGAATAGCGTCCCAGCGAGAGAGATTAACGTCCACCGGTCGCACAATGGTCCCATGCTCACGCGCATCCCGGACCAGTTGAGCCGGTGCATAAAAACCCAATGGTTGAGCATTCAGCATAGCCGCTAAGAACACATCTGGGTACCGACATTTTAGCCAGCACGAGACATATACCAGTAAAGCGAAAGAAGCAGCATGGCTTTCAGGAAAACCATACTCTCCAAAGCCTTCAATCTGTTTGAAACATCGCTCAGCAAAGTCAGCCTCATACCCCCGCGCCTTCATGCCTTCGACAAGCTTTTCTCCAAAGGTATGGATCAGGCCGGACTTGCGGAACGTCGCCATGGCCCGACGCAAACGGTCCGCTTCGCTAGGGGTAAAACCGCCAGCGATAATGGCGATCTTCATGGCCTGTTCCTGGAACAAGGGAACGCCAAGGGTTTTACCCAAAACATCCTCCAGTTCCTGTGAAGGGAAGGAAACCTCCTCTTCACCACGGCGCCGACGCAAATATGGATGGACCATATCGCCCTGAATAGGCCCTGGACGGACAATCGCAACCTCTATGACTAGATCATAAAACTTTCGCGGCCGAAGGCGTGGCAACATGGTCATCTGCGCGCGGCTCTCGATCTGAAACACCCCCAACGTGTCTGCCCTGCAGATCATCTCATAAACGGCCGGCTCTTCTGGCGGGACAGTCGCCAAATCAAGAGTCACTCCGTAGTGACGCGACAGCAAATCGAAAGACTTAGCGATACAGGTCAACATACCAAGGCCCAGCACATCGACCTTGATGATCCCAAGAGCATCAAGATCATCCTTGTCCCACTCAACGAATGTACGCTCTTCCATGGCCGCGTTGCCGATAGGAACAGTTTCTTCCAAAGGGCCTTCGGTGATGACAAATCCGCCCGTATGTTGCGACAAGTGACGAGGAAACCCGACAATCTGGCGGGCAAGGTCGAGGGTCATGGCAAGACGGGGTTCGGCCGGGTCAAGGCCCGCATCATGGGCCGCTTCATCGCGGATGCGTCCATCGCGCCAGCCACGGGTCATGCCGGAAAGCGCCGCAACTGCGTCTTCCGTCAGCCCCATTGCCTTGCCAACTTCGCGAAGCGCCGAGCGTGCTCGGTAACAAATCACTGTTGCTGCGATACCCGCACGGTGCCGACCATATTTTTCGTATATATACTGAATAACTTCTTCCCGGCGCTGATGTTCAAAGTCGACATCAATATCAGGTGGTTCATTGCGCTCAGCGGAAATAAATCGCTCAAACAAAAGGTCCATATGAGATGGATCAACTGATGTTATGCCGAGACAAAAACAAACACTTGAATTTGCCGCCGACCCCCGCCCCTGACAGAGGATATCCTGACTACGGGCATACCGAACTATATCGTATACGGTCAAAAAATAGGGTGCGTATTCAAGATCAGAAATCAGTGCAAGTTCATAGACAAGGGCTGCACGAACCTTTTCCGGAATACCATCGGGAAAACGCCCGCGCGCACCGATCCAGGTGAGCCTTTCAAGCTCCTCTTGGGGGGTGCCTTTCAAGCCAGTGGTTTCTTTGGGGTACTCATAGCGTAATTCATCAAGGGAAAAATTGACCCGTTCAGAAATCTTCTGGGTCTCCAGAATAGCGCCAGGATATTCGGCAAATAGTCGCGCCATTTCCTCCGGCGGTTTTAAGTGGCGTTCAGCGTTGGCCTGAAGGCACGTACCAGCCTCATCAATGGTCACACCATGGCGAATACATGCCAGAATATCCTGCAAGGGGCGGCGTTCGGGGTGATGGTAAAGCGCATGGTTGACCGCAAGAAGTGGCGTTCCATAGGCTTCAGATATTTCAGCCAACTGATTCAGATGCGCGCGGTCATCACCATCAAACCGCCGCGCCCCTGCAATCCAGAGGCGGCCATCAAATGAGGGCTTTAAAACATTTATCGCCTCAATCATGGTGTTAAGGCGTCTTTCTGGCGGCACAACAGCTAGCAGAAAACCAGGGTTTGTCTCCACCTGGCATATATCTGACAAGCTCAGCTCACACTGGCCTTTAACAGCCCGTCGTTTACCCCGGGTCAGCAACCGACAAAGGTCCCCGTAGGACGACCGGTTTTGGGGGTAAATCAGAATGTCGAGAGCAGCACCAGTCACTGAAACACGGGTGCCGACGATAAATTTGATTGGGGCTTGCTGTTTAGCCGATATTTCCTTGGCTGCAGTGTGGGCGCGGACGACCCCTGCCAGGGTGTTGCGGTCTGTGACTGCTATTGCCCGGTGCCCCAAGGCGGCGGCCTGCGCGACGATTTCGTCAGGATGTGATGCCCCTTCCAGAAAACTGAAATTCGTAAAAGCAGAAAGTTCTGTATAAGGTGTTTTCACGAAAAACATCCATGAATGAACCAGCGCGTATTTTCAGTTCCCATGGCACCATCACGAAAAACCCAATAGCGTCGGCCGTTTTCATCTTCGAGACGATAATAATCGCGCGCAAAAGTTTCACCGAGCCGCCATTCACCGAGGATGCGTTCCGGACCTGAGGCTTTGGCGATACGATAGGAGACGCGACGCCAGATAAAACGCGCAGGAGGGCTGTCGGGCGCAAGAGCCAAAGCATCAACCGGTTCCGGACGTTCAAAAAGAACAAGGGGCCTATCGGGAGCGGACCTTTTCGCAGCAGCACTGACAGCCAAATCAGTTTTCCAGCCCTGCATCGCTATCTGGTTTTGCGTGCTAGCTTTTTGATCAGCCTCAAGACCGCTAAGAACACTTATCGCGCGCTCAGCCCGTTCGGGGGTAAATGTATCTTCTGGAAGCCGCCGATAGACAGCATTGGAACCCAGATGATTAGCAAGCTGCGCCGCCAGCACATTAAGCGTATGGGCGCCAGACCTCTTAAGCGCATCCTGCTGAACGGCGGCGAGCGGAGCAAGCCCTGCAGCGGACAAGCGAAAACTTTCAAAACCAAAGCCTGGATCAACGGGCTGGTCACCCTTTTCAAACTTAAGACGGAAAAGGCGCAAAATCAGGTCCGGCGCCCGTGTTGGCGCACCCACTCGAATGGTCTCTTCGATAAAGGAATGATCCAATCGAAAAAGATGGAGATCAAACTGGCGCGCTCCTTTTCCGCATACCAGCAACTTATCGGACATCTCACTGGCAAGTCCTGCCAATATCTCAAGGACAACGTCAATGGTCATTACCGGTTCAGGCACGGACCGCTGAACGGATAAATCTGGCGGCGGCGCGATGGGTGATAAGCTTTCAAAAGCGTCACCGGTGACTTCATCAAGTCTTCTGACAAGAGACTTTCCAAACCGTTGGACAAGGCTTGATCGCGGTTGCCCCAAAACACTGCCAATCGTCTTAAGACCGACAGTTTTAAGGCCCTCAACCGTTTTCGGTGAAAGACCCATTGCCTCCACCGGCAATGGTCTGACCAGATGAGGATGATCCTTTGGTGGTGCAATAAAGATATTCGCCATAGACTGATTTTCAAAAGAGAGCCTTTGGGTCGCCACAAGATCCCCGCGCCAGCCAGGATTGCGTCCACCACGATGGGGATCGGGCCGTTGGGGCGATACTCTTTTGAGTTTTCTTTTTTGTACCCGGCTAGATATTTTCTTCTTTGGACTGATAATATCAATCCCAAACCGGGCAAGTGCCATTGCGGCGCCGGGTGTGTCGGCAATACTGGCACGCACCTGAATGGCGTGATGGTTAAAGCGGGCAAGGCCGTGGTGAACAAGAGCTTTCTCACCGCCAAAAAGATGCGCCACACCGGTGATATCCAAAAAGGCGACATCAATCCCGCGCCGTGCAACAAGAGGACTGTACCGAAAAAGCGATTTCAACAGCTGACAAAAATCTCGTTCATCAGCCATTGTATCAAGGGGCGCTGCAATAAGCTTGGGGATCAGGGCTCGGGCTTCTGCTAAGGGCTGTCCAACGTAAAGACCTAGCTCACTTGCTGTCTTATCAAGACGCGCCAGCCGCAGTGCATTTTCAAATCTCTCATGAAGCACAAAGGGGGTGTTGTGTTGCGCTTTTTCTGTTTTTGCAGCGTCCTGGTCACGCCGCCGATGAAGATCGGTGGACAGGTATGGAAACCAAAGGGCCAACACCCGGCGCGATGAGCGGAGGTTTTGTGTTTTGTCCTCCAGATCCAGGGCGCTCTCCTGATTGGAGGAAGCGTCGGCATTCAACGAAAGACTGTTCATGGGCTTTCCACTCCACGTGATAGAGACGAGACAAGTCACCAGTGCCTTTTTCAAGACGTATACTGAATGATGGGTTACCAGGGCTTTTGTGGTCATAAAGAGGAGGCGAACTCGGTGCGGGCAGGACACGCCAGCGAAACGGTGCGCATGTTTCCGCTCCCACACCCTCTTCAAGACACCGCACAATAATAGGAAAGCCCCCGCTTGCCGTAGCCGCCAAATGCAAGCGACGCGTGGCTTTCAGGTCCAGTTGTTTGGCAGGCTTACGAAGCGCCAAAAGCGCAATCCCGCCAGCGCGCAGAACCTCTTCAGCCGCCCAAAGGGCTTTGGTATCATCCCGGGTACGGACAAAAAGAATACCTGACGGATCAATGCCCAATGCCATCATACCACGGGCGCTAAATGTCCCATCGCCATTGGCCTCGTGAGCTTTTTCAATTAGCGCAACGGCGTGGCGCTCCTTGTGCTGAAAAAGCGGGTCTTCGCCATGAATGCCCCCACCCAGACGCGACATGAGCCCCAGCGCAAATCCAACGGCAGACGGGAAGTCACGCCAGTCCCCAGCACGAACTTCATGGAGGGTACCTGCACGCGCCTGAACCCCCGGCCAAAGGGAAATGGTTTGCTGATGCCCGCGGGAGAGGCTTGCCGCATTTGCAGGCAAGCCTCTCCACTGGCTTCCCCCCTGCCCTTTGGCAACCAAAGCAGCACTTTCAACAATGGATCCATTGGGGCCTGATCCTTGATCCCCCGATGAAAATGCTGTTCGCGCATGGGCGCGCTCAAGTCGGCCGATATGTGCCCTTAAACGCGCAATCTTCTGGCCGCGCTGGCCCGCCACGCACGCCGCTTTCTCTGTCATCACAACACCCCATGCTGACCCTCAAAACCCGGCACATTTTGCTGAAGCCATAACTCAGCGCCCTGGAACGAAATAGAACAAAACAAGAACGAAAGAGTCAAGTAAGAATTGCCATAGCGACGGAGCGGTGATTCACCGCCCACCCGTGCACCCCGCCCTGGCGGTAACCAGCTGGCACGCTCTCCCTCAACCTACCAACGCGCCTCACAAGCCTGCATTATAAAACGCATACTGAATTTAACCAATAAAATTTGTATGCAGATTAAAAAGGCCGGTATTCACCAAGGTCGAAGCGGCGTGCAGGTCTGACCCAAGCCAACACATGACAGGAAGGTGAAGCCGGCAACGGTCACAAATCCTTGTCCTGATCCGGGATCATTCCTAAATATGAGCGTGTTTAATCTAACAAAAAGGATGGCCCGATGGCGATTACCGAGACTGAACTGGATCAGGCGCGTACAGCTTGGGGAGATGCGCTTGTTGCAATTGCAAAAGCCTTTGAAGCAGATGGCATAGACGGTGCCCGCGCCATTGCAAACGATGTCCTTGACGCCGCTTACGGCTACAATCTCGGCCCAGTCCTGTTCAAGCCGACCCTGGCAAGTGGCGAGAAAACCTTCCGCCCGACAAAGAAAGGGGCCCTTTCCTATTTTGTCGGCCATGACCCGGATTTTCCACTGGACGGCGGCTTCGGCATCAAAGGCTGGCGAGAAGTCACCTCTGAGACGGCTGCACACTTCATCGAAGGCGATGTTGCCATGTGGATGGGCTGGGTCACGATGACCGACAAAGACGGTCAGGTCACCAAAGTCGACAAGAGCTGGGGGTACAAAAAGGATGCAGAGGGAACGCTGCGCATTGTGCTCCACCACTCCTCGCTTCCTTACCAACCTTAATTGCCAGCGCTTCAGCGTTTGATTGACTGGGCTAGCTGGCTCAGCTGAATGACAAAGAAGGCCCGGCATCACAAAAGATTTGCCGGGCCATTTTACGAGTGCATCCGAAAAAGTTTCAAGTAAACGCGACTGTCCTCTTCATCGCGCAAGCGTGCGCTCTAATGCGTTCATCGCTTTCATCAGATCGTCTTCATCAATAGCAAAGCTTAAAACCCCCAGCCCATCGATCATGGCAAGAAGCATAAGCGCCTCCATCCGTCGACGTTCGAGATCTTGCGTTTCTAGTCGAGCCTCAATCCAGATCCTAAAGCCGTCGATCATACCTTGGGAAAGTTGCGCAAAGGGTATTTCACCACGGCCAGCGCGCGCAGAAATCTCAATACTGACTTTCATATAGGGCCTTAACTGAGTGCCCATTGTGAGTTTTGCGCCCTGTTGGAATAACTCCAGTGGCGAGAGCTTGGGAACCTCCGGTATGGCACCCGCCAATATTACCGCCATTTCCGCAGCGATCTTCAGGATGATCGAAGACAAAAGATCGTTTTTGTTCGTGAAATAGTAAAGCAGCATCCGATCGCTGACGCCCGCCGCGTCCGCTAGATTTCGCAAGCTCGTTTGTTCAAACCCGTTTTCGAGAATATGCGCGGCCAGCCGGCTCGTCACCTGTTCTCTCTGGATTATTCGCTTTGACATTTGACTTGTAGCACTTATTACATTTACTTTGAATGTAGCAATCGCTACAAAAATTAGAGAGGCGACTATGACCCTGAACGAACTCGCGCCCTTACTCGCCCTTGGTGCATTTCTGGCCATAACTCTATCTGTTGCAACGTCACCTAACAGGCGGACATGGCAACTGCCTTTGCTCCTCCTTGTCGCTTTCTCAGCCTGGTCGATTTTCGCCGTCGTCACTGAGGGTCCTTTCGGCTTTTGGCCGGAACACATCCGAAACAACTGGGGCAACCAAATCTGGTTTGACCTTTTGCTCGCACTTGGCGCGGCATTTTCTCTTATGGCAAGCCGCGCAAAACAGCTCGGCATGTCGCCACTTGGCTGGCTCGTATTCATTTGCCTGACCGGTAGTATCGGCATGTTGGCGATGCTGACGCGATATCTTTACCTCAGCGAAAAAGAGGCTGCTTAGGCAAAAATCCGTGTCTGGTTAAGCGGCGAGGGACAAATACACTTCGCCCTTTCGCAAACGAGTGCTACACGGTCGGAACTTTTCAATTCTTCGACGAACGAGCCTCGATGACGAATCATTTGCACAAAGGCGACTTGCCCGCCGATCTTGATCTAGGGCCGATTGTGGCCATCGACAGCGAAACCATGGGATTGAATCCCCACCGCGACCGCTTGTGTGTGGTCCAACTCTCCAATGGCGACGGCCATGCCCACCTCGTTCAACTAGACCGAAACACCTACGAAGCGCCGCGGCTGAAGGCCTTACTAGAAGACGCTCAGGTTCTGAAGATCTTCCATTTCGCTCGTTTTGACGTCGCTGCCTTCATGCAATGGCTCAGCGTGACGACCGCTCCAGTATATTGTACGAAAATCGCATCCAAACTCTCGCGGACCTACACTGATCGACATGGCCTAAAGGATGTTAGCCGGGAACTCGCCGGGGTTGAAATGTCCAAGCAGCAACAGTCTTCGGACTGGGGCGCAGACGAATTAACCTCAGCGCAAATCGAGTATGCTGCCTCCGATGTACTCCATCTCCATGAAATTAAAGAGAAACTGGACGCAATGTTAGCCCGTGAAGGGCGCACCACCATAGCGCAGGCCTGTTTCGATTTCTTGCCAGCGAGAGCCGCTCTCGACTTAGCCGGGTGGGACGAGGTCGACATCTTTGCGCACTCTTGATGCACCGGGAGAAATATTGCCCTCCTTGGCCGAGCGCGAAAATAGGTTTCTGTCCGGTCAGTTATTCTTGCGCTAAGGCCCTGTTTCCCCGAAACTAAATTCTGACACAAAATTTAAGGACGGTGACGAAATTGGCAGGGGTCATCTCGTTTATCGAGCCGCCTGCTGTTTACCGAGATCCCGCTAGAAACATTGGCTCCGACATTGGCCATGACATTCGCCTACAACCTGGCAGCAGTCTTAATCGAAAGGCCCCCAGACGAATAACCCTATGAGCGCCACGCATCGCATATCAACGGCCGTCGCCAACAAGCCGCGCCCGCAAACATCTGGCAATCAGACGCCCGGTAACTCGGCGCGCCCCAGGCTGGAGAACCTGCCCAACCAAGCGCGCATGACCGGCGAAGAGGCGCAAGCCCGCTCGCGAATGGTCCGGCGCCTCCGAATTGCGTTGCCCGTCGGTGCCCTCTTTTTGATTGGCCTGTTCTTTGTGAATGCCGGTCGAAACGCACCGGAACCGGTCTTCCTGGATGAGTTTAAAGACGTCACCGCTACGGCCGAAGACCTACGGATGAAAAATCCTACTTTTTCCGGGATTGATGCCAAGGGGAAACCATTCGACATTACCGCCGAGGCTGCAATCCAAAGTCCTGAGACGGACAAAATCGTCGACCTTGAATTTCCAAGAGCTGTGACACGGTCTGACGACGAAACGTCTGTTGTGACAGCCAAGGCCGGGCAGTTTCGCTCGGAGGAAAACCTGCTCTTTCTGCGTGAAGATGTGCGCTTCGAGCATGAAATAGCCGGCGAGAACTACGTTTTGATCACACCGGCAGCAAAGGTTGCAATTGATCAGGAGACGGTCGAAAGCGATACAGGCGTTAACGGGATGGGTCCGGATGGGTCGACCCTTCGCGCAGACACTATGCACGCCGATAATGGATCAGGCGTTATCCGTTTCGAAGGAAACGTCAGTATGCGCATCTACCCTTCCGATGAGGCGGGGTTATCACTTCCGGGCAAAGTAAATTCAGATGGCGGCGAAAGTGCCGCTGGTGATAAACGCGATGAGGGGGAAACCGCGTCGCAGAAAGATAATACTGAGGATGGGGAATAATGAACGGGGTACTGAACAATAGCGAGATGGCGGTCCGACTTCGTATCAAGACCGGCTCTATCGCATGTATTCTTGGGATATCATTGCTTGTAAGTGCGATATGCCAGGCCGCAGTCGCGCAACTCGCACCAGAGGCATCTGACGAGCCAATCGATATCACAGGCGATAGCCTGGAGCTCATCGATGATGTTGCGATCTGGCGGGGAAACGTACGCGCTATCCAGGGCGAGGCAATCCTTACCTCGAAGGAACTCATCGCCACGCTGGACGATGCTGGCGGCTTTAAGACCATTAAAGCCGTGGGCGGCATGCGGTACTCCAACGGCAAAGAAGCGATCACGGGGCGCGAGGGCCTTTACGACGCCCTTGAACGGACCATCACGGTGACTGACGATGTGGTCGTCACACAAGGTAAACAAGTGATGACCGGCGGCGCGCTCGTCTATTGGATCGACACCGGGCAATTGCGCTTTACGGCCCCTTCAGGGCGACGCATTCGCGGCATATTCCATCCAAACGAAGCTGAAACGCCTCAGCCGCAATCATAACTGCTCTTTCCATACCGAAGTCTCTTGAAATTTAGGGATTTCACCAAACTTTAAATGGACTGGGCGCAAACTGGAAAGCGACATGACTATGACGTCGAACATTTCTCCCAGCGCTTCAGCTGGCACCGGGCTAAATGCCGAAGCAGCTTTGGCGGCCGAAGCTTCACGGCCGAAGGTTGTCGAAGGTGATGGTGGCTTATTGGCTGAAAACCTCGCTAAGAGCTTTAAGCGACGGCCGGTCGTGCGCGGCGTTTCGATGCGGGTCAACCGTGGTGAAGTTGTCGGTCTGCTCGGCCCCAATGGCGCAGGCAAAACTACCTGTTTTTACATGATAACCGGTCTTATCCCAGTCGACTATGGACGGATCATGATTGACGGCCTCGATGCCACGCGCTTGCCCATGTATCAGCGAGCACGTCTCGGAGTTGGCTACCTGCCCCAGGAAGCCTCAATTTTCCGTGGCCTGACAGTTGAACAAAACTTGCGGGCTGTCATTGAGCTTGTGGAGCGCAACAAAGACAAGCAGCAGGCATTGATCGACGATCTGCTGACGGAGTTTAACATTACCCATATCCGGTCTGCGCCCGCCCTTGCACTCTCAGGGGGTGAGCGCCGCCGCGTAGAGATTGCCCGTGCACTCGCGACGGGACCAGCTTTCATGCTGCTCGATGAACCATTTGCCGGGATCGACCCGCTCGCCATCGCCGATATCCGTGAGCTCGTCACGCATTTGCGCGACCGCGGTCTGGGCGTTTTGATTACTGACCACAATGTGCGCGAGACACTCGATATTATTGATCGCGCTTACATCATTCATGAAGGACAGGTGCTTATAGAAGGGGCACCTGACGACATTGTCGGCGACAAGGATGTCCGGCGGGTTTATCTGGGCGATGGTTTCCAGATGTAACTTCGCCGGCTTTAGGGAGAGCAAGGGGGCAGTGTGGCGTTAGCTCCGCGTTTAGAATTTAAACAATCGCAGCAATTGGTGATGACACCCCAATTGCAGCAGGCGATTAAACTATTGCAGCTTTCAAATCTGGAACTGGCTGACTTCGTCCAACAACAACTTGAAGAAAACCCGTTTCTGGAACGTGCCGCGGAAGAAAATCGCGACGGCGCGCCCCCCCGTGAAGATGCAGTAGCCGCAGGCGAAACTCCTGAGGAAAAGTCGCTTGACCTGGAAAACACTGAGACCATGTCTCGTGCCCAGGAAGCACTTGATGCGGGTCGGGACGACATTGATCCCAGTGCAAGCGCTGGGGACCGCATGAGTGACGGGGCCACCGACTACAAGTCGAACGAGTGGTCTGGCGTTGGCGAAGGAAAGCGAGGCTTTGACGATGATGAGGGGTTTGGCGAGCGCCTCACCAAAGAAAAATCCTTACGCGAACATTTGAACGAACAGCTGCAAATGGGCTCGCGGGATCCAGCGCTTCTTTTTGCCGGCTCTTATCTGATCGATTTGATTGACGACGCGGGCTATTTCCGTGACAGTATCGATGATGTTGCTGACCGTCTGGGTACTGACCACGACCAAATCGAAGCGGCCCTCAAGCTGATCCAGTCTTTTGATCCAAGCGGCGTCGGCGCTCGCGACTTGAAGGAATGCATGAGACTTCAGCTCACGGACAAAGACCGACTCGACCCGGCAATGGCCGCCTTTGTTGAGAATATCGAGCTTCTGGCAAAAGGGGATCTGAAAGGGCTGATGCGCGTTACCCGGTCAGAAGAGGACGATGTCCGGGAGATGATTGCAGAAATCAGGGCCCTCACCCCAAAGCCAGGGCTCGCCTTTGGCGGCGACCCTGTCCAAATCGTCGAGCCCGATGTCTTTGTCCGTCAGGCAGCCGATGGTGGCTGGAAGGTCGAATTGAATAACGACACACTGCCAAAAGTTCTCGTCAACCAGCACTATTTTGCGGAGGTCTCCAAAGCAAAATGCAAAGACGAGGACACGGTGTTCCTGAACGAGCAATTTTCTAACGCCAATTGGCTGGCCAAAAGCCTCGACCAGCGGGCTCGCACGATCCTGAAAGTCGCGAGCGAAATTGTTCGTCAACAAGATGCGTTTTTGGTTCATGGGATCCGTCATCTTCGTCCGCTGAACCTGAAGACTGTGGCCGATGCCATTTCGATGCACGAATCGACTGTCTCACGGGTCACCTCTAACAAGTACATTGCAACACCGCGCGGCGTCTTTGAATTGAAGTACTTCTTCACGGCCTCGATCGGTGCCACCGGAAACGGTGAGGCGCACTCGGCGGAATCGGTCCGCCATCGGATCCGTGAACTGGTCGACGCCGAAACGACTGATGCCGTCTTGTCAGATGATAAAATCGTGGAAATTCTGCGCGGTGAAGGTGTGGACATTGCGCGCCGGACCGTCGCGAAATATCGTGAGACGATGAACATTCCGTCATCTGTCCAAAGGCGACGGGCAGCCCTTCGCGAAGCGATCTGACTTATCGTCTTGCATGGCGGGGCTGGAAATCAATCCAGGAGACGCTGACACTAACTGTCGGCGCCTCAGGCAATAAGTAAAGGAGCCCCCATGGAAATTCAGATCAGCGGCAAAAACATGGACCTGGGGGATGCGCTCCAAGCGCACGTTAACGACCGTCTCGCCGAGGGGGTCAAGAAGTACTTCGAACGCGGCGCAGAGGCCGCCGTGACCTTTTCCAAAGAACGCAACCGGATTGCCTGTGAAATGACGACGCACCTGGATTCCGGGGTCTTTCTCTCGGCCCGTGACGAGGCTGGCGATGCCTATGGTGCATTCGATGGCGCTTTAGAAAAAATGGAAAAGCGTGTCCGGAGGTACAAAAGACGCCTGAAAAATCATCACGTTAACGGCAAAGACCCTTTGCCAGCGGAGAACGCATCCTACTTCCTCCTCGAACCTTTAGGTGAAGAGTCGGAGGATGAAGCCCAGGAACCGCCTATGAACCCGGTTGTGGTGGCCGAAGGCCTGACAAAAGTCCGAGAAATGACCGTCGGCAATGCCGTGATGCAGTTAGACCTTGCAGAGAGCCCGGCGATCGTGTTCAAGAACGCGGCTCACGGGCGGATTAACGTTGTGTACCGCCGCCATGATGGACACATTGGTTGGATTGATCCCAAGCAAGATACCGAATGATTGCCAAATCGCGAAACATCCTTTGTCAGCCTGGCTCCACAGCGCTGGAAAGGGTCGGCTTTTTGGCGGTCAAAGAGTATAATGCGTAGCAAGAGGCGCGGTCAGCATCGCGTCAGGTAGAGAATTATGGGTGTGCAAGACATCTTATCCCGGGAAGCCGTAATCCCGAACGTCGCGGCCCGATGCAAACGGGAAGTCATTTCGATCGTAGCAAAACGAGCCTGCGAATTGACTGGCATCGCAGATGAAACGATTTCCGCGGCGTTGATGGATCGCGAGCAGCTGGGCTCGACCGGCCTTGGAGACGGTGTGGCGATCCCCCACGGTAAAATAGCTGGCTTAAACAAGATCACAGGTGTGTTTGCCAAACTCTCGACACCAATCGACTTCGATGCAGTGGACGGCATGCCCGTTGATCTGGTTTTTCTGCTTTTGGCACCGAGCGAGGCGAGTGCCGCCCACCTAAAGGCACTGGCAAAGGTATCGCGATTGCTAAGGGAAGCGGATATCCGCGAAGCGCTCAGAGGTGCGGAAACGACAGAAGCGATTTACGCAATTGCGTCCAATCCCGAGCATTCCAACGCTGCCTAGTCAGGTGGGCGCTCACCTTTAATGCTGTCGATACGGTTCGAAATCCAAGCTTATTGCAGGATTCGAGCAACTGTCCGCGAGGTTCTCGTACTACTAGTGGACGCTAACCGGGTTCATTTCGTGCTGACGGGCCGCAGCAAATGCCAGGGCACGGTCGCCAACCAAAGCGATACGCTCTCCGTTAGACGCGTGCACTGAGTACAAAACTGCATCGTCCGGGATATCGAAACTAATCCCACTTTCGTCATCGACCAGTTCGTCCGCAACATCGCGGGCCACGACTGTTCTGACATAGACCAACTTTTTGCCACCCCATTCCGCAAGTTCTTTCGGGGTTACGGGCTGGTCGTCTGCTTCAATCGTCATATCGAGGTCTTTGCGATAGGTCATCGGAAAGTCTTCTCCGCAAAATCAGCCTAACAATGGCGCACAATGGCTATGATTTGATGAATGCGCGCCTGATTGTATTAGGTGTTAATTAGGGCTATTTTATAACATTGCAATGCTGCATTGCGGTACAATCGACTATGCTCAACTTGCAATCAATTCGGCGTATGAGGTCGGATCAACATTACCGCCCGACAAGGTAACTGCGACCACACGGCCGCGAACGGGAAAAACGCCCGCTAAAACAACGGCCAACGCAATAGCTCCGCCTGGCTCAAGGACAAGCTTCAGATACTTGAACGCCCACGCCACCGCTCCGCGGACAGCATCCTCAGAAACGACGAGGCCTCCAGACACATTTTTTTGAAGAATTGGGAAAGTCAGTTTTCCCGGATGAGGTGTCGCGACTGCGTCGCAAAGCGTCGGTAAAAACTTTTCCACAGATAAGATCGACCCGGCCATAAGCGACCGTGCTGTGTCATCATAGTTTTCGGGCTCAACCACATAGACATCAGTCCGAGGCGCTAATGCCTTGATGGCGAGCGAAGATCCGGACGCGAGTCCGCCACCACCGCAACAAATCAAGACCGCATCTAATCGAGGAGCGCGCTCGTCAGCTTGACGGACGATCTCAAGTCCGACGGTGCCCTGCCCAGCAATGATGTCTGGATGGTCATAAGACGGCGCAAGCACACCGCCGGTTTGCTGCGCGATCGCCCGACCAATCTCTTCCCGATCCTCTGAGTATCGATCGTAGGGCACAATCTCAGCACCGAGAGCTTTGACCCGGTCGGTCTTAATGGCTGGTGCATCTTTGGGCATAACAATTGTCGCTCGTGCGCCAAACATAGATGCGGCCCGCGCCACCCCCTGCGCATGGTTTCCGGACGACCAAGCGACGATCCCTCTTGCGCGTTCTTCATCGGTCAAACGAGAGATTAGATTATAGGCGCCACGGAATTTAAACGACCCGCCAAGCTGGAGACTTTCCGCCTTCAGAAGAATACGCCCACCGGTAAGGTCGTTGAGCTCCGGTGACTCAAGCAATGGCGTTTCATTGGCAACCCCATTAAGACGAAGGGCAGCGGCCTCGACATCATTGAAATCGATAAGACCTGTCATTAGGCAACCAGTCGATCAGCAAAGGCAAGGATCACCACCCCAAAAATCAATCGATAGATCACGAATGGCGTAAAGCTAATTGACCTTGTTAGCCGCATCAACACGGCGATTGCGAGCAAAGCAGCAAAAAAGGACAAGACCGCCACGATCGCCGCTGCTTCCATTGTCGCGTCTGCGCCCTCGCGCACCAAGTCGACGCCGGCAAAAATGCCAAGAGCGGAAATGGTTGGAATCGCCAGCAACATGGAAAATCGTGCCGCTTCCTCCCGGGACCAGCCGAGATAACGGGCAGCGGTCATCGTTGCTCCAGACCGACTTGTACCTGGCACGATGGATAGCATCTGCGCAAAACCGATCAGTATCGTTTCGCGCCACGAAATACGAGCAAGTCCTTCTTTTTCCGTTGGCTGACGGTCAGCATGCCACAACAGAACTCCAAAAATAATGCTTGTCGCCGCAATAACGTAAGGGGACCGAATGCGATCGATCAGACCCGTCAAGGCAAAAATAGCACCCAGAAAAAGAACAGGGATCGTCGCAATGGCAATCTTCAGAAAGAGAGACCTTTCCTGGCTGTCCTTGAAGGTCAACGTATCGATCCCGCCGCGAAAAAGACTGCCGGTTTCCTGACGAAAATAAATCAACACCGCAAAAAGCGAGCCCACATGGGCTGCGACGTCAATGAGCGCGCCCTGATCGGACCATGATGATACCACAAGCGGCGCCAGCACCAGGTGAGCCGAAGAACTGATTGGCAGGAATTCGGTTACCCCCTGGATAATAGCCAGGACAATAAGCTGAATGAGTGGCATGTTGCTCTAAACCCGATCTGATAAAGTTGGGAGTTTCGGTTTCCAAAATGTAGAGCGCTGATTAGCCCTGAACCGTCAATCCCCTAAGAGCCGCTCAAGCCCCTCACTCAAGTCAAGCTGCAGCTTTGGTCTTTAAATCCGCGTAAACGCGCTTGGCAAGATCAACCCGTTTCGCCACTGGTAACTCCCCTGCCCGGAGTGCGCGAACGGCTTCAAGATGGCGACGCAGGCCACCTCGGTTGGCAATCTGGATAGACAGGCCCGGGCGGCCGTTCAGTTCCAGCAAAAGAGGCCCAAGGTCTCGATCAAGAACGATATCGACGCCAATATACCCAAGTCCCGTTACGTCATAAGACTGCGCAGCCATAAGTAAGATCTCGTCCCAGTGAGGCACCTGAACACCTGAAAGAGATTGACCGGTATCCGGGTGCTGATCAATCGGCCGGTCGTGCTGCATCCCGAGTTCGGTGATCCCGGTGGCAATCGACAATCCGACACCAACACCGCCGCGGTGGAGGTTTGCCTTTCCGTCAGATGCCGCAGTCGGGAGGCGAATCATCGCAAAGACAGGCACACCGCTAAGTACGATCACGCGAATATCCGGCACACCTTTGAATGAGATTTTCTCAAAGATCGTATCGAACTTCACGCGATACTCGATGAGCGCTTTGTCCACTTGTCCACCGAGGGAGTACATCCCCGAAATGATATTATTAACATGGAACCGGATGGTTTGTTCATCCACCAGTCGACCACTGGAAAGTTGCCAACCGTCGTTCAGCGGCCCGTTAATAACCATTATGCCCTTACCCTGGGAGCCAAGCGCTGGCTTGATGACGCACCCCTCCGGGCGAGACACATAGTCTTTCAAGCCCCGCATATCCCAGGAATTCGCGATTACGCCGTAAAGCTCCGGACAAGGAATACCGGCACGCTCAGCCAGGGTTTTAGTTTGCAGCTTATCGTTCACCTTGATCAAGTCGCGGCGATCATTAGTCGGATTGATAAAGCTCAAATTGCGCTCATTGATGCCGATTACGCCGCTTTTTCGAAGAGAAAGAAACGTCCGCAACATCTGATTAGCTCCGCGCAATTTGACGGAAGCGCCATAACTCACTTAGCCGCAAGCCCGTATAACGCCCCATTAAGAGACACAGCGCCATTAGCACGAGGAGGAGTTCCGGGAAGTTGTACATGAGATACTCAACTTGCGGGTGGCTCATGGCCAAGAATGCGACGCTTGCCACAAAGAGACTACCGAGCCCATGCTTGATTGCCTCCACCGGCGAGCTTTCCTCCCAAATAATTGACATGCGTTCAATCGTCATGGTGATGATCACCATCGGGAAAAGAGAAATTGATAACCCGATAGCCTGATTGCGGTCGGCAAGGACAATGGTGATCCCAGCCATCAGTATAACGATAAAAATCAAAACTACTGCCAGTCTGGGTACGAGCAACAATTGCAATCTTTCCAGATAGAACCGCGCTGCTAACCCGAGCGCAATTAGAAAAGTGAAGAGTATAATACCGCCAACAAGAGCGGTCTCCCTGAAGGCAATCCCAATCAAGACCGGCATGAAAGTGCCGAGGGTTTTGATACCGATAAACTGGCGCAAAAACACAAGGATGGTAATCCCGACCGGGATTGTAATCAGCACCTTGTAAACGAGTTGGGTTGTTAAAGGCAGGGTTCCAAAACTGAAGTAGCGCGCAATGGCACTTTCTTCCATGGCCGATGTCCGCGCCAATGCTTCGGCAGACCCACTCTGAGATTGTAGTGAAATCTGAATATCAAGCTCACCAACACCGGAGGCTTGGACCAGATCACCGGGCCCATACCACACCGTCAAAAACCGTTGCGGGTCCGCACCTGGAAAATAGCGATAGTCTTTTCCGTCGATATGGTACTCCAGCCAATGCTCAATCTCCGCACGACGTCGGCCTTCCCCTAGATAAACGCCGTGAGCAACGCGCACTGGAATTGATTGACTAGCTAGCGTCTGCCGAGCCAGCTCCAGGAGAGATCGACGCCCTGCCCCACCACCAATGAGGGCATTGATTTCATCGGTATGGGATCCGCCGCGTTGTGCCGCAGCAGGGCCACCGAAAATTTCCGCCAGGGCGAACTCCGCAAAACTCAAATCGTCAGCGGATCGGCGATTGATGTCGCCGACCCAAACAATAAAGGCTTGGCGTTTGACCGTATCGGCCTCAAATGGTGTTTCGCTCTCGCCGCTTTCGCGAAATTCGACAGGTAGCGGCGTCGCGGCACTTTCGCCATTTGTTTGCGCCGCATACCTTAAGACCTTGCGATTATTCGGATAACGATAAGTCCAGACTGCGCGGCGGTTGTTCGTATCCGGATCGCTGAGCAATGTCAGACCAAATGGGCCATTATAGAATTGTTCTCCCCGCAATTCGCGGTCAGGTGCATTCGTTGGAATAAAGACATTTAATCGTGCAGGTTCATCACGTCCGCTGAATTCTAGATAGATCTCGATATCCCAAAGGGATGCGCGCGCGTCCGGTACAACTGGATAGTCAAGGCGCGTTACTTTGTAGAATAAAAGCCCAAGCCCCGTCACCAGAAGGATAAGAGCAAGGCCTACCGCATGGCGCAGGCTATTCTTCATCGAATGGTCCGCATCCGGAGCTGGAGGCGTAAGTCTGGCTGGAATCCACGATGATCCGATGCGCCAGGAATTCCCGACCAATCAGAATATCGAACTCGAAATCGGATCGGTCAGCGAGATTTAGCTCAGCAAGACCGCGCTTGCCGCCGACGCAAAGGGGCAAATGAATAACGGGCCGTTTGATGGCCCCGCCGGTCTTGGTCTTAATGCGCGCGAAACGGATCACATTTTGATCGTACCGAATTGACCGTCCGTCTTTCCCGATCAAACGAAACTCTACCCAGGTATCTTTGTCGCCCTTTTTGTAGACCTTGATATCCCTAGCGTAGACCGAGCTGGTGTCAGCGCCTGTATCAAGCTTGCCTTTCATGGAAAGCCCGAGCTTTCCCAGCCGAACGTTTTCCAGATAGCCGAGCTCGATCATCTCGCCGCGCCCGCCGTCGTCGGATTTCTCTTTGGCCTTAGCCGTTGGATCCCCGACGTAGAGGCCGATTATCAGGGCAAGGCTCACCGCTTTGGCTCTGGCAATAAGTGGATTTATCTGGCTGCGCATTACGGCCCGAAGTCCTTTGTTTTCTTCTCGTTGAGACACTACCGCGACGCCAATCACCCTACTGACGGGTGACGACCAACCCTATCATGGACGTTGGTTGACGTACCGGCGCGAGATGCGCCGAATGCTCTCGAAATTCAACTCCTTCTGCGAGTGCGGAAAGTTCTCTGGCTGGATTTTAATCTTTCCAATAAAGTGAGTGAGCGCTCACTTGACAGATGAGCGCGATCACCCTAAATGTGTGAGCGTTCACTCACGGCGGAATTCGAATAAATGGAACACCAATTAAAGGAATTGCCCCACGATCCGGCAGCGGTGCGCGGCATTACCGCCGCCAATGGGTCTACGAAAGCCCGATTGGAAAGGGCCGCCATCCAGCTATTCGTCCAAAAAGGCGTCGATGCGACGACCACGAGAGAGATTGCCTTTGAGGCGGGCGTCGCGGAGGGAACGCTTTACCGTCACTTCAAAAGCAAAGACGAACTGGCGGAGGGGGCGTTCTTCTTCGTCCATTCACATCTTGCCGCCATTATCCAAAAAGCAGGTGCTAACAACTCCTCGTTAAGCGACCAAATAAGTGGCGTGGTTTCCGCCATATGCGACTTCGCCGACGACGACTGGGACCTATTCCGCTTTCATTTGCTCTTTACCCACCATTATCTGCCACGACGTCATGATGACGACAATCCTGTCACGGCAGTGGAGCAACTCATCAGAATGGCGATCAAAGACGGACTGATCCTTGCGTCTCCCGAGGAAGAGACGGTGCGTCTCATGAGCGCCATGGCGCTCGGTCCCATTTTACAGACAGCGCTCCACATCGCGTACGGTCGATTGATCGGTCCAATGAGCGCCTACAAATCCAGCCTCACTGACGGCGTTCATCGCGTTTTATCCGCCCACCAATCACAAGGAGCCCCACTGTGAGGGGAATTGCTTTTCAGATGGCCTATTGGCTGACATCCGTCTTTTTCGCACTGACTTCGGTGCCGCTCCTTTTCCTGCCCACGCGCAAGCCCATGATGAGCTGGATCCAGGGATACACCCGCGCGATGGTCTTTTGGTTGAAGATCATTGCAGGCGTCAAAGTGGAGGTTCGCGGTCGCGACAAAGTCCCAGATGGCCCATCGATCATCGCGGCCAAGCACCAAAGCTGGGGGGACGGCATTATCATGTTCTCGCAGTTCTACGATTTGGCGTTTGTCACCGGCGACCATCTTGAAAAGATGCCGTTGCTCGGACGCATCTTAAGAAAGATGGGTGCGATCGTGGTCAACAATTGTGGAGGGGCCGTCGCCCGCACACGACTTGTCGACACCGAATTGAAACAGGCGGCAAGCGAAGACCGACGTATTTTGATATATCCCGAAGGTCATTTGTCTCCAGCCGGACGGCGTCACCGGTATCGAAAGGGCGTGTTTCACATGTACAAATCATATGGGCGCCCGGTGGTTCCGGTCGCCACCAACCTTGGTCTGTTTTGGCCGCAGCAAAGCTGGAACTTGAAACCTGGTGTTGCCGTTATTGAGTTTTTGGACCCAATCGAACCGGGCATGCAAAAGGATGCATTTATGGCGCACCTGGAAGAGGCGATCGAAACGAGGTCCCTTGAACTCCTGGGCGACCAACGCAGCGACCTGGAAGATCCCATGCCGATTAGTGCAGAAGCACCTATTTCCAAGGGAGTTGCGGCGTGAGCGAATCAACCAAAACACCACTTTTTTTCCAAAGTCGTTTCTGGCCGATGTGGGTTGCTCTCTCTTTTGGGACGTTTGCGGACAATGTGCTGCGCCAGGCCCTGATGATTGCCGTTACCTTCGGTGCTTTGTCAGTTCCCGGATTTTCAAATGCCGACAATGCCTTACCCTGGATAGGCATGCTTCTACCTCTGGGAATCCTGTCTTTTTCATTTCTGGCCGGTCAGCTGGCGGAAAAATTCGAAACCGCAACCATGTTCCGGCGCACGAAAGTCACCGAACTTGCCCTGATGGCACTAGCCGCAACTGGCTTCGCGTTTGGTTCCGGGCCGATCGCAATCCTCGCGCTCTTTTTGATGGGAGTACAATCTGCTTTTTTTGCCCCTGTCCGCGTGGCGGCAATGCCAAAATATCTGTCAACGGAAGAACTTGTTCGCGGCAATGGTCTGTGTAACGCCGGCCTCTTCACCTTCATTCTACTTGGCTATGGCGTTGGTGGTGGGCTCATTGCAATCAAAAATGGCGGATTCTATGTCGGCCTCGTCCTTGTCTCCGCTGCTCTTATCGGCTGGCTTGCAGCTTTGAGGGCCGAACCTCGCCCCGCCACCCACGCCGACCTGAAAATCGACTGGAACCCGGTCTCGCAGCTGGGCAATATGTACAAGTATGTCACGAAGGCCCCTGGCGTCTTACCGCCCCTTTTAGGCGTGGGCGTCTTCTTTTTCCTGACAACTGCGGTGACCGTCGTTCTTCCTCTATTTACTCGCGATACCCTCGGGGGCGGGCCAGGCGTTGCCACCGCACTCAATGGACTTTTTGCCGTAGGCGCTGCCATTGGGGCGATTGCAGCGGCCAGTCTCGCAAAAGGCAGGTCTGGGCTGGGTTACTCGACCCTTGGCATCGCTGTCGCGGGCGTACTGACTATTATGGTTTGTTTCATCACCCCCCTCTTGGTCGATAAGTCCTCAAATCCGCTGACTATTGGTTCATTGTTCTCCACCCCCGGCGGCTGGATTATCGCGCTCACTTTCGTTGCGAGCGCAGCCTTCATGGGCCTTTACATCGCCCCGCTCCAGGCGGCGATCCAACGACGGGCGCCTGACAAGGTTCGCGCGCAGATTATGGCCTCCAGTATCTTTACCAGCGCCCTTTTCGCCGTGCCGGGCTCGCTTTCAATTCGCTTCATTACCGGATCAAACATCGACCCACGCTTTGCTTTTTTAGCAATAGGGGTCATGATGCTAGCTATCGCAGCGCTCATGATGGTTCGGCGGGAGAAGATCCCTGATGGCACCTATGACGAAATGCTGCTTCACAACAGCTTACCGCCTGGCAGCCAGAACGAAGCTGTAGGTCCGGCTTGAAGGGGATACACCGTGAAAGTCTTGCTGACAGGCGCGGCAGGGTTCATTGGCAACCACCTAGCGTACCGACTGACAAAAGATGGTTTCGACGTCGTCGGCGCGGATAATGTTAATGCATATTACTCTGTGGCCCTGAAACGCGCTCGGTTAGCGCGGCTTTCGGCCGATCCGAGGTTCTCATTCCACGAAATCGATGTGGCCGATGAAACCGCATTCGATGCATTATGCCGCACGACAAAGGCGGATGTGATTATCCATCTCGCGGCGCAAGCGGGCGTGCGATACTCTCTGGAAAATCCGTTTGCTTACAACCATTCTAATCTGCGCGGACACCTTTCAGTGCTGGAAGCGGCAAGGCGGACACCACCACGCCACCTTCTCTATGCTTCCTCGTCATCGGTTTACGGTGCAAATGTGAAAACGCCATTCTGCGAAACTGACCGCGTTGACGAACCGGTCTCTCTCTACGGGGCAACCAAAAAAGCAAACGAAGTGATGTCCACAGCTTACGGACGGCTTTTTCAATTGCCGCTAACCGGCTTTCGTTTTTTCACTGTTTATGGGCCGTGGGGACGTCCTGATATGGCCTATTGGATCTTTACGGAAAAAATGCGCAAGGGAGAGCCGATCGATGTATTCAACAATGGCGAAATGGCTCGCGACTTCACCTATGTGGACGATATCGTTGACGGACTAGTCGCTGCAATCGATCAACCACCATCGGCCGAAGACCAGTTCCACCGATTGTTTAACCTCGGCAATGACACACCCGAACCGTTGATGAAACTCATTTCATTGTTGGAAGAAAACCTCGGCGTCAAAGCAATCAAGAATTTCAAAGGTATGCAGAAAGGCGACGTCCAGCGTACCTGGGCCGACATTTCCAAGGCGCGCGGGATCCTAAGCTACAATCCCAAAACCAGCCTCGAAGAAGGCATTCGGCGTACTATTTCCTGGCGCACCTCCACGGATATGGTCTTCTGATCAGCTTGAGTGTCCCGAATTAAGTCATCTCGCAATTGCACACTTGGCTAGCAATTTGCAGGGTGTTCCCCGAGCCTGTTGTAGAAAACTCTTTGCCCGCTAACGTCCATAATCCGTTAATCTTGTTCAGGCTCTAATGCAGGTCGCGTTGGCGTGGAAGTTGGTGATTTGCGCGTATGGGTCTGACCCTTCTCATTCTGGCGACATGCATCGTCCTTGGCGGGATCGCGGCCATGACCGCCCATGGCCCAGTGCGCCTGCCGGAAATCCCCCGACCCCTGACGAAAGACGATCTGAAGAAGTTCTCCCCGCAAAAAACGCTGTTCATCATTGGCCCGAGTGCCGGGCATCCTGCATGCCGCCTTCAGCGACGCCTTTTGAAACCGGCGATCGCCGCGCTCATCAGCGAAGACGTGAACGTGATTGAGATTTATGGGGACAATCCAGCGCGGCGCAATGGAGATCCAATCGACTGGCTCGATCCGTCCCTCCTCCGCCACGCAATGGACGCAGAACAAGGGTTTTTCGTCATTTACGTAGACGACCGCGGTCGGACAGTGATGCGGTCAGAAGCACCCATGGTCACCGCTGACATCCTCGAAAAAACTGGCTTGCGGGTAGAGCCATTAAACTCATCCGCAGCACAGGAATCCATCATCTTGAAGAAGCTTCGGGCCGCCTAACCATCCACTCAAGTCCGCCCACGAAGTCGTGCACATTTGACTTGTAGATGCTGCTACTCACGGCCGATTGAAACATAAGTAAAGCCAAGCTCGCGAACCTGAGCTGGGCGGTAAACATTCCGTAGGTCAACAAAAACCGGCGCGCTCAACAAGCCTTTGATCCGATTGAAGTCCAACGCGCGGAATTCATCCCATTCGGTCAACAGAACGGCGGCGTCAGCACCGTCCATAGCGTGATAAGGGCCATCGCAATACTCGACACTTGAAAAATGCGGTTTGGCCTCTTCCATACCTGCGGGGTCAAATGCACGGATTTTGGCGCCGGCGTTCTGAAGCGCTGGGATCACATCAAGGGACGGACTATCACGCATATCATCCGTATTTGGCTTAAACGTTAGACCAAGGACAGCGATTGTCTTACCACTGACCGATCCACCGCACGCAGCAATAACCCGGTCAGCCATGTCACGCTTACGACGATCGTTAATCTCAACAACTGCTTCAACAATTTTGGTTGGCGCACCAACTGTTTGCGCAGTGCGGACAAGGGCGAGCGTGTCCTTCGGAAAACACGAGCCGCCATAACCAGGCCCGGCATGGAGGAACTTCGCCCCGATCCGCCCATCAAGACCGATCCCTTTTGCCACTTCCTGAACGTTCGCCCCGACCTTCTCGCAAAGGTCTGCCATCTCGTTGATGAACGTAATTTTTGTCGCTAAAAACGCATTGGCCGCATATTTGATCAGTTCTGATGTGGACCGGTTAGTGAAAACAATCGGCGTCTCGTTGAGGTAGAGCGGGCGATAGAGTTCGCGCATCACTTCCTGTGACCGCTCGTCTTCTGCACCAACCACAACGCGATCAGGGCGCTTGAAGTCCTCAATCGCCGCCCCCTCGCGCAAGAACTCTGGATTGGAGACGACAGAGAAGTCCGCATCGGGACGTGTCTTGCGGATGATCTCTGCGACCTCAGTCCCTGTACCGACGGGCACTGTCGATTTGGTCACGACAACTGTGTATCCCTCGAGGGATTTTGCGATCTCTTCAGCGGCAGCATAGACATAGGATAGGTCTGCGAACCCGTCTCCGCGGCGAGAGGGAGTACCAACGGCGATAAAGACCGCATCAGCCCCGGGGGTCGCTGCGGCGAGATCGGTAGTAAAAGAAAGTCGTCCGGCTTTGACGTTTTCAGCAACCAGCGCGTCAAGACCTGGCTCAAAAATCGGGATCTCGCCGCGCTCCAGCCGTTCGATTTTTGATGCATCTTTGTCGACACAAATCACATCATGGCCGAAGTCCGCAAAACAAGCACCGGAGACAAGACCGACATAACCGGTTCCGACGATAGCTACTTTCATAAGACGCAAGGTCCTTTGCTGAACGCGAGGGCTTGTGCCTTTAGCACTTTGCCCTCGATCAAATAAAAAAAGACCTGCTTACTTCGGCAGGTATCCAATGAAAAGGCGGCGATAGCCGATCACCCGTTAGTGGGCGTTTTTCGGGAAAAGCACGGCTGCGACCGTCAAGATCAGGATCTTGAAGTCGAACCACAGAGACCAATTGTCAATATACTCAAGATCGTATTTGACACGGTTTTCCATTTGCTCGGTTTCACTCGTCTCCCCGCGGAACCCGTTGACCTGGGCCCAACCGGTAATCCCTGGCTTTACATTATGCCGACCGGAATAGTTCGCGATTTCTCGCGCATACTCGTGGTTATGGGCAAGGGCGTGAGGGCGTGGGCCTACCAGTGACATCTCACCCCGCAGCACATTCAATAACTGCGGCAACTCATCAAGGCTCCATTTCCGCAGGAAGCCGCCGACTGCGGTGACCCGAGCATCGTTCTTCTGAGCCTGACGGACCATAGCCCCATCTTCTGCAACGGTCATTGTCCGAAACTTGTAAATTCGGAACACGCGATTGTTAAAGCCATGGCGCTTTTGGGTGAACAGGATAGGACCGCCTCCCTGGATAACCAAAGCCAAAGCACAGGCGGCGAGAATTGGCAGCGCAACAACAAACAGAATGGTGCCGAGGATGCGATCCTCCAAGGTCTTAATGACGCCGCCCCAGCCTTCTAGTGGGCGACGATAAAGCGAAAGCGCTGGCGCGCCGGCGACCCGAAGAATTTCGCCGCCCTGATGGTCGATCCATTGCTGGCCCGGCAAGATGGAAATACTCACCGGCAATGTTGCAAGACGGTTCACCAGGATCTTCATGTCTTCCCTATTAGCCTCTGGCAACGAAACGACGATGTCGTCAATGCACCCGGCCCGCGCCGCGGTCTCAAGCGCGGCAATGTTGCCTGTGATCGGGAGTGCATGGCTGTTTTCTGGACGAGCTGCGCCTTGCGTAAAGATCCCGACGAAGGACACGGCGAGATCTGATTGTTCCGCCTGTTGAATAAATGCATTTGAGGCCCCATTCGCACCAACAATAGCGATTCGTCTGCTGAAGACCCCACCTTCCCGAACGGCGCGTCGCAGATAGGCTGCTGCTAGGACACGGGAGATCGTCAAGGAAAAGACCGTCGTTGCGGTCCAGGTGAACAGCCAAATCCGTGAGAATTCCTCGGAGACTTTGAGTGCGAAACCGAAGGCGATAAGGCCGAGAATAACAAGCGACCACCGGGCAATGATCGCCCTTAAGGACCGGCTCGAGGAAATCAGCCTTTCAAACTCATAATAGCCATCACGGCGCAATAGAGCCGTTAACGCCGTCGCACCGATTATGCCGGCAGTTGCGTACTGCTGGAAATCGAAATTCACGATCAGGACTTCGATGTGGTAGTAGTAGGCAACGCCGATCGAGGCAGCGGTGATGAGTAGAAAATCGAAGAATTGGATCAGGTCGCCATAAAGGGCTCGCGCCACCGGTTGCCGCTGGCTTGTGTTGGGTGCTGATGACACGCCACCAGCGAACTCTGATACCTGACTCAACTCAACCTCCGTACCCCGCGTTCTCCCCCGATATCGCTGAGCATGGGTATATCATACGCCTCGGAGGAATTCGACATTAATGACGCGCTGCAACCAAAATTTACGACCGTTCAGGCAAGAACCAGTTGTTCGTCATAGACAGAAGGCGTTAATATTTCTTTTAGGTTAATCTTGGGACAGAGTTCTACTAAAGCGTCGCCGGGGGCGTACATGAGTAAACAGTTTCAGACGTTTTACGTGAGTTGGCGGGACGCCCTTTCAAAACCATTCGGCCTTTTTGCTAATGAGGCGAGTTATGGCAGAGCCGCCGCCGATGCTCTTGAACAAAAACTGAACCAATTGGCTGAGGAAGGTTGGATCGTCGATCGGATTATACCTTGCAGCGGAATCGTGCCCAAGCAGAACGCGGCGTTCACAATCATCGCATTCAAATAGTTTCCACCTGATTCCATCCAATTTCAGCGCAAACATTTTCGACGATGACCTGACGCCGCTCTGCCTTAGCCTATTCCTCGCTTGCATAGGCCTCCTAACCTAACCTCGCCTCGCTTTTCCTCCGCCCCTTGCTCACAATAGTGATTTGACCGACACCTCGTCTTTCTGATTTGACCCAGAGGATCTTCAATGGACGATGCAATGACAAAACACCTTCTCACCGAAATGCGCACGCTTGCCTATCTGGCGGGCATTAAGGCGATGGAGATTTACCAGACCGACTTCAGCGTTGAAGGCAAAGCAGATGCATCGCCAGTCACCGAAGCGGATCGTCTTGGTGAGGAAATCATTCTCGCTGGATTGACCAAGACCTTCCCGGAGATCCCAGTCCTCGCAGAAGAGGCAGCGTCAGAGGGAAAAATCCCCACATTAGGCGAGCGTTTTTTCCTCGTTGACCCCCTCGATGGGACAAAAGAGTTCATCAATAAGACAGGCGAGTTCACGGTAAATATTGGGCTCATCGAGAATGGTGCGCCCGTGATGGGAGTGGTTTACGCGCCTGCGCTCGGCAAACTCTATGAGGGAGCCGCCGGTTATGGGGCTCTCCTTTATGAACTTGGCGGAGATGCGGGTCTGAATGAAAGCAATAAAAAACAGATCAAAACCCGGTCTGCGCCAGAAGCAGGTCTTACGGCAGTCGCCAGCCGGAGCCATCGTTCGGCAGAAACCGACGCATTTCTCGAAACCCTGAATGTGACCGACTTTGCCGCTGCCGGCTCGTCATTGAAATTCTGCTTAATCGCGGAAGGCCAAGCGGATGTTTACCCGCGGCTCGGGCGTACGATGGAGTGGGACACGGGTGCGGGCCAAGCTGTCCTTGAGGCTGCCGGCGGCGCGGTCTTCGATCACGAGACAGGGGAACCGCTGAGATACGGCAAAGAAAGCCGCGGCTATGATAATCCTCACTTCATCGCTTGGGGCAAAGCGACCGCCTGATCCGCTTACAGACCTTCTCCAAAAGAAGTGAGATCGGCAGGGGCAGTGATCCCGCGTCGGACCCAGACTTCCCAGAAAGCAGTCCGCTGGGTGAGTTTAAAGTCTGTATAAAGCAGAGCTTCCGACCGACCTTTAACTTCCGCAGTCTTGGCATCGAGGTCCAACCTTGGCACGAACACCACATTGGCAGCCCCCGCAGCGGCTCTTCCATCGGCTTGGCACTTGCGTTTTTCAGCGATGACACATGCGGTATCAGCACCGGTCAGGATCGCAACTTCGACCCCTTGGTCAGCGAGGGACCTAGCTTTCTCAGCCGCCTCCAGAAGCATTGTGGACTGATCAATTGGCGCCAAAGCGAAGAGTTCGCGGGCCTCCGGGGTTGAAAACCGGCCTTCTTCGATCCAGCGGGCAATGGTCGGGCCGCCAGGCTGCACCAACGCAAGACGGGTTCGCATGTCTTCCGATGCTTCGGCAGCAACTTTGTATTGTAGCACGAATTGACCGACCCCATGGGCGCCGATGGCAGCGGTCCAAAAAAGTGTTAGCACAGCAGCTGATGCAGCGATCGCGATCGAAGCGCGATCATGGTTACGAAAAACGCCATCGTAAAAGGGAGAGGCGACGGAAAGGCTTGCCATCCCCGCCGCTACGGCGAAAAGCGGCATGGTCTGCGCGCCTGCGATCCGGGCAGCTGCAAATGACGCCAGAAGGTACACGGCTCCAGCAGCCCAACCCCGCGCGTGTTCCCGTCCACCAAATATTGCTGAAGCAAAGATGATGATTGTCGTGGCAACCCCGACCCCAGCAAGTCCCCAGCCACTACCTCCGTTGGCAAAAGCCTGAGCGCCCGCTGTTACCACACCCGAGGCGGCATTGGCGCGCTCGACCGTCAAACCCGGTGCCATTATTTCTGCAGCGATGGCAAAGACAACACCGGCGCCGAGCGCAGCAATGTAACGGTCGAGGCCAGCGCGACCGGTCAGGAATGGACACGCAGAAAGCGCTAGAACGCCAGCAAGAAAGAAAATTGGGCTCAGCATCCACAACGCAAAGAGGAGCCCCCCACATATGATGCCTTCAAATCGGGCCCGGTCTCGTGCTTCGTCAGCAGGCGCACAAACAAGGGCTATGGAAAGCACCAAGTAAATGGCGAGCGCCAGCTCCTGGACCGCGGCGAATGGTGCACACACATAGGCCGCCACAGCCCCGGACAAAAACACCGTCTGCATGACCGGAAAGCGCGCCGCGCAAAAGTACGCCAGCGGATAAACGATCATCACCGTGGAAAGGACTTTCGCGATCAAATGAATGCGGCCAGGCGCATCGGCGAACACATCGGCCGCCATTAACAAAAAGAGGAAAAACGGCTCATTCTGCGCCTGAACGTCAATGTTACCTGCCGCAATTGCACGGGCATCCGCGATTGGGGCGATCATATCTACGGTGGGCGAAAGGCTTAGTAGTGCTGGCGAAAGCCCCGCAGCGATAACGAACGGCGTTGCCGCCAGAATAGCGAGGAGAAAAACCCAGCCGGGCTCTTGCCAAGCGTAAAGCGCCATGGTCAGTCGACGCGCTCTGGGCGCCGGGCGGCGCCATGCGGGAAAATCGTTATCGAATTGTTCCTGATACATCGACATAACGCAGATGACCTCATAGTTGAGACGCTAGCGTTCCATTTTGGGTCGAATGGGAACTGCGCCTCTGGTTGCTGCGAAGGACAACGCAAAATAAGCGCCGGTTAACCATGTATCAGGACGAAAAAGTGTCAGCTGGCTCAACGGATTGGGGTACGGTATTTGAACTGGGTGATGTGATGTGGGTCATTACGCCCTGCATGTACGCCGGGGAAATATGACGGGCAAAAGCGAGATCCAAAGTCTGAATACGACGCAGACGGAGCGGCGTGGCCTTACGGATCTCGCACACGCCTGCGGGTTTGAGGCTATGGCCATAACGTCGCCGGATGCAATTGCATCGGCACCTGCGCACCTCAGGTCATTTCTTGAACAGGGCTTTCACGGTGAAATGCGCTGGCTTGAAGAACGTACCAACGAGCGATCATCGCCTAAAGCTCTTTGGGCGGATGTCCGGAGTGTCATTGTTTTTGCTCAAAACTATGGGCCAGAAACCTCACCATTGCCGGAATTGGACAGACGAGACCGTGGATACATTTCCGTTTATGCGCGCAACAAGGACTATCACGACGTCATCAAAAAGCGGCTCAAAGCCTTCGCCAGGGAACTGATTAACCGTCATGGCGGTGAGGTTAAGGTGTTCGTTGACACCGCACCGGTGATGGAAAAACCACTCGCGACGGCCGCAGGGCTTGGCTGGCAAGGCAAGCATACCAATCTAGTCTCCAAGTCGTTCGGGTCCTGGCTGTTTCTTGGCGTGATCTATACAACTCTTGATCTTGACCCAGATGCACCGGAAACAGATCATTGCGGAAGCTGTACCCAGTGCCTGGAGATTTGTCCCACAGATGCTTTTCCGGCGCCCTACCAGTTGGATGCGCGCAAATGCATTTCCTATCTGACGATCGAGCTGAAGGGAATGATCCCAAAGGCCTACCGCAAAGCGATGGGCAACCGGATCTATGGCTGCGATGACTGCCTCGCGGTCTGTCCCTGGAACAAATTTGCAAAGGACGCAAACGAAGCACGATTACAGGCAAGGGCGGACCTGTCGGCACCTAGCCTCTTGGAATTGGTGCGTCTTGATGATCCCGCGTTCCGCACACATTTTTCAGGCTCGCCCATCAAACGCATTGGACGGGATCGGTTCGTAAGAAATGTGCTTATTGCGATGGGTAACTCCAACGATCGCTCGCTACTGCTTGAAGTCACCAACAAACTCGATGACACCGCCCCGCTCGTGCGCGCAGCGGCCATTTGGGCCCTCTCAGAACTAGCATCATCGACAGAATTCCGCGGCTATCGGGAACGATATGAGCCAACCGAACTTCATCCACTGCCTTTAGCAGAGTGGGCTTCCGCTCGGTGAAATGTCTGCCAGCTTGGTTTAACCAAATACGGAAACGTTCACTGTGCCTTGTTGAAACTGGCCATTTTCATCTAAGATCCAGTACCAGAATTCATCTTCGCCTGAGAAGTCTTCATCGGCAAAGTAGGTGATGGTCCCATCGTCATTGGCGACGATCCGTCCGTGTTCGGCGAAAATACCATCGAGTCGAATTTCATCACCGTCGGGATCAAAATCGTTCGAGAGAACGTCGATTGTCACGCGTCCGCCGGCGCTAACCGACGCCGAATCCGCAACCGCGACGGGTGCTCCGCTTTCTTGATCAAGGACGCCATTAAACTTTTCATCGCTCCAGCCTTCACGTTCAATGCGACGGATCTGATTATCCGTTAGCTCGAAGAAGAGGCTCTTTTTGTTGGGAATACCTGTCGCGCGGTCGGAGAAGTACTCTTCGATCACGCCAACATAACGGCCATCATCAGTGACCCAGAAACCGTTTTGGTCGATTGCATTTATGAGCCCTGACCCAGAGATGCCCTTGCGATCGGCGATGTTTGTCAAGGGCGCTTCGCCAATAGAGTCCGTTTTGATACCGTCAATATTAAGTCGACCGTACTCGTCGAATTCAACGACCCCAATATTGTCGAGATTGGTTTCGAGATCAAGTCGGCCTTCGATCAGCTGATCACTGCTCAAGAATGTGTCTGATGGCGTTACATTTGAATACTGAACATTCGTATTTAGGAAATCGATATCGATGAATACGTAGTTGAAGATATCGAGATTTACGTCAAGCCCAAGACCTGGCTGCAGCTCTTTCGACGTATCAAACCCCGTTTCAAAGCCGTCGATAGACACGTTGTTAAAGGCCATATCAACAACACCGCGATCAAGTTCGAAGGCGGAGTTGTCCGCCGCACGCACATGCGACTCGCGACTTGATACAAGGTCAATATCTTTGAATGTGTAACGTGTGGTGTAATCAAGGTGAACGCCCCGTTCGACCTCCCAAGCGGTGAAATCAGAAATGATTGACCGCAGATCATGCCCCTGCCGCGTGCCTGGACGAATTGCTTCAAATCCGGTTTCAACAGCGATCGCTTCATTGCCTTTGAAAATCTGGATTGGAGCGAGAGAGATTTGAGCGGTATCTTGATATCCAAAGATATCAGGCTGATTGGTCGATGACGTATCGATCTGCAAGCCTTCTGGATTGCTTCCACGGGAGTAATAGACAAAGCCCATGCCCCCCGGGATACCGGCAGCAACATTGTCTACAGCTTCCACCATTCGGCTCTGAAACCAGAACCCAGCACCCGTCCGACCGAGGTCGAAAGCGTTGGTATCTGGACCATTCTTGGTAATGGTGTTCATACCAAGAGCCTTGATAGCGATATTATCTTCCCACCGACCAATTTCGTTGCCGGACTCTGAAACAAACCCTGATCCAATGATGTCATAAACGTTGTTTGAATTGATGATCGCATTTGAATCGTGATGGACGATCCCCCAACCAGGCACACCGGTTACTGCATTGCCAATAAGCATTGCTGGATCATCAATATCGCTTACGCCTGCGCGGTGAATATGAAGTGAGTACCGGCCTTTAATGTTAGCGTCTGCAGTGACTGTCGAAAGATCGCCCACATCCACGGCCCGCTCAGATTTATCCGTCCGGCCAAGTTCAAGAAACTCCGCATAGCGCACATCGATATCGTCAGAGTGCATCAGCATGACGTGACCGCGCTGGTGGACGGGTAGATCATCCGCGTTTTCCGTTTCAATCCGCACATTTCGGGATTGATTCGAGACATAGGCCTTCAGGTCATCGCGGGGGCCGTCGTGATCATAGACGAGCGGCTCATCGAAATAGATACGGTTGCCTTCAATCCGGGAAATCACCCGCTCTTCGTCTTGGGTCTCTGCCTGATCAAGCGTTCGCGGCCCATTGCGTTCTACTTCAACTAAGCGAGTGCCTGTAACGACAACAGTATCGCCAGCTTGCCAACCAGATGCACCACCGTCCAGTTCGATGGACGTATCACCACGCATGGGATCGGTCCGTACTTTCAAGAAGTTTTCTTTTTCCGTACCATGAATATTAATCTCCCCATGAGAGATCAATCCCCGTGAGAGCAAAGACGGGTCCCAGTCCACATCTATCGGACCATTATCGGCAATTGAGATCACCGCACTGACGTCTGCTTGCACCGGATCCCCAACCTTGCCAATCGAGAGGGTCCCGACAGGGGAAACGACAAACGTATCAACTTCCATGAAGGTGTCTTTGTCAGTGGCAAAATCAAGCTCACCGTCAACTCGGACAGTCATTAATGACGCGGGGCTTTCGCCGTCATAGTCCACTGTCACACCGCTTGAGATTAGGACATTGGCACCTTCGCCTGGGACTTCGCCCCCGGCCCAGGTGGCCGGATCGAACCAAGACCCGTTTGAGGTTGCGATATGAGTGGCGTCACTGATAGGCACGAGATTCAAAAGCGCATTGTGCTCAGACATCTTCAATGGATCATCCGGGTGCGCCCCATGGGAATGACCGCTATGCATATGGCCCATTTCCGCTGGGTCTTCGTGCGATGATCCAACTTCTGCGTGATCGGTATGAGCCTGACCATGCGAACCACTATCGTCGCTATCTTGAGTATTATCGTGAGACGAGTGTGGTACGTCCTCCAGACCATCTGCGCCGGAATGTGATCCTTCTGTCGAGTCCTCATTGGCGTCATCGCCAGGCGAAGCTTCGGCTTGATGGGTGCCATGAGAAGACGAATGCCCCTCGTCTTCCATGTGTTGATGGTTTGTGTCCTCGGTTTGCCCGACATGGTGATTCTGGTGAGGTACGTCATGCGTTTCGTCCGAACCTGCCGGTTCCATTGCACTCGGGTCGGACACTGAAGGTTCGCCTTCTACTGGCGCGGCCTCATCGTGATTGTGTTCTAGATCAGTTCCTCCTTCGCCGTGGGGCATTTCAACTGGCTGCTGATGGCGGCTGATATCTGGGTCGCCAGCGTGCTCGGCATGCGTGCCATCAGCCATTGACGGTGTCTCGGCTGGTGGAACTTGCGCCTCAACCACTGGGTCAACCTCTGGCTCAACGGGCATTGGTTCGGTTTGCGTGTCGAGAGGGGACTGAGCATCATCTTCGTCAGAGATTTGATCCCCCATCATTTCGGCGGCTTCCCCATCCGCGTCAGGAGATTGACCGATACTCGGGGCTTGCTGCGCTGCCGCTTGTTCAGGCATCTCGATATTTTGGGATGCAGGCGGATCAACGGGGGCGGGGGTCGGTTCGGCAGTTGCCGCGATTAACTCAAGCTGTCGATCTGCGTCACCATCAATACCGGAATTCGCGTCAGAACTCGCATTCCCATTGTCTTCTTCTGTTGCCGCAGAAGGCTGATCGACGGTCACCTCAGCGGCCGAAGGGTTGGAGCTTGCCAGTTCAGTTTCATCCGAAGTGGCTGCGCTTGTGTCAGCAGATTGGTCTGCGCGGCCTGTGGAAACGGAGGATTGAGTCGCCGCCGATGAGACAGGAACCGGCTGCGGCGCCCTTTGTTCGTCACCCGAAGGCTCTATATCACGCACCGTGTCAGTTGTTTCTTCCAGCGCGACCGTAAGCGGTTCGGTCGGCACCTCCGCTGACACTTCTTCCTCCGGCAAAACCTTGTCACCAATTTTGGGTGTGGCGACAGCATCTTGCGTCTCAACATTGGTGGTTGGTGGTTCCGCACTTGCCGGTGTCGACGTCGGAATAGGAAGTGCGGAAACATCAACTTCGCGCTCTTCAATAGCATTGCGCTCGGCTGGTGCGGAAGGCTCTGTCTCCGATACCATGATGGTATCGGCGGACCGCAGAACAACCGCTTCGTCGATACGCTCAATCTCTTCAAGTGCTGCTCTCCTCCGATCAAGACGGGAAAGCCCAGCAAACCGGCCCTCTTCGATAAGATCACGGAGACGCTGGAAGCGAGCCTCACCAAGCTCAGGATCCCGGATATCGGTCCGCTCAGTCCGAACAAATCGCTGAACAAGACTAATCGGAGAAGGCTCAGCTGAAACTTCGTTATTGCGTTCGGCTAAAGCTGCCTGGGGCTCGGTCTCGGCCGCGCGTGCTTGCACCGCTGACTGATCGACAATCGACCTTTGCTCGGTGAGTTCCTGCACCAATGGATTAAAGCGGTCCCGAAGTGAGTCAGCATTGAGAACGAAACCGCTTTCAATCAGCGCTTCGAGTGCTTCAAAAAGGGGATAATCCTCAAGGAACTCCTCATCCCTCGCGTCCCCTTCGCGACCGGTAGTTTCCGCCGTGGCTTCTTGGATTTGCGTCCCCATTAGACCCAGCAGTACCGCGTTCGTGGTCGCACTAGCCCTCATGTCGCGGCGACGCTGACGCCTGCTTTTTTTTTGCGGCGCAAACTGGCTCGGCGCCGTCCCGTCCAACAATCTCTCTAGGTCAAAATCATCTGTACAGATTGAACCTGTGGAACTCGTCTTGGTACGCATACGTCTCTACCTTCAGCCAATTTAGGGGGAGGAACTTTTTCCCTGCTGAAGCGAAGATGACCGTGAGATGGATAAGGCAGACTTTGAGGCGGCTGATTGATTCTCATTTGTCTGTTTTCACCGCCGTAACCTTGTTTAATCAAAGGATGAAGGCACGCGGCAAGTCTAATGAAAATTTTGCTGAACCCATTCATCTCATTTGTGTTGAGAGAGGCGGACAAATGCGTAGCAATGCCGCTCGCGAGGGTCGCTTTTTCTGAAGGCGCAAGAAACGGCTTGTTTCCTAGGGTAAATAAATCTTTAAGCTGAGGAATTGATCCAAGATATTTGTAGCTTGGTAGGGTTAACACGCAATCAGCGTGACCGCTTGAAGATCAAACACTTCCCCAAAACAAAGCAAACAAGGGAAGAATAAATTACGACATTGTCATCGTAATTTTGCCTGTTTTCCTTAATTGTGATTGTTTCAGATCAAGCCGATCGTGATTTTCCACGCCATGCGGCGAGGATCCCGATTGCTGTCGGCACCTGGCCAACGAGAGAAACTGCGCTGTAAAGCCAGTTGCCGGCACTGCCAGCCCCACGCGCAACAGCACCGCCAATAATCCGCAACAGGAACAGAGTGACTGCAACAGCAAGAACGCCAGCTACAACGACCGGCATCTTCGTGTCTACCATGATAAAACCGGAAACCGCTGCAGCGAGCCAGGCAATAACAAGGGTCGAAACCGGAAAAATCAGGCCCCAGATGATCGCCCGGTTTTGCTCGGCGCGTTGGAAATGCTCCGGGGCACCACCGTGGAGCGCCGCGCCGCGGGCAATGGCATCACCAGCGGCTCTTCGATTGGCCATCCAGGCACCGACACTGGAAAGTGACGGACGACAAACGCCCATCGCTATTTCTGTCCGCCACACATGCATGCCGCGCCGACGCAATCGGATGCATAAGTCATCCATTTCAATGCCGTGAATATCGCCGCGGAAACCACCGGCAGCCTCAAAGGCATCTGCACGGACGAATGCGCTTGGACCGGTTGTCATGATTTCACCGGGTTCTTGTTGAATGGTAGAGAAGACCGCGGCGTTAAAGAGCCCCTTTTGATCTTCGGCTAGTGTTGTCCGCCCATCAATGACCGCTACTTCAGGCCGACGCCCCATAAACTGCACGGCCTTCGTGAGCCAGCCGGCATCCAGTTCGCTTCCTGCGTCGAGAAACTGAACAAACTGCACATCAGGCATCTGTTTCTTCAGTCGTCTATATGCTGCGTTTCGTGCGCGACCTTCCGAGAGGTTAGCGTCCTTGACTTCAACGATCTGCAGTGCACCCGACGTTTCAGCGGGAGACGCATTGCGACCTTTTACGTTTATGCAGAATGCTCTAACGCCATCGGGGATGGACGCGATTGTGCGGTCGTGTCCATTGACAGCATCAATCCCCGCAATAATGACCGCGGTTTGGCTTAGGTCGACGTCAGGTGTCGGATGATCTGCTGGCTTTCCAGCGACCGAGGGCTCGATATGGTCGTCATCGGATGAATCTTGAAAGCTGACCGGTTGCTCCATCGCCTGAGGCGTAACAGTATCGACCTCGCCCGACACCGTTTCGACCACATCATCGACCGCCCCAAAGTCCGGATCATAGGCCTCTTTCAATGCCGTTGCCTGACCGGACATCACCGGTAAAACCGAAGCAACAGCACCTGGTTGGTGGGCAGACTGAGCGCTCGGGCCAACACCTGGAGTGGTGCCAGCATTCATCAAAGACGGGCCACCGACTGGCGCTGAAGAAGCCAGGCCGTGCCCCTGATCGGACACATCTTTCAAGAACGAAGATGGCCCTGTTGCTTGGTTTTCAGGCATTTCCAGATGGTCATCGGACGCGATCCCGAAAACACCATAGGCGCCTTTGTCTCTGACTACCGCACGGATGGTCTCTTCATTGATCACATTGTCTTGGGCCGAGAATCCATAGACGAGCGCCGTGTCACAGATCGTATTGATGACCCTGGGCACACCGCGCGACTGTTCCGCAACAAGATCAATGGCAGTATCGGTGAAGATTTTGCGCCGCGCCCCTGCGATGGTGAGGCGTGTTTCAATATAGGCATGAACTTCGTCACGGGTCAGCGGTGTCAAATGAAAATCGGAACCGACCCGTTGGGCAAGCTGGAGCATATCTGGCCGGTTCAACAGCTCTTTCAGTTGAGGCTGCCCAGCCAGGATCAACTGCAGAAGCTGATCTTTACCCGCATTGATATTGGACAGCATGCGGATTTCTTCAAGCATATCGATTGAAAGGTTCTGAGCCTCATCAATCACCAGGACGACCCGCCGCCCTTTTGCGTATTCACCGATGAAATAGTGTTGAAGCTCAGCAAAACGCTCGACATGGGTTTTACCCGTATAGGTTTGCCCGAAGCCCATGAGCACCCAGCTTAGGAGATCGCCGCGCCCCTGCTGAATGTTGGAGAGGAGCGCAACGGTGTGCGTGTCGGACAATTGATCAAGCAAGCGATGGATCAGCGTGGTCTTTCCGCATCCGACCTCGCCGGTGATCACGGAAATACCGGCATGATTTAGAACGCCGTATTCGAGCATGGCATAGGCAAGCCTGTGCCCCCGGCCCCAATAGAGAAAGCTCGGATCAGGCTGAATAGAGAACGGCTTTTCTGCTAGTCCGTAAAACTCTTCATACATACCGGTTACGTCCGTCCCCGTGCACCGAAAGCCCCCCCGTGCATCAGCAAGGAGCCCAATGCGCTCAACCTGTTACTCACCTAGTGCAGCGCGCGCAGCACTCTTTAAGGCCTCAGACGCAGTCTGCGACGCAATTACCCCTTGCAGAATAGGTGCCGCTTCGGCGAGGCGGCCGGTTTGCGCAAGGGCAAGACCAAGGTGGGCCTGGGCGTCAACAAGATTTGGGGCCAGATCCGCTGCGCGTCGAAGGGCGGTAATGCCCTCCTCAACGTCCCCTGCGCGATACTTCGCCCAGCCATAGGTATCCAGGAAACTTGCGTTTTCGCTGGTCTTCAATGGCTCGGCAACTTCAGCCGCGAGTTTCAGTGATGCCGTATCGTTGGAAACTTCGGTCAGGATTGCAGCATAGTTATTGGCCACAATCAGATCGCCCGGTCGCCGGGTGCGAACGTCCTCATAGATTTCCAGAGCGGAATTCATGTCGCCTTGTGAAATGAAATAGTCTGCCTTCAGCACCTTCAGCCCGTCATTGTCGGGCGTTTTACCAAGACCTTCATCGAGCAGCGACAGCGCGCGCTCGTTTTGTCCCTGGCGGCGATAAGTCCGGTAAAGCACCTCATAAGCTTCGGCCCGGCCCGGTGTGGTTTCTATAGCAGTACGCAGAACTTCAGCCGCCTCGACGTTCTTCCGCTGACCACTCAATACCCGCGCCAGCAGAAGGCGAGCATCATAATTATCGGCATCTTTTTCGATCGTGCCCTGCAACAGACCCACTGCTTCATCGGCTCGACCCGTCTGCAAATAGGCATTGATCAACGTAGCTAGTGGGCGCGCTGATAATGGCTTTCGCTCGTTCTCTTCGCTGAGAACATCGATTGCACCGGCATAATCTTGGAGACCCGTGTAAGCTGCCCCGCGGATCCGGTTAGCGATTGCGTCGCTCTCTTCCGATTTTGCCATCAGATTGGCGACTTCTTCAGCGCCGCGCCAATCCTGTCTTTCCAAGCGAATAGCAGCGAGCAGCCGGAGATTTTCTTCATTGTCAGCGTTTGCGGCGATCGCTTCATTCAGGATACGTTCGGCACGATCGACATCATTGTTGCGCAACAAAAACCGCGCATAGAGGCTAGCTACTTCCGGATTTGACCGGTTCTTCTCAAATGCTTCTGAAAGTTCTCGCTGAGCTGCGGCAGGTTCTCGGTTCTTTTCAAAGGCTGAGGCCATCAGAACCTTCGCCCGGACTGAATCCGGATCATCGGACAAAACAAGGCGCAATTCACGGATCGCCGTATCGGGATCATTATCTGCCAGTGAAAGACCTGCCTGCTTAATCAAGGCAGAAGAATTGCGCTCATCAACATCCAAAATCTCCGAAATCAACTTTTCCGCGGTCGGGCGATCCTCATTAGAAAGAGCAATAGAGGCCAGATTGTTTTTTGCCCGAAGAACGTCGGCTTCTAAGTCGTCTCCCTTGAGACGGGCAAGCTCCTGATAAATCGCAACTGAATCAGCTTCATTGCCCTGTTGGCGCTGAAACGCAGCCTTGGCAAACTTCAGATCATTATTATTCGGGCGCTGAGCAATAAACGCATCAAATGTCTGAACGGCTTTTCCTTCACCGCTCTGTTCGAGGTCCAAACGGATCACATCCAAGTAAGCTTCAAGATCTTTCTTATTGATCTCGGTAACCGTCATGAGTTGTTCACGGGCCTGATCGAATTTCTTTTCGCCAATCAGATTTGAGGCATAAAGACGGCGGTAGGCCGCCTCTTCGGGGAAAGCGTCGATAAGATCTTTGTAAGCATTGCCAATGTCTTCGGTGCGATTCTGGCGAGCAAATATCTGTACCTTTAAGAGATGAAGGACTGCGGCCTGGGGCAGCCGCGTTAATGCATCATCCAGGACCGCTAGCGCCTCATCGTATTCTTCCCGTTGAACTTTATCAGTGGCGATCACCGTCACTGCTTCCTGGGTTGCTGGATCCAGCTCCAGCGCCTTGTTGGCAAGAAAAAGTGCCTCTTCCTTGTTTTCCAGGCGGAACATGATCGCCGCCTTAACCCCGTAAGCCTCGGCATTGTCAGGGGCGATTTCAATCGCTTTGTCGACGCTGTTTAGCGCCTCCGTTGAATCACCAGAAAGGAGATAAAATTTTGACAGGTCGAGCCGGGCGCGCAGATTGTTCGGGTCAACACGGATGATCCGCTGCAGGATCCCGAACATTGCTCTGTAGTCGGAGCGCTCTTCAGCGATCTCGAAGATGCCTTCAAGAGCCGGCACATGGTCTTCTTTGATTTTCAGCGCGTTCCGAAACTGGATATTCGCCTTGCCCAGTTGGTCCTTCGCCAGGAACTCCTGGCCGCTTTCGGTATACCGCTCCAGCTTCTGTTCCGGTGACGCACATGCAGCCGCGGTCAATAAAAGCGCCGCGCTCAGCGCTTTAAGGCCGGTGTTCCGATCCACTACCATAGAAAGAAGATCCAACTTCATCACAATTTTTCCGCTCACTGATAACCCATACCGAGTTTAGAATAAGAGATACGCCCTATTGGATCTAAGCTGTTTGCCCCAGGGGAGCAATCAGATCCTCGTCACTCGCATGCTCATGTGTCAGCTCTACTTCAGGAAAGTTAAGACCATGACACCGAAAGATTGCCCGCGCGGTCGATGTTAAACCGGCCGTTGTCAATCTGGCGGATGCCGCCTTTCCGTCAGCGCTAACGAATGCCTTTTCTAGCATCAAGACGAGCCCTAGAAATGCAGCATCGATCTGTCCTGTCTTACTCATATCTAGTATCACAGGGCAGCCCGTACTCGCAGCTTGGCGAAAGACGTCGCGAACGGGACCCAAATGATCGACTGTAAGGTCACCAGAAAGCCGAACAACGACGTCGCGGTTGGTGATCTTAAGCTCCGCTTCGGCCGGTGCGCCGGCAGACTTTTGGCGGATCAGCTTCAACGGCACGATGCGCGTGACCATCAGTTTCGCAAGCGAGACCGCGTCGTGCCAGTAGCGCTTCCAAAGGGACGGCTCTTCTTTAATACGCCAGGCCCATTCTAAACCGGCGCGTGCCATCCATTTCGGAGCACGCGCAATTCCCCCGGCAGTGAAATCAACAACAGCGCCTAGATGAGAAATCACTGGGGCCGTCAGCCGATCCTGGTTGCGGATGATCCAGGCATTTCCGCGCTCCGATCCGAGCGCAACAACGATAAAGTCAGGATTGGCCTGATTGATTTCGTCTATAAAATGGTCCGCGCTCAACTCTTCAAGACTGCCGAAACCAGGGTTCAGTGCGCCAACAGGTTCAAAACCGCCGGGACGTTCGGCAAGCGCCTTCGCCGCAGCATCTGCCGCACCGTCACGTCCACCAAAGAAAAAGACCTTCATTTGACGGCCGGCAGGGGCTGAGCGCGCTTGCAGCCCCTCAAAAACATCAGAACCTGCGCATCGTGAGCTGATGGGAGCACCTAGGAACTGTGCGATTTTTACCAATGGCAGGCCATCAGCCACGCTGAAGTCGTGCATTAAGATGTCGGCGCGCGCGGAAGGTTTAGTGATTCCGTTGCACAACATATTGATGTTGGGAGTGACCAGCGTAAGCCGTCGAGAAGTCCTGGCCGCCTGCTCGACTTCGCTTACCGCGTCAGCGACCGTCGCCATATCAATTGGTAAGCCGGCAACAGACCAGACATTGCGCTGGAAATCATCCCGACGGTTTAGCGTTTCGACATCGCGCTCACTGGAATGGTGAGTCGCGCTACCAGATCCCGTAGAAGGTTGATTTTGTTCAAGGCTTGCAATGCTAGAACTGTTGGCCATTAACTACCTGCCCTAAAAACACGTCATTGGTGTTTAATCATGCCGGAATTCCTGCAAGGAGCGGACCACATAGAAATCGCCTGTCGGTCTGGTTGCAATTGGCCGCCCATCAATAAAGTTGCAAAATTCCCACGTCCCGAGAATTAACTGCGTAAGCTCTTGTTGCAGCACAATATATAGCGTTCGCGGGGGCACCCGCGGGACGCGAAGTTTACCATACCTCCATGTTTTTACGGTATTTTTTCCGCTTTTACCATTTTTACACCATTGACAAATTATTAATCAGAAGCAATGATTGCGAAGAAGTTCGGTAATGTCGCCGCGCTTCAGTTTGTTAATTGTAACTTGGGGGTCAACCGACCATGAAACTTTCTAGTATTTTTGCGGCGACAGCAGTAGCCGCATTCCTATCGACCGGCGCTCACGCGACGGTTTTCCAGTTTGACGGCAATCAAGGCGATGCGATTGATGCGCCAACAGGTGGCGTTGATTGTAATTCCCAAAATTCAGATGGCGACCGTGACATCTGTACAGCTGATTTTGTTGATGGCTTTGACTACAGCAAAAATGGTGTCGAATTTACCGCTCAAGGCTTTGCCGGTGATGATGCAGCAGAGCTGATCCAAGACCTCATCGGTCCTAACCAAGGTCTCGGCGTCATTAGCGATGGCGAAGATCGTATCAAAGACGACCAAATCAACTTCGCAGCTGATGAATCGATCCGCTTTACGTTCACTGAAGAAGTCGTACTGACGAACATTCTCGTCAACAACGGCACGGGCGATGACTGCCCAATCGTTGGAGACGAAGGCGGTTGCGGCCAGATCCTGATTTCTGTCGACGGCGGCATGGCAATGGCTTTTGATGCGATCACCGGCGGTTTGGTTGCGGATATGGCGAACAACGCTGTTGCGCTGACCGGTACGGTTTTCGAATTCTTCGGCAACGTCACCGACGGTGGCTACTCGATCGAAGAATTCAGCGTTGTTCCAGTTCCTGGCGCGCTTCCGCTCCTGTTGTCTGGCATCGCAGGCCTGGGCTTCGCTTCACGTCGTCGCAAAGCTGCCTAAGCCGCTTCTTGAACGACTGAGTTTCCGAAAAGCCGGCTCTCTGGAGCTGGCTTTTCTTTTGTTGGTGTATGCACCTGCCTATCGGAGAATTGGCCCTTCGCCATAACGAAGCTGAAAAACACTATAGAATTGTTTTATGATCTTGGGGCGCACGACCAGTCTGCCGACCCCCTGCCGCTCTAAATATTGAGCGGGCCTGTGCAGCTGTTTGCGGAGATTTGGCGGCGACACGCGTTGGCGTTCGTCCAAATTGCTCTATCATGATTAAGCAGAAGGCCAGCAAGAATTAATAGATTGTCACAGGATTGTTGATAGTGCTGGCGCAACGATAGGCACAAATCTTGAACACCTGGGTAGCCGATCGCTTTACCAATCGAGGCGGCCCCCTGAATTTTCCTCCGGCGAGTCCGGTAATATTGGAATGAAGGCAGATGGAAGACGAATTTAAGCTCGAAGATCTTCTAATCATCATCCGCAGGCGGTTTTTGTACTTTCTGATCCCTGTCGCCGTATTCGTTCCTTTGCTTCTGCTAGGCGTTTTTCTTATCCCGGCAAAATACACTGCCCAGGGAACAATCCTGATTGAGTCCCAACAGATTCCAGAGGAACTCGTTCGGTCAACCAACAACAGCTACGCCCAGGAACGAATTCAAGTCATTCAGCAGCGCGTGATGACCCGAAACCGCTTGCTGGAAGTCGCGGACAAGTACCAGCTGTTTCCTTCATCGGCCCGGCTCTCTGAGAGCCAGCGCGTTGAAAAAATGCGAGGAAGCCTTGGGGTGAAATTGATCTCAACAAATGAGCGCGATCGCCGCCGCCAGCAAGACGGCACGATCGCCTTCACCGTTGCCTACGAACACAATGACGCCACCAAAGCGTATCAAGTGGCAAACGAGTTCATTACACTCTTCCTAGCGGAAGATGTCCGCACCCGGGCTATTGGTGCCTCCACAACGACAGCATTTTTCGAACAGGAAACCCGACGTCTTCGCAATACCGTTGATGAATTGGAATCGAGAATTGCAGGATTCAAGTCGGAGAATGCCGAAGCATTGCCTGAACACCTCAACATGCACATTCAGCAATTGTCACGGACGACAAGTGAACTTTCTGACGCCCAGAATTCGATGATGCTTCTGGAAGAAGAAATGCGGTCGCTCGAAATGCAACTCGCAAGCTACTTGTCAGGTGCCTCGACAAGTAACGGTCCCGCCGAGGAGTTAAATCGCCTCCGGGCCCAGCTCGCAGCAATGCGAGCGGACAAAACTGATGCGCACCCTGATGTTGCCGCTTTGCGCGATCAGATCGCTTCGCTGCAACAGCAGATGAAACCGAGCCGGAGCATTCAAAAAATTAGAACCGAACTTGATGAAGCAGAGCAGGCACTACGCGAGGCCCGCAATGAAGCCCCTCAAGATCCGGAAAAAATCGAGGCTTTGGTCGCAGAAGCCCGTCAAATTCGCGAACGCCTTCGTACCCAACTCAATAAAGAGACAATGGGCCTTTCAAGCGACTTTAACGTGACACTGATCCAGGGCCGGATCGACATTGCTCAAAATCGATTGAACGCCCTGGAGGCACGCGACACAGTGCTCCGCGAAGAAATTGCCGGCCTGGAAGATCGGATCGCGCGCACCCCGGCAGTGGAACGGGGCCTTGCGACACTGACGCGCGACTATCAGAACGTCTTCTCCGAGTATCAGCAAATTCAGGCCAAACAACAGGCAGCGATTATTGCCGAAAACCTTGAAGAAGATCAGAAGTCGGAAAAATTTAGCATACTGGAACCAGCGGTAAAACCCGACCAACCCTCCAGCCCCGATCGCCCAAAGCTATCGGTCATGTCAATCTTTGTTGCCGGGGCAATTGGTGCAGCATGCGCGCTCCTCGCAGAATTGATGATGGCGACCGTCCGAGGGCGCGAACATATCACATCGATGATGGGCGAACCGCCCATCGCGATCATTCCCTACATTCAGAATGAGGATGACCGAAAGATCCGCGTGCCCAAACTAAAGCGCGCTGGGAAACCTGACCGGCCCACATCGGGCCTTGATGCCACTGATGGTGCGGCCGCATAACCCATCCCGCTGGGAAGCGTAGAAAGTTTTTTGAGTTTGTGCCTTGGGACATTGAGAGGAATTAGAGATGGACCGCATCAGAGAAGCCGTTCTCCGTGCCAGACAGGAAGGCACGACCTCGCCGGGGCAGGCTCAACAGGCCACTGCTCAAGAAACCCTTGTTCCGGCAGAAGCCAAACGAATGCCGACTGCCGGCGCTCGAGTGGGCGGAACAAGCGTTCTGGGTCCAGATCAGTTCCAGCAGGTGACCTGTAATTTTGAGCGATTTTCCGAAAACCGGATCATATCCAATGAACAAGATCCAGTGCTGAACTCCTACCGGGTACTGCGGACCCGAGTCCTTCAACGCATGGAGGAGAACAACTGGAAAACGCTCGCTATCGTGTCGCCCGGCTCATCAGCTGGCAAAACCGTAACAGCTATAAACCTGGCCATCGCCATCGGCTCGAAGGAAGATTCGCGCTCCACACTGATTGACCTCGATTTCTACCGACCACGCGTCACAAGCTATCTGGGGGTTGAAGCGGCCCCCTCGGTTCTCGACTTTTTTGAGGGAAAGAGCGAACTCCGCGACGTGACGGTTCGCCCGAACCTGACCAATACACTTTTGATTGGGAACGAGCGGGTCTCACGGCGGGGAGCGGAACACTTAACCTCGCCGAAAGCAGATGAACTCATTCGCCGCACGATCAACGATTTTGGGTCAAGGATCGTCATCTTCGATATGTCGCCTCTTTTAGGCTGCGATGACACGATTGCCTTCTTGCCGAAAGTGGATTGCGTTCTTCTGGTGGCGGCATCTGGCGAAAGCAAAGTCAGGGATATCAAAGAAACCCGGCGGCTACTTTCAGGCACCAATATCGTTGGAACGGTGCTCAATAAGGCTCCAGCTTCCATGACTGCCAACGCTTACTATTGATTTATCCTCAGCTCTGAGGGTCGAGCCAAGCAGGCTCGCGCCTACTAACCACTTAAAATTAAATCGTTTTTCGCGGCCGGTCCCTTTCAGAGGGCTGGGTTGCGATCGTGACCGCTTTGGCAACAGATGCCAATGCCGATGGCCCTAACTGCTTTTATATTTTTTTAAAGTGTTATCTTGAAAAACAAACGTAAACCTACGAGTTTACCCGTCAGCGATTCTGTTCATCTTTGGGACAGGCTCTTTTCGTATAGAGTGACAAAACACAAAGCGAGTTCCTCAGGCGATGTCGACCTCCGTTAAAACTGCCCTTTTGATAGCCGGTCTTGTGATCGCGTACTTCCTTGGTCGCGGCGTCTTTGGAGGACCCGGGTCCGGCGAGGAAGAAGCGCTGGTCGAAGATGAACGGTTTTCCGTCATTGCCGAAGAAGTTCCCTCGCAAGAATGGCGAGACACGCTTATCTTGCGAGGCCGCACCGAGGCGGACCGCAAGGTTATCGTCCGTGCAGAAACGTCCGGGACAGTCGCTGCAACGCCGGTGGAAGCTGGCGCGTCTGTGAGCGAAGGCGATATCCTCTGTGAGTTACAGATTGATGCACGTGCAGCTGCGCTCACCGAAGCACGCGCCGCGTTGAAAAAAGCGCAGCTGGATTATGACGCCGGCGCAAAGTTAGCCGATGAAGGTTTCCGCTCTGATACATCCGTTGCCGCACTAAAAGCGGCACTGGATCTCGCCTCTGCCGATGTGCAAAAGGCACGGATCGATCTGGACCGTACAAAGATAAAAGCCCCCTTCGACGGGGTCTTCGATAACAGGGCGGCGGAAAAGGGCGACTATCTGAACGCAGGTCAGGCCTGCGGCACCATAATCCAACGTGATCCTTTCCTGGTAGTCGGGGCAATATCCGAGCGGGACGTGGCCAAAATCCGTATCGGCGACAAGGGCCGGGCAAGCCTTGCAACGGGCGAAGAAATTGAGGGGACTGTCCGGTTTATTGCCGCGGCCGCAGACCCTGCGACGCGCACATTTGACGTGGAACTCGAAATTCCTAACGCGGAGGGAACCTTGCGGGATGGCGTAACGGCGGAATTCGAAGTCTTTGCGTCTCCTCGCTCGGCGCATTTCCTTCCCCGCTCGGCACTGACCCTAAATGATGAGGGTCAAATCGGAATCCGCCATGCAAACCCCGACGGGATCGTTCAGTTCGCGCGCGTTAACCTCATTGGGGAAGACAATGCTGGCGTCTGGGTCACGGGCCTTGAAGGTGCGCCAAAAGTCATTGTGCGCGGCCAAGATTATGTGCGCGCTGGGCAACACGTCGATGTGGTTTCCGAGGATGCACTCAGCGACACGGGGTCAATGGAGGTCAGCCAACAATGACAAGCCTCATCGATGCCGCGTTTTCAAGGGTCAGAGTTGTTTTAACCGCGCTGGTGGTCCTGATCATCCTCGGGTTCTCCGCCTACAAATCGATCCCGCGGGAAGCCGAGCCGGATATCCCTGCCCCGTTCGTCATTGTCACACTTCCCTTGCCGGGTGTCTCGCCAGAGGACGGGGAACGGCTTTTGGTGCGCCCCACCGAACTTGAACTTCAAAGCATCGAAGGATTAAGCCAACTGGATAGTCTCGCGTTTGATGGCGCGGCCCAGATCATTGTTGAATTTGAGACGAGTACAGACATTGATCAGGCTGTGACTGATGTCCGCGAAGCCGTGGATCGGGCAAAGTCTGAGTTTCCGAGCGATGCTGAAGAACCGCTCGTTGAAGAATTCAACGCCCAAAACCAGTTCCCGATACTAACAGTGATCCTCTACGGTGAGGCACCTGAGCGGGCGATTTATCGCACAGCCACGCGCCTTCAAGACAAAATCGAAGGGATCTCCGGTGTCCTCGAAGCGAATTTGACTGGCTCGCGAGACGAACTCCTCGAAGCGATCATCAATCCGGAAACCCTTGAATCTTATGGCCTGACCGAGTTGGAAGTGGCCAACGCGATCACATCAAACAACCAGCTTGTTACTGCAGGGTCGCTTGACCTGGCAGACGGCCGCTTCCAGGTCAAATCCCCAGGGCTCATCAAGGATGCCACCGACTTGATGGCGATCCCTGTGCGGACCAATGAAGATCGAATTGTTACCATCGGCGATCTGGCCGATGTGCGCCGCGGCTTTGTTGATCGACAGGGCTATGCGCTCTTCAATGGCGAACCGGCAATCGGCATCGAACTATCAAAACGCGCCGGGGCGAACATTGTCGATACAATAACTGATACAAAAGCGCTTGTTGAAGCGGAATCCTCCGCGCGCAATTGGCCGTCTTCAATCCGGTATGAGTTTCTCGGCGACCGGGCAGTTGTCGTCAATGACAATCTTGAAGGGCTTACCTCATCGGTGATCACCGCGGTTGTCCTTGTGATGATTGTCATCGTCGCAGCGCTAGGCCTGCGCTCTGCGGTGATGGTTGGCATCGCGATACCAACCTCGTTCCTCATTGGCTTTTTGCTCCTCACGCTGTTCGGCTACACGCTGAACATGATGGTTATGTTTGGCCTGGTCCTGGCTGTCGGGATGCTTGTGGATGGTGCCATCGTAATCATCGAATATGCCGACCGGCGCATGGGCGAAGGCGCAGACCGAACAACCGCCTATTCTGAGGCTTCAAAGCGCATGTTCTGGCCGGTAATCACGTCAACCGCGACAACTCTTGCTGCATTCCTCCCGTTCCTTTTCTGGGACGATATCGCCGGCAAGTTCATGAAGTTCCTGCCGCTCACATTGATCTTTGTTCTGACGGCTTCGTTGCTAGTGGCTCTGATCTTTTTGCCAGTCCTCGGCTCTGTTTTCGGCATGCCCAAGTGGATGAAGGATCGTTTCGGCGCACGAGGAAAGACGGACACCACCTCGTCTCTTGAACTGGAACAAATTGATCCGACATCTCTAAATAGCTGGCTTGGCACATATGCACGCGCCTTGAGCGGCCTTGTGCAACGCCCGTTCCTTGTGATGACCGGCGCCGTTGCCCTCGTTGTTGTTTGCGTGACCACCTTCCGGATTGCATCGCCAGACCTTGAGTATTTTATCCGCACCGACAATGAAGACGTCAGCCTTCTGGTGCTCGCCCGGGGCAATCTCTCCGCAGACCAAAAAATCGAGATCGTCAAGGATGTCTCCCGGCGCGTAGAAGGCCACCCGGCGATTGAGAACATCTTTATACAAACCGGTCCCAGTTTCGGCCGCTCTAACGAACTGCCCGCTGAAACAATCGGCCAGGTAGGCATTGACCTTGTCTATTACTCAGACCGTGACCATTCGCGGATCATCTTGGAAGAATTTCGTGAAATGGTCGCCGGCATGCCGGGCGTTATCGTCGAGGTTCGCCAACGCGAGAATGGCCCGCCTGTTGGGAAGGATGTTCAGGTTGAAATCGCAGGTGCCGATTTTGATGCGATGGTCGACGCCGCCCACAAAGTACGAGAATTCACCAACACCGCCATGCGCGAGGAGAATGGACAACAGGTCCATGTGTTTATGGATCAGGAAGATTCGCTTCCTCTCCCGGGGATCGAATGGTCCATGGAAATCGATCGGACGCTCGCCGGACGGTATGGGCTTTCCGTCCAACAGGCAGGCGCTGTGCTGCAACTCGCCACTGACGGGCTGCTTGTTGATAAATACCGCCCGGACGACGCCGACGAAGAGATCGATATTCGCGTGCGCTATCCTGAGGAAAATCGAAGTGTACTCGGGCTCGAGAAAATCCGTGTGCAAACGTCTGACGGTGCTGTCCCAATTACGAATTTTGTCGAGCGAACCGCAAAACCGCAAGTCGACAGGATTTTACGACGCAATGGGCAACGTATCATCGATGTGAAAGCCAACGCCAATACGCTCGTTGCAGGACACGAAGTTGGTCAGGATACGGCAGTTGCAGAAGTAAAGGCGTGGCTTGCTGAAACGGATCTTGGCCCTGGTGTCACAGCAGTTATTCGCGGTGCTGATGAAGAAACCAGCGCAGCAGCGGCGTTCTTCCAAGCCGCTATGACTGCATCGCTTTTCATGATTGCCATGATCCTGCTGCTTGAATTCAACAACTTTTACCATTCCGCCTTGACCTTGACGGCGGTTGTCTTTTCCGTTTTCGGCGTTCTTCTTGGTGTGGCGCTCTCTGGCCAGTACCTGAGTGTCATCATGACCGGCGTGGGAATCGTCGCGTTGGCAGGGATCGTGGTAAACAATAACATTGTCCTCATCGACACCTATCAACTTATGCGACGACAAGGTCTGAGTGCGGAAGATGCCGTTATCCGCACAGCTGCCCAGCGCATTCGGCCGGTCCTTCTGACCACTGCAACGACCATCCTTGGCCTGTTACCAATGGTCTTTGAACTGAATGTCGATTTTGCCGCTGGTACCATTTCTCGCGGGTCAACCACATCAGACTGGTGGGTTTTGCTTTCGTCTGCGGTCGTTTACGGCTTGGCGTTTTCAACTCTCCTTACCCTGATTTTAACGCCTGTGCTATTAGCGGCACCGACGGTAATCGGACAGCGCTTTTCCAAAGCACCGACACTGCCAAGAATTGGACAGCCGACTGAGGATCAACGCTCAATGCAAAAATCAATCAGTCGCCAAGTCGCCGAATAGTCAACGCGTCCTGAGAACCAGACAAGTCTTTAGTCCGCACAAAGACCCTTCGATCAACAATCGCCCAACCGAAATCAGCCACCGTCGTTGGTTTCATCAGAAGAAGGCTCGTCTCGTGGGCCGTTTTCCTCTTCACCTGGGATGGAGAAGATCTGGCCGGGATATATCAGATCCGGGTCACGAATCTGGCTTTCATTGGCTTCATAAATGACAGTGTACTGAAAACCGCTGCCGTAGACGCGCCGGGCAATCCGCCAGAGACTGTTGCCCGGTTGAACGATTACACTTCCGTCTCTAAGCTGAATGTCTTCCGGACGCGCCCTTTCAAACGGAATTTCAATCGCAAAAGCTGGCTCGCCGTTCTCGTCTAGTTGGACCGCCTGCAGTGTGTAAACGCCCGGGCTGAGCGTGGCCATGATGGTCCAATTCCCATTTTCGTCAGAGCGCGCTTCGTCGATCAATCGGCCGCTCGCGAACAATCTGACAATACGGTCCGGCTCTGCGGTTCCGGCGAAGATCACCGTTCCTGAATCATCATAGTCAATCGATCTTATTGAGAGCGGGCCAAGAGCGGGCGCTGGGTCTCGTGGATCCTGCAGAATGACGGTCTGACCACCCGGCGTCGTGCGCAAAACGAGGGGCTTGTCACCTTCGTTCTCGGGGACGTAAATCACCACAGTTTCATCAGACCGGACGATCAAGCCTTCTCGCGTCGTCATTTCAAGAGTCAGCTCAACCGCACCAGCATCGAGACTGGCTTCGGAAAAAACTGTCCAGTCACCATTTGCTTCCGCGGTGGTGGTCTCCAGCAGTTCACCATTTGCGTAAAGACGCACTTCCGCACCTGACTCAGCTCGCCCTGCAATCACGAGATCGCCCGTGCGGTCGACCCGGACAATATCAAAACTTGGCAGTGTGGATTTTGCTTCCGGTTCATCGGCGGCGGCCGTGTCGGGCCCTTCTTCGGTGACAGCCTCGCTCTGTTCCGGTGCGGGGTCGATCAGATCGAACTCTTGCGCAGCCCGCCAGGCGATGAACCCGAGAATAATCAACAGGAAGAAAATAATGACGACGCGCATCGGACCGACCCCTTTGATTTCGTCTGTTTGACCCCAGTTGACACTGACTGTACCAAGAGGCGATTCGCGGTACAATCGCAGCGAAGGTCAGAAAAACGATAAGTATATGAAATCTCTACTGGTTTATTGTGGGTCACGGGTTGGCGACGATCCTGTGTTTGAAGCAGCTGCGCGCGAATTAGGCGAAATGGCGGCGGCCAAAGGCTGGCGTATCGTTTATGGCGGCGGCAAGCTCGGATTGATGGGCGTCACTGCTGGCGCGGCTCGCGACGCTGGCGGCGATGTCTTTGGGGTGATCCCTGAGTTTCTGGTTGAAATGGAAGGCGTGCTTGACGGTGTTCGCCACACCATCGTTGACACCATGCACGAGCGCAAAATGATGATGTTCGACGAAGCGGACGCCATCGTGACTTTGCCCGGCGGGATCGGCACCCTGGAAGAAGTCATCGAGACGGTCTCCTGGGCGAGACTCCAGCTTCACCGCAAACCGATCATTGTCCTGAACATCAAAGAATTCTGGTCGCCGTTGAAAACTCTTTTGGAGCACATTGTCGATCGCGGATTTGCCGACGAAGCGCTCCGCACAGACCTTACCTTTGTCGACACTGTAGAAGATATCTTCCCGATCGCTGAGCGCTTCACGCTGGAAGCTGTCGTTTAGTCGACAAGGAATAGTCAGCTCGCTGCATTTTTCAGTCGCGTGCGCGCCTTGTCGGGACCTATCAGCACAAAGAGCTTATCCATTTCCGGGCCACGCGCCTGGCCCGTTAAGGCAAGCCGCAACGGCATGAAAAGGCCCTTGCCCTTGCGGCCCGTTGCTTCCTTCACCGCAGCAGTGAAAGCTTGCCAACTGTCCTCGCCGAAATCTCCGACCGGAACATGGTCAACTGCTGCTTGCAGCATTGCCTTGTCTTCACTTGAAAGATCAGCAGGCGGTGCAATGTCGCTCTCAATGACGTCCCGCCAATCTGCCGCGTCAGAGAGCTTCTCGATATTGCCATGAACGGCATTCCAAACGGTTTCCGATACACCGAGAGTGGAGAGCCTGGATTCCAGATCTTGATAAGGCATCTCATGCAGGATCTTCGCATTCAATGCCTGGAGGTCAGCCTCGGCAAAGCGCGCAGGAGCCCGGCCGACACGGTCAAAGTCAAACCCTTGGGCTAGCTCATTGAGATCCCGAACCGGCACAACGGGCTCGGATGTCCCGAGGCGCGCAAGCAAACTGGTAATCGCTTGGGGCTCAATGCCGCTGTCGCGCATGGACTCAATGGAAAGACTGCCAAGGCGTTTGGAAAGCCCTTCGCCATCCGCACCCACAAGCAAGGAGTGGTGCGCAAAGGCCGGCATCGTGCCGCCGCGCCTGTGATCAATCAGGAACCCCATCAGTTCGACCTGCACTGCGGTATTGGTCACATGGTCTTCACCGCGGATTACGTGGGTAATGCCGGTATCGATATCGTCAACGCAGCTCGGCAATGTATAAAGATACATGCCATCCGCCCGGATCAGGACCGGGTCGGAGACTGAGGCTGTGTCCACGGTCGTCTCGCCACGGATCAAGTCTTGCCAGGCAACCGGCTTTTGCGAGAGCTTGAAGCGCCAATGGGGCTGGCGGCCTTCTGCTTCAAATTTGGCTCTGTCTTCGTCAGTCAGGTCGAGCGCTGCGCGATCATAGACCGGCGGCAACCCCCGCGCCCGTTGCAGCTTGCGTTTGCGGTCAAGTTCTTCCGGGGTCTCGTAGCAGGGGTATAAGAGCCCCAACTCTTTCAACTTGTCCGCAACCTGATTGTATTCATCAAAGCGATCTGATTGCTTGAACGTCTCGCCCCAGACAAGGCCGAGCCAGGTCAGGTCATTGCGAATGCCGTCTTCGAATTCTGCTGTTGACCGTTCCTGGTCCGTATCATCGATCCGCAGAACGAACGTCCCGCCCGACTTGTGGGCAAACAGCCAGTTCCACAAGGCGGCGCGGACATTGCCCACGTGAAGCCGGCCGGTCGGGGACGGCGCGAAACGTACTTTAACAGTCATTTAGATCTCTAATTTCTATTTCTGGCGCTTATAAAGCGCTAGCTCATACGCGCTAATGCCGGTCCCGCCAACCATTGGTGATGGGATACCGCCGGTCGCGGCCGAAATTCACCCGAGTGACCTTCGGCCCTGGCGGCGCCTGGCGACGCTTATACTCTGCCACGTACAAAAGGTGCTCGATCCTGCGGACCACAGCCTCGTCAAAGCCATCCGCCACAATGTCGCGCACGGAGAGCTCCTGTTCTACGAGCCGCTCCAGAATGCCATCCAGAATATCATAAGGCGGCAGGCTATCCTGATCGGTTTGATCTTCGCGCAATTCCGCCGATGGAGCCTTCGTCAGGATCCGTTCCGGGATGACCATACCCGTCGGTCCAAGCAGGCCTTCAGGATGGTTCTTGTTGCGCCAGTCACACAGGCGATAGACATCGGACTTGTAGATGTCCTTGAGCGGATTAAACCCGCCATTCATATCGCCATAGAGCGTTGCGTACCCCACGGACATTTCCGACTTGTTGCCCGTCGTCAGCACCATATGGCCAAACTTGTTAGAAAGGGCCATGAGGATGACCCCGCGAATGCGCGACTGGATGTTTTCTTCCGTGACATCCTCATCTTTACCCGCGAATGCATCGGCCAGCATCACATCGAACGCCTCGACCGCTGGCTCAATGGCAATGGACTGGTAGGCAACGCCGAGCATATCCGCGCAAGCCTGCGCATCTGCCAGGCTGTCCGGACTGGTGTAGCGAGACGGCATCATCACGCAGTGGACCCGGTCCGGGCCCAATGCATCGACGGCAATGGCGGCCGTTAATGCACTGTCGACACCGCCGGACAACCCAATGACAACGCCGGGAAAACGGTTCTTTTCAATATAGTCGCGAACACCAAGGGTCACCGCCCGGTAGACCAGTTCTTCACCGCCGACCCACTCGCAAGAGGGGCCCTCCGTGCACGACCATTGGCCGCCTTCCGTTTGCCTCTCCCTTTGCCAGCGCGTCATATGAATGCCGGGCTCAAACTGCGGGGCACGGAACACTGTCTCGCCATTGGCATTCATCACGAACGACGCGCCATCGAAAACAATTTCGTCCTGGCCAGCCAGCTGGTTGACGAACAGGAGGGGTTTGCCGGTTGCCAGGACCCTTTCGCGCGCCGCGACCTCGCGCTCGTCCAGGGCGGTTTCCCGAAACGGCGATCCATGGGGGACAACAAAAAAGGCCGCGCCGTTTTCCGCCAGATGTTCCCCCGCGCCCGGGATCCACATGTCTTCGCAGACCATCAATCCGACCGGCACACCCTTGATGGTAACCGGATCGGGATAGTCAGGCCCCGGCGTAAACCGGCGGGGCTCATCGAAAACGCCATAGTTGGGCAGGCGCACCTTGTAGCGGATCGCAGCGACCTCGCCTTCCGCCAGGACCAACGCCGCATTGTAGAGCTTGCCCTCTTCCACCCATGGACTGCCAATAATCATGGGTGGGCCACCGTCGGCGGACACCTCGGCGAGCGCCATCACCGCTTCCCGGCAGGCGCGCTGGTAGGCGGGCTTCTGCACCAGATCTTCAGGCGGGTAGCCGGATACCACCAGCTCGCAAAAAACGGCAAGGTCTGCGCCTTTGGCGGCGGCTTCTGCCCGCGCCTCAATGATCTTGCGCTGGTTCCCGGCGATATCGCCAACGGTGGGCGCGATTTGGCAAATGGCGATGGAAAGGGCGTCTGCTGCGGCTGTCATGACCGGGATTTAAGACCTCCTCGCGCGCTCAGCAAGGCGGCAGCCCAGCATCTCGAACGCCTTCAAGAGCTCGGGGTTTTCGGGGCTTCTCAAGACGAATTTTATCAAAATGGGGCACTCCACTTCAATTTGACGAAACGGCACCATAAGCCCGGTGAAGGGGGTGTTCGATAAGTTTTTTTGGGGAGCGACGCCGCAGCTGAGCGTGGGCAGCGCGGTCACTTGTCGCCGCACGCCTGTATAGGCCTCAGTCACGTCACATTTTCCCGGCCATATGCTGGAGTTAAAGGCGTTGGACAAAAGCCACCGGAAATTGTCTAATTGCCTGCGTGGGTATGCAAATTGGGGACTGGGGACATGCGATTTATCTTGATCGCTCTCGTATTTGTCGGGACAATTCTTTGGTTGTGCTACAATTCGGTGGTGACCGAACACGATGTGCTGACGCAGATCGAGACCTCCGTCGCTGCACCGGAAGCGGCCGGCAGAGACGCCGAGGGCGCAGCCCCCAGATCAGGCACGGGAAGCGGGACCGAGGATAGCAGCCAGGGCGAGGACGCAGATGAAGGCGGGTTTTTCGATTTCGGAAAACCCAAGCTCGAAGTTCCTGCCTTTGATATCGCTGGCGACGCAGACGAGATCGGCTTCAACTGCCCCTTTGGCATCGAAGCGCTGGACCCGGAGCGGGTGGCGATTATCGATCCCGGTGCGGATCGCCTTCTGCTTTATTCCGTTACTGAGGACACTATCACCGGCATTGAACCATTGCACCGCTCCGAAGGCTTCGACACGGTCGCTGCCGTCGCCCATGAGGGCGATCTCTTCATCGGCGAGCGCAGCCTATCAGGACGCGACACCGCTCTGAGGCAACTCACCTTCGGCAATGAAGCCGGTGTTGTGAATGCCAGTGTTTCAAACACCGATGAGCTCCCTGCCGCCGTTATCCAGCAATTGGAGGGGCGCGGCTTCACTCTGTCCTCCTCGACGCTGTCCTCCCCGACGCTCTCGTCAGCGGCCTCAGACCAGCAACGCAGCGACAATGGCGAAGAAGCGAGTATCTCCCGTACACAGATCGAGACCGGCTCAGTATCGGCAACCACCTCGAACGGGGAAACCACCAGTATTGACTATGAGATCGAAAACGAGCGTTTCCTGAAACTGGTTCGCCGACTGCCCTCAGGGGAGACCACGGACGTGGTCGTCCATGCGCGCCGCCCGATCTCCGTGGTCCGCCTCGCCCAGATCGATGACAACGGCGACATATATCTCTCCATGACGGAAGAACTCCGTAAGCTGAAAGTCTATCGGTCCGATGAGACAATCATCAAGCTCCCTGCGGATGCGCAAGAGGATGTGACGCTTTACTATGTGCCGCGTTCGCGCGTGTGCACGCCGCGCCAGAACACCACCATCCTGCCCAATGGCGATGTGGTCTCGATTTTTGTTCGCCTGAACGACGTCTCGCTCGTCAAACTGCGCCCCAAAGGTCAGTGGCAATGGCGTGTACGGACAGCCCGGGACACCAGCGGCGAGGTACTAGCCGAACAGTTCCGGGAAGAGCTAAAGCCAGTTGACGAGACCTCTGCAAAATACCCTGACTTTAAGGCGACGCTCCCACCCCTGCCCGGGGTTTCGGCGGACGAAGAGGGGGCCGCTGCACCTGACGAGACAGATGACAGCGATCCAACCAGTGATGACACTGAAACCTCGACGGAGTCCCTTGGGGCGGCGACCGACGAGCCAGTGGAGCCAGAAGCCGAACAAGAAGAGGCACTAGGCGAGACAAGGGACGAGGCTGGTGAAGACGCATCGCCAAACACATCAGAAGACCCACTAGAAGGCACATCAGAGGACACATCGGAAGAGCCGGCCGACACCCTCAATCCATCAGTGGCCAGCAGTGACCCAGAAGATCAGGGTCCAGAGGGCGAAGCGCTGGTGGCGACAGCACCGATCACAACAACAGACAGCGAAGATGACCAAGCAGCTGTTGCCTCCGAAGAAAGCACGCCTGCTGACGAGGCTTCAGATATCGACAATCTTGACGGCGATGTTCCAGATACAAACCAACCCGTAGATGAAGATCCGCTACCTGATGTTCCCGCCGACCCCGCGGTCGTTTATGCAGAGGCGCTGCAAGATGCCTTTGTGCGCGTTTCAGGTGATGAGACCATCAATCGGCGATCGGTTGTCCGCAACGCCTGTATGTATCTCAATCTCAAATACACGATGGCGCCAGAAAACTACGAGCCGGAGACAGCTTTCCATTATGGCCAGCAGTCGACGGTCACATCTGTGTGTTCCGATCGTGGGAATCACAACCTCGCCTTCTGGAGCCGCCCAGGCCGCCTGTCTGGCCGGGTTGGCGAAGAAATCACCAGCACGCCCTATGTGTGGGCGGGCAGCGACTGGCCCTGGCAGTTTGTGGAGAAGATCGCCGCGGGGCGCCCTGCTGGTGACGTTTGCACAAAGCTGATCATTTACGATGCAAAATCCTCCGTAAACTCCATATATGCAGCAGGCGTGGATTGCTCAGGGTTCGTCTCGCGGGCGTGGGGTGGCGGTGCACGCTATACGACGCGGAGTATTCCCGATGCGACAACAGAAATTGAGATCGAAGATCTTCAGCCCGGCGATGTTCTGAACAAGGCCGGCAGCCATGTGGTCATGTTTCTGTTCTGGCGCGGTCCCGGAGAAATGGAAGTCATCGAGGCGACCACCAACAGTGCTTGCGGCGGAGTTTGTGCCCGGACACGGCGGATCGAAGAATTTCAGGGGTACACGGCCTATCGCCCTCGACATATTGAGGAAGGAAGCGATCTGTCTGCTGCCGAAGTGGAACAGATTTGCTATGGTGAGACGGTCACGGCCCTGAATTGAGCCAAATAAACCCAAGGTCGACGTAGAACTGGTCGCGTGGCCGGCGTCTATCACATGGTTGAGCAAGGTATGAAGGAACCGGCAGTTTTTCGCCAGAAACAGACATACAACTTGGATAGATGAATGACCGGTTTTGCGTCTATTGCACTTTTTATTCGTCAGCCAACCATGTTTGTGTTTGGATTAACTTTTAGCAACAGACCTGACGTGGATGTGTAATGGGCTTCAAAATATCAATTCTGCTAATTCCATTAAATGAGCGTTCTCTCGCAGAAGTTGTTAAGTCGGTTTACGGAAAGGGAGCGCATTTAGAACAGTGTTCAGAAACTGTCGAGACGGCTCTCTATCCCGATGACCAAAAGAAGGCTTACGCCTGCGAAGAAGGTGGAAACGTCTGGATTTTCGACTGGGTACTTGTACCTTCCGCCGTGGATTCAAACAAAATTTTAGTTCCAGATGCAGGATTGTTCTACCTACACAGCGTAACAAACGGCTATGCATTTATGATCCTCAAGGATGGCGACATTGTTCGACGCCGCTTCGGAGGCTCAGACGAAGGTATCGCCTATGACGAAGGAGACCTTCTCGATTCCGAGCTAAAGGCGATTACTGAGGCTGGTGGTAATTTTGAAGAGATGAAAGCAGCATGGCTTAACGATGAAGTCACAATAGAGACAGCCGACTACGAACACGCTCATGACACATTAGGTGAAGAAATGGTCTTTGCGGTTCTTGAGGACAAAAGCGCCATTCATCTGTCTAAAGTCAATGAGAGGAGTGAGCGCTTTTACGACCAGTCTGTGTTTGAAATCAGAAAGCCCAGTTTTTTATCGCGGCTTCTAAATTAACGATACCTACAACGAGAAGTATTGCGAGTCTTGGGTCTGTGCTTGGAATGTCTGAGATTTGGGGTGGACTTGCCGTTCAGCATTTTCACTGCAACGTCTCAAAAGGGGCGACTTAAGACACTGACCTATCTGTGAGGAAAGGCAAACAAGCGCCATTGCCGGTCTTACGATCTTACCGCAAACGGCGAAGCATCGCGCTCGAAGAATGCCTTTGGTGCTCCGATATCGGTTTTGGGTAACTAGCAGCGCATTCATATGCCTAAGGCCGCGTCCGTCCGATCAGCCGCCTCAATTTCTCGTTGTCGCCTTTGGCAAAAAGCCGGAACGGCGAACCCCCTTATTAGTGCACCAGGGACCGGGACACGGAACGGCACCCAATCCTCGCCCGCCTTACGCCGTGGCCTGAAGAGTTTCAGCCTGCAAGCGGAGAATTTCCTTCGGCGTCAGCTTCCATATGCGCCCGCGCGAGGTGGGCCAGTCCGTGAGAATTTCTTGTGCCCGCTCTGAGCGCGTTTCACGGACATGTGCCTCAATCAGGGCACGGCAGCGGTCTTCGTCATCGCCCGGCGCTAGCAGGGCAGCTTCCACATCCCCCGGGTTCAGCCGGTCAAGAAAGCGCCCGTCCACATCAAGGACGAATGCCTCACCGCCGGTCATGCCCGCCGCGAAGTTATCTCCCACAGGCCCCAGCACCACGACCGTGCCGCCGGTCATGTATTCGCAGCCGTTTGCCCCGCAGCCTTCAACTACGGCACTCGCACCGGAGTTGCGAACCGCAAACCGCGTTCCCGCGCTGCCCGCCGCAAAGAGATCGCCAGCAGTCGCTCCGTACAGGCACGTATTGCCAATGATGGCTTGACTGGAGAGATTGCCCCTATTGCTGCTGAGGTCCGACCGGACAGGGCGCACCACGAGCCGGGCCCCGGAAAGGCCCTTGCCCACATAATCGTTCGCATCGCCTTTCAGGTCGATCTTCAATCCCTTAGCACCAAAACATCCCAGCGACTGACCGGCACTTCCTTCCAGAAGAATGGTCAGATGATCCTCAGGCAGACCATCGGCCCCGTGCTGGCGCACAATGGCCGAAGAGGTCTTCGCCCCGATGGACCGCTGGCTATTCTGAACCGAATATGTCAGCTGCATCTTCTCACCGCGCAGGAACACCGGATTTGCGTCTTTCAGAATCTGATCATCAAGCGTCGGGGCAGGCTCCTTGCGTACACTGCGGTCCGACCGTGCCGGGCGTTCACCCGCATCTACCCGGGTCAGGATCGGGTTGAGATCGAGATCGTCCAGATCGGGCGCGCCGCGGTGCACCTGCGCCAGAAGATCCGTACGCCCAATAATATCCTCAAGGCTTGTTGCCCCAAGCCTTGCCAAAATCTCACGGACCTCCTTGGCGATGAAAGTCATGAGCGAGACCACATGGTCCGGTGCACCGCGGAACCGTGCTCTTAAGTCATCGTCCTGGGTACACACGCCCACTGGGCAGGTATTTGAATGGCACTGGCGCACCATGAGACAGCCAAGCGCCACAAGAGAAATCGTCCCGATACCGTATTCCTCCGCACCCATCATAGCTGCCACGACGATATCGCGGCCGGTGCGTAGCCCGCCATCCGTACGTAGGGTGACGCTTTCGCGCAAGCCGTTGACGGTGAGGACCTGGTGAGCTTCGGCAAGCCCGAGCTCCCACGGGGAGCCGGCAAACTTAATGGAGGTCAGTGGCGAGGCGCCCGTCCCACCCACATTGCCGGAGATCAAAATGATGTCTGCGTTTGCTTTGGCAACGCCCGCCGCAATCGCGCCAATACCCGCAGAGGAAACGAGCTTCACGCACACGCGCGCCTCCGGGTTGATGTTCTTTAGATCATAGATCAGCTGAGAGAGATCTTCGATCGAGTAGATATCATGATGGGGCGGCGGGGAAATCAGCGTCACCCCCGGTGTTGCATGGCGCATGCGGGCGATGAACTCGGTGACTTTAAAGCCGGGAAGTTGACCGCCCTCCCCCGGTTTTGCCCCTTGCGCAACCTTGATTTCGATTTCGCGGGCATGGTTGAGATACTGCGCCGTTACCCCAAATCGTCCGGATGCGATCTGTTTGACCGCGGAGTTGGCGTTATCGCCGTTTGGCATGGGTCGATACCGCTCAGGGTCTTCGCCACCTTCCCCTGAAACTGACTTGGCGCCAATCCTGTTCATCGCAATATTGAGGTCCCGGTGCGCCTCGGGCGATAAGGCCCCCAATGACATGCCGGGCGTTACAAACCGCTGACGGATGGAGTTGACGGACTCCACATCGGCCAGCTCACGGGCGCGTCCGATTGATTTGAATTTTAAAAGATCGCGCAGCTGTACCGGCTCTTGATCCGCGAGGGCATCCGAATAGGATTTGTACGCCCCATAATCATCCGTACGAACAGCTTTTTGCAGCGCCGAGACGAGCTTGGCTTCCAGCGCATGGCGTTCCCCTTCCCGGCGATGTTTGAAGAAGCCGCCCACGGGTAGGACGTTTTCTTCTGCTGCGTATGCTTTGCGATGGAGGTCAGCGGTTTTGCGTTCAAGGAAGGGCAACCCAATGCCAGAAATCCGCGAGGGCGCGCCGGGGAAGAACTCTGCCGCAAGCGCGCGGGAAATTCCGAGGGCCTCAAAATTGCACCCGCCCCGATAGGACGAGATTACCGAAATTCCGCTCTTTGACAGGATTTTCATGAGCCCGGCTTCGATCGCTTTTTTGTAGTTCAGGATCGCCGCACCAAGCTGCGTATCACCATAAAGCCCTCGCTCATGGTTGAAGGCAATCGTCTCACAAGCAAGCCAGGGATTGACCGCCGTTGCACCAACGCCCACGAGCACGGCCATATAATGGGCATCGAGACATTCAGCAGACCGTACAATGAGTGAGCAGTAGGTTCTGAGACCGGCTTCCACCAAATGGGAATGGACCGCCCCGGCCACCATGATCATAGGAATGGCGACCTGGGTCTCGTTTACATTTTCATCAGAAAGAACAATGTGGCTATTGCCGCCATTATGAACGGCGCGAGCGGCTTCTTCCTTAATGCGGTTCAACGCAAATCGAAGCGCTTCCCCTGACCCGGGCGACGGGCCAGGATCATAAGTGCAGTCGATCTCTGCGAACCCATCTCCGATATGATCAGTGAGCCGATGATACATGCCGTTTGAAAGAAACGGGCTTTCCAAAACGAAGACATCGGTTTGAGTTTCATCAGATGCCAGGATATTGCCGAGGTTTTTGAACCGTGTTTTCAGACTCATGACACCGGCTTCGCGCAAGGGGTCGATGGGCGGGTTTGTCACCTGACTGAACTTTTGGCGAAAATAGTGGGAGAGCGGCCGGTACCTGTCTGACAAGACAGCGAGCGGGGTATCGTCTCCCATAGAGCCAATCGCCTCTTTCGCCTCTTCCACCATGGGCGCGAGCACGGCATCTAGGGTCTCCAGGGAGTAACCCGCCGCCTGTTGGCGCCTGACAATTTCACTGTTGTCGACTTCCCGTGGCTCAGGACCTGGCCCGATTTTCGGCTCCAGTTCCGTGATGTTCTGAAGCCAGCGCTGGTAGTCATAGCGAGACGAAAGCCGATCCAGGATATCGCTGTGGCTGTAGAGCTTGGTCTCGTCAAAGTCGAAGGCGATCATCTCCCCGGCGCCGAGTGCCCCACGATAAATGATCCGCTCTGGGAGCAATGGTGACATGCCAGCTTCCGACCCAATGGCAATGATGTCATCGTCGGTCACGGCATACCGCAAAGGCCGCAGCCCATTGCGATCAAGCCCGGCAACCGCCCATTGCCCGTCATAGGCAACAACCGCCGCTGGCCCGTCCCAAGGCTCTATGACCGCATTGCAGTACTCATAAAGGGCCCGCCATTTTTCAGGCATCACCGCAGCACGCTTCGACCAGGCTTCCGGAATAAGCAGGCTCTTTGCCATAGGACCAGAACGCCCTGCACGGACTATCAGCTCAAAGACTTGGTCGAGCGCGGCGCTATCGGAAGCACCTGCCTGAACCACCGGCTTAATGGCGTGGGCCTGATCGCCAAAGGCTTCTGACGCCATAAGAATTTCATGGCTACGCATCCAATTGACGTTGCCACGAAGCGTGTTGATCTCCCCATTGTGGGCCAAGAGCCGAAACGGTTGAGCAAGACGCCATTCCGGAAACGTGTTTGTGGAATAGCGCTGGTGAAAAATCGCGATCTTGGAAACAAACCGTTCATCGGTGAGGTCGGGATAGAAGGCATCGATCCCCTCGGCGAGGAACATCCCCTTATAGATGATATCATCCATGGAAAGGGAGCAGATATAGAAGCTGGGGAGCCCTGCCCCAATTGCGCGCTTTTCGATCCGTCTGCGTACAATATAGAGTGTCCGCGCAAGCTCTTCCCGCGCGCGTTCTGCCGGATCATGGAACAGAATCTGTTCAATGTCAGGACGCGTGGCATTGGCTTTCGCGCCCAGAATGGATGCGTCCACGGGCGTTTGCCGCCAGCCATAAAGCAAGAACCCTTTGCGCAGAATTTCATCTTCAACAATGGCCCGGGCCTTATCTTGGGCGCCGAAATCCGTTCGTGGAAGGAATATCTGACCAACACCAATCTTGGCATCACTCGGATCGTGCCCGGTACGCGCTACACAGTCTTTAAAAAGCCCATGGGGAATGTTCAGCCGGACGCCCGCTCCGTCACCGGTTTTGCCGTCAGCGTCGACGGCCCCGCGATGCCAGACCGCCTTTAGCGACTTAATCGCCAGATCGACAATTTCCCGGCGCGCCTTGCCAGATGTGGAAATGATTGCGCCGACGCCGCAGGCATCGCGCTCATCCTCAGGCGACCATAGAGACCCGTTTAACCGGTGTGCTAGTTCATCATGATTCATTTCATTTATTCCGTCTGGTGACGTTTTACTCAGCGGCGACGAGGGGAACAGATGCACCACCGCCCAACTCGCCCGCTTTCAGGGCTGCAACCATGGCATTTGCGGCAACGCGGCCGTCCCGAATGGCCCAGACAACAAGCGACGCGCCGCGGACAATATCCCCCGCCGCAAAAACGCCAGGCATGTCGGTTTCCAAAGTGAGCGGATTAACCCGAAGTGTCCCGCGGGCTGTCGTGGTAAGACCCGGCTCGCCGAAAAGACCCGCCACATCCTCAGCTTCATAGCCGAGCGCTTCGATGACGGTATCCGCCTCCACCTTGAAATCACTGCCCTCGACTTCAACCGGCTGCCGACGGCCGCTAGCATCAGGCGCATCAAGCCGCATACGGACAGCGTTAACGCTCGCCCCTACCGACTTTGGCGCGGCGAGCCATTCAAACCGGACGCCTTCTTCCTCCGCATGACCGACTTCGCGTTTTGAGCCAGGCATATTTACCCGGTCACGGCGATAGAGGCAGGTCACGTGGCTCGCACCCTGGCGGATAGCGGTTCGCACGCAATCCATGGCTGTATCACCGCCCCCAATAACCACCACGCGTTGATCGGCGACCACCGGGCCGATTGCATCGGTAACTTCGGCAGCGTCGCCGAGCCCGCGCCGGTTCGAGGCGGTCAGGAAAGACAGTGCCGGGATCACTTGGGCGTCAGGACTACGTGGGCAAGTGAGTTGACGTGCTTTGTAAACGCCCGTTGCAATCAAAACCGCATCATGGCTCTCGCGAATTTCGCGAAACGCGGTTGTTCGGCCGATGTCAACATTCCGCTTAAAGACGACGCCACTTTCTTCCAGTAACTCCGTACGCCGAATAACCGTTTCTTTGTCCAGTTTGAAGTTGGGGATTCCATATATCATCAGCCCGCCAGGACGATCATAGCGGTCATAAATCGTCACGGCGACGCCGGCCCGGCGCAGCTCTTCTGCCGCACTGAGGCCCGCTGGCCCCGCACCAATAATACCGACACTGAAGTGCGTTTCTTCGGCAGGCTTAACCGGCTCGATCCATCCGTTCGCAAAGGCGGTTTCGGTGATATAGGTCTCGATCGCGCCAATTGTCACTGTGCCGTGGCCGGACTGTTCGATTACGCACGAGCCTTCACACAGCCTGTCCTGGGGACAAATCCGACCGCACACCTCGGGAAAATTATTCGTGGACGAAGAAACTTTATAGGCTTCCTTCAATCGCCCTTCCCCGACAAGACGGAGCCAGTCAGGAATATTGTTTCCGAGCGGACAATGGTCCTGGCAAAACGGGACACCGCACTGCGAACACCGCGCTGCTTGGCTCGCGGCCTTTTCCGCCGCAAACAGACGATAAATCTCATCAAAGTCCTCGCGCCGATTTTCCGCGGGACGCTTTTCCGGTGTCTCCTGGTCGGTGGAGACGAACTGCAACATTCGATCCGTCATGGCGGTGTGATTTCACTCTTAAGGGCGGGCCGACTTTAGTGGCCTGACAATATCGCCAGCAGTCGTGAACATCCGGTTGGCCCGCGGGGAAAGTGCAGGGCCAGACGGCGGATGCGCTCCGCTGGAACCCGTTTATGCCGCAGTGGCGAAGAGAATTCAATCCGCTGCGATATTTTGTATCAATTTCGGGCAAATCGTTAGCCCTTTATGCCAGCTGCGCCATTTTCGTCTCTGTCGCTAGAAAAAACAGACGAGACAAGCGATTGTCACAGGTCTGGACCATTTTGCGACCAAGACCTGAATGAGAGCCGCGAGGGAACGCCCCGGCGGGCCGCAGAAATCGATTTACGAGGGGAGAAAGACCTTGGACACCAGATTTGTAACCCGACGCCGGGCCCTGCAAACGGCTCTTGCTGGCAGTGCCGCTGCGGGCGCGAGCGCCTGCACGACCGCGCCGAAACTAACCCCATTCACGGCTCTTTCCGCCCCTGGCAACGAGGTTTTCGCCCATGGCGTCGCCAGCGGCGATCCCGCGGCCACATCCGTCGTGCTGTGGAGCCGGATCAACCCGGACGTGCTCGGTGCGAAGGCAACAGGCATCCTCACCTGCGAATGGGAAGTCGCCAGTGACAATGAATTCACGTCAATTGTCGCAAGCGGAATTGCAGCGACGGGTGCGGCTCGCGACTGGACAGTGAAAGTCATTGCCGATGGCCTGACCCCTGGCCAGCGATATGCTTATCGGTTCAGGCACCGCGGCGCGACCTCCGCCACGGGCCGCACAATGACACTGCCGGAAGGCGCGGTCGATCAGGCGCGGTTTGCAGTCGTTTCCTGCTCCAATTATCCGTTTGGTTATTTCAATGTCTACGACCAGATCGCGCGCCGTGATGACTTGAACGCGGTCATCCACCTGGGCGACTATCTCTATGAATATGGCGACGATGGCTATGGCAGCGAGGCCGGGGCGCAGCTAGGCCGCATCCATTCGCCAACCCACGAAATTGTTTCGCTCAAGGACTATCGTGAGCGCCACGCTCAGTACAAAGCCGACCCCTCCTCCCAAGCCATGCATCAGGCGCACGCCTTCATTGCCATTTGGGATGACCACGAAACCACCAATAATTCCTGGAAAGACGGGGCGCAAAATCACCAGCCGGAAACGGAAGGGAACTGGACAGCCCGTCGCCGCGCAGCGCTGCAAGCTTATTATGAATGGATGCCCGTTCGCGAACCAGCCCCCGGCGGAATGCGTGAAGGGCTCTTCAGATCTTACGGGTTTGGTGATCTCTTAACGTTGACAGCCCTTGAAACGCGGCTGATGGCCCGCGCGCAGCAATTTGAGTACTCCGAGGTCGTTCCCACACTGAAGACCGAAGCAGACATCGCCAAATTTCGCGACGAAATCCTGTGGGATCCATCGCGCGAAATGCTTGGACGGGATCAGATCGATTTCGTTTCTGCGTCTCTGGCCCAAGGGGCCGCGGCGCGCCAACCCTGGCAGCTGATCGCCAACCAGATCATTATGGCCGAGGTTCTTGCGCCGAATATCTCCCCGTATGTGGAGGAAGAGGACTTGATCGAGCTTGAAAAGCAATGGGATCAGGCCCGCGCCTTTGTTGAGTTTTCCAAACTCGGTTTACCCACCAATCTGGATGCCTGGGACGGCTACCCAGCTGCGCGTGATCGGTTCTATGATCTCGTCAAAGCAGCGAACACTGAAGGTTTGGTCGTGCTCACCGGTGATACCCACACATGGTGGGCGAACGATCTCACGGACCGCAATGGATCGGCCATGGGCGTAGAATTGGGCGTGTCTTCCGTGACGTCACCTTCGCCCTACCGGACGGAGTTTCTCGGCGGCAAGGGCGCTGAATATGCGCTCCTGACAAACCGGGAAAACGACACCGTGCGCTATGTTTCCGGCGAGGCCCATGGCTTTATTGATCTCGACGTTACTAATTCAGAAATCAATGCCAGCTTCCAGGCAGTGGATTCGATTACCTCGGGCGATTACAACGCCTTCCGAAAGGCAGCGTTCAGGATTGCAAAAGACGACCGGGGCACGGCACGGTTTAAGGGTTCGAAGGGTTTGAGCTTTAAAGAGGGTTGGCTCTTCTAGCACAGAGGCAAGCTAAACATGGCGAAAGACATCGACACCAAAATCGAGCACGCAAAGCTATGGCCTTTCTTCGCATCCTTCTTCGCCCTCGCGATTTACGCAGGGTGGGCCTTCCGTCCTGGTGGACTTTGGGAGCGCGTTGTGGACATCGCCAATGGCGGCCCGCCGGAAACCAAGATTGGCTTTCCTGCCGTTGAGCCCGCGCGTTCCATTAATCTCCTCTCTGGAGATCAGAATATCTACTTGCTCTGGCAAGTTGCAGATATTCCGTATGCGATTTTAAACATGTCTTTGATGTCGGCGGGATTAGCGCTTGGTCTAAAGACATTGAACCTATCGGGCACATTCGGACGCATCCTGCTCGCTCTACCGGTGGTCTATCTCATCGGGGAGATTGTTGAAAACAGCCTCCTTTCCGCCATGATCACCGGCCGCCTTGACCCCAACGGCACACCGGCGCTTTTCCAGCAACTGGCGACAACCTTCAAGTTATCGACGGGTTTCATCTCGATGCCGCTCGCTCTTATTGGCGGCCTTGGCGCCGTATTGCTTGCCCTTTACGCTCGCGTTAAACCGAAGGCATGAAACAGGACCTGATCGACTACGCCCACCGCCTGCCTAAAGCAGAACTTCATCTCCATATCGAAGGCAGTCTCGAGCCGGAACTCATGTTCAAGCTGGCCGAGCGCAACAAGATTGAGCTACCGTTTGCATCCGTGGAGGAGATCCGTGCGGCTTATCAGTTTACGGACCTTCAGAGTTTTCTGGATATTTACTATCAGGGCATGAGCGTGCTGCGGACGGAGGAAGATTTCTTCGATCTAACGACGGCGTATCTCAATCGCGCCGCCGCAGATAACACCAAACACGTAGAGATCTTTTTTGATCCGCAAGGTCATACCGAACGGGGTGTACCGTTCGACACCGCCATCAGCGGCATCCTGACGGCGCTTTCTCTCTCCAAAGCACAATTTGGTTTAAGCGGTAAGCTGATCATGTGCTTTCTGCGGCATTTGTCCGAGGACGATGCATTTCAAACGCTCCGCCAAGCAGAGCCCTGGCTCGATCGGATAGAAGCGGTTGGCCTTGATTCCTCTGAGCTAGGCCATCCGCCTTCTAAGTTCGAGAGGGTGTTTGCAGCGGCGCGAGAGCGCGGGCTCAAAACCGTTGCCCATGCAGGCGAGGAAGGCCCTCCGGCCTATGTCCGCGAGGCGCTGGATATTCTTAAGATTGACCGCCTTGATCACGGCAATCGCTCACTCGAAGACGAGACGCTCGTGACTCGCCTTGTCGAGAAGGGCATGACGTTGACCGTATGCCCCCTATCGAATGTCAAACTCTGCAATGTGGACCGTATCGAAAACCATCCTCTGAAGCGAATGCTGGACCTCGGCTTGAAAGCCACGGTCAACGCGGATGACCCGTCTTACTTTGGCGGTTATTTGATGGACAACTTCGGTGCGGTCATCGACGCCCTCAATCTCACCGCAGAGGAGATCAAGACGCTGGCCAAAAACAGCATCTCTGGCTCGTTCATGAGCGACCCGGAGAAACTTGCGCAGTTGCGGGCGATCGATCTGGTGAACGCGCCTGCAAGCTAATCAATCCGTCAACAGATCAAGCGACCTCGAACAGTCCCGCCGCGCCCATGCCGCCGCCGACACACATGGTGCAGACGATGTATTTTGCGCCCCGGCGTTTGCCTTCGATCAGCGCGTGGCCAACCATCCGGGCACCGGACATACCATAGGGGTGGCCGATAGAAATCGCACCGCCATCAACGTTTAGGAGCTCGTCGGGAATGCCCAGCTTGTCGCGGCAGTAGACGACCTGCACAGCAAACGCTTCGTTCAGTTCCCAAAGGCCGATGTCATCCATCTTCAGGCCAAACTTTTCCAACAGCTTCGGCACAGCATATACTGGGCCGATGCCCATTTCGTCAGGATGCGTCCCAGCGACCGCCATGCCCCGGTAAATCCCGAGTGGCTGGAGCCCACGCTTTTCTGCTTCCTTGGCTTCCATGACAACCGCCGCCGACGCACCATCGGAAAGCTGAGAGGCATTGCCGGCGGTAATGAACTTGCCTTCTGCGACCGCCATTCCGCCCTTCCAGACCGGCTGGAGGCCGGAAAGGCCTTCAAGGGTCGTTTGCGGGCGATTGCCTTCATCCTTATCCAGATTTGTCTCAACGTCGGACGTCTCGCCTGTTTCCTTGTTCTTGAACTTCATGACCGATGGCAGCGGCACGATCTCGTCGTCGAATTTGCCGGCTTCCTGGGCGGCATGGGTGCGCTGTTGGGACTGGAGCGCATAGGCGTCTTGAACCTCACGGGAGACCCCATAACGGTCGGCGACCACTTCAGCGGTCTCGATCATCTGCATGTACGTTGCTGGCAAGTTCTGAAGAAGCCACGGGTCGGGCGTGACAAACATGTTGCTGTTCTGGTTCATGGATATCGATTCGACACCGCCGCCGACGGCGATATCCATATTGTCCACAACCACTTGCTTGGCCGCTGTGGCGATCGCCATCATGCCGGATGCACACTGACGATCAATTGACATGCCTGACACGCCAATGGGCATGCCCGCCCGCAGAGCTGCCTGGCGCGCCACATTTTGGAATGCTGTGCCTTGCTGAAGCGCGCACCCCATGACGACGTCTTCGATTTCTTCCGCAGCAACACCGGCGCGTTTGGCGGCGTGCTCAATGGCGTGACCGCCAAGGGTCTGTGCGGTCGTATTGTTGAATGCGCCGCGATAAGCTTTGCCGATCGGTGTACGCGCTGTTGAGACAATAACGGCTTCTCTCATGGCCTTTTCCTTTCAGATGATCCGCCTGCTGTTCAAGCAGCTCAGGGTTTGTGCCTATTTTGAGTAGGCGCTCATTTTGCCAGCAAAATTCATGGCGGGCCCATTTGCGTCGTCGTAATACTTCACATTATTCTTGTCACTGATCTCTTCCCAACGAGCGGCAATATTCTCCGCGGTCTGCTGTTCCGGCGGCAGGTAAATGCCATCCGTTTCCACCACATAACCGCGCGCATAACCACCAGCGGAACAACTGACGATTGCCCGGCTCGGCGCGTCTTCACTGACGAGAAAAACGCACGCAGCCGTAATGGCTTCCGGCGTCATTTTTTCCAACATGGCTTCCGGAATACCGATATCTTCGGTCATCCGTGTACGAGCAGAAGGCGACAGAAGGTTGATCCGAATATTGTATTTGGCCCCTTCTAGATGCAGCGCATTCATGAAGCCAATCATGCTCGCTTTCGCCGCCCCGTAATTGGCTTGACCAAAAATCCCGTGGAGGCCAGACGGCGAGGACGTACAAATGATCCGGCCATAGGCCTGGTCACGCATGATTTGCCAAACCGCCTTTGTACAAACCGCCATGCCTACCGTGTGCACGTTCAGGACCGCCTGAAAATCGTCGATCTCCATCTTGGCAAATGTCTTGTCACGGAGGATCCCGGCATTGTTGATCAGGATATCAACACGGCCCCAGGTATCCATGGCCTTCTTGACCATCGCATCGACTTCGTCGGGATTGGTGACATTGGCCGGGTCGGCAATCGCCTCACCGCCATTGTCGGTAATGAATTTGGCAACTTCCTCGGCCGGGGTGGCAGATCCGCCGGAACCATCCCGCGCGCCGCCGAGATCGTTCACCACGATTTTCGCACCTCGCCGTGCAAGCTCCAACGCGTGTACTTTACCCAGCCCGCCGCCTGCGCCAGTGATGATGGCTACGCGATCTTTGAAACTTAACACTGACATACCACCTGATCCGATTTGCTTGCGTGCAATCTAGGTAGCTGTCCGCGACGAGGTCAAAGACATTTGGCAGTTAAGGGAGAAATTCGATCAGACAAACATCATGGTCAGCCATTCAGCAGCGAGGGCGGGCTTGTCTTCCCCTTCAATCTCGACTTTGACCGCATACTTAAACTGCCACTGGCCGGGGACTTTCTGGTCAGCCGCCATCAGCGTGAAGTGGCCGCGCACTCGCTTGCCGGATTTTACTGGTGTGATGAAGCGCACTTTATCAAAACCGTAATTGAGGCCCATCTTCACACCTTCAACCAGCAAGACTGACCCTTCCGCCAGCTTGCTCAGCATAGAGAGAGACAAGAACCCGTGGGCAATCGTCGTCCCGAACGGTGTCATTTTCGCGGCTTCTTCGTTCACATGGATGAACTGGTGATCTTCTGTAACATCCGCAAACTGATTGATCCGCATCTGATCGATCACAAGCCAATCCGATGTACCGGTTTCCTTGCCCACCCAGTCCGCGATATCGTCGATTTTTACGGTTGCCATATCAGTCTCCCTAATTCCTGGTTCTTGTCTCAATAGCCGCGCATGGTGGCAATCCGGTCCGCATGGTATGCGCTATCACCGAACATTTCTTGCGCGACCCGGATCCGCTTCAAGTAGAAGCCAATATCATACTCGTCGGTCATCCCGATCCCGCCATGCATCTGAATTGCCTCCAACGCACTTAGTTTCGCAGCCTCGCCGACCTTTGCTTTCGCCAGCGAACAGATAAGACCTGCCATGCCGAAGTTAGCGTCCAATTCTTGGAGCGACTTCAGGACAACCGATTTGGCAAGCTCCAGTTCGCTATAAAGATGGGCAGCCCGGTGCTGGAGCGCCTGGAATGTGCCGATGGTCGTCCCGAACTGGGTGCGTTGTTTGAGATAGTCCGTGGTCATCTCAAAGGCCGCCTGGGCGGCACCTGACATCTCCGCAGCGAGCCCGGCCCGGCCGGCGCTCAAGACCCCTTCAATGGCCATATAGGCGCCGTCCGCAGCACCGATGAGGTCATCGCCCGTGACATCGACATTCTCAAAACGAATACGTGCCGCGTTGCGGCTGTCCACCATGGAGGTGCGCTCAATATCGATCCCTGCTCGGTCAGCGTCGACGAGGAAAAGCGATAGGCCCTCCTTTTCGCCCGCCGCTCCCCCAGTGCGGGCCGCAACGATCAACTGATCAGCCACATGGCCGTCAGCAACAAAAGACTTCTCGCCATTCAGTTTAAATCCGTTCCCGGATTTTTCTGCAGCAAGAGCCACCCGGTCCGGATGGTGCTTATTGCCTTCGTCGACAGCAAAGGCGAGGAGCCGCTCACCAGTGGCAATGGCCGGCAATGTCGCCTGCTTTTGCTTGTCACCGGCAAATTTCTGCAAGGCGGTCGCCGCCAAAAGCGCCGTTGACTGAAATGGCGATGCCGTCAGGGTGCGGCCCATTTCTTCTGCGATGACACCAGCGCCCACATAACCAAACTCCGACCCGCCGAATTCCTCATCAATGAGGATCCCGGCCCACCCCATTTCGGCCATCTCCTTCCAGAGACCCCGATCAAAGCCGTCAGGGTCGTTACTGTCGCGAAGTTTCCGCAGAGCTGCCACCGGCGCCTTTTCGCTCAGGAACCCGCGAGCAGCGTCTTTGAGCATTTGTTGCTCTTCATTGAGGACGAGAGGCATTGATGTGACCCTTCTTTGTTAAATTAAGCGCCAGGCATTTCCAGAATGCGCTTGGCGATAATGTTCAACTGCACTTCCGATGTGCCGCCCTCGATAGAGTTTGCCTTTGTGCGCAGCCAGCTTTTGGCGAGCTTTCCGTCCTCTGAGCGTTCTCCTTCCCACTCAAGGCCGTCGCTGCCAGCGGAATCCATCATGAGTTCCAGGCGACGCTTGTTAAACTCCGTCCCATAGTACTTCAGCATGGATGAATTCGCGCCGGTGCCCGCGCCAGCCTTGGCCTCATCTTTCACGCGTTCCAGGGTCAACAAGAACGCCCAGCCATCAACCTCCGCCTGGGCAACCTTGCCGCGGAGCAATGGATCATCGAGACGACCTTTCTCGTCGCGGCCAATGTTTTCAGCTGCTATCTCACCAATGCCGCGCCCGCCAAAGAGGCCGCCGCCACCGCCGCCAATCATTTCGCGCTCATGGGTCAGCAGGTATTTCGCCACATCCCAGCCCTTGTTCTGCTCACCGACGATCGCGGACACGCCGGGAGCATAGTCCTTTGGCGCGGTCGCATCGTCAAAGTAGGTTTCACAGAACGGCGATTTGCCAGAGATCAATTTGATCGGCTTTGTGGTGACGCCTTGCTGGTCCATGTCCACGAGGAGGAAACTGATACCGTGGTGCTTTGATCCGGAATTATCCGTCCGGACCAGGACGAAAATCCAATCGGACTGGTCAGCATAGGAGGTCCAGATTTTCTGACCATTGACCAGCCAGTGATCGCCCTGATCCTCACACTTGGTCTGGAGCGAGGCAAGATCCGAGCCAGCATTGGGCTCTGAATACCCCTGACACCAGCGAACTTCGCCGCGGGCGATCGGTGGCAGGAAATGGGCTTTTTGTTCGTGTGTCCCGTATTTCAAGAGAGCAGGCCCGAGCATCCACATGCCAAAACTCTCTAGTGGGGAGCGCGCCTTGATCCTGCGCATTTCCTCTTTCAAGACTTTGACCTGCGCTTTGTCCAAGCCGCCGCCGCCATATTCTGTTGGCCACGCTGGAACCGTCCAGCCTTTCGCAGCCATGCGCTCCAGCCAGGCCTTCTGTGCCTCTGACTGAAACGTCCATTTCTTGCCGCCCCAGCAGATATTGTCTTCACCGCCGGCGCCGTCGCGCATCTCCTCAGGGCAATTGGCTTCCAGCCAATCGCGGACTTCGCTCCGAAAAACGTCAATATCAGCCATGGTTCATCTCCTAAAACTCGTCGTCGTTCAGCTCGTCTTCAGTTTACTCACCTGTCAGCAGGATCAACGTCGCATAAGGTCGCTGCGAATGCCTTGAGTTCCTCGTCCGTGTACTCTGTAATCACTCGGCGATCAGATGCGGGCTGATGGTCAAGGCCAACGCCAGAGCGATGCGTGGACGCAGGGCGCACGGGGCGCCGTTCAAATCCGCCGCCGCAGTTTGGGCAGACATTTTGAAGTATGCCATCCACACACGACGCGCAAAATGTACACTCGTAGGTGCAAATCCGTGCGTCCGGAGAGTCCGGTGGCAAATCCACATTGCACCGCTCACAATTTGGGCGAATTTCCAGCATAACACCCTTTAACCAAGCTCAATGCCGACGGCACCGACATGGCAGCGGTTGTCCCATGCCGAGAAGAAAACGCAAGGACGAGGCGCAGTTGAGAGCGAACGTTTGAAACGAACCGTGCTGCCTCAAACCGAGAGCTGCGGCTCGTTCTGGAGGGCAATGCGCCGGATCGTAATCTTGTCGAACTTCGCCGTCCCCAATCGAGGCAATTGCATGGGCGAGACCCACATGCGCTCCGGGACCTTAAAGCCCGCAAGCCTTTTGCCCATGAACTGGCGCAGCTCTTCCAAGTCAATATTCATGCCCTGCTTAGGATGCACGACGAGGCCGACCCGCTCGCCCAACACGTCATCCGGCACAGAGAAAACAATCGCCTCGCCGACGGCGCCAAATTCATAAGCGGCAGCTTCGACCTCAAGACAGGAGATGTTCTCGCCAGCTCGAATGATAATATCCTTCATCCGATCAACGATAAACAAGAACCCTTCATCATCGAGCCGACCCAGATCGCCGGTACGAAACCAACCGTCAGGGGTTAGCGCCTTCTCGGTATCTTCCGGTCGGTTCAGATAGCCCCTGAAGTTACCTGCCGAACGGATCCAAATCTCGCCTACTTCGCCAGTTGCTGCATCACCATCGTCGCCAACGATCTTGATATCGCAGCACGGAGGAACTGCTTTGCCCGTGGAGTCCGGTTTGCGCCGGTAATCGGCTAGCGTGTTCACACATCCGATCGCATTGGTCTCCGTTAGTCCGTAGCCAGATGAGGGGTTCGCTCCTTTAAATCGATCCGCGAGAAGCCGGACATGGTCCGGCGGTCGCTTGGCGCCGCCTGATCCAATATCAAGGAGTGAAGGCAACCCCTGCTCGCCTGCCGCATCGATCATCTCATAAGACTGGCTTGGCACACCGACGAAATTTGTCAGCTCGTGATCGCGGATCAGGTTGCACGCCTCGACTGGGTCCCAACGATACATCATCGCCATTCGCCGACCGACCAAATATGACATCAAGAAAATCGAGTGCGAGCCAGTTACGTGAAATAGAGGTATCGCCAGCAGAATCCCCGGATTATCGCCGAAGAGGCTGACGCCGCCTCGCGCTTCCTTCAAGACGGTTGCAATAAACGCCCAGGAAAAGAGTGTTGTAACACATCCACGATGGGTCAGGATCACCCCTTTGGGCGTACCGGTTGAGCCGGACGTATAGTAAATCGCAAAATCATCTTCATGCTGAATATCTGGCTGAAGATCGTTTGCCTCGTGGCCGGCCAACAGGTCAGCGAACGAAGCCGCACCATCCCGGGCATCACGCGCGACGATCATTGTGAGCCCGTGTTTGCTGGCCACTGGCTCAATCAAGTCAAAGCGCTTGCCATCAACAATGACGAGTTTCGCCCCGCAATCCCCAAGCGCATAGGAAAGCTCTTCGGTCTTCCACCAGGCATTTAAGGGGACGACAACGGCGCCGGTTGCCAGAATACCCTTGAAGGCGATGCACCACTCCGGATAGTTGCGCATGGCAAGCGCGACCCGGTCGCCTTTTCCAATGCCATAATCTGCTCTTAAAGCATTGGCGAACTTAAGAGCGTCGGACCAGACCCCCTGGAAGCTATGGACTTCGTCTTCGTATACGATGAAGTCTTTCTCGCCGTGGGCGGCGGCGCCAAACCGAAACAGATCAACAAGGCTCGCTGGCGCATTCTCAAAAACACGATAGCTGTTGCCGCGAATCTCCGCCTCGCCCACTTTGAACCGAGGGTCTGTGGTCAGAATTTTCATAGCCGCTGCGGTCAGGGCTTCCTGAGTGAGCTCTGTCGGGGCCGGGGCTCCGCTGGAAGACGCTGTTTGGGGGGCAGCGCTATTTGTCATGGCCTTAACCTGTATTGAAAATGTTTGAACGCAAAACCTTTACAGGACCTGTTGCCCCGGGCCAACACGCGAGCGCAGCGATGACGTATTCGGTCTTGTTTGAGGTGATCCTTAAGAGGGGCGAAAGCGCCGAAACGCGCCAGCCAGTGCCTCCATCACCAGCCGCTCGACTCCATTCGGCGAACCTTCCGCGCGCCACAGCACCCAATGGGTGCCAACGTAGACACATGCCGCTAGAGCCACATTGACGCCGAGGCGCAAAATCAGCGGCAAGGCCTCAAAGGGAACAAATTGTGGAAAGATGAGCAGGTAACTCGCAACCATAATGGCCACAGCGCCAGCGCTGCGTCGAATTGCCCAGACCGCTTCCAGGGCACTGCGGCCTGAAACACGCGCGTAAAGCGCTAGGTTCAGAGCAACATGCACCAGGTTCATCGCTGCCGATGTCCAAACCGCGCCAATGAACCCGTGATTGAGTGCTGCCCAAATGAAAATTGGGGTACGAATTAAAAAGAAAACAAACTCCCGGAGAAATACCAGGCGCGTCATACCGCGGGCCATGGCGTATTGCTGGGTCGTCATAAACGGAAGGTGTATCGCCACTGCAGGTGCCATGATCTCAAGGACCGGCACCGCCCCATTCCATTTTGCGCCCAGCAATAGATAAATGATCTCCTGTCCGACCAGGGCAAAGCCAATACCCGCCGGAAGAGCAAAAAATGCCATGGCCTCAACGCCCTTGAGGAACGCGCGGCGCATCTGACCCAAATCATGTTGGAGTGAGGAAAGACCCGGGAAAATGGCCCGTGAAATTGGATAGGCAAGCTCCGTGGTCGGCAAATCCGCAAGCTGCAAGCCAACATAAAAGTTACCGACGACTCTTGCCGGAAAAATACGCGCAAGGATCAAGGCATCGAGCTTGTTATTCAAGGCCGCCATGAAGCTGACGCCGGTCAGCCAGCCGGTAAATCCAATCAGCTTGTTGAAGGAGGCAAACGTCAACCGAGGACGATAGGGCTTAATCCAATAGGAAAGGATGAGCTGCACGAACGCATTCGTCGCCAACCCCAAAATAATCGCCCAATAGGTTCGGAAGATGACCGCGATAGCAATGGACACAACAACACCAGCGAGTTTGTTCGTGATCAGAACAACAAACTCTTTGGAGAAATCGAGATCCCGCTCGAACTCATAAAAACTAGGGTTCACAAAGCCAATAAACAGCGGATAGAGCGCGACGCCCAAGAAGATCCATGTCACCCGCGGGTCTTCGTAAAGTAGGCCCATCAGCGGCGCGAGGCCAACAAGGAAAAGAGCGATTACAACGCCCCGGATCATCGACAGGGTAAAAAGCGTATCGATGTCTTTGCGGTCGGCGTCGCGGAACTTGACCACAGCACTGCCAACACTGATGTCGGAGAGGTTCTGCAAAAGCTGCATGGCGGTCACGCCGATGGCGACAATGCCGAAATCATCGGGGGCGAGCAGCCGCGCGACAATGATCGTGTTCAGAAAGCCAAAAAGGCGCATCAAAAAGCGCGCCGCCACCATGAGCCCGGCGCCGCTCGCTACTTTCGCGCCGAGCATCGGCTGATCGTTTGCAGATTGATTTGACTGAGCAAGCGGTTCCTTCTGCATAAGGGTTAACTTCTGAACCTTCATTGCTCTGAGACGGACATCGCTGTGAAACCCGCTGCCCCAGAAGCTATCGCCCCGAAGCAATTGCCCCAGAAGGCACTCATCTGAGGGCCACTGTTGCCCGGCGCGCGTCCGCCGCCATAGGCGCTCCTGCACAAGCCGTACCGGAACCAATCCGTTTCGCAAGACAGACCTCCGGATTAATACGCCCTTGCGAAAGGGGCGGTCATCCCTATGGTGCCGGGTCTTCTAGCGGGGTCAGGACGGTCTACCTTTGCTGCACCCTAATTCGAGCCATCCCTAGCGCGAGAAGTGGATTTTTCCTTGGCCCATGCTTCAGCTGTCGTGACTGTCATGATGAATGCTGCCCGAAAGGCGGCTCGTAGCCTAATTCGCGATTTCGGCGAAGTGGAAGCGCTCCTCGTTTCCCGGAAGGGCGCGGCGGACTTCGTCTCCGCAGCCGATTTGCGCGCTGAGGCCATCCTCCTGGAAGAACTCCAAGCGGGCCGACCCAAATACGGCCTCCTCTTAGAAGAACGCGGGGAAATCGAAGGCACTGACAATTCCAACCGTTGGATTGTGGACCCCCTCGATGGCACAACCAACTTTCTTCACGGGCTGTCGCAATTTGCTATTTCGATTTGCTTAGAACGCGATCGTGCGCCGTACGCTGGCGTCATCTATAGCCCCGTGACCGATGAGCTTTTCTGGGCAGAAAAAGGCGAAGGAGCCTGGCTCAATGATAAGCGCTTGCGCGTGAGCAAGCGCAAAGACTTAACTGAAGCCTTGTTTGCAACCGGGCTGCCGTTCAAAGGACGGCCCGGGCGGGAGCAGGCCCTGCTTGAAACCGACCGTGTCCTGAACGAGACCGCTGGGATCCGCCGGTATGGGTCAGCGGCTCTTGATTTGGCGTTCGTTGCCGCTGGGCGGTTCGATGCCTATTGGGAGCGGGGCCTCAATGCGTGGGACGTCGGCGCCGGCATTGTGTTGGTGCGCGAGGCCGGGGGGACCGTGAAGGAAATCGACGGCGGCGATAAACCCTTGCACGGTCAATCTATCCTCGCTGCCAATAGCGAGATCTTCGACGTGGCCCAGGCGGTTGTGACAGGCCGCAGCTAACTGCCGCCTTTAGGCAAATCCCAATTCCTTAGAAGTCCTAAGAAGGGGTCTTCTTGCCTACGCCACCCGAGCGCGCCCGCTCTTTTTTGCCGCGGGCAACCTCCATTGAGAGTGATTCCATTTTTGGCTCCCAGAACCCGCGGAAGCGATTCAACCAAATGTCGATTTCCTGTAGCGGGGCCGTGGCCAGAGCATAGTGCCGTCGTACCCCTTCGGCGCGCACGGTTGCAAACCCCGCCTCACGCAGGACACGCAAATGTTGGGAGACCCCTGCCTGGGTGATCCCGAATTCCTGCTGTATCACCTCAACAATGCCCCCGGATGTCAGCTCGCTGTCTGCAAGTAGTTCAATGATCCGTCTACGGACCGGATCGCCAAGGACATCAAAAGCATGCATCAGCTGGGATCTGCTTCGCCTGTAAAGAAAGCGGCGGTGCGGGTGGCGGAAGCCCGCGCAACGTCTGCGTCTTCACCAGCAGCGATGGCTGCATCGCCCCACCGCTCAGCGCTGCCGCGGCTGAACCCCTTCCCGCCTTCGCTCTGCGCAAACGCAATCTCATCGACCTTTTCCGCACTCGAGTCTTCCATATGCAAGGCCAGCCCCAAAAGACCAAGCTCCCATCCGACACCGGTCGCACCGGGGCCGTATTGGTCATAGTGCGAAGAAACTTTTGCCGTATGAGTGAGGGTCAGACGAGCCGTATCAATTCCCTCCGCGGCGATCGAAACATCGACCCAGCTCACATCTCCCATCATCTCCCATGTAAGAGAAAATGATCTGGGTGGCTCGCATGCCGTGATAGTACCGCCCGCATTACCTTGGACTTTGTACTCTCCGCCGGGCCGCAGATCCCCCTCGACCGGCGCGAACCATCTTGGCAAGCGTTCTTTGTTGGTTACGGCATCCCAAAGGTCTTCCACCGTTGTGGCGTAAGCGCGACTTAGAATGACTGACCGCGCCTCAGCCCCATCCCGTTCCAGCGCAACAACTTTCCGATCAACACCATCCAAGTGCTTTTCAAAATCATCGAGCATGTGTCCACCTCTTTAAATTACACCTCTTGAAATTAGTCTTCACTTATATAAGTGATGGCTAATTTAAGGTCAAGCAACTGATTTGATGTGAAACACCAGACGCGAAAAAGCAGACGGCGGGAGGACCCGCAGCCTGCTCATTTGTGGGGATTTTATTTGGTTAAACGATTTGCCAGTTAGGCGGCGTTGATGTCTTTCACGACCTTCAGGTTTGTGCCGTCTTCATTGATGGAAATCTTCCGCGGGCGAAGCTGTTCCGGCACTTCCTGCTTCAAGGAAATGCTCAAGAGGCCATTCTTCAGGTCAGCGGAGACAATCTTGACGTGGTCGGCAATCTGGAAGCGGCGCTCAAAGGAGCGGCCGGCGATGCCTTGATGCAGGAACTGCCCGGCATCGTCGTCGGCACCTCGCTTACCCGCAATCTTCAGGCTATTGCCATGCACTTCGATGTCCAGATCTTCGGCACTAAAGCCGGCGACCGCGAGCGTCACGCGGTACTGGTCTTCATCAAAGCGCTCAATATTGTAAGGGGGGTAGCCGCCCGCGTCGGCATTGCTCAAGGTTTCCAGAAGATCAAATGTTCGGTCAAAACCAACTGAGGTGCGGAGCAAGGGGGTCAAGTCAAAAGTACGCATCAAATCCTCCTAAGGTAGCAAGGATGCATGGGTCTTCGTGAATGCCGCCCGACAATCGGCGCGGCAGGGTTAAGCGCCAGGCCCAACAAGTTGCTGCCTGACGAGAGAGAAATGGTGACAGGATCTGCCCGTTTCAAGGCCCTTTGCCCCGAGGATTCATAGGACCTCGGTAGTCGATCACCCATCAAGCCACCCAAGCGTAATGGCGTAGGATTTGCGTCGCGACATTTTCCGTCGCGTTCGGGGCGGAATATGCTAAATCCTGCGGACCTCTTCGATTTCACCTAGTTTAACGGGGACGCGACCATCAATGATTAGAAGAACCCTCCTCGCCGCTTCGCTTATGTCGCTAGCCGCATGTAGCCAGTCCGCCCCATCAGAGGAGGCAAAAGCTGACTCATCCGGGCCGACCCCCAACGCAGAGCCTGTAAGTCTTGAGACACAACTCAATACAATTGCCGCTGGCGATCACCGCAGCGAGGATGACAAAGCACGCGATGACTGGCGCAACCCAGCATATACCCTCGCTTTCTTTGGGCTCGCCCCTTCAATGACAGTGGTTGAAGTCTGGCCTGGTAATGGTTGGTACACAAATATTCTGGCACCATACCTTCAACAACAAGACGGTGTTCTTTATGCGGCGACGTTTGACCCAGCGCGTTCCGACCGCACACGAGCGGCCGTTGAGCGCTATGAAGAGCGATTTGTTGGGAATGATTTTTACGGCGACGTGCGCCTGACCATCCTCGGCGGGACCGACAACAAGATCGCACCAGACGCGAGCGCGGACATGGTCCTCACCTTTCGCAATGTCCACAATTGGACCGGCGGCGGCAGCGCAGAAGATTATTTCGCACAGTTCTATACGGCCCTGAAACCAGGAGGCGTTCTCGGGGTCGTTGAACACCGCGCAGCTGAAGAAGGCGAAAGCGCTGCGGGATATGTGAAGCAGTCCGCGGTTGTTGCCCTAGCCGAAGGCGCAGGGTTTGAGCTGGAAGGAAGCTCGGAGATCAATGCCAACCCGAAGGACACCCGCGACCACCCTTTTGGTGTCTGGACACTACCGCCAACCCGACGCTCCGCAGAGGCCCGTGGCATGGAAGATCCTGACTTTGATCGCGCCAAATATGACGCCATCGGAGAAAGTGACCGTATGACGCTCAAGTTCCGCAAGCCAATCGCCGCAGACGGCGCGCTCCTGGAATAGGCGCCCCATGGCCGGGCCATCGAGAGAGCGCCTTTTGGAGGGGGCGGCCAGCGTCTTCGCGCGAGGCTTTAATGCGGTTCTGGAGATCGTGCCGGAAGGCGACGCCGCCTTTTTTGTCGATGGCCGACAAGATGAATGCCGCATACTGACAGACTTGTCAGGCGATATCAGTCCCGAAGAGGTCACCACAAGATGGCGGGCCAGCGCGGACACCCTCAACCGTATTTTTCAAGGGGACCGAGCCTTTGAACGAGCCTACCTTTCCGGGCGCCTGATGATTTCCGGCGATATGAGCCTCATGGCCCGTCTACATCTGGAGACATCAAAATAGCCCATTTTATCGAAATCGACGGCAATCCAGTTCCCGATGGTGGGGAAGCAATAGACCTTACGGCTCGGGATGGCACGCACTTGCGCGTGGGGCTTTTCCCGGCTGCCAACCCCAAGGCCAGTCTGTTTCTCATGGCGGGCCGATCGGAATTCATGGAAAAGTATTTTGAAGTGATCACGGACTTGCACGCCCGCGGCTTCAATGTGGTTTCGATGGACTGGCGCGGTCAGGGCCTTTCAGGCCGGGCGCTTCCCGATCCCCAAAAAGGCCATGTGGCGTCTTTCGATCTTTTCGTGGACGATATTGATCTGATGACTGAGGAGCTGCTCCGGCCGCGCTATCAAGGGCCATATTTTTTGATGACCCATTCCATGGGTGGCTTGCCCACCTTGCAGATGCTAGCGCGCGGCGACGACCGGTTTAAGGCCGCGGTGCTTTGTGCGCCCATGACCCAGCTGTTTGACGATACTGCCAAACGGGCCAGCGTACGTATGCTGTGCAATCTGGCCACGACCATCGGCCTTGGGAGGCAATCCATCCCCGGCGTGAAGGAACATTCCCTCGATTTTGAAGGCAATAATCTGACATCTGATAAGGCGCGTCACACGCGCTTTCGCTTGCTCCAAGAAGCCGAACCAAAAGCGATCCTCCGTGAGCCAACTTATGGCTGGTTGAAAGCCGCTCACGATGCTATCGATGAGATCCACAAACCTGACCATTTTAAGGGGTTGAAAACGCCGGTCCGCATTATCTCGGCAGAGAAGGACGAACTGGTGTCATCCGCAGACCACCAATGGCTAGCTGAGCAGTCAAGCCTTATTGATTGCGTCACCATTGACGGCGCGCTCCACGAGATCCTGATGGAACAAGACCATCTGCGAGCGGCCTATTGGCAGGCGTTTGATGAGTTTGTTGAGCGGTTTTTGTGAGCTTTCATGCAAATTGATCATACCCCCAACAGATTGGCAGCACATCGGCCCTACTTTTTTTAGGGGGTTAAGTCGTCCCGACGAGAAGAGCAAAAATTAAACCTGCTTCAAGACCTTCAGCGCTTGATCGTGCAACTCAGGGGTCGCAGCGGCGACAATCCTACCACGATCATCCTTGCCAACCGCATCGCCTTTCCAGTTGCTGACCACACCGCCACCGGCTTCGATGACAGGAAGTAATGCTGCATAGTCGTGATGCTTAAGGCCGCTTTCAATAACGAGATCTAGCTCGCCAATCGCCAGGAGCGCATATGAATAGGCATCAAGGCTGAACCGCGCGACCTGGGCGTTGCCCGCAATCTCCCCGAAGGCTTCCCACTCGACTTTCGAAAAGTACGCATTGCGGCGTGGGTCAGTCGTGGAAAGGCGCGCCTTGGAAAGCTCAGTGATGCCGCTCGATGTCTTGGGTTGGGATTTGCCGCGGTGTGAGTAAGTCAGCGTCTCGCCGACCCCGACCCAGCGCTCGCCTGTAAAGGGCTGCTCAATGACACCGAGCACAGGCTGACCGTTTTGCTCCAGACCAATCAAAGTCGCCCAAGACGCAACGCCACAAACAAAAGCCCGCGTGCCATCGACAGGATCGAGCACCCACCGCCACTCAGCGTCGTCATTTTCCATGCCGAATTCTTCGCCGACAATGCCGTGCTTGGGATACATGGCGTTGATCAGCCGTCGCTGAGCTCGCTCGGCTTCGCGGTCAGCATCCGTAACTGGATCAAACCAGATCCCGGCCTTGTTGAAGACCTGTGCACCACTGCGAAACAGCGGCAAGGTCTCCTTGGCAGCCGCATCTGCGAGCCGTCCGGCAAATACGATAAACTCTTTGGGAAGATCGGGTGTTGCCATGGGCCCAAGCTAAAGGGCCCGCCCGGATTGGCAAGTAATTTACGCCCGGGCGCAGCTTAAATCGCGGTACTCAGTTATTGCCTGACATGGCTTTGGCGAGATCCAGCAGTCGCCGCCGTGGCTCTTCATTCAGGTTGTAGAATGCCCGCACCAGGTCGATTGTGTCTTTGTTCTGAAACACATCGGCCGGTGTCGACGCGTGGTGCCCATTGGCCCCATTCAGCGCGACAACGTTTTCTTCAAGACCTTCATAGAAGTAGGCAACGGACACATCGAGGGCTTTTGCCAGCGACCAAAGTCTTGATGCGGAAATTCTGTTCGCACCGCTTTCGTACTTCTGGATTTGCTGAAAACGAATGGATACCGCATCCGCCAGCTTTTGTTGCGTCATGCCAAGTAGACGTCGGCGTTGACGCAGGCGCTTGCCGACATGCAAATCAATAGGATGGGTCATCTCCAACAACTCCCGGCTACTTTGGGTGCGAGCGCAGCGTGCCGCGTCCGCTTCATGGGAGACGTACTGGCAAGGGGCATGCCGGGTTTTCACCGCATAGGAGAAACCTTATAATATTCAATGGGTTAGGGCGTCGCCCGCGCAATACCGGGATTGCACTGAGCCGCCAGGGGAAAATCGCCCCGCATTGGCACAGCCACATGACCCAATTCAGGACGGCACCGGGCGTAAGGCTGAGGCTCAGTCCAGCATACGGGCAGAGCGCAACCAGAAGTCTTCATCGAAACCTGGAATTTCCAGGTTGGCAACGAACTGCCGACAGGCCGCCTCCCAGGAAAAATTCTGCGCCCACGCCCGGCACGCGGCTGGATCGCCGTTTTCAAGTGCCGAAAGACAAGCGGCCTGTAGATCTTCGTTCATCGACCCGCAGCTTTCGGGAGCGCCCTCAAGGATCTCAAGGGGCCCTCGCACAGGGTAGGCTGCAACAGGCACCCCGCAGGCAAGGGCTTCCACGTTGACCAAGCCAAACGTGTCGGTCCGCGAGGGAAACACGAAAACATCCGCAGCCTGATAACACCGCGTCAGGTCCTCGCCGAATTTCGGGCCAACGAACTTCACTTCCGGAAAACGCCGCTCCAGCTCTTCGCGCTGGGGCCCGTCGCCAACCACCACCTTGGAACCTGGAAGATCGAGTTCCAGAAAATCGGAAATGCTTTTTTCAACGGCGATCCGGCCCACATAAAGGAAGATCGGACGCGCGAGCGGATCAAAAAAGGTGCGATCGCCGGGCGCGAAGGCATCCATGTCCACCCCGCGCGCCCAGAGTTTCATATTTGAGAAGCCGCGTTCTTCCAGCTCGGCCATCAGCGCCGGCGTTGCCACCATCATGGTCTCCCCGTCCCGGTGGAAATCACGCAGCACTGTGTATCCCCAGGAAACAGGGATCGCGAGACGCTCGTTCACATACTCGGCAAACCGGGTATGGAAACTTGTGGTGTACGGATATCTTCGGCGCTTACAGAACCGACGCGCTGCCCGGCCCAGTGGACCCTCGGTGGCAATATGAATGGCGTCAGGTTTGAATTCGTTGATCAGTTTCGCGACTTTGCGGTTGGGCAAAAGCGAAAGGCGAATCTCCGAGTAAGACGGCAACGGCACCGACGCAAACTCGTTCGGGGTAATATAGCGAACCTCATTGCCGTGGTCGGTCAGGACATCGCCAAGGGTCTCAAGGGTCCGCACAACGCCGTTGACCTGCGGCTTCCAAGCGTCCGTTGCGATTACAACCCGCAATCCGGATTGGCCATTTGGCATCTGGAACCGTTGCTTGGGCCGTGTCAGCCGGCCAACGCCCGCCCCGATTTTCTTCAGGCGGCTCTTTTTGGCTGGCGCTTCTTCTTCAATCGGCGTGTCACCATCGACAGATCCGGAGGGGGTATTGCCCGACGGATCAGGCGTTTCGGAAGAGTTCGGCATGATCGCGGCATATCGCCAATCATAACCCGGAACAAGTGGACGAATGCAGTGCGGCCCATTTCGAGAGTTGCCTGTGAGCATCTGTATTTAATTTTTTGCAGTGCAAAAAAAGATATTGCGCCGCAATATCTGAATGTGTAGCCTTTAGACGCGTGTTGGAGACGACGCGCGCGCCCTTTACGGGCGTTTCCTCCCTAAACTTTTACCGCGGGGCGTTGCTCCGCGGTTTTTTTGTGACCGGTAGCAAACACTCGTCCTCGTCCTAAACGATCACCCAATTAGTCAGAGTTTGCTGTGAAATAGACCGAAATGCCTCCTACTCTGCCGCGCGAGCAGGAGCCAGGGAGATCGTCTGCACCTCCAATAGGCGTCCGACGAGTGCATCCATATCCCGGCGCAAGCGAGGGAAACCGTCGTGGCGGGTCAAGCGCCGTTCATCCAGATAAAGTGCGCGATTGACCTCGATTTGAAGCACATGGATCCCGTTTTCCGGCCGCCCATAGGCGCTCGCCACATAGCCGCCGGCGTATGGCGCGTTACGGGATACCGAATACCCCATGTCCACAAGGGTCGCTTCGGCGAGGGCGGTCAAAGCGCCCGAACACGAAGAGCCATATCGATCGCCGAGGACAAAATCGACTTTCTGGTCATCGCCTTGTGGACCAAATCCACCAAGGGACGGCATTGAGTGACAGTCGATCACCGCGGCGCAACCGTATTTGCCGAGCGCTTCGTCAATCAACTGGCTCAGCATGTCATGGTAGGGATCATAAAATGCCGAAAGCCGCCGCCGCGCTTCATAGTAGCGCAACTTCTTTCCATAGATATCGTGACCGTCCGCCACGATGCGGGGAATGACGCCGAGGCCAGCCCGAACCCGTGTCGACCGACTGTCGACACCGCCCGGCAGTTCATCGACAAACATCCGTGGGTCGAGTTCATTGCGCGCCCGGTTCACATCAACAAACGCACGCGGGAATAGGGCCCGGAGCATTGGCGCCCCATACCGCACCGCGCCCTCGAACAACAAATCCACATAGCCATCTTCGGACTGTCGCAGCGCATGGCGATCTAGCCGGCTCATGGTCAAAAACCCATGGGGGTAGCGTCGACCGGAATGGGGTGAAGCAAAAATCAATGGCGCGTTCGACCGCGCAGGCCGCAGGACTTCGATCGCCCGATCAAGAGAACGATCCTGGAGTGACAACGCGCTGCCTTCAGTGCCCCGCGCGGTGTCACTGTTCGGAGATTTGCGACGACCACGCATTGAAGTCGGGATTTTTGATTCCATAAAGGTATTAAACGCGAGTTGGACGATCTGGACCAGATGCTAGGGGCAATTCGTTAACGACCTACATGAGAATATGACGACACGTGATCGGCGCGAAGGGGTTCAAATATTGCACGCCTCACAAATGGCTGCGCGGAATTGAAACACATGACAACCGGCTTCACGGTGGTGCCGAACGCCATTATGGCGGCATAGTTTGGGTGGAAGGATAAAATGGCCTGTATATTATTAGCTGAAGATGATGAAGCGATGCGCCGGTTCCTGAAAAAGGCATTGGAGCGCGCAGGCCATTCAGTGGTTGACGCGGGCCAAGGGGATGAAGCTCTAACCGAACTTCAGTTGCGCGAGTTCGACCTACTCCTCACCGACATTGTCATGCCCGTGATGGACGGCATTGAGTTGGCCCGACAGGCCGCTGAAATCGATCCGGAAATGAAGATCATGTTCATCACCGGATTTGCGGCGGTCGCGCTAAATCCAGCTAACAGAGCACCGGAAGACGCCAAAGTGCTGTCAAAACCCTTCCATCTCAAAGACCTGGTTCAAGAAGTCGAACGCGTTATTGCCGCGTAAGGCACATCGCAGGCCTTAAGGCGCAAGCGGCAATCCACTTAAGCGAAACATGATGGCAATTGTCGCCATGAGCTGATGGAACCCGGCTCAGGCTCTCCAGAAACATTGGCCAGATGTATTGGCCAGAAGCATTGGCCAAAAGCATCGGCCAAAAGCATCGGAACGACTGGAATTTTGCCGCAACGGGCTTTTGGCGCTTGCCTCATTCAAATCGAGCGTTTAACACCGGCCCTTCCCGGGCGCGTAGCTCAGCGGGAGAGCACTACGTTGACATCGTAGGGGTCGGCAGTTCGATCCTGCCCGCGCCCACCATTAAATCAGTGGTTTAGAGGCAGTCCTGGTTCACAGCCTGACCGCGCCGGCGGTTCCTCGGGGTCAGGCGCTCGCTCAAACTTTTTTTCCAAAGCGAACGATTCACCATTCCGGAAAGCAGAAAGCGAGTTTGAGCTTCGGATGTCCCGACATTCCTAGTGATCTAACGGGCTTTTTCCCCTAATCTACCGGGATGCTTTGATCTCCGAAACATCCAAAAAGGGGGAATCCGGATGAAAACGTCAAGTGATCACGTCTCCAATTTGAGCGAGCTTTATCAGCAGTGGCACGATACAAAAGGTGGCAGTGTCGATGCTTGGATGGAAATACTGGCGGACGAAATTGACTTCAAGTCTTTGGCCATGGGCCATGAGGATGGGGCAAAATTCACCGCACCGCGTATTGGTAAAAAAGCCGTGCAAGGATATTTCGAAGAACTGCTTGAAGACTGGAAAATGATCAGTTTCACGGTCGATGATTTTATTGCGGACGGTAATAAAATTTGTGTGCTCTGCTCAACGGCCTGGGTAAACAAGGCAACTGGCAAGAAGGTCGAAACCCCTAAGGTCGATCTCTGGGAATTCGAAGACAGAAAAGCCATTTCATTCTTTGAATTTTATGACACGGCTGCATTGTTGGAAGGCGCTAATCCGGGTTAATCCCGAGCTCCATTCATTGAGCATGTCGGACGATTTGAGTAAATCGTTCGATTTTTTTTCTCATTGGTAAGCAGACGCCAATTTGAACCGGAACTGCCCGTCGGAAATACACTGACGTCAGGCAGCCTTGTGGACTTCCAGATTTTTCGGCAGTGTAAGGACGAAACAGTTTTGCCCTTGCTCGTGGGTGTAAGTGAATCTGCCTGCAATGACGTCTATCGCCCGGGCGACAGTCCGAAGAGCCATGGGAATTGAAGAGCCCCCGAAAGTCAGATAGTCATCGATTTCGGTAATTGGCCGGGTTAGCGTCTTGAATTCACTGGCGGGAATTTCCTCTCCGGCAAGCGTGAAGACCACCTCGATGCTGTCATCAGTTTCGCCGAAACCAACTTCCAGCTTCTCGCCCTCTGGAAGCGCCTCAAGGTTAAAGGCAGTGAGCTGTCCAACCGCAGCGTTCAGTGCCGGCAGCTTTGTGGTAACGTTGATAGGCGACCGCCGCTCAATACGCACATCCTCATCATTCAAATTCATCACCGCGTCGGTCACGTGCTCAACGATGTCAGCGTGATCAAGCTCAATGGTACGCTCAACATCATCAAGCCGGTGATAGTCAAGCAGGTTAGTGACATTGCGCTTCAAATCCGTCGACGCATCCTTGATGTACTCAGCACTCTCAACGGACTGTGCGCCTGTCTCAACATCAGACGACGATTTAAGTGAATTGATGACAATGTCTGTGAACCCTGAAATCTGATGGACTGGTGTACGGACGAAATGAACCAACAAGTTCATTGCCGCGATCTTGCGTTCATTGTCGCGCCTTACGTCATTCAACATTTCTGAAAGCTTTTCGTTCTGTTGATCGATCGTCCGTGCCTGGAAAAAATCTCGTCGGTGATATCGCTGCAGGAAGTAGACCCCGACTAAGCAGATTGCCATTACTTGGAGGAGCGTGATTGCCCTAACGAAAAGATCCTCGGTATATCCTGTTTCAATAGGATACGTGGCCGCCAGAAACCCGACATAAGAACACAGCGACAAAAATACAAAGCGAGGGAAGTCCAGTTTCAGGAGAAATCCGAACAGTACCGCACCTTGAATGAGAGCCACATAAAGCAGGTCGTGCTGGTCAGGGTACAAAGAAATGATCACATCAACACCCAACCCCATTGATGTGCATACCAGCATAAAGATTGTTTGCTTTTGCTGGAAGTTGGATGCAAGTCGCAGCGACAGGAGCGCAACAATACAAACCGCCGTTACCCCCACTCGAACCATTATTGCCGCAAGTGGGTAGTCAAAGTACTCCAGATCGAAAATACCGTATAACGCAAAAAGCAAAACAGCACTCAAACTGCTGATCAAATTTAGTCGAAAATGTCTTTCTTCTGTCGCAGCCTGATACTCGCGTTCAAGGGCCGCCGACGCGAACTTCGCACTCCAAAAAGAAAGACCGTTTTCGTTCTCGGACATGCCGATATCTTGCCTTCAAAGACGCCCACGGAAACGAAGACTGCAAGACCCACTTTTTGACACTTGCCGCCTTCCTTCACGCGGCCGACGTTAGCGCTTCGTGCCTTATAGATTTGTAAAAAATCCAACATTTAGTTGGTTGCTTATATCGCACCGCAATTTCTCTCCGGCATGTCGCTCAACTCTTTTCTCATTTTGACGAGTCGACAACGATCGCTTGCGAGCCGGCACCTGGCGCGGATAGAAGAAGCTCAGTTTAACGTTAACGTAGTCGAAACAAGTATGATCGCTTCCTTACCTATATTGATTTTTGAAACCGCCATCTGGGCAATATTTGCCGTCTCTTTGAAATTTTATTTTCGGAGTGAAAACAACACTAATACGACTATCTCGTTCCTTGGCATTGCTGGAGCAATTGCATTCTTCATTATCATCATCGCGAGCTTGGATCCGGTGGATAATCCATGGGCGCTGAGCGCCGGCATCGTACTCATGGCTTCAAGCGCTGGATTGTTTCTCTGGACGGCAGTTCACGCTTCCCATGCGAGACCCGCAATTGCTTTTAGTGGTTCGATACCGAAACAAATATTCACAGACGGTCCGTTTCGTTATGTGCGCCATCCATTTTACACGTCGTATTGTCTCTATTGGGTTGGAGGAGGGTTAATCTCAGGATTGCCTTTTGGGCCCTTGCCGTTTTTGATCATGCTCCCATTCTACATCGCGGCGGCCAAAGGAGAGGAAGAACAGTTAACCAAAGGCGAAAACGGTCAGAAATATAAGGCATATCGCGACCGCACTGGATTCTTCTGGCCAAGGTTTCCTGTATCGACTTAGCTGCAGTAAAAATTCACAATTGTTGCTTTTGATTTAATAGTTTTTTAACATACTGAAGTGGGCCGTTAGAGCCCATTGTATTTTTGTTTTTCGCGGGGTTTTGGCAGTGTCTTCTCAAAAAATGAATACGTTAATGGGTCATTTTCATACCGCTCTAGAGCGGTTCATGTCCAGCGAACCCATGAAACGCATTTCTGCCGGCGAGCTGACAACCGAGGAGTATGGATCAATCTTGCGGGAGGTATTTCACTACTCACGGGAAAACCCGCAGCTGAAAGCTGCCGCATGTATGTATTTAAGGGGTCGAGAGCGGGATCTAGTTTCGTCAATGTTCCGGCATGCAACTGCCGAAGTGGGCCACGAAAACCTAGCCATGAATGACATTATTTCTCTGGATATGAACGTCGACGCGCTGCCTTACGAAAATCCCTTGTCAGCAACATCATTAATGACCGCCTATGCTTACTATCAAATCCACCGTATGAACCCTGCCGGGTACATTGGGTATGGGTTTTTTCTGGAGTTTCTCCCAACGACAGTTGGCTCGGATATAATTTCGACACTGAAAAAATCTGGAATTCCTGCAAATTCCCTCTCCTTCCTTATTGATCATGCAGAAATTGATGTAAGCCACACACGGCTTGTGGAGCGCTATGTCGACGCTTTCGGCCGAACCGATGCCGAAATCTCGTCCATGGGATACGTGATCGAGACAACCGGATATATGTTTGCGAAGTTGTTCGAACAAGCGATCGAGTTTGCCCATGCGCCATGGGAAAGGGGATGGAACTGGCAAGAGTTAATCGCGGACAGTCTGACACCAGAGATGGTCATCTCCGGTGTGGCGAAGCGGCAAACAGCGTAACGGTAAAAGTGTTGTGTAATCGCCCGCTTGCCATGGGGAGTATGCAAGGGACGATCTATCGATTGATGTGAGTATGATGAAAGTAACCTATCACCTCCCCGGCTCACTCGGCACCGCCGAGGCCAATGAAATTTTCCGTTTTAGATATCGCGTGTTTGTTGAGGAACAAGGAATAAATGATCCGTTTGCTGATCATAAGGCGAAATCGCTTTCCGACCCGCTTGACGAGACAGCCTATCATATTACTGCCCGCCACAATGGCGCGCTAATCGGGACTGGGCGAGCGAACATAGTTGCTGACGGTATTTATCCAATGGCGCGGACACTGTTTCAGATTGAGGATTTTGAGGCTCCAGAAGAACAAGTCACTGTTGGACTTTCGACCCGACTGATGATTGCCAAAACCGAACGTGCAGGGTTTGCAACACTAAAAATCATGACCGAGGGCCTGAAGGTGATGCTGCTTCGAGAAGCCGAATGGTGCCTCGCGGTCTGTCGGCCTGAGCTTGAGGACTTCTTCACACGGATGGGTTACGTAATTCACGCGCGTGACCTAGTGCATCCTGTATTTGGCAACAGGTCGTTAATGAAGTACAATGTGAATGATCCACCAAGGACACATTCCGTTATCGCAGCCAAGGGATACAAAGCTGCACGCGAAGAAGCCGCAAAACAAAAACTCGCAGATCCGAAAAGCACCGTATCACCGGCCTCCAAATAGTCCTTACCAATAAAGTACCACTAAACTCTGCAGCCGAGAGTGGCACCTCCAAACGATAGACAGCTAGGACGGCGTCAGGGAGGATACTTGATCCAAGCTGTGACAGACTGATAGGACATTCCTGACCGCAAGATCGGCGGCACATGATGAAGCCGACTTCACAATCGCAACTCATGTTCGGTCGGGCCGTCTTCACTAGGAAACTGCACGTTGAAGTCGGCGACCATTTGTCGTCAACTTTTTCCGATATATCTTGCCTCTCGGCGACGCGGAACTCGTGAGTACTGCTCTAGATCAGTGGAACAATAAGTGTTTCCGATAAACGATTCGAACGAGGGCTCACCGGCTCTCCAAAACCGCCTTGGAGTCGATTTCTAATGGGAGCTAGCCCGTTGACCCTGTTTAGTGAGGCCATCGAACGCACAGCTGGCGCGCTTCAGTTCGCGTTCTCGCAAGACGCTGCGACGCAACGCCTTGACCTGACGGAAGCGGGCATCAGCCGGTCCTTCCTTGCCCTGATTGTATCAGGGCTATTTACGGCGGTCCTTTATTATACGTTCTGGCAAGTCGCGCCTTCGGCTGAAACGGCCATTGAAAATCCCTTGCTGGAGTTGGACCACCTGCCCTTTGTTGCGCTCAACACACTTGGATACTTTCTCGCCTATGGCATTGGCCTGGGGATTCTCGTGGGCTTTGCGCGGCGCTTTGGTCAGCACGACCGGATTCCACTCATAATTACCGCGACAAACTGGAGCGAAGTTTCACTGCAGATCTGCTTTTTTCTCGTGATCGCAGGATGGGCACTTTCCAATAACCTGATGACGCCGCAATTTTTATCCGTCCCGGGATTTGCATTTATCATCGCGATGCGATGGCGTTTGGTGGCTCGTTTTTTCAACCGGGATGGTTTGACGACCGTTTTGATTTTGCTCTTCGTTCTTGTCGCGCAGGTGACGCTGCCCTCACTTTTCAAGTTGGCCGTTCTGGGCCTAACTTGAGCCGTCAGGATAATCGGCCTTGATAAAGTACAACCCATCCGGGGGTGCGACAGGTCCGCATGCGCGGCGGTCTTGTGCAGTTAACGCAGTGGCAAAATCGCCTGTTGTCCAGCGGCCCAGTCCAACCTGGACAAGCGATCCGACAATCGAGCGGACTTGATGATGGAGGAACGACGGCGCGCTCACTTCAACGGCGATTCCATCATCATCGCTCAAAACCCTGATCGATGAAAGCGTCTTCACCGGCGATTTTGCCTGACACTGGGCTGCACGAAAAGTGGTAAAATCGTGCTGACCCACCAAACACTGTGCGGCAACATTCATAGCAATGACATCCAGAGGTTGCGGGATGCGCCATACCTTTGAGACGTTAAGAGCCAGGGGCGCGCGGCGGCTGACAAGACGATATTCATAGTGACGCGCCGTTGCAGAGAACCGCGCATGAAACTCTTCCGTCACCTGCGTCGCTGATATGACAGCTATTGGGTGTGGACGCATATGATGGTTAACGGCATCGCGGACCACATCAGCGGTGTAGTCTTTATCAAGATCAATATGTGCACTCATCGCCCTTGCATGAACGCCAGCGTCGGTTCTTCCCGCAGCCACTGCCGAACTTGGCCCCCGAGAAAACCCCTCAACGGCGGTCTCAAGAACCTCCTGAATCGACAAACCGTTGTCCTGACGCTGCCAACCGACATAAGACGATCCATCATATTCCAAAATGAGGTGATACCGTGTCATATTCAAAGACTTAGCGACGGAGGGTCGGGGAATGCAACTTTCAGCGAAGGCGATCTGGCAGGAAACAAGGTTCTTTTTGCTCGTTTTCTTGGTCTTTATGGCCTTCAGAACAACAGCGTTCGCCATGTATCATATTCCGAGCGAAAGCATGTTGCCGACGCTAACCGTGGGCGATCGGATTGTCGTGAACAAATTCGCCTACGGGTATTCACGCCACTCCCTGCCCTTCTCTATCGGGCCTTCCCTCAAAACCACGAGTGGGCGCATTTTGTACAACGCGCCCAAGCGCGGCGATATCGCCGTCTTCAAACACCCTAGAACTCAGAAAACCCTCATCAAGCGGATTATTGCCCTTCCAGGCGACACAGTCGAGCTGAGAAATGGCCGACTGATCCTGAATGGTGAGCCAATGGCAGCGGAAAGCTACGGTACTTATCAGTATAAAGAGCATAAAGGTGGTATCGCAAGCGTTCTGCATTACGGCGAGGCGCTACCCGGTAGCAGCCGCACATCCGTTTATGATGTTCTCGACAATGGCGGGAACTACCCCGGAGACTGGTTCAGTCCGCGAACAATTCCGGACGGGATGATTTTCGTCCTGGGAGACAATCGCGACAACTCTCTCGACAGCCGGTTTGAACAGGCCGGAGTTGGCCTCCTGCCAATCGAACACCTTGTGGGACGAGCGGATTATGTAGCGTTCTCGACGAACCTGAGCCGTGGAATTGAGAAAGACGAAAAACACCCCTCCCGCTGGTTCAGGGGTCTATGACCGTTTGAAAAATCGCGATGTGGCCACGCTGCAACTAGTCTTTCGACTTGAAAACCGCCCCTGGCGAAACCGTAAAGCCTTTCAAGAACTCTTCTGCTGGCTGACTTTTCTTGCCCGGCCGTTGTAATTGGGAAAGTCGAACCGCGCCTTGTCCGCAAGCGACGACAAGACCGTTGTCCACAGAGACAACCGTGCCTGGCGCCTTGCCGGTCGGTTCCGCAAGCGCCTCTGAGAAGAGCAGCTTTAACCGTTCGGGGTCTTTTCCGTCAGCCGCTAAGAAGCTGAACGCGCCGGGAAACGGTGAAAGCCCGCGTATCATGCAATCGATCTCAAACGCCGGCGCTGACCAGTTAATCTGCGCCTCGGCAGAGGAAATTTTCTCCGCATAGGTCACACCTTCTCCCGGTTGCGGCACCTCCTGGAGACCGCCGCGCTCAAGAGCGGCAAGGAAACGTGGCAGCAACTGAGCGCCAATATCCGCTAGTCGGTCATGCAAGGACCCGGCGGTGTCAGCTTTTGTGATCGTTGCGGTTTCTGAAAGCAGCACGGGCCCAGTATCCAGACCCTCTTCCATGCGCATAACCTGGACGCCTGTCTCGGTATCGCCGGCCATGATTGCGCGCTGAATAGGGGCCGCACCCCGCCACCGCGGCAGAAGAGACCCATGGAGATTAAAGCACCCAAGTCTCGGCGCTCCCAGGATCGGCAAGGGGAGAATTAATCCGTAGGCAACCACAATTGCAGCATCCAGATCCAGCGCCTTGAACGCGTCTTGTTCCTCTTCCCGACGCAACGATTTGGGCGTTCGAACATCGATGCCGAATTTCTCCGCCAACTGATGGACCGGTGATTTATGAAGCTTTTTGCCGCGTCCGGAAGGCTTTGGCGCGCGCGTATAAACACAAGCGATTTCCCGGCCATCAGCCACGAGTTCAGCCAGCGACCGCGCCGCAAAGTCCGGCGTCCCCATAAAAGCGAGCCGCATTGGTTAATGTCTCCAGAAAGAGCGTGGCATTTGCGCCGCAGAAAAAAAGAATTACGTTTGCCCGCAGGGCGAAGCGACCACCGCTAACTGACCGCCGCGAGGCGTTGTTCCTTCTTCAGCTTCTTCAGGATGCGATCCCGTTTAAGCCGCGACAGGTGGTCGATAAAGAGCACGCCGTTTAAGTGATCCATCTCATGTTGGATGCATGTCGCCAATAGTTCGTCGGCTTCGACCACTTGTTCTTTGCCGTGATAATCAAGGTATTTAATCTTACATGTCGCCGGGCGTTCCACCTCTTCGTAGAACTCAGGCACCGACAAGCAGCCTTCCTGATAGACTGCGAGTTCGTCAGATGGGTCCAGAATTTCGGGGTTTACATAGTAAACGGGATTTTTCTCTTCATCCTCACCAGCAAGGTCCATCACGATAACCCGCAAGGGGACACCGACCTGGATCGCAGCGAGACCGATCCCGTTGGCGTCGTACATGGTCTCAAGCATGTCATCCATGAGCGCACGTAGATTATCATCGACAGTGTCAACGGGCTTAGAGACTTCGCGCAATTGCGGGTCGGGTGCTGTCAGGATTTTTCGTATAGCCATGGAGGTCACCTAAGATCGGCAGCGCTCTCCGTCAACTGCGCGCACGCAACCATGGCGCGAAACTGAAGCAATGACTGCGCCTCGATTTTCCAAGACCAATGGCCTACGTTTTCAAATTGTAATGTGGCGAACCGTGTTGAGTTTGAATGGGGGGTCAGCCGTGCAAGCCGAAGCAGCACAATCACCGTCCGAAGAGGACCGCTCCGACGATCTGTCTGAGGAAGAAATCGTTTCCGACACCGAAGAAGCGGTGGCCGAGCGGGTGGACGAACTGCAAGCCGAAACGGATGGGGCCAACGGCGCAGAAACACTCTCCTTTGACCCCGGCGATCCCATTGACGACATGCTTCAAGGACTTCGCTCAACACAGAACGAAATCGAAGTTGTTCCCTTGGGGCCTGAAGCTGACGGGCCCGTTTTTCAAGGCGACCCGCAAACGCTTTGGATGATTGCCCTGGCAGCGATCGGCCTGCTTGCGATCCTTACCCTTTGGGCCGTTCGCGGCATCGCCCGTCGGCGCGAAGCCAGACGGCTTGCGGAGCAGACAGAGTTCTTCCAGCCCGCAGGCGATGATGCGGACATCGACTTTGAGGACGACGGCACCGAGTACGATGACGATGAAAGCGCCTATGAAGACACCAACGATCCGGAAGGTTACGAACAAGCCGCATACGATGAGCACGAACCTGGCTCTTACGAAGAAGTGGCTGGCGACGCGCATAAAGAAGCTCATGACTATAGCGACGACGACGTCGTTCATCTGCACGCCCCCCAACAATCGGATGAGCAATCGGATGATCGGTCGAATGACAGCAATGTGTATCAGCTGAGCACGGACGATCAGGACGACCTTCAAGAACGTCAGCCCGAGCCAAGCAAGCGCAAACGAAAGGGTCCGTTTGCCGGCCTCTTTAATAGGAACCGCAGCGACGACATCCAGGATATTGAAGCAGCTGACCCTGACCCGGCTGCTCCAACTGACCAATCCTACGGTGATGATACAGCGGAAGATTCGTCCTATGACGATCAAGAAGAACCGTTGGAGGAACAACCATTCGCAACATCGGATGAGGGGTACGCTGATCCTGCCGCCCCTGCACAAGGCTTCCAAGAACCGGCAACACCGCAATACTTCGCGGGTGGAGCTGCATCGGACGATGACGCTCTCCGCGAAGCAAGATCACGGGCCGAGGCGGAAGCTGAAGAAATCCGCGCGCGCGCTCGGCGTGACGCAGACGAGGCACGCCGGTCCGTTGAGCGCGAGGCAGATGCCATGCGCGATGACATTCGCGCACGGGAGGCAGCTCAACTCCAGGCCCTTCGCACACGGGAAGCCGAAGAGGAACGCCGACGCAACGAACTGAAAGCCACCGAAGAACGACTTGAACGCGAACGTGCTGAACTTCTCGATCGTCAGGAGAGGCTATCAAAACAGTCTACGGATCAAATGACAAGCGCCTCGCAATTGGAGCAAGCCCTTTCGCTTCGGTTGGAAAATCGCTTCTCCGACCTCTCCCGCTTGATCGAAAGCAGACTGCAACCAGCTGTCGACTTACCTGCCCGCCTGGCGTCGCTGGAAAGCGATCAACAAGGATCAACCATGTCGGACACACTCGCGGCCGTCGAAGATGCTCTCATCGTCCAGAGCGAGACGCTCTCAACGGAAACCCGCAATCTTCTAGATTCGTACACAAAGCGTATGGAAGAGCGGATCGAGGGGCTGGCGCGCATCGTCGAAGAAAAGAAGGTCACTGAAAGTACCGACAAGGAAGACCTTGGTGATCTCAACATTGAACGCGATCGCTTTGAGCCATTAGTGGAACTCATTTCAAGGCGCCTTACCGACCACCGCAAAGAGGTCAATGACGACCTCGCCACGATGTCGAAGAAGTTCGAAGCGTTATCGTTGGGCGCGGTTCAACCAACAGAAGGGCGAACGGCGACTTATTCAAGCGCCCCGATTATGCCGCTCGCCGCACCGATCCAGCTTGAGGATATCGTCCGCAACGCCTTGCCGCCGAACTCTTATGATCTCAGCGCCCGGCTCAGCAATAATCGCAAGGCTGATTGTCTGATCAAGCTCCCATATCCGCCGGGACCAATTGCCATTGATGCGCAGTTCCCGCTCGATGAGTACATCGATGAGCGCCGCAAAGCTCTGGAAAAGACAGAAACAAAGAGCGGCGATGACGCGCACAGCGAAGTCAAACGCCTCCTTCTCCGTCATTTGGTGGACATCGCCGAGCGACTTATTATCCCGAACGAAACCGCAGAATCGGCGTTGATGTTTGTCCCTAGCGAGCAGGTATTCGCCGAGCTTCATGCTCACTATGCGGATGTTGTTCAAGACAGCTATCGTGCACGCGTGTGGATTGTGTCTCCAACGAGCCTGATGGCCACATTGAACACGATGCGTGCGGTTCTTCGGGACGCAGACTTGCGGGAGAATACATCACTCATCCAATCCGAAGCTCAGCACGTGCTCACCGAAATGCAAGCGCTACGAGCTCGGATTGACGCCCTTGAGCAAAGCGTCAACCGGACCCATCAGGATGTGCGCGCACTCGCGACGACGTCAGATCAGGTCGTGCGCCGAGCTGAGACGATCACCTCCACCGGCAGGAACCTCTCGGAAATGGAGAACCGTGGACGGCCGATCATATCGCCTGGTGGCGCGACCGGCGCGTCTGAACCAACGATGGCCGGAAAAGCAAAACCGGCTGATGACAACACAACCGATCTGTCGTCGATTGCTGAAGCCATCGAGCAACTGGAAAACAAAAAGACACCGGACGCCTAATTGCGTAGATGACCATGCGCCCAGATAGACGAGCGGCGAAATACGCTTTCGGCCAGTATTAGGCGGCGTCTTTACCTGATGGTGGCTCATTGTCCGTTGGCTGATCGCCCAAGAGATCTGCCTGGCCAGTGTTTTGGCCAGTGTTTTGGCCGGGGCCTTGGGAAGCGTTTTTGCGCACTGATGCCGCACTTATTGCTTTAACCTCAGTGTCTGCCTCCATTGCCTTCAACGCTTGGGGCGTCGTCTCAATCATCGGCACCTCCTCAATCGGTGCATCGACACCAGGTAGTTCATACTCAGCGAACTTGCGCGCCCGCGGTAGCACCCGCCGCTCCAGTCCGCCCACGGTTGAATTGTATTTACCTACTGCGCGATCGAGAGCTTTGCCGAGATCTGCAATGTTTCCGCTCATAGTTTTCAGGCTGTCGTATAGGTCCTTGGCCAACCCGGCAACGCGCGTCGCGTTTTCCGCCGCTTTTTCCTGGCGCCAATTGAAGGAAGCCGCCTTCAACATCGCGACAAGAGTGGTAGGTGTTGCGATCAACACTTTTCGATCAAATGCATCTTGGAAAAGTTGCGGTTTGGCATCTACTGCCGCGGCAAAATAGTTCTCACCCGGCACAAACATGATTACGATATCGAGGCTTTCGCGAATGCTTGCAGCATAGTCCTTCATGGAAAGAGATTTCACGTGCGCCCACAGATCATCTGCATGCCGCGCAAAATGTGCTTCACGCGCAAGATCTGTTTCCGCCTCCAAAGCGTCAAGATAGGCCCCCAGGGAGACTTTTGAGTCCACCGCAATTTTCCGACCGCCAGGCAAATTGACAACCATGTCTGGCTGCTTGCGGCGCGCTTCATCTTCAAATGAGGCCTGTTCAACGAAGTCCACATAGGCCGACATGCCCGCAGTTTCGACCACATTGCGCAACTGTTCTTCGCCCCAGCGGCCACGGGTTTTTGGCCCTGCGCGCAACGCAGTTGAGAGCTTTTGCGCTTCAAGTCTTACATCGTGTGCGGACTTTGCCAGGTCGGTAATCTTGCCAACCAGTTCACCGCGGTGCTTTTGCTGTTCCGCCCGCATGTCACTCAGGCCCTTTTCGTAGCGGGTCAGTGTTTCGCTCATGGGCCGGATCAATTCATCAAGCGCGCGCCGTTTTTTCTCAGCTTCTGCGCCAGAAACTTCCCGGTGGCGAGCAAAGGTCTCGTTGGCCCGCTCCAAGAACGATTGGTGCGTGGTCTCCAAGAGCTTGGAGGCCGCCACTTGAAACTCAGAGTTCAGCCGTTGGCGCTGCTCTTCGACGGCGCGTTCGCGCTCATGCAGTCGCGCTTGAAGAGCGGCCATCTGGGCTTGCAATCCGCTCTTGTCAGCCTGAAGCGCCTGCACAGTTTCATTCAGTTGATCGGTGAGTTGCGCCTGCTCTCTCGCCCCTGCGAGGCTGAGGCGGACACGGTCCAACTCAGCTTTCAGGCCTGACCCGCGCTGGCGAGCATGGTGGGCCTGATGCCAGGCCAGAACGCCCCACAAAAAGGCAGCGAGGATAAGCCAGAACGCAGCCCCTTCAGGACCGAGACCAGCGGCGGACAATGCTTCCAGGATCATCCGCCAACGCTACACGCAAGCGGGGCTGATTCTCTACCTGGATGGAAAAGTGGCCTAAGGCGCCGCTGTGGGCGCTTCAGGCTTTTTCCGCAGCCGGCTTGCGGAAGACGAAAATGGCGCTGAGCGTGTAATTGGTGACAAAAACGAACACCAGCGAGACGAGCTTCGCCCCGATCGGCCCTATATACGGCTTCAACAGCACCAGAACCGCGGTCGCCACGCCGAAACCAAAGATATGAAGTGCCGCAAACTTGAGATAACGGCGCAGCGAAAGTGGCTGTCGGCCATTCTCGTCACGAAACGTAATGGCCGAATTGAGGAGATAGCTCTGAATGTTCGACGCCAGAAAGGCGATTGTATTTGAAAGAACAGCGCCCAATCCGAGGGTGAGGTGAAGGAATGCAAATACGCCCACATCGGTCAGCGCATTAAAAACGCCGACGGTGGCAAAAAGTACCGCTCCGCGAAAATGGGTGTTTGCCAAGAGTGCCTTTAGCTTACCAATCAAGGATTATCCGGCCTTGTGTTCGAGCTCAGCGGGCCCCGATGCGGAGGCGACCGTTTGGTCGGCGCCTTGAGGTCTCACGAGCGGTGCACTTTTTCCATGCGCAGACGACGCGCTTTGACCCGCTACTGCTTCCTCCGCCTTATGGACCGCATTCACAAAATACAAGGGCCGATCTTTGGTTTCATTAAAGATGCGCCCGAGATACTCCCCGATAATCCCGAGCACCATGAGCTGTACCCCGCCGAGGAAAAGCATCAGCACCACAAGGGTCGTAAAGCCCGGCACCGGGTCGCCGAAAATAAGGGTCTTAACCGCGTAAAAGACACCTAAGACAAATGACACCGCCGCAACGAGGAACCCGAAGTATGTAGAAAGGATCAGCGGCGCCGTGGTCGATGAGGTGATCCCTTCAATGGAAAGGTTCCAGAGCTTCCAGTAGTTCCACTTGGTGACACCGGCATGGCGGGGCTTGCGATCATAAAGGACTTCCTTGGACGGAAACCCGACCCAGGCGAAAATGCCCTTCATAAAGCGATGGCGCTCGCGCACCTCGCAAAGGGCATCCACAACCTTGCGACTGATCAATCGAAAATCGCCCACATCTTCCGGCAATGGCGCTTCGCCCACTTGCCGCATCAGACGATAGAAGAAACCAGCCGTTGTCTTCTTCAGCCAGCTTTCCCCCTCGCGAACCCGGCGGCGGGCATAAACCACGTCATAGCCTTCACGCCAGCCCTCGATCAGTTTACCAATCAAGTCTGGTGGGTCCTGAAGATCGGCGTCAATGATCACGATTGCATCGCCGCGCGCGTAATCAAGCCCGGCAGTTGTGGCAATTTCCTTTCCGAAATTGCGGCTGAGGTCCACAATAGTTGTGTTGGGATGTCGCTCTTTTAGTTGGCGCAGCAAAAAGAGCGTGTTGTCCTTACTCCCATCATTAACGAACACGACTTCAAAGGGCTGATCGATCTCGCGCATGGCACGGCGCACAGCGCGGTGAAACTCGATAATCCCGTCGGCTTCATTGAAGGCCGGGCAGACAATCGACAACAGCGTCGGGCGGGACTGGTCCCTTGGCGACGGTGGAGGCGCGAGGGCGGATTCTGGACGAGGATATCCCATGGCGAGGCCTGGCTCTATTGGCTTGATGGATCGGTTACCGGAGCATTAAGCCGCCATGGCTAAAGCTTCCTTAATGGCTGGCCACTAGCCTCAGGGAATGATGTCAAAAGCTGTCGAATTCTTTGCCAATCGATATCCGTTGCTTTGGGCGCTGGTGACGACCCAGCTGAGAACAACACTTTGGGTTGCCGCATTGCTTTCCGGCACGATGCTGCTCGCGATCCAGGCCTACGTCTATCTGAGTGCGGATGGTGTCTATACGTTTTATGGTCTCGTCATCGGAGGTGACTTTGTCGTCTTTGACACGGTAGCCGACGCCGCTGCGCGGGGCGAGGCCGCTGCTATGTATAATCCCGACGTCCTGCAACCGGCCCTGCGCGAGAGGTTTCCCGGCGCAGAGTCTGAGTTTTTGCTTTTCTGGGCTTATCCGCCGACCATGCTGTTTGTACTGATGCCGGCAGCCTTGTTTCCCTATTTGGCGAGCTATGCGGTCTGGTCGATATCGACGTTCAGTCTCTATGCAGCAAGCCTTGTCGCCCTTTGGCGCGATAAGCTTGCGATTGTTGTCGCCTTGACCGCCGCAGTGACCTTTCAAGCATTGATCACGGGACAGAACGGATTTCTGACAGCGGCCCTGATCGCCACAGCAGCCTTTTTCGCCAAGGACCGACCAGTACTCGCAGGATTGGCGGCGGGCCTGCTCACCGTCAAACCACAATTAGGACTATTGATCCCAATTGCCTTTGTCGCCGCCGGGTGCTGGCGCGCTTTCTTTACGGCAGCCGTGACGGGCATTGTTTTGGCCGCTGCTTCATTCGCTGTCTTTGGCCTTGAGGCGTGGACGGCATTTTTCGAGTCATTCCGTAATCAGAACGAGATCATTACCTCTGACCTTTATCCCTTCCGGAAAATGGTCACGGCGTATGGCGTGCTCTCCTACTTCAACGCACCCGTAGTCGTCGCTCAGATCGTCCAGATGTCGGTCACACTGTCATTGATGGCGTTTGTTGCCATCATTTGGCGCAAGGTTGACGATCGTGCCATCCGGGCAGCCGCCCTCATCGCTGCCATCCCCCTCGCAACGCCATATGCTTTGTTTTATGAGCTAACGATTTTTGTGCCTGCGATTTTGCTTATTACCAAGACAAGTATTGATCGGGGCTGGCTTGACTGGGAGAAAGTTTCCATCGGTACGCTCTGGATGATGTGCTTTTTCGTGCCAGGCGATTCCAAAGAGCTCGGGGTTCCTTTTGCCTTTATCGTGGCCTGCCTTGCTTTCTTTATTGTGGCGAGGCGTGCTTTGCCGGAAGCGGGCTTTAGGTTCTCCAGCGCAAACTTGCAGCCTTCACCGGGTTCTTAAAATCAGCAGGGCTGACCGCCTGGACCCAAGCCTTTTTCAACTGAAAGTACCACATTGCCGGCTTGTCGGGTTCGCCAAGATAAAGCGGGCGATGTGTGCCCATGGACAAGTTTTTGTTCTGTGCCGTGAGGATATTGCCATCTTGGCCCAGAAAACTATCGGACATGCGCTGGGCGATGGGTTGGATCAGCGAAAGCAATCCCTTTTGCCAATAGATCACGTGGGTTATCCGGGTCATGCCAAGATCGATTGGAGTCATCATTGTTAGCCCTAAGATGGACTGGCGCTCATTTCTGATGTGCTCCAAGCGGATCCCCGGTAGGCGGAACTCGATTTCTGTCGTCGGTGTCCCGCCAAGCATGCGATAAATACGGCTGTTGGAAGACGGCGCATGAGCCGGCATTTTGAACCCAAGCTCGGTTGGCTCAAAATGTTTTTGCTTTTCCCTGCGCGGGGCCCCATCCCGCCACCACCATTGTTTGTGCACGACAGGTGTATGCGCCGGGTCCACTAGCCCAAGAACCGCTTCATCAAAAGGTCCCTCCGCTTCGACAATCGTCGCCGTACCGGGAAGCTGATCTTCTGTTAACGGAAGGTCCGGTGCAGACATCGACGGTGCATCACCGGTTTGATCAAAGTAGACCCATAAAAGACCGTTCTTCTCAGTCACAGGATATGACCGAACCGCAATGCCGTCTGACTTTGCCCCATCATGTTCGCTGAGCGCAGGCACACTCGTGCAAGCCCCATTACCCACATCGAATGACCAGCCGTGGTAGGGGCACTCAATCTGGCAAGGCTGCGATGTGCCCGAGATCAAACGCCCTTCAGACAAAGGCGCCGCGCGATGGGGGCAAACGTCACTCAATGCAAAAACTTGACCTGAGGCAGTCCGCCCCAGGACAATCGGTTCGCCGAAGAGAATTTCCCGGTGCATCTCGCCAGGCCGCACCTCCCTTGAGAGGCATGCCAAGTACCAGAGACCCGAAAGCCATTCTGTTGCTTCATGATCGGTAGAAACTGTAGCCATCAGGCGGGACGGCGCGATTTCATGGCCGCCGCGAGCGTGCCCTCATCAAGATAATCTAGCTCACCGCCCACGGGAACGCCTTGACTTAGACGGGTCACCTTCACGCCTTTGGGCTCGAGGTGATCGCCCAGATAATGGGCCGTCGACTGACCATCGACTGTCGAAGGCAAAGCGAGCACAACCTCTTCGATCCCGTCAGCAGAGGCGCGCTCAATCAGATGGCCAATGGCAAGCTCATCGGGGCCGACACCATCCAGGGGAGAGAGGAGACCGCCAAGAACATGATATCGCCCTTTGTGGGCGTTCGCGCGTTCAAGGGCCCAAAGATCGGCCACATCCTGCACGACACAGATTACACCCTTGGATCGGGCTGGATCCGAACAGATTGCACACGGATCAATGGAATCCCAGTTGCCGCAAATACTGCATGATCGCACTTTCTCAGCCGCTTCTGACAAGGCAAAGGCCAGAGGTCGCATCACTGGGTCGCGCTTTTTCAGCAAGTGCAATGCAGCGCGCTTGGCCGAACGGGGGCCAAGGCCGGGCAATTTTGCAAGAAGGTCAATGACCCGCTGGAGTTCCGGGCCGATGTGTTGGGCGGACATGGAATTTAGGCCCTGACCTGATTACTCTGTAACAAGACTAAAACGGCAACTTCATGCCTGGCGGCAGTGGTAAGCCATCGGTCAGAGACTTCATCTCCGCTTCGGCCTGCTCTTCGACTTTCGACTTGGCATCATTGATCGCTGCCGCAATCAGATCCTCAACCACTTCGCCTTCTTCCGGGTCCAGAAGACTTTTTTCAAGAGCCACCGACTTGCAATAGCCCTTGCCGTTGAGAACCACCTTGACCATGCCGCCGCCGGAAACGCCTTCAACTTCCAGCTCCGCAATCTTCTCCTGCATCTCTTTCATCTTGGCCTGCATTTCGCCGGCCTGTTTCATGAGATTTCCAAGATCTTTCATCATAGGTCAGTCGACCTCCTCATCTGGTCTTTCGTCAAAGTCATCTGGCGAAAACGCGTCCATCGGGTCTTCGCTACTGGGAAGAACATTAGGCAGAGCATCCCGGTGCCGCTCTCTAATGGACAAAATCTCCGCATTCGGAAAGTATTTAAGAGCTTCCACCATAATCGGATCGGCCATGGTTTGAGCGTACCGATGATCACGTAAAGTGGGCGCCCCTGTTTCATTGGAATCCACCGTGACTGTCCAGACCTCGCCTGTCCAATCGCGCAATCGCTGCACCAGGCGGCCAGAAAGATCGGCGGGGGCGTCCTTGTGGAACCGCACCGTCAGGCGCCCTGGCTCGAACTTGATCAGGTGAACATAGCTTTCCAGCTCAACGCGCAGCTTTGCGTCTTTTTTGGCGGCCACAAGCCGCACAATATCCTGGAACGAGTTCAACCGAGGCGCATCGGGCGCGACGCGCCGTCGCGATTGAGGCCGGGGGGCAGGCTGCGGTTCTGTGCGACCGGCAACGACCGACATAGCTGGTGCCGCGTTACCGTGCCGCCCGCCGCTTGAGGTTGCCCCACCGCTTATGGTCGCCATGTCGCCCGACATCTCGCTATTTAGTCCATCGACAGCTGGTCCATCAATCAGGGCATCGTATTTCTCCGAGGCTTGACCAACCGCATCTGTGTCTGCGCTCTTCTTTCCCTGCTCGAGTTGGCCTCGCCCATCGGGAGATGATCCGTTTTGGGCAGCAGCGCTTTGCCCATTCCCGGCCTGCATGCCCTTCAGGCTCTTCAGCGCTTCGTCCAGGGTCGGTAAGTCAGCGGCAAAGGCGATCTTGATCAGGACCATTTCCGCTGCGGAAGCCCCATCCGGGGCTCGCCGCACATCATCAAGTCCGCCCAGCAATAGGGTCCATGCCCGCGTCAGCACATTCATTTGAAGCGCATCGCCAAGGTCGCGCGCGCGACCTGCGTCCGCTTCCCCCGACGGACCGTGGGCAGCCGCGTCTGGACCTGCGACTTTAACACGGGTCAAAAGGTGCACGATCTCCAACAGGTCCCGCAGGATTTCCGTGGGGTCAGCCCCCGCATCATATTGCTGGCGAAACAAGGAAAGGGCAGCCTTGGCTTCGCCTTTGAAAATTGCCGCAGTGAGATCCCAAACGAGGCCGCGATCGGCAAGGCCGAGCATGTCTCGCACGGTTTCAGCCTTCACCGGGCCATCTTCACTGTGCTGAACAATCGCCTGATCGAGGATTGAGAGCCCATCGCGGACGGAGCCCTCGGCAGCCTTTGCGATCAGCCATACCCCGTCGCGCTCAATCTCAAAGCCTTCTTTGCCGGCAATACCGATAAGATGATCAGTGAGCGTTTCCGGATCGACCCGGCGCAAATCAAACCGCTGACATCGCGAAAGCACCGTCACCGGCAGCTTCCGGATTTCGGTCGTCGCGAAAATGAACTTCACATGGGGGGGCGGCTCTTCGAGGGTCTTCAACAGCGCGTTGAACGCGGCAGTAGACAGCATGTGCACTTCGTCAATGATATAGACTTTGTAGCGCGCCTCGACCGGGGCATACCGAACACCCTCGATCAGCTCACGGATGTCGCCGACACCGGTGCGTGAGGCAGCGTCCATTTCCAGAACATCCGGGTGACGGCTTTCTGCGATCGCCTGACAGTGAAGCCCCGGTTCGGTCATATCGATGGTAGGGCCATTGTCAGCACCATCAGGGTCGGCACCATCAGGCCCAACATAGTTGAGGGCCCTCGCCAGGATCCGCGCTGTGGTGGTCTTACCTACTCCACGGACCCCGGTCAGCACATAAGCATGGGCGATCCGGCCCGTCGCAAATGCATTGCGTAAGGTCCGCACCATGGGACCATGGCCGATCAGATCATCGAAATTCTGGGGCCGATACTTCCGGGCCAGCACCTGATAGGCGCCAGGCTGCTGCTCGGCGGCTGCTTCGCTCATATAAATGAATTAAGGCTGCCGGCTTCAACGCGCAAGCGACCGGACCCTAACACGGGAAAACAGCCCAGAAACGAGCCCCACAATCGAAACCTAGAACCGAAAAACAGCATGATCTGAAAGGCGGAAGACTGAACGACCCGAACCGAAACTCGTTGCGGCTGCTTCCTTCCGGACCTGACCGGATTGGCGAGGAGCTCGTCCGCCAGCCTTCCTAGTTTCTCATATCGTCTCTCGGGCTCGTGAATGCAAGCTTCAACGTCTTCCCAGCTATGTGAAATGCCCGGCGTGGCTTGTGACGGGCATTCCAAGGGAGGGTGCGCTAAACGGTCTCCGACGAGCAAGGCTTCCCATTTTTTGGCCATTTCAATGGAAGGAGAGAGACTAATGAACAGAATTCTAAGCGCCCTACCCTGGTTAGGCGGACTTTTCATTTCAGCGATCTTCGTTGATTCGCTGCGCTTCAAATTTACCGGCCATGAAACGCCGCAGCACATTTTTGAGACCCTCAAGGAGTGGTCTGGTATCGGCTTGTTTTACCCAGCAGGCCCTTGGATTATTGGCCTCGGCGAGCTAGGCGCCGCGCTCCTTTTGATCGGCCTGCCTCTCGTCTTCCTGGCCACCAAGCGCACAAACCTAATTGCGCCTTCTCAGTTTCTAGGCGGTTTGATTGCATTCGGGATTATGACCGGGGCGATCTTCTTTCATACCTTCACCCCGCTCGGCATCGAGACCCCGGTTGATTGGGTCAATGGTGAACCGACCGAGTTTTCTTCGGCCCTTTTCATCGCCGCCTGTGTCAGTTGGGTTTTTGCCGTCCTGATCATGATCATCCGATACCGGGACGCTCGCAGCCATCTCAGCGGCACACGCCCCTTGTCGCCGGCGACCGAGGCTGCCTAAACGGGGGCATGACCAACAGTTCTTCTCTGAGCCCACCGTCTTTACCGAGCGACAACCCAAACGCCTTTACCGGCAATCCGCTCGACCGATGCTCAGAACGGAGAGGCGATCCGGACTGGATCGCCGCCCAGCTTAGCCGGGATGATGCCATCATGATCCCGCTTTGGCGCGGCGACCCGCTGCTGACCAGCGACGGTGCGGCGTGGCTTTCGACTGCAGCTCGGTCCGAGTTCTCTGCGAAAGCCGACATCGTGTTTCTTGGCTTGAGTGGCGAAAGCCCAGTGTTTGCGATCGACGCTTCACCGTCAGCGCAAACTTCGGACGCGGCGCCTTTTGCGGATCTCGGTGACTATGTTCCTTTACGCGAAGGCGCCGGTCAGATCAGCGAAACCGACCTCGCCATCATTGGGCATGCGCGCTCCGTTCTCGACTGGCATCGTCGACACCACTTTTGCGCAAATTGCGGGGCCGCGACGGAGATCGTCGATGGCGGCATCAAACGGACATGTCCCTCCTGTGGAACGGAACATTTCCCACGGACAGATCCAGTGGCGATCGTCCTTGCCATTCATGAAGGTGCCTGCCTTCTTGGCCGAAGTCCGCATTTTCCGCCCACGTTCTTTTCTGCTTTAGCAGGATATGTCGAACCTGGCGAAACGCCGGAAGAATGTGCTGTTCGCGAACTATACGAAGAAGCCGGAACACGATTGACGCACGTTCAGTATCTCTTCTCGCAGCCCTGGCCGTTTCCTTCTTCCTTGATGATGGGGTTCCTTGCCGACGCTAGCGACCGAACACTTACTCTCGATGAAACTGAAATCGTCGAAGCCCTCTGGGTCGACAAGCAAGATATTCAGTCCATTCTCGCCGGTGAGTTCCGTGACGACCTTCGGCTTCCACCGCGCTTTACCATTGCCCGCCAATTGATCGAACACTGGGCCGCAACATAGCTTTCTATTTATCGCAAAGAGCACTCGACTAATCGAATTCCAGAAATATCCGTTGCGCAAAGAGCATTTGGTCGACACTGCTCCTAGCCCACCAAAACATAAGCAAAATCAGCTACAAAGAAGTCTATCTCGATAGAAATAATCTAAACTCGGATGAATTTTCGTTCTTATATTTTCGATATAACAACGCACACGGATCGATGATCACTTGAATGTCATTGAAACTTGCCGTTTTTGTCACCAAATCAACATCGTTACTCGGCAAAGCGCAAAACTGAACAGACGCTCTTGACCGAATTGAATACCGTTAAACCTGCCCGGGTGGGCCATAGACTGACGAAGACTAGTTTTGTCAGACTTGGTTTCCCGTCCGTGCCCAACCGCGTTAAAGGGGAGACCACTATGAAACGCACCATCACCCTAGCTTGCCTGTCAGTCCTTGCTGGCCTTTCTTCACCAAATGCCTTTGCTGGCGAGTCCCATACGGACGACACCCGCGTTGGCGTATCTTTCAATGATCTCGATCTAAATACGCTCGACGGTTCTGCTATTGCGCTGAAGCGTATCGAAAATGCGGCAGAGCGTGCCTGTGGTGGCGGCAATGGCCGTCTTTCCATCAGTGAACGGATGGCATTCAATGCATGTCATGAAGATGCTCTTGCATCAGCCCTCGACAAAGTGACCTCGCAAGGCCTCTTCAATGTAGCTGCGGCTCAAAACCATGTCCTGCCAAACCGCTCGGTGACCACACAACTTGCCGCGAATGGCGACATCACCGCGACGGTGAACATGGCCGGACTGGACATGAATTCACGGTCGGGCGCAGAAGCCGCATTCGCACGGCTTGAACAAGCGGCCAACCGGGTTTGTGGTGACGTGACGGGTCGTAACCTGGGCGCTGAACGCGCAGTGAATGAATGCCGTGAAATCGCGATCGCAAACGCTGTCTCTACAACGCAATCGACAGCCCTTGCTGCTGTCCATGCAGAGCGCAGCTCATCTGACGTCTTCACGGCGGCAACGAAGCGCTAATCGCTGAGGCTTCGAGCGCTGTCTCGCCACCGAAACGCACTTAACCGACCCGGTGCACTCCTGGTGCGCCGGGTTTTTTGACGAAGGACGATGATGTGGACTAGGTGTGAGAAACCTTGGTCCAGGCAAGGTCCTGGGTTCTGGACTGCCATTTCTCAAAGCGATAGCCGGATTGATCCCACGGCGTGACCTCAGAAGACAGATTATCGAGAAGATAATCCGTGTCGGGCATCGAAACGACCAGCACAGTGTGGGCGCCGACGCCGGGCACTTTGACTACCGCGAGGCGCAAAACCTCCCGCGGCCAGCCAAGCGCCAGCAACCGTTGCTGCTTGACGAGCGCATAGTCTTCGCAATCGCCTGAGCTATCCGTTTCCGTCCCGCTCACAATCCGCCATACGTCCGACCCTCGCGCCTCTTCTTGAGCCTGGATCGACGCGTTGACCTGGGCGTTGACCGTTTCCAGCTGGGCAAAATCGAAAGCCAACAGTTGACCGGACCGCCTCTCGGTGCCGCAGATCTCTGCATACTCAAAACAATAGGTAATAAAGCCAGGTGGCGGACTGGAAATACCGCCATCGATCAGGCGCGCGCGCGATCCCCCCGTTGACGAACAAGCCGCCACGGCAATCACACACCCCACCACGGAGATCAAACGCAATAAACGCAACAAAGATGAGCCCTACACACGATTATATGTCATTCGCCGACCGTTGACCGGCCGATCTGTGCGCAAAGCATACTCTATGAAAGAAATATTACAAAATCGTCCCAAAAGGCATTGGGATTCAATGCCCTAGTCAATAACCAGTTCAGGATTCCCAGCGCTTCAGGTTCGCCAGTGCGTCAAGTCGGAGCGTTTCAGGATTGGCGCGACCGGGCCGACCGGTAAACACCGAGGATTTTCAACCGACTTGAGAAAAACCCAAGCTCTTCCAGTGCGAGGCGAACCGGCTCCTGGTCCGGATGGCCCTCGATATCCGCATAGAACATGGTGGCCGTAAATGAGCCCTCGCGCATATAGCTTTCCAGCTTGGTCATATTGACCCCATTGGTCGCAAACCCGCCCATGGCTTTGTAGAGAGCGGCCGGAATATTGCGCACCTGAAAGACGAAGCTCGTAATGACGGGCTCATCTCTATCGGGATCAGCGGGCTCGCGGGCCATTTCCAAAAAGCGCGTCGTGTTATGACCGGCGTCTTCTACATTTGTGCGGGCTATTTCGAGGCCGTAAATTTCAGCGGCCTTTGCCGAAGCAATCACGGCCTCTTCCCTGTTCCCCGTTTCCGCAAGCCGCATGGCAGCACCGGCCGTGTCGCCAGCGACAATCGGGCGAATACCCAACTCCTGGATAATGCCCCGGCATTGGCCCAGCGCCATGGCGTGAGAGCGAACAACTTTGACATTAGAAAGATCTGTTCCGGGGACGACGAGCAACTGGTGGCGGATCTGGAGGAAGTGCTCAGCAATAATATGCAAGTCCGTTTGGGGGAGCAGGTGGTAGATGTCAGCGACCCGCCCGGCCAAGGAGTTTTCAACGGGTAGCATGGCGCGCTCTGCATTTTGCTCGCCCACCAGCGCCAGCGCGTATTCAAATGTAGGACAAGCCACCGGTTGAAGGTCCGGCGCGAACAACTCGCAGGCAATTTCGGAGTAAGCGCCTCGCTCGCCCTGGAACGACACAGTCTTTGTGTCCGACACAGTCTTTGTGTCCATGGATATCACCTTATTTTTTGCCGTGCACGATCGCGGCGAGTTTAGTCGGCCATATTCACCGCTCCGGCCACAGAGGCAAGCTGCCGAGAGGCGTTATGACCACTAGCGTGGACCAGGTTTATCGATGAATCGCTCGGTTGAGCCTTCTCCCGGGACCGCTCCGTGACCGCATCTTGTGGGGACGCGCGACCTTCAGTCACGACGAGAAACGCACTCCTTGCGTTTAGATCAAGTTTCTGAAGCGCCCAATCGCCGCGCCTAAAAGCCGCGCAGAACGGGGCCTTTGATTACATTGCACTGCGCTGTGCCACTCGCTAAGACGCCCAGCAACGAACTGCCCATTTTGCAAGGTACTCTCCATGAACGACCCATTGTTCGGTAATAAGCTGGCCGCAGCGATCCTCACGGCCCTTCTCCTCTTTTTTGGCTTGCCCCAATTGGCAAATGCGCTACTCGGCGGCGGGCACCATGGAGGTGGGCATGAAGGCGAAAATCCATTCGCCGGATATCCCGTTGAGATCGAACTTGCGGCCGGTGGCGGCGAAAAGAAGAAAGAGCTGGACCTCGGCACACTCCTCGCCAGCGCCTCTCCGCAAGCCGGTGAGCGCCGTGCGGCTTTGTGCGTTTCCTGCCATTCGCTCAACAAAAACGGCGGTAATGGCACAGGCCCTGCCCTTTGGGATGTTGTCGGCCGCGACGTCGCCGGCGTTGCCGGGTTTGGATATTCCGGCGCACTAAAGGGCGCAGGCGGTGAATGGAGCTACGAGCGGCTCGATCAATATCTGAGGAATTCCCAAGACTATATTCCGGGCACGGCAATGGTTCAGCGTTTCCCTAAAGCAGAACAGCGCGCTGACATTCTGGCGTTTCTCGGCACCCTGTCTGAAGATCCAGTTCCGTTTCCGGCCCCAGCACCAGTGGAAGCGGAAGCTGAAAGTGAAGAAGCGCCTGCCGAGTAAGGCCATCGACCAAACCGAGAAAAGTAAAAGCCGGGCATTATGTCCGGCTTTTTTTGGGGCCAACAGCCGTTCGGAAGCCACGCACACCACCCTGATAGCGCGAAGCGTCGACGAAAAATTCGTCTGCTTTCTTACGGTGCGGCATAGCTTGAGGCGTCGCTAGCCCATTAAAAATGGTCCACGAATCACGAACTCTGCTCCTGATGTTAACCTCCATGATTAACCAAAAAGCTGAATCTCAAAGCCCCACTCTCTTTACGGGACATCAGCGCAAGAAATGCCCGCGAGGCGGCAGACCCACTTCAACCATGCCTTGCATGCGCACAAGTCATTGTTTTTAAAAGGTATTTTTTGCGCGCAGAGAATGCTGAATAATTTAATTCGTAAGCATATTAATTCGAAAGTAACAACCTCTGTCAAATTTGTAATACGTCGCACAATGACAGTTTCGATTTTCAAACCAAACACCCCTGTCTTACGACTTTATCATTAATAAACATGATCCGTGGGAGTTAATACCGACCCTGACATTATTGGTGCGGGTTCAAAAGTGTGACGACGGCCTCGGGCCTATGTCCAGATATCGAACTACCGTATCTGACGTGTGGGTTCTTAGTTTAAGACGGGCGGGATCATGAAATCTGTTGATGCTGTGAAGCGGAAAGTTCGCCAGCTGATTATGGCCGTCGCTGTATTCTCTGCGCTGATTAATCTGCTCGCACTGGCTGGTCCGCTCTACATGATGCAGATCTATGACCGCGTCTTGTCCTCAAACGGTATAGAAACGTTGGTTGCTTTGTCGATCCTTCTGGCGGCGTGTTACCTTCTTTCCGGGTTCCTTGATTTTTCCCGCACAGGGCTCATGGCCCGCGTCGCTCAACGCTTTGACAAGACAATCGCCCTGCCGGCATTTGACCTCACCCTAACATCAGGCCAAAACTCTTCTGCGGCATCATCGCTACAGGATTTGCGCATTGTGCGGAAGTTTATTGCAAGTCCCGCCATTGCCGCCGTCTTTGACGGGATGTGGACACCCATCTTTTTACTGATCATTTTCTTGATCCATCCGGTTCTGGGGTCCGTTGCGGTTGCGGGCGGCGTTGTCCTGATGGTCCTTGCCGTGATTAATCAGCGTCGTAATGCCGAACCATTGCGCAAGGCCGAAGAAACAGCACGCGAAGCTGATATGCTTATTGCCGGTTATGCGCGCAATATCGATGCAGCAAAGGCCATGGGCATGCGCGATGCTCTTCGGCTGCGCTGGGCCAATGTCTACCGACGCTCACTCGACGCGGGCCGGGTTGGAGCCGATGGTATCGGTGCATTTTCATCGGCAACAAAGGCGCTTCGGCTCGCTCTTCAATCTTCCATTCTTGGTGTCGGCGCATATCTGGCGATCCTCCAGGAAATCACACCAGGGGTGATGATTGCCTCATCAATTCTTGTTGGCCGCGCCCTTGCGCCGATTGACCAGGGGATTGCTCAGTGGCCCGCATTTGTCTCCGCAAGAGCCGCCTGGGCGCGTCTGAAAAAAGGCCTTGAGTCTGCTGATGTACAAGACAGTCGCCGCACAGAACTTCCGGCAGCCCGCGGCGTTTTATCTGCACACGACGTAGCCGTCTATGCCCCTAGCGATTTGGCGAGCGCTGGCCTCAGATCCGATGCCGCGGGGCAGCCAATCATTGATGGCGTACGCTTTGAAATCAAACCCGGTGATGTGCTTGCAGTGGTCGGCCCTAGCGCCAGCGGTAAATCGACCCTTGCTAAATCGCTGGCTGGAGCCTGGGCTGTCGGACACGGCGCGATCAGGCTCGATGGTGCTGAACTCGGCACTTTATCGGATGCTTATCGCGGCAGCCAGATTGGTTTTTTGCCCCAGGACGTGGAACTATTCGAAGGCACCGTTGCAGAGAACATCGCCCGCCTGGCAAAGAATATCGACAGCGACAAAGTCGTCAGTGCCGCGATCGATGCGGGCGCCCATGATATGATCCTGAGGCTGAGTGATGGCTATGAGACACAAGTCGGTGTTGGGGGGCGCTTCCTTTCTGGCGGTCAACGCCAGCGCATCGGACTTGCCCGAGCCCTGTTCGGCACGCCGCCGCTGGTCATTCTGGATGAGCCCAATGCAAACCTTGATGTAGCTGGGGAGACTGCCTTGTCCGAGGCCATCGAAGCGCGAAAGGCCAAGGACCTCACAACGGTTATTGTGACCCATCGGCACTCGTCCCTGGACGTGGTCACCAAGATGCTGGTGATGGAAGGCGGTCGGCAGAAAATGTTCGGTGACAAAGACACAGTCATGGCCAGGCTCTCCGGCGCGGCAGCACCAGGTGAGCGAAAAGTCACCCGCCTCAGCGTCAGGGGGACAAAATCATGACGACCCTGCCTGTCCTCTCAACAAAGTCCCGCGCGCCAGTTCCCGTTGACGAAAAATCGTCCCAACAAAGCGAAAAACGGCGCACCGGTGATGGGGCTGACGCTCTCATCAAAAATGCCGCGATTGCTTCTGCTGTTTTTGTCGGCACTTTGATGGTCTGGTCCATTGCCGCCCCCATCAAAAGCGCTGTTGTCGCTGCCGGCACTGTGGAAGTTGAATCAAATCTCAAGGCGATCCAGCACCTGGAAGGGGGCATTGTTGCCACCATCAATGTCCGCGAAAACCAGTTCGTCAAAAAAGATGAGCTGCTCCTAGAGTTCGACGACGCCAAAGCTCGCGCGGACCTTGCAAATGTGGAAGCTCAGCTTGCCGATCAAATGGCGAAAGCAACCAGACTTCAAGCCGCACTGGCCAGCGACGACGACATGGTTGAGCCCAAGTTTCCCAAGACGGCATCAAAAGCCCTCCGCCGGAAAGTGCGCGATAGCTATCTCGTCCAGGAATCTCTGTTTCAGGCCCGCAAGCGCGCCTTCGAAACAGAGGTCAACCTGCTGAACAGCCAGGAAAAGAAGCTTGGCCAACAGGTTGCTGGTCTGGAAACACAGATCGCGTCGCTAGCACGCCAGATTGGCGGAGCTCGCAAAGAGCTTTCGATCGCAACCAAGCTTCGCAAGGAAGGGTTTCAGTCAGAAATCAGCGTTATCCAGCTTCAGCGCTCCGTAGAGGAACTGATTACCGAGAAAGCGGCACTGGAAACCCAACTGGCCGCAGCTCAGGAAGAACAGTCGGCCTCAGGGCTTGAGCTTGCGCGTCTGGAGTTGACCCGCAAACAAACCTTAAGCGAAGAATATGCCGGGGTCCAAACGGCTCTCGCCGCCCTCACGGAAGAACATCAGAAGTCAAAAGCCATCCTTGAACGGACAAGTGTTTTTGCTCCACGCGACGGGCGTGTGCTTGCCCTGTCAGTCCACACCATTGGCGGCGTCATTCGTCCCGGTGAACAGATCATGTCCATCGTGCCCGATGATGACCGCCTTGTTTTGAGCGCAAAAGTCAGCCCGGCAGATATCGACAAAATCGAGAGTGGCGCGTCCGCGCGGGTGCGCTTTACAAGCCTCAGCGGGGGGATGTCGCCGGAAATCGAAACGGAAGTCATCGGCGTTTCCGCAGACGCGCTCGACGATGAGCGCACTGGATCGGTCTACTTCAAGGCCATCCTTGATTTGCCCGAAAAAAAGCTGGCCAGTCTTCTGCGTCAGGGCGTCTCTCCGGGGATGCCAGCGGAAGTTTACATCGAGACTGGGACCCAGCCTGCAATCGCCTATCTTTCAAAGCCCCTCACAGACAGCTTCGCGCGGACATTCCGGGAAGAATAACCGCCATGGCAGACGCAATCTTTACGCCTAATACGGAATTGGCTTCATTCAATGAAGTTTGCTTCAAAACAGCGGAAGTCGTCACTGCGAAGATGATTATTCATCTGCGCGGCTATGGCATGACTTTGGCATTCCCCTGTGAAGCGAATTAGGCCGCATATCAATCAATCTAAAATTGAAGAACAATTATCTCAATACAGACCTTTCCATTTCTTCATCCGTTTACAGATCTTAAATTCCGTACAGATCTGGATAGAAAAAATCATACAGCTGAAAAATACAAGTAAATTCAGTTTTCTAGAGTATTTGACAAAAACTACCGGTTTTCCGTCGCGTGCAAAGCAATGCTTTTCTCAAGGCTTGTGTAAGGAATTCTCGGCTTATGTTTCACCCGTATTCGATCACTCGCACCACATCGAATTCACCACTGCCTGACCACCAACCTAAAGGAGTTTGCTCATGGCCTCGACAGTATCCGGAACGACCATGACATGGCACAAAATCACTGTTGATTTTACCTCGCCACAGAATTTTTCCGAGAACGCAACCACGTTCCGTGACTACCGCCTGGATGTTACGTTTACGAACCAAGACACAGGCGAGACGATCGTTGTTCCTGGCTTTTTCGCAGCCGATGGGAACGCGGCCAACACCAATGCGACATCGGGCAATGTCTGGCGGGTGAATTTTAATCCTCCTTCAGAGGGGAACTGGACCTATGAGGCGTCTTTCCGCACCGGCGACAACATTGCCGCTTCCACAGATCCAAACGCCGGTCAGGCGGTTTCATTCATTAATGGCGAAAGCGGTTCAATCGACGTTTCCCCTACAGACAAAACCGGCGAGGACTTCCGCGCCAAGGGCATGATTGTTCAGGGCGAGGATAGCCATCACCTACAACACCAGGGCGACGGGGACTATTTTGTCCGTGGTGGACCGGGCGTGCCGGAAAACTTTCTCGCCAATTCCGATATTGATGGCACATCTGGCGGGCGGCATGATTTCAACAACCACGCTAGCGATTTCAATGCCGGCGATCCCACATGGGATGGGGGCAAAGGCACGAATATCCTGGGGGCCGTCAACTATATTGCCGATCAAGATCTGAACACCATCTACATACTGACGAATACGGCTGGCGGTGATGGCCGCGACGTATGGCCATGGGCGGACAATGACTTTGGCAAGATCAACAAAAATGTTAATTCGATCAACCAAGCTGTTAACAACATCAATGGTCTCAATCTCGATGACTTCGCGACCTATGATGTTTCAAAGCTGGCCCAGTGGGAAATCCTCTTCGACCATATGGACGCGCAGGGCATCTACAAAAACATTCTCTTTCAGGAAACTGAAAACGATCAGCTCCTTAATGGCGGCACGAACGTCTCTGGCACAAGTCTGAGCGCTGAACGCCTAATCTATATGCGCGAGATGATTGCACGTTTTGGACACAACAACGGGATACAGTGGAACCTTGGCGAGGAGAACACCAACTCGACGCAGGAACTGAGGGACATGGCTGACTTCGTCAAAGACGTTGATGCCTATGATCATGTCATTGTCGCACACACATTCCCCGGTCAACACAATCAAGTCTATGACCCGCTTATTGGCTTTGACGATTTCGACGGGCTTTCTCTGCAGACAAGCGCCGGCAATGTGCGCGAGAAGTTCATTGAGTTCCGTGACAAGTCAGCGGCAGCAGGCGATCCCTGGATCCTTGCCTGGGACGAAGACTCCAGTTCCAACGGGATCATTGATCTCTATTCAAACAATCCCGATAGCAATAACGAGAGGACACTCCGCCAAGAGCTCTGGGGTACTCTGACGGTCGGCGGCTCCGGTGTTAATTGGTACTTCAAAGGGTCTTCCGGACATTCCCTTGACCAGAATATTGACGACTTCAAGGCGCATGAATCGGTCTGGACATGGACATCAGCAGCGACAAGCTTCTTCAATGACTACATCCCATTCTGGGATATGACCGATGCGGACGGCCTGACCATCAACACGGGCGACTACGTTATGGCCAAGGAAGGCGAGTACTACACGATCTACCTTCCTTATGGCGAAGCTAACGATGTGCGTCTCGATCTGCGCGGTGAAGGCGGCGAGACCTTTGACGTCTACTGGTTCAACCCACGCGAAGGCGGTCAATTGATCGCAGACGGACAAATCAGTGGCGGCGGCATTCAACAGATTGGCGGCGCTCCTCAAGATCAGGGCAAAGACTGGGTGATCCTTGTCCAGAATACCAATATTGACGGTAAACCGGACGCAACGGTTGAGCCACCAGCACCCGGAAACGATGACAACGACCAACCTCAAGACGATACAAGTGGAGTAAGTAACGTGATTGTTGAAAACGTTCACCTGATGGAAGATGGCCGTGTGGTCATGCAGGCTGAAGACGGAGAGTTCTTGTTTCAGGGCTCAAGTGCGAACAATAACTGGCGCCTGACGAAAGAGTTCCCAGGCTACAAAGGCGACGGTGTCCTTCTTTGGACGGGTAACGACTATTTTGGGAGTAACAACGCCGGTCAGGAACGGACTGCGCCGATGAAGTTCCAGTTCACCGCTGATGAACCTGGCACTTATTACATCACTTTGCGCGCCATTCGCCCCGTTACTGGCGAAGAGAGCGACCGCAACAACGACTTTTTCGTCAAGTTCGAAGACGAAAATTACAAAAAGGTCTTCTTCAGTGGGAACCGCGAAGAGTTTAAGTGGGCCAGTACTTATGATGTGAACCACCAGAAGTCGCAGGCTAAAGTCACGATCACCCAGCAAATGATCGACCAGAATGACGGTGTCTTTGAGTTGTTCGTTTCAGGCCGGTCACATCAGGCAGGCCTTGATGAAATCCATATTCAAAAAGGCTCTGCCAGCCGCGATAATAATGCACCAAGCTCTCAGATTGTCGACCTGACGATCGATGGAACAACGCAACCGACCCCGCCACAAGACAATCCGGGCACACCGGATCCAGCTCCAACTCCGACGCCAACACCAACGCCCACACCACCGACCGGCGATTTGGGCGTGGACCTCTATCTGATTGATGCAGCGACCAACACCGCTGTGCGTAAACTGAGCGATGGAGAGACCATTGACCCAGACGCAATCGCCAGCGGATCGTTCAGCATTGCCGCTTTCCCAACCGGGAGCGATGAGGGGCGTGTCAACAGTGCAAAATTGAGCTTAAATGGTAGTGGCACACAAACGGAGAATGTCGAACCATTTGCCCTCTTTGGGGACACCAATGGCAACTATGAAGGCGAGAACTTCGACGAGGGCACCTACACCATCAGTGTCCAGCTTTATAGTGGGGCGAATGGGTCCGGATCGCAGCTGCTTTCCGAAACGATCTCATTTGAGGTGGAAGAAGAGGCGAGTGCACCGGCAGAGCCAGTAGTACCACCAGTTGAAGAACCGGTTGAAGAGCCGGTTGATGAGCCTGTCGATCAGACCCCAGAGGAACCGGCTGACGATCAGCCTGCCGATGATGGTCAGATGGATGCTGGCGATGATGCACCAACTGATGAGCCGCCGGTTAGCGATCCAGTCGATCCACCAGCTAACCCGCCATCAAGCGGTGTTGGTGCAACGTTCTGGCTCATCGATGCTGATACAGACGAGCAAGTTCAAAACCTGTCGGAGAACCCGAATGTAGACCCGGATATTCTGTCAGCAGGCAATTACAGCATTCAGGCTGTTCCGGCGGACGGCGGCGCGGTTCAGAGTGCAAAACTCTCCGTGAACGGCGGGAAGGTGCAAACAGAAAACGTCGTGCCTTACGCCCTCTACGGTGACAAAAACGGAAACTACGCTGGTCAGTCCCTGTCAGATGGCAGCTATACTGTCGCTGTCGACTTCTATAGCGGCACGGGCGGCACAGGCCAAAAAGTTGGCTCATCAGAGCTTTCGTTTACCGTGAGTGACGAAGTTGCTCAGGCAGCCCCACCGCCAGCGCAAGCGCCGGCCCCTGTGCAGGAAGAAGCCAACGACACACCGGCGGTTTCAGCACCAGCGCCTGCTCCAACACCGGCGCCAGAACCTGCACCAGCAGCCGAACCAACGCCGGCTCCTTCTATCGCTGACATGTTCGAGTTTGGTCTTGCTGATACTGTCAGCGATACCGTTCTCGTCGACGGTGAAAGCAGTGGCAGCAGCGTGGCAGCGTCAGCCGTGAACAACGGCAACCGCACCACGTTCTTCCTGGAAAAAGCAGACGGCGTTGATTTCGACGGCAGTGTGCGCCTCAGCTATGACGGCACGTCACGGGTTGAGAACGTTGAGCCATATGCTCTGTTCGGGGACGATACCGACGGTGATTTCTTCGGCGGCACGGACTTCGGTGCCGGTAACCACAGCGTCGAGATCACGGTCTATGAGGGTAAAAATGGCAATGGCTCTGTACTCGGCAGTTTCGCTGTCGACTTCACCATTGAAGAACAGATTGTCATGACCTCCGGCGGGATCACAAAAGAGCTGATCGACACCAGCGCAGCGACTGAGGCGCCGATCACGTCAGACCTTCAGGATGGTCGCACTATCATGGCACCGCTGAGTAGTGAAGAAGCGCCAGCGCCGGGCATCGCCGCGATCGACGAGACGGTCTTTGATCTCGCTCAAGAAGCCCTCGTGCCGGAGGACGTTCTCGTCACCGCCTAAGGGTTTTAAACCTCAAAACAAATCAAGCCGGATATGGACGCATTCCGTATCCGGCTTTTTCGTATCTGGGATTACAAGAATGAACGGTACTTATTCCTCGCGTAAAGAGCGCGCCATGGAATCCGTTAGTGGTTTCAGGAGATAGCTGATTGCTGATTTCGACCCGGTGCGGATGAATGTCTCAACTGGCATACCGGGCACCAACGTCTCACCACGCAGGATCTGGGCGAGTTCATCATCCGCAGGGAGTTCAACCGTCACATTATAGAACGACATGCCCGTCATTTCGTCGATGATGCTATCGGCGGAAATTGTCTTTACCAGGCCTGTTGCTTCAGGGGTCTGGCGGGAACCAAAAGTTGAAAACCGCACCAGTGTTTCCTGACCCATACGGACTTTATCGACATCTTGAGGTGCGACACGAGCTGATACGAGCAGGCGGTCCCCTCCGGGGACGATTTCCATCAAAGGCTGGCCCGGCCCGATGACACCGCCAACGGTGAAAACCGCCAGGTTCAAGACACGCCCGGCTTGAGGGGAACGAATTTCGGTCCGACGCAAGGCATCAAGGGCCGTTACGCGGCGTTCTTCCGCTTCGGCAATGGAAACCTCAACGTCCCGCAATTCCGTGATGGCTTCCTCTCGGCCCAACTCAGCGAGGCGTTCAATCTCGATTTGAGCTTCCGAAATAAGGCTATCGGCCTCAGCAACTCCCGCTCGCAGCGAGCCACTCTCGCCGTTCAGTCTCTTTTCTTCTCGCTCCAGTTCGCGCAGCTGCGTTTTGGACGCAAAGCCCTGCTCAAGCAATGTCCGCACACCGTCGAGTTCTTCTTTGATCAACGCCTTTTGCTCGCGAAGCGATCTGATCTGGGCGTTAAACCCCTGAATGCGCTTCTTTTGCTGTGTCACGCTTTCATTCAGGAGGGAGACCTGCGTGGATCTGGTTTGTCGGCGAGCCTGGAACAACGCCAGCTGTCCAGCAATCTTCCCAGCAAATGCATTCGTCGCAAGGATTTCCTCTACACCGCGCGGCTCAGCCATAGCATCGACGCCATCTCGTTCTGCTTCAAGGCGCGCCCGCCGAGCGTAAAGCTCTGTAAGCTGACCATCAAGTAGGGCAACATTGGCTTTCTGAACGGTATCTTCCAGCCGTGCGACAACTTGGCCTGCGGTGACTTTGTCGCCTTCTTTTACCTGGATGGCGCCAACGACACCGCCTTCAAGGTGCTGTATCTCTTTTCGGTTGGTTTCCACCACGATTTGGCCGGGGGCGACGATGGCGCTATCGATTGGGGCGAGTACGGACCAAAGGAAGATACCACCGAAAACGAATGTAATGACAGCAAGGCCAAGTTTAACGAAGTATCCCTCCGAGGCAGGCTTGGGGCCGGTGTCTTCAACTGGCATCGCAAGTGTCATAGCAAAATCTCTTAAAGCTCTTATAGCATCAGGGTTGGTTAAGCCTGAGTTGGAGCTGGGGTTGGGGTTGGCATTGGCCCTGGGTTTGGCTCTGAGTTCGGCTCTGGGTTTGGACCTGGGGTCGGACCGGGATCCGGTCGCGGCGGCGGCGATCCCGCAATGGCCCGGTTCGGCATAATCTTCTGGAGGATCTCCTCCCGCGGGCCAAAGCCACGGACTTCGCCATCAGCTAGCAGCATGAGCTTGTCTACTGTCTCGATTGCGGCGGGCCGGTGCGCGACAATGACCACAGTGGCTGCCCGCTCCTTCAGCCTGCGGAGGGCTGTATTCAGGGCCGCATCGCCTTCCGCGTCGAGATTGGCGTTAGGTTCATCAAGCACGACCAGAGACGGGTCCTTGTACAAAGCCCTCGCAAGACCAAGACGCTGACGTTGGCCCGCAGACAGATGGCGCCCGCGCTCGCCGATCTCCGTGTCATAGCCTTCAGGAAAAGAAAGGATCATCTCGTGGGCGTCCGCAGCTTCTGCGGCCGCAATCACTGCCTCGCCATCGACCTCTTCTTCAAGGCGGGCAATGTTCTGCGCCGCTGTCCCGGCAAAGAGCTCAACTTCCTGAGGCAGGAAACCGATATGATTGCCGAGAGCAGAGCGGTCCCAATGGCGCAAGTCAGCTCCATCAAGTCGGATTTCGCCGGCCCGTACAAGTTCCACACCCACCAGCGCGCGGGCAAGCGTAGACTTGCCAGCCGCACTTGGCCCGATGATGCCGAGAGACTCACCCGGCGCCAGTTCAAAGGAGATTCCTTTAATGATGGGGGTCTTGGCACCAGTCGGCTGGCAGAAAACCTTATCCACGCGAAGGGCGCCAATGGGCGCTGGCAAGGGTGTGCGTGCCGGCGCAGGCATGGCAGGGCCAATAAACTGGTTGAACCGTTTGTAGGCAGACAGTGTCATGGCGAAGTTGCGCCATTGGCCCGTGACGATCTCAAGAGGGGCAAGCGCTCTCCCGGTGATGATCGATGCTGCAATCATGACGCCCGGCGTCACGGCGCCTTGAATGGCAAGAAAGGCACCCGTCCCCAAGATCGCTGACTGCAAAAAGAAGCGAAACGCTTTTGTGGCCGCGGTAAACCCGCCAATCCGGTCTGTTGCCAAAGCGGAACTCACGTCAGCCTGACCGCTCATTTGCATCCACCGGGTCCGGAGCTTTTCGCGCATCCCCATAGCATCAACGGCAGCAGCATTACGCATCGCCGCGATCGCCACCCGGTCAGCTGCAGACGTCATACCATGGGCGGTCTCATTGGCTTTCCGCGAGACTCGCTCGTTCACAATGGCAAGGCAAAGCAATACCAGAAAGCCAAAAATGGCCACGAGACCGAGCAACCAGTGCATCATGAATATGATGCTCAAAAAAATTGGCGTCCAAGGCGCATCGAACACAGCTGTCAATGCAGGGCTTGCCACGAACTGGCGGATCTGGCGGAGGTCCTTCAAGGGCTGTTCTGTGCCGGATGCCCCTTCCCGGCTTACATCCATGGAGAGATCGAAAGTCAGTTCTTTTAGTTGATTTTCAAACGCCGAGCCGGCTCGGGCGAGCAGGGCCCCGCGGGCAAAATCAAGAAGCGCCATCGCCGCAAAGAGCCCGAGAATCAACAGCGTGATGACCACGAGAGTTTCATTGGACCGGCTGCCGAGAACGCGGTCATAGATCTGGAGCATGTAGAGCGGCCCGGTGAGCATCAGCATATTCACGAAAAAGCTGAAACCGCCCGCTTTCCAGAGAAGACGCCGTGCGTCGCGCTTTGCGGTCTCAAGTTTCGGCTCAGGCGCTTTCAACATCGGTTCCATTCACCTTTAAGACCCGCTTGGTTCGCCCGTACAGGGGGCCAGCTCCTGGGGAAAGCGGCCTAGCCCGAGGGGGAGCACCGTGACGGCGCGGCTTCACCAAGCGGGAGCTGTTCTCTCCTCAGACAATTTAAGTCATGGACCTTCAATAAGCAAAAGCGCGGCCAAACTGACCGCGCTTTCACCAAAAAAGTGTTTTCTTTCAGAGAGACTAAAAGTCGACGAGGTTAATGAGACCTGGGTTCATCAGATTATTCTCTTCCTCGAGTGCTTCCATGAAGTCTTCTGCCAGCATTGGCTCGTCTGCCGCCTGGGCAGCCGGACCGGTTTCTTCCTGGCTTTGGACACCATTGGCGTTCTCCTCGATGACCTCAGTCGTTGACTTCTGGAAGCCACCGCTCATCAGTTCGATCATTTGAGGATCGTCTTTCTGGGTTCCGGCACTCATAACGGTGACCACCGGCATGCTGGCGATAGCGGACGTATCGAGTTGATCGTCGGCTGCCATGATCGATGCAGAGGCCGTTGTCACCGCAACCGCTTCGACAATATCGATCGCGTCAATCCGACCCAACTCAGTACCGCCATTCGAGCCAGAGTTCACCTCGCTCTCAATCGCGATCGTATCGCCCTGGGACAATGACACACCAGAGAAGGTGAAGCTGTCCGGCACACCAGTCCCGGCACCTGAGGTCGGGCCCGTCGCGATGAAGGTCCCCACACCGTTTCCGTTGACGATCAGGGTGAATGGTGACTCGCCGTCGGTTTCGTTGAAGATCTCGACGGTTACGTCGTAAACGCCCGTGTCTCCAACGAACGACCCCGTGACCGTGCCAGCGGTCCCAACAGCGCCGCTCAGTTTGGCCAGTTCGCCGCCCGACGCATTGCCTCGGCTCTCGATGGAATAGGCACTCGAAAGCTCAAGATCTTCAGCTTCAGTCAACCCAACGTCGATCGCGAAGTCGGATGCACCGCCTGATGTATCGACCACATTGAAGGCGAAGGAGTTAGTCGCCAGGATCGATCCCGTTTGGCCGTTTTGAGCGGAGAACACGGTGTATTCCAACGTGTACGCCCCTTCCGCGAAGACATTCGGGTCGATGTTTGGAATATCGAACGGTGCTCCGTTCTCATCCGCAGAAGCGACCGTGTTGCCACCGCTATCCTTGATTTCCAAGGTCAGTGAGCCCGGGTCAGCGTTACCTGGGAACTGACCGGTAAACTCGATGTTTCCTTGGAAGTCAGCCAGGTCGATTGTGCCGCCGTCAGGCAGATTGTCGACTTCGACCGCATTTCCGTCCAGCACATCGAAGGCAAGGACGAATTGTGGATCAACCCCGCCGCCATCGCTTTGAACTGTCAGCGTGAATGTCTCACTCACGGAAGCCAGCGCGCTGTCAAATGCCGTGACAGTGATTGTGGTGGCCGCAAGCGCCGCCGGGGCATTCACTGTCAGTGTTGAGTTCGAGATTGACACGAACTGTGCGCCTGCGCCGGACACGGAGTAAGTGAGATTGTCTCCGTCTTCAGCATCCTGGAAGACGTCATTCAGATCGAACGCCTGGGAAGGATCACCTTCGGTCAGTGTAACGCTTGCCGGAATGACACCCGCATCCTCAACCACCGGATCGGTGTTGTCTGGTGCGTCTTCCGCGACCGAGAGCGTGAAGGTTTCTTCAGCCATCAGACCCTGATCGTCCGTCGCCGTTACGGTCACTTCCGTTGCCGCTAGCGGCGAAGGCGCATTGACCATCAGAGTCGATCCGGAAATTGAAACGAACTGCGCACCTGCACCAGATACAGAGTAATCCAGATCATTATCTTCGGCATCGTCGAAGACATTGTCGAGATTGTAATTCTCTGCCGGATCACCTTCCGTCAGCGGAACAACATCCGGAATGATCGTATCATTGATCACCACCGGCGCCGTGTTACCGCCACCGCCGGTTGAACCGAACTCAATGACGAGTTTCGGTGCCGCACCCGGGCCCCCAAACGGTACGGCAACCCGTGAGCTTCCACCCGAAGTCGGGTCGATGAGGAAGGCAAGAGCGCCGTCAGAGATCCCGTCACCGCCGATTACACCTTCAATGAGATCTTTCAGGTTCGGCGTGCGATAGGTCTGACCGTCAACCCATGCCTCGACATTGGTCCAAGCTTCTGTGCCGTCAATTGGACGACCGAGAAGATCTGCAGGCGACGCAAAGGCACCGGCATTTTCGGAGTCTTCGATGCCGATGGAGAAGTTCGCTGCTCCCGAGCCATCTTCAAGTGCTTCGAACTCGATGTAGGCATCGGTAATGGTCGCGCCGGCAGGGATGTCGATATCGTCAAAGCGAATACCAACACGCTGCGGGCCTCCATTGTCGCCAAGTTCCAGGTCGCCGGAGGTTCCGCCGCCTTTCTCCTCGTAATCGTCACCAGCCGCATCCACGGAGATTTCAATCGTCTCAAGGAGGACCTCGTCGACGACATTGATGACGAAAGTATCGGTTGCCTGTGAAAGTGGATCCTGCGTCTCAGCCGTCACGATCACTTCATAGGTACCGATCGCTAGCCCATTCAGCCCAGAGATCAAGCCGGTGCCTTCATTGATTGAGACACCACCAACACCTGTACCGGGGCCCGACAGTGTACTGATCGAAACTGAATAGTCGATCGGATCACCATTTGGATCGTTGAAGGTATCGGTCGGCACCTGGAAGGTGCCCGTTTCACCATCAGCAATCGTAATGTCTTCGATCGGATCGACAAGGCTGACCGGTTGCGGACCTGTCGGCACGAATGTGGAGTTCGCAGCTTGCTCACCCGGTGCATTGCCAACATAGAGTTCAATCCAGTCGATATGGAAGCCTTGGCTGCGTCCGCCGATTTGGAGGATGTATTTGCCAGGTTCGTCGAACTCGATATCAACACCTGGATTTCCGGGGACGCCATCAAAGTTCGTCGCATAGCCCCAGTTACCGTTGTTTGGCCCACCGAAGACTTTGATCAGGCCACTGCTCACCGGCTCTGGCTCGTTGCCACCGGTATTCACAAGAAACTCCTCGATCGAACCGGTGCCGTCCGCATTCGTAAGGCCGAGCCAGGCATCGTTCTGCTGATCGCCAGCAGCAAGACCATCGCGGGAGGCACGAATGCGGAAGTTCAATACCTCGCCAACCAGCTCTTCTGGAATATCAATTTGGAATTCCAGCAATTCAGCCGGTGCGACCCCATTGATACCTGTGCTCGTGTTGCTGCCATAGAGGTAGTAGCCGTTGCCCTGGAACCCGGCCTGACGCCCTTCGCTATCAGGCGCTGTGACATAGTTCCAGTTTCCATTCGGATCGATACCGCCATTGAGTGCCGCAACATCTTCAATCTGGATCTTGAAGAATGGATTGTTTCCACCAAGACCATTTGCCTCGAAGAAGCCAGGAAGTTGTGGTTCAACATCGACAACAGCACCACCCTGATTGGTGAGCGCCTCACGCTGAACATCACCGATCGCAAAGCCCTGGAAGTCCACAGCAACCGCAGAGATCAGGATTGGCTGAACATCATCACCCGGGAAGCTTTCCCCCGACAAGGTCGTTGAGTACTGGAACGCCCCTGGCGGTACGATAGCCTGTCCGTTTGCTCCGATGGTCAGCGAAATCGTTTGAACATCGAAGAAGTTGTTCACCTGGAAGTCCGGCGAAGAGATCGCAAGGCGGGACTCGATCAGAGCTTCGGTTTGCGTTGGCGATCCACTGTCATTGGTGACCGGCTGGAAGCCTTTCGTCAGGGTGACCTGGACCACCTGACCCGGATCACCGGTAACAATGATATCAGGCTCTGTCAGTCCGTAGACACCGCTTCCGTTGTTGACGGAAAGACCGACTTGTTCAGTGGCCCCACCTTGTACAGCACGGCCGATCGTGCCGGCGCCACTGCCGTCACTGGTGAGGGTACCTTCGGCTGTCGTTCCATCATCGAAGAGGACAACGAATTTTGACCCGGCAACCTCAGCCCCTGAGATGCCACCGACATCCCAGCCGTTCGTCGCGCCACTGTCGACAACGCTCTTCGGCAGACCAGCAATGGAGTTCGGGTCCATATCGCCAGAGAAGCCGACAATCTCGCCATTTTCAAAGCCGCCATTGTCAGTGCCAAATTTGACCAGAAGGCCTTTGTAACCACCGCCCGATGTGATGCCCGCACCGGTCGTGTTCGGCAGTGGCGCATCTCCAGGCAGATAATAGACATCATTGAACGGATCGTTGTCGGCCAGCTTCGCCGCGGCATCCGCCTTGGCCGCTCCAGAACTTGGCCCGAGGCCGGTTGCGGAGTCGAAGAAGATGCCGGTCTGACCGGTGCCGTCGATCCCGTCGGTATTCACTGCGAAAACCTTCGCAGCCGTGTCACCGCCCGAGCCGTCAAAGTCCACCACGCTGTCTGACAAGATTGAGTCGCGGAAGTCAATGAATACCGCCGCCACTTTTTTGTCGCCAGTGTTGGTCAGCTTGAAGCTATCGGCACCAAAGTTCGAGACCTGGATATTATTTTTACCCGCCAGGACATCGAGGACGACAGAGCCCGTTGCGTTGTTGTCATAGCTACCACCGGTGGCGATGCCATCTGCATCTGTCAGACTGGTCAGCAGATTGTTGACATAGTTCGGGTTCGACGGATCAAGCGGATCCAGGCCGATTGAAACAAGCTGCGGATCGCTAGGACCATTAAAGTTGCCCGCTTCATCCTGGAAAGTATCCTCCAGGACCTGAACTGAAATTGGTTCGACCCAGCCGCCATCAGGCGCCTCATAGGTGAACGTGTACGTCCCATTATTGTTGTCCACGAAGGATGACGGCGTCTGGAGATTGTCGCCTCCCCCGATAACCTCAAGCTCATCGCCATCGAGAGCGATGTCTCCTGGCAAGGAGGTGTCGTCGGACGGTGTCACCGTGATGACGAGGTCGTCGTTCTCCGTCAGGAGCGGTTCGATATCGAGCGTCAAGCTCGGCGGCAGGACGTCATCGGACGAAATACCTTCCGTCACCATGAAGCGGTTAAGCGTCGCGGTGAAGTCGACATTCGTGCCCGATCCGAAACCACCATCAACGTGGGTGAAACCAGCACCAACAGCAGTGTTGCCGTCAGCCAGGGCATCCGCGAAGGAACCGGTCAGCGTCAACGAACCGAATGGTACCTTTGTAAGGCCTGGTAGTGGTTGGCCGTTTTCATCAGCAAATGTGATGAACGTCGTCACCGTTGCCGTATTCGGCTGGGTGCCGGTCAGTTCGACTTCCATGCGCATAAACGCCGTTGCGAAGTCATCGAGCCCGGCGCCCGCTGGCAGCGGAATATTGCCATTGCCCGTGCCAGTCTTCGCACCAACACCGTCAACCTGGCTCTGGACCTCAACGACACCTGCCGTCTGTCCAAACACCATTTTAATCATGTTGGAGCTGTCGACGCCCGCAAAGATACCGATCTGGTCGAAGCTGTCCGGGTTCGGCGCATCACCAAACCATGGGTTCACAACCTCTGCTTCGATCGTGAAGGTATCGTTCTTCACGCCAACCTGAGCGTCATCCTGCGGATTGTTCATCCCGCCGGTATCACCACTCGTCACCGGATCAACAATGAACTGACCGCCGGAGGCACTAACCGCGCCGGTGTCTTCATTGAACGACCCGCCGCCGCCCGCATCTGGTTCGCCGCCGGTCGCGGTTTTGCCCTGGAGGAAACCGGTGAAGCCGGTCAAGCCAAGGTCGGTGCTCGTCTTGTCGAAGGTGAGATCAATCTTCTCGCCATCGCCAAGAAGCGTGCCGTTATCAGCATCATAAATGAACGGATCATCTTCGTTGAGGCTACCATCCCCGTCGATATCTGGATCGACATTGTTGGCGATCATATCCTGATCAAGGTCACCATCAGGCGTCAGCAGATCTTCCGCTTCCAGAACGTTACCGACAGGGATTACGACCGTCGCGGAGTTATCCGGGGCGCCCGCAATTTCTGGATCGTCCACGGTGACCGTAGCAGACAATGTCGCTGCCGTTTCGTGATCTAGCTCAACGCCAGCTTTCAGCAGGAGTTCAAAACCAGACTGTGCGTCGCCGCCAATCTCGAAGAATTCCTGGCTCGCCAGATCGAGGGCCAGGGTATTCGTCCCCAGACCGTCGTCACCGATAACAATGTCCGCAACCTTGATCGGTTCAGACGTATCAGCATCCTCTAGGAGATCTTCTTTCTCGTTGAAGAATAGAACCGTTGCTGGCGTGTTCGCGACCTGACCCAGTAGCTGGATCGAGTCGATCCGGCCGAATTCACCGGCCTGACCTTGCGTTTCGATCGTCAGGACTGATGTGTCCGTGACCAGGAATGGCGTTGTGAATGTCACCACTCGGTAGTTGCCCGGCTGGCTGAAGCCACCCGTTGCAGCACCTTCATTCACCTGAACGCCCGCCTGGCCGTCGAAGACCCACGAACCGACTTCAACGCCGTCAACTTTGACAACCGCAGAAGCCTGACCGTCGGTCTCGTCCACATACCGGACCGCAACCGTGTAGGAATTACCTGCAAACTGCGAGAGATCCGTTGAGATTTCACCCGGCGCAATCACGTCAAGCTGAACAACTTCGCCTTCTTCAGCGCCTGGGAAAGGTGTCACTTCGTAATTGTCGACCAGCGTAAATGTCTCTGCCTGGAGCGTGACGTCGTCCGGTGCAGACACGTCACTTCCGACCGTCACAGTAAAGTCAGCTGAGACAGACTCGCCCGCCAGGTCAGTGGCAATGATCGTCAGTTCAATATCGCCGGCCGCAAATGGGAACCCAGAGAGCTCGCCGGTGTCCGCATCAATCTGCAAGAAGCCTGGCAATGGATCACCATTGGCGAGTGTTGCGGAATAGCTGAGCTCGTCGCCCGGGTCTTCGTCCGCAAACGTTCCATCCGGCAGCGGCAGCGTGAACTGTTCCGCAAGAGCGACCGTCTGACCTGGGATTACAGGGGTCACTGCAATCGGTGCGTCGTTGGTGTTCTCAACTGTGACGCTAACGGTCACTTCCGCCGACGCCCCTTGTGGGTCTGCACCGATAATCGTAACCGGCAAGGTGCCGAGATCAGCGTTCGTCGGCGTACCCGTTACCACCCCGCTGTCTTCATCAATGGACAGCCATGCAGGTGAATCTTCAGACAGCGAATACGTGATCGCCTGCCCTTCTGGGTCCTCAAAGAGGACCATGATCGTCTCAAAGGCATTGTCTTCGAGGGCGTCCTGGTCACCACTATTGAAGGACACGGTTGGTGCCATGTTGTTGTCCGGCACAGTGACCGTGAATGATGTACCAGCCGATTGACCAGAATTCCCTGGCCCATCTGTCGCCGTGACGAAGAACTCGTAAGTTCCAGGTGCGGTTGGTGTACCAACCAATGTTGAGCCACTTACGCTCAACCATTCGTCACCACCAACCGGGCTGACCAGCTGAACATCATAAGTCAGCGGATCCTGCTCCGGATCAGAGAAGATACCCGTCAAGTCGACCGTGGTCTCTTCGATGCCACCGAGTTCGATATCATCGATTGATCCGTCAACCGTTGGTGCAAAGTTAAGCTGATTACCTGTCGGCACGAGCTCAAAGAAGTCTGTGCGCAGGAATTCAGCTGCATCGCGCTGACCGGTGTATTTCAGGACCGTATTAGGGCCAACCACCAGACCTGGTATCGTCACTGAACGGATGTTCTCCTGCTGGAGAGCATTACCGCCACCGTTTTGATCAAAGACGATGCTGTTGCCATCACCATCAGGATCACCGAGCAGCGTGAACGTGGCCCCGCCATCTTGCGAGACCATAACTTGCGCCGTCGACGTACCGTCGTTTTCATCCCAGAAGGTGACCCGAAGATCGTACGCCCCTTCCGCGATGCCGCTATCGGCGAAATCATAGATCGCTTCGCCCTCGCCATTGGTGTTCAGCGCAATGCGATTGTTGGCCTGGACAAAGAACCCGTCATTGCCCGGAAGGTCGGTAAGCTCAAAATCTTCTGCTTCGATCCGAACCGTCGGACGATTATCGTCGCCCTGAACCGTCAGAAGGAATGATGCACTATCTGACAGACCACCCATATCCTCTGCGGTGACTGTGATGATGAAGGCGCCGACACCGTCAGCCGTCCCACTGAAGACACCTGTGTCTTCGTCAAACACGACACCCGTTGGCAGCGTGCCGGAGACAGAGAACGTCAGATCTTCAATACCTTCTGCGTCGGTGAAGAAAAGGCTCGTATCCAGATCAAATGTGTCTGAGACCTGAAGGCTCTGATTCGGAATGGTCGAGGCGTCCGGCGCGGCATTTACGGAAATCGTGAATTCTTCCGTCGCTGATGAGTTTGGTGCATCGGACCCGGTAACAATCACGTTGAACGTCATGCCAGCGTCTATCGGTGATGGCGTCCCGGAAAGGATGCCGTTCTCATCAATCGATAGCCAGTCAGCACCGTCTACTTCGAAGGTAAGCGGATCTTCTTCCGGATCGATAATGATCGTGTTCAGATCAATCGGCGTAATGCTTTCGCCTTCATTGATTGCAATATCATCGATGGCACCCTGAGATTCAGGGGCATTGTTCGTCACATCACCTTCACCGAGAGTGAATTCGATGTAGTCGATGCGCACTTCCTCGCCACTATTGGCGCCGTCTTTGATACCGGTGATCGTGACAAGCTCGTCTTCACCGATCACGACATCGACAAAGCGTTTCGTCCGGAAGCTGATCGAATTTGGCTGACTGGAGCCCGATGTGTCGTTCAGATCGAACGTCTCATCAAGATCGCCAACCTGAATACCGATTGAACCTTCGCCATCGGTTTCATCGAAGTAGCCAATGGTGACCGTATAGGTCCCTGGAATGACGTTTGTTCCTGACAGATCGAAGGTCGCCGTACCGGTTCCCGTCCCGTTTGGCAGACGGATGGTCGCGAGATTATCCGCACCGCCTTGCGGCGTCGTCACATAACCATTGAGCGTTGCGTCTTCGGCCTGGAAGCGGAACGTGTCACCGATGAAGGTGATTTCTGTGTTGCCGTTGCCGTCACTCGTCGCCTCAAAGGCGGCCGGCGTCAGGTTAGCGCCATCGAGGTTTTCGATGATAACGGTCGTATTGACCTCGCCATCACCGTCAGTATCGATGCCAAGTTCAGCGGAGCCTGGCCCAACACTCATGACCTCAGCCGCTTCGGTTCCTTCGACACTGATGGCATCATCAATGCCGAATTCGTCGACAGACGTACCATCGAGCTCTTGAGCCGAACCGGCAACGGTGTCTGAACCACCTGCGGACAGGTCAACTGTGTCATCGGCGCCGAGGCCGACGCCGATCATGTTGTCTTCGGCATTACCCGAGACATTGACTGAACCGGTCCCGGTCGCGTCAAAGTTCTCAACATCCGTTGGCAGGACATAAGGCGTTTCAGGCGTCCCGACATCTTCAGAGCCTGTGTATACAACTGTCTCGGTCTCATCTGGGCTGCCGATGCCTTCACCCGGCAGGTCAGCCGGATCGTCAGCGGTCTGCACTTCCTCATCCAGATCATTGATCGTCACGGAGAAGGCTTCCGGCGTCGACGTCGCGATACCGTCAGTCGCCGATACAGTAATGTCATAGACATTGTCACCGTTCAGATCCTGTGGATCGTCATGGTTCGGCGCGTCAACAAACGATAGCTCGCCAGCGTCATTAATTTCAAACGCGGCAGCGTCATCACCGCCAAGGATAAAGGTAACATCGCCTGGATCCTGGTCTTCCGGATCGACGTCCGTAGCGTCAAAGTCGGCAACGATCTCGGTTGAGTTCTCGTCGAACATGACTGCCGCCGGGTTCGGTGGCGTTACAACCGGCGCTTCATTGAAGCGCGTGACATCCAGCGTGAAGGTCGTTTCCGCTGTTGGGTTCGTGCCATCGTCAGCAATGACTTTGATGGTGTAGCTCGCGCCGATATCAGCTTCGAGAGGCGTCCCGGTGAAGGACGTGCCATCAAAGCCGAGCCATGATGGCAGCGCCACATTGTTGCCATCGACAACCTGGAAGGCCGTCAGCGTGAGATCGGCCGTATCGGCATCGCCGAAGGCATCAGCCGGCACATCGAAGCTGTAGGCAACCGTTTCCTGAGCGGATTGACCAACGATCCCCTGGTCAACTGCAGGTGCAGCATCGTCTTCCGTGATCGTGCCGGTTGCCAAATTAGCGGGATCAAGAACCGCGAATTCGTCGTTTGCCGTGCCGGTCAGAAGAACATTTATGTCATCCGCATCGACCAGGTCATCTGCTGGCACATCAATGGAGAGAACACCCTGACCATCAACGAATGTCACTTCCTGTGACTCTTGTTCGCCGTTATTGACCGTGTAGAGCACATTGAACGTGGCGTTGTAGCTGTCCGATGCCGTGAGTGGGAATTCGAGCGTTGTGACGCCGTCATCGCCCGCCTCGTCGATTGCTTCTGCCGGTGCAGCAATCGAAACCGAAATGGTGTCCAGCGCCCGGATGGTGAGGTAATCAAAGTTTGCGGTGATAGCGCCAGGTGCGTCTGCGCCACCTGAGTCCGTGACAAAGAAGCCGTAGGCAATACCACCCTCACCACCGGTCAGCGAGTTGTTTCCAGCAAGGGCTGACTGGATCGCTGTATCAGGCTCGAGATCGACCGTTTCTGTGGTGAACGTAAGCAAGTTGGTGCCGTCAACAATATCGTAGAACTCAACAACCCCAGTCACCTGGCCATTAGCGCCGGCGGACTTATCGACTTGAAGCCGGAAAACGATATCGCCAACGCTCGCGAGATCGACACCAACAGGACCCGGTGTTCCGTTATTGTTGACGATATTGCTGTTTACTTCGTCGCCTACGTATCCGTTGTTGTCCGCGAGCTGAACGCGGACTGCAGAGCCAGCGTCGCCAACGACAAGTTTAATAAAGTCGTCAACACCACCTGCACCAAACTGGATCCCGAATTGCTCAAAACCCCCAGTGGAAATGGTTGTGATTAACTCTGCACTATTACCACGAGCAACAACCTCAAATCGGTCAACATTTGTTACGTCGACGCCAGACTGATACCCGTCACGAAGAGTATTCGCGCGACTGGTGTTTGGTACCCCTTGGCCATTCGGAAGAGCATTGGCATCTTCATCGGAAGACGTGATCGAAATTCTCTCCCCATCGAAGCTGACATTTTCCTCAACCGTACGGTTACCATACGGATCTTCTTCTGAAGCCCCCGGGTAGGTGAAATCTGGGTTAACAAGGATCCCCGTAAACCCAACTTCTTCATCAAATGCACTTGTCGGCAGGTCATTCGCGTCGAAGTTGAAGTCCTGGGTGAATTCCGTTCCCGGCGTCAGAACTTTATCAAGGCCGTTATTACCATCATAGGCAAACGGATCATCGGTATTGTCCACATCGTCATCATCGATGTCAGCCGGATTGGTGAGCGAGGTTACTTTCAGATACTGGTAAGAGACATCGAAGTTATCGGCCGTTGCGTTGGTTGACGTCTGAATGACACCCGCGCCTACTGTGGAACCTGCCTCAATAACTTCTTTCAAGGAATCAATAGCATTAGCGTCTGATCCATTATCATTAAGTGTGATCGGTCCAACTTCCATGTCCGTGAAGCTTGGGATTGGCTGGCCGTTGCCATCCAGGAAGGTATAAATGCCTTTCGCTTTTGCGACGCCATCATCAATGAACGCCTCAACACGGATAATCACTTCCACTGCACCTTCGGGGGTTGTGTTTTCACCCGTCGCAGTTCCTGTCGGAGATCCTCCGTTGCCATGGTCCTGCGCCAGTTCGAACTCGCCAGGTCCACGACCATAAACAAACTTAACGAGCTGGTTCTGGTCAACACCAATAACAACGCCCGCAGACTGGAAGTCTGCAGAAGCCTGATCGCCCTCCAGATTGCTGTCCCAGTCAGTGGGGATCACAAATCTTGTCTCAACAACAAGGCCGTTTTTGGCCTGATAGCCCGCGACGAAGGCGTTTTGCTGTGTGTTGTTATTGTTGAAATGATCACCATTACTTGCGCTGATATTCAGCGAACCGCCGGAAACGTCAGCAGCTGCTGCGTCGTACTCAACGGTGGTGGCTTTCGGGCTGACCAAAACGCCGGTCAAGCCGTTCTGGAATGGCGTCCCATCGGTATCGAACTCAAGGATATCCATCTCACCCGGCAGAAGGACTTTGCCTTCATTGTCGGCATCGTAGATGAATGTTTCTTCGACATTCCCGGCAACACCGCCCACCGCATTGCTGGCACCATCACCATCAACATCTTCGTCGGTCGCGTTAGCGATCCCGTCATTGTCAAGATCTTCGCCTGGCGCTGTGCCGATTGGCAACTCATCTTCGGTGACCGTCGCAGAAGCAGTGTTGTCTTCATCTTCGATCCCAAAGCCAGCCTCAGTAACCCCTGTCAGGATGACATCGATGGTCTCAGGGCCATTGTCTTCGTTGTCGTTTGACACTGGCACAGCGAGGATGCCTGCACCATCAACAAACCCGACAAGCGTGGACATAGCTTCGCCGTTGACGGTGTACTCCACCGTCACCGTCGCGTCTGGCCCCGCCAATGTGAGCGGGAACTCCAGGACGGTATCGCCTGTGTCGCCTTCCTCGACCTTGTCAGCTGCGTCCGCAATCGTGACGGTGCCGTCAGCAAGCGGAAGGTTATAGAGAACCAGGCCACTTAACTTGGCATTATTCGTGCTGGCAGCCATGTCGATGACGATTTCACCATTTGCATTGACAGTCGCAAGCGTTCGTATGCGGTAAATGCCTTCAACTTCAGCTGTAGCGGCATTGTCGACACCGACCTCAGCCACAATATCAAGATCATTGACAAGCCCTGCTCCGTTTACGACCACATCGAAGACCCGCTTTTCTGCTTCGAGAAAAAAGATCTCAGACATTATCAGTTCAAGAACATGCTGCTCACCAGCGACCAATGGCGTTCCGTCAGCGCGTTCGGTCAGCGTGTAGTCAAAGGCTGCACCGCCCCGTTCGGTTTCAAGGATCGATCCAACCAAGGCCGGGTTATCGAAAGGATCGCTTCCCCCTTGCCCGTCCGTATACGTACCACTCGGGGTTGAGAATTGTTCGTCAGCCACGAAATCGATCCCGAAAATCGGATCGTTTTCGATCGCACCGCCAGGTCCGGAGTTAATGGCCAGAACAACCTTGCCAACGTCAATGTCAGCGCCGGGGAATGGCGGGGTGTCATCTTCGAAGACGGTTCCTGAGCCGGAGGCAAAGTTTGCATCAATCAGGAACTGTGCGTCGACATTTTGATCTTGAGACGTGGCGCCGGTCAGCGTGACAGCCACCACATCATCACCGTCGTCCATATCGTCATTATCAACCGGAATGGTCAGGAAACCATTGCCATTGGTGAAGGTCACGGTCTGGGTCTGGCCTGCCTGGTCGCCCGTGTCGAATGCGATGTCGAGATCGCCAGAGAACGTGTTGTCGGAGAGGCTAAGGCCGAAGCTGAGATCCGTCGTGCCTACATCGCCATCTTCATCCGCAGCGGGAAGCCCCACGAGGGAGACAAAGATCTCGACCGGCGCATCCATTAGCGCATCAGTCAACTGGTAATCCAGGCTGATCGTTGTTTGCGGGCCATTCTGGCTGTGCCAGACGGTATAGGTGCCCGCTGGCAAAGGAACCGTAAAGCCTTGTGTGGAAAGCCCCTGCACGGTGCCGCCCGCCATCAGAGCGAGAATGTCCACACCCGACGTGTCGACGATCGCGCCGCCGAGCAACTGGGCCGCAAGCCCTGGGAAGTCCGCATCGCTTGTTGGCGGTGCTGGGAAGGTATCGCCTTCAATGAGCCCGACGAAAGAGCCGTTGATCGTCTCGGTCTGATAGTCGGTGACGAGAATCTGCGAGAGCACCTGCCCCTCAGGGACAACGATCGTGTAGTAGTCGTAGTCACGCCCGCCAGGTGCATCATCGCCCTGCTGGGTCGATTGAATAACGTTTGAGCCCGGCAGAAGATCGATGTCGGTAGGGTTTTGTCCGTCTTCGGAGAAATCACCAACAACCGTGCCGCGCACACTGTCGGTGCCTTCCGGCAGGTCGGGCGAGGACACATGGAAGCTGTCGTACTGCACTTCAAATGATGGGACATCGTAACCGGCAACGCCCATTGGGGTTTGCTCAAAGTCGTTGTGCGTGATGCCAACAACCGTATTTCCGGCATTGATCGCATCGAGGATTGTCGGCGGAATTGCCTGCGGTGCTGCGGTTGCAAAACCATCGGTAGATGTTGGCCGCACGCCGCCGAGTATATTTCCGTCCGCATCGAAGAAAGTCACAAACTGGGCGTAAGTCCCAGCCGCCTTGTCGATTTTGAGGCTGAGTTCGACTTTGTCGACGTCCAGATAGTTGAAGGGGCTGTCTGCTGCGTTGGCAATCGCCCCGTTGGTCCCATCCGCTGTTTGAAGCACAACAACTTGGTTGGTGCCAACGATCTGTTGGGCATTGTTTCCCTGGGCCCAGACTTGGGTCGCGTTGCCGCCGTTACCGCCGTAGATCAACTTCAGGAAGTTGCCGGGATTTTGGTTTGTCGCCGGATCATCAACAGCAATAACGATTCCCAGCTGAGCAAAGTTCGGCACCACTCCGTCGACGAGGTTCGGGTCAGGGTCCAATTCAACAAGGCTATCGAAAAACGCCTGATCGAAAGGGTTGTTCACGACAGCGGTGACATAGAATTCGTTGATGTCGTCACTTGAGAGATCAAGCTCCGTTACGAAGTCATTCTTAGAGGCATCGTTGGGGCCAAGGGAAAGGTCACCATCAGCTGTCTGGATTTTGAGTAATCCGTCTTCGACCAACGCATCGCCTGCGACAAACGATGTTGCTTCCGGCCCGAGCACTGCACTGAAACCTGTATCGGCTGCTGCATTAACAGCAGATGCATCGTCAAACCCGAGATCAATGAATTTTCCGCCATCTGGGACAGCGGACTGAAGCGGGTTGTCACTGCTCGAAATCGTCACGGTCGCTGACCCGTCTTCGATCACGGCATCGCTTGACGTGTTCGAAACTGAATCGATGGTCACGGTGAAAGTTTCAGCCACTTCCGCTTCATCATCATCAGCAATCGGAATAGTGATCGAAACCGACCCCTGACCAGCAGGAATGATAACCGGCGATGACGGCGTTGCGGCGCCAAAATCGCTGTTGTCGGCGGTATCCGCTGCAACTGTAAAGTTGACCGTCACAGCCTCTGAGTCGTCGCCAATGCGGGTGAATGTCACCGTCGCGTCGCCACCTTCAACAGCTTCAACGTCACCAACGGAGATGGTCGGCGGCAGGTTTGGATCAATAGCATCGTAGACAACGATAGCGCTGTATCCGGCCTGACCTGCGCTGCTGGAAACATCCACCTGAATGGTTCCGTCGCTTTGTCCTGGAGTCGCATCAGTCACGATAACAGGCAACCGGATGAAACTCGGCGCGTCGGCTGAGCTGCCGCCTTCGACGTACGCATCATAGTCGTCGCCGAACACAACGCCATTGACCGTGAAGTCACCAACACGCGCATCTGGGCCGCCATGGAATAGTTCGGCAAAGTGAAGCTCAACGATGTAAGCCCCGTTCTCAAACCCGTCGAATGTCGACGTCCAGGAAGCGGCGCTTGAATCGCGGTATGTGTGATAGGCGGACCCATCGAGATCAACGCCACCGGCGTTTGATCCGGTATCCCCTAGCTGACCGTCAACGTTATTGTTGAGGCCACCATTGCCCTTCGGCGAAGTGTGATAGGCATTGTCGTCCGCTTCAAAAGCAACAGGATTTCCGAACGCGTCGGTAATGACCGAGTCTGATGCGATCGCACCGCCATAGCGGTTGTTATCGACGGCATTGCCGTCCAACGGGTCTGGATTAAGGCCTGCTGAAGGCGTCGTGTCCGTCGTGCCGATGTTGATCGCACGGACCACATCCCCTCGGTCATACTGGTCAAGGAAAGGCTCAACCACGAAGGCCGTCGACGATGCCGTTGAGGTATTGCCCGCAGCGTCCTGGAATGCACCAGCCGCAAACTCAATCGTACCGACCGCGCTTCTCGGCCAGGAGTTTGCCGGCGGCGTCAATTCGTAGGTCAACGTTGCGGTTTGCCCATTGTTGGAGAGCACGACCGTTGGAACGCTGA
>JBCBJV010000005.1:0-221370 GCA_038522945.1 Pseudomonadota bacterium
CGAAGGCTGTCATTTCCGCACGGCGGCCAATCCAGCTGCCGCGGTCAGAAGAACCCCTCCGGTGATCCGGTGCCGCCACCGCCCAATACGCCCCAGAAGCGGTTGCAGCCGAGCTGCAAACAAGGCCCAGCACCCATCGATCACGCCTGCAATCACGATGAACGTCGCGGCCAGAAGCAGAAGCTGCGGCATCGCTGGCGCGGCGGGATTAACGAACAAGGGCAGGAAAGCACCGTGAAACAGCAGGCCCTTCGGATTGGTCAAATTGACCAGAAAGGCCTCTGATATTGTGCGTCCGGCAGAGCGATGAGGTTTGGAGGCTGCAGTCAGATCATCCGGTGGAGCGCGAAGCGCCTGAACACCAAGATAAACGAGATAGGCGACGCCGATCCACTTCAGCCAGAAAAACGCCGCGCCTGCTTTTGCCAGTAAGAAAGAGAGCCCGACGACGACAAATCCAAGCTGGATCGCCGATGCACCCGCTGAGCCGACCAGCGCCATCAAACCATGGCGCAGTCCGTGGGAAAGCGTCGTCGCAACAATATAGGCGACCATAGGACCGGGGGTGAGGATCAATATGACGGTCGCCAGAACGAACGCCAAATAAAGCTCAACCGACATGGGTCAACACGGCGCTAAAACGTCTTGCGGATAGAGGCCAAAACCGATGAGGCTTCGTATCGATCCCCGTCAAACCTCGGCGGGTCAATAATCGACGTATCAGTAGAAAATTCGTCCGTCCCGAAGACCAGCTGACTGCTGCGGGCATAGAGATACTCAAGATCAACGGACCAGTCCTCGGCCATTTCATACGAAAAGCCGGCTTTGGCCTGGTAAGCAAAGGCGCTGTCGGTCAGGCCCTGACCTTCTTCAATGAACACCCCACCAACGCCTGCGCCAATGTATGGCGTGAGCCGTGATGAATTGCGGAAGTCATAGTAGACGTTCGACATCAGCACATGGGTGCGAAAATCGCCCGAAGCACTAGCCGCCGAAACACCAAAGCCGCCTTCGGGCAAGGTCCTGACCAAGTCAGGTTCGATGGAGGAGTAGCGGTATTCCAGTTCCGTGCGGGTTCCATTCGGATAGGAAAAGCCAATTGCCCCAACATACTGCGCACCCGCGCCATACTCAGATGCGAGCCCCGTTGCCGGGCCCGGCAATGCCGCCGGAAAAATCGCGTTCGGTGAGAAATCGACGTCCAGGTCGAGATCGTCGTTCCAAATGATCCCTGCACCAAGTCGGGCATAGATCGAGCCCCGCGGACCATCTGCCTGGTCTGCCTGGGTGGGCATTTGCGCCGCGGCTGGCGCAGCGACTAAGACACCAAAAATAATCGTTACAGTAGAACCGATAAGCGAGCGGGGTGAAGCAAAGCGCAGCATCAGGACCTCGGAACAAAAGCACTGGTCTTTCATACCATGTCCCGCAGAGTTTTTAAACTCACACCCGCGTCAATTTCGCCCGGCCTAGCGTGCAGACGCCTCCACTCAGCCCTTTGCCTTTTCGGCTTCGAAATATTCCTTCGTCATACGGGCGACCAGCGGCGACAATGCCAGGAGCGCGATCAGGTTCGGCGCCGCCATCAAGCCGGTGAGCGTATCGGCCACTAGCCAGGCAAGGCTCACCACGTCGGTGAGGCCCCCCTCTTCCAACATCAGGACGCACGCGCCGAAAAAGACGAAGATGATCCAGCTGATCTTAAACGGGAAGACAATCCGTTCGCCAAAGAGATACTCCGCACAACGTTCGCCGTAGTAACTCCAACCGAGAATGGTCGTGAAGCCAAAGACCGTCAGGCCAATCGCAACGATATGATTGCCAATTCCCGGCAGGCTGTTGTTAAACGCCGCCACTGTCAGTGGCGCGCCCGTCTCACACCCTTCAGGCAGGACAACAAGCGAGTCTCGCACGAACGGCGAGCAGGCATCCGGGATGATCCCGGCAGTGATGATCACGATCGCCGTAATGGAACAGACGATGATCGTATCAATAAACGTCCCGAGCATGGCGACGATACCCTGGTTGACCGGATCATCATTTTTTGCCGCCGCGTGAGCGATTGGCGCAGATCCCTGACCAGCCTCATTGGAGAAGATGCCCCGGGCGACGCCTTTCTGCATGGCAAGCAACATCAGTCCACCGACAAATCCGCCTTTGGCCGCATCGATCCCGAAGGCATTCGCGAAGATCGTTGCAAAAGCTGCAGGCACAGCCTCGATGTTCATGGCAACGACGATCAGTCCCGCGATCAAATAGCCAGCCGCCATGGATGGTACGAGCGTCGAGGCAACGTTGGCAATCCGGGTGATACCACCGAGGATGACAGCCGCCGCCCCTCCCGCCAGAATCAACCCGGAAATCCAGGGCGCGATGCCGTAATTCGCATTCAATGCATCGGCGATGGAATTTGCCTGAATTGAAGCACCAGTTCCCCACGACGCAAAGACACCGAAAACCGCAAACAATCCGCCAAGCCAAATCCAAGAAGAGCCCATGCCGTTCTTGATGTAGTACATCGGCCCACCCACATGGCGCCCAACGGCGTCGACTTCACGGAACTTAACCGCGAGCACGCCTTCAGCAAACTTCGAGGCCATTCCGACAAAGGCCGTAATCCACATCCAGAAGACTGCCCCCGGTCCACCGATGGCGATTGCGACCGCGACTCCGGCAATGTTCCCGGTGCCGATAGTTGACGAAAGTGCGGTCATCAGCGCACCGAAGGGCGTGACATCCCCTTCGTCGCCGGGATCGGCTTTGCGGCCATTCATGAGCTGGCCGACCGCATAAGGGATCCGACGGACGGGCATGAACCCGAGCCGGATCATCAAGTAGAGCCCAGTAAGCAAGAGAAGGATCAGTACCGGCGGATAAGGAACGCTATCTGAGCCCCAGACGTACGCATTCGTCGTCCCAATAAAGCCTTCAATCGCTTCCATAATCTCCAGGGCCCCTCGGTTTCAGGTTGCAGCGCCGACGAAAGTCCGCCGCGCTGACGTCTCATTTGCTGACTTCAAACCCGACACCCTATGCAGGGCTGTGGACAAGGGCAAGGTTTCCGAAAGCCGTCATTTACGTTGCCAAGCAAAGGCTTGCGAGGTCTCGCCTTCAAAAATGTCCAAAATGTTTGACATTTCTCGATCAGCACCTTATGTAAAAGATGTTAGACATTTTTGAATGGGAACGACAGATTATGGCGCAAGCAGAGAAATATGCCTGGGTCTCGCTGATCACGACCGGGATCATCTATTGGTACTTTCAGATGCGCATGCTGGACGGCTGGGAAGTTGTTGACCAGTCACCCTCCAGGCTTTTGTGGGTGTTTGGCACCGTGGTGGCGATGTTCATTATTGCCGAGGGCGTCGTCGCCGGCTTTCTGGCGTCAAAAGGGTCGGACGGAGAGATTGAGAAAGACGAGCGTGACCTCGATATTGATCGGCGGGCGGAACAGAATGCCAGCTGGTTTACCATTGCGGCACTCAACGTCTTAATATTCCAGCTGATCGCCCAAGACGCGTTCGAAGGCCACAGCTTCACCCGCTTTGACGCCTCATCGACGTCAACGCTCTTCTTCCTGCTATTCAGCATCGTGATTATCTCGTCGATCGTCCATCGTATTTCGACGCTAATCCTTTACCGCCGCCCATTGCGGTCGGCTTAGGCAGTTTTGCAGCTGTCCCTAGAAGGACCACGCCTCTTTTGATTGCTAAGAAAAAACCGCCCAAAGGGCGGGTTAATAATGAAATCCGCGCTCTACGCCGGGAGGCTGGCCTGACGCAGCAAGACCTCGCTGACCATGTTGGCGCAACCCGCCAAACCATTGTCGCAATTGAACAGGGCAAATACGCACCGAGCCTGGAGCTTGCCTTCAGAATAGCACGTGCATTCGCCCGGGATTTCGAGGACGTTTTTCAATTTAACCCAGAGGGGTAGGGCTTACTCCGCAGCGTGACGAATTTCCGCTTCCCGTGCGTGAGCCCGGATAAAGTCTTTCACTCGCGGCTGGATCTCAGTTCGCCAGCGCGACCCATTGAAGACCCCATAGTGCCCAACACCGGGCTGGATATAGTCGATCTGCATTTTCTCCGGAATATTCGCGCACAGATCATGGGCAGCCTGGGTCTGACCAATGCCAGAAATGTCATCATTTTCACCTTCAACGGTCATCAGCGCAATATCGGTGATGGCCTCCGGCTTTACCCGATGACCCCGGTGCATAAACTTGCCTTCCGGCAAAGAATGCTCCTGAAACACTTCGCGGATTGTCTGGAGATAAAACTCTTCGGTCAGATCAAGCACGGAGAGATATTCATCATAAAAGTTCCGGTGCTTATCCGCGCTGTCACCGTCGTTCTTAACAAGGTTCAAAAAGTAATCGTAGTGGGCATTGAGGTGTTTGTCAGAATTCATCGACAAAAACGAAAAGAGTTGGACGAAACCGGGATAAACACGCCGGAACATGCCGGGGTAAGGCGCCGGGGTCGTGAACACCATGTTTCGCTCGAACCACTCAAACGGACGTTCTTGGGCCAGAACATTGGGAACCGTTGGCGATTTACGGGTATCAATAGGGCTTCCCATAATGATCATTGAATGGGGGCGGTACGGATCGTTTTCTTCTGCCATAAGGGCTGCGGCCGAGAGCAAAGCGGGACCTGGCTGGCATACCGCCATGCCGTGGGCGCCCTCGCCAATCACATGGAAGAAATCGATCAGATAGTCGATGAAATCATTTAAGTCGAACCGACCAGCCGCCAACGGCACCATGCGGGCATTGGCCCAGTCGGTAATGTAGACCTCGTGCTCAGGCAGCATCGCCTCAACCGTCCCGCGTAAGAGCGTCGCGTAATGGCCCGATAGGGGCGCGATGATCAAAACCTTCGGCTCTCGTTCTGTTGACCCTTTGGCTTTTTCGAGCGTCCTTGCGTCTCGCTTGAAGTGAAGCAGGTTACCGAAGTCGCGCTCGGCAGCTGTTTCGATGGTGATCGGAATATCAACGCCGTTCAACCGGGTCGAAGGCAGGTCCCATTCCGGTTTCGGGTAGCGGCGCGTGGCGTTTTCCATAACGTCTAGCGCCGCTGCGGATGTGCGCCCAATCCAACTGTCCGCCATCGGATTAAAAGGAGATCTCCAGAAACGCGCGCCCACACCGGCTGCCATGCGGAAAGGTGCCAGAGAAGCGTAGCTAAGTTCGTGAACGGAATAAAGCATCGTGGTCCTTTTCTTACTCAACGCCGGAACCGATCCGTCAGACCCAGCACCTTGTCGTGTCACCGGCCTCTGGTTGCTGGCCACTTGGGGCGCGACTTGCGCCTATGCATGGTCAGGTTTGCCGGAAAAGTCTCAAAAAATGGGTAGCGTCACACGGTGTCATAGTTAATTCGGTAACGGCCGTTATCCGCACGCATCATGACCGCTCGAACCGCGCCGTTTTTTGTGCGACCATTAAAGAAGATCACACGTCCTTTCACCCGATCTGTTGCCCACTTGCCCCCCCGCAACATTCGCGCCGTACAAGCATTTTTGCTGCATCGCAACAAAAATGTGTTTACGACCTGCGAACGATTATAGGAAACCTAGTCTGACACAAGCTGGTGTCAACTTGTTCGCTTTTTCACCTGCAGCCGCAGATGATCAATCCCAGGCGATCGCCCTGCGCAGTACAACGGCGATTTCCTCAGGGCTCATATGGTCCTGAAGCGCCAGGCGCGGTGTCCCGTCGCGATCGATCAGATAAAAAAGGCTCGAATGATCAACGGTGTAGTCAAGCTCTGAGTCTGGCAACGGCACTTTGGCAGAGAACACTTTGAAATTCACCTTGGCGCTGTCGATCGCTGTCTCGGACCCGGTAAGTCCGACAAAATCCGGCGCAAAGGAAAGATAACTAGCAAGCGTTTCGGGCGTGTCTCGTTCCGGGTCGACGGTGATGAAGATCGGCGCGATCTGGGCCCGTTCGGCGTCGTCTAGCTCTGCCAAGGCAGCGTTGAGGCGACTAAGAGCGAGGGGACAGACATCCGGACAGCTGGCAAAGCCAAAGTAAATCGCCTGGATGCGTCCCTGGAAGTCGTCATCACGCACGGTTTGGCCGTCCGTGCCGACTAACTCAAAATCCCCGATGAATAAGTCGCTTAGCTTGATAACGCCGGGCAGCGGCAGGTCACGCGCCGGTGTCGTTTCGCTGCCGCAAGCTGCGACCACCGCCAACAGCGCACCTGAAATCAAGGCACGGCCAGCACGTTTTCCAAACCGCATTGCGTTCTCCCGTCGATACCTACTTGCCTTGCGTGACTGCCGCCACTAGCCCCATCCAACCAGTGGTTCCATCTAAAATGAGGCGATGCGTACCAGCTGCGCCTATAGACCCGCCTGTCAACGAAGCGCATACAAGACAGCAATCCGGCAATGCAAGCTGGCATATGTTCACTCCATTTAAGGATCGGGCGAACCTTTGGCTTTTCTTGAGTCGGCAAACGATTTTCTAGGCTTGGACCGCTTGCGCCGCGGAGCCGATGAGAGTGCGCCGTCAGGCGACGCAGCAACGCGTTTGCTAAGGGGCCCGGTTCGGCTGCGCACACTCACGCTCTTGAGGTGGCTCGCTGTCGCGGGCCAGTGCGCGGCAATTGTGGTCGTTCATTTTGTCCTGGGGTTTCCGCTGCAGCTGGGGCTGTGCCTGGCTATGATTGCCGCCAGTGCATGGCTCAATCTGTTTTCGTACCTACGATACTCTCGCCTCCACTACCTGACCGATAATGAAGCCGCTGCGTTTATCGCCTTCGATATAGTTCAGCTTTGCGCGCTTTTGGGGGTCACGGGCGGTCTTCATAACCCTTTTGCCTTGTTGATCCTGTCCCCTGTTACCATTGCCGCGAGCGTCTTGCCGGTTCGCCCCACGGCGCTCCTCAGTTTGCTGGCAATTACGGGCGTCTCTATCATTGGTGTAGTGCACCTGCCGCTGCCCTGGCCCGTCGAAACACCACTGGTTTTCCCGCCGACATTTACCATCGGCATCTGGGCGGCGCTGTCGCTGGCTGTGGTGTTCTTTGCGGCCTATGCGCACCGCGTCGCGGCCGAAGCGGGCGAGATGAAAAGCGCACTTGCTGCTACGCAGCTCGTCCTCGCTCGAGAAGAGCAATTGGCGGCCATTGGCGGTCTTGCAGCAGCGGCCGCCCACGAACTTGGCACCCCGCTCGCCACGATCCAGGTCACGGCAAAAGAAATGGCGCGAGAGCTGAAAGGCGAAGGATTGCTTGAAGAAGATGCAAATCTCTTGGTGAGCCAAGCGGAACGCTGTCGAGACATATTGGGTCGCCTTTCCAATAACGGGGTCGACACAGACGATATGCTCCGCCGCCAAGCAGTCGGCCTGATGGTGGAAGAAGCCGCTGAACCTTTCGGGCTTCGGCTTGATGCGCCGGCGATTGTTTTTGAGATGACGGGCGAGCCGGCGACGGAAGAACAGCCTGTTTTGCGGCGCCGACCGGAGATCATTTACGGGCTGCGGAACTTTATCGAAAACGCCAGCCATTATGCCTCATCAAAAGTTCTGGTGGACGTCTATTGGACCAAATACTCCCTGCAAATTCGCATTGTCGATGATGGGCCTGGTTTCACCCCGGAGGTGCTGGCTCGCCTCGGTGAGCCTTACCTGAACGCCGGCGGTCGGGCTCGCCGACCGGCGAACCCACGAAATGGTGACCCAACCCTCCAGACCGCCGGTCTTGGCCTTGGCTTTTTTATTGCGAAAACACTCCTTGAACGCACCGGCGGGACGATCCATTTCGGCAATATCGACCCGCTGGCCAGTATCGCCCCCCATGGTCGGAAAGTCCGCTTTCCACCGGCAAACTGGCGAAGCGGGGCGTGGGTTCTGGTAAGCTGGCCTCGATCCGCAATTGAGGCAGGACCTTTTGACGCCTCCACCGGATCGTCGCCCGCTAATGCATCGGATACGGGCTTTGTTGCGTAACAATAAAAAGAAAGAAGGTTGGTTTCATGGAAACTCTCACTGACGCCCCAGTCGTTAACGACGGTTTGCCCGAAGATGCGTCTTTATTGATCGTCGACGATGATGAACCGTTTCGGGTTCGTCTAGGGCGCGCAATGGAAAAACGCGGCTTCCAACCAAACCTGGCCGCAGGTGTGAAGGACGCGATCGCCATGGCGACAGCAAATCCGCCTGCTTTTGCGGTTGTTGACCTGCGCCTCGATGATGGCGACGGGCTGATGGTCGTCAACGCAATCCATGAAAAACGTGAAGACTGCCGGGTCATCATGCTGACCGGCTATGGCAATATCGCCACCGCCGTTGCAGCGGTGAAGGCTGGCGCTGTTGATTACTTGCCAAAGCCTGCCGACGCAGATGCGGTCGAAAAAGCGCTTCTTGCCGGTGACGGTCGGCGCCCAGAACCACCGGAGAATCCGATGTCCGCAGATCGGGTCCGTTGGGAACATATCCAACGGGTGTACGAGCTGTGCGATCACAATGTCTCGGAGACAGCGCGCCGCCTCGGCATGCACCGCCGGACCCTTCAGCGGATCCTCGCCAAGCGCGCTCCTCGTTAATCCCGACGCCAGATTCTTAAAGCATGAAGCCGAGATTGCCCGTGGAAAAGGCCGGCAATCTCGGGAAGACCGCATTGATCTCTGTGCTGTCTAATCCAAACCATGTGCCAAGCGTTGCCCCGTATTGCTCGACGGACACACTTGGGATGAGCCTTCCCCGGGATGAGGTGTAGGTTTGTGCATCCAGATCCGGCCGCGCGATTTCGCCAAAGACCTTCCGTCCGTCAACCATACCGCCTGCAACAAAATGGTGCGCGCCCCATCCGTGATCGGTGCCGTTGCCGTTATCGCCGAGCGTGCGGCCAAAATCAGACGCCGTGAATACCGTTACATTATTCCAAGCGCCCAGCTCAATCATCGCTGTACGGAATGCGGCAATGGCGTCCGCCACTTGCGTCTGTAGTCCCGGCAAGTCGTTTCGTTGATTTGCATGGGTATCAAATCCACCAAGCGTTGCGTAAAATATCTGGCGGCTTAAGCCGAGCTGATCGCGGATGGCAATGGCTTGCGCTGCGGTACGTAACTGACGTCCGAGGCCCGTTTCCGGAAAAACTGTCGTGATCGCACTGCCTGCCGCATCTGCCGCCGCGGCAAACTCCTCATTGTTCAGCACACCTGCATTTGTTGAAAATGCCAGATCGCGTTCCAGCAGGAAATTTGAACTAAAGTCCTGACGGATCAGCGCCTCGCGCAACCGAACTCGCGCCGCATCCGACTGGCTGTTAAAGCCCAAAAGGTTTCGATTGTTCACCGCTCGTAACAGAGGAATATTCCCTGATGGCAGGTTGTAGGGCCGGGTGCCGGGCGCAGACAAGAACACATCCGCTGACCCGACATTAATCCCCACGAAGGGTCGATCACTCGTTTGAACCCCCGGGAATGCCGCATCGAGAAAACGCCCGCCCCATCCGAAGCGCTCGCCTTCCGCCGCCAGTGACATCCACGTGGATTGCTGGTCGTTGTGGGAGAACAGCTTCTTCGGCAACTCCACAGAATTGTTGTCAAATGTGGTTCGGGTTGTTGGCTCGATAAGGGGGCCGACGCCGCCGACCACCGCCAACTCGCCGGCATCGAAAATGTCTTTCAAGGGGCTCAATTGCTGGGGCAGACCAATGCGGCGCCCGCCAATCACCTCAGGATTGTCCGGGGCCAGCTCAAGGAGGTTGGCCAAGGTGCGAGAGCCGTCACCTGCGTTCGTGTACGCATTAAAGAGCTCCAGTCGGATCTGGCTAAGCGCGTCATACTCATCTGCATCCAAAGGCAGAATTGTATCCGCATGATCCAATCCGCCCTTTAAGAAGACACAAACCAGCGCCTTGTAACCGGTCGTATCTGCGGCGTGGCCTGCACCGGCAAAAATGGACGTCATCCCGGCTAGCCCGCTTGACGCCGCCAGTCCATTCAGAAATAGCCTTCGGTTCAATCGTGACATACCCGCTCCCGTCTATCTCTGGATCCGATAGGATGGTGCATTGACGGTGATCAGCACCGCAAGCTTGACCCGTTTCAATCGATCGTCATCCTCGCTGCCGTCCCGTATAGGAAACGCATCAAGCGTCTCAACAATGTCCGTACGGGTAGCTGCTTCCATGCGCCCCCCGGTCAAGAGCACATCCAAGTGATCAGCCAATGCTCCTGCGTCATCGGCGAGCAGAATTTCGTCAGTATAGTTGGGATTGAATGTCGTATTGTTCTGTTGCCCCGGCGATTCATCAAACACAAACCGGGTCATGAAGTTGGTATATCCAACGGCAGATCCATCATTGACGATCTGAAACTCCGGCACGGTCAGGCCCTGCTGGCCGGCCTCCGTTCCCGGCGGGACAAATCCCGGACGGTAAAAATTAAACACGGACGGTGCCCGGAACGGCATTTGGGCCAGGCGATCAGCGGCGCTCCGAGTATCACTTAGTTGAAACTCATTATTCGGATCGATTTCTGTTGTACGGAAGGCCCGGACATAATGGACAAAATTGATCACCGGCTCGCGCACTTTCCCATTGCATTCGCTCGCCTGGAGAGGCTCGTCGAAGTTCGTTTCATCGAGCAAGACCGCGGCGATGGTCGCCGCCAATGAGCCACGCTGACCGGTCCCGAAACTCTGGCCACCCTCTGACACATAGGTACCAGTCGCGAATGCCGTTGCCACGCGCTCGACATACTCCGGAGCCGGATTAGGCGCAGTGAAGCGCTGGATCAATTGCCGCGCAATAAAGGGCGGGACGTTTGGATGGTTAAAAATGATATCAAGCGCCTGGTCGATACTTTCATTACCGGGCGTACCGGCAGGGATCGTTGCACCCAGGAACGTTTTTTCGAGGGGCGAATGCTGGTTATCGTCCATGACGAGCGGGGCATACTCCGCGTCCACATCCGCATCGTTGAAGAAGTTGCCGCCCTTCGGGTTAAGGCCGGTGAAGACCCGCGCGAGGCCTTCAACATCGCTATTGTCGTAAGTCTCGATTTCCTCACCATTGGCGTCGAGCCTTGGGGTCCCGTCCATATTCAATTCGATCAGACCGATGGAAAAAAGCTGCATGATCTCGCGGGCATAATTTTCATCGGGCATGCGTCCGCGTGCGGGATCGGCTTTGCGGTTCTGCATATAGGTCAAAAACCGCGCCATAAGAGGCGTGTACGTTACATCGTCCAGGAGATCGCGGTAATTTCCAAACGCATTCCGCGCAATAGCATCCACATAGAATGCCGCACGACGGTCTCCAATGTTACCTCCAATCCTGGCATTCGCGACGACAATTTGAGAGAGCGCAAAGGTCATCCGTGTTCGGAGCTGATCATCATTCTCAATGAAAGCCTTCCAGACCTCTTCGCGGAAGACATTATTGGTATCGCGGTCATCTTCGGAGGTGAGTGGCACGACCCGGGGCAGATAGAGTGTCGCTGGCTTGGCAATTTCCGCGGCAATCCAGTCTTCAATCTCTTGTCCAACGAGCGCATCGATTTCTTCGGGGCGGCCCCCAAAGGTCGCCATAGTGAGAAAACGAACCGCTTCTTCTTCCGTCTCAATCATGATGCCCGCCGATGCAACAGGCGGCGGCATTGGTGACGGGCTTGGTGCGGGCGCTGGAGCGGGGGCTGGGGTCGGATCATTGGCAGCCGGTGTGGATGGTCCGCTTCCTGATGAACCGCCACAGGCAGCTAGCACGGCAAGCGCAAACAAGGCCGCTAGGCGGGGGACAGATCTTCGAGCTTGAAAACACAACATAAGCAGATGTCCTTCGTTGGCCGCTTCACGTGGCCGCGCCACAAGCGCTCACAAGTCTTATCGGATGGTCGATGAAACAATGCCCGACGTCCTTGCGTTGTTTTCATACAACAATGGTTTGAAATATTTGTGTAACTCTACACATCTCAGAGATGTAATTTGGAGCGGCGATTCGCTATATGACTGAAAACTGCAAGACTCTCAGCAATTCAGGGCATTCGGTTGCTTATGTCATTCAGCCGCCGACATTGTCGTTTTTCGCTATCCAACCCAACTGAACCTTACAAACGGTTCATCTGATGTGAGTAGACCCCCAAAACGTTTCACGAGACCATCAACGGCATCATGACAACCAGTCAGAGGACACCTCAATGAAAGTGACACACTCACTTAACACGGCGCTAACCGTGATCAGCGCACTCATCCTTGGCCTAGCGGGCCGTGCGAGTGCCGCTGAATTCAGCGTGCCTGTGCAGTACCACACGCTCGACAACGGCCTGAAAGTCGTTCTGTCCGAAGACCATTCCGTGCCGACCGTCACCGTTGGGGTGTATTATGGCATCGGATTCCGCATCGAACCGCGCGATCGCACCGGTTTTGCGCACCTTTTTGAACACATGATGTTCCAGGGGACACCGACCTTCCCGAAGGGCAGCTTCGATAACCTCATCAACAATAATGGGGGCATCAATAACGGCTCAACACGCTTTGATTTTACGAACTACTTCGAAGTGGTCCCGGCGCATGTTCTAGAACCGGTCCTTTGGGCAGAAGCCGACCGGATGAAAGCAGTCGATCTGAACCAGGCCAATCTCGACAATCAGGTTGGCGTTGTGAAAAACGAGGTTCTGGTGAACGTCGTCAACCGGCCCTATGGCGGATTCCCCTGGCTCGATCTTCCCCAGCTGGCCAACGAAAACTGGTACAATGCCCACAACTTCTATGGCGACCTTGCCGACCTTGAAGCGGCAAACCTGGAAGACGTGGCGCAGTTCTTCGAAGACTTTTATGCGCCGAACAATGCGGTGCTGGTTGTCGCCGGTGATTTTGACCCGGACCAAACCCTAGACTGGGTGAATGAGTACTTCGGCGATATTCCGCAGTCTGACACATTGACCTTTCCGGATGTCTCTGAGCCTCGGCAAGAAGAAGAAAAGCGTACAAGCAAAACCGATCCGCTGGCACCGCAGCCCGCCCTTGCATGGGCCTACCACATCCCGGAGCGCGGGACGCCTGAATGGTATGCCATGATCCTGATCGACTACATTCTCCTCAATGGAGACGACAGCCGCCTTCATCAGAAACTGGTTCAGGAAAAAGGGTATGGCAGCTTTGTTGCCGGTGGGATCAACTGGCCTCTTGGCAACCCGTTCAATTACAACGGTCCGATGATTTCGTCCGCCTTCATTATCCATGGGACGGAATACGACGCCGATACCATTCTGGCTGATGTCGACGGGATCATCGACGACTTAAAGTCAACCCCGATCTCTGCTGAAGAGCTTACCCGGGCGCGAACGAAAGCCCGCTCGGACTTTTACAATGTTGCCGGCGACGGGAACCGAATTGGCCTCATTGACCTGCTGGCCGTGTTCGCTCTCTTCGATGACAACCCTGGCCGGATCAATACTATCGACAGCGAACTTGATGTGGTGACGCCGGAGCTGATCCAGAAAACGGCGCAGGAATACTTCCGGTCGACCAATCGCTCAATCATCACGCTGGAACCGGGCGCGGCGCAAAGACGCGCGCCAGCCGATGGCAATCCTCAGTAGGCGGAAAGGAAAAACGCAATGAAAACGAAAACCCTCTTTTCCGCTCTCGCTGCCCTAACAATTGCGATGCAAGGCGGGCCTTCCATTGCTCAGGATGGACCACCACCAGTTGGCGAGCCGAAATCCTTCGAATTGCCGACGACAGAAACCTACAAACTGCGCAATGGCATGAAAGTGACCCTTGTCCCCTTTGGTGCGGTGCCAAAAGTCACGCTCCGGGCCGTCACACGCGTTGGCAATCTAAATGACGGCGACACGCCTTGGATCTCCGACTTGACCGCGGACATGCTGAAAGAAGGTGCCGATGGTAAGTCGGCGGTTGAAATCGCAACCATCGCAGCATCGATGGGCGGGAATGTCGGTGTGGGTGTGGGCCTTGACCAGACGAGCGTGGCCATGGATGTGTTGAGCGAATCCGCAGATGAGGCAGTCGCCCTGATCGCAGGCATTATTCAGCGGCCAGACTTTCCGGAAGAGGCATTCGACCGCATCAAAACGAACCGCGTGCGCGATCTGTCGGTTTCGGCAAGCCAGCCCCAGTCGATTGCAACAGCTGCGTTCTCTGAGATTATGTATCCGGACCATCCCTATTCAAAGGCGGTCTTGCCCGATGCGGAAGAGATTAGCGGGCTTACCCTCGACCAATTGAAAGCATTCCATGCTGACAATTTTGGTGCTGCCCGTACCCACCTCTATGTGGTTGGCAAGTTCGACAAACGATCCTTGAAAAAGGCCATCAAGAAGAACTTCAGAAAATGGCAAAAAGGATCCGGCACACTTGAGCTTGTGCCAGGTGACAGTTCTGGCCCTGCGGTTGAACTCATCGACCGTCCGGGGGCGGTCCAATCCACCATTCGTCTTGGCAAGCGCATCCCGGCGCTCGATGGCACCGTTGCCGTGAGTGCAGCAAACACCATGTTGGGCGGATACTTTTCTTCGCGGATCACCAAAAACATCCGCGAGGACAAAGGATATACCTACTCGCCGCGCTCTTCCGTAAGCGCAGAAGTTGGCGCGGCTTACTGGAATGAGGCTGCAGACATTACGTCTGATTCCACAGGACCCGCCCTCGTGGAAATCATCAAGGAAATCGACGATCTGGTTCAAAACCCGCCGCCTGCAGAGGAATTGCAGGGTGTACAGAACTATATGAGTGGGATTTATGTGATCCGCCTTGCCTCCCGCGGAGGGGTCGCATCACAGCTTTCCTTCGTCAATCTGCACGGTCTCGGCCTTGAATATCTGGAAAACTATGTGGGCAACGTCCAAGCCCTGACGCCTCAAACCGTACATGAAGCCGCGAAAGAGCATCTGGATGTGGCCGATATGAGCCTCGTGGTTGTTGGTGACATGGCCTCGGTGCGGGAACAGTTAGAAGCAGTCCCTGCATTCGCGGCCCAATTGCCTGATCAAGAAGAGGCGCCAGCTTCGGAAGAATAGCCATTCCAAGGCTTCTTTGCGCTTTGGTCGATACAAGGGTCGCCTCTGAGAGGCGACCCATTTTCTTCCGCTTTAACGTGTAAGCCGTTTTGCCAGTGCCTCGATGATCGCCTTGTCCTTCGAACGGTTTAGTAGGCGATAAATCCGGATTTGGTCGGCGATACTTGGCACAAATACCCCGGCGCAGGAGATGCAGGTCTCTGGAATTCCTTGCGTCCAGCCATCTTCCGTATGCACCTCAAAGTCCGCCATCACCTCAACCGGGATTGGCGACTGCTCAAAGCGCATAAATACCTTGCTTCGAAAACTGCCAGATGGCGGCGGTCCGGTGAAGGGAAGCGAACCGGTGGCATTCGCAAAGGCGTTTGCGTCTCTGACGCTCATCATCAGATCGACATCTGCAGGGGTAGCCGGCCAGGCACCGACAAGATGTGCCGCGCCGGAGAACACTATCCACCACGGATCGTGAGCACCCATTGCAAAGGTGTTGATCCATTCCAGGCTTTCACGGAGGGGAGACGTAAGGTCAGTTGCCTTTAGCATTGACAGGTCCCCCTCTTCCCCACGCATAGGACTTCCCACTTAGGGCCGCACGATTAAAGCTGCGCAATCGCCTGAAGATGCGCAAGGCGCACCGCAGCCTGACGGGCATACTTCAAGGTCAAAGACTTGCGCCGGGCGGGCGCCAGGCCATATTCCGGTGCCTCGCGAACAATAGCGCCGTGGAACCCATCAGCCACAATAAGCCCCGGTTCATCCGGGAGCAGACTTTTCGGAAACGCCTCGTCCACGGCGAAATAGAACGCATCACAAAAAGGGATGTACTCGTTCCATTTCTGATCGCCGGTGAAATCCGCCTGGCACGACTTCACCTCGGAGATAATCAACTGGCCCTTTGGTGTGAGGGCCGCCACATCTGCCCGCCGACCATTGGGCAAGCGAAACTCTGTGAGACACGAACAGCCCAAATCCTGAAAGAGGCGCGAAACACCTCGCGTAACTGCTGCGGTTACCTGGGGACGCACCCCTGCCTGTTCGGCACTATCGGAAGGAAATAGATCGGTGTTCTGCATTTGTTCATGCAACACCCGATCCGATCTGGCGTCAAGAGCGATCAGTTGGCTCGCTTAGCCCTGGAATTCCGGGAGACGCACAACCAGCCCATCGAGATCGCTCTTGACGGTGATCTGACAAGAAAGACGCGAGTTTTCTTTTGGGGAGGAGGCAAAATCGAGCATCGACTCTTCCATCGGCTCAGGCTTGCCGGTTTTTTCACGCCAAGCGTCATCCACATACACATGGCAGGTGGCACAGGCGCAAGCCCCGCCGCAGTCTGCATCAATACCGGGCACGGAGTGCTTAATGGCATTTTCCATCACGGAAAGACCGGCCTCAGCGTCGATGACGTGCTCGGTTCCATTGTGCTCAATATAGGTGACTTTAGGCATGGACGGCGGTTCCTGTTCATTTTCTCACAGCGCGACTCTCGCATAGTTTGGCAGGACACCGATAGACTTGGGGAATCGGCATTGCCAGGCGAGCGTGACTGACTACGTAGGCAATGTCACATAAACGCCCAATCGCCAGAGACAAGGGCTTTCACCAGGTTTCTGTTGTCACCTTATGCCGCAAATCTCCGCCATTGACTGCCCCCTGCCCACCCTTGCATCGACGGCAAAGCTAGGGCGCGCGCTTGCTTCGACAATAGCCACAAAGATGACCTCGACGATGGCGTGCACCACTCGAACCAGACCGACCAATGGGCAAGAAACTGGCCTTGTCATCGCCTTGAAAGGGCCAGTTGGAGCGGGAAAGACCACCCTTGCCCGAGCCATCATTGCTGCGCTGACAGGCGAAGACGATGTAGCGAGCCCGACATTCGGCCTTGTAACCACTTATGAAACGCCGATCGGCCCCAGCATCCGGCACATCGATCTTTATCGCTTGGAAGATCGAGAGGATGTTTGGGAACTTGGCCTTGAAGATGCCATGACCGAGGACATCTGCCTGATTGAATGGCCGGATCTCATTGTCGATCTTTTGCCACCCACGACATTGCTTGTGGACCTTTCTGCAAGCAACGGCGCAAGGCGTGCAACCTTGAAATGGCAGGAAAATCTGCCCAGCAATAATCAGGTTCCCTCCGTCTGGTCTGCCCTGAACCAGCGCATTAACCCCGCCGAAATCGCCCGTTGACCATACTCTTTTGTGATATGACCAGTCCTTCCCCAACAACGCCACCCCTCGACGACCGCCACGCGCTTCAAGCGCAATTCCTCACCGAGATCGGCTGGCAAGACGCGCGCCTGGAGCCGGTGACCGGCGATGCCTCGTCACGGTCGTACGCCCGTCTGCGCAAGGGCAAGACCCGCGCTCTGTTGATGAGTGCGCCCCCTGCCGCCGAGACAGCCGCCTGTCCGCCAGCGGCCACTGAAGAGGACCGCCGTGCGCTCGGGTACAATGCCATGGCGCGGCTGGCGGGCCCGAACCTCAATGCCTTTTCGAGTATCGCTGACGCCTTGCGCAAGGCGGGGCTTTCCGCACCGGAAGTCTTTCACGCAGATCCAGAAACCGGCTTTGCGCTCATCGAAGACCTGGGGGACGACCTTTATGCCCGCGCTGTTCCGGCAGGTGCTGACGAGGAAACACTCTACAGCGCCGCGATTGATGCCCTGTTAGCGCTAAGGCGCGCTGCGCCGACGGTAGCAGCAGGGGACGCCTACACCATGCAGACCTACGACCTTCTTGCCATGGAGGCAGAGGTCTTGTTGCTCGCTGAGTGGTACGTTCCCTTCAAAACCGGCAAGGCTTTACCACCCGAAGCGTTTGAAACTTATCGCCAGACGTGGCGGGAAATCCTCTTTTCTTTGCCCGCGCCGGGGCAGATGGTACTACGTGATTTCCATGCGGAGAATTTGCTCTGGCTCCCGGACCGCGCGGGCGTCGGACGCGTCGGGATGATCGATTTCCAGGATGGCCTTATCGGGCACCCGGCGTACGATGTGGTTTCTCTCTTGGAAGATGCACGCCGGGACGTTTCACATGACCTCGCCGAAGCGATGGTGGCGCGCTACTGCTCGGGCGCCAAGGAAGACCACAAATTCTTCGAGGACGTCCAGTTTAGAGCCGAATATGCCCTGCTTGGGGCGCAACGCAACGCGAAGATCCTCGGCATCTTTGCAAGGCTGATCATTCGGGACGGTAAACCTCGGTACAAGGATTTTTTGCCACGGGTCGAAGCGCATTTTCGCACAGATCTCCACCAGCCTGCCCTCCGGCCAGTGGCAAGTCTCATGACAAAATTGCTCCCGGATTTGGTTCAATGACGGAGACTCCCAACTTAGTTGGCTCAAAGCAGTGGATGCCAGCAGCCGCAATGGTCCTGGCAGCCGGGCTGGGCACGCGCATGCGTCCGCTCACCGATACCCGTCCTAAGCCACTCATCAAGGTGAATGGAAAAGCGCTTATCGACTATAGCCTCGATCTCTTCGCTGACGCCGGCGTTAGCAAAGCCGTCGTCAACGTGCACTATCTCGCGGACCAAATCGAAGCGCACGTTGCAAACCGCCAAGAGCCTCAGATCATTATCTCAGATGAAAGAGACGAGCTTCTTGAAACCGGTGGTGGCCTGTTGAAAGCCCGCGATGCCCTTGTGGAGAAGCAGGGCGACGGACAGAGAGAAAAACGACCGGTCTTTTGCACCAACACCGACGCGTTTTTGCTGAGCGAAGCGGGCGAAGCTGCCTTTCCTGACCCGCTTACCTCGCCGTGCGGGCGACTTGCCTCCCACTGGGACGACGCCCGCATGGACGCGCTATTGCTCCTTGTACCCCACGCCATGGCAAGCGGGATTTCCAGCAAAGGGGATTTCGACATGCGCAATGACAATTCTATCGAGTTTCGACAAGGCGAGAGCGCCGAGTACATTTTTACCGGCCTGCAGCTTATCTCGCCACGCCTCTTTGAGGGGTTTGCCGTCGAGCCGTTTTCCACAAAGCTGATGTGGGAAAAAGCGATCGCAAAAGGGCGGCTATTCGGTCTTGTCCATCCAGGTCGCTGGATGCATGTTGGCGATCCACAAGGGCTTGACGAGGCGGAAGCCTACTTCCGCAAAACGACATCGCAATCAGACTAGCGTCGTCTCAGCAAGCTCGCTTCAACCCGTCGGTGTTCTGATCTGTTCTGAACCCGGCGCGATGGAAAAAGGTCGCATGCTGAGCGCTCAGAAAAAAGTTCTGTCGATTCCCGGCGGCGCTCCGTTCTTGCCAACACTGGCAGACGCCATCGCAACGACGTTTGGATCGTCACCCCTGACCCTTGCCGATGTCCAGGTTTTCCTCCCAACCCGCCGGGCTATCCGCGCGCTTTCGACGGCCCTGACACAAAGTAGAGGCACCTCAAAAGCAGCCTTCCTGCCGTCAGTCTCGGCCCTTGGGGATGTGGACGAAGAAGACTTTCTGGAGACATCAGGCCGACCAGAAGACGAAGTTGAATTGCCACCGGCGATCTCTCCTATGGAGCGGACGCTCGTTCTCTCGCGCATGGTCGCCAGCAAGAACAAAGCCTTTCGCGGTCATGAGCACTGGCCAGCTGCCCTCGCCGCTGGCCGGGAACTGAGCAAGCTCCTTGATTCATTTTATACTGAAGAAATTGACCCCAGCCGCCTTTCCGAGCTCGTGCCTGAACAGTATGCGGACCACTGGGCTCAGTCCATTGACTTCCTCAAAATCGTTACGGAAGCCTGGCCTGCCTATTTGAACGACCAAGGACGCATGGATCCAGCTGCCCGACGCGTCTCGCTCATCGAGCGTCTGCGCGCCCATTGGGAAACCGCGAAACCAACATCGCCAATCATCATTGCAGGGACGACCGCCAGTGTGCCTGCTGTGAGGCGACTGTGTGCAAGTCTGTTGGACCTGCCCAACGCTTGGCTTGTCTTGCCAGGCGTTGACCTTTCCCTTGATCCGCGCGCCTGGGATGTGATTGACGACCCGCATCCTCAAGCAGGCTTGAAGGGCCTTCTGGGCGATCTCAATATCGACCAAGCGCAAGTGACATCTCTCGCGTTAGCGGACAAGGAAGATATGACCGACAGTGGCCACAATCGGTCAGGTCTTATCTCCCTCGCCTTGCGCCCAGCCGAAGCGACAGACGATTGGCGGCAAAACATCGAGACGATGACTAAAAGCGATCCCGATCTTACTCAGTGCTCTGAGGGCCTTGAATTAGTCGAGGCTCGCAGTGAAGACGAAGAAGCGACGATCATCGCTTTGCGTTGCCGAGAGGTTCTGGAGAGTGACCCGAAGACAGTTCTGGTGGTGACGTCCGATCGATTTCTCGCCAGGCGCGTTTCCCTCAAGCTACGCCGATGGAATATTATTGTTGATGATAGCGGCGGGCAACCTTTTCACAACTCTCTATGCGGAACATACCTGCAACTTGTGGCCAGCTGGCTCGTGGATCCAGCGGACCCAGGTGCATGCCTGGCCCTCTTGCGTCACCCATTGTGCGGCATCGCCTACTCAGAAGGGCAAGAGAACCCAACCAAGCGGTCAGGCATTGATGCCCTTGATCGCGCCCTAAGAGGCCTCTCGCCAAAGTCACTCATGCCTGAGGGGGGCATTGACGCCTTACGGGCAAAGGTTGCCCAATTGCGAGATGGTGCGCCGCGGGCGCTCGGTGAGGGCATCCTTGCAGATCTCGCCCAGCGCGCAGGTACGCATCTCCAGATCACCGAGGGCATGACCTTTCAATCAGTTTTCGACAAGCACCTGGCTCTCGCCGAAGCTCTGTCGGTCGCTGACGAAACGGACACAACGCGGCCACCAGTTTGGCAGGGCAATGACGGGGCGGTTGGCGCGGCGCTCGTGGCTGATGTACGCGCTTCTTGTGCGCTCATCGAAACGTTCAGTGCTGCGACTTATCGGGACATCTTTGTACAATTGATCAGTACGGGTACTGTACGCCAAAACGCTGGCACCCATCCCAATATCCAGATTCTGGGACCTCTTGAAGCACGGCTGCAGTCCGCGGACCAGATCATTCTTGGCGGCTTGAACGAAGGCACGTGGCCAGGAGATGCAGGCACTGATCCTTTCCTCTCCCGCCCCATGCGCGCAGAATTGGGCCTCCCGTCGCCGGAGCGACGTCTGGGCCTTGCCGCGCACGACTTCTCTCAGCTCGTTTCGTCACCATCTGTTATGATGACGCGCTCACTCCTGTCAGGTGGTGAGCCTACCATGCCGTCGCGTTGGTTCGTCCGCCTAAAAAACATCCTGCAAGGCGCGGGTGGATTAGACGCGCGGGACCAGTCAGCCCGCTATCGACATTGGGCCAGCCTCCTCGATAGCCCGGACGAAGTTCGCCCGGTGCATCGTCCAAGCCCAACCCCGCCGGTTGAGGCTCGCCCACGGCGGCTCTACGCAACCGACATCGAAGCCTGGCTGCGGGACCCTTATGGCCTCTATGCGAAGCGTTGCCTGAGGCTACGACCCTTAGATCCCATGGATATGGCTTTTGCGGGCCGCGAGATGGGAACCATCCTCCACGCGGTGTTTGAAACAGCGATCGATCCAGGTTTACCAGATGACGACGTGCAACCGTTTCTACACGACATATTTTCAAGGATCGCGACCGCCCATGGATACACACCCGTGGATGACATGTACTGGCGACACGACATCAAAGCCGCGCTCATTTGGTTTGAAGCTTTCTCAAGTGAGCGAGCCCCCCTCGTCCGCACGCAGCTCCTTGAGGAGGAAGGCGTGACTGCCGTTCGAGGGGTTAATCCGCGGTTTGAAATCGCCGCTCGGGCGGATCGCATTGATCTGCGCGAGGATGGCCGTGTCGACATCTACGACTACAAATCGCGGAAAGTCCCCAGTGACAAACAAGACAAGCACTTTTCGCCACAACTGGCACTGACAGCATTAATCGTTCGGGAAGGCGGGTTCACAAAACTCGGTGCGCGAAGCGTCGCCTCTTACGCTTACCTGAAAACCCTAGGGCGCGACGGCAAACCCGATACCGTCATCCGTGACGCGGAAGTTGACAAGCGCATTCAGTCAACCGAACAACAATTAAAACAATTGATCACCGCTTTTGATCAGGAGGCGCAAGGGTATCACCCACAGCCCCATCCAGAGTTCCTCAATCAGTTCGGCGACTATGATCAGCTCTCCCGCAGGCGGGAGTGGTCCGTAAGCGGAGAGGATGAATGAGCGAACGGGCCAAAGATCCAATGACTGTCTTTGAAGAAACCGTTGCCCATCAACGGGCCGCCGCATCGCCGACGACGTCGGCATTTGTCTCTGCCAACGCGGGATCTGGCAAAACAAGGGTCCTGACAAATCGCGTTGCACGGCTCCTTTTGGAAGGGGCGCCGCCAGACAAAATTCTGTGCATTACCTACACAAAAGCAGCCGCAGCGGAAATGGCCAATCGCCTCTTCACCATGCTTGGGAAATGGGCACTCGCCGATGACGACGCGCTACGCGACGCCCTTAAAGAGCTTGAGGGTGAAAGCTATCGACACGATCGTTCGGACGACGATCTTCGCAAGGCGCGACGGCTTTTTGCCCGGGCACTGGAAACCCCTGGCGGGTTGAAGATCCAAACGATCCACTCGTTTTGCGAAAACTTGCTCCGGCGCTTTCCTCTGGAAGCGGGCACGCCCCCTGGCTTCACGGTGATTGAGGATACCGATGCGCGTGCACTCTTCGAAAATGCGATGTCGAAGATTGCTGCCAAGGCCCACCGCAATGAGGATTTGGCAAACTGTTTTGCCTTGCTTTCAGACGGTCGCGCCCCCGGGGGGCTGCATGATCTCATTTTCCAGGCAAGCCTGCAGCTCAAAGATACTGTTGTCACCGAGACACCCGGCGCCCTCCGGGTACCGATCGAAAAGGCACTCGGGTGCGATTTCAATCTGAGCGAGCACGATCTTATCGAAAATACGATGAAGCTCATTTCCATAGAGGATCTGAAAACGCTCGCGGAAGCTTTATCCCAAGGCGGCAAGCGTGCCATCGGCTGGAGCGAAACACTCGCAAATGCGGCAGCCCTGACGGAAGCCGAAGCGAGATACAAAGCATTGAAATCGGTCTTCCTAAAGACCGATAATTCTCCGCGAACACTAACGCAGATCTACGACAAAAAAGTTCTTGAGCATTCTCCAGGTGCAGAGCCCCGTACCGCGCGTCTATCTGCGTGCATTTCAGAGACCGCCGAGGAATTGAAATCTCTGCAATTGGGCGCGCAGACACTTGCCCTGCAGACGCTCGCCCATGGAGTTCGAGGCGAATACATCCGTGAAAAGATCTATCGCGGCGTTCTTGATTTTGACGATCTGATTTATTTGGCGGAGCGTTTGCTTTCCACGCCAGGTCGGACTGACTGGGTCATGTATAAGCTGGATCAAGGAATTGATCATATCCTGCTGGACGAGGCGCAGGACACAAGCCCCGGCGCCTGGCAGGTGATCGAGCGTCCTTTGCGCGAGTTCATTGCGGGGAGCGGGGCGCGTATCGGGCAAAGGACGTTCTTCGCGGTCGGCGATCAGAAACAATCGATCTATTCCTTTCAGGGCGCTGACTCAGAGCTCTTTCAGGAAAAACGCCTTTCCCTTGGCAAGGACCTAAGCACAACTATTCCTTACACAGAGGTACCACTGCAGCTTTCATTCCGAACAACACGACCAATCCTCGAATTTGTTGACGCAGCATTTGAAGACAATGATGTGCTTGACGGGGTCAGTGCAGAACGTCCACTGACCCATAAACTGTTCCGGGAAGGCGAGGCAGGCCGTGTGGAGCTATGGCCCCTCGCTCCCATTCCAGATACCGCCGAGCTTGCACCGTGGGACGCGCCTTTTGATGTCATCACGCGCGAAAGCGCCATCAGCAAACTGACGAACAAGGTTGCAGATCAGATTGCCGAATGGCTGTCAGACGGAGAGCTCCTCGAAGCCAAAGGACGCCCCGTAGAACCGCGCGATATTATGATTTTGCTTCAGGCGCGCACACCCCTCTTTCACGAGATGATCAAAGCGTTGGGTAGGCGGTCGGTCCCTGTGGCAGGGGCTGACAAAATCAAATTGCTTGAAGATCAAGCCGTCCTGGACCTTCTCTCCTATGCTCGCACGGTGCTTTATCTCGAAGATGACCTCTCCCTTGCCGAAACACTGAAGTCGCCGTTTTTTGCTTGGGATGAGGCACAATTGTTTGAGCTTGCCTACGGGCGGAAGGCCAGCCTTTGGTCGGCTCTTAGAGAAAGATCGGATGAGGCGTCGATGCACGCCGTGGTCGAGATTGAAACAGCTGCGCGGATTGCTCAGCATGAGGGACCCGCCGCTTTTTTCTATCACCTCTTGGAAACGGGCAAACCAGCGGGGCGGAAGCGCCTGCTTGGTCGGTTGGGTGGACCTGCGCGCGAGCCTTTAGACGAATTCCTCCGCATCGCAATTGATTTTGAAAATGGTCACGCGAGGAGCCTGCGGGGCTTTGTCCAATGGGCAGAGGCCAATGCGGGCGAGGTCAGTCGTAACCCCGACCCTGCAGAAAACGTCGTACAGGTCATGACCGTTCACAAATCCAAAGGACTAGAAGCACCGATTGTGTTTCTCCTCGATGCCCATCGCCGTCATGTGCCAAAGCAGCCTTATCTTTCCCATGACATAGGCGGTGCCACCGTCAACCTCCTGAACCCATCCGTGGACAAATCACCCGCGCGCCTGAGTGCGTCACGGGAAAAAGCAGCCCGCTTGCAGAGTAATGAATATCGTCGGCTGTTTTATGTTGCCGCAACACGGGCGGAAGATCGGCTCTATGTTTGCGGGCTGGCGTCGAAAAAGTTGGATAAGCGCCATGACACACCGCCAAGTGAGAAATGCTGGTACGCATTGGCAGAAGATGCCTTTGATCGGCTGGGTGATGATACTGAGATAGCTACAACACTGTGGGACCAGCCGGTCCGGTGCTATGCCCAAAGACAAGAAACGCCCGTCGATAGCAAGACTGGCGCGGGAGCGCCGCATCCTACTTTTCCGGACCTGCCGGCCTTTTTCCGAACGCCAAATACGAGGGGATCGCCCCAAAGTTCACTCGCCCCATCACGCTTGGCGGACCGTCTTGAGGCGGACGAAACGGGCGTGAGCGCCTATAGTCCGCGTAACGGAGCTCTCTATCGACGCGGGCAAACCATACACAAGCTTCTGGAGGTGTTGCCAAAGATTGGCTCCGGCGAAAGAGAAGCCCGCGCCAGCGACCTTATTGATCGGCTTGTACCTGGCGCAAGCGAGGAAGAGCATGCTCAATGGCGGGCTGAGGCTCTTTCAATCCTTGAAGACCCTCAGTTCCGTGATGTTTTTGGACCCAATAGCCGCGCAGAGGTCTCAATCGCAGGGACTGTCTCAACACCCTCGGGACCGCAGCAAGTCCACGGTGAGATCGATCGGCTGGCGGTTGGTGAACGGGAAATCCTGCTTGTAGATTTCAAAACAAATCGCCCACCGCCCAAATCACCGGAGGCGACACCGCAAGCCTATCTGGCCCAGCTTGGCGCTTATGCCTTGCTGCTTGGAGAAATCTATCCTGAGCACACGATCCGGCCAGCACTGATCTGGACCTATGAAGCTCGCCTGATGCCATTGCCAGTGGATCTAATCATCAAGGCCTTCAATCGCACGGTTGCGTGAGTACGTTACTCAGAACGCTTGATCTCGACCGCGAGCCGCTTATCTTCACTGCTCGTTTGGGCGATCACCTTCTTTTACGATCATCTGACGCCAGTATTGAAAAGGAACCTATCCAATGGCGACCAAAAGTGTTTCCGATGCGTCTTTTGATGAAGACGTTCTTAAGTCTGACAAACCAGTTGTTGTAGATTTCTGGGCTGAATGGTGTGGGCCCTGTAAACAGATCGGCCCTGCGCTGGAAGAACTCTCCGACGAATTCGGGGAAGCCCTGACAATCGCAAAGGTCAACATCGACGATAGCCCGGAGACGCCTGGTAAATTCGGTGTACGTGGTATTCCAACCCTGATGATTTTCCAGGACGGGGAATTGAAATCCACAAAAGTCGGCGCAGCCCCGAAATCTGCGTTGGAAGCGTGGATCAAAAGCGAGCTTGGGACCGCCGCCGCTTCCTAAGGCGCCTTCAGCTAAACCGTAAAGGAGAACAGGTTAGCCATTATGGGCTAGGACTTCTCCAGCCAGATAAAGCGAGCCACAGATCAAAAAGCGCGCCTTCCCGTTGACGGACTGGCGCGCTTTTTTTGTTGCTTCCTCAAGTGTTGCCGCTGAGATTGCATCGAAGCCTTCGGCACGGGCGACATCGGCAAGCTCGCCCGCTGACCGGGCAGCGCGATGGTCGGCGGCGACAGTCACAATCCGCTTAGCCAATCCAGCAAAGACACCAAGAAAGCCGCTCGCGTCCTTATTGCTCTGCATACCAACAATCATAATGAGAGGTTTGGGGCGATTTTCCTCAAACTCCGCAAGGGCCATGCAAACCGCCTCAGCAGCACTCACATTATGGCCACCGTCCAGCCAAACCTCTGTCTCTTCGTCAGGGTCTGGGCACAGGCACTCAACGATTGGGCCCGTCGTTAGTCGTTGAAGACGGGCTGGCCAGTGCGCCTGGCGAATGCCGGCTGACAGCGCATCGTCAGTAACTTGAATACCGGCTGCGCGCACGGCAGCGACAGCAAGCGCCGCATTTTGCACCTGATGGGCACCAGCCATGCGCGGCCCGTCCAGGTCACACAACCCGGTCTCATCCTGGTAGACAATCCCACCATGTTCCGGCCAGGCGGTCCATTCCTGACCAGAACGATAAAGCGGTGCCCGGCGCTTTAACGCCGCCATCTCGAGCGCCGCGCCTGCTTCCGGGGATTGCACTCCAATGACTGCGGGCACATCCGCTTTAAAGATTCCTGCTTTTTCCTGGGCAATCAGTGTGAGTGTGTTACCGAGAAACTGTTCGTGATCAAACGAAACAGGGGTGATCACTGTAGCAAGAGGCGCCTTCAGGACATTCGTGGCGTCAAGCCGACCGCCCAAGCCGACCTCCAACACCAGATAATCGGCGGGTACTTCAGAGAACGCAACGAACCCTGCGCAAGTAAGCGTTTCAAAAAAGGTGAGCGGTGCATCGCCAGCCGCCTCATCAACGCGCTGAATTGCCAACAACAAATCGGCATCGCTGATCTGTTCGCCAGCGAGAACAATCCGTTCATTGTACTGAACGAGGTGCGGCGACGTATAGCGATGAACACGCGCGCCGCTTGCCTCAAGGATTGAAGCCAGAAAACTGACTGTTGACCCTTTCCCGTTTGTACCCGCCACATGAAAAGTGGGGGGGAGTTTGTCTTGAGGGTTGCCAAGCCGCGCGAGAACCTCAGTGATACGCTCCAGACCCAGGTCGATCATGAGCGGTCGCCGCCGCGAGACGTCTTCCAAGAGCCGCGCGAGCGTGGATTGCGCTGTCATGTAGAAGGATTTTCCTTTGGGCCGGCTCTAGGCTTCCGGTTACTCCGCTGCCTTGTCGAGACCTGATCCATCGCTATCGGCCTCAGCGGGTTCACCGTCGGTGTCGTTTGCCGCAACTGCCGAGGGCGCGGTTTCAGGAGACGCGCTGGCATCCGCCTGCTTGGTTATTTTCGGATCTGCTTCCGGACGCGCAGTAGCCAGGCCATGATTTGTCAAGACACGGATCAATTGAGCAAGGGTCGCTTTCATCTCATGGCGATGGACAACCAAATCCACCATGCCCTTGTCATAGAGAAATTCCGAGCGCTGGAACCCTTCAGGTAATTTCTCGCGAATGGTCTGCTCAATCACACGGGGGCCGGCAAAACCGATTAATGCGCCGGGTTCAGCTAAATGGATATCGCCCAACATGGCATAAGACGCGGTGACGCCGCCGGTGGTCGGGTGAGTAATAACGACGAGAAACGGTAAGCCCGCCTCACGCATCATTTGTACCGCGATTGTTGTGCGCGGCATCTGCATCAGGGAAAGAATTCCCTCCTGCATGCGTGCGCCGCCGGATGCGGTGAAGACAATCAGGGGCGTCCTGTGCTCAACGGCCGTCTCCGCAGCGGTAAGCAGCGCCTCACCTAGAGCCATGCCCATAGAGCCGCCCATAAAGTCAAAATTCTGAACGGCACACACCACATCGAGGCCGTCGATCTTGCCTTTAGCAACGTACATCGCGTCCTGTTGCTCGGTCTTGCGTCGGCTGTCTTTCAACCGGTCCACGTAGCGGCGTTCGTCCTTGAACTTCAGCGGGTCGAGGGCAGGTTCTGGCAGAATGATCGCGTCATACTCGCCATCATCGAAGGTGTAACTCAATCGATCGGCGACCGTGACACGCATATGGTGCCCGCAGGATGAGCAGACATTTTGCGCGGCTTCCAGATCACGCCGGAACATCATCTCCCCGCAATTGGTGCATTTTACCCAAAGTGCACTCGCCCCGTCGTCTTCTTTCTTGAAGATGTTCTTTATGCCTGGGGGCGTCAGATTGGAAAGCCAGCTCATTTGCGATCTCCTCGCGCCACTCGCACCGCGTCTGAAAGTTCGCGCGCGAAGCTCAATACACCGTTAACGACAATATCAGGCTTGTTTGCCTCGCTCGCAAGGGCGCTTTCGATTTCGTTGACGAGCGCCGAGCCAACGACGACCCCATCTGCGATACGCGCCATTCCCCGGGCTTGATCAGGCGTTTTGATGCCAAAACCAACGGCCACGGGCAAACCGCTTGCCGCACTGAGGGCCTCAGTTGCGCTCTTCACATCGCCCGCATCGGCAGATTTCTGGCCAGTGACCCCGGCGACAGACACGTAATAGACGAATCCAGAGGCGTTCTTAACGACAGCGGGCAGGCGCTTTTCATCGGTCGTGGGCGTCGCCAAACGAATGAAATCAAGGCCCGCCGCTCGGGCTGGAAGGCAAAGCTCAGCGTCTTCTTCCGGGGGCAAATCGACCACGATCAGACCATCCACGCCAGCGTCAGATGCGTCCTTGAGAAATTGCTCAATGCCGTAGGCAGCAAAAGGATTGAAATAGCCCATCAAGATAATAGGCGTTGCATCATCCGTTCGGCGGAATTCCCGAACCATATCGAGGGTCTTAGCGAGGGTCTGCCCTGCCTTGAGCGCGCGCAAGCCTGCCGCCTGAATAGCTGGGCCGTCGGCCATGGGGTCGGTAAAGGCGACGCCGAGCTCAATGAGGTCAGCCCCTGCTGCGGGAAGCCTTTTCAGGATCTCAGACGATGTTTCTAGGTCAGGGTCTCCCGCCATAATAAACGGGATAAACGCGGCCCGGTTCGCTGCTTTCAACGCCTCAAAGCGCTCTGTGATCCTAGACACTTCATCTCCGATTTTGGCCTGGCGGCGGGGCTGAAATACCTCACCGCGAGCCCGTGGTCTTAGCCTCGGAGAGCAATTGGAGGCAAGTGTGGAAAGCCTCGCGTAGTTAGTGGAGATCAACGTAGATCCGCACACCATCGACCCAGCGATAATGGGCACGTCTGTGCCGGTCGTAGAGATAGTCAATTTTGGCCGCGCGACGCGCCTCACCCCTTGACGGGACATAGTAAAAAGCACTCTGAGGACAGACGGTCACGGATCGGTCCCGGCGGTCCTCGCGACGGTCGAGACGATCTTCAACAACATCAAGGCGGGAATAATCGTGCCGCTCATCGCGCCGGCTCTCACGTCGGTCAATCCGGTCCTCGATGAGATCCGGGCATTTGTTGGGATTAACGCGCCATTGGCCCGCAAAGGCAGGCGTCGCAACAGACATGGCGGCCAGGCTGACCAGGGACGTGAGAATGAGTTTCATCGCAGAGTTCCTTTTCCGATCTACAGATCCCGCCCGATTGGGGTCCGTTATCTGTAAAACGCATCAGAAGCCTCCCGCCGGTCGCGACGTTCCGGGGCGATTTCTAGGAAATACCAGGGCCAAATTGGGGCATGGTTAACGGCGAATTACTGATCAATCACTGTTCTTTGGGAAAGACCCTCAGCAGCTCGATAACTCTTTGTACTGCGCTTCTTCCTGGGGCACCCAGACAGCCATGCCATCAACGATCTGGCACTGCTCGTCCGAAGAAAGGCCCGAATCCCCGCGAAGATCAGAGAACAGACGCTCGAAACTGTCGCCTTCTTTGATCGCCTCGACCCCACCATCGCTCGGCGCATCTAGGCGTAAAACAAAGGGCGCGGGGCCTTCCGTATACGCCTGCCAATCCGCCTCCCCCGGTGCGCTCGGCTTACCGTCCCGAGCGAAGGATGCCCAATAGGCCATCATTGTTGCCGAAAGCGCGAGGCGGTCAGCCTCATTGGATTTTCTGAATAAGAACCGGTCGAGCGGCCCGAAGAACTCAAAATCACCAGTGATGAAGGGTATTTCCACTGAGTGTGTGGCACCGAAAAGAAACTCAAAATCCGAAAACAGGATGCTGCCTGCATCGTCCCAGTCAAACCGGTAGGCATAGACTTCGGTGTGCCCCGCGCCCGCCATTTGATCGGCAGGCCAATCAACGGCCCGGACACGCCAAAGCCGGCTTTGATAGTCAGATGTCGCCTGATACATCTCAGGGTCTTTTGCCTGCACCAGAGTCCCGAAGAACCGACGCGTGTAAGCTGGGTCGAGGATCTGGAACAGTTTCATTTCATCGCGGTTCGTCCCCGTTATGATGGGCACCGCATTAAAGTTCTCCGTTGAACGAAACGCGCCTCGCAAAGGACCTTCTGGCAGGGCAACCCCGTCTTCGATAATCCGTGGCAGTTCGAGAAAACCGCCAGTTCCCGCGGCCCCGTAAGCGGCGAAAACGTCCTCCGCTGAAATCTGCCTTAGTGCCGATGGGTCCTCTGTACCAAGCGTTTTCAAGATGCTCTTGGCCGGATTTGCCGAAAGCTCGCCTTCCCAAGCTTCCTTGAAGGAAAAGCTATCAAAGCTCCCGGACTGGACGATCGCCCGGTGGAACAGGCCCTTTGCCATAGGAGAAGCCAACAGAGCAACGGTGTTATGACCTCCTGCGCTCTCGCCGAAGACCGTGACGCGGGCCGGGTCTCCACCGAACGCGGAAGCGTTTTCCTGGACCCATTCAAGGGCTGCGATCAGATCAAGAGTGCCAAAATTTGCTGATTGATCCGCTTGCAGATCACTCCCCTCAGCAAGGCGCTCGTAGGCGAACCAACCGAACGGTCCCAGGCGATATTGCACCGTCAGGACAATGACGTTTTCACGGGCGGCAAGAGCGGAAAAGTCATAGGGTGCGGCGCTTCCCCAGACATTGCCGCCCCCATGAACCCAAACCATAACGGGAAAGTTCGCTGCAGCGGCCTCTTGCGCGCTCATCGAAGGAGCGAACACATTGAGGTAGAGACAGTCTTCACTCCCCACAATCGTGCCTTGTTTTTCACCCACGCTATAGACGTTGGTGAGCTGCGTGCACTCCGCCCCAAACTCAAGGGCCTGGCGTTCACCTTGCCAGGCAACAGCGGGCCGAGGCGCGCGCCAACGAAGTTCACCGACGGGCGGGGCTGCAAAAGGAAGGCCCCGCCACACATGGGCGCCAGTCTCATTTGAAAACCCAACAATTTTGCCGGCGGCCAGATCTCGTGCCGTTTCAGGATCTGCAACCGGTGCCGGCTCTTTGCTCGCCGAACACGAAATCACGAACATCAATACTGCGAAAATAACGGAACGCATGGACCACACCCCTCAATCGATTGCCGTGATACTACCAACTTGCAGTCAAGTTGGAAGCACCGGCATTCCAATCGGATCGATCACCGCCGCCCGCCCACGGTACCCAAACGGAAAACCCCGACACGCAGTGTTACTTGCGCGCCGGGGTTTTGATTTGTCGGATAAGAAGAGCGCTTAGTCGTCGTCGCGCGGGATTTCCTTGCCCGTTTCCTGATCGATAATCTTCATGGAGAGCCGCACCTTACCGCGGTCATCAAAGCCGAGCAGCTTGACCCATACCTCATCGCCATCTTTAACAACGTCTGTCGTTTTCTCAGGACGGCCATCCGCAAGCTGAGAAATGTGCACGAGGCCATCACGAGCGCCGAAGAAGTTGACAAAGGCGCCAAAGTCCATGGTCTTCACGACCTTACCTTTGTAGATCTCGCCAACTTCCGGTTCGGCCACAATGGAATGGATCCACTTGTACGCCGCTTCAATTTTCGCTTTATCGCTGGACGCAATCTTGATCAGGCCTTCGTCGTTGATATCGACTTTGGCACCGGTTTCCTCAACGATTTCACGAATGACCTTGCCGCCGGAGCCGATCACATCGCGGATCTTGTCTTTGGCAATCTGCATGGTCTCAATCCGCGGCGCATAATCGCCGAGATCATCGCGAGCATTTTCAAGGGCTTTACCCATCTCACCGAGGATATGCATCCGACCGTCTTTGGCCTGCGCCAAGGCGATCTTCATGATTTCCTCCGTAATGCCCGCAATCTTGATATCCATCTGGAGGGACGTCACACCAGCATCTGACCCGGCAACTTTGAAGTCCATATCGCCGAGGTGATCTTCATCACCCAGAATATCTGACAGAACCGCAAAGCGCTCACCTTCAAGGATGAGGCCCATGGCGATACCGGCAACCGGTCTTTTCACGGGGACACCCGCGTCCATCATGGCCAAGGACGATCCACAAACGGTCGCCATTGAGGATGAACCGTTGGATTCCGTAATTTCAGAGACGAGACGGATGACGTAAGGGAACTCTTCGGACTTTGGTAGCACAGCCTGAAGGGCGCGCCAGGCAAGCTTGCCGTGACCGATTTCGCGGCGGCCAGCACCGCCCATGCGGCCCGTCTCACCAACTGAGTATGGCGGGAAGTTATAATGCAGAAGGAATGTTTCCTTGTACGTTCCTTCCAGGGAGTCAATGAACTGTTCATCTTCACCCGTACCAAGCGTTGCCACGACCAGCGCCTGTGTTTCGCCTCGGGTGAAGAGTGATGACCCGTGGGTGCGCGGCAGAACGCCAACCTCGGATTTGATCGGGCGCACGGTTTTGGTGTCCCGGCCATCGATACGCTCCCCGGTATCTAAGATCCCGTTACGGACGATATCGGCCTCAATGCTCTTGAAGAGCTCGCTGAGAACGCTCTTGGAAAGCGCATTTTCGTCTTCTTCATTGCAGAATGCCTCAATGGCTTTCTGCTTGGCCTCTGAGATTTTTTCCTGACGGACCTGTTTGATGGTCTCCTGGTAGGCCGCGCGGACGTCGGCCTCCACCAGATCGCGAACCTTTGCCGGCCAATCGCCATGGTCTGCTGGTGCAAAATCCCATGGGTCTTTGGCGCTCTCTTCAGCAAAGTCGATAATCATATCGATTGCCTGCTTCGCCGCATCATGACCAAACATGACGGCACCAAGCATGACGTCCTCGGACAATTCTTTGGCTTGCGACTCAACCATCATCACAGCATTCGCGGTGCCTGCCATAACAAGATCAAGGTCCGTTTCCGGCATTACATCAACCGCCGGGTTGAGGACGTATTCGCCGTTGATATAGCCGACGCGGGCCGCCCCGATTGGTCCAAGGAATGGAATACCGGAAACCGTGAGAGCCGCTGACGTCGCAATCATGGCGACAATGTCAGGGTCGTTCTCCAAATCGTGGCTCAGCACTGTCGCAACGACCTGAACTTCATTCTTGAAGCCTTTGACGAACAGCGGACGGATCGGCCGGTCGATCAGGCGCGACGTCAGCGTTTCTTTTTCTGTAGGCCGACCTTCCCGCTTGAAGTAGCCGCCCGGAATACGACCCGAGGCGTAGAACTTCTCCTGGTAGTGAACCGTGAGCGGAAAGAAATCGAAGCCGGGATTAGGCTCCTTCTGGCCAACGACCGCGGCGAGAACGCTGGTCTCGCCATAGGTCGCCAGGACAGCACCATCGGCTTGCCGGGCAATACGACCCGTCTCAAGCGTTAGCGTACGCCCGCCCCATTCCATCGATTTCTTGGTAATTTCAAACATACTTTTTCTCTCTTGCATCATCGCCAGAGCGCGGATCGCCCAGGCGGTATCTCTAAAAAGCAAAACGCCGCCCATTGCGGAGCGGCGCTGCGTGGTTATTTCGGCTGCATACGGATCGCCCCGTCTAGCCTTATCACCGTGCCATTGAGCATGGTGTTACGACAAATTTCCATGACGAGGGAGGCAAACTCTTCCGGCTTACCGAGCCGTTTGGGAAATGGCACCATGGCAGCGAGCGCATCCTGAACCTTCTGGTCCATGCCAGCCATCATCGGAGTCCAGAAGATCCCAGGTGCAATCGTATTGCACCTAATCCCCATATTCATGAGGTCACGGGCAATCGGCAAAGTCATGCCGGCGACCCCCGCCTTTGACGAGGTATAAGCAGCCTGACCGATCTGACCATCGAAGGCCGCCACGGAGGCCGTGTTAATTACAACGCCGCGTTCTTCATCCTCAAGCGGATCAAGGGTGGCCATTTTCTCTGTAACAAGACGAATGCAGTTGAAGGTGCCGATGAGGTTAACCTCGAGCACCTTCTTATAGCTTTCCAGCTTATGCGGGCCGTTTTTGCCAACGGTCTTCTCACCGATGGCAATTCCTGCACAGTTCACCAGAATGCGCGGCACACCGATTGTTGAGACAACACTATCAAGGGCGGCTGCAACGCTTTCCTCGCTGGAAACATCAACTTGATGGTAGACCCCGCCGAGCTCGGCTGCGAGGGCTTGGCCTTTTTCACTGTTGAGATCCCAGAGTGCGACTTTCACACCATCGGCCGCGAGGGCCTCAGCCGTTGCCGCACCGAGCCCAGAGGCCCCACCTGTCACGATTGCGCTCAGTCCGGACTGGTCAAGTTTCATGGGTTCTCTCCATCATTGGCGCTTTATTAATGGCATTGGCAAAGGCCATGGACGTCGTCCAGCAATGGCCAGATAGAAATGCCGCCCGCAACCCTGGAATTGGCAAGCTTGATGCGCACCGCGTCGATCGAAAAAATCCCGGTGCGCCACCGACTTAGCGACGCAAGCCAAGACGCTCGATAAGCGACTTATAGCGGGCTTCGTCTTTGCCTTTGACATAGTCAAGCAAACGTCGACGTTGGGACACCATCTTAAGAAGGCCCCGACGTGAGTGGTTATCTTTCTTGTGGCCTTTAAAGTGTTCAGTGAGGTTCAAAATCCGCTCTGAGAGGATCGCGACCTGCACTTCGGGTGACCCTGTGTCACCGTCTTTTGTACCATACTCTTTAATCAGCTGAGACTTGCGCTCAGGGGTAATAGACATTGTCGATTTCTCCGCGGCACCATGCAAATTCTCCCTCTAGCCGGGGTACCGTCCAGCAAGAGGAAATTTAAGACGCGGCTGTTAGGCGAAAACAGACCAAGGCGCAAGGCCTAAAAAGGCCTATGCGCCCCAGATTGGCTGCTAGACCCACGCATTTGACCGGAAACCGGCGCGCCGCTGCCAAATCCCGCGATCTACTTGTCGCTATTCTTCCGTTTCCGGGACCTCAAGGCCAGTGTGATGGGCAATGAACGCCCACTGGTCGGCTGTCGCCTCAATGATCTTGGAAATCGGTGTTCCAGCGCCATGACCGGCCCGTGTTTCAATACGGATGAGACGCGGCGTCGCTCCAAGGTCAGCGGCCTGGATGGCCGCGGCATATTTGAATGAGTGACCTGGCACAACTCGGTCATCGGTGTCAGCCGTCGTTACCAGCGTCGCCGGAAACTCGTCTGTTGCCGGAATATTGTGGAGTGGCGAGTAAGCATATAGCGCCTCCCACATTTCAGGGTCAGCCGGATCGCCATAGTCATCGACCCAGAACCGGCCTGCCGTAAACTGATTGTACCGCAACATGTCCATGACCCCGACGGCCGGCAACGCCGCCGCGAAGAGTTCAGGGCGCTGATTGGCGACTGCACCCACCAACAAGCCGCCATTGGAGCCGCCCTGGATGGCGATCGTATCGGAATTTGCCCAACCGGCCTCAACCAAATGCTCCGCGGCATTGATGAAATCATCAAACACATTCTGCTTGTTCAGCTTGCGGCCGCCATCATGCCAGTCGCGTCCATACTCGCCACCGCCGCGGATGTTTGCGAGGGCGAAGACCCCGCCCATCTCCATCCACTGCAGGCGCGTGGTGGAAAAAGTCGGCGTCAGCGAAACATTGAAACCACCATAGCCATAAAGGAGCGTCGGCTGTTCCCCGTTCGGCACGACATCGCGGTGATGCACGATAAACATCGGCACCTGCACGCCGCCGGTGGAGTCAAAAAAGACCTGCTCAACAACAAAGTCTGCCGGATCAAATTTAAGGTCCGGTTCGCGAACCAATTTGCTCTCGCCCGTTTCCACATTGTACTGATAGATTGTGGACGGTGCATTGAATGACGTGAACGCGTAGAACGTTTCCGGATCATCCGCCGTACCGCCGAACCCCCCCGCTGATCCGATACCGGGAAGATCGACATTACGGACGAATTCACCTTCTGGCGTATAGACGCGAACCACGGATTTAGCGTCTTCCAGAGTTTCGACGATCAAGTGCCCACCGACGAATGACGCGCCCACAATCGGGAACTCACCTTGGGGAATGACATCAACCCAGTTATCCGTAGCCGGATCAGCAAGATCGAAGGATGCAATGCGCAGGCGCGGGGCACCAAGGTCCGTTGATACCAGGAAGCGCGAACCGATGTTGCCGATAACTGAGTGATTGTTGTCAAAATTCTCAATGATCGAAACCGGATCAGCATCTTCAGCGAGGCTCTTGATGCGCAGTCCATTGCCATCGGTACCGGTCCAGCTTGAAAAGACAAGATAATCGCCGTCGTCACTGACACCGGCGCCCCAGCCAACGTCAGGCCGAGCGGGATCCTCGATCACAACCGTGTCGTCGGCTTGGTCCGTTCCAAGGGCGTGGAAGTAGACTTTTTGGTCTTTGTTCAATGCGGTAAACTCTTCGCCTTCAGCAGGCTCAGGATAGCGAGAGTAGAAATAGCCTGACCCGTCTTTTGCCCAGGAAAGGCCAGAGAACTTCACCCACTCCGTCCGGTCACTCAGTTTCTCGCCGGTTTCGACGTTAAGAAGCTCAATTGTACGCCAGTCCGATCCGCCATCCTGGACGAAGTAAGCAACGAGCGATGCATCCGGTGACGGCACAGCGCCCGCAAGCGCCACAGTGCCATCCTCAGACCAGTTGTTGGGATCGATCAGGACGCGCGCGTCTCCATCGATCGTATCCTGGACGTAATAGACCGATTGGTCCTGAAGGCCGTCATTTTTGGAGAAGAAGTATTTTCCGCCTTCTTTGTTGAAAAGTCCGTAGCGCTCATAGTCCAACAACTCGGTCAGGCGCGCGGCGATCGCCTGACGGCCCGGCAGCTTATTCAGATAATTGAACGTGACCTCGTTCTGCGCCTCGACCCAGTCAGCAACGGATTGGTCTTCCCGCACATCGGCTTCAAGCCATCGATAGGGGTCGGCGATTTCCACCTCGCCTGCCGTCGACTTGTAGACATCGACTTGCTCGACGGTACGTGTGCTTGGGTAAGACAACGGCACCTCAATTTTTTCTGACGCGCTTTTGGCGGTGTTCTCAGCGACTTTTGACGCCGCGGCGGAGGCGCTGGAATCGTCTGTTGGATTGACCGCGCAGGCCGTCAAGGCTGTCCCTAAGAACGGTACCGTCAAAAGCAAAAGCGTGCGCATGGATTTTCTCTCCCCGAATTCGCCGCGCACTACAAACAGGGCGACGGCGATCATGTCAAATTTTCTAAGTCGGCGTTTCTTTTGTGTAGAGCTGATGCGGCCAAGCCCGCTTGGCCTCCGCGCCGGCGAAAGACCATAGATTGGTTTTCTCTCCGGCCAAATATTTAGTCACCTGATCCAAACAAGGGTGTGCGCCCTTTGGATTGGTTGATTTTGGCCGATCTCCAGATTTGCGCCGGTGCCATCTCACCGGAAGGCGTCAGGTTGCTGATTTTACCTGTTAGCGGGGCAGGCTGGAAGGAAACAGTCGCCAGCGTCCCGGGCTGGATGCCCGCTACAAGCGTGTCGAAATCAAAAAGGAACACACGGAAATCCTGGTTGATGTTTTCCGCCTTGGCGCCGCCGTCCAGATACTTCTTGCGCTGGATGATGCCCGGCCCCCCACTAATGAGCGCGACAGTCGACCCTGCCGACTGGGCAATGTTGAAGTCATTGACCTGCTGGAGCGTTACACCGGCGCTTTCGAAATAACCGAAAAACTCAAGCGCAGGGCATCTCATTTCCCCGCCTGCTTCCATGCAGTTATGCATGGCAAGGTAGGCTGCCGCACCGGTCGAGGACTTGAATTCCAAGATGAATGACTTGCCGTTGCCGATGGGTGAGGATTGGTCACCAAGAAACCCTTGGGTTCTATCTTCAACAGTGAACCCGAACGCGGTGATCAGTTCCGCCGCTTCTGTGGGGGAAATAGCCGAGTACGAGGCGCCGGCGCCGGGCTTTGTTGGAAACGCGTTTGAGGTTTGCTGGGCTTCTGCGCCGCTGGCTAAGCTTAAAGCCAAACCGGCAACAAGAGCACACACTCTAAAATCAACCATTATATCGGTACTCCACACTCAATCGGGCACATGATCTAAAGCCTACAAGTGTGACATACGCGAGCTCGCAAGTCTCACGGCTGGCAAGACCACCTCCGAATTAGGCCCTGTTTTGGCGTTCTTTTGTCCCGGGCGCGCCAAATCGGCCACAGCCAGCTTTCTCTCGGACGTTTGCGATCAACAAATCTGGAAAGAACGGATCTGGAAGCGCTAAACGCGAGCTTGTATTTCAGCTAAAGGTTGAAAACCCGGGAGGGTTTCAGCTTGAGACCTTCCAGCTCACAAATTGCTACAGGCTCATCGTGGAGCGAGGCCAGAACCGCTGGAATTGTCCCGGAGGTCTCTCCGCGTACGCCCTTCGCTGTTGCAGGTGAGACAATCGCCGCTTGGCCCCGGCGGAGCTTGTCGGCTTCGGGTCCCCCAATGCTCGCCTGCGGCAAGCTGGAAAGGGCAAGGCCGACGGGCATCAGCGTGTCGTCCCGCGCCTCAGGCGTCTCGTAAGCCTCAAGGTCTGCAAGACTGATCGCGTCATCTTCCGAAAACGGACCAACCGCGACCCGCCGCAATTTACTGACGCACCCTTCAGTCCCCAGGGCCCGAGCAAGATCGCGCACCAATGCACGCACATAAGCGCCTTTGCCGGTGACTGCTTCCAGTACCGCATGATCTGCATCGGGAACATCTACCAATTCCAGTGAGTGCACGAAAATTGTTCGCGCCTGAAGCTCGACAGCCTCTCCCTCGCGAGCAAGATCATAGGCCCGCGCCCCGTCGACTTTGATCGCAGAAAAGGCAGGCGGCACTTGTTCAATCTCGCCCGTAAAGTCAGTCAGCGCCGCTTCGATATCATCTCGGGCCGGACGATGGTCGGAGCTGGCGATACCCTCCCCTTCCAGATCGTCCGTTGTCGTCGCATTGCCCCAGCGAGCGGTGAAGCGATACCGCTTGGTCGCCTCCATCACGTAAGGCACGGTCTTAGTGGCCTCCCCGAAGGCGATCGGCAAAACACCCGTCGCCAATGGATCGAGCGTTCCGGCATGGCCTGCCTTTTGGGCCTGAAACAGCCATTTCAGCTTCGAGACAGCCTCGGTCGACCCGAAGTCATAGTCTTTATCGAGAATAATCCAGCCGTGGACCGGCCGGCCTTTATTGCGTCTTCTACCCATCATGAAACCTGAACGTTGAACGCGGCAAAGCGGATCGGACACCTGGCCGCAGGAGAGCCCCTCTTCAATCAGGGGCAGTCAAACCCGTCAAGAGAATTTGGGCCCGCCAAGAGAATTTAGGCCCGCCAAGAGAATTTAGGCCCGCCCGCCAACCTAATGGCTATCCTCGTCGGTGAGATCCCGGCGCACATCTGGCCGCGCCAACAACTCATCAATGCGCCGGGCTTCGTCGAAACTTTCATCGGTCTTGAAAGTCAACGCTGGGGTGAATTTCATGTCGATGCGACCGCCAAGCAAATGGCGGATATGCGGGGCGATTTTGTTGAGTGCCGCGATGAGCCCCACCTCCGCACTTTCGCCCTTGTCGGCTTTCAGCGAGCTGCCAAGCCCCGCACAAAACACCGTTGCTTGTCGCAAGTCAGGGCTCGGGCGCACCTCGCTCACGGTAATGGAGACACCTGAAAGCTCCGGGCTTTTCAAATCCTCGCGCTGGAAGATTTCCACAAGCGCGTGGCGGATCAACTCGCCCGCCCGCAATTGGCGCTGCGACGGGCCCTTTTTCGATGAGAATCTTGATGGCATGCCCAAGACATAGAGCGTTTGGCCTGTGATTTAAATGGGGCTTACGCCCGCTCACCTAGGTCTCAGCAATCTGACCGTCACATTCCTTCGCTAGAATGATGAGCAAACCGGAGGGCGCCCCATGAACCGATTGATCTCATCTTTGGCCAGCTTGATGTTGGTTTCTGCTTGCGTGACGCCGCAGCCACCGGTCGACGTCTCTGCCGGTGACACCCAAACGAAGCGTGCTGATGGCGACGCTTTAGTTGACGTCAGCGACATTGCAGACCACCACGGCGATCAAAAACCATGGACCTCACTCGATGTCTTGGATGGGCCGGAAAAATTCGCCTTTGCCGTCATCACTGACCGCACGGGCGGCGAACGCAAAGGCGTCTTCGGACCTTTGATGGATAAAGTCGACCTGATGCAGCCCGCGTTCGTCATGAGCGTTGGCGATCTTATTGAGGGCTACACCGAAAACGAAGCCCAGATTGAAGCTGAGTGGGACGAGTTTGACGGATTCATTGAAACCCTCGATGCGCCCTTCTTTTATGTGGCCGGCAACCACGACTACATGAACAAGCAAATGGAGGACGCCTGGCGCACCCGCTTCGGTGCGAGTTACTATCATTTCGTCTATAAAGATGTTTTGTTCCTAGTACTGAATAGCGAGTTGCTCGACATCAATCCGGAAGGTCCTGACAAAACCGGCGGGCCAGGCCACGACCACTGGCATGCCGACGATGCCCGCCGCGCCGCGCGAGATGCGCAATATGCCTATGCCCAAAGGGTCCTGGGGCAAAATACAGATGTGCGATGGACGTTTGTGTTCGTTCACAAACCATTCTGGCGGACCGGCTGGGAGCATCCGCCGCGGGTGCCAGGCGGTGATTGGAGCGATTTTGATCTAAGCAATTACCCCGTCGAAGGTCCCTGGCCGACCCTTGATGCGGAGACCACCGATTGGACCGCCCTAGAAGCACTACTCGCTGATCGAAATTACACAGCGTTCGCCGGGCACCGGCACACTTATGACTATGCAGGCGGCACGGAAGGGGCCCACACCCACGACAAAATTACACTGGCAACAACAGGTGGGGTCAGCAATCTGCGGGGCACGAGCTACGGGGAGTTTGACCAGATCGCTTGGGTGACCATGACGAAGGATGGGCCGGTCATTGCAAACGTTAGATTGAAAGATGTTCTGCCCAAAGATCATCAAACCCCGGACGCGCGTCCCTGGTGGGTCGACTAGTCTGTACGTCAGCCGCCAGGCACGTGCTTAAACCAGGCGCTTACCGGAAGACGTCTCGCACCACACGATAAGTGTTCGCGTAGGCCTCCACGCTTGCTTCAATAGGGTCAGCGTACCCGCCGCCAATTGCCATGGAAACCGGGATGCCTCGCTCGCGAGCTGCCTCTAGCACCACCCTGTCCCGGTCCATTAACCCCTGGAAGCTCAGCTTCATGCGGCCCAACCGGTCTTCTGCCAGCGGGTCCACACCCGCCTGATACAGAATAATGTCCGGCTGAAACGCAAAGACCTTCGGCAAGGCTTCTTCCAAGGCGCTGAGATAATCACGGTCATCGACATTGTCCGGTAGGCCCACGTCGAGATCGGAAGCGACCTTTCGGAAGGGAAAGTTCTTTTCTCCGTGTAAGGAGAAAACAAAGACATCCTTGCGCCCGCCGAGGATTGCCGCATTCCCATCACCCTGGTGCACATCCAGATCAACGATGGCAACGCGGTCAACGGACCCGCTAGCAATGAGATCAAGGGCGGCCACGGCAAAATCATTGAAAACGCAATAGCCTGCGCCAAAGTCGTAATGGGCGTGGTGCGTTCCGCCAGCGAGCTGGCCAGAAATGCCTTCCTGCATGGCCGTGCGGGCCGCGGCTACAGCGCCGCCCAAAGTTGCCCGAGCCCGTTTTGCGATATGGGGCGACCAGGGAAATCCAATCCGGCGCATGGCAGAAGGCTCAATAGACCCATCGTCAATGGCCGCAATGTAAGCCGTGTCATGGGCGCGCGCTAAAGCGGCTTCTTCAACACTTGGGCTAATATGCAGATCGGACGGGGCTAAGATACAATCGTCAATGAGTTTTCGATAAAGCATCCCGTACTTTCGTCCGGGAAAACGGTGGCCGTCGGGCAGACGAAGATCAAAGGTATCGGAGTAATAGATCTTCATTTGGCGCAAGCGGTGCGACGTTTACCTCGCAAGCCATCCTGCCAGTTCGGTCTCTGAGATTTGCTGCATCAAGCTCACCGCCTCGTCGCTATCATTGATACAAGGGATCGCGGCAAAGTGCGTGCCACCGTGTTCGGCAAACATCTCTCGCCCCGCGATATCGATTTCTTCAAGGGTCTCGATACAGTCAGCAACGAAACCCGGCGTAATGATTGCGATGCGCTTTACCCCTTGTTCGGCGAGGGCGATCATCGTGTCTTCTGTTGCCGGCTCCAACCAGGGTTCACGGCCAAACTTGGACTGGAAGGTCAAGGGCGCGAATTCATCTGTCCACCGCATATGTTCACGCAGAAGCCTTGCGGTTTTTGCGCAATGGCAGTGATAAGGATCGCCAGCTTCAAAATAGCGCTTGGGTAATCCGTGAAAAGACAACAGGACTCGCTCCGGTGTCCAGTCGAGTTCCCCAAGAGCCCGCCTCGTTACGCTGCCGAGGGCTTTAATGTAAGCTGGGTGATCGTGAAACGCTGGCGCAATCCGCAAGGCGGGCTGCCATTTCAGATCCTTGACCGCGTTAAAGACCGCATCATGCACGCTGGCAGTCGTGGTCGTTGAGTATTGCGGGTACATGGGCACGATAAGAAGTCGTTCGCACCCGGCGGACTTCATCGCTTCGATGCGGTCCGCAATGGAGGGCGTACCATAACGCATCGCCCAGTCCACCGTGACATCCGCTCCGAGACTGTTTTGTAGTTTGTCGGCGGTCTGGCGGGTATAAAAACGCAAGGGAGATTCGTCGGTTTCCTTAAGCCAGATGGACTCATAGGCTTTCGCTGTCCTGGCGGGGCGCACATTCAGGATGATGCCGTGCAGGATCGGCATCCAAAGAGCTCTTGGATAGTCGACGATCCGCCGATCACTGAGGAATTCGGCAAGATATTCACGAACGGATGTCGCCGTCGGATAATCAGGCGTGCCTAAATTGACCAACAATACCCCAAGCCGCCCCGGCGGGATGGTCGGGTGATCGGAAGGCAATCCAATCGCACTGGCTTGTGACAGACTATCGGTCATCACCGGCTTGTTCATTGCCTTGTCCTTCGCGTCAATGGCGGGGCGCCTGCCCTTTTTTGCGTCTCGTCCTCTTACGAAACGCCATTTCTTTTAGATGGACCGATGGATCAATTTGGCGGCCTGATTGCTTTCACGCCTTGGCTAGAGAGGCAATCCTACCGCAATAATGAGGTTTTGCCGCCTATTCCGCCGCTTTTGGCAGGGGCACGTCGTCGTTTGCCGGTGCATTGGCCGCTGGATCGCGACCGCTCGCGCCAGCATTATCCCCGGCCTTATCACCAGCCTTACTCCCAGCAGTATTCTTATCAGCTGCCTTTTTGGTGGCCCGTTCCGCTTCGTCAGTGGCGTCGGACGGAGAATACCCTTCTTCTTCTTTTACGGCTTCCTTTGCGGGATTCTCGTTAGCGCCAGCGGCTTTGCCAGGGTCCGCTTTGGCCTTAGCTTTTGCCTCGCGCTGGGCTTCTTTCGCTGCCGCCCGCTCTTCGGCTCTCTGACGCTTCTTGGCGTCTTTGAGTTCTTTCTTCGTGGGTTCGGCTTCCGGCGCAGGTTGCGCGGCGGCCTCCACGCCCTCTTTGGCAAGGCGCTCCACATTCACATAGTCGAGTTTACCGGTGCCAAGGACAGGTACTTCTGCCACCGAAACAATCTTCTTCGGCACGGCGATTTCGGGCACCCCATGGCTTTGGGCCCAGGCAAGTAACAACCCGCGATCAGGCTCCTGGCGATCGGTCACGAGCACGATCTGCTCGCCTTTTCGCTTGTCCGGCAAAATAGCTGCCGCGTGCATATGGTCAGGCCATACCGCCGTGGCGCAGTTTTCAACCACCGCCAGCGAGACCATCTCGCCGCCGATCTTGGCAAAGCGCTTCATCCGGCCGCGGATTGCAAGATAGCCATCTTTGTCCAGGCTCACCACGTCGCCGGTATCGTGCCAGCCTTCTTCAAGGGGACGGATCTCGCCTGGTGCATTCGCGCGCAGATAGCCCTTCATAATGTTCGGACCACGAACGAAGAGCCGCCCCGCCCCTTCCATGCCTTCAACAGGCTCAAGTCGGACGTCCACCCCTGGCAGCATTTTGCCCACTGTCCCGGAGCGAATGTCGCCCGGCTGATTGGCTGCAAGCACCGGCGAGCCTTCTGTCACACCATAGCCTTCAAGCACTTCGAAGGAAAAACGCCGTTCTGCCATCTGGCGCGTTTCGTCTTTAACGCGTTCCGCGCCGCAGACAGCGAGCCTGAGCGAGGTCATCCCACCATCGGAAGAAGCGCGCATATATTGCTGTAAAAAGGTGTCCGTGGCGAAGAGCACCGTGGAGCCGCTTTCAAAAATCCGCTTAGGAATGATTTTCGTCTGCAAGGGAGAGGGATGGAGTACAACCGGATAACCAACAATCATTGGCCACAACGTCCCCGCCGTCAGCCCATAGCAATGGAACGTCGGCAAGGGATTAAAGAATACATCCGTCGGCGCGATCTCAACGTGCTCGGCAATCTGTTCGATATTAGAGAGGATATTGGCATGGGAAAGCGCGACGCCTTTCGGATTTCCCTCCGTACCCGACGTAAAGAGAATGACGCCGGTCGCATCTGGGTGGGCGCGCTTCAAAAAGAGTTCCGGCAGCATGGGCCCGAGGAGCGCTTTTGCTTTGTCTACCGAGGTCACCTCTTCTTTGACATCCTCCAGGTAGATGAACTCCAGCTCATCGGAGAGCCCGTCAACAAGATCACCGAGGTTTGCGATATCGATGAACTTGTGTGCGGTGATCACCTTCGTGACCTGGGACGTCCGTGCTGCTGATTTCAGATTCCGCACACCGGCGGTGAAGTTGAGCATAGCTGGCGTGCAGCCACAGGCATGAAGCGCAAACATGGCGATGGGCGCACCAACCCCCGTTGGCAGCAAAATCCCGACTGTTTCACCCGGCGACAGACGACGACTGAGGGGACCGCTTAAACCGAACGCGCCCCGAGCCATCTCAGAATAAGTGAGTTTGCGTCCGTCGCCATCAATCGCGGCGAGGGCCTTGCCCCCTTTTCGGCGGGCGGTCGCCAGAAACGACCGGAAAATTGTCCGGCGAGATTTGCGCTCAATACGCTTGATCGGATCGCCCATGGCGTGTCTTCCCTTTAACGCTGCAACTTTGGTCTTTTGTGCGCTGCGCTTTCATTACCGAATTGACAGACACGAGGCAAAGAAAACTGACCAGCCCATTCCGGGCGTCCATTGCGATTGGATTGCGATATGGAGCCCAGTTCGAGGCAATTCCACCGGAGATCGAGCAAGAAAAGACTGAACGCCCAAACCTCAACCAGATGTGAATTCGGCCATCTCGGTCAGGATTTTGGCTGCGGCGTCCTTCGGATTCTCAGCGGCCGTAATGGGCCGCCCGATCACAAGATGGTCGGCGCCCGCGGCCAGCGCCTCGGCCGGAGTGACGATACGCTTTTGGTCATCTTGCGCTGAGAAAGAAGGGCGAACCCCCGGGGTCACAATTTTCAGGGCATTGCCAAACTGAGCCCGGATAGCCTCGGCTTCCTTGGCGGAGGCAACAACCCCGTCGGCGCCTTCCCGCGCGGCCGTTTCCGCCCGGCGCAAAACCAGATCTTCCAAAGGCATCGAAATGCCCTCAGCTTCAATGGCTGCCTGATCAAGGCTGGTCAGGACGGTCACAGCCAAGATCTTTAATCGCGGATTATCACCGCGGCCGGCAACTGCATGGCGAACCACGTCAGCGCGAGCGTGTACAGTCAGAAAATCCCCGCCCAAAGAACAAACCGACCGCACCCCTTTTTCGACGGTCGCTCCGATATCGTGGAACTTAAAATCAAGGAATACTTTCTTGCCTGCCGCGGTTAACTCCTCGGCCAGGTCGAGACCACCAATTGGCATTAATTGGTACCCGATCTTGTAGAATGAGCCAGATTCCCCAAGTGCGCTCACAAGACCTCGCGCATCATCTGTGGTGGGAACATCAAGGGCGATGATCAAGCGGTCGTCGGTCATAGCTTATGCCTATTCCTGAATAGCCTTTCTCCGGGCCCGAAGTGGTTGAGCGGCCGTCGTTGATTTGGTTTTCCTTTTAGGCCCCGCCTTCTTCTTAGCAGCTTTTTTCTTCGTAGCCTTTTTGGCAGATGCTTTTGCTTTAGACGCTTTTGGATCGGCAGGGTCCAGCGTTTTATCTTTGTAAAGACAGATGTCGCGCACCTGACAGACCGGGCAATCTGGCGTGCGTGCCTTACACACGTACCGACCATGCAGGATCAGCCAATGGTGGGCATGGAGGAGATATTCTTCCGGGGTGATCCGCTCCAGGCCTTTTTCCACTTCCAGCGGTGTCTTGCCAGGAGCGAGCCCCGCCCGATTGCCCACTCTGAAAATGTGCGTATCCACCGCGATTGTGGGCTGCCCGAAGGCGACATTGCAAACCACATTTGCGGTCTTGCGCCCGACGCCCGGCAGCTGTTCCAGAGCATCACGATCAGCGGGAACCTCCCCGCCATGCTCGGCGATAAGCTGATGGGAGAGAGCAACGACATTCTTGGCTTTGTTGCGCCACAGGCCAATGGTCCGGATGTATTCCCCTAGCTCTTCAACGCCAAGATCAACCATTTTTTGCGGCGTGTCAGCCACCTTGAAGAGCGGGCCGGTCGCCTTGTTGACCCCCACATCGGTCGCCTGCGCCGAAAGGGTCACGGCCACCAGAAGTGTATACGGATCTTTGTAATGCAGCTCCGTATCCGGCGCGGGCTTTGTTTCACTGAGGCGCGCGTAAAAATCTGCCGCCGCTTTTTTGGTCATTTTCCGAGGCATGGACCGGGTGTCTAGGGGCGGTGGGGCGACAATTCAATCCGTTTCTTGCTGGACAACAAACCGAGGCACGTTGCAAACTATTGCCTGTCACTCAGACGGAGATGGGGAGTCTTCAATGAAAACAAACGTTGTCCATGTGATCATGTTTTTTGGCTTGCTGCTTTTGCCAATTTCACCAGCAAGTTTTTCTCTTGCCTTGGCCGAAGCCAAAGAGCCCCACGGGGCGGTCACCCCCTATCCCGGATCGTCGATGACGCGCCGAACCGATGAAGGGTTCGGCAGCTATGATCTAGTGACCGGCTTTAACCCCGATGGTAAAACCGACGATGAGTTGTTTGAGACCCTGTCCGTCGATGGTGTGGTCACAAAAATGTCCTTTGAGAATCCAAAGGAACGATCGCACACGGAAATTTTCACCAATTACCGAGAAGCGCTTGAGAACGCTGGCTTCAACGTTCTCTTTTCTTGTGGTGACGAAGAATGCGGCCCGAATTACATTCGAAGCGGCTGGCAGCGTGTCACCGACATGACGTACTTTACGCCAAAGAAGCATTACCTTTCTGCGAGCGCCAACATTGACGGACAAAAGCTTTATGTCGCGATGGTTGTCGCCCCTTTGCGCCACCAGATTTATATTGTCGAAGGTGGCGAAATGGAGCGAGGGCTCGTTTCTGCAGCGCTTATAACAGAAGGCCTATTAGCAAACGGACGGGTCATCCTGGATGGTCTTTTCTTTGCCACCGACAAATCTGACCTTTTGCCGGCGTCAACCCCTGCCCTAGAGGTGATTGCCGATTTCCTGAAGGCTAACCCTACATTGAATGTCTACATTGTGGGGCATACGGACAGTACCGGCGGCCTGGACTACAACTTAGCCCTTTCGCGCTCGCGCGCGCGAGCCGTGGTTGACGTGCTAGTTGCTGACTACGGTATCAACAAATCGCGTTTGGATGCTCACGGCGTTGGGCCCCTTTCCCCGGCAAGTTCCAATCAGGGCGAGCAGGGGCGCGCCGCCAATCGCCGTGTTGAAATGGTCGAACGGTAACGTCCGGACGAGTGCCCGCTCGGCTATTGGTCGCACGTGCCTGCTTCAGCTTGCACAATAGTCTTATCGGGCCTTTCGCGCGTACAATCTGTGCGAAAGGTTTTGATGTTTATGCCCCGAATTCAATCATCCGCGCGTCGCCGCGCGATTGAGACCATGGCCCCCTACGCCAAAGGGCGTGCCCTTGATGAGCCGCCTCAGGTCAAAGGGGAGGACGGGGTATTTGAAGCCATTCTCTACCCTAATCGGTCGCTCCCGAACCGGGGTTTTGTGGCGGTGATGGCGGTGGTGATCACGGTTAATCTGACCCTGGGGCTTTATTTTTACTCCCTTGGGGCGTGGCCCGTCCTCGGGTTTTGCGGCCTGGACATCTTCCTCGTTTGGCTTGCCTTCAAGATCAGCTATCGTCAGGGGCGTCTTCACGAGCGGGTCCGCCTTACTGATACCGACCTCTGGGTCAGCCGGGTCTTGCCCTCGGGCCATGAGACCCGCTGGCGCCTCCAACCCTTTTGGACCCAGGTGCATATCGACAACCCAGACGCCCATGAAGCGCAAGTGCGACTTGTCAGCAAAGGCCGTACCTTGATAATCGGCGCTTTCCTCTCCCCTAAGGAGCGGGGCGCATTCGGTGAACGCCTGCGCCGAGCCTTGGATGAGCGCCAATCCGCCTGACGTCTGCCTGAAGCCCCGGGCCGCCCAGACGCCAAGCTGTTTTCAGCGCTAAACGAAAGAAGACGCGCGCCGTGCTTACGTTTTTCACTGTTTTGATCGCTGTGCTCGCTGGCGCTTGCGGTCTTTATTGGCGCTGGAGCCAAAAGATCTCCGAAGAACTCCTCGAAGGCGCGGAGATCGCATGGGACCGCTATTGGGAAGCAGAGCCGGAGTTTCTCGGCGATCTCACCAAGCAAGAATTTCAAGCCGTTTATAGCAAAGTGAACTTCCCGCGCTTCCCAAAATACGTGCTCGGGTGCCTGATCGCGTTCGTGGCAGCGCTCCCCATCGTCTTTGGCATTCTCGGGCTCACGGTCTGGATCGGCGACCAGACCGGCCTTTTCGCCAAGCCGGACCAGATTGCCCAGTATGTGCCGCTCTCTGGGTTCAACCACAAGTCGATTACCGAGCAGCAGAAGCAGGAAATGGCCCTTTATCTGGCGCGGGATTTTGCGGGGTTCTACTACTTTTTCGGAGTGATCGCTGCGTGGTTAGTGACCGTTGCGCTGTTTGCGCGACACTTTTATCGCCACCGGCCGGGCTATCTGCGCGATGAGCTAATCCGCACTAGAGACGAACGCGGCGACAACTGACAACTCTCCCACCGGAAGGATGGTATCGATGGAATATCTGCACACGATGGTCCGGGTTCGCGACCTAGAGGCATCCCTCGCATTCTACTGCAATGCCCTCGGGCTGGAAGAAACGAACCGCTATGACAGCGAAAAAGGGCGCTTCACCCTTGTTTTTCTGTGTGCCCCCGGTGACCGGGACCGCGCCAGCGAGGCCAAGAGCCCCTTGGTGGAACTCACCTATAACTGGGATCCTGAAGAATACAGCGGCGGGCGAAATTTTGGCCATCTCGCCTATCGAGTGGACGATATCTACGCTGCGTGCGAACGGCTTCAGGCGGCTGGGGTGACCATCAACCGACCGCCACGCGACGGGCACATGGCGTTTGTGAGATCGCCTGACGGCATCTCCATTGAGCTCCTGCAAAAAGGCGAGGCCTTAGCGCCCACCGAGCCCTGGGCCAGCATGGAAAACACCGGCGAGTGGTAGCGGAGGCACAGACACCCCGCCACGGTTGTAGTTTATTGGTTCTTAACAATAATTCGCGATAGCGGAAGGGCCGTCCCTTGAGCCGGCTGACAATAATACCCAAGTCTAGCAGTCATCGGTTGGCCTTTGCGGCCTCGGTGCGTGCCTGATGTGACCCGGGGGGAAGTGCCTTGCCTAAACCGGCCCTAATGCTGGACACCGTTTCCAAATCGTTCGGCAGCTTTCATGCCGTGAACGAATTGTCGTTTCAGGTCGACCACGGGGAAATCTTCGGGTTTCTCGGCCCGAATGGTGCGGGGAAAACGACAACCCTGCGCATGATCCTGGAGATCATTCCGCCAACCAGCGGCCGCTTACAGGTTCTGGGCTCAGACTCCGCCATCAGTGTGCGGCGTAATATTGGCTATTTGCCGGAAGAGCGTGGGCTCTACCGGAAAATGAAGGCGTTTGAAACGATCTCTTACTTTGCTGAACTACGCGGCATGCCCGCTGGCAAAGCGAAGAAGCGCGCATTTGCGCTCCTGGAAGAATTCGGCCTTGGTGAGTTTGCCCGCAACAAGAACGAGTCCCTTTCCAAGGGAATGGCGCAAAAAGTCCAGCTGCTTTCCACGATTGCTCACGACCCGGACTTGCTCATTCTTGATGAGCCATTTTCCGGGCTCGACCCTATCAACCAGGCAACCCTCGAAGATTTAATCCGCCGCCTGAAGGATCAAGGCAAGACAATCATTTTCTCCACCCATGTGATGGAACACGCCGAGCGCCTGTGCGACCGGTTCCTCATTTTGGCGAAGGGGACCAAACGATTTGAGGGCACATTGCGCGAGGCTCGGAGCGCCTTCCCGCCACAACTCATTGTACGAACAACCGCTCAAGCAGAAATATTGAGTCGCCTGCCTAAAGTCGTGGCTATCGATGTCGTATCTGACGCCGGACCGGAAAAAGATTATCGGGTAGAACTTGAACGCGGTACAGATCCGCAAGTGTTCCTGCGCGCCGCGTTTGAAGCCGGTTTGCGTTTGAGCCGCTTTGAGGTCGCGAATGCCTCGCTCCATGAGATTTTCGTGAAGCTCGCCAGCGAAACCGGCGACAGCACTGACGGAAGTGGCCCAGCCTCACCGTCTCCCAATAACGCCGACAAGGAAGTACAAGCGGCATGAAAGCCTCCCTCCTGATCGCCTGGCGCGAGTACAAGCAATACGTTTTTTCCCGCGGCTTCATCCTGTTCCTGGTACTGCTGCCCCTGCTCGTTGTTTTCGGGGGCGCTGCGTTTGCCCTGATCGAACGCAGTAAACCGGTGCGCAACTTTGTGGTCGTCGATCAAACAGGCGACTATTCCGACGCGATCGCGTCAGCTCTTGATCGTCAGCATACCCGCACAATCCTTGGCGCCTGGAACTTCTATATTGAAGCGGCCATCGACAGGGAACGCTATTCAACCGACGACTTGCCCTATCCATTTGATACAAGCGCCGTTTCTAATCGCCGCGTGCGCGACTTTGAAGAAGCCGGCGGCGTCGAGGCCGCCAATCGGGCCGTTCAACCCTTCCTGGCAAATACCGGGCTGACCTTCCCCGTCCCGAAGCGTAACTTTGAAATGCTTCCGGTGATCGATGAGATTGCAGGCGCACAAGACAAAGCCGCCGCGGCTGATGCGCTGCGCCCGTATCTGACCGGCGCGAAGGCCTATCCAGGGGCAGGTGAAGCCGCTCTGTTTGCGGCGATTATCATCCCGCAGGACTTTTCATTGGCGAAAGATGCGCCGAAGGGCGAGTACTGGTCCCAGAACCTCACTGACCCCTCTCTCCAGCTGGCGGTCTCACGGGCTTTGGAATCCTCTTTGCGCCGAGCTTATGCGAAAGACATGGGGCTTGAAGATGCGGCCCTTGAACAGCTGGCTGATATTGATGCACCGCTTACCGCCTTTCGCCCGGACCGAGCGACGGAAGACGCGGAGCTAGACAAAATTGACCGGTTTGAAACGGCCATCCTGCCGGGCGCGCTAACCTATCTCCTCCTTACCATGATCTTTGGGGTCGGCAATTTGTTGCTCACCAACACAATCGAAGAGCGCTCCAACAAGATTGTGGAGGTGCTACTTTCTTCGGTTACCGCTGACCAGCTCATGACCGGCAAGCTCATCGGGATCGCCGGTGTTGGCCTGACAATGCCAATGATATTTCTGCTCGCCGGAGCAGCCTCTTCGGCCTTCAGCATTATGAATGGCGGCACACCCAACGAGATCGTGACGACACTGCTCACATCGAACCTTGTCCCGATCTATTTGTTCTATTTCATTTGTGCCTATGCGATCTTCGCTATGATCTTTTTGGCGATCGGAGCCATGTCCAACTCGCTCCAGGATGCCCAGACCTTTATGGGTCCGCTTGTGATGCTGGTCTTCCTCCCGGTACCGATTATTCCCATGGTGTTCCAGAATCCGAACGGGCTTATCGCGTCCATCCTCACGTGGATCCCGATCTACACCCCCTATGCGGTGATGATGCGCGCGGCAGCGTCTCCCCCCATGTGGGAGATTATCGGCGCGACCATGTTAATGCTGGTTTTCGGGATTTTCCTCGCCCGCGTCATGGGCCGGATTTTCAAGAACGCTCTTCTCCAATCCGCCCCGCCGAAAGCACGAGACATCTGGCGCCTGGCAAAAGCCTGATAGGGCTTTCTTCTCGTCGCCAGATAAGCGTTAAGCAGATTGGGCTTTTTCCGGGTCAAAGATGAAGTGCCGCCCGCAATAGCCACAAACCGCCTCGTCGTCATCCAGGGAATACCAGACCAGTGGATGCCCCAGGGCACCGCCGCCGCCGTTACAAGAGATGCGCCTTTTGGCGACATAGATCACCTCTGGCGGCTGTGTGGTTGACTTGGTCTCGATCGTATCGGTCATGATGGAATAGACACTCGGCAAAAACTCTTCGGGGTGAATATCGCCAGCCGGGTCTATTTTCAATGGTCACTTGAGTTCCTCACTGATACGGGTGGCCCGGCGACTAGCCTGTCTTCTCGCATAGCTTAGCGGCTTGATAGATTTCCGCGATAGTCCCCCATTGACCCGGACAGCTACCACGCCGATATCCCGATCGTCCGCTGGATGAGCACTGGCGGTGACTTGATTGCTCCGACACCCGACCTCCTCCACCCCTGACCGGAAAGAGCCGACCCTATGCTGGCCACAAATGAATCTGATCGCTCGATCGCAATTTCCGCCCGCGGCCTTGAAAAAACCTATGCCGCCACAAAAAAAGCGCCCGCCAAACAGGCATTGAAAGGCATCGATCTGGACATCAAGGCCGGGTCGATCTTCGGCCTGCTCGGGCCGAACGGTGCCGGCAAGTCGACCTTTATCAACATCCTGTCAGGCCTGGTGAACAAGACAGGTGGCAAAGCCACTGTCTGGGGATTTGATCTGGACAAAAACCCACGGCAGGTCCGGGCGGCGATCGGTGTTGTGCCCCAGGAAATAACCACGGACGTCTTCTTTACGCCAAAGGAGGCCTTGGAGATTCAGGCGGGCCTCTTCGGTGTCCCAAAAGAAATGCGGGACACGGATGGTATCCTGAAAGTCCTTGGTCTTTCCGATAAGGCCGATGCTTATGTTCGCCAGCTATCTGGCGGCATGAAGCGGCGCTTGCTGGTGGCCAAAGCTATGGTTCACCAGCCACCGGTCCTGATCCTCGATGAACCGACGGCGGGGGTGGATATTGAGCTGCGCAAACAGCTCTGGGAGTATGTCATGGAATTGCACGCTCAAGGCGTGACGATTGTTCTGACCACGCACTATCTGGAGGAAGCCCAGGAGTTGTGCGACGAAATCGCGATCATTCATGAAGGCAGTGTGGTCGCGTGCGAGCCGACGGAAAAGCTCATCTCCTCTCTGGACCGCAAAACCCTGATGGTCACGCCAGAGACAGCCCTCGCGACAACGCCGGATCTTTCCCCGTTTACAGCTGATCTGAAAGACGACGGCCGGCTGGCGATCCCCTACAAGCCAAGTGAAATCAAAGTGGTTGATATCCTCGACAAGCTGTCTGGCGCGGGGGTTTCTGTCAAAGACATCTCAACCGACGAGGCGGATCTGGAAGATGTGTTCCTGGAAATGACCTATCATTCCGAAGGCTGATAATACCGGACCGTCAGACGTCTGATGGTACACTAGCCTCAGCCGGGACCACTTCGTCAGGACTTTCAAGGGGAACCCACGGGCGGCCCGCAGTAACATTCTCCAAGGCATGGGCGCGCAGCGCGTCGGTGACCTCTTGTGGATCACCTTTTAGATCGTCGGGCTCAATCGGTGCCCCAAAGGTAATGTCGAACTTCTTGCCGCGCTTGTTTAAGAGTTCATTGAACAGCGTGATATCGCGGAGTTCCGGGCCGATATTCCTGAACCAATAATAGAGCCAGGAGTTGCGTGACTTGATATTGGCAGGGACGACACGGCAATCATATTTGCGCGCCAGGATCGCAATAGAGTTCATCCATTCCTGTTCGGTAAGCACCTTATTGTCGTCCATATACGCCAATCGTCCGGACGGGAACAAAACAACACAGCGTCCCCCATCGAAGGCAGCACGGGAGGCAACGAGTGTCTCACGCGAGCGCGCGCGGGTGCGCCTGTCTTCACGCCATTCCACCGGGATCAGGACTTCTTCAAACCGCTCAGACACGCGCAAAGCATCCCGGTTGGCAAAAAAGGTCATATCCGGACGGTGATCTTTCAGGGCGTCATACATGGCCAGACCGTCGGCAATGCCAGTCGGGTGGGTAGATGCGATGAGCACTTTCCCCTCGGTTGGGACATGCTGGAGCCCCTCAACGGTGATGTTGAGGTCAAGCTGACGGCTGACAAGCTCCATGGCTTCCAGACCTGGCAAACCGACGAGCGCGTCCGCCATTTTCTTGGCGAGCGGTTCCTTCAGGAGCGGATAAAGAACAGCCTTCCAGAGCGGCCAGGCGCGCGAGGCCACCAGCGTGGGCGCACGCTCTTCGATCAACAGATCGACGATGTGCTTGCCCGCTGGGACTTTCTCCAGCTCGAATTTCGAAGCGCTCACAACCGACACGTTCTTCATTTGCTCAAACTTGCGACACACGTCCTATTTGATTGACCAAAACAGCCTGGCCCAGACCTGAGTAGAAAAAAACCAAACCGGACCAGCCCGATTTGGTGAGCCTACCGCTTTTTTCCAGCCCCTTCAAAATTTGGGCCTTCGGCGCCCGCGTCCTGCCACCTGTCTTTGTTATCCAAGCACCGATGCTTGCTTGGCCGTAAGCTGGGTGCAACCATCTTTTGCAAGTGCGAGCAGCGCCATCAGCTGCTCTTCGGAAAACGGCGCGCCCTCGGCGGTCCCTTGCACTTCAACAATGCCGCCAGAGCCGGTCATGACGAAATTTGCGTCAGTCTCAGCCGATGAGTCCTCTTCATAATCGAGGTCGAGAGCCGGGGCCCCGTTGACAATGCCGCAGGAAATAGCCGCGACACTGTCAGTGAGCGGGGAATTGGTGATGATGCCGTCCTTCAAGGCCCAATTACAACATTGGGCAAGGGCCACGTAGGCACCCGTGATGGCCGCCGTGCGGGTACCGCCGTCGGCCTGGATAACATCGCAGTCAATCAGGATTTGGCGCTCGCCGAGCGCCTTTAGGTCGACAATCGCTCGCAGGGATCGCCCGATGAGGCGCTGGATTTCCTGGGTGCGCCCGGACTGACCGTTTTTGGCCTCCCGGCGCATCCGGTCGTGGGTAGAGCGGGGCAGCATGCCGTATTCAGCTGTCACCCATCCACGGCCCTGGCCGCGCAGCCACGGCGGGGTCGTTTCATCCCACGAGGCCGTGCAAAGAACATGGGTGTCGCCGAAACGGGCAAGGCAGGAGCCTTCGGCGTGCTTCACAAAGCCAGGCTCAAGACTGACTTCACGCATTTCATTAAAGCTGCGGCCGGATGGGCGCATGAGGCACTCCCTAGAAAGTGTTGATCAATTCATCATGTTGGGCGGGCATTTGACCTGCAGCCCTAGCTGGTGACCCAAAGCTTGTCGAGCCGTTCGGCCAAGTTATTTGATGCGACCGCGAAAGCTCACGCTGAAGTTGGGAGACGGACTGCCCGCAGCCATGGCACCTTTGGGATTAAAACAAATATGAGTAACTGCGTCGTCATAGGTCCCAACGGGCGTATATCCGCATGCGGCAAAATTCGTCGGTGGCGTTGCCGCATTTGAAAAAGCAACGTCGTTTGCCTCGGTGAATGAAAGCCCTGCACTCGCCTGAGAGAACGCGATCGGACCGGTTGCAGGCCCCGCGTCATCCACATCGCCGGTGAAAAATTCGATTTCTGATGGCAGATTGTCGACGATAAAGATCGAATTCGTGTCTGCAGCCCCATTGCCAATGTTCGATACGGAGATCGTATAGAGAACATCTGCCCCCGGAATAGCAAACCCACCGCCGACAACGCTCACCGATTTACTCGCAACCAATGTCGCCGTGCCCGCCGGACAGAAACTGAAATCGTGGACGGATAAGCCTTGCTGGTTCGGATCAGACGGGGCGCCGGCCCCGGACCGATATCTGATCGTGACAGTGTCAACGCTCGACGTGAACGTAACCGTCATGTTGCCGTTTGCGGACGTCGCAGCGCTATCAGCAATCCCGATTGCAGAAAATCCGGACGTCGTGTTCGCCACACCACTGGTGAGTATAGGGGCAACCAGGGTGCCACCGACCGATCCCGTAATCTCAACATCATCCACAAATACATTGCCCGCGCCGATATCCAAATCGAAAAACGCAAACTGAAGTTCACCAACACCGATGCCCGGCGTTCCGATGGATAGCGTCAACTCAAGGGTTCTGGAGTTGTCCGGATAATTGACGACCCAAAAAAGGGCGTCCTGTGTCGGGGTTAAGCCGCCGGTCAGAAAGTCTGATGTAACGGGCCCTGTTCCCGCCCCGACGTCAACAAAAAAACCAGTGTCACCGGAAAACTGGAACGCCAAATTTTCACCGCCTACGGCGTAACTCTGATTGAGCGACCCGACAGGCCAGGCATTTGTATCCCAGTCCAGAGTTGAAGCGGTCCCGCCACAGCTTAGAGTAGGAGGCACACCTGGCGTGCCACCGGGGTTTATAGAAACACTCGCTGTATCGTCCTCACCCGGAGAAACCGCTGCATTGTTGGGTGTGGAATCGTCGTCAGGTTGATCGATAGCGACCACTTCGGCGATGTTTACATAATTGCCCGAGCCGTTCACCCGCACAGTGATTTCCAGGCTGGCACTAGCTCCCGCTGGCAACGATGTGGGCAGCGTCCATAAGCTAGTCGCTGAATTGTATGCACCTCCTCCGTTATCGCTCAAAAAAGTAACGCCGGAGGGCAGCACGTCTTCAACAACAACTCCGGTTGCAGTGACCCCGCCTGTGTTGGAAACCGTCAGGGTGTAGACAATATTGCTGCCTATAGTTGGCGTTGCACTGCTCACAGTCTTGGCAAGCTCCAGGTCAACGCCGGCTTCCGTGAAGAAGAGCGCCGCTTCACGGAACTCGCCATCGTCCGCTCCCGGGAAGGTGTCGCAGATGGTCAGCGTCCAGGTACCGGCGGCGTTTTCGCCATTGTACGCGGAAAGGGGATTGTCGGGCGCGACTGTGTTGTCAAAGGGCGTTGCCGCAAGGCTATCATTGCTATTGTGGAACCCGGTATTGATGGTCGTCGCGGCATCATCGTCGAGCAGCACGTTGTAATTATTTCGGTTCAGGTTTGCCGGGGCCTCAATGATCCTGACCGTGGTGCTTTGCGGCGATGTCAGGTCAACTTGGACGTCCGTCCGCCAAGAGTGCTGAGCGAGAAACCCCACATCAAGGTCACCGATGACGAAGCTATCGGCAACACTGATGGTCCGGATCAACGGGCTGGCACACGTGGTGGTGCCATCAATGTCGCCATTGGTGGTGTTCTGGTAGGGTCCAGCCTGTCCAAAGGCCGGGCCTGCGACCAAAGCTGCAGCACCAAAGAAGGCGGCACTCCGCCGCGATTTATGTCCAATCGACCGGCCCATGGAAGAATTGTTTAGTGAAACGCGGTAAACGGCGTTTTAAATGACCGCTGAAGATCCTGTTTACGAATGGGGACGGCTTCCTAAATATAAGTAATATGAGCGTATTAAGAGACATCGACGCTCGCTCGCGCGAGGTATTCCGCCAGATCGTGGAAAGCTACCTGGAAACCGGGGAGCCGGTTGGGTCACGGACACTTTCCCAAAATGACACGCTGAGTGTTTCTGCGGCGACCATCCGCAATGTGATGTCAGACCTAACTGATTTGGGCCTGCTTTATTCGCCACACGTCTCTGCAGGACGATTGCCGACGGAAATGGGCTTGCGGCTCTTCGTCGATAGTATGATGCAGATTGGCGACCTCGCCCCGGAAGAACGTCGCGCGCTCGACATTTCGTCCACTGACACTGAAGGCAACACGCTTTTGGAACAGGCCGCCGCGCGATTGTCGGGCCTGACCCAGAGCGCCAGCCTCGTTCTGGCACCGAAATCAGAGGCGCCGTTAAAGCACATTGAGTTTGTTTCCTTGTCACCAGGTCAGGCGCTGGCCGTCTTGGTGTTTGAAGACGGCAAGGTGGAAAACCGGGTGATGGAGACCCCTGTGGGCTTGCCCCCGGCCTCCCTGATCGCTGCCGGCAACTACCTATCAACACGGCTCCGGGCCAAAACCATCGGGGAAATGCGCGCGGCGATCCTGGGCGAGCTTCAGTCCAACAAGGCGACCCTCGATGACCTGACTGCCAAGCTCGTGGAAGCAGGGGTTGTGGAATTTTCCGGCGAAGACCGCGCCTCGCTCATTATTCGCGGCAGAGGCCGGCTTCTTGACGAGACAGCGGACGAAGACCTGGAGCGGGTTCGGATGCTGTTCGATGATCTGGAACGCAAGCGCGACGTTATCGATGTGCTCCAGGCCGCCTCATCTGCCGATGGCGTTCAGGTTTTTATCGGCTCTGAAAATCGGCTGTTTTCGCTCTCTGGGTCGTCGGTCATCGTTGCCCCTTATCGGGATCAGTCAAATCAGATCGTCGGCGTTCTGGGCGTGATCGGACCAACGCGATTGAATTATGGCCGCGTGGTCCCGATCGTCGACTACACCGCAGAGGTGGTCTCAAACGTGCTGAGGCGCACCAGCTAAAGCCGCCAATCATGCCGGAGCGCGTTAACATGGTTGAAATAACCTTGCGTCGCGCGTACATCCCCGTTCTGGATTCTTGCAGCTCGATAAGGGGCGAGCCGTCATCAGTTGGCGGGATTTAGCCAGCGTATCAACGGGCAGAGGACGGGGCGGTACCGGGCCTCGATTAAGCCCAGGCAACGACGCCGCGGAATCACGAGACAAGAACGACGACATCGGTCAGGACTGAAATGAGCGACGAATACGAACCCAATGAAGGCCAGCACCCAGGTGCCCCCGAAAACGAGGCCGAGAGTAAGACCCAAAAGGCGGCTCAAGCTGAAGCAGCGGCAAAAGCGAAAGCCGCTTCTCATCCAGTAAACCCGGCCGCCGGTGACGGCAAAAGTGGTTTCATTGGTGACAAAGAGATCCCGGCTCACTTGAACGAGAACGTCACTTTTGAGGCGGAAATCACCGAGCTGAACGAGAAAATCATGCGGCTTGCTGCGGAACTTGAAAACACCCGGCGACGCGCGCAGCGGGAAAAAGTCGATGCGAACCGATATGCGATCAACAAGTTTGCCCTCGATCTCTTGACCGTTGCCGATAATTTTGAGCGCGCCCTCACGGCCGCGCCCGAAGATACATCTGAGATGTCAGCGGATGCCATCCAAGGCCTCGTTATGGGTGTGCGCATGACCGAGAAAGAGCTCCTGAAGACCTTGGAACGTCACGGCGTTCATCGTATTGGCGGCGTCGGTGAAAAGTTTGACCCTAATCTGCACCAGGCTGTGGCCCAAGCGCCTGCAGCCGGGATCCCGTCGGGTCACGTGGCGCAAGTTGCCCAAACCGGCTTCACGCTTGGCGAGCGGGTCTTACGGGCGGCTATGGTCATCGTTTCAACGGGCGAGCCAGCCCCTGCAGCGCCAACGGAAGATGCTCCGCCAACAGATGAAGATGCCGGTGGCGAAACCCCTGGCAGCCATGTGGACACAAGCGCTTAGTTGGTGGGCTTGTTCCCTGTCCAGTCGAAGACACCGCGGTCACGCTCATCGACCGCTTGCTTCCAACCGACTTGTTCCGCACGGGTCTTAAAGTTGATCCCCTCCGGGGAATGACGCGTGATACCATCGAAGACGGTTGCCAGCCGCTGAGTTTCATTCAAGCCCATCGCCTCTATCGCTTGATTTATCACAAGCTTTTGCATCATTAGCTGGTTGATTGGCACACTGGCCATACGCGCCGCAAACGCTTCAACACGCTCGTCCAGCTGGTCGCGGGGCAAGGCCTCCAGGACGAGCCCTATGTCGGCTGCTTCCCGGCCGGTGATCTTGTCGCCAGTAAAGAGCATGCGCTTGGCCTTTTCCATGCCCAGGCGGTACACCCACATGGCCGTGGTCGGGCACCCCCAGACACGGGCCGGCATATAGCCGATCTCTGCTTCTTCGGCAATCAGCACAAAATCTGCACACAGAGCGATATCTGATCCGCCGGCAACCGCATGGCCGTGAACTTTTGCGATGACCGGTTTATGGCAACGGAAGATCGACATGAACTTCTGGGTATTTGACCACATGAAGGCGTAATCTTTCATGGGGTCCCAGGGCATCTCCTGAGTCGCCTCGCCATTGCCGTTTCCTTCTGCGTAGTAAGTTAGGTCATAGCCTGCACAAAACGCCGGGCCATTGCCGCCTAAAATAACAACGTGCACGTCTTTATCGGCTTCGGCCTCTTTGACCGCCGCCTCAATGAGGCCGGGCAATTCGTCATCAATGGCGTTCATGACCTCCGGCCGGTTCAGCGTGATACGCCCGATCCGTCCGGTCTTTTCATAGAGCACTTTGGTCATGTTTACCTCCACGGGCCTTCGATGAAATGGCGCCGACCATGAACAAACTGACAACCTATGTTGCCGAGAATGAACAAGTTAAGTTCATCTGGTTACCGTCAATAGCATGGGGCGAGGGTAACTCAGTTAGTAAGTTTGAAGAAGACGCTTGGCGTGACACCCTACTCAGCGGCAGCGGTCGTCTTTGACGGACCAGCCCCTGAAAGGGCATCGGCAATGCGGCGGGCAAGTTCCATTGCCACCTGATCCTTGGACATTTCCGGGATCTCGATTTCATCTTCATCGGTAATGATCGTCACTGCGTTGCGGTCTCCCCCCATGGCGCAATGCTCTCCGGCGGAAACATCATTAGCGACGATCCAGTCACAGCCCTTGCGGGTGCGCTTGGCCCGCGCGTGGCCCAGGACATCGTCGGTTTCCGCAGCGAAACCAACGACCAATTGCGGGCGACCATTCGTCAGGGATGAGATGGTTTTCAGGATATCCGGGTTTTCCGCCAGCGGGATCGCGGACAATCCCCCGCGCTCCTTTTTGATTTTGTGATCAGTCTCGATCTCGGGGCGATAGTCGGCAACAGCCGCACACATAACCGCACAGTCAACGGGAAGGGTCTTCTCAGTTTCATCCATCATTTGCCGCGCCGTCTCTATACGGATCGTCTTCACGCCTGCCGGGGGCGCCAAGTCAGTAGGTCCGGAGACGAGCGTGACGTCCGCACCAAGCCGAGCGAGCGCAGAGGCGATCGCGTAGCCCTGCTTTCCAGAAGAGCGATTGGCAATGTAGCGCACAGGGTCCAACGGCTCATGGGTTGGCCCTGCCGTAACAACAATTCGCCGTCCACGAAGCACTTGCGCGAGACCGCCGGCAAACCAGGCCTCAATCGCTTCCGCAATAACGTCGGGTTCCGCCATGCGGCCCGGGCCATACTCGCCGCACGCCATATCGCCCTCGTCAGGCCCGACAATGAGCGCGCCATCCTCTTTAAGCTGACCAAGATTGCGTTGCGTTGCCGGGTGCTCCCACATGCGCACATTCATGGCGGGCGCATACATGACCGGCTTGTCCGTTGCCAAAAGCGCCGTTGAGGCCAGATCATTGGCGAGACCGTTGGCTGCTTTGGCCATCAAATCGGCGGTCGCCGGGGCAACTACCACCAGATCAGCCGAGCGAGACAGCTCAATGTGGCCCATCTCCGCTTCGTCCGTCAGGTCGAACAATTCCCCATATGTCTTGTCACCGGTCAGCCCGCTGACGGAAAGGGGGGTGATAAACTCAGTGCCCGCCTTGGTGAGAATCGCTCGGGTCTTGATGCCTTTGGCGGCCAGAGCCCGGATCAGCAACAAGCTCTTATAGGCAGCGATCCCGCCGCCAATGATAAGCAAGACGCGGCGGTCAGCCGCCGGAGGATGGGAGTCGTTTGCGTGTTCCATGGAACGCCTCAATACGCCGCGACGGGTGGATTGTCACGGGTCGGCGCCATCGCGAGCAAACGGGCGGTGCCTCATGTTCGCAAACCTCACGCGATTTTTTCGGTTCGTGACCTTTCGCAAAGGGGCGTCTGAGCGACGAGGTCGGCAATCGCTGACCTCATTTTGTCGTAGGATGGGCCATAAAAGTAGAGCACCGTCTCGGTGTGGCTCTCCCGGAAACTGCGGAAGCTACCGAATGCCCCCAGCGCCTCATCGAGATCGCAGATAAGCGCATTGATGTCGCTCTCTTCATAGACCTCCTCGGGCAGATCCGTGCCATTCAACACAAGGGCCAGTCCTTCATAAATACCGAAGGGGATTTCCTTCTGGCTGTTGTCAAGGAAAAGCGCGGAGCCTTTCGGGGCACCGAGGGCCTCTAGCTGACTGATCACGCCTTTGAGCACCTTGTCGGAGGCATCGGGGAGTTCCAGCTCAATCTCGCAGAAATCAATCCCGCCGTCATACTCCGACATCATGGTGCCGCCGCCCACCACCTCACCGAGGCGCTGGCGTTTTAGAAACTCTTCAAGCGGATCTTCGAAGTATTCCCCGCGGTCCATGGGTTGGACTTTCGCATTTAGGCGCGCCACGACAAGCTGGCCTTCGGGTGCTGACTTACTGTCAAATTTGAGTTTGATACCGAACATGCCGCCTCTCTTTCTTACACAACGGTAATGAGAGTAGGCGGCAAATTGCTCTTTCCCCGTGAACCTAACCGATAAAACTTGAACAGTATGGGAACGAGTTGGTGTTTGCCGTCCCGATAGGCTTAATTGATCCCAGCGCACATATCAAAAAAAGATGATTAACGCCGATTAAACCTGACCGCGTGCGATTGAGATCAATCGGAAACTCGCGACGTCAAGTCTCTATAAGGGTCAGGTAAGCCCAACCGCTAAAGCCAATGCGATCATCGCAAAGCCAGCAAACCAGATCGCTCGGCGGGTCATCTGCCCCTGACGACCGAGCGCCTGGGCCAGGTCTTCCGTGGTCTGATGGGAAAGCCCAAGGCGGTCATCGGAGACCCGTGCGGAGGCCTCACCGATTTGTTCCAGATAGCGCGGCAAGAGTGGCGCGATATCGAGCGCTTTTTCTGTCGCCTCGCGCAGGCGCTCTACCTGACGACGCGGCCCCACAGCATCGGTGATGTAGGATTTGACGACAGGCTTTGCGGCCTCCCACATGTTCACTTCCGGATCGAGATCCCGGGCAACGCCTTCTACTGTGACCATCGTCCGTTGAAGGAGTACCAGTTCGGGGCGCAAATGCATGTCGAACAAATCAGTGACGTCAAAAAGCTGCTGCAATACCCGGGACATGTCCATCCGGTCAGCACTCTGGCCGTAGAGAGGCTCTCCGACAGCACGCAGGGCTTGCGCAAATGCCTCAAGAGAGTGCTCTCGCGAAACATAGCCCGCATCAAAATGCGCCTTTGCCGTACGCTGATAATCCCGCGAGATAAATCCGTGCATGATCTCAGCGAATGTCCGACGGGCAAGATCATCGAGGCGCCCCATGATCCCGAAATCGATCAGGACAATCCGGCCCTCGGCGTCGATCAGGATATTCCCCTGATGCATGTCGGCGTGGAAAAAACCATGATGGAGCGCTTGCGTCAGGAAGCTCTGGAGAATGTCCACCGCCAGCTGTGACCGGTCGACCCCTTGCGCGTCCAACGCCTTGTGGTCGTTGACAGACACGCCATCGATCCAATCGACGGTCAGGACACGGCGGGATGTCAGATCCCAATGGACATCTGGAATAATGATCCGTTCATGGTCGAGCAAAATATCGGCAAGCGCTGACGCCGCGCCCGCTTCCATGCGCAGATCCAGCTCGATTGACGCGGCATCATCAAGGGTCTTGATAAACTTCACCGGTTCCATGCGCCGGGCAAGTTTGGAAACACCCTCTGCGGTCCGGGCGGCGCGGGCAAAAGCGCGAAACTCCCGGTGCACATCTTCTTCAATATTCGGGCGCAACACCTTAACGGCTACTGTCTTGCCGTTCTTCAGCACAGCCTTATGCACTTGCGCAATCGAGGCAGCGGCAATCGGACCAGAAAACTCCGTAAAAAGATCATCGAGCTTTGCGTTGAACGTCTTTTCGATTTCCGCAATAGCGGCCTCCTTGGAGAAAGGAGGCATCCGGTCCTGAAGGCGGCCGAGGTCGCTTGCCATGTCAAAGCCGATGATATCCGGACGCGTCGCCATCATCTGGCCGAGCTTCACATAGGGCGGGCTCATGGCCTCAAAAGCCGCTGCCAGACGTTCACCAGGCCGCAGGCTTCGCTCACCATCGCGGGTGCGCGCACCAATCCGGCTGAGGGCTCCAAGCGTCGGTAAGGGCGCCGGCAATGCGCTTGCATACTCCGCAGGGATCAGGGCGTCATGGCGCGACAGGCGCAAGCCCGCCCGCGCAAGACGCCACCAGTCTGTCAACCCAGAGAACATCACGCCGCCTTTAGAGTCGCCACCCGAGATGGATCGCTGCAATGCCGCCGGTCAGGTTTTCGTAACGCACTTTGGAAAAACCAGCTTCGCTGATCATCTGGGCAAAAGCGTCCTGCAGTGGGAACTGGCGGATTGATTCAACCAGATACTGATAGCTGTCCCGGTCCCCGGTCACCTGTTCGCCAAGCCAGGGAATGACGTTGAATGAGTAAGTATCGTAGAGCCGTTGAAAGCCTTCCGTGACCGGATGAGAAAACTCAAGACAGGCAAAGCGCCCACCAAATTTCAACACCCGACGAGCCTCGCGCAAGGCAGCGGGAATGTTCGTAACGTTCCGAATGCCGAAGGAAATCGTATAAGTATCAACACTTTGGTCCGGCAGCGGAATGCACTCTCCATTGCCTGTGACCCGGATCAACCGGTCTTCATAGCCTTCCGCGGTGTCGCGTGACCGGCCTGCCCGCAACATCTCGTGATTGATATCGCAAATGACCGCCTCAGCGGAATGGGTCGGCCTGTCAGCATTAAGCCGCTCACGCTCGTCCGCTCGCCGCAAAAAGGCGTGAGCAACATCTCCGGTTCCGCCAGCCATATCAAGCAGGGTTTGCTCCGGCTGCGGATCGATCCGATCAACTAGGACAGATTTCCAGATCCTGTGAACGCCGCCGGACATCAAATCGTTCATGAGGTCATATTGACTGGCAACGCTGTCGAAAACGTCACGGACCAAGCCCTCTTTTTCGACCGCATCAACTGTACGGAAGCCGAAACTGGCTTTGTCGCGACCGGAAGGTTCTGAAGGCTTCGTCATAATCAATGGCATATCGACTAAAGGAAAATTCGCGAAGCGCCTTGACGCCGCACGCCTGATTTGAAAGGTTAAGCCCCTGAATTGCTAGGGTTTTTCGAGGGGGCACAGCCAGCCCGTAAGAGACGACGGATACCAGTTCGACCTGGCATCCGACAAGGAGAATTTTGGCATGATCAAATCAGAGCTGGTCCAAAAGCTGGCAGCGGAAAACCCCAATCTTTTTCAACGAGACATCGAACGCATCGTATCGATCTTTTTTTCGGAGATTTCCGACGCCCTCGTCCGCGGTGATCGGGTTGAGCTCAGGGGCTTCGGGGCATTTTCCGTGAAACACCGACCCGCGCGGGTTGGCAGAAACCCCCGGTCCGGTGAACCGGTGGAAATCGAAGAAAAGTACTCTCCCTTTTTCAAGGCAGGCAAGGAGATCCGGGATCGGCTAAACCGCGACACCGTAACTTTGGGCGCCTCAGGCGGTGAGAGCTCAGACATCGAGGGAATCGGAGACGAATTCGTAACGCCCCAGGATTAGTCAGCATTTTGCGAGATCCCGCCAAACTAAACCGGTTGGCTCAATTTCAGCGTTATCCAAGACCAACCTCAAAACCTTTACATCCACCGGTAGCGCTGATCCCGCACTCTTATCATGCATGCTAATCCCCTACTGGCCTTGGCGGGCCACGGCGATGCATGATATTCACTAACTGAAGACCTGAATTGATCCTTGATGAAAAAGCTGATTTCGTTTCTCTTTTACATGGGTGTTGGCGGTGCGCTGGCGGTCTTTCTGGTGGCCAACAGGCAGCCCGTTTCCATCAGTCTGGACCCGATCAATGTAGACGATCCGGCGATCGCCACTTACCCGGTCCCGTTATGGATTTGGCTCATGGCCGCACTCTTGATCGGTTTTTCCTTAGGGGCCATCGGCATGTGGATTTCAGCCCGGGACAAGCGCCTGGAAGCAAATGAAACCAAGCGGGCCTTTGCTGCGCTTCAAAAAGAGAATGAAATCCTGGCGGCGCGCTCCAGCGCGACACCTCCAACCCTTGTTGCAGAAGCTTAAGACTGGACGACACTCCCCCATGGGCCTCATCAAGATTTGTGGCGTGCGCACAACCGAGGCTGGCTTGGCAGCCGCCGAAGCGGGGGTTGATTTAATCGGGTTCGTTTTTGTCCCGAAGAGCCCCCGGCAAATTCAAGCTGAAGTGGCCGCCGATGTCGTCACGGATATCAAACAAGGCTGTTACGACGGGGGCCTTGAACCGCCTCGCTTCGTTGGCTTGTTCGTCGATCCCGGTGAGACACTGCTTGCGGAAACCGCACCCTTCTTGAATTTCTTCCAGCTCCACGGCCACGAAGACGAAGCGCGCGTGGAAGAGATCGGAACCATGTTCGGCTTGGACGTGATAAAAGCGATCCCGGTGGGAGAGGCGGGCGATTTTGATGGCCTTTCCGGGTTTGCCGAAGCAGCTGACATGCTGCTTTTTGATGCCCGCCCACCAAAGGGCGCTGACTTGACCGGTGGTAACGGCGTTGCGTTCGACTGGAGCCTGCTCTCGCACTATCAGGAAGAGACACCATTCTTGTTGGCTGGCGGACTTACCGCCGACAATGTGAGCGAGGCGGTCACCTTGAGCAAAGTCAATAAAGCGTTCGCTGGTGTCGATGTGTCGTCCGGCGTTGAAAGCAAGCCTGGCCATAAAGACGCAGCTCTCATTAAGGCATTTGCGAAGACTGCCCGTGCAGCCGTCGGCCCCCCTGTCCCAGACCGCCCAATCCAAGACGGCCCAGTTGAAGACAACCTTTAATCTCGCGGCGCAAGGTCGCCTCGTTTTGTCTCCCTGATATCGGTATGCCGCCCATTCGGCACCATGAAGCCAAACATTCCTTGATTTGTCGTGGGAGCAAATTCACCGATGACTTACGCCATTGCCGGCGCGCTGGCATTTGTTCTCACCCTCATTGTCTATTCAATTGTCGGCTGGGGCCGCATTGCAGATTGTATGGGCACTTGGACAAAGCGGGAGTACTGGACCAACTATAACACGGTGGAGTTTGCCGCCTGGGCAACCAAGGCCGCGGTGATCGTCCCGGGACTGGTGCTCGGCGAAGAGATCTGGTGGCTCCACATTTTCACCCTTGCAACGTCTGCCGCATTGATCTGGGCGTCGATGAAGAAGCTTCTGCCGACCCTTGTCGCCTTCAACACCCTGTGGATCTTCCTGTCTTCGGCAATCATCGTCCGCCATTTTGCAGGCAGTTGAGCCATGGCGCGACCACCTTGCCGGTTGCGCCGGCAGTGCGGAGTGTCTCTAACGAGACCTGATCTAGCTACAAAACATTGAGAACCAAGTGAGCATGCACGAAAGCACCGGAACAGGCGCCCCCCGCCCCAATTCCCTGAGAACAGGCCCCGACGAAACCGGGCGGTTTGGCAAATTCGGCGGGCGGTTCGTTGCAGAGACACTTACGCCGCTGGTTCTGGACCTTGAACGGGAATACGAGGCAGCCAAGCAGGACGAAGGTTTTCAGTCGGAGCTTGCCTATTATCTGAAACACTATGTGGGCCGCCCGTCGCCCCTTTACTTCGCTGAGCGCCTGACAGCCCATGTGCGCGAGACTTCGAGTGCGGGCAAGGGCGCGAAGATTTATTTCAAGCGTGATGAGCTCAACCACACTGGCGCCCACAAGATCAATAACTGCGTTGGCCAGATTCTCCTCGCCCGCCGCATGGGCAAGACACGGATCATCGCCGAGACCGGCGCCGGCCAGCACGGGGTTGCGACGGCAACCGTTTGCGCTCGGTTCGGTCTTCCATGCATTGTTTATATGGGCGCAACGGACGTTGAGCGGCAGAAGCCCAATGTCTTCCGCATGAACCTTCTGGGGGCGGAGATTGTGCCCGTCACGTCGGGCCGGGCGACCCTGAAGGACGCCATGAACGAAGCCTTGCGCGACTGGGTCACCAATGTCGCCGATACTTTCTACATTATTGGCACGGCGGCGGGGCCCCACCCTTACCCCATGCTGGTGCGCGACTTTCAGTCCGTGATCGGCCATGAGGCCAAAGAGCAGATGCATGAAGCGGAAGGCCGCCTGCCTGACGCCATCATGGCCTGTATTGGCGGCGGGTCGAATGCGATTGGTCTCTTTCATCCATTCCTGGACAATGCCGATGTTGAGATCATTGGCGTGGAAGCTGCCGGACATGGGATCCAAACTGGCGAACACGCGGCCTCGCTCACAGGCGGCACACCGGGCGTCCTCCATGGCAATCGCACCTATCTCCTTCAGGACGAGGATGGTCAGATCAAAGACGCCCACTCGATTTCCGCGGGGCTCGACTATCCCGGCATAGGCCCGGAACACGCGTTCCTCCACGAGACCGGCCGGGTGACATATCTTTCCGCCACGGATGATGAGGCGCTTGCAGCGTTTCAACTTTGTGCCAAGCTGGAGGGGATCATTCCGGCCCTTGAACCTTCCCATGCGCTCGCGCGCGCTTTGGAGAAGGCCGCCGACATGGGCGAGGATCAAATCCTGCTGCTTAATATGTGCGGCCGCGGTGATAAGGATATCTTTTCGGTGATGGACTATCTAGGCGAATAGCCGAGCAAGGGTTGATCGGCAAATTATTGAGCGGCGTGGCAGCGGCTCCCCACAAATCCTGCTAAGCCAAGCGGTATGGCATCGATCGACTACACTGTTGTTGTGACGAGCTGCGGGCGATTTGACTTGCTGGCTCAAACGCTGTCGAGCTTGTTCGCCCATCTGGATGTAGCGCCAGTTGAAACGGTCATCATTGAAGACTCCGGTGCGTCGCTGCCTGAAAACGCAATCGAGGGCGTTTCGGGTCCGACGCGGATAATCCAGAATCCGGTTAATCTCGGCCAGATGGCATCCATTGACCGGGCATATGCGAAAGTCTCAACGCCGCTGGTTTTTCATTGCGAAGATGACTGGGCGTTTTTGCGCGGCGGTTTTATCCGTCAGTCTGCAGATCTTCTGGCCGCTATGCTCGATGTCAGCATGGTCTCGTTGCGTGCCAGGGGCGCCTTAAATCCGCTTTTGCGGCACTTGCCTTCGGAAATCATGGGCGAGGTCCCTTATTTTCGTGCCCGGGCCGATCTGCATCCAGAGTATTTCGGCTACTCATTTAATCCGGGACTGCGCCGCAAAGCAGACTATGACCGTTTCGCGCCGCTAGCTGCCATTGGTCACGAAGCTGATGTCAGCCACGCGTTCAAGCGTGCTGGGTTTGTGATGGCGTATTTGGAAGAGCCGGCAGTTGAACATATCGGCGAAGGCCGTCATGTGGATGACCCGGCAGCGCCGAAACGCCCGACAAACACGATTGAACGTCTGAAGAGATCAGCGGAGAAAAGGGTCAAACGCCTGAAGAGGTCCCTTGCTGGCCCGCCGCCGGGATCTGCAACCGAATAGAGAATTCACGCCATGGACCTCAGCAAACAAGCTCCTCCTGCGGCTGCCGCGGGCGCCGTCGGCGGCGATGACTGGAAAATTGGGCGATGGCGTGGTGGCGTCTTTGCGGTTTTCTTTGTGCTGATCGCTTTGGCTGCGGTCTTTGCCCACCGGGCATATGCGCCGTTCCTACTATTGCTGTTGATTGCCGTGGACTGGCCACGGACGATCGGCCCCAATGGGGGCTTACGCAAGCGCCCAAGTCTTCCGTGGGCGCTTTATATCGGGTCGACAGTTTTGTTCTGCATCTGGGCAGCCGTCTCAGTTTTCTGGTCGCCTTTACCTGACCGGGGCGACTGGGTTTGGCGGTTCGGTGGATCTTTTGTCCTGGCGGCGTTGGCGTTCAACAGCGTAACGTACTTGACGCCGGCAGCGCGCATCAGAGCGGCAAAGGCGGTTGCCTGGGGCGTTTTGGCCATGGCGCTGCTCTTGTGCTTTGAAGCGCTCACCGGAGGATTGCTCCGCAAACTGACACCACCGGACGAGCGGATAGAGCGGGACTTGATCTCCCTTGGCCGCGGCACGCTACTGCTGACGTTGCTGGTCTGGCCTGCAAAACGGATCTTTACCGGCGATCTTGGGCGACCCCTTCTGGGCTGGGCTTTGATTGCCATTGCGGCAATCCCCGCCCTCTCTTTCACCATTGAGACAAATGCCGCCATGCTTGCGGCCGGCGCCTTGGCAGTGATCGCGGCCAACGCATTTGAGCGAAAAGTGATCTCTGCACTGATCTTTCTGATCATTGCCGCCATCTGGCTCACGCCCGCTTTTGCTTATTTCTTGCCGCTCGATTCGGTCGCGGAAAGCGCTGATTATCTGCCGGATTCCTGGCGGCAGCGGCTCTACATTTATGACCGCGCAGGCGGCGAAATTGCGACCCATCTCTTCGGCGGCGGCATCGAGTACGCGCGGTATCTCTCAAGACCCATGGTGACAGTGAATATCAACGGTGTTGATCTCAACACCATGCCGATCCACCCCCATAACCTGTTCCTGCACATCTGGATGGATTTAGGGATCGTTGGGGCCATCAGCCTCACCGGCGTCGCACTGGCGGGGCTTCACGCTATTCGCGGGCTCATCCTGACACGGACGGAAACCGCCATGATCGCCGGTGTGTTGGCCGCTCTGCTTGTGACGGCAACGACGGAATGGAGCTTGTGGCAAGTCTGGCGATTCGCTGCGGTTTGGATCGCCATGATCGCGTGCCGCCTGGCGATTTCCACGGTTCCGATCAGGTAACCAATTTTTTGTTACTCCAGCGGCCGAGCCAACGTCTCAACGACAATCTCTGCCGCGCGGCGGCCGACTTCTTCACCGTGGTCGTTCGATGTCCGGAAATGGGCGCCGGCATAGATCCGCGCCATGGACATGCGCTCACGATATTCCTGATAGGAATTAAGCGTCAGTGAGCGCCCCTCAAAGGCGGCCTCGGAGAGCACTTTGTAGCCCGTGCGTTGGCGGCGATCAGTCGACCAGTGCAGCTTCGTCCGGCATGCCCACAATGTGGAACCCGGCATCAACGTGTAGCGTTTCGCCTGTGCACGAAGCCCCGAGATCAGACAGAAGATAAAGTGCCGCTCCGGCAACACCGCGCGGGTCGGTGTCGTCGCGCAACGGGCTTGCCTTGCGATTGAACGAGAACATGTGGCGTCCAGAGGAAATGCCTGCCGCTGCAAGCGTCTTGATTGGCCCCGCTGAAATCGCATTCACCCGGATGTTCCGTGGGCCGAGGTCGCGGGCGATATAGCGTGTTGAGGCTTCAAGCGCTGCTTTTGCCACGCCCATCACATTGTAATTAGGGATCGTCCGCTCACTACCCAAATAGGTGAGCGTAATCATGGATCCGCCTTCATTCATGATCTTCGCGGCGCGATTGGCTGCGTCCACAAATGAGAATGCGGAGATATCCATCGTGTCTTTAAAGTTCTGGCGCGTGGTGTTTTCCACGAATGAACCTTCCAGCGCGACCTTGTCGGTGAAGGCAATCGCGTGGACCAGAAAATCGAGGCTCCCCCATTCATTTTCGATTGTGGCAAACGCAGCATCCATATGCGCATCTTGCGTGACGTCACATTCAAGGATCAGCGACGCATTGACACTTTCAGCCAGCGGACGAACGCGTCGTTCCATGGCCTCATTCACATAGGTAAAGGCAAGCTCGGCGCCTTGGGCGTGAAGCTGCTGGGCGATTTGCCAGGCGATGGAGTTCTTGTTGGCAACGCCCATAATCAGGCCACGCTTGCCTTTCAGAAGATTGCCTGCGGGGAAGACGTCATCACTCATGACTGAACCCTTTCCGTACAAAGAAAATTGCGGCCTCAAAGGCCAAGTTGATTGATCAAGACAACTGTAAGAACAAAGTAGGCACCAAAGATGGCAGCAAAGACGGCCGAGCGTTGCCCGCTCGACAATTGCTTCAGCCCCTTCATGACAAAATAGAACCAGGCGGTCCCTGCTGCGGCGACAATACCTGCCGAGATGTAAGTCCCAAGAGCGCCGGCGAGATCCATGCCCCGCGCCCTAGCCGTCGTGCCGGGCAATGACAAGACACCCATTGGTACCGCCAAAGCCAAAGGAGTTTGTCAGGAAGCAATCGATCTGAGCATTATCGACCCGCTCGCGCACAATCGGCAGGCCCTCAAACTCCGGGTCCAGATTTTCAATATGCGCACTTTCAACGAGGAACTTATCGCGCATCATGATCAGGCCATATACCGTCTCCTGTGCACCAACCGCACCCAGGGAATGCCCGGTCAGGGATTTGGTCGACGAGAAGGGCGGCACATCATTGGAGAATGCCTCACGCAAGGCCGCGGTTTCTTTGGAATCGCCAATCGGCGTCGACGTCCCGTGGGTGTTCACATAGTCAACGCGCTGCTTCACCGTCTCAAGGGCGCCGTGCATGCAACGCACCGCCCCTTCGCCATTCAGCTGTACCATGTCGTCGCCATCGGAGTTGGCGTAGTAGCCGACGATCTCACCTAGAATATTGGCCCCGCGAGCAATTGCCCGTTCGCGCTCTTCCAGAATGACCGCTGCGGCACCGCCAGCAATGACGAACCCGTCGCGGTCTTTGTCATAAGCCCGGCTCGCCATTTCAGGGCGTTCATTAAAGTTCGTGGACATTGCGCCCATGGCATCGAACAAATTGGCCAGCGTCCAGTCACAGTCTTCGCCGCCACCTGCGAGCATGACGTCTTGCTTACCCCACATGATCTGCTCGGCGGCAGCCCCGATACAATGAACCGATGTGGCGCAGGCGGATGAAATCGAATAATTAACGCCCAGGACCTTGAATGCCACCGCCAGCGTTGCGGAATTGGTCGACGACATCGCCTTGGGCACGACCGTTGGGCCAATTTTCTTTGTACCGCCGGTATCGATCGTTTTCTGGGCCGCTTCTACAATCGATCGCGTCGACGGGCCGCCCGACCCCATCACAATGCCCGTCATCGGATGACTGACTTCATCATCGGCAAGCCCGGCCATCTCAATGGCTTCTTTGAGGGCGATGTAGTTCCAACCTGCCCCATCGCCCATAAAGCGACGCGTACGACGGTCGAGGGCTTCTTCGATGCTCAGGTCAGGGATCGCTTCCACCTGGCAGCGAAAGCCTTTTTCTTTGAAGCTCTCCGAGGCCGCCGTTCCTGACCGCGCTTCTTTCAATGAGACCGTTACTTCATCGACATTATTGCCGATGGAAGAAACAACGCCCATTCCGGTAATCACGACTCGACGCATGGCATATCCTCTTTGGCTGATGGCACAGCGAGCACGACGACAACGTGCGCTAGGCCATTCCTGCCTTTAGTTGCTCGGCAGAGAACAATCCGACTTTCAGGTCTTTAGCCTGATAAATCTCTTTTTCATCGGCAAACAAACGACCGTCGGCCATGCCAAGGATCAGGGTTTTCCGATTAATCACCCGGCGGATATCAATTTCGTAGCGCACGGTTTTAGTCGACTGGAGGACCATCCCGGAAAACTTGACCTCGCCTGAACCGAGCGCACGCCCCATGCCCGGCAGATCCGACCAGGTCAGGAAGAACCCGAGCATCTGCCACAGCGCATCAAGCCCCAGGCAGCCCGGCATGACCGGATCTCCCGGGAAGTGGCAGTCGAAGAACCACAAGTCCGGATGGACATCGAGTTCAGCGACAACCTGGCCTTTTTCATAGCTGCCGCCGGTATCATTGATTTCAACGATCCGATCGAACATGAGCATTGGCGGGATCGGCAATTGCGCCGTCCCCTTGCCGCGCAAGCCGTGATAGCCGCAATCGAGGAGTTCTTCGAGGGTGTAACTTGATTTGCCCGGCATCGGCTCTCGCCTTGTAATCCTTCCTGGCGCTCCGGTGATGGTCGGAGCTTCTAGTCATCGGGGGCCTGTCTCACACGCCGTGACCGTTATCGTTTATGGTTTGTAGCCTCGGGTGGTAAAGGCGCAGATCAGTGGGGTCAATCGGGGCGAACACTGTAGGTCCCACGGAGATTAAGCCGGCCACTAACCGGAATTAGGGACCCCTCCGGTCAACTGTTCGAGGCTCACGCCCCAAAAGGCGCTGGCTTGCGCCCATCCGCGCGTGTGCCCTGACTTAATCAGCACCCAGTCGCCGCGGCGTTTTTCGATCCGGGTCAAAACGCCAGGCGCAATGCGCGCTCGCTCGGTTGCGCCGTCCTTGGCGGCGGAGAGCAAAGGCGTTTCTTCCACAGCGAGCACATGAGATCGCGCTCTGAGGCGTGTATGAAAGGCCCAGCATTCATCTCCGAACGGGTCGCGAATTTTCCGCCAGTGATCGCGTGTTTCGGCAACGACAACCACCGGCAGGCCCGTCCGCCGGTAAGTGAACAAAACCGGATGGCTGCGGCTCGGTCCTTGACGGCAGTAGTCTTTTGGGCCCTTCAGGCTAACAAGCCGGGGAACGGGCAGACCCGATGGCGTGTCGATCCGTACATCGCCGGGCACGAATGCAACGGTCTTGACCGGCTCCGCCAACGAGCGGCCATCAGTTTGGGCCCGGGGGGCGGCACTTTGAGCCCGGGGGGCCTCACTTTGGGCCCAAGCGCTACCAATTCCAATAAGCCACGACGCGAACAATGCCGCGCACCAAACAAAGTGCCTGCCCATCCTTGCCCCTCACAAAGCGCCGCTAGCCCTCCCGGCGAGGACGCTCTGCCAACCTTGCAACTACAGAAACAAGCTTTCATCTTGTGTGAGGCATGTTAACACCCGGTTAACCATGCCGAGTATTCGGTTAACGCCAATTGCTTTTGCGGAGCCCATGCCGTCCTCGCCCGAAAATAGTGCCTCCAGACAAGTTCCGGTAAGCGTCGCGGTCACGCGCAAGCTGCCCGAGCCGGTTGAACAACGCCTTGCTGATCTGTTTCCGACAACCCTCCCCAATCGGGAAAAAAGCAAGGACACGCCGCTGGACCGGGACCAGCTGGTTGAGCTTGCCCGCACCCATTCGGTGCTCGCGGCAACGCTTGGTGATCAACTGGACGCGGCCTTTTTTGAGGCCGCTGGCGACAAGCTTAAACTCGTGGCGAATTTCGGGGCGGGCGTCGACCACATCGATGTGGCAGCCGCCAACGCCCGTGGCATCACGGTAACCAATACCCCGTCCGTCCTCGCCGAAGACGCGGCAGATATGGCTATGGCCCTGATCCTCGCTGTGCCTCGGCGACTGGTGGAAGGGGTCCGCGCGCTTGAACAGGAGACCTTCACGGGCTGGTCTCCCACCTGGATGCTGGGCCGCCGGGTGCGCGGCAAAAAGCTTGGGATCGTCGGTCTTGGCCGGGTTGGCCAAGCCGTTGCCCGACGGGCGAAATCCTTTGGTCTTTCAATCCACTATCACAATCGCCACCCGATTAATCCGCACATAGAAGAAGAGCTGGAAGCCACCTATTGGGAAAGCCTCGACCAGATGCTGGCGCGCGTCGACATTGTCTCGGTTAATTGTCCGCATACCCCGGCCACCTATCATCTGCTCTCCAAGCGGCGCCTGGAGCTGCTCCCGTCCCATGCCTATGTCGTCAACATTTCCCGGGGCGAGCTTATCGACGAGGATGCCCTCGCCGACATGATCGCCGATGGACGCCTGGCCGGTGCCGGGCTCGATGTGTTTCAAAATGAACCAAAGCCGAACCAGAAACTGGTCAATGCACCTAACGTGGTCCTGCTGCCGCACATGGCCTCGGCGACCATTGAAAGCCGTCTGGAAATGGGCGAGCGGGTCATCATCAACATCAAGATGTTTGCAGATGGCCATAAGCCCCCGGACCGGGTAATCCCCGGTCTCGACGAATAGCCCTTCACATTTGCGACGGAAAGGCCCGGCAACTCGCGTTAAACGCGTGGCGCATTCGTCACGCCTTCACACGAACACGCGAGGCACCCCCACCCTTGCTCGATTTTAGCTTGAAACTAACTAGTTTCGACGAGAGTTAAGCGTCTAGAAAGCATGTTTGCTGGTGCGGGGAAGCCGCCAAAAGCTTTTGGAAGGAATGGCGGCGTGATGAAACGCGGTCTGACAAAATCGGGTTCGGCTTTCGCCCTGGCAGGAATGGCCGGTGTGTTGGCAAGTGTGATGGCGAGTGTCGCGGCTTTTGCAGACAGCGCACCGCAACCTAATCCGTTTGCAAAGTATGCCGACCCGGAAGGGGTTGTCCTGGCGGTACAGCCCGATTTTGACGTCGAGGGCGGCGCGGTCCGTCTTTCGATCTATGAAGAAGACCAGTTCCTGGAAGAAGCGCGCGCCAAGTTCCAAGGCGAGCTCAACGAGGACGGCTTTGCGATTGTCCCCGTCGGGGCGCTGCCGGACGGCGAATATGCGTTCGTTGCCTATCTGGACGAGAACCGCGACGGCAAACTGAACCGGTCGATCATCGGCTCCCCGAAAGAGCCATTTGGCTTTTCCAACGGGGTGCGCCCAAAGCTTTCCAAGCCGGACTTTGAAGATGCGAAAGTGGACGTCGTCCCCGGGTCCGTCATTGTCCTGACGATTGAGGACTAGTCGCTGGCGTTCGCGAAAGCAGCGCTAATCCCGCAAAAACTCCGCTTCGATCTCGATCGTCACATCCGTGCCCACGGGACCCGCGAATTTGTCGACCCCAAACGCGGTTCTGTCGAATGTGCCTTTTGCGGAAAATCCGACCACGTATTGATTACCCCGGAGCAAATCGCGCGCCCCGCCATTAAACCTGACATCCAATGTCACCGGCCGCGCGATGCCCTTCAGGGTCAGGTCGCCTTCAACGGTGCCTTCGGTTTCGCCGGTGACCGTAACGGTCCGCGAGACAAACCTTGCTTGCGGGAACGCGCTCGCATCGAACCAGTCCGGGCCGATAAGCGTTTCAGCGAAATCGTCATTGGCGATATCGAGCGAGGCGACCTCAATGACCGCGTCCAGCTGCGAGGTTGTCGGATCATCGGCATCAAATGTGAGCGTCGCGTCAAAGTCTTCAAACCGGCCCACATAGCTGGAGAACCCCAGATGATCGATCTTGAACGTCAGCGCTGCATGGGTCTTGTCGAGGGTATACTCGCCTTCGCGCAAGGCGCTGGCTTCGGTCTGGACGCGGGGTGCCACGACCGACGCGCAACCGGCTACGCTGGCAAGAACAAATAACAGAAGAATTCTCATGCGAGCCTCATGGGTTTGTCTCTTGGGTCTGAAACAGGGCGCTCCAAGGCGCCACAGTCAACACACGATGGATCCCGTGGCAAGGCAATATTCCGCATACGCTGCGCCAGGCCATCATAAACGAGCAAGCGTCCGGCGAGGCTTTCTCCAAAGCCGACGATCTCCTTCAGCACTTCCAGCGCGGCCATTGACCCCACGACCCCGGCCAGCGGCCCGAGCACGCCTTCTTCAGCACAAGTCAGGATCGCATCCCGCGGCGGCGCTTCCGGCACAAGGCACCGGTAGCAAGGCAGATCCCCTGCATAGGGTTTGAACGTCGCCACCTGGCCGGAAAACTGCCCGATCGCCGCTGAGATCAGCGGCACGCGCGCCTTCATCGCTGCGGCGTTTACAGCGTATCGCCCCTCAAAATTGTCGATGCCTTCCACCACCAGATCATGGGTGGAGACCAAGGCATCGGCATTTTCCGCGTTCAGCTTTTCGCTCGCAACATGCACATTGAGACCATCATACATCGCCAGGGCGGCGTCCGCCGCAGCTTGAGCCTTGAGCAAATCGACATCGCTTTGTCGGTAGATGACCTGGCGCTGGAGATTGGAGAGGTCCACATGGTCATCGTCAATAATTGTCAGCGTACCCACGCCGGCAGCTGCGAGGTATTGAATGACCGGCGCTCCGAGGCCACCAGCGCCCACCACGAGCACCCGCGCGGCCTTGAGTTTCATCTGCCCCTGGGCGCCCACCTCTTTCAGCAGGATGTGACGGAGAAATCGCTCCCGGTCTTGATCAGTCAGCATGGGAACCGAAATACAAAGCCCGCTACCACCAGCCGAGGAACCGGCCGAGCGGCGCCCCGATCAGGATCACGAGCCCGACGAGAATGACCGCAAACCCGAGCCCTTTGAAATTGCCCGGCAGGCGTCGCAGCAATAGCCCAATGATCACGGTGACCGCGCCCACCAAGAAGAGCGACTCCTTGAGAGCCGCAGGGATCATCTCCGTCCATTCCATTAGGCTAATGTAGGGCCGCTGGTGTGGGTGGGCAAGGCGGCGACATCAAAGCAGGACTGGACCGCCAAGGCGCAACCCTCGCGCGAATTTTCAGGGGTTCGCGAAGCCAAGGCCGGTCAAAGACTGCCTCAAACCCCTGTCGAGCCGAAACCGCCGGCCCCGCGGTCGGTTTCATCAAGGCTGTCGACTTCCTCGAATACCGCCTGGAACACCGGGGCAAAGACCAGCTGACCGATGCGCTCGCCGCGATTGATCGTGAACGGCGTGTCCCCGTGATTGATCAGGATCACCTTCATCTCGCCGCGATAATCTGCATCGATGGTGCCCGGCGCGTTGACGCACGAAATGCCATGCTTGGCGGCCAGCCCGGACCGCGGGCGCATCTGTGCTTCCCACCCCGGCGGCATCGCCATGGCGAGCCCCGTCGGGATCATGGCGCGCGCGCCCGGCTCCAGCACCACGGGCTCATTCGGCGGCAAGGCTGCGCGGACATCACAGCCCGCCGCAAGAGCGGTTTCATACTTTGGCAGATCAAGGCCCGCCCCATGGGGGAGTTTCATGAGCTTGACCGAGACAGTGCCGGTTGCCGGCTCCGCGCGGCCGAGGCCAAGACTTTCATTTGCATTTGTCATGGCAAGGCCTATACCGCGCCAAACTAGCGACGGCGAGCCGAGGGACCTGGAAAGTTTTCCAACCCCATTTCGAGTTTGCCTGATCTGAAACCCCAGCAAACTTGCGGGATTAGCGAAGTTATCGAACACCCCATCGGTATGGGGTATAGTACTCGCTGAAAACAAACCCTGGACGGGATGAGGATTGCACCAAGCGCCAATGGCTGATCTGGATCTAAAACTGGCCGACCGGGCAGCGTCGTCGAAAACCGACCTTGTCGGCCTCACGAGGGCTGAGCTTGAGGCGGTCCTCGCTGAACGGCTGGCTCTTGAGCCCAAGAAAGTCCGGATGCGTGCCAACCAGGTCTGGCAATGGCTTTATAACTATGGCGTCACCGGTTTTGACGGCATGACCAACATCGCCAAGGACATGCGCCAGACCATGGGCGAGGCCTTCCGGATTAGCCGCCCAGAGATCACCGAACGGCTGGTCTCCGTGGACGGGACGCGGAAATACCTTTTGCGTCTTGGGCCTGGTGTGGAAGTCGAATGCGTCTTTATCCCCGATGTGGGCCGGGCGGGCGCATTGTGTGTCTCCAGCCAGGTGGGTTGCACTCTTGCTTGCACCTTCTGCCACACGGGCACCCAGAAGCTGGTCCGCAACCTGACCGCGGGCGAGATCGTGGCTCAGGTCATGACCGTCAAGGACGACTTGGCGGAGTGGCCGTCGTCAAAGGACGACCGGCTGCTTTCAAATATCGTCTTCATGGGCATGGGTGAGCCGCTCTATAACCTGGAGAATGTCGCAAAAGCGATTGAGGTCATCTCCGATGGCGAAGGCATTGCCCTGTCGCGTCGGCGGATCACGGTTTCCACCTCGGGCGTGGTTCCGGAAATGGAGCGCCTCGGGAACGAGACCGCCGCCATGCTGGCGATCTCGCTTCACGCCACCAATGATGACTTGCGCGATGAACTGGTGCCCATCAACAAGAAATACCCCATAGCGGCGCTTTTAGATGCCTGTCGTAATTACCCGGGCGTTGGCAATGCCCGGCGGATCACGTTCGAATATGTCATGCTGAAAGACGTGAATGACAGCGATGCGGAAGCCCGCGAGCTTGTCCGCTTGCTTAAGGGCATCCCGGCGAAGATCAATCTGATCCCGTTCAACCCATGGCCTGGCGCACCTTACGAATGCTCCAGCTGGGAACGGATTGAGAGCTTTGCCGAAATCGTGAACCGCGCAGGCTATGCCTCCCCGATCCGCACGCCTCGTGGCCGGGATATATTCGCCGCCTGCGGACAATTGAAGTCAGAGAGTGTGAAGAAACGCGCGAGCGAAGCCCGGCGCGAGCGAATGGCTGAGGCAACATAAGATCTTGGTGCCATGCGCATTACGCCGACGCTCGATATTGACGAAGCGACCCTTACGGAGAAATTCATCCGCGCGCCCGGGCCCGGCGGACAGAACGTCAACAAGGTCGAAACCGGCGTGCAGTTGCGCTTTGATGCCGCGCGCGCTGTGGCCCTGACTGATGCTGTCCGTGCACGGCTTTTCAAACTGGCGGGGCGGCGCGTGACCAAAGAAGGCGTCATTGTCATTGAGGCAACGACACACCGCACCCGCGAGCGCAATCGCGAAGACGCTCGCAAACGACTGAAACGCCTCATTGAGACCGCCATCAGGCCGCCAACCCGGCGCGTGAAAACCACCGTTCCTCACGGCACCAAACGCAAACGGCTGGAGGCAAAAAAGCGCCGGGGGGAGACAAAGCAATCTCGCGGCTGGGTGCGCCGGAGCGGCGTCGATGAATGAGCCCGCACCATTTGCGCCCTTGACCCTTGCCGCGCGCCCCGCTCAGTTGCGGGCATCGCAATTCGTGGAAGGGGAGTTCCCAATGAAATCGTTGATCGCCGTTCTGTTCGTATTATTCAGCATCGTGCCGGTCGCCGCGCAGTCCTTCGACAAGGACGACATCAAAGGCTTCGCGCAGGCGGCGGATGCTCTGGAGAAAAGCAAAGTCTTCGAAGAAGGAGCAGGCGGCGACAACCCCTCTCTCATGGAACGGCTCAATCCATTTGATGGTATGGGCGCCATGTTCGGTATTGGGGGCCAGCAAGGGCCGACCGACGAGGAAATGGACATGATGTTCTCCGCCGCCGGAGAAGTCATGATGCATCGGTCAATGGCGGCGATCATCCAGGAACTGCCCGAAGGATATGAGGCCTACGAGGGAGAAATGGAGCGGATCGTCACTGAAGCCGGTTTTGAAAGCATTGATGACTGGGCGACGAAATCCGACGCCATTACGGCCGCAATGATGGCGAACTCACTGGCGCCTATCATTGATGAACTGGCAGATGGGAGCCTATTGGAGGAAACCCGCAAAGAGGCTCAGAGCATCATAAGTGGGCCATCGTTTGATGACATCAAACGCAAGGCTCGAAATGCGTTGGTCGCGCGGGCATTTGCCGCTGCCGGCATCCCCGGCGGCCAGCAGTTCCTCGGCGAGGAATTCGCCGACTCAGAACTCGACTTGCTTCAGGAGTTGGAGAACATGATCATGAGAAAAGTCTTCAGTGGGGCGCTAAAAAACGCAATGGGCATGCTCGACTCACCCATGTTCCAACGGATAACCAAGGTCGCTCTTGTCACGCCCGAAGAAGACATTGAGTTCTTGCGGAAAAACAAAAAGCTTCTGCCGCGCGACATGCGTTGGGACGACTAGGGCAAAGCTACGCTTCTTCCGCCGGCGCAACATCCGTCGGAACGCTGCCCGGCGGCAATACAGAAAAATCAAGGAAAGCAATCCTGTTTGAACTGAACCCCAATCTGAACGTTGATGAGCTGCGTGATCAGTTTTCAGGTCATCGCAGGGGTCAAATTCCCGGATTTGCCCGGGAAGCAGACGCGGCAGCCTTCCGTCAAGAAATCGATGATCTGCCTGAATGGAACCTCGTCTTCCATGCGAACGGGCGCCATTTTGATCTCAGCCTTTCCGGCTGGAACGATCTGCCTGCGGAAAAAAGAACGACAACAGAGCAGATCATTCACGGCCAGGCTCAGAACGGGTTCTCATACTTTTTTGAGAACTATCCGCTCCATGATCAAATCGAGAGCGGGAAGCAAGTGCCGACGCGGTTGGCTGATGCGTATGCGCTCCTGAACGACAATGGGACCTTGTCGCTATTGCGCGAAGTCACCGGCGAACAAGACATCGCCTTTGCGGATGCGCAGGTTACCCGGTTCGGGCCAGGACATTTCCTGACCAACCACAATGATCACCAGGACGGCAAAAAACGGCGCCTTGCTTATGTTTGGAATTTGACGCCGAACTGGCGGGCGGACTGGGGCGGATATCTGCAGTTCTTCGACCAAAACGGGAATGTCACTGGCGGATTTCTACCGACGTTTAATTGTCTCAATGTTTTCAAGGTCCCCGCCGACCACGCAGTCTCGTACGTGACGCCTTTTGCCGGCGCCAAGCGCGTCAGCATGACCGGATGGCTGCGCGCTCGATGAGCATTACCACTGCGTCATTTCGTGTCAGCCAAAAATGGTGGCATAGTCCGCCGATCAAAAAATGGGAGACACCTTCATGTTGAAGAAACTGATCTTGATTATTGCGTTGATCTGGGCCGGGCCGGCGCTGGCAGGGGACAAAGCGCTGACCACCGCGGATGCAAAGAAATTTACTGCGAGCCTGTCTGCGGCGACTGAACTTGGCGAGGGTTTCAAAGAAAAAGGCGTTGACCTTTTCAACTCAACAGAACCGAAGCTCGCCGCCGACGGCACCTTCAAGCCCTACAGCACCTTGTTGTTGGAGATGAAAGACGCCCACCCAGTGGAATACAAGCAGGTCAACGCCATGGCGAAGTCTGCAAAATTTTCAAACGCCGTTGAATGGGCGTCGGTCGGCGATCGCGTCATGCTCGCTTACATCGCCGATAAAATGCCACCGAACGCAGGTGCCATGATGTCGGCCATGACGCCTGAAATGATGGCCATGATGCCACCGGAAACGCGCGCAAAACTGGAAACCAGCAAAGCGGTCATGTCAGCCGTCGATAATGTACCGCAGGCGGACAAAGACGCACTTGCCCCGGTGATGGCAGACCTTGATGCAGCCTTGATGGCAGCCGGCCAGTCAGCAGGTGCCTTTGATCCAATGAGCAGCATGCAGCAATAGGTAAGTAAATCCTGCGGCTGACTTCAGAGCCGAACGTCAAGTCAGTAACCGAGGGAAAAAGATGGGGGCGTCGTAGGAATTACGCTACGATGCCCCTTTGTTTTTGAACACATCGCGAACGAGGTCCCCATGAGCAACGCAGACAAAGACAGCATCAACAAAGTGGTCCTTGCCTATTCGGGCGGACTCGATACGTCGGTGATCTTGAAATGGCTGCAGGTTGAGTATGACTGTGAGGTTGTCACGTTCACAGCGGACCTTGGCCAGGGCGAAGAACTTGAACCGGCTCGGCGCAAGGCAGAAATGGCCGGCGTCAAAGAAATCTATATTGAGGATCTGCGCGAAGAGTTTGTCCGGGATTTCGTCTTCCCGATGATGCGTGCGAACGCGCTTTATGAGGGCGAGTATCAGTTGGGAACGGCGATTGCACGTCCACTGATTTCGAAGCGGCTTGTTGAGATTGCCAGCGAAACGGGGGCAGATGCGGTCTCCCACGGCGCGACCGGCAAGGGCAATGACCAGGTTCGCTTTGAATTATCCGCCTACGCGTTAAACCCCGACATCAAGGTCATCGCGCCGTGGCGCGAGTGGGACCTCACCAGTCGGACCAAGCTCATTTCCTGGGCCGAAGCCCACCAGATCGAAATTCCGAAAGACAAGCGCGGCGAGGCGCCGTTCTCCGTCGATGCCAATCTTCTGCACACTTCGTCAGAAGGTAAAGTTCTGGAAGATCCCGGCGAGGCCGCACCGGCATATGTCTTTCAGCGCACGGTAGACCCGGTGGAGGCTCCTGACACGCCGGAAGAAATTTCCATCGAGTTTGAGCGTGGCGATGCCGTTGCCATCAACGGCGAAAAATTATCGCCAGGAGCCCTCCTTACACGCCTCAACGAATATGGTGGTCGACATGGCATCGGCCGGCTCGACTTCGTGGAAAACCGCTTTGTCGGCATGAAATCTCGCGGGATTTATGAGACCCCCGGCGGGGCGATCTTGCTGGTCGCCCACCGCGGCATTGAGCAAATCACGTTGGACCGCGGGGCTGGCCACCTGAAAGACGAATTAATGCCGCGATACTCAGAGCTGATTTATAATGGTTTCTGGTTCTCGCCGGAGCGGGAAATGCTCCAAGCCTTGATAGATAAGAGCCAGGACCATGTGAGCGGTGAAGTCCGGCTACAGCTCTATAAGGGAGCGGCGAGAGTTATTGGCCGGGAGTCCCCTAACTCTTTGTATTCACTTGATTATGTCACCTTTGAAGATGACGCCGTTTACGATCAGGCTGATGCGGAGGGCTTTATCAAGCTTAATGCGCTTAGGTTGAAACTGCTGGCTCGGCGTCAATCAAGGCGCGAGAATTAATATTAACCGGGTGGGGTGGCCATTCGGCCATACCTGCGCCGCATTTTCGCTCGATCGTCTTTTCCGTCGCCGTTTAACACGGTATACAAAAGGTTAACCGATGCAGTTGGGGATTTGGGTAACATGAAAATCGAAGCGATGTTTGGGGGATTGCTGGCGCTGGCTGTGGTTGCTGTCGCGGTGATTGCCATGTTCTCACTCGAACCGAGCGGCGGGAGCTACGGCGGCTCAGATCGCGATTTCGCAGGATCAAAGTTCGACAAAATCGAAGCTGACCTCGACAAGGTGCTTCTTGCCGAGCAAGCCTCTTTCCCAGACAAAACCTGCCAGTGCTTTGAGGCCGCGCGCAACATTGCCTACGAAGGCGTTCCGGCGAATTCATCACGATATCGCACGGGCTACACGCAGTGCTCAGCGCTGGTCGCTGACGGTGGCGACGCTTGGACCGCTGGGTGGAACGCCGCTGTGGGTGGAAAAGCCGCCCGTGCTACATGTCGGCAGTATCTGCGCTCACGCAACTAATCGATTGGCCTTGGCTAAGGCGCTGACCGTCCAATTAATGAAATAGTTCGCCTCAAGACTAATTAGGCTTCTCCCGCGCGAAACGGCCGGGCGAGAAGGCCTGCGACAAGGTCGGAAAACTGTGCCCGGCCACTGACAAGGGCTGCCACGGCTTCGCATACAGGCACTTCCACACTCTTGGACTTTGCCAACGTCACCACCGCTTCTGCAGTCGCAATTCCCTCACTAACAGTGGTCCGCTCGCCCATGATTTCCACCATCGTCCGGCCACGGCCTAACGCCTGACCAAGGGACATGTTTCGCGACCTTTCGGACGTCGCAGTGAGGATCAGATCTCCAAGACCGGAAAGCCCAGCCATTGTTTGCGGGTTAGCGCCCATGGCCGCCCCGATCCGTCGAAACTCAGCATAGCCACGGGAGATAATCGCCGCTCGCGCACTTTCGCCTAGCCCGGCACCGTCCACAGCGCCTGCGGCGATGGCGATGACATTTTTCACGGCACCGCCAAGCTCAACACCCACAAGGTCATTTACGAGGTAAGGTCGGAACGTCTGACTGCCGATCGTCGCAACCCAACGATGACCGAGATCGTTTTCTTGGCAAGCCAGCGCGACCGCCGTCGGCTTTCCCTCCGCCACATCCTTTGCAAAGCTCGGCCCCGACAAAACCGCCGGTATGGCCGATGGCCAGACGTCGTCCAGCACATCGGTGAGCAGCAGACCGGTGGTTAGCTCGATCCCTTTTGAACACAAAAGGACCGGCCAGGGACCGGACTTTAAACCTGCCAGCTTCTCAAACATCCCGCGGGCGAATTGGGCCGGTGCCACAAAAATGAGCGCCTCGCAGGCGGCGACATCTTCAAACTTTGAAGTTGCGGTGACATTTTCTGTCAGTGAAACGCCGGGCAAAAAAACGTCGTTCTCCGCTCGACCGTTTATTGCTTCAACGACCTCCGGCTCGCGCGCCCAGATAAGCGCTTTGTTTCCATTGCGTGCCGACTGCTGGGCCAACGCTGTGCCCCAGGCGCCGCCACCAATAACGCCCAATCGGCAAAATCGCTCGCTAGTCATCGGAAACCTTTCAACTGAAATCTGTCGCGCCGAAAGAGCTGGCTCTGACGCTGATCGGGAAAATTGAAATTTCTTCCCATTTCCTGCGACGGGAACAACCGGCTTGTACGTTTAACACTATGTCAGGTCCTCAGGGAGTGTCGTCCCTACTTCTTGAAGACCAGCAGCCATTCGCATCGGTTCGTCGAACTCTGTCACCCCTTGAGTCCACGAACTCTCTCCCTCCCCAGCCCCGCGAATGGCACTATTGGCGCAGCGATCACTCCTGGTCGCTGCGCCTTTTACCGTTATCCCGGGTCTCAAGCCTTTGGCCCTTTTTTGCCACCACCCTGAGCTTTACCCTCAGGCGGCGGTGCCAGTGGCCAACGCGCCCGCGGCGCAAACGCAAGCGCATCCGCAAGTGCCAGGATCTGACCTGCCGCCGCATGCTCAGCACCTGCCCAGGCGACCATCGCGCCGTTATCTGTACACAGAGACAAGGGGGGTGCGAAAACCGACCAGCACAGCTCCTCCGCGAGCGCTTTAAGACCTTTTCCAATGGATTTGTTCGCCGCGACGCCGCCTGCCACGACAAGCTGCCGATTTTGATGCCCCTCTTCGAACATGGCCATGGCCGCCCTTGTTTTCGTCACCAAGTGCGCGACCACCACCTTCTGAAAGCCAGCCGCGATATCAGCAATGTCCGTACGCGATGGGCTTCCAAGCTTTTCGACTTCCACTCGGACTGCAGTCTTCAGCCCGGAGAAAGAGAAATCAGCGCCTTCCCTCAATCTGAGCGGCTTGGGGAAACTGAACCGTTCCGGGTCGCCTTCTTGGGCAAGAGCCTCGATTTTCGGACCGCCCGGTTGACCGAGCCCCAGCAGTTTTGCGGTTTTATCAAACGCTTCGCCAGCCGCATCGTCAATGGTTGTCCCTAGTCTCCGATAGACCCCCAACCTTTCCACTTCGATCAGCTGTGAGTGACCGCCGGAAACCAACAGCAGCAGAAAAGGAAAAGAAACTGGCTCGGTCATTCGTGCACTGAGGGCATGGGCCTCCAGGTGATTGACGACGACAAGGGGCCGACCCAATGAGAGCGCCAAACCCTTTGCCGCAGACAGCCCAACGATCACCCCGCCAATGAGACCAGGTCCACCAGTTGCTGCAATAAGGTCAATGTCTGACAGCGAGAAACCACTTCCTTGAACCGCTCTCTCAATCATCAGATCGATGCGCTCTACGTGGGAGCGTGCTGCGATCTCCGGCACAACTCCGCCATAGGCCGCGTGGCGATCAAACTGCATCCGAATTTCGTTGGCCTTGATCTCGCATCGTCCATCTGGATGGCGTATGATGATACCGACAGCCGTATCATCACAGCTGGACTCAATCCCTAGGACGGTCAACGGTTTAGATTTACCATTACTGGTCATTTGCATTTCCATGGGGCGTCATGAACGGGCCGACGCGCCACGTCAATCTTAGCCAGTGATAGGCGCACATGACTTCGACTATGACGCTCCGCGTGAAAGTATTGCCCCTATGGACGCATCTCGTCCCCAGAAAACAACCATCATCAATACCCGCCCCGCACCTGATGATGTAGCATTTAGGGAACTTTGCCGGGCCCGAGGATTCGAACCGATTGAGTGTCCGGTTCTGACGATCCACTTCAAGGAAATGCCGGGTTACGATATTTCCCGGGCGGGCGCCCTCGCATTCACATCGGCGAACGGGGTCCGTGCATTTGTCAAAGCCTTCCCTTCACGGAATACCCAGGTCCTTTGTGTTGGAGAGGCAACTGCCTTAGAGGCTGGTGTCGGCGGCTTTAAAGAGATCTTCAAAGCGGGAGGCAATGTGGAAAGCCTTGCGAGCCTCGCGACCGACTTACACAGACAGGGACAGTTGAAATCGCCAGTGCTGCACATTGCAGGAACGGTCCGACGCGGTAACCTCGCAAATGCACTTGCGTGCAATGGCATCGATTGCGAAACGCTCGCGCTTTACGAAGCGCGCCCTGTAGCGACACTCACAGACGCCGCCCTCACAGCCATCCAACAGGCAGAGGCGCAAATCATGGTCGCCTTGTTCTCACCACGCTCGGCTAGGCTGTTCTTGGATCAAATGGCGAAATACAATCCGACGCTCCTTGAGCGGATCACTCCCATCTGCCTCAGTGATCAAGTGGCTGATGCCCTTCCTGCGTCGCTCCGGTCCCGCGGGGGTATCGCCATTACCCAGTCTGCCGATGCCCTCCTTGACGCAGCACAATCCCTCATTAGGCGAGAACATCCTTGAAGTTCGATTTGGCGACGGGTTATTTCAATCAGAACCGATGCAACGGCCATGTGGAGGACGTTCATGATCGACGACGAAAAGACGCCCGGCTCCAAGCAAGATGAACCCGAAACCAATACCCATGAAGCTAATCCCAAGAGTGATGTGACTGAGGATAATGAGGTCAGAGAGGAAGCCGAGGGAGAAAGACCGCCGTCATCCGATATCGTCGAGCCTGATGCGGTAACCGATTTGGCGGAAGATTTAGCGCCCACCGAGCAATCCTTAGTTGGCGAAACTGATGCAACAGGGATCGAACCCGACAGCGAAGCGAGCGAGGTAAAAGTCGACCCAGTTGGCGAAGAAGGTGAGCAAAAGCCACAAGAAGATGACCAACTGGCGCAGGACGTCGAGCCTAAGCCGAAAAAGCCCATCAATCCGCTACTTGTTGGGCTGACCGGCTTCGTGGCAACGGGCGCTGCTATCTGGGCGGTGATGACCTTTCGCCCGCACGACCCCGTCCCAGTCGCGCCGCAAACAGGTCCTGCAACTGAAGATGCCTCGCGTCTGCAAAAGATCGTAGATCCAAACACTTCTCCCGGTGCACCAACTGATCCTCTAAACGCGACGCAAGATGATGGCGTGATTACGCTTGATATTCCGACTGATGAGCCGGAACCAGTTTCGAATCCCTTCGACAAGATCGCGAATGCACAAGATCCGTCAGTGAAGGATCGAGCCGGCGAGCTTGAGCATGATATCCAGCCCCCCTCCGGTGACGAAGAGCCGCTTTCGGCGGAGCTGCCCGATGCGCCGTCATCGGACGAAAACGTCAATGCCGGACTTCAGGACGCTGCGAAGGCTTTCTTGGACACGCGCGGTAATGATGACGAAAACCCCGCATCCGATCCCTTAATAGACACAACCGACGGTGAGGCGCCACTCGTCGAAAATGAGGATGACGATCCAGACGAAGGATTAGGCCTTGGTGACACGGCGGACGCCCAAGCCAGTCCCGAAGAAACAGGAAACGATGACGACACCATTGATACGGATACGGCAGAAGGTGAACTAACTGATACACCATCGGACGATGAGACACCCGAGCAGGAGGTCTCCGAGCCTGTAGAGGGTTCGTCGATGACTGACAGACCGGAAGAGACAATCGACGACAATGAACCCGATACAGAGGACACTGGATTATTTGATGCCGAAGTGGATTCACCTAGTGCCGTCGATCCAGAAGGCGCCTTGGACGAACCTGATACTCCGCAGCAAGGCCCGGACGCCGACGATCCAATCTCCTCAATTACCGCCGAAGAAGACCTCGCTGGTGCGAATAACGACGCGTTGTTGAATCAAACAAATCAGTTATCGGAAGAAGTTGAGCGCCTGCAGGCTGAATTGGATTTGAAAGCACGCGAGCTTGATCAAGCGCGATACGAGTTTGAGGAAACCCTGAACCGCACCACCGAGGAACAGTCTTCCGAGCAGGACGCGTTAATGGCGCGACTTTCTGAGAAGAACGGTGAAATTGAAGACTTGGAGGCACGTCTACTTCAGGCAGAGGCAGCCGCGCGCACGGCGAGGGAAGCAGCAGCGGCCGCGCCATCGCGTCTTTTGGCTTCTCGGGAAATCATTAATTCTCTGCAGGCTGCTCTTATTAGGGGTGAACCGTTCGAAGGTGAGTTAGCGCGCCTTACCAGCACCTTTCCCGATGGCACCGTGTCACAATCCCTTTCAAACCTAGCCACTGTCGGCGCGCCCACACAACTCGCCCTCACCAGAGAATTCAAACAGCTCACGCCGAAAGCGATCGCGGCAGACGATCTGGCGAACGCGAACGGGGCATTAGGCAGACTGATCGCCAATATTCGCTCCCTGATCACCGTGAGGCCGGCCACACCCATCGAAGGTGAATCAGTACGCGCTGTAATTTCCCGTGCCGAAGCGGCTGTAGTTAATGGCGATCTGGAGCGTTGCGTAGATGAGCTAGAAAGCCTTTCGCCCCCTGCCGCAAGCATCTTTGCGCCGTGGGTTGCGGATACGACAAATCTGATTGAGGCTAAGCGATCTCTCGCTCGGCTTGAAGCAACGGTATTTTAAGCGCCCCACCGGATACACCTTACTATGATCATCCGCCTTTTGATTTTGTTGTGTTTTGCCATTTTCCTAGCTGGTGGCGTCACACTGGCCCTGAATGTTCAGGGCAATGTGACCGTCGAAGCGTTTGGCGAGATCTACTCAACGCCCTCATATGCGGCGATTTTGGCTTTTGTTCTGGGGCTCGGTGCGATTATCGGGGTCACCTGGTTTTTTGTGTCGGCCCGCCAGTTTCCGAAAAACTTTAAGGCCCGCCGCGAACGGGACCGACTTGAGCGCGGCGTCTCGGCGCTTAGTCGCGGCCTGGAGGCCGTCGCTGTCGGTGAAGCAGACGACGCAAAGCACCACGCTCGAATTGCCCGACGGAATTTGGGCGAAGGTTCGGCGACCCGGCTTCTCCTTGCCCAAGCAGCGCAGCTCTCAGGGGACGACGCAGCTGCTCGTGATGCTTATGCAGCCATGCTGGAAGCACCGGAGACGGAGTATCTAGGCTTGCGCGGACTCCACGGAGAAGCGCTTAAACAGGGCAATGATGAAGAGGCACGTCAATTCGCCGAGCGCGCTTACAAACTTCGCCCAAAGGCTGCCTGGGCCTTCCAGACCGTGTTCGACCTCGCAATTGATCGAGGGGCATGGCAAGAAGCCCAAGAGGTCTTAAGCGCCGCCCGCAAACAAAAGTCCCTTGATGCCGACGCTGCTAATCGGGCAGAAGCAGCCATTTTATCTGCAAGCGCGGCTGAAACGGAAGCTGCAGGCGATGAAAAGGCGGCTGCCGATTTGGTCGACAAGGCCCTGAAGCGGGATAAATCTTTCGCTCCCGCCGCGGTTGTTGCCAGCAGGCTTTACCAGGCAAACGGCAATAGGGCCCGTGCGGAAAAAGTCCTCACCACTGCCTACAAAGCCGCGCCCCATGAAACACTCGCCTACGCATTTCTGGATCTGCTGGACACGGATGGTCAGGCTGAACCCGCGGCGGTCTCCGCTCGCCTGCAAGAGTTTGCCAACCTCGGGGGCGCCAGCCGGACCTCAACTTTTCTGAAAGCGAAAGCGGAGGTCATGGCGGGCGACTTTGAAACCGCCCTTGAAACTCTCGAACCCTATCTCGTCGAGCATGCTGACGCTGCAGATTGCGCACTCATGGCTGATGCGGTTTCTGGTGCGCGCAGCCCTGCGGCGGCACGTGCCTGGCAGGAAATGGCGGCGTCGCGGCCGGGACGCGCCTTCGCGTTCGAGAACCGGCACTTTCGCCTTTCCACTGCCGCTTGGGCAAACGTCATTCGCGAATACATGCATTCAGGCCAACTCAGCGCGCCAATGCTGATTGAGGCAAGCCACGGTGTGCCGATGGCAGATATCCGTTTACTGACGGCTGCGCCTGATCTGGAAGAGCAATCGGAGCATCCTGTCGCAGAGCTAGAAGATCAGCGAGCCGATGAAACGGACGAGATAATCCGCGAACCGGAAGGGCCTGAGGCTGCCTTGCCGACCCCTGAAAGCGACAGCCAACCTCAGGCGGAGACCAATTTTTCTGCGGAAGAAGACGAGCCTCCTACCAGGCCCACTTCGCCCGAGGCGCCCTTACAAGATGCGGAACCGCTCCGCGAGGAGAGCAGTGTCGACGCCGAAGATACCTTGGACAAGGACCAATCACTACCAGAGGCTCCCCCGGAGACTGATGCCAAGGCAGAGCTAGGCGAAGAGATGGAGGCGAAGGCAGAACCCAATCAAAAGCCAGCTACGGATGGTAACGATCAAACTCATACAACAAATCAACAGATTCAGGACGACACCGATAAAGAAGTAACACCAAGCAATTCCGCAGAACCGGACGGCACGCAGGATCCTCGTCAGCCTTCGGATTGATCTCGTGTTGATTGCCGTACACGGAATTTCGGGCTGTTGACAGGCTCGCTTTCGCCATCACTCACTGAGAAACGTGACCGAAACCGACCCTTGACTGCTTTTTTCTGATAGGTTTCGGTCACAGTCTGATCACTTGGGCCATGCTCGTTCAGACTGTGTACGCCCAGGCCTTCTTTGGACCGATCAAGAACAGAGCGTGGGCGCACCTGATCCTTTACCCGGGATTTCTCCCGGTAAGACGAGCCTGCATTTGGTGAGCCTTCACCATCAACCGCGTCGGCCCCTTCGGATCGGATGGCTAAAAATCCGAATTCACCATCTTTATCCAGCGCTTCATTTGTCACGTACCAATAGATACACGCGCCAATCACCGCGCTTAAAATCAATAGATAAATCAGACCCATGATGGTCTCCCGCGGCTATGGACCAATGGAACCGGGATTTCCCTTTTTCCCGTGCCATCGTAATTCAACTCTCATCTCAAGCAAATCTTGTGCGAACGACGGAAATCAAGCTGACCGTTAACCAATTGGCTGGGTTCAAACGATAATCAAATGGGTTGTGACCATAAGCACCGCCCATATTTCCGAACGAACGCTCGGAGGATCCTGGTTTGGCAGAACCATTTTTGCCGCCGGGTTGACGGTTTATGTGGCGTTCGCGACCCTTGTTGCCGTTGTTTATCCCATGGTGGCACCAGTCTTTCTCATACCGCTTGGGCTTGCGGTCCTAACAGTCTTGCCCACAAGTCGAACCTTGCCGCGGAATACGCTTTTTGCGGGCGTATTCGTGGGTACCGTGCTTCTCGCTCTGTGGCCTGTCTATATTCACGTTAAGGTCAGTCCTCTGCCAATTCTGACCCCGGCACGTGTCATCCTGTATGCTGTGAGCGCTGCATGGCTCTTTGAAATGATCTGTGTGCCCCATCGGCGCGCACAGCTTGCCTCCACAATTAAAAGCAACAGAGTTATCTTTGGCTGCTTTGCAGTTTTCTATTTGGCTCATGTAGTGAGCCTGCCTCTTGCTCACGGTCGGGCCATCGCGGTGCCGGAGTTCATCCGACAGACAATCATCTGGTTCATCCCATTTCTGATCGCTGTCACGTACTGCCGTCACCCGAAAGACCTAAAGCGGCTCGTCAGTGCATTAACCGTGATCGCATCAATACTGGGGACAATTGCAATCGCTGAGGCTGCGACAAAGACATTGCTGGCTTCGATCCTATCGCCTTTGATCGCTGACAATGCGGAATGGCTACGTATCGCCCAAGCTGAAAAAATTCGCGACGGCGCCTTTCGGGCACAAGCTGTTCACACCCATCCGCTATCTCTTGGTGAGTATCTGGCGATCTTCGCGCCCTTTGCACTTGCGCAAATGGCCGACGGCAAAAGCTTTGGCAACAAAGCTCTTTGGTTCGGTGCCTTCTTGTTGATCATTGTCGGTGCACTTGCAACGAATTCGCGCGCCGCTTTGCTGGCAGTTCTCGCAACTGTCACCCTTATGGGGACCTTCATGGCACTGAGGTTTGTCTATCACCCCAACCGACAGGCCTTCCGTCCCATTGTTGGCATGATCATGGCGGGCGCCCTCGCCTTCAGTCCAGTCGCATTCGTCGGTTTAAACAGCTACATCTCAGGCTCTGGTGCCACCAGCGCGAGTAACTCATCGCAAGCCCGTCTCGATCAGATCGAAATGGCCCTGCCGAAGATCGCCAAGCGCCCCCTTAATGGCTACGGCATTGGCCGTTCTACGATTGTCCTTGGCTATTGGGGCCGAGCCCTTACGCTCGACAACTATTTTCTCTCTTTAGCCCTCGACATGGGCATTCTTGGCCCGATCATATTTCTCGTCATTTTCCTCAGCATTGCCCGAAAATCCCATGTGAACTCGCGAGCGACGGAAAGTCCGTATCAATATTTCTATTTGGCCTTCGCCGCGAGCATCTTGGGGTTCTTGCTGTGTCGATCGGTGTTGTCGATTACTAGTAATCTGGGCGTCGTCTACATTATGATTGGTGCCTTCCTCGGCGCAAATCCGGCGATGGACCGCTTGCGCCAAACACTGGATACCGCCAGACCCGCCCCTACAGTTGAATAGGGATCAGCAAGGTGGATCGGTATCGCAATCGGTGGGCATTAGTCACTGGTGCATCCTCAGGCCTCGGTCTAGCGTATGCCCGAGCCCTTGCAGGAGAGGGCGCCAATCTCATTTTGACCGCTCGTCGCGCACAGCGGCTGACAGAACTGGCAGGGCAGCTTTCGGGTACATTTGGCACGCGCGTTGAAACCATCCCGGCCGATCTTAGCACGTCTAGTGGCGCAGCTAGCGTAATGAATGAGTTGAGCACTATTAATCTGCTTCCGGACATTCTTGTGAGTAATGCCGGCTACGGTGAACCGGGCGAGTTCGTTGAGGTTGATCTTGAAACTCATGAGCGCTTCTTGAGGCTTATGGTGACGGCTCATGTGCAGCTCTGCCATGGCGTTCTGCCAGCCATGCGCCAAAGGGGATATGGGCGAGTTGCCTTAATCGCCTCACTTGCAGGCCTCTTGCCGAGTGCGGCTGGCCATACGCTTTACGGCGCTTCAAAGGCGTTCCTGATCAACTTTGCCGAGGCTTTGCGTGCAGAAGGAGCAGAGCACGGGATAAACGTTACAGCCGTTTGTCCAGGTCTGACCCATACGGAATTTCACGATGTGAACGGGGCACGAGACCGCGTATCAAAGTTACCGTCATACATGTTCATGGACGCCAAGACTGTCGCAACAGAATCCCTTAACGCCATGGAGCGAGGAAAGACTATCCACGTGCCAGGTCGGTTCAACAAACTTTCTGCAGGACTTTCCCGACTCTTGCCTCGCTCATGGGTCGCTCACCAATTCAACCGGCAAGCGCGCGCATTGCGGCAGAAGTCGCCGCCCCAGTGAACGTCCTACATATCACTCCGTAAGCGGTTCGTTTAGATCCCAATCATAACGGTAGCGATCAATATCATTGATTTCCAGGAGACGGCTCTTGAGCGGCTCGTCGAGGTATTCAACAATGTGGGAGATAATCTCTTTTTCATCTTCCCCGAAATCTTGACGATACCAGCCATAGATCTTTGAGACGGTGACTTTCTTATCATCAATCCGCACGCCGCGCGGATGATTGATGAATGCCCGCGCCGCCTCATCCAACTGTGCGTTAAGGGTTTCGCCGATATAGGGCACAAGCGCGAGATTAGGGCATCCAATGGATGCACAATTCACCGCATAATGGATACGCGGGTCCGAGAAGAATGACCGGATAATCCCGTGCTCAATATCTCCGAGGCTCAGGTCTACTCCCGCTACTCTGATCCGTTCTTTCGCCCACGGACGATTGATTTTGCGGATACTCTTTGTGGGATAGTTTTCAAGGATCAACCGCAAGGTTGCGGAGTTGTAGAGATTGATCCAATAGGCAAGCGCTTCATCGCGTTCAAGTGACGCCACGTCAATGTTCTCAAGATACGAGATATAGGTGTCCAAGGATGCTGCATCAGCATCAGAGACATCCGCATACCGCACTTTCACAATGCCGTCGCTATCAAGGACCACATAGGACGCCAAAAACGCGCCATAGGCCTCATGGTCAACCCTTGCCGTGAGAGCTGCGTCATCGCTTGGCTGGAAGCGATCATCAACGACGTACGGATCGGGGATGAAACTCCTTTCAATCCAGGCAGGCGCGGCTTTGGCGCCGGTCACCGGGAGGAGGCTCAAAAAGGCAACGGCAAAAAGAAAAATAGATCGTGACATGATCGTGGGCATAATGATCTTTTCGATCAAAGGGTAGCCTGATACGGGCGTCCTGTTGTGTTTGTGAACACCTGTGTTCTCGGAGCTAGAACCAAGTTTAGTACCGTTTGGACGCCCAGCTGCGGTGTTCGATATCAAGGTCATAGGCAGCAACCGCCGCAAGCGACACGATGTCGGCCACTCGCGCCCCGATCTGGACAATTTGAACCGGCTTGGAAAGTCCGATCAGTGCAGGACCAATGACCGTGGCGCCGCCAATCTCTCCAAGGAGTTTTGTGGATATGGCCGCAGAGTGAACACCCGGTGTGATCAAAACATTGGCCTCGCCAGATAGCCTGGAAAATGGATAGATTTTCCGGAGCTTCGGATTCAAAGCCATTCGCGGCGTCATCTCTCCTTCATACTCGAAATCGACATCGGCGCGATTGTCGAGAATTTCGACGGCACCGCCAACCCGACGCGAGTGTTCCGTATCAGGATTGCCGAAATTGGAATATGAAACGAATGATACCCTTGGCGTTGAGCCAAGATGACGGGCAGCGTGCGCAACCTGAACGGCGATTTCTGCCAGTTCCTCAGAAGTGGGTAGCTCTGTAATGTTGGTATCAGCAACATAGATCGTGCGGCCCTTCGCCAGAATGATTGAGACACCAATCATTCGCTCGCCGGGGCGCGGGTCGAGGGCCAGAGAGATGTTACTAAGAGCCACATCATAGTGCCGGGTCACCCCCGTCACCATGCCATCCGCATGTCCGCGGGCGAGCATGCATGCGCCGAAAACGTTTCGGTCGGTATTGACCAGGCGCTGGGCATCCCGGAAAAGGTAGCCCTTCCGGTGGAGGCGATAATAGAGATAATCCGTATACTCTGGATTATGGGTAGAAAGCCGGGCATTGTGAACTTCAAATTCCGCATCCTGTGGCAAGCCCGCCGCTGCCAGGCCTTCCTGGACTCGCTCCTCGCGGCCAATGAGGATGGCCTTGCCAAGCCCTTCTTGTTGGAAGGCATAGGCCGCGCGAATAACTGACTCCTCCTCGCCTTCAGCAAAGACGATGCGCTTGGGCGCTTCCCGAGCGCGCAGCGAGGAGTAAATCTTTTGCAAAAATGAGGCGGACGGGTCTGTTCTGGCGGCGAGCGTTTCTGCATAACCGCGCAAATCTGTAATCGGGCGGCGAGCAACGCCAGAATCTGAAGCCGCTTTTGCCACCGCTGGAGGGATTTCCGATATCAACCGCGGATCAAACGGGGTCGGAATAATATAGCCAGGCCCATACTGCAGCCGTGTCGAATAAGCCGCAGCAACCTCATCGGGCACGTCTTCGCGAGCGAGCTTTGCAAGTGCTTCAGCACAGGCAATCTTCATTTCTTCATTGATTGTCCGTGCACGCGCGTCGAGCGCTCCCCGGAAGATATAAGGGAAGCCAAGGACGTTATTGACCTGGTTGGGATAATCCGACCGCCCAGTAGCAATGATGGCATCGCTTCGCACCTCGCGGATTTCCTCAGGCAGAATTTCAGGCGTCGGGTTCGCCATCACAAAGATGATAGGGTTCTTCGCCATGGACTTGACCATGTCTTTGGAAATTGCGCCGGCAACGGAAAGCCCGATACACACGTCTGCGCCATCCATCGCCTCGGCAAGTGTTCGTTTATCCGTATCGACCGCATGAGCCGATCGCCATTGGTCCATGCCATCCGGGCGACCTTTATAGAGTACACCCTTCCGGCCACTGACGAGCACATTGTCGTGGGGAACGCCCATGGCTTTGAATAAGCTGATGACGGAAAGGGCCGCGGAGCCCGCCCCCGAAACTGCGACTTTCACATCACGGATCGATTTGCCCGCAATATCGAGGGCATTCAAAAGCCCGGCAGCCGCGATGATTGCCGTACCGTGTTGGTCATCGTGGAAGACCGGGATGTCCATTTCTTCTTTGAGACGCTGCTCAATGAGAAAACTCTCGGGCGCCTTGATATCCTCCAGGTTGATCCCGCCGAAGGCAGGGCCCAGATATTTCACGCAATTGATAAACGCCTCCGGGTCGGAGGTATCGACTTCGAGATCAATACTGTCGATGTCAGCGAAGCGCTTGAACAGGACCGACTTGCCTTCCATCACCGGCTTGGAAGCAAGTGCACCTAGATCGCCGAGGCCAAGGATGGCCGTCCCGTTGGAAATCACCGCCACCATATTGCCCTTGGACGTATAGTCATAGGCCGTGTCGGGATCTTCGGCGATTGCCTTGACCGGCACCGCCACGCCTGGCGAATACGCGAGCGACAAGTCGCGCTGGGTCGACATAGGCTTGGTCGGCGTAATCTCCAGCTTGCCGGGCTTGCCTCGCGCGTGAAAGTCTAGCGCTTCGTCATCGTCAAATTTCGTGTGATCGTCAGCCATCTGGTGTGCCTTTAAATAGAGAGTAGTCGCCGGGTCGGGACCTTTGTCTTGCGCTTAAGGTGTCAAAGTCGGTCAGGCAAGATGAAGGGGCCAAGCCTACCATTGCCGGTTTCTCTGGGACGTCCTAATCTCGTTCGGCGTTACAACGACCAGGGGAGGAACCGATGCGCTCACTAACAACAACCCTCGCGATTTGCTTTGGGATGATGACACCTGCCCTTGCGGATGATCTGGAGTTTGAAATCACTTTTTACCTTCAGCCAGACAGCACCGGGCAAAACACTCTCAATAAGTCCATCCAAATCGAAGGGGACGAGGTCACGATCGAAGAAAGCCGCAATGAAGGTCGCAATCGCTATGTGGAACGCAAGGCGACGTCAGCAGAAATCGCGCTGGTGGAAAAGCTGGTGCGCGCCCGGATCGCCGGTTTCGACGTTGCGGGTGCCGAGCGACCCGATGCGCCGCGTGTCGAGGTTGAATTTGAAGTCGACGGCGGCGCGACGACGCTTGAAATTGAGGAAATCTATCCAGCGGGATCGGTCCCCGACGCTTATGTCGATCTCCAAAAAGTGTTCTTTGAAGATATCTTTGAATAGAACCTTGGGCCCCACACAAGGTGCCGCCTCTTGTTCCTAAGGACGCCGGGGCATATGTCTCCAGGCAGATAATCAATGAGGCCGCCGCCATGTTCATCCAAACCGAAGATACGCCGAACCCGCAATCGCTGAAGTTCGTGCTCGACCAGACCCTTCTTGCAGATGGGCAGCCGGGCTTTGATTTCCCATCAGCGGCTGCAGCCGACCATGCGCCGCTGGCGGCGGTGCTGTTCGAGATTGACGGGGTGGAAAGCGTCTTCATCGGCAGCGATTTCGTAACGGTGACGAAAGGGGAAAGCGCGGACTGGCCAGTCTTAAAGCCCCACATCCTGACCTCCCTTTCCGATCACTTGACTGCCGGCCGCCCGATCATTGTTGAGGCTTCTGCGCCGACCCCAAAGGGTCCAGCAACGCCGCTCGAAGACTATGAGGGCGAGGACCGCGAGGTCGTTGAACAGATCATTGAACTGATCGATACCCGCGTGCGGCCTGCCGTTGCAGCGGATGGTGGAGACATTGTCTTCCAGCATTACGAGCCCAAAACCGGGATTGTTTTTCTTTCCATGCACGGCGCCTGTCAGGGCTGTCCCTCGTCGACGATGACCTTGAAGGCCGGGATCGAAAACATGCTGAAGCACTACGTCCCGGAAGTTGTCAGTGTTGAACCGGTGATGTGAGCAGAGAACACCGCTCTCTAGCCATAGGCGGCGCATTGCCTCTATGGTCGTGATCCAGAACACGAAAAGGAGGCGACACCCATGTCTGACAACGTTTATTCCATCTCCAAAATCGTCGGCACGTCCAAAACGTCGATCGAGGACGCCATCAACAACGCAGTGGAAACCGCCTCCAAGTCCATCAAGAATCTCGACTGGTTTGAGGTCGTGGAAACTCGTGGCTACATCGAAAATGGCAAAGTGGCCTACTTTCAGGTGAGCCTGGAGCTTGGCTTCCGCTACGAGAAATAGCCCCTTAACGCCACGCTCGACATCAGATTTGGCAGCAGCTGCGCCGCTCATTTGATCCTTCCCCATACCGACTGAAAGGCTTTGCCATGTCCGACAAAATGGCCAATGACGCTGCGCTTGATTTGATCTTTCGCGAGGCGCGTACCCGCAATGGCTGGGAAGACCGCACTGTCGCGCAAACACTGATCCAGGCTGTCTATGATCTGATGAAGTGGGGACCCACATCGGCGAACTGCTCGCCGGCCCGGTTCGTGTTTGTTGCCAGCACTGAGGGCAAAAAGCGCCTGAAGCCGTGCTTGATGGAAGGCAATATAGAAAAGACTATGAGCGCGCCATGCTGCGTGATCATCGGTCATGATACGGAATTCTATGAGAAACTGCCTGAGCTTTTTCCGCATACGGATGCCAAGAGCTGGTTCGTGGGCAATGAGCCACTGATCGAAGAGACCGCCTTCCGCAATGGGACCCTCCAGGGCGCTTACTTCATGATAGCCGCGCGCGCCCTTGGTCTCGATTGCGGGCCCATGTCCGGGTTCGACAAAGAAGCAGTCGACAAGGCGTTTTTCGCCGGGACGACCATCAAATCGAACTTCCTTTGCAATATCGGATATGGGACGGACAAGGACCTCTTTGAGCGCTCGCCACGCCTTGCGTTCGATGAAGCCTGCCAGGTGGTTTGAGCTCACCGGACCTCGCTTCGCGGCAATATCAGCGCTCGAAACTGGTCCCACGGAAAGGTCGCCCCAGGATCAGTGCGCCGCTCCGGGTCAAGCTTGGCGTGGGAGACCACGTGGACAAGGTTCGGATACTTTGCCCACGCATAGCGGACAATGTCGGCGGTCATCTGGACCTGCCAGTCGGTGAAAGGCTCGCGCCCGTCCTGGCGGTTGACCACTTCGATCCCCAACGAGATGTGGTTGATGCGCTTGGCACCGCCTGCAACATCGGGATGGCTGCATCTGTTCGCCACATGCCAGGCAGCTCGGGTTTCAGGGGCGGTCGCCCAGGCGAGCGCGCCATGGGCTTCTTCACTTGCGCCCGGCACCAGCCAATGGAAGCTCGCCCGCCGGGCCCGCATCACCGAAAAAGCCCCTTCTGAGGAGGACCCCGCAGTGGCGTGAATGACAATCGCCCGGACCGCTTGCAGAGCCGGGACCGCTCGGCGAGAGGTACACGTCCGCGCGACTGTTCGGGCACCGGGATACCATTTCTCCGAAAGAGGCACGGCTTTGGGCCACGCCTTTTCAGGCAGGTTAAACTGGAAGGTTGTTGGGTCAGATAACGGCTGACGGTCATTGCCGGTTGAATTTTCAGCTGGGTCCGCGGTCGGCGTATCCGCCACCGGCGGCTCTGCGCAAATGTCATGGGTCATGGGTATCAAAAAAGTTGAGGAAATCGCGACCGCTGTTTCGGCTTGTCTTGCGCCCGGAGAACGGTCATCACCGGAACCGTGATTACGATAGCTATCGACACGGCGCTGGAAGCTTGTTCACTGGCAATCCTAAGGGATGGTCAGGGGGTGTTCGATAAGTTTTTAGAAATCTCCAGGGGCCATGCGGAGGTCCTGCCCGTGATGGCGGCGGAAGCCCTTGAAAAATCAGGGATAACCTCTCGAGACGTTACCAATATTGTCGTCACCGTGGGCCCTGGCGCTTTTGCCGGCATTCGCGTGGGACTTGCATTCGCTAAAGGATTTGCTGCCGGGGCGGGTGCCTCGCTCCAAGGCGTAACGAGCCTCGCGGCGATTGCGGCTACAGCGGCGAGACGGGTGCCAAAAGATCCGCCTTTCGACCAGATCGCTGTTCTGATTGATGCCCGCCGCGGTGAACATTACGGGGCGTTGTTTGCCTCAAACCTCACCCCGTTGGTGGAGCCCTTCCTTGCCCCCTCTGCCGACGCGTTTGAGCGGCTCGCTGCGAACGGCCAAGCCGGGAAAACACTTTTTGCCGGCACGGTCCCATCTGAGGCGGAAATCCCGAAGGCCTGGCCACAAGGCTGGGAGGCCATGCCTGATTGCCGGTTAGCGGACCCGGTCGCGATTGCGGAGATGCCTACAATTTACCCTAAGGCCCTGGTGTCAGCGGCGCCGGTCTACATCCGCCCGCCGGACGCTAAGCCCGGCACACCATCACCGCTCGCTGCCCTATTTGAGGCATGACTGGCGCATTCGACATCCGGCCGGCTCGGGAGCCCGACCTCGCAGCGATCATCGAAATCGAAGCCCCTCTGTTTGATGCCTCAAGCTGGGGGCGCCGAGGGTTCGAAAGTGCCCTCAACGATCCTTTGACGCAGGTTTTCGTTGCCAGCGCAAACAACCGACCCGTCGGCTTCATCGTCTGGCGACAGGCCCCAACGGATACACGCCAGAATGGCACGGGGAATGGTTCTGAGAACGGCACTAAAAACGACAATGAGAACGACACAGAAGACGATACAGAAGACGATACCGAAGACGATACAGGGGACGAGATGGTGATTGAAGCCGAACTCCTGAGCGTGGGGGTCGACAAAAAGGCCCAGCGCAAAGGAATCGCGCGTCAATTATGCCGGTTTATGCTGACACGTCTTGGCCAAAGCGGCGCGGACAAAGTGTTCCTTGAAGTTGCCCAGAACAATACCGCCGCCACGTCGCTCTACCTGTCTCTTGGGTTTTCCACAGTTGGCCTGCGCAAGCGCTACTACCGAAACGGAGAAGACGCCGTCTTGATGGCAAAGCAGCTTTAGGCGTTTACCAACTGATTGCACCGGCCCATGTCCCTAACCTGAGGCACCCGCAATCCTAACATTGCGCCCTTGCGCCCATGAGCCACTGCATGATTAAAGACGCCGCGAGGGTGACCAAAGCCACTCGCGGGGTCGGGATGCTCCGCCGCATTGAGACATTCAACGCGCGGCAACGTAGACCCACAAAGAAAGGCGCTTTATAGGAAGCCTTTATGGATCGACTTGAAAAAATCTGTGTCCAGAAGGGCATGCGCATGACCGACCAGCGCCGTGTGATCGCACGGGTGCTGTCACTGGCGAGCGATCATCCGGATGTGGAGGAAATCCATCGCCGGGCCATGGAGATCGACAACAAAATTTCGATTGCCACTGTCTACCGCACCATGCGCCTTTTCGAAGAGGCGGGCGTTGTGGAGCGTCACGACTTTCAGGACGGGCGCTCGCGTTATGAAGAGGCAACCGATGATCACCATGATCATCTGATCGACCTTCGCTCAGGCCAGGTGATCGAGTTCATCAGTGAAGAGATCGAAGCCCTTCAGCGCAAGATTGCCGAAGAGCATGGATATAAGCTAGTGGATCACCGGCTGGAGCTTTATGGTGTTCCGTTGACTGACGGTGAAAAGGGTTAGCGCGCAGGGATCATTTATTGCGCTGCCTGCAATACCGGCTCGACCCTCGCACTATCGCAGTAGGCCGCGTCAAGAATTGCCCCTTGATCTGGCTGCTGAATAATAACCGCACATCCAAGACCCTCATCGGGCATGGAAAATGCGACTTCCCGCTCGCCGAAGCCGTCTGCGGCCAACTGGCGAATACCAGAGACCACATTGACTTCCTCAAACATGTGACCGGCATTGTCGCCGGCAAAAATCTCGGTTTTCGAAACAGGCCGGAAATCGATGACATTTACGTCGTAGGCGCCCTGATCAAAATTCACACGAACACGGATGATCTTCGGGTTATCATCTTGGCGGCGGACCAGTTCCATGGAAGGGCGCTTTGCCTCAATCGGCGTTTCAGCGGCTTGTTCGATCCGCTTGCGAACGCGGCCCTCTGATGAACCGATGACGCTTACCTTGCCGTCGATCACCGCTTGGGGTGTAAAGACTGTGCTCCGGTTACGGATATGCTTGTTGTAAACCTTCTGGCGCGCTGAATAAGCGCCCGCTGAAAACGGGTCGACCCAGCCACCTTCGCTAGACGGCATATCGTTCCAATAGTCCACGTGCCAGGCAAGGGCGACCACATTTTGGGACGCAGAAATTTTCGACAAAACCTTCGCGGCGGGCGGCGACTTCTTACACGCCTGGGAGAGGAACATTTCCACCACCACGGTGCGCGGCTTGACTTGGGCATCGCTCGCCTGCGCTGCCCCGACTTGAGTGACGCCGCTGGTCGAAGACGGCACAAAAGGCACGCTCTCCTGCCCAAATACAGGAGATGACACCAGGGCGAGCCCAGCCCCTACAAAAAGCAATTCGTAACGCATATTATACCAACCTTGGGACTATCTAGACGACACAGGCGCCTTTGGCCAAGCCGATCGCGATCAATTGCTGGTCAAGCGACGGTCAATTACAAGTGATGAGGGTGAATAACCCGTTTGCTAATAGGCTCGTCAAACCGCAAGAGGCCGAACCGCCAGAGCTTCACGGAAGACCGCCGTGGCAAAGACGAACAGTAGGAAAAGACACCAAGGCATGACAGCCGACTTGCTGAAAGAGCCCGCCGAGCGGGCTGATGCGACAGAGACAACCGGGTCCGCTTCAGACGGGCCTTCCCTGAGAGGTGTCTTCATCAAGACCTATGGCTGTCAGATGAATGTCTATGACAGCGAAAGGATGGTTTCGATCCTGAAACCACTTGGCTACGGGCCCATTGAAGATCCAGCCAATGCTGACCTCATTATCCTGAACACCTGCCATATTCGCGAAAAAGCGGCCGAAAAAGTCTATTCAGAGCTAGGGCGCCTGCGCCAGATCAAAGAGACCCGCCAAAGCGCAGGCCATGAGACGAAGATCGCGGTCGCTGGCTGTGTGGCGCAAGCCGAAGGCGCGGAGATCAAAGCGCGCGCTCCCGTTGTTGATATGGTGTTCGGGCCCCAGTCCTTCCATCGGCTCCCGGAAATGCTGGCACGCCTTTCCCGTGAAGAGGGCCATGTCCTGGAAACGGACTTCGCCGTAGAGGAAAAGTTCGACCGCCTGGACCAGGGGCCGAGGGATGTAGATGGCCCAACGGCGTTCCTGACGATCCAGGAAGGCTGCGACAAATTTTGTACGTTCTGCGTGGTGCCGTACACGCGCGGCGCAGAAGTTTCCCGATCAGTGGACGAAATCGTCGCCGAGGCCAGAGGGCTTGCAGCCCAGGGGGTGCGCGAGATCACGCTCCTCGGACAGAACGTAAATGGCTGGCATGGCAAAAATCCATGGCACCGCCCAAATACATTACAGGGAATTGGGCCAAACGGCGGTGTCGCTTTTGACGACAATTTGACCGACAGTCCGACTGACTGGAGCCTCGGCCACCTATGTCGGCATCTGGCCAAGATCGACGGCCTTGACCGCATCCGGTTTACCACCTCGCACCCCCGCGACATGGATGATGACCTGATCGACGCCCTGGGGCATGAGCGGAAACTCATGCCCTACCTGCACCTTCCGGTTCAGGCGGGGTCCGACAAAATTCTCAAAGCCATGAATAGGGGGCACACGGCGGAAGACTATGTGCGCCTCATCGAGAAAGTGCGCGCGGCCCGGCCCGACATCGCTCTTTCAGGTGACTTTATCGTCGGCTTTCCCGGCGAGCGCGAAGAGGACTTTCAAGCGACCCTCGATCTGGTGCGGGAAGTCACGTACGCCTCGGCTTTTTCATTTAAATACTCCCGCCGCCCGGGAACACCGGGCTCGACCATGGCCCAGCAGGTGGGCGAAGAAGAAAAGGATGATCGGCTAGAGCGCCTTCAAGCCTTGTTGAACGACCAGCGCGCCGCATTTAATGCCTCCCTCGTGGGCAAAACACTCCCGGTCCTAATTGAAAAAAAGGGCCGCAATCCTGGCCAGATCATTGGGCGCTCTCCTTATCTGCAAAGTGTCTTTATGGACGGCGATGAGAGCCTTATTGGCACTATCGTCCATGCGGAAATCGGCGGCCAAACGCCAAATGCCCTATCAGGGGTGATCACTGATCAGCCCGCCAACCGCACTTAAAGGAACAGAGAAAGCACGCCTCCTTGGAAAACCTCACCGACGCGCCGGACTATATTTCTTTCGAAGACAATCGTCTGCTGGCGGATCTTTCCGGCGAACACGATGCCCATCTGGCGGTCCTTGAAAAAGCGCTCAATGTACGGATTACCCCGCGAGGCAATCGCTTTGCTCTAGTGGGCGAGGAAGATGCAAGGCACGCTGCACGCCACGCCTTGCAATCGCTTTATGACCGCTTGCGGGAAGGGTTAGACATCACCTTAGGCGATGTGCGGGCAGCCGCTGCCTTTCCTGAGGACCCATCCGCCGCAGACGGCAAGATCGACCGCGCCGCGATAAAGACCCCGCGCAAAACCATCACCGCAAGGACCCCTGCGCAGGATGCCTACATCAAAGCCATGGGCGAAGGGGATCTGGTCTTTGGTGTGGGGCCCGCCGGAACCGGCAAGACCTATCTCGCTGTCGCCCAGGCGGTCAGCCTTCTTCAACAAGGCGCGGTGGGGCGGATCATTCTTTCTCGCCCAGCCATTGAGGCAGGCGAACGGATCGGGTTTTTGCCGGGCGACATGAAGGACAAAGTCGATCCTTATTTGCGCCCGCTTTATGATGCTCTCTACGAAATGCTGCCTGCGGAGTTTATCGAACGGCGCATGGCCAGCGGGGATATCGAGATTGCCCCGCTCGCCTTTATGCGCGGGCGAACTCTTGCGAGGTCAGCCGTCCTTCTCGACGAAGCCCAAAACGCGACGATCGCCCAGACAAAAATGTTCCTGACCCGCCTCGGTGAAGGCGCAAAAATGATCATCACCGGCGATCCTACCCAAAGCGACCTCCCCCGTGGAGAAACATCCGGCCTGTCCGATGCGCTTTACTTGCTTCAAGGGGTCGAAGGGGTCTCGATTGCCACGTTCACGGCAAAAGACGTTGTCCGCCATCCGCTGGTGGCGCGCATTCTTGCCAAGTATGAGGCGCGTGAAAAAGCCAATGGCGATGATCGCAGAAACGGAAATGGCGGCGGCGGTGGCCTTTCAAACCAGAGTAAGCCATCGTGACCGCTAGACTGACCCTCGATCTCATCATTGAAAGCGCCGCTTGGGAACAAGCGGACAAAGCCCTGCTGACGGTCGTCAATGAAAGTGCCCTTGCCGCCGCCAAGGCAGAGCCGGACCTTTGCGGCAATGTGGCAATCCTTCTGACTGACGACGAGACCATCCGTAATCTGAATGACCGCTTCCGCGCGCAAGACAAGCCGACAAATGTCTTGTCCTTCCCTGCCCATGAGACGGCGGAAGATATGCTCGGCGACGTCGCCCTTGCCTTTGAGACCTGTGAGCGGGAAGCGCGCGAGCGGGAGATCAGTCTTGCTGACCATGTGGCGCACCTCACCGTTCATGGTTTACTTCATCTTGTAGGCTATGATCACCAGATGGACGACGAAGCAGCGGAAATGGAAGAGCAAGAGGGGCAGATTCTGGCGCGCCTCGGGATTGCGTCGCCTTACGAGGTCCAGGCCAACGACGATAACGACGACAATAGTAACGACAGCCGTACTGATAATTGCCGGAAGACGCCGCTCGCGAATGTGCAATCCGCAACACTGGACGTGAAATGAACGAGAACAGCCCCCGCCGGGGAAACCTGATTTCAAAACTGCTGGGACGCACGCCTCCATCGGATAACCCTCTTGAGGCCGTTTCCAGCGACACACACAAGGCCGGGAATGGCCTGCGCCGCGAGCGCATGGAAATGATCGAGCGGGTCATCGCGTTCGATAGCAAACGCGTCGACGACGTCATGGCACCGCGGGCAGACATAACCGCCGTTGAACTCAACACCGAGCTCGACGAGCTCATCAAATGCTTTGCCGAAGCCGGCCATTCACGCATGCCGATTTTTCGCGGCGATCTCGATGACCCGGTTGGCATGGTGCACATTAAGGATGTGGTGCAACGGATTGCCGATCCTCAGCCTACGGCACTACCCCAATCGGGCGATCCTATTCTCCAGCAAATCAAGCGCGAGGTTTTGTATGTGCCGCCGTCGATGCGGATCACGGACTTGCTCTTGCGCATGCAGGCTTCCCGCATCCACATGGCCCTTGTCATCGATGAATTTGGTGGCACGGACGGTCTCGTCACAATTGAAGATCTCGTTGAGGAGATCGTCGGCGAAATCAACGACGAACACGACGATGACGATGAGGCCCTCTTAAAGGCTTGCCCCGATGGGGGCTGGGACGTGGATGCGCGCCTGGAACTGGAAGAGTTTGCCGAAGAAACCGGCGTTGTCTTGAAAGCGGAAGAAGACGAGGTCGACACCCTCGGCGGGCTAATTTTCTCACTTGCTGGTCGGGTCCCCCAACGGGGCGAGGTTCTGAGCGACAATTCCGGCTACGAATTTGAAGTCACTGACGCGGACCCGAGGAAGATCAGGAAAATCCGCATACGACCGAAAAAACGAAAAGGCAAACGCACAGTTGTCGCCACCGCGCCGCCGGCCGATATCAATCATAACACTAATACGGCGCCGTCCTCGTCAACGCCCCCGCCTCAATCTCAGCCCCAACCTCAGCCTCAACCTCAACCTCCGACAAAAGCGGCGGAATGACTGCGATCCGTCAATTCTTATTGGCCGCTCTTAATCAAGGCGGCTGGAAAAGGCGTGGCCTTGCCTTCTTCGCTGGGATCATGGCGGCCCTTTCCCAAGCACCGTTTTACCTGCTTCCCGCAATGGCGGTCGGCTTATCGCTCCTGATCTTGCTGGTCCATCAGGCACAACACGACAAGCGCCCCTTGAGGGCCGCGTTTTCGGCCGGCTGGTTTTTCGGCTTTGGCTATTATCTTCTCGGCATTTACTGGATGGCGTTTTCGTTTTTTGTCCAAGCCGAACAGTTCGCCTGGATGGCCCCCTTTGCTATGACGGGAATGCCGGCGTTTCTTGCCCTCTTCATGGGAGCGGCAATGGTTTGTACCCGATATTTCACGCCATTGGCTGGAGGGCTTACCTTCACCTCGTGCTATATGTTCTTTGAGTATCTGCGCGGCCATGTTCTGACGGGGCTACCGTGGAACTTGCCGGCTCAAGCCCTCGCCGGCACTGCCGCAGGGGCCCAAACCGTTGCTTGGGTCGGTGCCTATGGGCTCAGCTTTATCCTTGTGCTGATCTCGGTCTATCCAGGCGCCCATATCGTCAAGCATGGCATGCAGCGCATGCATATCGCAAAAGCAGCAATGATCTACGGCATAGGCCTCATTGTCATTTTTGCCATTGGCGGGGTGCGGCTGTCTGTCTTGCCAGCCCGCGATCACGAGGACGTTGCCGTTCGCATTGTCCAACCAAATATTCCGCAAAAGGAGAAAATTGATCCTGCCCTCTGGGCCCGGAATGTAGAGCGCTCGCTCGAGCAATCCACCGCTCCGACGGAAGACGGCGTCCACACTTATGTTCTTTGGCCGGAAAATGCTGCCCCGGTGATCGACGAAGCACCGAACATGATGCAGTCCATCGGCACACGGCTACCCGGCAATTCAACGCTCCTGACCGGCGGGGTGCGGCGACAGACCATGCCAGAAAGGGACGGGAACAGCGAAATCAATAATGAGGGCACCAAGACACGGTTCTTCAATGGCCTTGCCATCCTGCCAATCAACGGGCCAGCGACCGGGGTCAGCGACTGGTATCACAAACACCACTTGGTGCCCTTTGGAGAATACCTGCCCATGCGCGGGGTGCTTCAGGCGATAGGCCTTGCGCAACTCGCCCCTTATGAAGACGGCTTCACCAAGGGCGAGGGCCCGGTGACATTTGCCGTTGGCCCTGTGCCATTTGCCCCGCTCATTTGTTATGAGGCAATTTTCCCCGGTGCGATGTATCCGCGATCGGACCGACCCCAATGGATTGCGGCGGTGACCAATGATGCCTGGTTTGGCGATACCTCCGGTCCGCGCCAGCATCTTGCTCAGACGCGACTGCGCGCCATTGAAGAAGGCTTGCCCATCGCGCGGTCTGCCAATACCGGGATTTCCGCTCTAATTGACGGCACGGGCCGCATACGTCGATCGATCCCGCTTTATGAGGCCGGTGTCATCAGCGCGCGCTTGCCCATGCCTGAGGCGCCGACCCTCTACAGCCGGGTCAGAGACTGGCCTTTCGCGCTAATGGTTCTATTCGGGCTCGGCGCTTCCTTCGCGACCGCAAGAGGAAATCTCAGCCCGTTAGTGAGATGAAATCTGCAGCCCTTTGCACGCAAAGAGAATTGAATTATATATCATATCGGGGAGACACGCTCGCGGGAGCCGTAAGGCAAATGCGAAATCGGAATGGCCGCTGTATGACAGAAAAAAAACAGCCCCACCCCATTGATGTACATGTGGGTGGGCGAGTCCGGTTACAACGGACAATAAAAAACATGAGCCAGGATAAGCTTGGAGAAGCGTTGGGGCTAACTTTCCAGCAAATTCAAAAGTACGAAAAGGGCGTCAATCGAATAGGGGCAAGCCGTCTCTACGAAATTTGTCGGGTGCTTGGGGTCAACGTGCAGTTCTTCTTCGATGATTTCGATGATGAACGGGGCACCACATATGGGTTCGCTGAGGGCAATGGCGGCGCTCCGGATGAGAGTGGCGCACCAATGATCGACTTTCTTAACTCCTCTGAGGGCAGTCAGCTTTTTAAGCACTTTTCGGCCATTAAGGACCAAAAAGTGAAAAAGCGCGTGATCGATCTGGTCAAGACGATCGCTGAAGGCGAGCACACATCGGCTTCCTAGACTGCTTTCCCCTCGACCTCACAATTTACCGATTTGCCCAACTAGCTGATGGTGTCAGCTTGTTTGGATGAGGCTGAACAACGAGGTCGGAGGGCAAAGATAGTTATGAAGCAATTGGTGATCCCACTTGGAATGGGATTAGCAACGCTCGCCTTTGCCAGGTGGATCGGTAGCGACGGCGCCCAATGGGCTGGCCTGCCAGTTGTTTTTGTCTGCGCTATTCTCGCGTTTGGCATCAACTGGCTCGCCTTCATTCCCGCAGCATTGTTCCGCACAGAGCATTTCTACGACCTGATCGGCGCGAACACCTATGGTGCGGTCACTGTCGCAGCGCTCGCTTTAAGCGGTAGGTTACAGGAACCGTTGAGTGTCCCTGTGTTGATCGTTGCCGGAATGGTGTTGATCTGGTGCATACGGCTGGGCTCCATGCTTTTTGCAAGGGTGCACCGGCAGGGCGGCGATAGCCGGTTCGACAAGATCAAGACCGATCCAGTCCGGTTTTTTGGCGCGTGGACGCTTCAGGCCGTTTGGGTCGTGATCACTCTCGCCTCGGCTCTTGTTGTTTTTACCTCAAACAAACCGCTTGAGTTTGGTGCCTTGTTCTTTGTTGGCCTCGCCATTTGGACCATCGGTTTTGCGGTTGAGGCCATTGCCGACCATCAGAAAAACGCTTTCCGAGCTGATCCCGGGAACCGAGGTCGATTCATCACGACAGGGCTGTGGTCATGGTCGCAGCATCCGAACTATTTCGGGGAAATTCTCTTGTGGGCGGGAATTGCCGTGATCGCCATTCCACTGCTGCAAGGGCCCGCTTGGGCGGCACTGGTCTCACCGGTATTTGTATTCTTTTTGCTTACCAAAGGAAGCGGCATTCCGCTCCTCGACAAGGCGGCAAAAGCCAAATGGGGCGATGATCCTGCGTACCAGGACTATATCCGGCGCACGTCAAAGCTCGTCCCGATGCCACCAAGGAAATAGCTGTCGCGAAAAGAAATGGTGAGCCCAGAAGGGTTCGAACCTTCGACCTACTGATTAAAAGTCAGTTGCTCTACCAACTGAGCTATGGGCCCACTTTACAACCGTATCGCCCGGCTCAACTACCAGGCCCCGTCGCAAAACGAGCGCGGAACATAGTCATCGGGGCATAACCGGTCAACGGCTAATTCGGAAGTTTTCGCCGCAGGTCTAACCTAGCCGATCAGACAAGTTCCTCGCTCGTCGCTCGTTTGAATTCCTCTATAAACGCCGCCAAGCAACCTGCACTTATCGCTGCCCGCAGACCCGCCATAAGATCCTGATAATAGTGCAGATTATGCCATGTCAGCAGCATGGGCCCGAGATACTCGCCCGCCCGAAACAGGTGATTGAGGTAGGCCTTAGAGTAATCCCGGCTCGCCGGGCAATCGCTTTCCGGGTCCAGGGGCGCCGGATCCTCAGCAAATGACGCATTCTTGATATTAATCGGGCCGGTCTTAGTCCATGCCTGACCGTGCCGTCCTGACCGAGTGGGCGCGACGCAATCGAACATGTCGATCCCGCGCGCGACCGCGCCAACGATATCTGCCGGCTTGCCGACGCCCATGAGATAGCGCGGTTTGGCCGTGTCCATGTGGGGGGTTGTGAACTCAAGCACCCGGAACATTTCTGCCCGCCCCTCTCCGACCGCAAGGCCGCCAACCGAATAGCCCGGAAAACCGATCTCCATCAAACCGTCGACGCTCCGCCGACGCAAGTCTTTATAGTTCGCCCCCTGAACAATGCCGAACAAAGCCTGACCTGGATTGGCGAGATCGGAAAACGCCGTTTCCGACCGTTTCGCCCACCGCAACGACAGCTCCATGGACTCTTCTGCCGCATCCTTTTCGATAGGCATAGCCGGACACTCATCCAGCTGCATTTGAATGTCCGAACCCAAAAGGCATTGGATCTCGATGGAAAGCTCCGGGGTCAGCATATGCCGCGAGCCGTCAATGTGTGAGGCAAAAGAGACCCCTTCTTCTGTCAGCTTGCGCAAGGACGACAGCGACATGACCTGAAACCCGCCAGAGTCCGTCAGGATCGGGCGCGGCCAGTTCATAAAGGAATGCAAGCCCCCAAGGCGCGCCACACGCTCTGCGCTTGGGCGGAGCATTAGATGATAGGTATTGCCAAGCAAAACGTCCGCACCTGTCGCACGCACGTGCTCGGGCAGCATAGCTTTCACTGTTGCCGCCGTACCGACAGGCATAAAGGCAGGTGTACGGATGGCCCCTCGCGGCGTTGACACTTCCCCGGTGCGGGCAGCGCCATCCGTTCCCGAAACCTGAAAAGAAAACGCGTCTGACGTTGCCGGGGTCAATGCATGCGCTCCCCGTTCGGTACCGGCCGTTCCGGCTCAATCAAAACGATGGCACCGTCCGAATCTGAAAAACCGAGCACCAGCACCTCGGACATGAAGTCAGCGATCTGACGCGGGGGAAAATTGACGACAGCGGCCACCTGTCGGCCGATCAGATCTTCCCGGCCATAGTGCGCCGTGATCTGAGCGGAGGATTTCAGTGTGCCAATCTCTGCGCCAAAATCGATCCAGAGTTTCCACGCCGGTTTGCGGGCTTTTTCGAACCGCTCAACCTCCGTAATCGTCCCGACACGGATATCCACTTTCAAAAAGTCATCGATGGTGATCTGGTCCGTCATTCAGGCGCCTTTGATTTCAAGTCGTCATTTCCAGTAGCTTCGTAACAGTGTTCCAGTTGCGGGCGGTCGTCTCCACCTTCAGGATTCTGTCAATTTTCTCCGCCACCGCCGACGAGGAAAGGCCATTCGGCGTATGGAGATAAAGCGCCTGACCCACAAGAGCAAAGTCTTCTGTCGGGCGTTTCAGGTTAAGCAACGCGTCCAGATCCGCTGGCGCCGGGTCGCCATCCAGCAAGAAGAGATGGACAGTCTTACCAGATGCAGCCGCCTCTTTCCCAAACGGGTTTGCGCCGACCGCCTTTCGGAAAGCCTCAGCGCTAATGACAAAAACCCGCGGCGCGAATCCAACATGTTCCTTGATGGCGGCAGTAATATCCGCCGCAGATAGCTGGCCATCGTAGGCTACATTGCCAGACTGAATGTACGTCCGCACATTTTTGCCGCCGAGTGCTTCAATCAGCATGATGAGCGTTTTCATAGGTAGTTTGTTGCGCCCACCCACATTAATGCCGCGCAGTAAGGCAATCTGGCTCACGGGATCCGCTCCAGGAGGCTTGCGTCGCCATAGGAATAAAAACGGTATCCCTTTTCAATGGCATGCTCATAAGCGGATTTCATCCGATCGAGCCCCATCAGCGCGCTTACCAGCATAAAGAGCGTGGAGCGTGGTAAGTGGAAATTGGTGAGCAACCCGTCGATCGCTTGAAACTGAAAGCCGGGGGTAATGAAGATATCTGTTTCATCTTTGAAAGGAGCAATTTGACCGGTCCGGCGAGCCGCGGTTTCCAAAAGACGCAGGGATGTTGTCCCCACCGCGATGATCCGGCGTCCTTCTTCTTTCGCTTGGCAAAGGCGCATGGCTTGCTCGTCGGTGATTTCACCCCACTCCGCATGCATCACATGATCGCTTGTATCGTCAGCACTCACGGGCAGGAACGTACCTGCGCTCACATGGAGCGTCACTGTTTCAAACTGGATACCTTTGGACTTAAGGCGCGCCAACAATTCATCCGTAAAATGAAGACCGGCGGTTGGCGCCGCAACCGACCCCTTTTCCCGGGCATAGATCGTTTGGTAATCGTCTGTATCTTGCGCAGTGATTTCTCGTTTGCGGGCGATGTAGGGCGGCAAAGGGGGCACACCTGCATCTTGTAACGCAACCTGGAATTCTTCCGGTGCACAAGAAAAAACAAGGCTCGCCTCAGCACCCTCCCTGTTGGTCACTTCCGCTGTGAGACCATCTGAAAATGTGAGAATGTCGCCAACGCGTAGCCGCTTGGCGGGACGGACAAACGCGCGCCATGCTTCTTCGTGTTTGCCAGCATCCCGCTTGTGAAGCGTCACATCAATGGCAACGCCCTGCCCGTCACCACCGCCTTCCGGCCTTGCCATCCGAACACCGCGCAATTGTGCGGGCATGACGGCGGTATCATTCAGCACCAGGACATCCCCAGCGCGCAATATCGCCGGGAGGTCGCTGACGACCCGGTCCGTGAGGCTATCGGGCCGGACCTGCAATAAGCGAGCTGAGTCCCGCGGGCGCGCCGGATGCAACGCTATGCGCTCTTCAGGTAAGTCAAAATCGAAGTCATCGACGCGCATAGAACCTTGGCGCCTCGGTTAAAGTTGCTTTTCGTAGATACGATAGGTCTTATAAATCCGGCTGCCCATTTCCGTCAGCATATTGAGCATTGCCGGGTTGTTTTCAAGGATCCATGAAAGCTCCGAGGCCTCAAGGCCCCGATCGATATTCGCCGTATTCACGCACTCAATGATCTTGTAAGCAAACGCGGCCCCAACAGGCTTGCCCTGGAGTTTTTTGCGCACGCCCATCAGCGGCATCCGTGCCTGAGGGATGCCCTTGACTTTCAGTCTGTACAGGAATTTTGCCCAGTTGAAGGGAAGAAGTTTACCGTCAAAGTCTTTAATGGCGTAGTTCAGGTTCGGCAGGACCAGACCAAAAGCAGCGGGTTCCCCGTCAATCTCACACATCACCGTGTTGTAAGGTGAAATGATCGGACGAAGCTCATCAGCCATGTGGGCCGCTTGATCTTTGGTAAATGGGATAAAGCCCATATTATCCGACCACGCATCATTATAGATATCGACGAGCGTCTGGATTTCTTGCTTGAAATTTGAAAAATCAAATGGACGCACCGTGATATGGGGTTTGTTCAGCGCTCGCTCCACAAATCGCAGGCGTTTTTCGGGGATGAAATCGCGCTTGGGGATCCATTCCAGCGCATACATATCAATGGACTTGGAATAGCCCAGCGCTTCCACGTGGCGTTGATACCAGTCCCGGCCATGGGGCATCATGAAGTACGGCGGGGTATCAAACCCGTCGATCAGGAGCCCGCATTCTTCGTTGATCGAAAAGCTAAATGGGCCGTTGACCCGTTTCATCCCCCGGGCACGCAGCCAATCCTCCGCCGTCTGAAAAAGGGCCTTAAAGACGTCCCCGTCATCAATGGCATCCAGAAACCCGAACTGGCCGGTTGCATCTTTGTAGCGGTCAAGGTGCAGAGGATTGATAATCGCGGAGATGCGCCCGAGCGGCACGCCGTCTTTTTCTGCGACCCATAACGCGTGGTCGGCTCCCTGCAAAACCAGGTTTTTAGCGGGATCGAGCCTCGGGCCAAGTTCATACTCTAAGGGAGGCACATAATTGGGATCACCCGCATACGCCGGCCTCGCCGCATGAATAAAGTCCCGCCGCCCTTTAGCATCCGTAATCTGACGAACCTGAATATCGCCTTGCGCCACCATAAGGTTGCCTGCCCCCCGTTCTGCTTCTGGGTTCTGCTTCTGCCCAATGTGGACAAGCTCGCGGCATGGCGCAAATCAGTCAAAAGGGCAAAGAAAATCGGCGGCCTCGAGTGGGGCTAATCTCGCCGGTCTGACCGTCAGGCGATTAGTCGTTCAATTCCATCTCAATGGAGGTGCCATTGCCGAGGACCTCAAACAGGGAGTCCTTCAGTTTTGGGGGCGCTAGGCGGATGGGCGGATCATTGGAAATCGCCCAGGGTTCCGACGGAATACCAAAGGCACCTTTGTCGATACGCTTGTTGGCATTCTCATCGTGATAGACAACCAATGCATACGACCCAGGGGCGGGCGTTTGAATACAGAATGACGTCGCCGGTGATTTCGCCGCAAAACGCGTCTTTGAGATACGCCCTTCCCGCTCAAGGAAGTTGTCAGGGTCGTTGCGGTAAAGCTCAGCGGTCATCAAGCCGATCGCTTCCTTCACGCCAAGCACGGTCAATCGAATTTCGTGCTCGCCCCGATTGCAGCTAACGTGGTCGATTTGGCTGGCGCCTAGTTCATTGGCAGTTGATGACATCGCCTCAAGACCTTCGCCCTCAACCTCCTGACCTTGGGCCGGCAGGGAAGAGCCCATTGCGGCGGCAGCGGCCAACATAATAGCTCGTATGTTTTGCGCCCAATTTTCGTGCGCCGTCTTGCGCTTAGCCATTTGCGCTCAAACTCCTTTTGTCGTCGCATCGCTCAAGGTAAGTGACGACCCCGGCGAAAATGCGACTTCAGCGCGAAAAGTGCCGCCTCTTCACCCTGATGTGAACTAAAGTTTTGTGTCGTTCCGCTACGAAAACGCTGCGCGTTTTTCAGAGGATTTATGCAGAGTTTTTAACCCGCGCACCCTCAAAATTTTCTGCCATTGCCGAATAGGCATCAACCAGACGATCGATATCGTCGGGTGTATGGGCAGCGGAAACCGCTAAACGCAGAAGCGATTCTTGCCCCGGCGTGCCCGGCGGGATTGCCATATTCACATAGACACCCCGCTCCAGCAGGAAATTCCAGGCCGTAAACGCCATTTCCTTCGTAGGCAGAAGAACGGAAATCACTGGTGCCGGATCAGCGGCAAGCTTCAATCCCAGTTGTTTTAGAGACCCATGGAGCCGGTGCACATTCTCCCAGAGTTTTTCCCGCAGCTGCGGTGTCTCACTCAAATTCTTCAGTGCCGCATTCGCTGACGCGATCGTGGCGGGGGATGGGGACGCTGTGTACATGTAGGGGCGTGAGGAGAACCGCAGATACTCCACTTCCGGATGTCGCGAGGCCACAAACCCGCCAATGGACGCAAGGCTCTTTGAGAATGTCCCAGAGTAGAAATCGATTTTGTCCATGACGCCGTCGATCTCAGTCACGCCTTTGCCAGTCTCGCCGTATACCCCGAAGGAGTGGGCCTCATCGACCATAAGCATTGCCCCATGCTTGTGGGCAACGTCAGCAAACTCAGCGACCGGCGCAATATCTCCGTACATGGAGTACATGCCTTCGATACAGACCAGCTTGCCTTTCACATCCGGGCTCAACCGGCCAAGTCGTTTGTCGAGGCTTTCCGGATCATTATGGCGGAACCGGATCGTTTCTGCTCCGGCCAACTGGCAGCCGTCATAGATGCACGCGTGGCAGTCGGCATCGATCAGAACAACGTCCTCAGCTGGATTAATCAGTCCGGCAATAGCGCCGAGATTGGCCACATATCCGGTAGAGAAAACAACGCAGTACTCGACCCCGAGATAGGCAGCGAGGTCAGCTTCCAGTTTCTTGTGGCCACTAAATGTCCCGTTGGCAAAACGCGAGCCCGTGGTGCCTGTGCCTTCTTCATCAAGGGCTTTCTTGGCGGCTTGGATCGCCGAACTTTCAAATGTCTGGCCGAGATAGTTATGAGTACCAGCAAGAACCGTTTCACGGCCTTTGATCATCGCCCGGGTTGGCCCCAAGACTTCTTCCATAACAATATTAAACGGGTTCTGATCAATTGCCGTCAGCCCATTATAAAGCGCGGCATTCGTTTCGAATTTTTCAAACAGCGCCATATCAGCCTACGCCTGCTCTTCTTTTATTTTGTGGATCGCGTCGACTAACTCGCCGATGGTGCGGATCTCCGACATGGTGTTGACCGGGATCGACACATCGTAGGTGTCTTCAATGTCCATCACGATATCCAGCACTGATACGCTATCGACTTCCATGTCGGCCACAAGGTCGGTGTCGCGCGTCAGTTTTACGCCTTTGTGGTTCAAAGGCTCCAGCAGCGTGCAGATACGGTGAAAGACAAGATCATCATCTTCCTGGATCGGAGAGCGTTCCATCGTCATTTCCTCAATGTTAGGCAGGCGCAAGGCAATTTTGCTGCCACTACACCATCTTCCTTTCTTGGTACCACCGAACGGTTTTTGCAAATCCTTCATCAAGCGGCGTCTGCGGCTGCCAATCGGTCGCAGCGGTCAACAACTGATCGCGCGCCACCCAGTCGGGGTGAAAAAACTCAGCGATTTTCGCCCGCGTCATCATGGTCGGCTTACCGATAAGGCGCGCACCTGCCTCGATGAGCCCCGCATAGCTCGCCAAGATTGGCCGTGGCACCCGCAAACGGCGCGGCTTGCGCCCGAACGCGCGCCCAAGGCTCTCGCCAATTTCCGCCCAGGTAAAGCCATCTTCCCGTTCGTCCGCGACTTCATAAACCTTGCCGGTCGGCGCATTTTCCATTGCCGCGATGATCGCCTGGACCACATCTTCCACGAAGAGGATCGAGACGCGCGAGGATGGTTCTGCGGCAGGTTCTGGCGCGAGCCCACTTCTGACCAGCTTGAAGTAAGGCAGGGTTGCCATGTCACCAGGGCCATAAATAGCTGGCAATCTGAGGGCGATCCATGCACCGCTCACTGATGCCTCCGCCACCGCTCCCTCGCTGTCGAACTTCGATTGCGCGTAAGGAGAAAGGTGAGGTGCCCGCGCTGCCATGGACGAAAGGTGCACAAACTTTGACCCGGCGTCTGACGCTGCGGCAGCAACACGGCGCGCGCCTTCGACATTCGTTTCCTGGAACGCTGCATCAGTCAGGGCATGGGTCAGTCCCGCGCAATGGACAACCGTTTGGGCGCCCTCACACAAGTCAGCAATAGCCCTTTCATCGCTAAGACTGCCTTCGATGATCTCAGTACTGTCCGCAAACCGATCAAGTTTCGACGTGGATCGGGCGAGGGCTTTGACGCGGTAGCCCGCCGAGATCAATTCGGCAAGAAGCGCACCACCCACAAAACCGGTGCCGCCTGTAACTGCAACGATGTTTGTCGTCGCCGAACCTGTGGCCGGGGTTGCTGCCGGTGATTGGGACAAGGCTTTAGACGCGCGCCTTGGCCAGCTGCGCAGAGGAGGCTTCTGCTTCTGCGATGGCCTCATCAAATGCGCCTGACAAGTATTTTGCTTTGACTTTCGCCCGGGAAAGCTTGCCCGATGACGTCATGACCATGGAGTGGGGCCGTGCAAGGACGATCTCAGCAGGGGCCCCGGCGGCCGTCTGGATCATCCGGGCAACATCGCGCTTCAACTCGCTCAGCTCAAGGGCGCTCATTCTCCCGCGGCGCTCCACTACGGCGACGATCCGCTCGCCCTTGCCATCGTCAACGGAAAAGGCTGCAACGCCGCTCTGGCGCACGCCCGGAAGGCTTTCCACCGCCCACTCGATGTCCTGGGGCCAGATGTTCCGTCCATTGATGATGATCAGATCCTTTGCCCGTCCGGTAATGACAATCTGCCCCCGGAGGAAATACCCCATATCGCCCGTATCCAGCCAATCGCCGTCATAAAGATCGCTGGTGGCTTCGTCGTTGCCATAATAACCGGGCGTCAAACTCGGACCTTTGATGAAGATCCGGCCGACGGACCGGTCCGGCAGGTCGCGGCCTTCACTATCGCGCACCGCGATCGCGTGGTCTCTCAGGGCAGTGCCGCACAGAACAAACCCGCGACGATGTTCCTCTGACGTGATAGCGGACGCAGGCTGGGCAATCGATGATCGATTGAAGTGACGCATGTCCACATAATCGACTTCCAGAGGCTCGCCGATTTTAGTGAACGAAAGCGCGAGCGTCGCCTCCGCCATGCCATAACTCGGCAGGAATGCATTGGCATCAAATCCCTTGTCGGCAAAGGCATCTGCAAACGCTTGCAGTGCTTCAGGGCGAACCATGTCGCCGCCTATGCCTGCCACCCGAAGCGACGAAAGATCGATCGCACCGTCCTCAGCGCGTGGTGCGCGGCGTGCGGACAGTTCGTACCCGAACGATGGGCTATAGGTCGTCGTCGTTTTATTCTGCGACATGATCCGCAGCCACAACAATGGACGGCGCACAAAATCTGACGTCGCCAGATAATCCACTGATGTCTGGCCATAGAGAGGGGCAAGACAGAACCCGATCAGACCCATATCGTGGTATAGAGGCAGCCAGCTTGACGCGCGATCGTCTTCGCGCAGCTGAAGACCGTCCCGCGTAATGCCCAACAGGTTTGCATTAACGGAAGCTTGCGTGCCGACGACGCCCTTCGGCGCACTGGTCGACCCGGACGAGAACTGGATGTAACACGGCTCGTCAGCCTGAAGAGCAACGGGAGCCTCTGATGCTAATGGCTGATCTTTGATCTCTTCAAAGGAGAGGACCGTGACGGCCTCAAGCCCTTCGGTCGCCTCCCGCAAAAAATCCTTAAGCGTTTCCGGCCCAATGGCCCCGGCCGCATCAGCGGCGACCATCATCTGGCGGATTTGCGTGAGATACCCGTCCTTGCCGCCAAGATTCACCGGTAACGGCACAGGCGCTGGGATCAGCCCCGCATACTGGCAGGCAAAAAAGGTGGTGATAAAGCCGCGGCTTGTTTCAGCTACAAGGGCCAGACGGTCCCCGCGCTTAAATGTTCCAGCGAGGTGCCTTGCGAGGGCCTGAGCCTCGTCACAGATCTCCCTATAGGGAAGAACATCGACGAGTTCCCCGCGAAGGGAGTAAAAGTTAAAGCCCGTCTCGCCTTGCGCGGCATACTCAAGAGCGTCCGCGATCGTCGCGCACAATTCCATGCGATATGGCAGCGAGACATTCTTCGTGGGGGTCGGCTGCATTTGACCCGTGTCGATGGACATAAAACGCGCCCCCGCAAATTTCCTACAGGCCCGAGCCGCGCCAATCGCGCACGGGCGTTAAACTCAACAAGTCACCGTTGTAACGATTGGTCGCCGGTAAATCACCACGATTACATGACAAATGCCATGGTTGTGGCGAAGGTGCGACGGCCACGGGTCCCCAAACCCCGATCGCTTCGAAGCCGATAAGATAGGCGAGACCCAGGCTCTCGCCTACTGACCCCCGTTCAAGATTTGTATTATGATGTTTCCGCAACCGCGAAATGGATTGGTTAATCAAGGGGTTTGCGGCAGTCTCATCTAACTAGTCTCACCTAAAAGGCGCGGTGCTCGGCGCCTTAGATTTTCTCTTGGTGCCACGTCGGGTCTGCCCGGGATCGCTCACCAGAAACAAGCAGCTCCGAGCGCGCGTCCGATGCTGGCGGCGATTTGACCTAGGTTCACCGATATAGGCCCGAGGACACGAGACTGAGGACACGAGACTGAGGACACGAGACTGAGGACAAGGGCCCACTGTCAAGGCGAACAGAAACTCGTCGCCCTTACTCACCGCAAAGGCTGGCTCCAGGACCGTGTCGCCCCCGAAATGCATTTACGCAGGCGGTATGACTGAGGGGAGATCAGGTTAAACGGGTAAAATCACAAACGCCCGCCCACTGGCCGGGATCGCACCCAACCGCCACAAGACGACTTCAAACGTAGCGAAAGAATACGACCCGCATTGAAGACCGCCTGGTTGGACAGCAAACCCGTGGCTCCTGAAGTTGCGAACGGCATCTAAGTGTTGATTTCCAACACCCTTTTTGTCAGTACTCCGGCCATCGGTAAGGGGGCCGGTTGAAGCGCGACGCCCATCGCGGGTGGCGCGGCCATGTCGGATCATCTCCCCACACAATCCAATTCAAAAGCCGTTTCGGCAAAGGAAGGAACGAGATGAACTTGAGCCTTTGGCTAGTTATCGGAGCCGGTCTGCTCGCCATTATTTATGGCGGATTGACCATTCAGTCGGTGATGTCGCTTTCCACCGGCAACGCCCGCATGCAGGAAATCGCCAGCGCTATTCAGGAAGGTGCCCGGGCATACCTCAATCGACAGTATACGACCATCGCGATCGCGGGGGCGGCGGTTTTCGTCATTCTCCTGTTCGCCTTTGGGTTTAACCCCATCCCCGCCATCGGATTTGCCGTGGGTGCAATCCTTTCCGGGGCTGCTGGCTTTATTGGCATGCTTGTGTCGGTTCGCGCCAACGTAAGAACGACACAAGCGGCCAGCGAAGGCCTCGGTAAAGGCTTGTCAGTTGCGTTTCGCGCTGGTGCGGTGACCGGCCTCCTCGTGGCTGGTCTTGCCTTGATCGGCCTTGCTGGTTTCTACGCTGTTCTCACTGGCCCGATGGGCTACGCACCGGAGAGCCGGATGGTGGTGAACGGCCTCGTTTCGCTTTCCCTCGGCGCCTCTTTGATTTCGGTTTTTGCTCGTCTCGGCGGCGGGATCTTCACTAAAGGCGCTGACGTTGGCGGCGACATGGTCGGCAAGGTTGAAGCTGGTATCCCTGAAGATGATCCACGCAACCCCGCAACCATCGCGGACAATGTTGGGGACAATGTTGGGGACTGCGCCGGCATGGCCGCTGATTTGTTTGAAACCTACGTTGTGACCGTGGCCGCAACTATGGTTCTCGGCTCTATCCTTTTCACTGCAGACGCGGAACGGTTCATGTTCTACCCACTCGCCATCGGCGGGGTTTGCATCCTGGCATCGATCTTGGGCACCTTCTTTGTTCGCCTGGGCCAGGGGTCCACGAATATCATGGGGGCGCTCTATAAGGGCCTTATTGCGACTGGCGTTCTTTCCCTTGTGGCGATCGCATTCGTTACAAACCAGGTCTGGGGATTCGGCGAAGTGATCGGCCAGACGGCGAACGGCAAAGATTTCACCGGCATGGATTTGTTCCTATGCGGTATTTTGGGCCTCGCTATCACAGGCCTCATTGTCTGGGTCACCGAGTATTACACAGGCACGGCATTTCGCCCTGTTAAATCGGTTGCGGCTGCATCTGAAACCGGCCACGGCACCAATGTGATCCAGGGGCTTGCGGTTTCCATGGAAGCAACGGCGGCCCCTGCGATTTTCATCGTTGTGGGGATCATCGTCGCCTCGAACCTTGGCGGCCTTTATGGCATCGCAACGGCTGTGACGGTGATGCTTGCACTGGCTGGCATGATCGTCGCCCTCGACGCTTTTGGTCCGGTGACGGACAATGCTGGCGGTATTGCGGAAATGGCCGGCCTTGAGGGGTCGGTTCGCGACACCACCGATGCACTCGACGCGGTTGGCAACACGACCAAAGCCGTCACCAAAGGGTATGCCATTGGCTCAGCTGGTCTCGGCGCGCTGGTCCTGTTTGCGGCGTACACAGAAGACATCAACCACTTTGTGAGTCATCCAGAAGAGTTCCCGTTCTTTGCGGACGTGGCGATCGACTTCTCGCTCTCCAACCCGTACGTGGTTGTGGGCCTCTTCTTTGGTGGCCTCCTGCCCTATCTCTTCGGCTCCATGGCCATGCAGTCAGTTGGCCGAGCGGCGGGCGCCGTTGTGGAGGAAGTCCGCACCCAGTTCCGGGAAGACCCAGGCATCATGGCCGGCACCTCCAAGCCGAACTATGGACGTACCGTCGACATGCTGACGCGTGCGGCCATCAAAGAGATGGTTGTTCCGTCAATGCTGCCGATCTTTTCACCGATCGTCCTATACTTCGTGATCAACGCCGTTGCCGACAAATCGGCAGCCCTCTCCGCGGTTGGCGCGATGCTCATGGGCGTCATCATCACCGGCCTTTTTGTGGCGCTTTCCATGACCGCCGGCGGCGGCGCATGGGACAACGCCAAGAAGTACATTGAAGATGGAAACCACGGCGGCAAGGGTTCAGAAGCTCATAAGGCAGCTGTGACCGGCGATACGGTGGGTGATCCGTATAAGGACACAGCAGGACCTGCGGTTAACCCGATGATCAAGATCACAAACATCGTGGCGCTGCTTCTTTTGGCAGCTCTTGCGGGCGGCGGCGCGGCGTAGGCCAAACCTCGACCTGAAAAATCACTGAAAGCCCCGGCCTCAGCGCCGGGGCTTTTATTTTTAACTAAACAAAGCACTAACCATATTTCGTCTCGGATCATTTACCCCGTTGCGATACCTGCCAAAGCAGTTTGTTTCGGAAAGCAGGAAAACGTGTTCGGTCGCAGGCAAAACCTCATCGCAGCTTTCGTGTGCCTCTTCACGGGGATCACCAGCGTCCCTGCACTGGCTGCGACCGCCTCTTTTTCCGCCCCTGTTGCGACGCCCTCAGATATTGCCGGGTCACCCGATGGCAACGGCGTCCTGATCACGCCCGGCCTCAGCGCCCTACTGATTGTTGATCCCCGATTTGCAACAGCGCCCGGCGAGACAGTGGAGATCTTCGCGGTAACGGGCGGGCCGGGGAGTGCAAACGCGCGACTGACTTTTGGTCAGTTTGATGGCACGACTTTTTCCGCCGGGCACAGCCAAGTTTTTAACTCTGCCGGCGGGTCAGTTTCGCTGAACTTTTTGTTCTTTACCGGCTGCGCTCCCCTTGGATGTAACGCCATCCAAGTTGAAAGCCTTGCTGCGTTTGCAGGCGCAACGGGATTTGCCCTTGATGCCGTATCTGTCGGCGGTACCTTTCTGACCGCGGCCACGAACCCTGTTTCCAGCGCACCGGAGCCCACAACTTGGGCATTGATGATCCTCGGCTTTATGGGCCTTGCATGGCGGATGAAAGCTGGTCGGCGCAATCCAGAAGTGGAGAGCCATTGGCTCCACGACCCGCTGCTCGTGGCCAGCTAGCACGCGACCAGAGATCGAACGGGCAAGTCCCGTACGTCCATATCCCAGTGTTCACATAGATCCACTTGCCGCGAAAGAACTGGTGACCTACCGTTTCGTTGTTGCGTGCGGCTTTGATAGATCCTCAAGGGATCCTCTTCCAGTTCATTAAGTCTGATCGAATGAACATTCAAAGAAAGGTGATTTATGACGACCAAGTTGAAGGCTTTGTTGAATTCTTTTGAAAACACTGTGTTTTTGAAATCGCGCGCAATGCGAGGCGCAGGCGCCTTAGGGGCACTTTCGATCTTAACTGCGATGGCGGATGAGTTTCGCAATCTCGAAGTTGTGCAAAGCTACCCTGAACTTTCATTGCAGATCGATCGCGTACAAGGGCAAATCCAAACGGCGGCGTCCGCCATCCAAGTCGGCGCACAAGACATTGCCATTAATGTATATGGGCAACTGGTGCGCGATCTCCCGGCACTGCATCGCGAAATCTGGAATATCGTGCCTGCTGACATTCGCGGCAACTCGCCTACCGATGATCAAACGCTCATGAGCGCAGCAGAACGCGCGTTGAACATCCTGGGACTTAACTAGACGTTTTTCTGGAGCGCCTTTTTGGTGAACTGCACGCCTCAAACGTGTCGTCTGTATGCTTTGGGCTTGCATTAACACGGCAAGCGCGCTCCAACCCCGCCCATGTTCGATGCTATTATCTTCGACTGCGACGGGGTTCTTGTGGACTCTGAAGTGCTTTCCAGGCGGGGCGAGCTTCGGGTCCTCGAAAAGTTCGGCCTTCCTTATACGGAAGAAGAATTCAGCCGCCGGTTCCTGGGGCTTCACGATATCCCCTTCTTTGATGCCTTGCGGTCCGATTATGAGGCGCGTCTTCGTCGATCGGCGCCGGAAGATTTCGAGCAGAGATTACTAGAAGGCCGCCGCGCTGAAATGGAGCAACTCACCGCGATCGCAGGCGCCGACCGGGCCCTCGCCGCGGCGAGACAACGCTTTGAAAAGCTGGCCGTTGCCTCCTCTTCACGCGCCCACTTTTTGGATAAAAAGCTAAAGCGGACCGGGCTCTTTGATGCCTGTGCGCCCCATATCTACTCCGCGGACCTTGTGGAAAATGCCAAGCCGGCACCCGACATTTTTCTCTACGCCGCCGAAAAGCTCCAGGCGGCCCCGGAACGATGCCTTGTCCTTGAGGATTCAGAAAACGGCGTCCTCGCCGCAAAGGCAGCGGGCATGACTGCGTTGGGCTTTCTTGGCGGCGGTCACGTTTTGCCCGGCCATGACGAAGCTCTCGTGGCCCGCGGCGCCAAGGCGGTTGTCGACGATTTCGACCATTTCATCCGCCATCTGCGCGACGATATTCCAGCGCTGTTAACCTCCTCTTAACTTTTTGACAGGTCTGCAGAATTGCCGCGACGGATCGCCCCTCGCGCGTTAGCGTCCCGCCATCAACAACCTGGATGGGAGGCACTTCCATGAAAAAAGTATTTGCGTTGGCCCTCGTGGCCGCATTCGGTTCGGCATCTGTCGCAATGGCAGCTACGACCAAAGTTGAGTTTAAGCGCGACAGCGGCGAGTCCCAAGTCGTTTCACTGGACGGCGCTGGCACAGCAACGCTCGGCGACGGCACAGCGATCCCTTACACCTACGACGAAGCAACGACGACCATGTGCTTCCAGGTCGCTGCCGACACGCAGAACTGCGCCACTTTTGCAGAACACATTGCTGAGCCAACGGTTGGCTCAACTGTTCGCTACACGTCTTCTGACGGGGCAGAAGGCACGGCAACGGTTCTGGAAATCACCGAATAAGCTTTGACCACTTGATTAGCGAAAAGGCCGGTCCAATTGGGCCGGCCTTTTTGTTTGCCTAGGTTTTGGGCTTGAGCATCGACTTACTACTCTGTATAAGGATGGTAATAAGAATAGAATATACCTTGTACCGATTATCCCCGGAGGCGCACAGTCATAATCATAACGGGTGCATAAGACGCTATTTACGCCCCCGATACGGTCCTGGGATCCTTTGCACAATCAGAGACTTCGATTCGAAGAATCGCACCAAGGTTTCAGTATATTTTCGACTGAATGAATAAACTGCACCACTGATGAGTTTACTTGGTGCATTCGGGATGAGCCACGTGCGGCCAATAAGGAAATGACCATGAACCCATTACTCAGTATCTTGAACTCCGAACCTAGTGAGACAATCGTTTTCTTCGATACCACTAATCTTGATCAGGACGGCGACGACTTTGTTTCTCTCAGCGATGAACCATTCTTCGAAGAAGAACCGATCGTGACGGACGGCGGGACCGTGATTTCGGCGACCGCGGCAGGGGGCTCAGTCGAAGTGCTCACAGATCTCGGCTTCTCTCTCGACGGGCGCCTAGACAGTCTTGGTGGCGGCGTTGGAGACTTTCAAACACAATTCAGCTTTAACGACTTCGGTCTTTAAAATCCAAATCGCCGGCCGGCCGGTCGGGGACATTGCCCAGTTTCCTTGCTCAATAGTCCCGCCGGATTGCGCTGCTTGCCAGTGTCGGCTTGCCGAAGCGCCGACCCTCCGATTGCCGCGTCCCAAACTACCAGCTAGACCCAAGTTTAGTGAAATAGTCAGCTAGGGAGCCAAAGACGGCTTGCGGGAAATACAATGAACTTCGCATCTGATAACTGGTCCGGCGCTGCGCCGAAAATTATTGACGCCATTTCCCGGGCAAATGAAGGGCTGTCAGGCGCTTACGGCGGTGATGAGATCACTGCGCGGGCAATCGCCAAATTCAAAACGGTTTTTGAAAAAGACGATCTGGAGATTTACTTCGTCGCCACCGGCGGCGCTGCCAATGGCCTTGCTTTGTCGGTGCTCACGCCCCCCTACGGCATGGTCCTTGGCCACGAAGAAAGCCACATCCAAATGGATGAATGTGCGGGTCCGGAGTTTTTTACCGGTGGCGCGAAGATACTTCCCATTCCGGGATTTGCCGCAAAACTGACGCCGGAAAGCGTCACGTCTGCCCTGAAAGGCTTTCCCGAACGCCCACCCCATGGGGCTCCGGCATCCGTTCTCTCCCTAACGCAGGCGACGGAATGTGGCGCGGTTTATTCGCCTGCGGAAATAAAAGCACTCTGTGAGACGGCCAAAGCCAACGGATTGAAAATCCATATGGACGGTGCGCGTTTTGCCAATGCTGTCGCTTCAAGTAATGCTTCCCCCGCGGATATGACATGGCGCTCAGGCGTCGACGTTTTGTGTTTTGGCGGGACCAAAAACGGATGCCTTGCGGCTGAGGCGGTGATCTTCTTCAACCCCGGCGATGCCCAAGACTTTTCGTTTCGGCGCAAAAGAGCGGGCCACCTGGTCTCGAAAATGCGGTTCATCTCCGCCCAATTTGATGCGTATCTGGACGACAGGCTTTGGCTCGATCTTGCCGCAAGAGCCAACGCCGCTGCGACGAACCTCTCATCGCAACTCGCCGAGATTGACGGTGTGAAGGTCTGGTACCCCACTGATGCCAACGAGGTCTTTGTCAGCTTTCCGGGCGATATCGCCGACCGGCTTCGAGACCAGGGTGCAGTGTTTTACCCATGGATTACCCCTGGCGATCCGGCGGGCGGCACGATGCAACGCCTCATTTGCTCCTTCCGTACGTCGGACGCCGAAATTGACGGCTTCATTGCTGCAGTCCACACTGCGATCAAATAGGCGCGAATGGGGTGCGAACGGGGCGCGCTCATTTATTGGTGCTGATACATGATCTGTGGGGCAAGAAAATGAAATCGATCACAACGACCTTGGCAGCAGGCTTATTGGCGGTCCTTCCGGCCATGTCTCTTTCTGCGGAAGAGGCCCCCAGTACCACCAATTTCTATGATGAGGAAACGCGCGTTAATCTTGGTGGCCGCTGGGTCGAGGCGGACATTGCTCTTTATGGAGAGGAAACCGCCGATGGGCGCGGAACGAAAGTCGCTCTTGTCACCGACGTCACCAAGTTCATCGATGAGACTGAGCGGGACCTGGAGAACTGGATCGCCACAAAGCAAGAGCGCTGCGGCGAGCGTTGGTCTGCAGGTGAACCAGTCATTGCCTTCCCTGACGGGAAGATCCGATTTGCACTGGACCTAACTGTCGAGGTCTGGACATGTGGCCTTCGAGGCCGGGCAGAACCCAGTCGCTTTACCCGCGAGAGCGGCAAAGTTGATGTGGTCCTGGAACAATATGTCGAAGACGGATGGCTTCAGGCAAGGCTACATAGGTTTGATATTGATGTTAGCGAAGGGGTTAGCCGATACCTGCCGCTGGAGTTCATTACACGGCGGATTTTGAACGCAGAGCTGGCAAACCTCAATAAGAATTCCAAATTCTATCGGCCACCCAATCCTCTTTATGAGGAAGGCTTTCGGTATGTAAGCTTGACTGGCCGGGTCACCGACGGGGATCGGGTGATCATGAAGGCCAGGTTCATCAACAAAAACGAACAGGTTGACCTTGATGACCTCGCCACGTCATTCCGCGAAGAAGGCCTCACCCAACCGCCAAGGCCGCAGCTGGATTATTGAGGAAACGGCAAAACTGATCCGCGAAGTTTCGATTTATCCTGGAACTGGGCGCGTTTTCGGCCTTCCCTACCCGATATCACTCAGGCCTTGAACGACTATTTTCATTGGCCCCGATCCGCCAGCCGGTGACCGCCAGAAAAACACCTACGACAAGTCCGAGCAATGCCACCGTAGCATTTGGCAATCGGCCAAATGTGGCAACAAACTCGAACCACCAATCGCTGTGCGTAAATGTTGCCAGCCCGATCGCCATAAATCCAATTAATAAGGCCGCTTGTATGAACGGTAACCCGTCTCGGCCAAGTCGCGTCGCGACCCAGGTCGAAATTGCGACCGTTGCACCGCTTGAAACATACACGCTGATGGCGACATTTTCGAAGTCCTCCGGCCCGGCAATACTCAGCATCGGAACAAAACGCGGAAGCAGTCGAAAAGCAACCGGATAGATGAGGAACAGGGCAGTCGCCAACATGAAGCCTGCGTGGAGCGTGATGCTCTGGCGACGGCCTAAGGCCTGAAAATAAAATAATGCAAAGCCAACGACGCTAAGCAGGTCGAACAAGGCAAGGCGCCCGCCTGTACTTTGATTGAAAGCCGTAGGGGCTGCGTTTCCATTATTGATGATTAGCAAGCTGCTTGAAAGAAAGAGCGGGAAAAGGAACATGCTGGCTATGCCGCAACGGCGGTGCCACTGCCGCCAGCCGCGATGGATCGAGTGGGATTGCCCAATCAGCAACAACATCCACAAGACTGCTGTTAGTGAGTGAAAATGAACAATGCCGGTGACTTCTTTCAGCACGCCAAAATAACCGGGCCAAAATGCCACCAACACAACCATGAAAAGAGTGCCGATCCAAAGCGGCGCGCTCTTGAAAGGCAGGTCGTGTTTCGTGGTCATGTCATCGCCTCTAGATGAAAGCTGGGAGAGCCGATCCCAATGAGACTATTCTCTCTGCCTAGGGTCGATCGGCAGGGCCACCCCACAGCCAAGCGCGGCCACGTATCCTCAGTCGACCGGTGCGTTTGGCAATCATCACAGTAAGGAGGATTGAAACAACGATCACAACGAGCCGAGAGATGTTGGCTGCCATCGGCCCCATGGCGGTTTCCGAAACAGAAAAGAGCTCCCACCAGCCGTTCATAAGTACATGAATGGAAGCCGGCACCCAGATGTTGAAATCCCATTCCGAATAAAGCCACGCAAACCATACCCCGCCAAAGGCGGTGATCGCGAAAATAGCGGCCGCTTCCTGGGGGTCGCTCGACTGATACAGATGGCCTGCGCCAAAGATCAGCGCCCCCAAGAGAGCCGCTGGCAAGAAGCCCCAACCTGCAAATCGGAATAAAAAGCCAAACAGAAATGCCCGGTAGAAGATCTCCTCAAAAACGCCAGGCATCAAAGCCCCGTTCACCAATACGCGAATAAGGTCAGTGGGCGGATTAAAAGGTGATGTGGCAGCAATCGCCGCCAGCATGATCGATGTAACAAGGAGGCCAAATCCAACACCGACAAGCAGCGATTTCGTCAATCCGAGTGCGGAAAGGCTCCGGGATGGCCCAAAAAGGAGCGCTCCAATTGCAAGCGGGACGAGGAGCTGCGGCAAATATCGGAGGGAGAACACGGCGCCCGTACGGTCCCAGCCTGTCGTCTGTGCTGCAAGCGCCTTGAACAATGTCCAATCATATGTGTCCAGGCCCCAGAAGACCCCGATCACCAATATTGTTACGACCCAAGCGGGACGCGACGAATATGATCGATCCGGGTTATGCATCACAGTCTTCTTCCCCCAGCCCACAGACGCAGTTTACGCCGCTCAAGTCATTCATATGTTGAGACTAACGGAAATAGCAGGGCATCATCAAGGCGATTGACCGGATCAGCCAATCTTCACAACTGAGGGAACGTCACAATGATCAGCGCTAATCTAGGATGGATCAAGGAAATGACCGCGCGACCCGGAAGCCAATGTCATACCGACGTTGGGATTCCGTCGCAGGCTGACGGTGGGCAAGGCGCAATCGCCAGGCACCAGTATTCCACGCCCCGCCTTTGACCACACGCTCTCCGCAACCGCCGCCGATGGCGGCCCCAGTTTCCGGCAAGCTGACATGGCTGTCGCGCCAACAATCGGCGGTCCACTCCCAGACATTGCCGTGCACGTCATAAAGGCCGAATGCATTAGGCGCGAAAGACCCGGTTGGCATGGTCCGTCCACGGAAGTCGCCTTCCGGGCCGCGATAAGGATACTCTCCGTGATAGTTCGCATACCGCGTCGTTAGAAAGCCACCAAACGCGAAGGGTCCTGGGTTCCCGCCACGGGCGGCATACTCCCACTCAGCTTCACTGGGGATTCGATATTGCGTACCGGTTTTCTTCGTCAGCCAGCGGACATATCGTTCCGCGTCTTCAAAAGACACGTTGATGACGGGCCGCGAACCACGCCCCCAGCCCGCGTCCGGTGGCGTTACCCGGTCGCATCCGCCATCATTGACGCAAGCCTGCCATTCATCAAAAGTGACTTCCCGCGTTGAGAGAGCAAAGTCGTAGGCAAACTTCACCTGGCGCCGCGGCCCTTCCACATCCCGGCGACGGAATTCGTCCGGGGGCGATCCAATCGTCGCGATGCCCGCGGGGATAACTGCCATATCAGGGCAATCAAGGCACTCCTTGAAATAGTTTCCTGAGGCCACCCTGGTTTCCACAAGAGGCAGCTCTTGTGTCGACGCCCAGGCGAGTTGGGCGATCGGATCGCCTCCTTCGCCAGTTGAATTGGCTTCAGAAGAGGTGCTCTCAGATGAATTGGCAGCTTCCGAACTGGCAACCGAAGTAAAGGCATCATCGCCCATTGTATCGGAGGCGCGCAAAGGATTAAGGCGCGGGGTCAACCCCGACCCAGTGGGAGTGACTTCCCCTTGATCCGTGTCTCCCTCGGCCATGGCGACGCTCGGTAACGACGCCAACGCGATTTCCTCTGTAGGCCCACTATCGTTCGAAGCCGCTTCCAGAACCTCAGCCATAAAGGCATCGACGGTTTCTTCCGCTGCCATTGAAGGATCTGGAACCTCGCTGGCGTCCTGATCAGGCGCCTGCTGGTCCGCTGGAACCGCGCCCGGCCCCTCAGAGCTTAGCTGAACGACTTCCGGTTGCACAATTGCAGGGGCTTGACCCGCTTCGATCTCACGTAAAGCCTGACGAGGGATTTCAGCGGCATTTGTGGCATCGTCCGTACCTGTATCAACCGCATCCATATCTAAAGCCGAACGAGCCATCGGCATATCGTCGGGAGGACCCATTATTGTGTTCGGCGCAGGTGACGATTGAAAGTTAACGCCGGGCGACGACACAGATCCTGATTGCAGGCCCGCTGCAGTTGGCTTCAACGACGCGAGGACTGGCAGCCGCGAACCAGATGGATTGAGCTGCATCCCATCCTGTGAAGATTGTGCATTTTCTTCTGTATGCCGATTTTCGGCAAGCACCTGACTAGCCGGTGCTTCTTCAACGACAATCGTTGCGGGAGCCTGACTGCTAGCGTCAGCCGATGCAATAACGGCCTGCCCTTCACCAAGACCTGCTATGGCGGGGGCTTCTAAAGTAGGCGCGCTCACTTGTCGGCCGACTGCGATACCGGCCACGGCCGTCAGAAAGAGGATACCGGCAAACCCGCCCGCCAGCTTATATTCGTCCGGCAACCCCATTTTAATCGCCGGCCGACGAATATCCTCCGTAGGCGGTGTTAGTGCCTGGGCTTTTTCCGCCAATGCGATCTCATCGAGAATAAACTGCCAGCGCGGATCGGCGTCCTTGCCGTCCCAGCCAAGAAGATCCACCGGGGTCAGTGCCTGAAAGGCAGGCAGTATCTCAGGATTGCCAATGGCCACCGGGATGAGGCGCTTGGCTTTGCGCGCGTCATTGGCAGCACTCAGCAATCGTCCCGACTGGTGGACGTCGGCGGACCACACCATGATGGTCGCCACCGCAGGTGCAGGGTCCAGGTCCCCTTCATCATAGGCGCCGAACGCCAACGAGAAGTCCTGCTCGGCAAGCTTCATGGCAATGCGCTCTCCAAGGCCGGCGCCATCGGGAGCAAATAGCATTCTCACTTTCGTCATAGTCGTTTCGCCTGCGATCCGGAGGGGCGCGGCAGCGCGGGTGCTGCCGTCGCGCACTCTATCCCACCGCCCAAGATCAGGGTGTTCGCGCCAAATCGACAAGTATTCAAGAGGAAAACAATCCCCAGGCGCCCTGTTCGCGATTAAGGTTGGGCAGGTTTTTGTTCTTGTATTGTTCTTTTTTGTGTGTCAACCTTGCAGGGAAAGCGTGATGACGATGGCACTTTATTAGGGTGGGCCCTGATTTGGGTTGGCCCTGACTTAAGGCAGACTAAGTCATTTGCGCGCCGTGCTGAAGGGGAAACACGCCTATGGTTTCGCAGGTGAGGACATATGCGTTTCACGGGGTCGAAGCGCGCCCGGTAACCGTTCAGGTCCAGATCTCTGGGGGTGCTAATCACTTTGCGATAGTGGGTCTGCCGGACAAGGCGGTCTCAGAAGCGCGCGATCGGGTGCAAGCGGCCTTATGCGCTATTGGCCTTGGACTGCCGCCCAAAAGAGTGACAGTGAACCTCGCCCCTGCCGACTTGCGAAAGGAAGGCGGCCACTTCGACCTGCCGATCGCGCTCGGTCTTCTGATTGAGATGGGGGCGGCACCAAAAGACGCCGCGCTTAGTTACGGTGTCATCGGCGAATTAGGCCTGGACGGATCAATTGCAAATGTGGCGGGTGCCTTGCCCGCGGCGGTCGCTGCCCATGGCGAGGGCATGGGTCTTATCTGTCCGTTCCCGTGCGGACCGGAAGCGGCCTGGGCCGGCGATGAGGTAGATATTCTTGCCCCGAAAACCCTTATTCAGCTCATCAATCATTTAAAGGGTCTTCAAATCCTAACGCCGCCCAAGCCGGGGGCAATTCAGGAAGGCCCCGCCGTACCGGACCTGATGGACGTAAAAGGACAGGAAAGCGCAAAGCGGGCATTAGAAGTTGCCGCGGCCGGTGGACACAATCTCTTGATGGTAGGGCCACCAGGGGCGGGCAAATCCATGTTGGCCGCTCGCCTGCCGGGCATTCTGCCGGCCCTTTCCGCGCGGGAGATGCTTGAGATTTCCATGGTCCAGTCAATGGCGGGATTATTAGAGGGCGGACGATTAACGCGCCAGCGCCCGTTTCGCGCGCCCCATCATTCCGCATCAATGGCGGCAATGGTGGGCGGGGGGATGCGCGCCAAACCCGGTGAGGCATCCCTTACCCATCATGGCGTTTTGTTCCTCGATGAACTCCCGGAGTTTTCACCTCAGGTTCTGGACAGTCTTCGTCAGCCTCTTGAAACGGGCGACGTTCTGATTGCCAGGGCGAACTTTCATGTGCGCTATCCAGCTCGCTTTCAACTCGTGGCAGCCATGAACCCGTGTCGATGCGGCTACGGGCAATCGGCCGGACACGCGTGTGGGCGAGGTAAAAACTGTGAGGCGGTGTATCAATCCCGCATTTCCGGGCCGTTTCTGGATCGGATGGATCTGAAGATCGATCTTGCCCCTGTAACGCCCGCCGATCTTGCTCGGCCACCGGACGGCGAGACAAGCGAGACGGTCCGCAACAGGGTGGAAGCTGCAAGGCGCATCCAAGCAGAACGATCATCGGAATTGCTCGGCACACCGATGACAAACGCAGCACTGCCGGATCCTGAGTTACAGAAGGTCGCTACTCCTGACGCGGAGGGGGTTGCGTTTCTCCAGCGGGCTGCGGAAAAACTGCAGTTCTCCGCACGCGGATATACACGGGTGTTGCGTCTGGCACGGACACTTGCTGATCTGGAAAACACCCAGGACGTGCGCCGCCATCATGTGGCGGAAGCCATCAGTTATCGACAAGGCCCGTCAAAAGGTAATCCAGCGGCATCGAGTTTGATGTCGGGCGGGGCTCGACCGTTGACTGTATGAGCAGTGCTGCCCTGGCTTCGCTTGCCATAGCTCAAACCGGTAAAAGTGAGCGATCGACCACGAACTGTACAATCGATGCCATTTGAAGGATTGAAGAAAGAGGCGGTTTACCAAGACACCTAACAAAACCTCAATCCGCGTTAGGCATACTCCAAGATCAGTGACAGATCCTTGGGGCGTTGAATGACAACAGAAATTCCAGCTGCGGAAACCGGTGAATTGATCGTTATCTGCGACGATAGTGACAAGATCCGGTTCGTCAGCCGCAGCTTCGCGGCCTTTTTTGGCGCGGCACCATCGCAGTGGCTCGGCAAACCGTTCAAGCCGATGTCAGGCGAGAAAAAAACGTCAGGGACGGAAGTATCCTTCCGTACAGCCGCACGGAATGCGGACGGCGAGTGCGTGATCCTGTGGAACTTCAAACAGCTTGAAAGCGGGGAAAACCTCTACGCCGGCGTAGTAACCCGCGAACGCCGTCAGAACCGAACTGTTCTCCATCACGAGGCACGCGACGCGCTGAGTGACGACAACCAGCCTGCGGACGACAATCTGCGTTACCTGGCGACGATGAGCCACGAAATGCGCACGCCCCTTAACGGCATTTTGGGCATGACGAGCTTGCTGCTCGATACTGATCTTAACCTCAACCAGCGGGCCTATGCCGAGGCGGTGCGCGAATCCGGCACGGCCTTACTGGCGCTTATTAATGATGTGCTTGATTACTCCAAGCTCTATGCTGGCAAACTGGAACTGGAACGCGAGGCTTTTAACCCTTTCCTTCTGGTTCAGGGGGTCGTGGAACTTCTTGCGCCCAAAGCCGAAGAAAAAGGCATCGAGATCGCCAGTTTCGTTGACCCCAACCTGCCCCAGCGGCTGATTGGCGATGAAGCCCGCGTCCGCCAGATCCTGATCAATCTGACGGGCAACGCGGTCAAGTTCACCGACCGAGGCGGCGTCGTTGTTGAAGCAAGCTGGCAGAAAAACCCGAATGGCCAGTTGGAGATGGTCATCGCGGTCAAAGACACCGGCGTCGGGATCAGTGAAGCTGACCAGGCCGCTATTTTCGAGGAGTTCGAACAGGGGGGGGACAATTCTTCGCAACGAGCGCAAGGCACAGGTCTTGGCCTTGCGATCTCCCGACGCCTTGCTCACGCTATGAATGGTACTATCGGTCTGCGAAGCCAATTCGGCGTCGGCAGTGAGTTTTCTTTCTCCGCCCCATTCGATGTGGCCCAAGCCGCCAACCCTATTCGTGCCAATCAATCCCCTCATGTGATCATCGGTACATCGTCGCGCGTCCTTGGCGATTCCATCCGTAATCAGCTTATTGCCTCTGGGATTAAGAACTGCGCGGTCGTGACATCCGTTGAAGACGCGCGAGAAGTTGTTCAATCGGGCAAGGATACGCTTTTGCTATGCGACTTTTCCATTGCCGATAAGCCGGGGATCGAGGAGCTTGCCCGAGCCCACCGCAGCCTTGTGCTCGTCGCGGCAAAACACCGATCGGTGATCCCCACGTTCCGCGATCGCGGCTTTGATGGATATCTCGTCAAACCGATCCGTCATCAGACTTTGTTGCGAGAGGTTGCTCGCGCCCCGCGGGCCAATGCCGTCCAATCGGAAATAGCCGCTTCTGGCGTGCAAAATCCCGGGAGAAAGTCCTCCGGCCGACCGTTGAATATTCTGCTTGCGGAAGATAACCAGATTAACGCCGTCCTGGCGACAGCGTTAATCAAACGCGCCGGCCATAAAATTGAGGTTGCCGTCAATGGCCGGGCGGCAGTGGAAGCCGTTCAGTCGACGTCTTACGACCTTGTCTTCATGGACATGCACATGCCGGAAATGGATGGCCTTGAGGCGTCTCAGTCAATTCGCGCCCTGCCCGCCCCCCATTGCGACATTCCGATCGTCGCCCTGACCGCCAATGCCATGCCATCGGACCGGCAGAAATGTATCAGCGCCGGGATGGATGACTTCCTGCCGAAACCATTTGAACCGAAGGATTTAGAAACAATGGTCATCAAATGGGGCCAGGGGCGGAAATCCCTGGGGGCAGCGTCTTAGCTGGAGCATTTCAGCCCCTTCTGAAATCAATGGAGGGGGTTACCCGGGCAACAAACGTCTTTTTGTGGCCACGAACTACAGTATCATCCATCCTCAGGATCTGGACCACCGCCGGGTCAGGGGTCGCGTGGAGTTTCGTGTCCTAACATCAGGGCACGGCCTTGCCGCCCATCTCAATTCAGGAGAAGTTCCATGACCGAGAACGTCTCGGCGGCGTCAGGCCAATCCCAAAATGCTGATGGAAAGGTCAAGAGTGATCTTACGGCGGCCAACAAACCTGACTGGCGCAAGTCATTTGCGTCATTGGGGAACAGAAAACTCTGGGCGGTCTTCTTTCTCGGCTTTGCGTCGGGCCTTCCCTATGTTCTCATCACCGGAACGCTGAACGCGTGGTTCACGAACGAAAACATCGATGTAAAGACGATTGGCGTCTTCTCGTGGGTCATCATCATCTACGGCTTCAAGTTTCTCTGGTCCCCCCTTGTCGACCGCGCCGCTTACCCGGCGGTCCTTTCCATGGGGCAAAGAAGGGCCGGCATTTTATTGTTGCAAGGGGTGATCATCGCCTGTCTTGCGATCATTTCAACGGCCTCTCCTCAAACTCAGATCGGATTGATTGCCATTGCAGCGGTGCTCTGCACCCTGGCAGCCTCGTCTCAGGATATCCTGATTGACGCCTGGCGGATCGAAATCGCTGACGAGAATACACCTATTGATGTCTTGGCGGCCGTTATCCAGCTTGGCTTTCGGCTGGCAGCCGTATTAGGCGGTGCGTTCGCCCTAATTATTGCAGCGCGCATCGGTTGGAACGACACATTCCGGATCCTGGCGTTCTTGATGACCATTGCCGTTGCAGGTGTTTTTATTGCACCGAATAGCGTGATTGCTCGCAAGGCCACCGAACTCGACGAGGACGCCCCGCGCCGAACAATCCGCAATCGGGTCATGTTGCCCGTCATATTATTTTGGGCGTGGTCGTTCTACGCGCTCTTTAGCTTTATGGGCTTTGCCCTTCAGTCGCCGGAAGAGGCCAATGCGCGTCAATTCACGCGCGAGGTCGGTCCCCTGATCGTCCTGGCCTCGGTCGTTGCGCCAATTGCGTTATCGGCTTTTCTTCTCAGATATGAAGGCACTGCCAAGGTCTTCCCGAATGACAAGGCATGGCCAGCCCAGTTTGCGCTGGATGCGCTATATTCGTTCGTCCTTGCACCAATGATGGATATCATCCGGCGCTTGCGTTATGGCGCGATCCTGGTCCTCATTCTGGTTCTCTCATATCGATTTACCGACCTGGTATGGGGCGCGTTCGCCTACCCGTTCTATCTCGGGGAGAACTTCGGGGCCCTGGGGCATACGAACGACGAAGTCGCTATTGCTTCAAAGTTCTTCGGTGCCCTGATGACATTAGCCGGGATCGGAATAGGGGCCGCTGCCCTTACCCGTTTTGGACGCATGCCATGTCTTTTTGTTGGCGCTGTGATTGCAGCAGCGACAAACCTTTTGTTTGCAGATCTCGCCGTAGGCGGTGCCCGCACCGACGCTTTTATGTCGGCCACCGGCCTCTACGTAGTATTTGGAGCGCTGCAACCGGTCGCGAATTTTTTGACGCTGGATGTCAATATGAACGAGGCGTTGAGCCGGCTGATGCTTGTCATTGCCGTTGAGAATCTGGCGGTCGGTTTTGCCAGCGCAGCGATCGTTGCGTTTCTATCATCGATTGCAAACCCACGGTATGCGGCGGTCCAATATGCGCTCTTTGCGTCTCTATCGATGTTGATTGGATCTCTTGGGCGAGGGGCGCTCGGTGAACTGATCGAACAGGAAGGCTTTGCTTATGTGTTCCTGCTCACCGCCGCGCTCGGATTAGTCGCCGTCGTCACGACGGCCCTTGAATGGTTACGCCAGACGCAAACAGGGAGTACGGGTGACGTCACGGACGCTTGATCGTCGATAGTCATAGCCGCTAAATGAAAGACGGTGCGGGGTTTATCTTCCGCACACAAGTAGGGCGACTAGGCCCAATCACAAGGGACGTCGCCCCACCTGGCCGCAAAGTCACCGAACCCAGAAAGCGGCGTCAAAACCAACCGGTCGCAGCTGCTCAACAGTAAAATATCTATCAGCGCATTTTGAACCCCGGTCACATCATCCCGCGGCGGGCTCTCTTCAAAAAGTACTCTCTGATTGCTCATCGCGTCGAAGAAGGGCTGGAGTTGGTTGATTGTTGCATCTGACGCGACAAAAACGGCTGCGTTCGGAAGTCTCTCAAGTGCCGCCCTTACCGCGGTAATATAGCGATCGATGCCAATTGCCTGATCGAATTTGACGAAATCACCAAAGCGAATATGCACTCCAATGACGGTTTGCGGCCAATCCGTCCGCCGAGCGTCGGCGATGGTCAATAGGTCATCTCGAACCGGCAGCGTTTCGCGCACGATTTCTCGAAAGGCCTGAGGCCCACCGATCATCTCAATTAGTCTCCCCATCCTTGCATATTGCCAGTTAAGGTCGAGAACGAGCATGTCATCTTCAATCTCGAGAAGTTCGTGCAAGCTGGGCGAAGCCTTGTTAGCGGTCTCGTCGTAATAGACCAGGCGGTGAAACGTGGGCGGAGCAAATTGCGTCTCCCCACTCACAAATAAATCGGTATACATTGCATTACACTCCGGCGTTGCCCGCCAGATAGGCTGAAGAAACCTCCCCGTTTCTTTTGCGATGTGAGCGGCGATAATGTGGCTCTTAAGACGGTTAGTCAGCCCTTCTTTTACTAGGTAGGTGATCTGCGGTCCGGCCCCTTCCTGGCTTAGGTCATAGAAGGCATTAAGAGACTTTAGTGTCTGGTTGAGCGCGCTCGCGCGCCAAGCGGACTGGCGCAACCGACGAAGCGGATCAGAAAACCCATTCGGGAGATATCGTTTCGCAAACCTGCGCATAGAACGGCCATCGCTTTCGGCTTGATCGAGGGTTTAGTTTTCAAATCTAAACGAATGGCTAAATCAGGCTCTGGCACAGATGACTACAAACCCGCTTTGTCCTTGTCCAATCCGGCCGGACCCACAGCTAGACAGGTTTCCAGATCGGGCTTTGCGTCTGACGAAGAAAGACCAGCCGCATCCAGATGATGTACAGCCTTGCTCCCGTCTTCGTCCTTATAAAGAATTACAATAAGCGAGCAGGTTTTGAATGGATACTGTCGAAACTCGCCCTCTCCTTCTTGTCGCCTCAGGGAGGCTGGACCAAGGAGCCTGTCCAGTTCACCGGCACTGACCTGAAAAAAATCTGAGGCCTGAAAGATTGGCTCTGCGGGTTCACTACTCACGTTGGTCGCCGGGACTGCCGGTGTCGCCACTTCCGGGGTGGACCCTGAACTCGTGCACGCAACAATGCTGGCTGACCCGATGATGATGGCAACCATACCCCGGATTGTATTGCCTCTGCGCCCACTCAAAATAACCCGTGCCATAGCTAAAACTCCCGATCCTGCGGTTCGGACCACGCTCAAAATCACCCCCAAGAAGCAGGTGGCCTTGCCCTTGTTTCCACCCTTCTATAAGGGCGTTACGCAATCTCAAAAAAGTACAATCTCCGGAAAATTAAAGGCTTGTATATGACGGACCGCCCCCTGGACGTAATCGGCGTCGGAAACGCAATCGTAGATGTGCTCGCGCACGCTGACGACGCATTTCTGGAGACCAACGATATCCCCAAAGGCGGGATGATCCTCGTCGATGAAGATATGGCCGCGAAGATCTACGGCCAAATGGCGCCGAGTGTTGAAATTTCCGGGGGCTCGGCCGCCAACTCCATCGCGTGCATTGCCTCCCTCGGCGGGCGCGGCGGCTTTGTGGGCAAGGTTGCCAAGGACCAATTCGGCGATGTCTTCCGCCACGACCTCCAGTCCCTCGGGGTCGCATTCGATACCGCCCCCCTCCAGGAAGGCCCTTCCACGGGTCGATGCCTCGTCAATGTTACGCCAGATGCCCAGCGTTCCATGACCACGTATCTGGGGGCCGCCGGATATGTCGCACCCGACGACATCACCGAAGAGTTTATCAATGACGGCGAGATCACTTTCTTTGAAGGATATCTGTTTGAACAGCCGGTCGCGCGGGAAGCTTTTATCAAAGCGTGTGAAATCGCGAACCGGCGCGGGCGAAAAGCGGCGCTGACACTTTCAGACTCAGGGTGTGTTGAGCGCCAACATGGGGCGTTTCTTGACTTCATCGGTCAGCATGTGGACATTCTGCTAACGAACGAACTTGAAGCACAAGCACTCTTTGGCACAACCGTTGAAGATGCGATCATTGAAAAGGCCAAAGAGCTGGCCCCGCTAACCGCAGTGACCCAGTCTGAAAACGGCTCTTTGTTGATCCCTCGGGACGGCGAGCCGGTTAAAGTCGCAGCGGTGCCACCTGCTCAACTTGTCGATACAACGGGTGCCGGCGACGCCTATGCGGCGGGCTTGTTGTTAGGCCTCGCCCGGCAGATGCCTCTGGAAACCTGCGGACGACTTGGGTCGATTTCCGCCTCGGAAGTGATCAGTCATTTTGGTGCCCGCCCAGAAGTTTCGTTGCAGAAACTGGCAGCCGACGCAGGGATTGAGGTCTCATCATGATACGCCTTATTTTGATCGCCCTCGTGGTACTTGTTCTTGGAGGCCTCGGGCTTGCTTTTTTCAAGGGCGAGGACCTCCTCCTCGCTAACGCGGCACGGACCATGGAGAAGCGATCCCTAGAGGAGCTAAAAGGCCTTCTGAAACCAGCGATCCGCGTTTATCTGCCCGAGGACGCTGGTACCGAACCGCTCCCGACACTGATCCAGTTTCATGGTTGTTCCGGCCACAAGGATGGCCACCAGCAACAATGGGCCGATGTTGGTATGGCAACCGGACATCTGGTCCTGTCAGTGGACAGCAATAGCGTGCGCGGGATTGAGCGGGATGTCTCATTCGAGACGGTCTGTCAGGGTAAAGAGCTTATCGGCTATGAGCGCGCTGCAGACATTGCCGCTGCCCTTGCCATTGCTGCTGAGCGTCCAGACGTCGACACGGATCGGATCACTGTCATGGGCTGGTCCCACGGCAGCTGGACACTGATGGACTATGCCAGCCTTACTTCTAACGATCGCCCGCTGCCAACACTCGAGGCGACCGTCGCCGAGCTGGGCGACGAAATGATCCCTCAGGTGAATGGATACGTTTTGTTCTACCCCTATTGCGGCATCGGCTCCCTCGCCCGCGTCATGGCCTGGAAGGATAATGCCCCCACTGTTGCCTTTGTCGGTGGCCAGGACGACACCGTGAATGGTCCTGAGTGCAAGGCGATGTTTGAGAAGATCAGCACCCAAGGCGGCGATATCGATCTTGTCTATTATCCTGACACGAACCATTCCTTTGAGGACACGTTTCTTGAAGAAGAATACCAGTACTATTATGACGCAGAAGCCCATAAAGACGCAGAAGCCCGAGTGCGCATGTTTTTAGAAGATCGAGCTATGAACTAACGCCATGTTGTCTGGAGCATGCGCTGCACGGCGGGACGTGAATTCCGCGCTTTGAAGGAAACAAGAGCAATGGTGAGGTTATTCCTGGCGGTCAATACGATCCTCTTTTTGGGATTTGGGGTGCACGTCTTTTTGCACACGCCAACGATTGCAGAGAATCTGGGAATAGGCGGGGTCAACACCGATGGCCTCTATGAGCTTCGCAGCAATTATGGCGGCGTTAGTCTTGGGGCGGGATTATTGTGCCTTCTGGGCGCAATTCGCGCCCAACTTCAGCGCCCAGCTCTATTCTTTCTGCTGACTTACACTGGCGGATACGCACTTGGGCGGCTACTTGCCCTACCCTATGACGGTCTGCCATCTGCCGCCCTAATTGCGTATGGGGTTTTCGAAGCGGTAACGGCGACTATTGCGTTCTTCTTATTGAGGCGTCTTGCGTCCACCGCTTAAGAGCGACCGGCTTTCTCTTCGAGGCCGGATTGCGTTTCGCGGCGGGCCAGCTCCGCGGCGACATCGTTCACATCGATCCCGGCAGCACGCAGTAAAACCAAAAAATGGTAAATCACATCCGCCGCCTCAGCGATCGTTGCCTCTTTGCCTTGTGCGGTTGCGGCAATGATGAGTTCCACCGCCTCTTCACCAAATTTTTTGGCACAGCGTTCAGGTCCCGCTGAAAGTAATTGCGCCGTGTACGACTTTTCAGCTGCCCCCGCTGCCTGCCGGCCACGGATCATCTCATTGAGACGGTCAAGCTGTGTGGAGAACTCAGTCATTCAGGCCAATTCCTCAAAACGTCGAACGGGCAAACCGGCAGACCGCAAAGCCGCACGGGCCTCACCAATGGAGTAGGTGCCGAAGTGAAAGATCGAGGCGGCAAGGACTGCACTTGCATGCCCGATACGCACGGCGTCCACGAGATGATCAAGTGTGCCCGCACCGCCTGAGGCAATCACCGGTACATTCACAGCATCGGTCACGGCTTTCAGGAGCCCAAGATCATATCCGGATTTTGATCCGTCTGCGTCCATTGACGTAAGGAGGATTTCGCCCGCGCCTTTGGAAACAACGAGCTTTGCAAACTCAATGGCATCAAGCCCCGTTGGTGTGCGCCCACCGTGGGTGAAAATTTCCCAGCGCTCCGAGCCTGTTTGCTTTGCGTCAATGGCGACAACGACGCACTGAGCGCCGAACCTTTGCGCTGCTGCCGTTACGATGTCAGGGTCATTAACGGCAGCGGTATTGACGGCAATCTTGTCCGCCCCTGCAAGGAGCAAGTTCCGGAAATCATCCGTGGTGCGCACACCGCCGCCGACCGTCAAGGGCATAAAGCACTGTTCGGCAACTGCGCTCACTTTATCCAACAAGATGCCGCGGCCTTCATGACTAGCGGAGATATCGAGAAAGCAGAGCTCATCTGCGCCCGCCTCGTCATAGGCAATGGCCGCATCCACAGGATCGCCCGCATCGCGAAGATCAACGAACTGGACGCCCTTCACGACGCGGCCGTCTTTAATATCAAGACACGGAATAATACGCACATTCAGCACTGGGATGGGTCCACTTTTCCGATCTTTACGGGCGTCATCAATGGATTTTCAGCTTCTTCGTTGTGTCCCGACGTAAGGTCCGGGTCAAGGTTGCCCTGAGCTTCGGTCGGGCATGCTTCGGCCTTGGGCTTCGCTTCAGAAAGATCATCTTCATCCGGGATCGGCAGAAGTTGCGCATGTCCCCAGCTGACCGGGGACGGGTCTTGATGCACATCAAACGGGCTTAGATCAACCGCTTGCCAATAGGGCTGCATGGCCTCGATGGCTTCCCAGTCCTCCACCACATCCTCAGCAGCAGAAAGGGCCAACTGGCTTTTCTCGGCAATGATTTGGTTGGCGGCACGAAGGGCTAAGGCCCCCTGCCCGGCCGAAGCATCGCTTGCCAACGATTGGGCGACCACCGCATCATTCAGCTTACCGAGCTTTTCCTGCAAAGTGGAAAGGGCAAGAAAGTAAGGTTTTCTTTTTTCCTTTGGATAGATCATCCGGAACGCTTGTGCCGTGTAGCGCAGCTTTTTCAGGTCAAGGCGCAAGTCATGGAGCGTTTGCAGGTTGGCCAATGAAATCTGCTTGGCTGTTTGAGAGGCTGCCTTTAGGCGTCTGTTCAGTGCCGCCGCAGCAAACGCAGGCGCGAGCGCGCGCAAGTGCCTGTCAGGTTTTTGATTGTCGACTTTTTGACTGAATTGCTTTTGGCTCTCTGCCATTTCAGACTGACGAGCGGCAGCTGATGAATGCCAAGGCTTCAATGTGGCGGTTTCAATCAGATCGAGCAGGAAATGAGCATAGCCGGGTCCACTCAATGCGGTACGAGCGGCGCGCCAGGCTTCGTGTTTTTCTGCTTCTGCCTGAGTCTGCAATAACGAAAAGCCGACCTCTGAGGAAATATCTTCTTCGATCCCATCGGTATACTGAGGGAGGGTTTCACTTAAGAAGACGTCCCAGTCGCGGGCAACACCGATCAGTCTTGCAAACCCTCTAGCCCGGACGTTCAAATCGCGGACGCTGTTCAAGGGCAATGCACGACGATAGACCCGCTCCAGGGCCCGGAACCGCCGCAGGGCAACACGTGTTTGCCAAGCAGCTTCCAGACCTGTGCGCTCAGAGATATCCGTTTCGATTAGGACCGGTGCCAGCGCGCACAGTCGCCGAGCGAAGACCGACAATCCGAGGGTCAGCCCGCCATCGGCGGCATCGTCTGCCCCAAGATTAATCTTTGGTGTTTTTCCTAAAGAACCGCGGCTTGTAGCCCCGATCGTTGCAAGGGCTCCAGAGGCAGGGCCGTCTAACGTAGGCCGTAGACCGCCCCCGGAAACTGCCGCGCGGCCAAAATCGAACAAGACATCCACCGGTCCATCGATCAATGACATCTGAAGTTGAGCGAATGGGACGCGCTCTTGTGAAGAGGCGGTCACAACACTCCCTTTTTCAAGAACAATCTCGAGCAGCGCTCCTCCTTCCTCAATCAGAGCAAGTTCGCATTCGCTCGTGAGCGTGGCGACATTGACCGTTTCGACGTTCTTGCCGCCATTTGCCCTTACCAGGTCATCGAATGCGGCAAATCCAATGGGGTCAGCAATGTCTTTAAGGCCGGTTCGGGTGTCCCGGTACGCACCGACCCAGGCTGGCCCTCGCGACGCGTCATGGCGCTCGATCACCCGGCGCTCGATCACCCGGCGCGTGCTTGCCGGCGTGCCATCGGCCCTCTCCTCCACCGAGAGACTGAGCCCCGCTTTGCTAAGGCCACCATCAAGACGGTCAAAACTCCTAGACCGCCGCGCGTACCCTTCGCGTTTGATAAGTTGCCGCCCGAGAACCGGCCCACGGCCCAAACATAGGGTCTCAAATGCTTCTCGTGTCACACCCGGGCCGGTCAACGCGATGCGAATTTTGGAGGCAAAGTGCGCCATCAGTGTAGCCAAGTCACTTCTGTTGCGGTGCTCGTTTTGGCTGCGAGACATGAAATGTGGAAGGCACCAACCTACCGGTGCCTACAGTAACAACAAGCCCGCAAGGAATGCGCCAAGATGCGCACTCTGAGCGCCATTTCAAGGCTCTCGGAAAAGAGCCGCTAACCGTTCAGCGTTTTTAAGACTTGCAAGGCATCGCTTGGGTCAAGTCGTCCGTCGTACAGGGCCCGGCCCGTGATCGCACCCTCAATCCCGGACGGATGGGACGCCAAAGCGCGAACATCTTCAAGCCCGGCAATACCCCCGGACGCGATAACCGGGATGGTGACCGTCTGAGCCAAGGCCGCTGTGGCCTCTACATTGACGCCGCTCAAGGCTCCGTCCCGCCCGATATCGGTAAAGATCAGCGCTGCGACGCCGCAATCTTCGAACCGGCGGGCGATATCGGCAGTGGTATGGCCGCTGTCCGACGCCCATCCATCGGTTTTAACAATCCCGCCGCGGGCGTCGATCCCCACTGCGATTTGATCGGGAAAGGCCTTTGCCGCGGCCTTTACAAAGTCGGGGTCTTTGACCGCGGCCGTACCGAGGATGACCCGGGTCAACCCAGCTGAAAGCCATCCTTCCACGGCGTCCATGCTCCGGATGCCACCGCCCAATTGGCACTTGGCGTCCGTTGCAGTGAGAATCGATGTCACCGCTGCCCGATTTGCCGCCTCGCCGGCAAAAGCCCCATCGAGATCAACAATATGGAGCCAATTAAGCCCATGGTCGGCGAACGCGCGAGCCTGGCTGGCCGGGTCGTCGTTATAGACGGTCGCTTGGTCCATCTCCCCATGGAGCAAGCGCACGCACTTTCCAGCCTTCAAGTCGATTGCCGGATAGAGAGTGAAGGACTTGTCCATGGATATTACCTGTTAAGTATCTGAAAATAAATAGTTATACTCCCCACTGCGCTCAAGGCGACCAGGTGAGAAATCGTTTGAGGAGCGAAATGCCGGCTGACTGGCTTTTTTCCGGATGAAACTGCACACCGAGAATATTATCCCGCCCGACTGCCGCACAGAAAGGTCTGCCATAGCGACACTCGGCCAGACAATGTGCGGGTGTTTCTGGGACGAAATGAAAAGAGTGCAAGAAGTAATACTCACTTGTCCGAATGTAGGCCAACCCAGGGCGTGACCAGGCTTCATGGGAAGGGTCCCACGTCACTTCCTGCCACCCCATGTGAGGGACGGGTAGCTCCAATGCTGCATCAAAACGACGGACATCACCTGGAACCCAACCGAGCCCCTCGTGAACCCCAAACTCATGGCCGCGCGAGGCGAGCAGCTGCATGCCAACGCAAACCCCAAGGAATGGGCGCCCATGGGCGTGCACGTGGTCGGTCATGGCATCAAGGACGCCGTCGCAGGCCAGTAGTCCTTCTTTACAAGCAGAAAAAGCCCCGACGCCCGGTAAAACGAGCCGGTCCGACCGGGAAATGCGCACCGGGTCGTCGGACAACTGGATGTCAGCATTAAGGTCGATTTCACGAGCAGCGCGTTCTAAAGCCTTCTGGACCGAACGCAGATTGCCGGACCCATAGTCTATAACTGTCACAGTACCCGTCATATCCAGTCTTCTGATCCAACTCTCAAGAACATAGGGCAGGGGGGCGGGAAACGACCGCCACGGGCATACTCTGCCCGATTTCGAAAAGCCCCTTGGTTAGGCCCTTTCGTCAAGCCCTTGCGAAAAAGCTAGCTGCCGAGATGTCCTTTGGTGGAAGGGGTATCACCTTCCAGCCGTCCATCAATGGAAAGGGCTGACCGCAAGGCGCGAGCGAGGGCCTTAAAACAAGACTCAATAATGTGATGGCTATTTTGGCCGTAGAGGTTTTCCACATGGAGGCAGATCCCGGCATTGGTCGCAAAGGCGTGGAACCATTCTTTAAACAGCTCAGTATCCATCTCACCGATCTTGTCGCGGGGAAAATCAACGCGCCAAACGAGGTAGGGCCGCATGGAAACATCCACCGCCGCCCGCGACAAAGTCTCGTCCATGGGAATATAGGCTGAGCCAAACCGCGTCAGCCCCGCACCATCGCCAATCGCGCGCTGGACAGCCTGACCCATGACGATGCCCACATCCTCAACGGTATGGTGCATATCGATATGAAGATCACCTTCGGCACGGACTTTCAGGTCGATCAAGGAGTGCTTGGAGAACGCCTCCAACATGTGATCGAAAAACCCGATCCCGGTCTCAACATCGTAATCGCCGGTGCCGTCGAGTTCTAACGCCACGAATATTTCCGTCTCGCGGGTCTTTCGCTCGACCGTTGCGTTTCTCATTGCTTGTCACCCATCCTCGTTCAGCGCTTTCCTGGCCGGTCGTTCAATGGTCACCCAGCAGCCACCAAGGGGTCGCCTAGTCACTGGCGACCAAAAAACGGCAGATGCACACATTGCTCCTATCGTTACAACCACTTACGACAACAGCACAATAAAAGCCCATTCATTCAACGCCCGGTTTACTTTCAATGTGATCGGTCGTGCGACCGCAAAGCGACGATGAGATCCATGACGAGCTCCCATTCTTCCCCTGAACAGATGTACGGCACTACCATTTTGAGTGTGAGGCGTGGCGACACGGTCTGCGTCGGCGGCGACGGGCAAGTCAGCCTCGGTCAAACGGTTGTCAAAGGCGATGCCCGCAAGGTTCGACGCCTAGGGCAGGGCAGAGTGATTGCCGGGTTTGCGGGCGGGACTGCAGACGCATTTACTCTTCTGGAACGCCTTGAAGCCAAATTGGAACAGTATCCGGATCAATTGACGCGCGCCTGTGTGGAACTCGCCAAGGACTGGCGCATGGACAGATATCTGCGCCGACTGGAAGCCATGATGATTGTCGCCGATAAAGACACAACCCTGACCCTAACCGGTGCAGGCGACGTGATCGAACCAGAGGCAGGGATCACCGCTATTGGTTCAGGCGGCGACTATGCCAGAGCTGCCGCCCGCGCGCTCCTTGAAGAAACGGACCTTCCAGCCGAGACGATTGTGCGCAAGGGAATGGCCGTTGCCGCCTCGATTTGCGTCTATACGAATGAAAATCTCACGATAGAGACAATTACAACATAATTTTTTTGCGCCTATTAACGGTCTCGCCATAGCGTCAAAGTTGTATCACTTTTTCAGGATTGGCGACGAGCCCGTTTTCTTCTGCCGCTGATTTGGTTCTAAAAATCTTTGTACAAAAGATTTAAATCTGAACCACAACTATTTTTGTTAACCGTGAAATTTCAGCAACGATTTACCTGACCGGGTCCATACTTCTTCCAAGACCAGAATTGTACGGCCACTGCGCTGGCTTGGAGTAGAAACAGTATGAACCAGTTCAATTCGTTTGCATACAGAGCGTCAACAAGGGCTAAGTCCCTTGTTTTGGGCTTGGTAAGGGACAATCAAGGCGCAATCGCAATCCTCTATGTATTGACGCTCCCGCTCTTCTTATTATTTGCAGGCGGGGCCGTTGATTACACCCGCCTCAATACGATCAGATCGGACATGACCGAAGCATGCGATGCAGCTGGTCTGGCCGTTGCGCGGCTCAATGAAACGCCTGAAGCGCAGAACATGACCGATTCCGAACGGGAAACTTATCTCACCGAATACGGCACGCAATTCTTCAAGGACAACTTCCAGCACGAAGGATCTGTGGATAATCTTCAGGTTAGCTTCAAAGTAACCGAGCAAACTGTTGAGCCAAATGTCTCCGGAACGCTAAACTCAAAAATTCTAAAAGCGGCCTATCGGGTTTTTGATCTCGACGGCAACCCATCAAATAACAAGCGCGATTTCTCGGTCAATTGCGATAACGAAATCACGCTGCAGGGGTCGGGTCGCGTTGATCTGGCGCTCGTGGTCGATGTCAGTGGCTCCATGGGCAACTATGTGGGCGGCGATAGAAAAATCGACTCCCTCCGCGATGCGACCGAAAAGCTAATGGACGTTCTGTTTGGGTCAGATACCGACAGCGACAACGTCCAGATCGGTGTTGTACCATTCAACCACCTGGTCAACGCCGGTGGTGCGTCAACCTGGAAGAATACCTGGGCTGATACCGGTGCAGAAGCGCTCTATCACGGCAACCGCTTCTTTCACGTGGACCAGAACGGGACAATCGACACAGACACCCAAGTGAATCACTTCGACCTCTTCCGCTCAATGAACAACGTGAGCTGGAAAGGATGTGTTGAATCTCGTCCGTACCCACTCGATGAGATCGACGTGCCTTCAGGCAGCGCTGCGACTTATTCTGAGCTTGTCGACTATATGACGGCACCCTCCGCGTTCTCTGCTATGACACTCGATCAGTATCAGCAGCGCACCTTGGATGCCTTCACTTCAGCGCCCGTCTTCTCCGAAACATCAGAAGAGCTGACGAGCGTCGAGAACTCCTACTGGGTCCCGATGTTCCATGCAGACGAGCCGGACTGTTCGGCATCTTCGGGCGGCAATTGCCAAACGAGTGGCGGCTTCACCGTCACCTTGAACGAGGGTACCGTCTCAAGAACGTTCAGTGGAGACTACTTCTGGTTCGATAATCCGGTTGGCCGTGGTTACACGAATAACAATTATGGAAACCGGAACTTTATCGACGATAAGTTCTATACAGAATCCGGCTACTCCACGACGCAGGCCTTCAAAAAGTACGCCCACATTGTCGACAAGTCTCGTGACGCTATTCAGTACCCAACCAGTCGCGGTACCGGCAATCACGGCGCGACAAACTCCGAACTCCAGGATTTTCAGGACTTCCTCGACGAGTTCGGCGCTTCAGATGCAGGCTCTGATGAGTTTATTGTGCGCCAAGCATATCCTGGCTGGTATGATCCCATAAACAACAAATACACGGGCAAATACGACCAGTCTCCGTCGGTAGACGACAGTGGCAACGGCAACCGTGGACCGAACTATGGCTGCCCAACGGAGATCTTGCCGTCCACCGGTGATCGCCAAGAAGTCAAAGACTATATGGAAACGCTCCACGCGGATGGCTGGACCAACTCAGCTGTTGGAACCATCTGGGGCGAGCGTCTCTTGTCACCAGATGCGCCGTTTGAAAGCGAAATCGCTGATGATGATGGGCAATGGCAAAAAGCTGTGGTCATCATGACTGACGGTGAAAACACAGTTCTCGGCCGCGACACCCACCTAGAAACTCAGCTCACTGCCTATGGCTACTCGGAAGAGGAGCGGATGGGTGTAAATGTCGATAGCCAAGGCGAAATGCGAGACGAGATCGACGACAAATTCCTGCGCACCTGTCAACGCCTCAAGAACCGCGGGTACCTCGTCTACACGATCATGTTCGACCTGAACAATTCGCGGGTTGAAACCCTCTACCGTGCCTGTGCCTCCAAGCCTGGTGAGCCCTTCTTCTATGAAGCAGACGACGGCCTTGAGCTCGAAGAAGCCTTCGAGGACATCGCCGCCGACCTCGTGAAACTTCACATCAGCCGGTAAGGAAGAAAGCGATGATCATCCGGTCAATCAAGAAAGTCAGACCCGTACTGACTAACCCATCTTCGCCAAACCCACGCTTGGCGAAGCCTCGCCGCAAAATCGGGCTTGGGCCCAGGTTTCTAAGGGACAAGTCCGGATCTTCTGCCGTTGAGTTTGCTATTCTCATCGGGCCATTCCTTGCCCTGATGTTTTCTACCTTCGAAATTGGCTGGTACTATTTTGCCAATTCACGAATGGACACTGTGACCCTGGACGCGGCTCGACTGATCCGCACCGGGGATGTGCAAGGCATTAATATGACCTCGGAGCAATTTTTTCGAGAGGTCGTTTGCCCTGAACTTGACAACTTCGGCAAGTGTGAAGAGCGCCTAACCGTTGAGGTTGAAACTTTCCCGACGTTCACCGCCTTGCAAAATGACAACAGCCAGGTTGTCTGCCGAAACGATGCAGAGGAGTTGGTGGAGGCGATCAAATACGATACCGGTACGGAAAACTCTATTGTGCGGGTACGTCTGTGTCTTCTGTTCAAGACGCTCAATCCCGCAATCGGCGTCAACCTGACCGACGAGCAGGGATTTAAGAAGCTGACCACATCCTTCACGTTTCGGTCTGAACCATTCCTGCGTAACCAGCAAACGACAACGGGGGGCTGATCATCATGAACCTCATAGCGCCATCTCTTAAAGCTGATCACTCACAAAACGGTAGTCTCTTTCAGCGGTTCCGTCGGAACACCAGGGGCGTCAGTGCCGTTGAGTTTGCCTTGATCGTCCCATCCATGCTCACCCTTTTCTTCGGCACGCTTGAGGCGTCGGAGCTGATGACTGTGAAACGGCGTATGACCGTCGCCGTTAATCAGCTTGCCGATCTTGTCTCTCAGTCGCGTGACGAGAACGATCTGGCTAATATTTCACAGGAAGATCTCGACATCCTGATTACGAATGTCACCAATTCGCTGCAAACGGATAATCTTTCCGGTACAGTGGTAAACGTTTATAGCCTCGTGCGCGACCCCGATGGTGGCGACAAATCAATCGTGCATTGGAGCCGCAACAAAAAGGGCGAGAATGCCAAGGAACCTGGCGCCAAGCATGGGGCCGTGAGAGCAAGGTCTATTCCTGAAGGCACGTCTCTCATTTATGCGGAAGTGAACTATACTTATAAGCTGACCGTTACAGAGATGGTCTTTAATCGACCGTTCAAATTCAAACACCGGGCTCGCCGCTGGCCGCGGATCGATTTTCACATTCAAATGTGTGAAGATCTAGACGACTACGATACGTGCACGGAAACACCGACAGCAGCGGGTTAATCGAGCCGCAGTGGAAGCACTCAGCCGCGGCTTGCTTCAGTGGCGATCATTGCCATTCGCCTCAGGCATTCTTAGGTAGGGCTCACTTGTTAACTGAGTGAGCCCTTTTTCATGTCTGATTTTTCGCCCCGCGAAATTGTCTCCGAACTCGATCGTTTTATTGTTGGGCAAGGGGCTGCGAAACGCGCGGTCGCCATTGCGCTTCGAAATCGATGGCGCCGTCGTCAGGTTGATCCGCCAATGCGCGACGAGATCACCCCGAAAAACATCCTGATGATTGGCCCGACGGGCGTTGGCAAAACGGAGATTTCCCGGCGACTGGCGCGACTAGCAGGTGCGCCATTCTTGAAAGTGGAAGCGACCAAATTCACTGAAGTCGGCTATGTGGGCCGGGATGTTGATTCAATCGTCCGTGACCTCGTGGAGATATCCGTCGGTCTTATGCGCGAGCGCAAGCGCGATGAGGTGAGGGCGCGCGCCCATGTGGAGGCCGAGACCCGTGTTCTCGAGGCCCTAACCGGCGAGAACCCGAGCGAGACGACCAGGGCCCGGTTCCTTGAAAAACTCCGGGCAGGGGAGCTGGATGACCGGGAGATTGAGCTTGATCTCGCCGAAACCGGGAGCCAGTCGCCATCGTTTGAAATCCCTGGGATGCCCGGCGCCCAAGTGGGCATGATCAACCTAAGCGATATTCTGGGGAAGTCCTTTGGCGGTGCCACAAAACGGAAAAAACTCAAAGTCTGCGATGCCTATGAACCTCTGATTGCCGAAGAATCCGACAAGCTCGTGGACGAGGAAGCGCTTTTGCGCGAGGCCGTTGAGCTGGCGGAAAACGACGGCATCGTCTTTTTGGACGAGGTGGACAAGATTGCCCGCGGCGCTGAAGCCGGCCGATCAGGCGCCGATGTGTCCAGAGAAGGGGTCCAGCGCGACCTCCTTCCCTTAATTGAGGGCGCAACGGTTGCCACAAAGTACGGGCCGGTAAAAACGGACCATATTCTGTTCATTGCCTCTGGGGCCTTTCATGTATCCAAGCCATCCGATCTGCTCCCAGAACTCCAGGGCCGCCTGCCAATCCGGGTGGAGCTAGAGGCTCTCACCCGGGACGATCTGAAACGCATCCTGACCGAAACAGAGGCGAGCCTCGTGCGCCAATATCAAGCGCTGATGCAGACCGAAGGGGTCACGCTGGAATTTACCGATGATGCGATCGATGCTCTGGCGGACGGGGCAGCATCGGTAAATTCAACCGTTGAGAATATTGGTGCCCGCCGGCTCGCCACGATCATGGAAACGGTCCTGGACGACCTTTCCTTCACGGCTGCCGACCGAAACGGGGAGAGCGTGACGGTGGATGCTGCATTTGTGTCCGACCGGCTTTCCTCGATTACAGCCAATGCGGACTTGTCAAAGTTTATCCTCTAGGAGCCGTTGACAATCGCCGGAGTGGCCGAACAGCCACATCGAACCGGCAATTCCGGGCTTTATCATTGGGGGCTGCCGGGTTAACCTTCTCTCTTCTGGGGACTTTTTGTGGGGTCGCAAGACGATGGCTGACGGTGCGCCGATGAAACCGAAACCGAGGATCGCCTTTTCAGGCGAAGAATATGGTTTTGGATACCAAGCCACAAACCAATTTATTTCAACCGCATCCCGTCACGGAACGGCTGATGGCGGGTATTCGGTCAGCCAGAAGACCACAAATATTACCGAAATTGGCCAGCGCGAGCGCGACAGCCGCTTTCATTTCGACATCAATACCGCCAATCGCCAGCCCCTTCGCTCCAAAGAACAAGCCCTGCTGGCGGTCAAACAGGGGACCGCGGATTTCGCTGTAGTCCCATTCTACAGCCCTTATACCGGTTATGATTTCGAGAGCCTGCGTGCCATCTCAAACCTGTTCACGCTTATGGGCGTGGAGCAGGTCGAAGCCACCGACCATTACTGCCTCGCCGTCTATGAGCCCCAAGTGCTTGATCTGGTGCAGTCTTCGCACCCGGGATCGGCGCTCTCATCGTTACTTGCCAGCCGCCGTAATACATATGGCTCTAATGAAACTGTCCGCTCTTCCTTTGGTGAGGATGTGGGCCGGCAATCGTTCGACGACTACCGGGCAGACCTGAACATAGACCAGGCAGGTCAGTTTCTTCTGCGCAACCGTGTCGACATGGTCTTCTGCGGCCCAGACGCGGCTCGGCGTTGCAAATCGAAACTGGACGGATTGCGCGCGGCAGGTGTCGACGTTGCTGAAACCCTGCGCTCGGTCGAACCCCACCGTGAAATGGCGCGCCTTGCTCGAACGACCCTTGACCGCGACCGCCAGGTCAACACGTTTTTCGATCCGCGAAGCGCGACGTCCGGGGGCTCCGGCGTCAATTTTGTCTCGACCATGTCGAGCCAGCGTCAGGACGCGCCCCTGTATGCCGCCGTGCTTCCGTTTGAAGTTGCTATGCGGACGCCCGAATTCACGATCATCGACGATGATTTGGAAGACACCGCCCCCACAAAGACGCGCTTTCTCGTTGTTGGTCCGGCCCCGGACGAAACACTCTACGAAGACGCTTACCGCACCACAGATGCCAAGACCCGCTATTGGATGCAGCGTCTGCGCGACGTGAAAAACGACGCCCACCAACGCTTCGACATTGATGACCTGAACCATGATCGGGAAAACGGCCCAGGCGTGCGCGTCATGCTCCGTTTCCGCCGGTCGGAAGATGCGGCCAGCATTGGCGACGTCGAAGATTACCTGCGCAACTACGGTGTTCGCCATGCCGTGACGCGGATTGATGAAGACAGTGAACGGAGCAATCCAGCTGGGATCGTTCTCGATATGGAATTCTCATGTGCCGACTTTGACGATGATATCTCTTATCGTCCGGAAGTTGGCCTCGCAAAATGGGGCGGCACAGCCCTCATCGCGGCCGTCGGTTTATTTGCCCTAGCGGCAATCTATAACGTCTCTCTACTGAGCAACCCCATCGCCGCGGTGACCCAAAACGCCTGGCCAGTTGCGGGCGTCTTTGGTGTCGTCACTTTAGTGTCGATGTTCTGGCTCGGTCGATTCCGCCGGGTCCGTGGGTCAGTGGTAAACGGGGCATTGAAAAAAGCGTTCGCTCGTTGGAAAAACCGCGGCGTTATTGTGCTAGCGGCCGTGCCGTTTGCCGCACCGCAATTGCCACGCCACGCCCGCCGTCGCTGGTACCTGGAAATGCCACGGGCACTCGCTGCCGATGCGATCGAGACCTGGTTCGTTCGGCTTTCCCGCTTGCTCATTCCGGCGATCGGCATCGGTCTGTTGGGGCTTTTTGCCTACGCTCTTTTGATCAATCTGGGACTGGTTGGTTAGTCCGGCTTAGCTGAAAAAACTGAGCCTTTTGAGTCCGTCTCCATAAAGACGGTTTCAATTAGAGCTTGGCTTTCCTGGTCTTCAAGAACACGTAGAATGCCCCGTCCCCGCCATGGGGCTGGCGGGCTTTTGCAGCACGCGCCACAAGCGGACGAACGTCGGAGCTTTCCAGCCAATCCATGAATCGCGTCCGCAACACGCCCCGGCGTCCATGGTCAAACCCTGACTGGCGGGCCCGCGCAAGATTTGACGCCGAGGCGGGGCCGCCTTTGCCGGTAATCACGAGGACGCACTGACACCCGTCAGCAGAGGCGCCCATTATAAATCGACGGAATTGCACTTCAGCTTCTCGCTCAGTGCGCCCGTGGAGATCGAGGGTTCGATCAATCGGCAAACGGACGGTTCCCGCATGGCGATCTCGGCGCGGGTCTCCAGCGTTAAGGGCAGGGGGTAGGCTCTTCAGGCGCTGGCGGGAAACAGACGCAGGCTTTGTCTTTCGGTCATTACTTCCCCCACGGGCCGTCCCCGGTAAACGCGGGACAGTCTGTGCCGGTAGGGCGTTCGTTGCCTGCCCGTGCACGTCGAGCGTCGAGCCTTGGGTCGCACCCTGTTCCTGCAACATTTCCTGTTGAAGGTGCAGTTTCTGCCGATCTTTTTCGTCGAGCGGCTTTTCGACCTCTTTTGCCACCCGTTGCCACAACCGGCGCTCTTCGGGGGACAATGTGCGACGCGACATCAGGTATCGTCTCCGGCGAGATTGCGCGCGACTGACTTCGGCAACAGAGCATAGAATGCCGCGATCGAGTTATAGGGTCCAGCAAGATCGCCCGCTTCCCGGCCTGTGCCCACAAAGACATCACCGCGCGAAGGTCCTTTGATTGCCCCGCCGGTATCCTGGGCAATCAGAAGCCAGCCCATCTGATCGGTCGATCGTTCAAGGTTTTCAGCAACCACCCAGATTGGCGTGCCAAGGCCGTGAAAGCGGGTATCAACAGCAATGCTGCGCAGCGCCGTTAGTTGCACACCCTGGGCACCGATCGGGCCCAACTCATCGTCCTCGCGGCCTTCAATCTGACGGAAGAACACATAGGATTTGTTTTCCTCACGGACTTCCTGGGCTTTATCGGCATCAGCTGTCCTAAGCCAGTCCATAATCGACTGCATACTGACAGCCTCAAGACTAAGAACACCGTCCTCAACGAGCCGCCGCCCAATGGGAAAGTACTTGTGACCATTTTGGCCGTCATAGCCCACATAGATGGCGTCTTTGCCCTCGAACTCAAGCTTACCGGAACCCTGTATCTGCAAGAAAAACAGCTCGTTCGGGCGCAAGAAAGCAAGGGGTGCGGTCTTTGAAATGATCGCCCCCTGATTAATAGCCGCCCGATCTGGATAAGGTCTCAATGCCCCGTCCAAAAGGCGTCCAGCAATACGCTTGCCTGCCAGGTCCGGGTCGAAGCCGCCGAGATCGACGGAGATCAAATCGTCCGGGCGCCGGTAAACTGGCGCAGAAAACTCACTATCGCGGCCTCTGCGCGCCTCATAGGCCGGTTCAAAATACCCGGTCAGCCGACCGGTCTTTTGGGTATGGGCAGTTGGACCGCGCGCGCCGTCGCGGCGCTCATATTGAGCAACGACATGGACCGGGGTGAAATAGTCCTGGAAGAAGTTCCGAACTGCCGCAGATAGAGCATTCGGATCCGAAAATCGCGCGGCATCAATCTCCTGCGCGGCAACACAAGCCGGACGCCAGTCAGCAACGGTACCGAGGCGAGCCGTGCCTTTCTGCTTCAGGTCGATGGCCTCTTTGGGATTAAATGGTGCATCATCTGCCAGGTTGGCCACCCGTGTGCAAGAGCGCACAAAAGCCGGCAGGGCATCCACCAATTGATCCGCATGCCAATCCTTCAGATCAGTAAAGGCAATCGGTTCATAGCGGGCTGAAACAAGGTCATAGTTTTCAAGGTCTGGCACTTGGCGCCAGTTAGGCGGCAAAACGCCTGTGACCAAAACTGCCGCCACAATGATCGCTAACAATACTGCGAAGATAAGCCCAAGAGGCAGGCGGGACATCAGTTGAGAAGTTGGCGCGACCATGGGTTACCACCAGATTGTGTCTACACATCAGATGACAGTGCCCTGCGCTACGATGAGCGCCAGTGTTATGCTGCCCCCGTCGCAACGAGCGTCCAATTCGGGTCGCTCGCATTCAGCTTACGGCTGAATGTCCAACGATCCTTAACCAGATCAATCCGGTTCGGATCGCCATCGACAACATTGCCGTCACTGTCATAGGTGGTTCTAACTTGATTTGAGACAAAATCCACGGTTGCCTGAAGCAGCCCCTTTTCCACGGACGCGCTTTCAAGGCGAGCGGTTTCAATACCGACAAATTTCAGGTCAAAGGTCTGGCCAGCAGCCTCACGGGTAGACGCCGCTTGCTTGAACGCATCGTAGACGGATGTCTCCAAGTATTGCCGGATACTGCCCACATCCCCTTCGGCAAAGGCTTCGACGATCAGCTCGTAAGCGCTCTTTGCCCCTTCAAGGAACGATTTCTCGTCAAACGACGGATCCGCTTCTTGCAGCAACTTAGCTTCCGCACTCACAGCGGGTTTTGGCGCAATGGGCTCATCGTCTTCGGTATCGAACTGGTCCGTTTTCTCGGTGCCATCTTCCCCATTATGCGCAGCTTCTGCGGCCCGGGCAGCCCGCTGCAAACCCTCAATATCGTGGCGCTGTTCATGGCCGGTCCGGGTACCCAGAACCGAGATCAATTTGAAAATGACAAACAGGGCCAAAGCGGCAAATATCAATACGACCGGATCCATAACGTCCTTTTTGTGCCTTCCACTCAAATTCCGCGGAACACATCCCTATATAGGGGCGTAGCCGCTAAAAACACCACAAACCGATGACGCTAGCCTTAATTACTCTCTTTTTTATCGCGCCTATCGCGGAAGTGTACGTCTTGATCACCGCAGGAGGTCAATTCGGCGTCGGTCCAGTCCTGATCGCGTGTGTTGTCACAGCTGTTCTTGGGGGCGTTTTACTCAGAATTCAGGGCCTAAACGCGGCCTTGCAGGCACGTAGCGATCTGCAAAGTGGCAAAGCGCCCCTTGGGCCTATGGTGGACGGGGTTTTTCTGGTTGTAGCCGCGCCCTTGTTGATGACCCCCGGTTTCTTAACGGATATTGCCGGGTTCACGCTTTTGGTACCTCCTGTCAGGCGCTGGCTTGCCGGCAGAGCCGCCGCCTGGCTCAAACAGAAAGTTGCCAACGGCGATGCGACGATCATCATCGACCAGCACCGCAGACCTTGAACCACGGATTGCGCCTGGGTCGAACCAAATGGGCATTTGTGACGCGCGGGTTGCAGTCGCGAGTGCGCCCGTGTAAACCCCACGCTTTCTTTCCATTCCGATAGGATCCGCCATGTCCGACACACCGCAGGGATCAGACGGCCAAGCCGGCCAGCCTCAGCAAAGCCAACCAAGCCTGCGCGTTCTGGCGCAATACCTAAAAGATCTTTCTTTTGAAAACCCGAAGGCCCCGGCCGTGTTCCGCCAGGGTGCCGCGAACCCGAATATCGAAGTCAATGTCGATGTGGGCGCGCGTACGTTCGGCCAGAACAATTTTGAGGTGGAGCTTTCGGTTTCCGCACGGGCAATGGCGGACAACGAAGCGGTATTCGTCGTAGAGACGACCTATGGTGGCGCGTTTGAGATTACCGGCATCCCCCAAGACCAGCTCGAAGCGGTCTTGCTCGTGGAATGCCCGCGGCTACTCTTCCCATTCGTTCGTCAGATTGTCGCTGAAACGACCCAGTCGGGCAATTTTCCGCCGGTTATGCTCGACCCGATCGACTTCTTTGCGATCTATGAGCGTCGCAAGATGCAGGAAGCCGGCGCGCAATCGGCAACAGCATAGGTCTCTCAATCACGATAAATGGTGAGGCTTGGGTAGGGGTCCGTCCTACGAAGCATTGCCATGCCACAACGCACCTTCACCGAATTCCTCGATGAAGGCTGCGTGCGCGGCGGCTTCTTCTTCGGTAACAAGCGAGGCAAGGGGGGCTTGCCGCTGAACCGCAGGCTTTCGTTTCCCACTGCCATTAGCGCCGGCACCGTCACTCGCCGCCCCGAATGCAAGGCCAGCTTGGACGCCGCCTGTAAGCTCAATATAGACCTCCGCAAGGAGGCGGCTATCGAGCAAAGCGCCGTGACCATCGCGCTCACGCTCTTTGGTGTTCACACCGAACCTGCCGCACAACGCATCGAGGCTGGCGGGCGAGCCCGGGAATTTGCGCCGTGCGATATGAAGCGTATCGATCAGCTTGTTTTTAATTTCCGGCAATTTCGCATGGACAAGCTCAGCATTCAAAAACGGCAGGTCAAACCCGAGACCATTATGGGCAATCAGCTCTGCCTCGCCAACGAACTCAAGGAAAGCCGGGGCCACACTTTCATGGGTGAACACCGGGAAACCCTGCAGGAATTTTTCGCTTAATCCGTGCACCTCATAAGCGCCCTGGGGCATGTCTCGTTCCGGGTTCACATAGGCATGAAACGACTTGCCCGTGATCGCACCGCGCACCAGTTCGATTGCACCGATTTCCACGATGCGATGTCCTTCGTCGAAACGAAAACCGGTGGTTTCAAGGTCGAATACAATCTGCCGCATAGAAATCGTTTACGCTGATTGGACCAGGCTTACCAGACCCGGCGCCTGGTGTTTTTCCCTAGCGTGCGCCTATGAAGCCGTTGCCTGATCGTGCTCGTAGAGCGCGGTTTTCACGCGATTGTTCAGGTCAACCATGGAGAAGGGCTTTTGAAGATAGTGGGCGCTGTCCACTTTATCGAGCTGTGTACGGATCGCTGATTCCGCATAGCCCGACATGAACAAAACCCCGGCTTTCAGATTGTGCTCCCGGCGCGCCTGGTCAATCATGGATGGCCCGTCAACCTCGGGCATCATGACATCAGTGACCACCAGGTCAAAATCGCTGTCATGCTCCAGGATTTCCAGCGCTTCCAAACCGTCGTCTGCCACCTCGATGGTGTACCCGGCTTGCTTCAGGGCTTTGACGACGACAAAGCGCACGGCGTCCTCATCTTCAACCACAAGAATTCGTCCACCCTTGTTGTAGTCCGCAGCGGGCTCAGCCTTCGCGCCGTCTGTTTCCGCAGCGGCATCTGCCTCAGCGGTCTCTTCTTGTGCATCGGACGACCCGTCATGGGCGGGCAGATAAACGGTGAAAACGGCACCAGCCGTCTCACCATTTTTCACTGTGATCACACCGCCCATCTGGCCGATAATACCGTGTACGGTGGAAAGGCCGAGGCCTGTGCCCTTGCCTTCTTCTTTTGTCGTGAAAAAAGGTTCAAAGATCTTTTCTGCAATATCTTTGGGAATGCCAGGACCGGTATCTCTCACCTCAATCGCCACATAATCAGCCTCTTCGATCCCTGGATGGTTATGAAGCTCCGGATCGCTGGTGATTTCTTCCCGCGAGATCGGGCGCGTTTCAATGGTCAGGATACCCCCCGCTGGTGCCATGGCGTCCCGCGCATTGACCGCCAAATTCATGAGTGCTGTTTCCAGTTGATTACCGTCCACCTTGACAAGGGGCAAACCACGACCATTGACCAGCTTGAGCCGGACATTCTCGCCAACCGCGCGATCGAGAAACCTTGAGAAATCCAACAACAAATCGGTAATGGATTCCGGTTTACTGGTGAGGGTCTGCTTGCGTGAATAGGCAAGGAGCTGCTTGGTGAGATTTGCTGCCCGCTGAGAATTCTGCCGGATGAGAACCAAGTCCTCATAAGCCGGGTCACCAGCAGGGTGGCGACGCATCAGGTCTTCGCTGCTGGAAAGGACAACCTGCAAAAGGTTATTGAAATCGTGGGCGACCTCTCCAGCGATAAACCCAATAGCTTTTAGCTTCTGATCTTGCGCGTAGTCGGCTTCCATTCTTTTCCGGTCGGTCACATCAACTGTATACAGAAATGTTTTGCGTTTCCCGTAAGACCCGCGACGACGTTTTATCTGCCGCGCGAAGACCGCATAAGTTTGAGCCGCTGGTCCTTCGCCCTTAGTTACGTCAATGGACTTTAAGGCGTTTACGGACTTCTTCTTTAACTCCTTAGAGATCTCCGCGACGATGTCATCGTTCAGAACCTTTGACAGGGGTGTACCTTTTTTAGCGCCCTCGAATGCGGATATGAAGGCACTGTTGGCCTCAGTGACTTTAGCGTCGGAGCCAAGCTCACCTTCGACCACAGCGACACCGAATGGCGCATCTGTGACATCACCAGCCACTTTAACTGGCGCGTCGCTTTCTTCTTCCGCTTCCGGATCAATCGCAACACAAACAAAGCCTTCGCCCTGACCGCCTCGGCGAAAGGCGCGGAACTTTGCAGACAAGGGATCTAGGCCGGGGCGCCGGATCAGCGCGTCAATCGGCTCCTGGTCAACCAGCCAAAGGCGGTGGCACAGGTCTTCAGCATCCCCAAGGATCAATTCATCCAGCGTTGCGGTGGTCACGGCGGAATCGTCCTTGCCCCTGAGCTTGCGCATAGCTGCATTGGTCCACACAATCGCACCAGTTCGCGAAAGCGCCAGAACAGGGCTCACAAAATCCGCATAGGAAGATGCCAGCACATCTTTTTGATCGTCTTCAGCGGGAAGTTCCTGAAGGCGCCAGCATACGAACTGATCTGAGCCATCCACCGGCCGTACACTGACATTAAAGCATCGCCGCTCATGGGCGGGCCCGGCAACCAGCGACTGATAGAGCGCCTCTTCAGCGAGCTCGCCACCCTTTGCGGCTTTACAGAGCCGGAAGACCTTGGAGGCTTCACTGCCATGCTGACCAAAGAGCCGATCGATCCGCGGCGGGAGACCTGTTGCGCCTAAAAGGCCCGCCGCCCGGGCCACATCGAGATAAGATGCATTGGCATAGACAACGACACCGCTTCGCTGCGTGACAAGAATGGCATCGGGAGCAGTATCAAGGATTTTTTCTGTGATGCCGAGTTCGGCAAGCACGTCGGTCCCACCGAGAATGGCCTTCGCTTCATAGTCACCACGGGCGTATGACTTTCGCGATGACACAAGACGCGCGGGCGAAATCCACCCGGCCAAGGTAGAAACGACAAACGCAACGATCACCATCATTGCCGCGCCGGCAATAACGAGCCCGTACCGCGACTGGCCCTGGGCGATGACCAGCGCTGCGGCGAGCCCAGCAAAACCAACCCCGAGCCACAAAACCGCCGTCAGGACTGTCTCGAAATTAAAACCCAATGAGCTCGCAGAGGTCGCGGGCGCGGCGCCGGTTTGTGCCCGTGCTTCGGCCTCAGACATCATCTTGGCAATGTCTTCTGGTAGCGGCGGACGCGGCGCCTCAACTGATTGAATGGCGCTGGTCCGCGTGGATTCGCCTACGACTTCCGCGGCAGGACTGTCTTGATCCGCTGCGCTCGTATCGTCTGGAGAGTTGGCCGGTTTCACACTCACGGCGGTTATCCTTAGGGTCACTAATTTGACCGCGCACATTGGGCTGCTTCGCGAAATGGGCCTAGTGCAATTTCAAAGGAAGAAGGCCTAGCGCTCAGGGCTATCGCCCTTGTTTTTTCGCCCGCGAGACATCACGAAGCCGATGACTTTCGCGACCGCTTCGAAGTGTTCGACAGGAATTTCATCGCCCACGTCCACGGAGCCATGGAGGGCGCGCGCCAAGGGTGGATTTTCCACAACGGGCACACCGCACCGGTCAGCCTCAGCGCGCAGGCGCAAGGCAAGCTCATCAAGACCCTTGGCAACACAGTTCGGCGCGGCTTCTTCATCCGGCGCGTATTTAAGCGCGACGGCGTAGTGGGTCGGGTTCATGATCAAGACCGTTGCGTCCTGGACGGCCACCAACATGCGCTGGCGAGACTGGGCGTCGCGCAATTGCCGCTGACGTCCTTTGATTTGAGGATCGCCTTCGGTTTCTTTCAGTTCACGGCGGACTTCCTCGCGAGTCATTTTCAGGCGCTCCCGCCAGGAGTGGCGTTGCCAGGCCATGTCGAGCCCGGCAATCACTGTCATGGCGAGACACGCCAAACTGACAAGCTTCAAGATACTGGCTTTGGCCAGGTCGAGCACGGCGCCCGCATCGCTGTACAAAAGCCCCGGCAGTTTTTCCCGGTCTGGCCAAAGCCCTAAGCCTAAAATCATCCCGACTATGACGATTTTCGCCAAACCCTTGGCGAAGTTAACAAGCCCGCTCGGACCGAAGATACGCTTGGCACCAGCGACGGGTGATAGCTTTGAGAGCTTAGGCGCCATGCGCGACGTCGTAAAAACAGGCTTTGCCTGAACCATATTGCCGGCAAGCGCCGCCGTGAGCACGATAAGCGCGATCCCACCAAGCGTCGCACCGATTGCCAGAGCGAGATAAGAAAAAAGAGACGCAAGCCCTGAGGCGTCCATGGCGATCGCATGGGGCTGCTCCAAAAAGGGGCGTCCAAGACGCGCAAGGCTTGCGGACAAACCATCGCCAAATGCCCAAAGCCCGAGCGCCATCGCGGCCAGGAGAAAAAGGGTCGTCACTTCTTGGCTTTTCGGTGCATCGCCTTTCTTACGGGCGTCGTCTAACCGCTTCTGGGTTGGCGGCTCAGTACGCTGAGCATTGTCCTGATCCTGCGCCATGGCTTAGCCGAGGAGCCCGGTCAGGAAGACCTCAAAGCTATCAAGGAAGGCGGTCATCATGAGACCGGTCGTCAGCATCAGGAGGAGGAGCCCAATCAGGAGATTGGCCGGCATCACCGCAAAGAAGATCTGAGCTTGGGGCATCAGCCGGTTCAAAACCCCCGCGCCAATGTAAAAAACAAGGCCAAACACCACAAAAGGCGCCGCTAGCCTTGCGCCCAGCCCGAAGCTCTCCGCAAGGGTCTGAATGAGAAATGCTGCCCCATCACTGATGGGAGGCAGTGTCGCCGGCGCAAAGACGCCATATGACTGGACCACCGCACCAATCAGCAAATGATGGAGATCCAGCATAAAGACCATAGTTGTGCCGAGGATCGCTAAAAATCCTCCAATGATCGCCCCTTGCAGCTCCTGGGTTGGATCAAAAGCCTGGGCAAGGGAAAGGCCTATTTGCAAGGCGATGATCTGACCTGCAACATTCAGGGCACTCACAAAAATACGTGCAGCAATACCAAAGAAAAGGCCTGTTGCCGTCTCAGTGAAGATGAGCGTGGTGATACCGATCTGCGTAAGTCCCGATGGGAATGCGCTTGCCAGCGTCGGAAACAGAGCCACTGTCACAAGGAACGCTGCAGCAAGCCGAACCCGCGGCGATAAGGAGAAATCGCCAAAACCCGGGGCGACCATCATCATCGCCCCGATCCGACAAAAGATCGCGATGCCGATGGCAATTTCGTTGGCATAAGGAGCAAGCGAGAAGGTCATAGACCGACGGCGCTCCCCCCCGGGAGGCCGCCATTTGCAATCAGGCCGTAGAGCTTAATGGCAAACCGTCCGAGCACGCCGCCAATAAAGGGCAAAGTCAGCGAGAGAACGAGAAACATGATGACAATCCGCGGCACGAAGACGAGGGTCATTTCCTGCACTTGTGTCAGTGCTTGTAGGAGTGCGATGGAAAGGCCGACGACCAGCCCTGCGATCATCGCCGGACCCGCTGCCAATAGCGTCACCAAGAACGCTTCCCGCGCAATATCCAGAATTTCCGCGCCCGTCATCGCCGCACCCCGAATTTATCTACCTCGGCAGATTTTGCCGGGTGTAGGGTTAAGACGGGGTGTCTATTCCGTTAACGGGAGATGAATAAAGGCCAAGAGGTCGTGCGCTATGCGGCCTGTTCGGCAAGCAACACGTCACCCAGTTTCCGCATGCCGAGCGTTTCGGTCGGCGCCTGCCCATCCCAGACTTCCTCACCTGCGATAAAGACCTTGGTGACGACCCCGTCCGATCGATTGACAAGCTGATCGTGACCCAAAAGCTCGCGATGGATCCGGTGGGTTTCAGCTTCCCCGTCATGGTGTGCGAGCGCGTTCGGATTGATCAGGACAATGTCAGCTTTTGCCCCCGGCGCAATGGAACCCGTCTCAACGCCAAAGACGTCCGCCGGATCCCGGGTCAAGCGCTTGACCATGAATGCAACGCCCTCATGGCCACGCTCTTCATGGGCAATCTTTAGAGCCCGCAGGTTCACATCATAGAAGGCAAGATTGGTCAGGTGTGCTCCGGCGTCGCTAAAGCCAGGCAAGAACGTCTCGGACATGGTCAGCTTGCGTATCTTTTTCTCATCAAAATTGGCGCTGATGGTATGCCAGTAGAGATCACGGTCAAACTTCTTAAAGATCGCGAACATGAAATCCGCGTCGTCAATCACGATTGGCATCTCATCGAAAATCGCTTTTTCGTCGTCGTTTTGCGCCCCGGACAATTGCGTTTGGTATTGGCGCAAGCGGTCAAAAATCGCTTGCAGGCTCTGACCTGACCAGCTCGCTACCGGCGAGCGGTCAACGACCATTTCCGAAAGATCCCGGCGCAGGGCCAGGTCTTCCAGACGAACCATGCGTTTCAGGCGATCCAGATTATAACCGGCCTTGCCCTTGCGCCACATCGCCTTGAAGCGCTCTTCAAAGCCAGCGTCATCATAGATTTTGCGCCGCGCCTCATCATCTTCCAGGTCCGGGATCATCAGCTCACGCATTTCCGGAATCTCTTCGGAGAGAGGCGTGACAGGTCCATCACCCCAAACCTTGAACCGGGCCGCCAGGCTCTGCAGGTAGAACTTGCCCTTTACGAGAGGTGAGTTCAGGAGCCGTGCTAAAATATGCGCACTGCGGATTATGTTGCGGTTCGAACGAACATCGAGCGCAGCAACGGCCGTTATTTTGAGAGGCTTTTTGTTAAGGCGCCCGCTTGTGAGCATGAAGGATCGTAAGACTTTAAGAGGGTTGTCCGTTGGCGGCGTTGCCTGCCAGATACGACCGAACTCACGGACAATGCCGGTCAGTCGTTTCAGCTCCTTAAAGCCTGCATATTGAGATGGAATCCGGCGCTCCCGGTTCGGATCATTGGCAAGATAGTGAAACGGCAGATTATCCGACGAAAACCCCGCATAGCCCTCTTCCATGCACGAGCGCAGAAGTGTTTCCATGCGGGTCATCTCCTGAGGAGATGGATCTCGGGTGACAGACGCATCTGTGCCCATCGCCGCAATACGCAGCATAGAATAAGGCACCATAGGGACGATGTTCGGCCCCAGCGCCAGCCCGTCCAAATGATCAAGGTACTGACGGGATGTGGTCCAGTCAGCCTTGTCGGCGACGGCGCTCAACACGGGCTTAGGAACGTTTTCGACCCGGGCAAAACAATCTACTACCGGGTCCTGGACCCCGTCGCGCAGATTGCCGAAAGCAAGACCAAGCGAACAGTTGGCAACCACCACGGTCGTCGTGCCGTGACGAACCGATTCCGGCAAACCGGGCGCAAGCTCCACTTCAAGATCATAGTGCGTATGGATATCAAGGAGGCCCGGCATTAGCCACTGGCCCCGCCCGTCGACGACACGGGCGGCCAGCGTCTCGTCTAGATCCTTGCCGTGGGCCGCGACTTTTCCCTCTTTGATTGCGACATCGCCCTCAACCGGCGTGGTCCCGCTCCCGTCAAAAATCAGCGCATCTTTGATCAACAGATCGAAAGCGGTCATGTTCTCATCCTCTCCCGGAAGCCTGCCTTGTTGGGCATTGCAATTCCCAAGTCTCGCCCGGAAAAAGTGAGAAGAACAAGAATGCTGCGCAGTCCAAAACGTCGCGTGCGAGAAGACCAATTAAATTGGCATGCGCATGATTTCCTGGTACGCCTCAATCACGCGGTTGCGGACCGCGATTGCTGCTTCCAGGGAAACTTCTGCGGCGGAAATGGCCGTGACCACATCGACAAGGTCTGCCTCGCCATTAGCAGCTTGAATGCCAACGGCCTCACCGGCTTCAATGGAGCTCACCGTCTGGCTGACCGCTTCCGCCACCAGGTTCTGGAAATTCGGCCGGTCGGTGTTCTGAACAGAGGGCGCCGACTGACGAGCCGCAGCGGTTGCGGCGTTAGCGTAGGCTTTGGCAGCGCTCAAAGCATCAAGGCTCATTATGCTACTCCAGAATGCGTAAGGTGGCGCGGGCCATTGTTCGGGTCAGTTCCATCGCCCCGAGATTGGCTTCATAGGTGCGCTGGGCTTCGCGCATATCCATCATCTCAATCAACGGATTGACGTTCGGCAGTTGAATGTAACCGTCATCATTTGCTGCTGGATGAGAAGGATCATAGCGCAGAGAAAACGCCGACGGGTCGAGCGTCACGCGCGAAACACTCACGAGGCTCGCATCGATATCGCGATCAAGCCGCGTGGAGAACACCGGGATCTGCCGACGATAGGGATCTTCAAAGGCATTTGCAGCCGTTGAATTGGCGTTGGCGAGGTTTTCCGCAACCACCCGAATTCGGGTCGATTGGGCGCGCAGGCCCGAAGCGGAAATCTGCAAAGCCGTACCGAGATCATCCATGGAAACCTAAACTCCTTATCGGACTAGCGGTCGCCGCGGGCGGCCAGACGGATCATGGCGAGGCCCTTGCGATAAACCGTTGACGCAAGTTGGTAGTCCATGCGGGTCGACGACAACTTCATCATTTGGGTTTCAACCGAGACTCGGTTGCCGTTGAGAGATGCATCCGGATCTGGCGCGTCAACAATTCGGGGCCCGTTGGATTGGCTACTTGCAGCCTTGGTCACATGACGCGGATCACTGACGCGCATGGCCTCACGCCGGGCCATTTTGTCGAACGAAGGCGGAGCAACGTCACGGGCACGAAACCCGGGTGTATCCGCATTGGCGATGTTCTCCGCAAGCACATTTGTCCGTGCCGCGAGGTGACGCATACGGTCGGTTAAGCTCGACAAAAGGGATGTGGTGTTGAGGTCCAAGGGGACGTTCCTTCTCACACGGCTTTTTCCATAGGCTCACCACGACAATGGCAAACCTTGGTTAACCCGGTCTTGAGAGCCTGATTTAAATTCCATTCATCAGGTCATATTTTCGAAATGCCTGTTACTATTCTCCTAACCTGCGTTTCCAGGTGAACTTCTGCCAAACATGCTGGGGCAGAACTTAAAGGTGGCGATCGACCTATGGCGAAAAAACTCGGATTGGTACTCGGGTCTGGGGCCGCACGAGGCTGGGCCCATGTGGGCGTGCTTCAGGCTCTCGATGAGATTGGTTTGCGCCCGGACGTTATCGCGGGATGTTCCGTTGGTGCCCTTGTCGGGGGCGCGCACCTCATCGGAGCGCTTGATGACTTCATGGCCTGGGCCAGGGAGCTAAGCCCGATTTCTGCCCTCTCCCATTTCGGGCTCAACATCGCCAGGGGCGGCCTCATTGATACAGGCCCTGCCTTCGAGGCGTTTCGAAGTTTTGACAAAGATATCGCTGACCTGCCTATAAAGTTCGGTGCTGTGGCTGCCGATCTCGGCACAGGAGAAGAAGTTTGGCTCACAGATGGCTCCGTCGTTGAAGCGGCGAAAGCGTCGAGCGCCATCCCTATTGTCTTCCATGCAGTTCAGCGCGGCACCCGCTGGCTTGTTGACGGGGCGGTCGCCAACCCGACCCCAGTTACGCTCGCCCGTCATCTGGGGGCGGACGTTGTGGTCGCCGTTGATTTGAACGCGGTGCCAAGGGTGCTCGACCGGTTTAACCCACCACCACCCAGTGTGCCGGCAGTGAGGGAGGTCCCGGAAGCACCACCCGGACTTTCCGGTGCCGTCACTTACTTTATTGAAGACACGCGCCGCCGGATCGACGAGCAGATTGCGCTTGCAAAGGCGAAACAAAATGCGCGCCCGCAACTCTTCGAAACTGCTTACGCTGCGGCGGACATTTTTCAGATGCACCTTTCCAAAGCACGCCGTGAGATCGAGACACCCGATTTTTGCCTCGCCCCCGATATGCGGGACGCCCTTCCAACCGCCTTTGACAGGGCTGACGATTTTATTGCCGAAGGCCACCGTGCCTTGCTGGAAGAAGCAGACACGATCAAGTCTGCCCTCGCGTCGTAGCCTGGCCCTGGAATGGCGAAGTCTGCAGCGCCACGCTCTTCACTTCAACAAACGGCCCCCAGTCGTCAAACCCCTGTCAGCTCTGTTCACTTTCGCGCGCAGCGAATTGCCGGACGCCCGGAATATGGGCAAAACACTGGTCGAGAGGGCTGTGGCGGCAATCGAGGACGCGCGGCTGTTTAGGATTTGCTTGTCCGCCAATAGCGCGGCTTTTCAAAAAGGGGATCTCCATGAACTTTGTAACCAAAACGATTTTGGCAAGCATTGCGCTTCCATCCGCGGCCCTGGCCGGTTGTGTATCCGTTTCGAAAACCACTTCCGCGACCGCACCTGTAACTGCCACTGAAGCTGCCAACGAAATGACCATTGAACCTGCTCTCAAGACCACCGCATCTTCCAATGATTTTGCAACCACCCTCGCCAAACTCCAGACAGAGATCGACGCCAAGGGCCTAAAAACGTTTGCAGTTGTGGATCACGCCAAGGGCGCTGCCTCAATCGGCGAGCCACTCCGCCCAACAACCCTGATCATTTTTGGGAACCCCAAAGGCGGCACACCATTGATCCAGGCACGTCAGGAAATGGGCCTTGCTCTGCCGCTCAAAGCGCTCGTCTTCGAAGACGAAGCGGGCACAGTCCAAATTGCCACGACCGATATTCAAGAAGTTGCAAGTCGCTATGGCGTGAGCGGCAATGATCAGCGCCTGGCCAATATCGCCGGGCTGCTCGACCTTTTAGCAACAACCGCCGCGAATTAATCCGGCTCGCTAGCGCTACTTCTCCATAACGGCTAACGTTCCCCAAAAAAGAACGCGCGGTCGTTAACGGTCGGAGAGGCGAAAATAATGCATCTGCGGTACTTTCCGGTACGGGCGGATTTGCGCGAGTTTTTCGGCGTCTATTATGTTTTTGAAACGCCAACACGGGCATTTCAGCCGCTTTGTGCTGAGCTAGGCAATCTGCGTTTCGTCCTTGAAGGGGGTGGCGTCACTGTTTGGCCTAACGGGTCGTTGCGGCCTGTGCCGGATGCATCTGTGGTCGGGCCGACCATGTCCGCCTACACGATCGATGCTCAAGCAGGCACCAAAGTTTTTGGCGTGGGCGTGCTGCCTTACGGCTGGGATGTGCTCTTCCGGTTCAGCGCGGAGCGCCTTGCCGACCAACAGGAAGACCTTTCAGCCTTTATGGGTACGCGAGCCCTGGAGTTGCTCGATCGGTTGCGCCATGCGCGGTCTGATGAAGAACGGGTAGCAGTGGCCGACGCCTATTTTGGCGCGCTCTTGGGTTCCCGTAAGCCGAGGCGGCGCTTCCCCGGAGAGTTGGAATCTTGGCTCCTTCAGCCGGATGTGCACGGGATCGATGATCTTGTGGAGGCGCTAGACGTCTCTCGTCGCCAGGTCGACCGATTGGCAAAGTATTATTTCGGCGCATCGCCCAAGGCTCTCCAACGAAAATATCGAGCTCTTCATGCCTTGACCCGGATAAGCCTCGACCAACCAAGCCATTGGTTCGATGCGAGCGGCGAGGGGTTCTACGACCAATCCCATTTTATCAAAGAATTCAAACAGTTCGTCGGCTCGACACCCAAAGCCTTTATGGGTGAAGCAGCTGTTTTGATGTCCCACTCGATAAAGCTACGCGCGCGCGCAACCCACAAACCGCCCCTTGAGCTCCTCTAGGAGCGAAAATTTCGGTTTTGGCCAAATTTTCCAATCAATAAAGGGAACTTCCTGAGATATTCACCCCATCGCGGGGGAGAGGCCCTAACGGGTTCCGCATTTGCGGGGAGAAAGCCGAAAGGCAGTGGCAGTTGATGCCGCTGCCTTTTGTTTTTGGCCACTGGGATGGCAGAAAGGCGTCCCATCGGCCGCAAGCGGATTTCCTGCTCCCGAACGACGTAATTATCCTCCAGGTTGGTCTAGAAAATCCCGAGGAACTTTTTGCGCCGTTTTTCACCGCGCAGCTTGCCTTTGGCATCGCTTGCCAGAAAACGCCCGTAATCTGCTTCAACCCTGTCAGTCCGCAGGGCGGTCTCCTTCAACCCACGCACAAGATCATGGGTCGCATCTTCAGCGCCGTAACTGAACGCCGGGGCCATGTCGCTCGCCGAGTACTGCTGAGATGGCGTGACAGCACTTGTCCCATTCCCGCGCCGTCCGCGATTTTTTTCCGCAGCCCGTGCGGCGTCTGTCAGACGGACCCGGAGCGCAGCAAAAGCAGCCTCAGCAGGTTCACGGACATCATTGGGAATCTCTTCCATCATCTCCGAAGCAAGGTCGCGGCGCGGCGGCAGTTGGATGTTTTCAACACCGCGCCCGGTCAAGCGCCGCTCGGTACGGCCCTCGAAACTACCCCAGATTTGTTTTAACCGGTCTGACACTTTTTCGCTCCTCCAGGATCCATAACGCACGCCTCGCTTGCGGGCGCGTGGGCGCTTTACAGATCAGGCTTATCCCGCTTTAGCTCCAACCCGCCATTGCGGGTGATAACCGCCACATCAATTGGTCCACCGACCGTCTCAATAGAATTCATTACCTTCTGCTGGAAGGAGTTAAGCTTGATCAGCGACGCGGCGGTCTCGCCAAGCTCACGTCGTGGCAAAGAGCCGATCGCACGGTAAATCGGCCGAGTATGAACTGTATACTGATAGCCGTCGATTGATTTGAAAAACTCTCGCAAAGCGAATGACATGTTGTTCTCAGAATAGTCTCTGAGCAACGCCTGACGCTGCTGATCGGAAAGACCAGGCGCACGCCCGATCACATCGTTTACAAGCGTCATGGAAAGTTTCAGCGTCTCGCCGTACATGAAACGCCGGAGATATTCGTCCATGCCTGTGAGGAACGTCTTGATCATCCGGTCCTGGGCGAACGGCTGAACAATAGGACCACCGTCGGCGGTCATGTTCGCGACCCGATCATTCTTCCGTTTGAGGATCCCGAGCACGACGCTTGATGTGAGATAAGACCGCATGGACGGGAACTTCTCACGCGAGCCAAATCCCGCAAAAACAACGCCCGTATAGTGCTCGAAAAATGCGTCCTTGGTAACGGCGTATGTGGCAATATCTCGAAGGCGCTGTTTCGTGGCTTCTGAAACGACGACATTGCCATAGTCCGCGCGAATGGCGCCGACCAGGCTATCGATGAGTTGTTCGACCTCGCCAGAATACCGCCGCCGAATTTGTTCATCCATACCATTTGGGAAGCAGGGAAGGTCAGCCCGGGAAGTGTCGTCGGGATACCGCTGATAGTCCATATGGAGCTGACCGACAACAAACTCAAAAATCGAGGAAAGATGATCGCGCACGCGACCCGCGCCGGTTTCTTTGAATTTTTGGACCTGAACATCGAAATCTTCAGCGATCACCGAGAAAACCACAGCAACGTGCTTGAAGAACTCTGTATCCTGATGATCCGGCGGGAAGAGATCCGGGTTGCCGGACAGGAATGCCATAAAATCTTCGGCGTAGTCCTGAACTGTGTCGAGGGGTCGACCGCCAGATGCTTCCCGATAAAGCGAGATCACCGTTTCCCAAGGCGTCGACATCAATTCGGCATTATTGTAAATCATAACCGCGACCGGCTGGCCGTCGATTAAAGGAAATAGTTTGTCAACGGACTGATAGGTCTTGATGTATTGGTGGCCTGAGATTGTCACCGCGCTGTCAGCTGCCATGGCAACAGCTTGCCGGTTCATCAAAACAACTTCCGAGGTCATACCGCCCCTCTTTTCCCACTCTGCGCCGGTCAGCATTCGATCAAACGGAACAGCGAGACAAATCGCCAAAGTTCAATCGAGACAGTCAGACCGGATGTCCCCGATGGGACAGACGCGCAAAGCGTGTGCCCACCACTCAAGGTGACCCAAGGCTTTAGTCTTTAACGGGAAAACCGATGAATGGGAATGTCCTCCAGGGGGCTAAGGCGTGTTTCCCGGCTTGTATGCGGCGTCCATGTCTCAGTCTTGGCCGACGAAACGCTCGGTTCATCTTTGTCCGTCGGCGGCTCACCGATTTGTGTATGTTGCGGCGCGGCATGTGTGTCGAAATTGTGGCCGAAGATACCATTTATCGCCCAGAAGCAATTGCTGGAGAGATTCATGGATTTCATTTTTAGCTCTGGACCCGCCGCGCCCATCCTCGTGGGCTTTATTTCATTGCTCACCTTGGTCAACGGTCTCTATTTCGCTGCTCTGAGGGGCAAAAAGTAAGGCCATTGGATCGACGGGGGCGGGGCATTTCCCCGCCCAAAATTGGCTAACTGGCATTAACCCTCGGCCTTTAAAAATCAACGGGATTTTTAAGAAAAACCGCTCTTCTGTCCTCGGGTCAGGGAGAGGTCTACATCATGGTTTTGACGCCGGTCGTTGTTGTGTTGTTGGTTTTTATCGGTTTGGTCTTTTGTGTGGCCGGTGGCTATTTGAGCCAGTGCCTTGCAACCAAAGTTGTCGGCTCCAGCCGCATTGAGAAAATCTCTTAAACGAGTCCTCCTCAAAGACCTTCTTCGCGATGTTTCGCGACCGGGTCAGTCATTGGGTTGGGGTTACTCACGTTCACTCGGCACGAGCTCCCGCCAGATTTCCTCAACGCGAACCCGCGTATCCTCAAGGGTGCCAACAGTCTCAATAATGTGCGTCGCCCGCGCCCGCTTTTCTGCGTCGGGGGTTTGTTTCGCTAGGATTTGATCAAATTTATCGCCAGTCATGCCGGGCCTTGCCAAAACCCGCGCCTTTTGAATTTCATAAGGCGCTGAGACGACGATAACCGTCTCGAAGTATTTCTCCGCTCCGGTCTCAAACAATAGCGGAATATCCAGGACAATGAGCGCGGCCCCGGACGCCATTGCTGCTGCAATGGACGCCGTGCGATCTTCCGCGACCAGCGGATGAATAATTCCTTCCAGTTTGGAGAACGCCTCGCCGTCATTGAGAACAAGGGATGAAAGTCGCCCTCGGTCGACTTGGCCCTCCACTACCGCCGCTGGGAACGCTTCTGCGATCGGGGCAACGCCCGCACCGCCTTTTGCATAAAGACGATGAACCGCCGCGTCCGCGTCCCAAACCGCAGCGCCAAGCTCGCCAAACATAGAAGCGACCGTTGACTTGCCCATCCCAATGGACCCGGTGAGTGCAACGATCTTCAAAGCTTCCCCTTAAGACTTTTTTCCAGAACCCCACGGACACCGCCGTCGACGTCCGGCCGCACGCCAGTCCAGTGCTCAAAGCAAGGAACCGCCTGGCCGATCAGCATGGAAAGTCCATCAATTGTTCGGCAGCCCTGTGCCCTTGCCGCTGCCAGGAGGTTTGTTTCCAGAGGCACGTAAACACTGTCAAAAACAATAGGGTTTGAACGGAAGATTTCAGTCAGTTCATCAGCGAGAAAGTCATGATCTGGGTGGCCAACCATGCCTAAGGATGTGGCATTAAAAATGATATGAGCGCCAGTCATAGCCTCCGCACATGCCGCCCAGGGCAAAACTTCAATTGCAAACTCTTCTGCGAGGCGAGTTGCTTTTTCTTCGGTACGATTGGTAACGAACACCGTTTCTATACAAAGTAACGTGCTTAAAGTATAAATAGCCGCGCGGGCAGCCCCGCCTGCCCCCAACACGATCGCTTTCGCTGGTGGCTTTGAGACATGACCGCTTGCAGAAAAAGCATGACGCAGTGGACCTTCGATCCCGGCGCAATCAGTGTTATCAGCATGGATGTGATCACCATCGAAGGTCAGAAAATTGGCGGCACCAATTTTTTCTGCACCCGCGGACCTTGTGGTGGCGACCTTAAGGGCATGCTCCTTATGCGGAATAGTGATATTAAGGCTTTTAAACCCAGCGCTCTTTAGCCCCGTGACCACTTTCGCAAAGGCGTCGAAGGTGGGGGAACAAGGGATGCGCACATAGTCAAGATCAAGGCCTTTTTCTTCAGCCCAGTAGGCATAGATGTCCGGCGATCTGGAGTGGGCCACAGGCCACCCGATCACACCAGCAAGAAGAGGAGCGGCGTCGGTCATGGTCAAAAGTCGATGGCGCTCGCATCGCGCAAGAACGTCAGTAGCGGGAATAGCGCAAGCCCCAGGACAGCAAAGTAGTCCCCCTCTATCTTTTTGAAGAGACGCGCCCCTAAACCTTCGACCTGATATGCCCCGACGCTGGCCAGTATATCTGGACCTGCCTCTTCAAGGTACTGATCAATTTGGGTATCGTTGAAAGTGTGCATGATCAAAGTGGAACGAGCCAGGTTCTCATAAACTTTGACGCCGCCTTGATAAACGACCGTGCCGTTCAACAGATAGTGGGCTTGTCCGGATAACTCCTTCAGCCGTGCCCGCGCCTCAGCCATATCGACGGGCTTATCGAAGCCTCTTTGTTCAAATTCCAAGATCTGGTCAGAGGCAATAACGTAGGCGGCAGGATCAATAAGAGGTTGGACGGCTTCAGCTTTGGCAATGGCAAGCGCAAGGGCTGCATCCTCCAGCGAACGGCCGTCGTGCAGACAGGCTTCTTTGATGGCCACCTCATCAACATCTGGCCGCACGATATCGAAGGAAAGCCCAGCGCCCTGTAAGATTTGTTGGCGGATGGCACTGCCGGACGCGAGAATAATCGGCGCATTCATGGGAGTCTCGCCTCACCGTTTTCCAAATTGGCGGCATTTTGGCGAGCGCTAAGTTTCGTCAGGATCGCCGCGGCGGTTTCTTCGACGGAACGCTTTGTGACGTCAATAACGGGCCAGCGGTTTTTGGCAAACAATCGGCGCGCTTTCAAAACCTCTTCCTTAATTTCTTCAAGGCTTGAATAACTGTCCGCAGCCCCTTCCGCATTCATCCCGCCTAGACGGCTCGTGCGGATCTGAGACAATCGATCTGGGCTTGCGACCAGACCAACAATAAAGGGCTTGCGCAGATCAAAAAGCTCCGGGGGCGGATCACGGCCGGGCACAAGGGGAACATTTGCTGCTTTGATCCCACGGTTTGCCAGGTACATGCAGGTTGGTGTCTTTGACGTGCGCGAGACACCTACCAACACTATATCGGCGGGCTCCAAATCCCAGACAAGCTGACCATCATCATGGGCAAGAGTGTAATCGATGGCGGCGATCCGGCGGAAATATGCATCGTCCATCTCGTGCTGCGCACCGGCACGTCCGGTCTGTTGCACATCGAGATAGTCCCGAAAAGCCGCGATAAACGGATCAAGGACAGGAACGACCGGAATATGAAGCTCTGAGCAACGTATCTCCAGCATCCGACGCAAATCCGGATTGACGACAGTGTAAAGAACCAGCCCGGGTGAATCTTCGATTTCAGCTAAGGTCCGTTCCATCTGAGAACGCGAACGCACTAATGCATAAATGTGCTCCAGCGGTTTTGCGGAAGCAAACTGCGAGGTCACAGCCTTCAAGACGGCGTTCAGGGTTTCCCCGGTGGAATCGGAGACAAGATGAACATGAAAGAATGTGGCCTCGGCGCGAAATCCACTTTCGGCCAAATCAATTGTGGTCATCGCCTACACTTACCGTATGGCGGCTCTAACGGTAAAGCGGCAGCTCGATGTCACATGATATGGACAGCATTCATTGGCAGACTTAGTTTACAGCCAGACGGTGAAACGCGTAAGCAGGTTGGCGTCCGGAACGGGGAAGACTTGTGTACAAAATGCGCGTTTGGGCCGGGACCGGGACCGTCAAGAAAAAGTTAAAAAAGTCTTACCGGCGGCATTTCACATGGGGGAAGGGAAAACTGAAAGGGTGGCGAAAATCGACGTGCAAGAGAATTCGGCAATCGGTTTTCACAAACGGGATGCGCTCGCGTGGGGAAAGCCATCCTAGCAATGATGCCGACGGACTTATGTTCTCCCGTTGATCCCCAACTTTTCAGCAGGGTTGAAAACCATGGGGAAATTTGGGGGAAACAGAGTTGATAACGATGGAAAAGAAGTCACAACACGCCCAAATCCCCAACATCCAATACGTATCATTGATTCATATTTTGTTCATAAATCCTAACAGAAGGTAAACGCCTTGACCGACTTGGCCTCCGAACCATCAACTGCCTTTTTAAAAAACCTTACTGGCACACCTACGGCCATACCGCCTATCTGGCTTATGCGTCAGGCAGGGCGCTATCTTCCAGAGTACAAGGCTGTTCGGGCTCAAGCAGGGAGTTTTTTGAACCTGTGCTACGACTCCGACAAGGCAGCGGAAGTCACGCTTCAACCGATCGATCGTTTTGATCTGGATGCTGCTATTCTATTTGCTGATATCCTGTTGATCCCCCATGCTCTGGGCCAAAACCTGACGTTCGTGGAAGGTGAAGGGCCAAGGCTTGATCCGGTCGTAGCCCCTGAAATGCTTGATACGTTTCGGGGTAAAGACATTCATGCCACCCTGTCGCCAGTCTATGAAACGGTTTCCAAAGTGCGGGCGGGGCTAGATCCTTCAAAGACACTAATCGGCTTTGCAGGAGCCCCTTGGACAGTCGCGACCTATATGATGGCTGGCGGTCCCATGAAGGACCCAGCCTCCTTAAGAAGCCTTTATTATCAGGACCGGGCCTTCTTGGGTGCGTTGATCGACATCATCACCGATGCGACCGTTGATTACCTCTCCCGTCAGGTCGATGCGGGCGCCGGCGCGATCCAGCTTTTTGATACCTGGGCGGGTGGACTACCGATTGAGGTATTGGACTTTGTCTCGGTCAGACCCCTGTCAGCCATCGCCGGAAGGCTAAAGGCGGCTTATCCGGAAATACCGGTGATCCTATTTCCGAAAGGGGTTGGATCAGCCCTACCGGCTTATTCAGCTCTTGAAGACTGCGATGGGGTCGGGATCGATTATGCCGTGGACTGGGAATGGGCCTTTGATCACTTGTCACCGCTGGCAACGGTCCAAGGGGGTCTCGACCCGCTTTTGCTTGTTGAGGGCGGAGAGCACATGGAACTCGCTATTCGTCAGCTTGTCTCGATCTTTGAAGGCTCGCCGTTCATTTTCAATCTAGGCCACGGGATTGTCCCGCAAACGCCGCCTGAAAACGTGGCCCGGTTGGTTGAGATCGTTCGGGAAGGCGCAGAGCGTTAATGCGAGACTTCCTGCTATCTAACTATTTGTGGATTAAAGGCTTTCACATCATTTTTGTGATCGCCTGGATGGCAGGGATGATGTATCTGCCGCGGCTTTTTATCTACCACCACCAGTCCGCGCGGGGCGGTGAGGCCGCCAATTTCTTCGTTACGATGGAGCGGCGTTTGTTGAAGGGGATTATGACCCCATCACTGGTTGTGGTCTGGCTCCTTGCGCTCACCATGATCTACGCTAATCCCGATCTTCTTAAACAGGGATGGTTCCATCTGAAATTGGTGGCTGTGCTCGGGATTTCCGCCGTCCACGGCTACTATGCTGGCGCTTATCGAAAATTTGCCGACGACCAGCGGCCTCAAACAGAAAAGTTCTGGCGGATCATCAACGAGGTGCCGTTTGTCTTGATGATCATCGCAGCGCTAATGGCTGTGACAAAGCTTTTCTAGTCACCTCCTTCTACAATTTTCTCAAGGCCCCTGCACTGACACCCATTGACGGTCGGCAGGAGAGGCTTATATTTCCAATACCTTCCTGACGCGTAGAGCGGAAACCGCCACGCACTTTGTTTTTCAATTCCATTTAAGAGCAACTGCGCGTCCTGCCAGTTTTCTGATTCCCGTTCTGAAAGTATCTCCCATGATCCCGAGTAAAATGACCCTTGACGAGTTGAAGGAGAAGACGCCAGCCGCGCTGTTGACCTTCGCTGAGGACCTCGAAGTCGAGAACGCGTCGACGATGCGCAAACAAGACATGATGTTTGCCATTCTAAAGGAGTTGGCGGAACGGGACGTTGAGATATCCGGTGGCGGCGTATTGGAAGTTCTCCCCGATGGATTCGGGTTCCTGCGGTCGCCTGAAGCAAACTATCTTCCTGGGCCAGACGATATCTATGTCTCTCCTTCGCAGATCCGCCGATTCGCTCTTAGAACTGGGGATACCGTTACCGGTGAGATCAGAAGTCCAAAGGACGGTGAACGCTACTTTGCTCTCCTGAAAGTTTCCACGATCAACTTCGAAGAGCCGGAAAAAGCCCGCCACAAAGTTCACTTTGATAATTTAACCCCACTCTATCCTGAACAACGGTTACGGATGGAAGTGGAAGATGTCGAAGGGAAGAAAAAAGATCTCTCCAATCGGGTGATTGATTTGGTCTCACCGCTTGGCAAGGGGCAGAGGGCACTTATCGTAGCGCCGCCACGCACGGGTAAAACCGTCATGCTACAGAACATTGCCCATGCAATCGCGGAAAACCATCCCGAATGTTATTTGATTGTGTTGCTGATTGATGAGCGTCCGGAAGAAGTGACGGACATGCAGCGCTCCGTGCGCGGCGAAGTTGTTTCATCAACGTTTGATGAGCCGGCAACACGCCATGTTGCTGTCGCTGAAATGGTGATTGAGAAAGCCAAACGGCTCGTTGAACATGGCCGCGATGTGGTGATCCTTTTGGATTCTATCACGCGCCTCGGGCGTGCATACAATACGGTCGTACCGTCCTCAGGTAAGGTCTTGACAGGCGGCGTTGATGCAAACGCTCTTCAGCGTCCGAAACGCTTTTTTGGTGCGGCTCGAAACATCGAAGAGGGTGGTTCTTTGACGATCATCGCAACGGCACTGATCGAGACCGGCTCGAAGATGGACGAGGTGATCTTTGAGGAGTTTAAGGGCACCGGCAACTCGGAAATTATCCTTGATCGGAAGGTTGCCGATAAACGGGTTTACCCAGCGATCGATATTGCCCGCTCCGGCACACGGAAAGAAGATCTGCTTGTGGACAAAGGCGACATGCAAAAGGTCTTTGTGTTGCGGCGTATCTTGTCGCCTATGGGGACAACAGATGCGATCGAATTCCTCATTGATAAGTTAAAGCAGACCCGCTCAAATTCTGAGTTCTTTGACTCGATGAATACTTAAAGGCGTGCAGCTGATTGCTAGCCAGCCAAAACCTAGCAAGTGGGGAGAACACATGATGAAAAGTGCTTTGTTGACAGCCAGTTCGATTTTGCTCGTCGCAGCGTGCAGCAATCAGACGGTTGATGTCGAGGAGCGAAATAAAGAACTAGCTCGCGGCTTCTATGAGGACCTTTGGTTCACCGATAACACTGATGCGTACAATCAGTATGTGGCTGATACTTATGTTGTGCACGATGTGGGGGACCGAAAAGGTGTTACAGAAGATGCAATCGAGCAAAAGAAGATTGCTGACATGTTCCACTCATTCGGAAATGTGACCGGTGAAATTGATTATCAGATCGCAGATGGTGACAAAGTCGCGACGCGCTGGTTTGTTTACTTGGAACCTTCAGCCGAAGCCCAACAAATGGGTATGACAAAGGTTGATGGCGTTGCGATCATCAACGTTTTTCGATTTAACGCCGAGGGCAAGATTGTCGAGTTTTGGAATCACCGACACGACGTCGAACTTCCGCGGCCGCCCGAACGTCAGTGAGTTCGTCCTTTAGCCAACAAATGCTTTTTCGATCACGTAATCGCCAGGATTATTGTTCGCGCCTTCTTCAAATCCGAGGCCCTCGACGATTTCCTGGGTTTCCTTGAGCATTTCCATTGAGCCACAGATCATCACACGATCCGTTGCAGGATTAAGTTCCGCAACATTCGCCATGCTATAAAATTCACCGGATCTGATAAGATTGGTAATGCGGCCCATGTGCGGGCTCGTTTCACGTGTGGTCGTATTGAAAAGCTTGAACTTCCCAGGTGCGACCTCGCCGACTAATGGGTCTTCCGGTAGGCCTTGCGCCAATTTTTGCCCATATGTGAGATCAGCAAGATCGCGGCAAGTGTGGGTGAGAATAACCTCGTCGAAACATTCATAAACGTCCGGATCGCGGATGAGGCTGGCGAATGGAGCAATGCCGGTGCCGGTGGAAATCATGATCAACCGCTTGCCGGGCTCCAGTGCGTCTAGAACGAGCGTTCCCGTTGGTTTCTTTCCGAGGAGGACCTGGTCGCCAGGTTTGATATGTTGCAGGCGAGACGTAAGCGGCCCGTCTTGCACTTTGATTGAATAGAGCTCGATTTCCTCGTCCCAGACGGGGCTCGCGACCGAATAAGCACGTAGAAGCGGCTTGCCGTCCACCAAAAGGCCGGCCATGACGAATTCACCGGACCGGAAACGGAACGTTGATGGCCGCGTTATACGCAGCGAGAAGACGTTGTCTGAATAGTGCTCGACCGAGTTAACGGTTTCAGCTGTTACCGATTTAGGCAACGAAATGTCATCAAAGGCCATGGGCCAAAACTCCAAAGACGAGGTACGTGGAGGCTCCGGGGTGAGTTCACGCTTTTGTCGGAAATGCTGCACCTGCACAAGGGAGAAATTGTGGCTTAGCCATCAGTTTCCATGAGGGCGCGTTATTTGGTCGCAGACGATTATCCTTCTGCAGTCGGACACGTCGCCGCGCCAACAATCGCTCCCACTGGGGCGTTCTGAATAAGCACAACACATTGTTGTCCAGCCGGTGGCATTGAAAAGGTCTTTTGTAGATCGCCTGCGATCGGCCCCAAATCCGTAAAGCCACGCACGATGTTATGCTCACGGAGCATCAAGCCCTTATTCTCACCACCTCTGACCGACGTTTCTGCCACTGGTTTCACATAAACAACCATAGCGTGGAGATTGGCCTCATCATTAGCGCTGGATGGAAAGGTGACCGTCGCAAGATTGTCCTGTTCAGCGACTTCAATCACAGGCGATGTGGAAAGGGTGTGGCGTGCAACCAGGCTATCGATTTGGCGGCGGTCAGAGCCGATTGCTTCTGCTTGCCCATTGATGACCATTTGTGGTGTGTAAACCGATCGGCGGTGCCGGATAGCCTCGTTATAGGTACGCTGGCGTTCCGTAAACTGACTGTCAGAAAAAGGATCGCGCCAACGCCCCCGCTGGGGCAGGACCAAATCGTTCCAATAGTCCACATGCCATTCTAATGCGATCAGGTCAGGTTGGTCGGCATACTCAGCGAGCAAGTCCTCCGCCGGCGGGCATGAAGAACAGCTCTGAGACGTGAATAGCTCCAGGACCGCGACCGGCTTTCCGGGCGTGGATTGTTCCGGTGATGCAGCGAATGAAGCCGATAAAGACCCGAGAGAAAGGGCACTGAACGAGGAGGCAAATAAAACGATCAAACGCAACATGACATAACCATGGCTTGGGGTTGAACACTGCCATGGCATGTGCGCGCGTCGGCGCGCACGTTCAAACCACGTTTGCTCACGGTTCTGTCACCGAGCCCGTTTCGTCCGGTTATCGGAAGGGTTTTATATTACCCGGAAACGCCGCATTTGCCGGCACTATCGCGGTCGCTTTTGGCAAGTTCTTTATGGGCCGCTACTGGTCGGTCTGTGGCAATGATATCGACGCCATTTCGCGCCAGGTCGGTGTAGATGCTGTCGTCTCCAGTACGTGCGGCATCCACATCAAAGGAGGAGCGACCTCCGAGCGTTCCGAAGATCACTTCCACATCCCGGTCATTCAGTAGGCTGAAGAGGCGCGGCTGAGGGTCCTCCGTGCCCGTAAAACCTACCAACCGATCTTCAGGAATATCAGCGGCAACGGCACTGTTGAGCTCTGATTGGGTATCGATGGAAAGCGAGATCATCATTTCCGGGGCGAGCCTGTGGAGCTTTGCGGCAGCTGCCATGGAATAGGCGATGAGAACGACACGGGGGCCCGCATCCGCTGCGCGTACTTCTTCGATGACATCTTCGTATCTGGTGGACCGCTTGAAGTCGATCTGGGTGATGGTTCTATTCTTTAGGAAAGCCATCGCATCGGAAAAACGCGGTACCCGGAAAGATGTCGTTGTACCGTTTTCGTCGACAAGGTTGAGCTTTTGGATGTCGGCGAATGAGGTCTCTGTGACAAGACCACTTCCGGTCGTTGTGCGGTCTAGTGTGTCATCGTGCATGAGGATCAGAACGCCATCGGACGTTGTTGCCACGTCAAATTCAACAAGAGCTGGGACCTGATCCAACGTGTTGGCGAAGGTTTCAATTGCGTTCTCCGGGAATCCCTTTGACGGCCCGCCGCGGTGGGCGGAAACGATTGTTGCCTGCGAGGCCTCAAGACACTCGAACAGATCATTGAAATCGCGCTGCGTTGAGATCGTAAATGGTGGCTTGTCGTCAGATATGGTTTCGGCAGGGGAGATCCCCGTTTCCGCTTGATAGGCTCGATCCGCTGTCTCGTCGGCGCAAGAGGCGGTCAACGTCATCAGGGCGGTGCCAGCAATGAGAGCAAACAGAGAAGTGGAAAATTTGGAGAAATTGGTCATTCTTATCGGGACCCCCGCGTTGATCATCGATTTAAAGGTCAGACCTAGTATCAGCGCCAGCCATTTGGCAACGTCGCCCTAAAGGCCCATATAGAAACTACGTTTGCGCCATCAGGGCGATGGCTCTTTTACGTAGCTGCCGCAACATGAAAGGCTTGGCCCATGAAGTTCACCGTCAATGTTGAGTGCACGCCGGAAGAAGCGCGCGCTTTTTTGGGCATGCCTGATGTGACCCCCTTAAACGATATGATTGTCACTGAGATGACGTCCCGCGCCAAGACGCAGCTGGATACGCTTGCCGATCCGGAACGTCTCGTGAAACAGTGGGTCGAAGTCGGCGGAAAAGGCATTGAGGCCTTCCAGGGTCTGTTCGGGGCGGCCATGTCAGGTGCTGCAACTACCGCCACCTCTAAGACGAAAAAACCCTAACCCATGGCTGCCAGCGAAGCGGTCGCAACGCTGGAGACGATCTTTGCACGGGCGTCTGGGGCGGGTAGGGCTGGTATCGCCGTCTACCGATTATCGGGGCCCGGTAGTTTTACACTCCTTGAAAAGCTCACCGGGAAGCAGGCCACGCCGGGGCGGATTGTTAGAGCGAAGCTGTACGCGCCCCCCAATATCGGCGGAGACCGGACGTCAGAACTAATCGATGACGGGCTTGTATTGAGCTTTAAAGCCCCCCGCAGTTTCACCGGCGAGGACGTCGTTGAACTTCATCTCCATGGCTCCGTTGCCGTCGAGCGGCGGGTTTACGAGGTCCTATCACAGCTCGGCGCACGGCTCGCTGAGCCCGGTGAATTTACGCGCCGTGCCCTGATCAATGGGAAACTTGACCTTGCCCAAACCGAAGGGCTTGCTGACCTTATCGATGCCGAAACAGACCAGCAGAGACGCTTGGCCTTGGGACAGATGCGCGGACGTTTGTCGGAGGTCACAAAGGCCTGGCGGCAGCAGCTCATCGACATTCTCGCCCCCTTAGAGGCCGCAATTGACTTCCCTGACGAGGAAGACGTGCCGTCGGAAATTGCCGCTCGAGCACTGCCGGTGATCAACGAGCTTGAGGCAGCATTGGCTGAGTTTGAAGCGGCGTCTGCCATTGGGATTGGGATCAGGGAAGGCATCGACCTTGCGCTCATCGGGCCGCCAAATGCAGGTAAGTCATCCCTGCTTAATCGCCTGGCAAACTCCGAGCGGGCTATCGTGTCAGATGAGCCGGGGACCACCCGGGATATTGTCGATATTCGTCTCGATATCGCTGGGTTGCCTGTCACCCTGTCTGATACGGCTGGCGTTCGCGATGAAACCAATAACGTCATCGAACAGATCGGTATGGCCAAAACCCTCAAAAAAGCGAAAGCCTCTCAGATTCGCTTATTGGTGTTGGATGTTTCACGTGAAACAAATTTTGGTACTACTCCGAATACCGATGAAATTGAGAGCCTCGCAATCAGGTGCGGTGTTTCACGTGAAACGATCGATCTCCTGGAGCCCGGTGATATTGTCCTCTGCAATAAAGTAGACCTTCATCCGTACCATGAAGAATTAAAGCGGGGCGCAAAAGATGTCGGCGGGCTGACGATTGTGTTCGTTTCGGCAGAAACTGGCCTCGGGATCGACACCCTAAAAGAGTTGATTGAAGACCGTCTACGGACATTTGACTGCGAGGGAGCGGGCGCTTTACCGACGCGAGAGCGTCATGTTGAGGCGGTTGCTTTTGCTCGTGAGCATTTGGCAGACGCGCGCGAGAAGGCGAATGTGACCCCAGAGTTTGCCGCCGAAGATGTGCGCCTTGCGATCCGCGCCCTATCACGCATCACTGGCGAGGTGGACGTGGAAGATGTGCTGGGGGCGATCTTCTCTAGTTTCTGCATCGGCAAATAGGCCGTCGAGTAGGCGGGGTGGCCCCCTTTTTTGTTTCACGTGAAACAGTCAGCACCTGCCCCCAATTCATTGGGCCCATCGTCTTAAGGTGAATTGGAATTTGAACTTGCCGCCGCGAGGGTTATATCCCCGGTTCTGCTTTTGGATCGGTAGACATGGAAGCGCGCAACGCAACGACACTTGAGGCGAGCTACGACGTCATTGTTATAGGCGGCGGTCACGCAGGCTGTGAAGCCGCAGCAGCTGCGGCGCGCCTTGGTGCGCGCACGCTTTTGGCGACCCATCGAAAAGACACCGTGGGCGAAATGTCTTGCAACCCCGCAATTGGTGGGTTGGGGAAGGGACATCTGGTCCGGGAAATTGATGCGCTGGATGGATTGATGGCCCGGGTCATTGATCAGGCTGGCATACAATTTCGGATGCTAAACCGGTCCAAAGGACCGGCTGTGCGGGGTCCGCGCTCCCAAGCGGATCGCGCGCTTTATCGCCACCACATGCAAGCGGCTCTCGCCGAGTTAGAAAATCTCAGGATTGGGGAGATCGCGGTTGAGGATCTGATTGTTTCACGTGAAACAAATGGAGCTTCGCGGGTGGAGGGCGTCATTGGCGCCAAAGGAGAAGAGATCCGCGCTGGTGCAGTTGTCTTGACCACAGGAACGTTCCTGAAGGGCATTATCCATATTGGCGAGCAACGGATTGCAGCTGGCCGAGCGCGCGGGCAGAGCGCCGTTGAGGCACCTTCGGTTGGCCTCTCCGATGTTCTTTATGGGGCGCGCTTCCGCATGGGCCGGCTCAAAACAGGGACACCAGCCCGGCTTGATGGCAAAACCATTGATTGGGCATCGCTGGAAATGCAGCCGGCCGACACTGAGCCGGTCCCGTTTTCGTTTTTGACCGACAAGATCCGCGTCCCGCAAATTGAGTGCGGGATCACGTATACCAATGCGGCGACCCACCGGGTGATCGAAGAAAACCTGTCAAAATCGGCGGTTTATGGAGGTGGTATCGCTGGACGAGGGCCTCGATATTGTCCCTCAATCGAGGACAAGGTGGTCCGCTTTGCCGAGAAGGAAAGCCATCAGATCTTCCTCGAGCCCGAAGGCCTGGACGATGACACCGTTTATCCCAATGGGATTTCCACTTCGCTGCCGGAAGACATTCAGGCGGCCTTCCTGGCGACAATCCCGGGATTGCAGTCCGCGCGGGTGATCCGTCATGGCTACGCCATTGAGTATGATTATGTGGACCCGCGGGAGCTTTACCCTTCCCTGGAAACCAAACGCATCGGTGGGTTTTTCCTTGCCGGGCAAATCAACGGGACCACGGGGTATGAGGAGGCTGCCGCCCAAGGGCTCATTGCCGGGGCAAACGCCGCCCGCCTCGCCGGGACCTCGAGCGCTGATTATGATCCGCTGAGCTTTGATCGATCGGAAGGATATCTTGGGGTTCTGGTCGACGATCTAGTGACCCGCGGGGTGAGCGAGCCCTATCGGATGTTCACCAGCCGCGCGGAGTATCGCCTCACCCTGCGCGCTGACAATGCCGATCAACGCTTGACCAGCCGCGGGATAAAAGAGGGGCTCGTTGGCCGCGAGCGCGCCGAGATGTTCCACGTGAAACAAAACGCTCTCAATGATGCCCGTGAGTTCGTTCGTCAGGCGTCCATGACCCCGACCGAAGCCGGACGTCATGGAATCAAAATCAATCAGGACGGACGGCGCCGCTCCATTGCAGACCTTCTGTCGCTGCCCGAGGTCGATCTGACACGGCTCTCGGCGATCTGGCCGGAGCTGACTTCTATGCCGGCATCTATCGCCGAGCAAATCGAGATCGATGCGCTCTATGCCGGGTATATCGACCGCCAGGAGGCAGACATCCTGGCGTTTAAAAAAGACGAGGCCCTCAGGTTGTCGGCGGAGCTGCCTTATGACCAGATCCCGGGGCTTTCGAATGAAGTGCGCCAGAAGCTTGAAGAAACAAGGCCTCTGACTCTTGGTCAGGCAGGGCGGATCGAAGGGGTGACGCCGTCGTCGCTCTCTGTCTTGCTGGCGTGGGTGAAAAAGAACGGAACAAAAGCCGTTGGCTGACCTTCAATTTCACACTGATTACGGGCCGAACGACTTCGAAGCCGAATTCGGTGTTTCACGTGAAACAATGGCCGCTCTTGATCGATACGATCAGGTGATGCTGGAAACACAAGCGCACACCAATCTGATCGCTCGCTCTACAATCGACCACCGCTGGGCGCGCCACTATCGGGACTCAGCTCAGCTGTTTACGCTTCTGCCGGAAGGTGCCCGCTCGATTGTCGATTTGGGAAGCGGCGCTGGATTTCCAGGTCTCATTCTGGCGGCAATGGGCTTGGGCTCTAGGGACCCAAACCGGGGAATAAAAGTCACCCTCGTTGAATCGATCCAGAAAAAGGCATCCTTTCTCACTAAGGCGCTTTCAAACATGGGGCTGGAGAATGTCTCAGTTGTGACCCAGCGCATTGAAAAGAGTCGTCTTTCAAGCCCTGACGTTATCACCGCGCGGGCCCTTGCAAGGCTTGATAAGTTGCTCGGATATGCGGCGCCGATCGCTGCGCCCTCCACATTGTGTATATTTCCTAAGGGACAAGATGTTGAGGATGAATTGACCGAGGCGACTAAATCTTGGCATATGGGTGTGAAACAAGTGCCTAGCGTGACGAATCCTCAGTCTTCCATTTTGCTCATCGAGGGGCTTAAGCGGAAAACCTGACTTTCGCGGGCGGCACTGACCAGCAGACGGGCCAGGACGTGACACAGACCAAACCACCCAGGATCATCGCGCTCGCCAACCAGAAGGGTGGCGTTGGTAAGACCACTACGGCAATCAATCTCGCGACGGCCCTTGCCGCCGTGGGTGAAGACGTCATTCTCATGGATATGGACCCGCAAGGGAATGCGTCGACGGGCCTTGGGCTCCCGGCCGCCGAACGGTCGGTGACGACGTATGAGGTGCTCACCGGCGACTACCGGCTCGAAGCGGCGGTTACCAAAACGGACATACCGAATTTGCGACTCGCTCCTGCGGGCGTTGATCTTGCGGGTGCGGAAATCGAACTGATCAATGCTGATCGCCGACATTTCAGATTAAAAGACGCCATCGCTGACTTTTTGCAAGGTGGGCACAAGGCGTCATATGTGCTGATCGACTGTCCGCCGTCGCTTAGCCTTCTGACGCTGAATGCGCTGGCGGCGAGTGATGCGGTTATGATCCCTTTGCAGTGCGAGTTTTTTGCTCTGGAAGGCCTTTCTCAAATCATGCGCACAATTGAGTCCGTTCGTGCACGAATTAATCCAGACCTTGCCCTTCAAGGTATCGTGCTGACCATGCACGACCGGCGCAATAACCTCTCCAATCAAGTGGAAGCCGATGTGCGGGCGCACTTTAAAGAAAAAGTCTATGAGACCGTCATACCACGGAATGTTCGTATTTCCGAAGCGCCGTCCCACGGTAAGCCAGCCCTACTTTATGACCTAAAGTGTGCGGGCAGCCAGTCGTATATTCGCCTGGCCAGTGAAGTCATGCAGCGTGAACGAAGCGCCCAAGAAGCGGCCGCCTGAACAGGACGATAAGAGGCAATTATGGCAGTGGCAAAGAAACAAAAGGCGGGGCTCGGTCGTGGGCTCGACGCACTCCTAGGTGACGCACCGGAAAGGCCGACAGGAGCCCAGACTGGAGCTACCCAGACTGGAGCCAGCCCTGCACCAAGCGAGGCTGCGCCTTCGGGGCGCGGGTCAGCACCGGCTCGCGAGTTGACCCCTGAGGAGCTTGGGCTCACCCGGTCCACTCTACCGATCGAGTTTCTTCAACCGAACCCGGATCAACCGCGCCGCATCTTCAACGAAGATGCCATCGCTGAACTTTCCTCGTCGATTAAGGCACGAGGGATGTTGCAACCGATCCTGGTGCGGCCACGCGGTGAAAAGCTTTATGAGATCGTCGCCGGTGAGAGAAGGTGGCGGGCCGCCCAAAAAGCCCAGCTCCACGAGGTGCCTGTCCTTATCCGCGATCTCTCCGATGCGGAGACCGCCGAGATCGCCCTGATAGAGAATGTGCAGCGAGTTGACCTCAATCCCATTGAAGAAGCGCAGGCCTATCAACATCTCGCCGACGTGTTCGGGCGAACCCAGGACCAGATTGCCAAGGCGGTCGGTAAGTCCCGCAGTCATATTGCAAACCTGATGCGGCTGTTAAATCTCCCGACGAAAGCCGTCGATGCTCTGAAAAGCGGCGAGATATCCATGGGGCACGCGCGCGCACTGCTCGCCTCTGACGACATCGACAAAGATCTGAGCGAGGTTCTGAGCGGGGCTCTTTCGGTTCGCGATACCGAAAAGCTAGTGCAGCCGAAGTCAACCGACGCAAAACGGTCGCCCGCGTCGTCGCAAAAACCAAACGACGCATCACCAGTCAGTACCCTGAAAAAAGATGCGGACACGCGCGCGCTGGAAAATGATCTAGCTGCTGCGCTCGGTCTTGAGGTGATGATTAATCACTCAAAGAAGGGCGCCGGTGAGGTGACGATTAAATACCTAAGCTTGGATCAGCTGGATGATGTGTGCCGCCGTCTAATGGCCGCAGGCGTCTAAAATAAAACCGCCAATTTAGGCGGTATAGAAACTAAATATAAAATAATTGAGTGTCCCGAGCGACAGTTTCAGTCGGTTTGTGACCTAATCTGCCGCTCGAAACGGAAAACGGATCTAGAGAAGCTCGATCGTGCTGACGGCTGTCTTGCCGGAGCGCTTGTCGATTGCCGTTTCAAACTGAACTTTTTGGCCTTCGCTCAGCGTTTGGATACCGGTCTTTTGCAGCGCCGTGGCGTGCACGAAGACATCGCTTGAACCATCAGCAGGCTGAATAAAGCCGAAGCCTTTGGTTTCGTTGTAGAACTTTACGGTTCCTTCAGTCATGTCATTTCCTTCGTCGGAATTTGTCGAGACACACAACTATGTGGAACGCCACATGAATTGCGCTCGCAGTCAATTTTGGGGGAGTCAAGAACGTAGGCATTCCGATAGGAAAGCATAGCCAATTGTCCGGCCAACATCGATGATGCATATATAGGTCCATGTGGCATAAATGCAAGAAAACTTGAAGGCTCGCCAATAGTGCGTAATGTGCTGGTCGGTAAAGCTAACAATGCGGCGGTCCAGTGAATTGTCAGCACACACCCTCAAGCACGACCAATTGGCGTGTCTGTCACAAAACTGATGCAATAAAAAAGGCGACCCCGAAGGATCGCCTTTTTATCCCCTCTAGCACGCAGGCGCCAGGTAATCGAATTCGTTACCAATGGTCTTTTCTTGCTTGCGCTAGAATTTGATTGAACTTTCGATGACGACAGTCGTCGCCTCTTCCTGTTCCGCTGTAGCCCCGACATCGGACCGTGTTGCTTCGGTGAATTGGGCAGCTGCCCCAATAGTAATGCCGCGGCCGATAAAGTAGGTGACACCGGCCTGAGCAGTTTGTGTGTCCTGATAAATTGTCGGGCTCAATAGGTTCGGGCCGATCATATCGGCCTCCGACCGTCCGTAACCGAGCATGAAGCCCCAGTCGCCTTTTTCTTCACCGGTCTTGAACGTAATGCCGGCATCAAATGCGAGATAATTATCGTCGTCGGCTTCCAAGAGCCCGGCATTGGTGGTTTTCACTGATCCGCCAACGGTAATGCCGCGGAAACCCAGATTGACCCCGAGGGAATAGGCTTCGTAGTCGCCAAAGACCGGTGAGGCGACTTGTGCCTCTTCGTCAGCAGTGACGTAGCTTGCACCAAATCCCACAAGCAACCCGCCTGAGGAGTCCACTTTAATCTGTTTCTGATAGTAGAGCGCTGCTTCGATCACATCCTGCCAGCTGGAGGATTCATTCAGCAATAACCCATCAGGCGTGATTAACAGTCGATCTTCCGGGGCACAGCGATCATCGCCGCAGTCCGCTAACGTCGGGGCGTAAGAAACACCAAGTTGGATCCCGCCGATCACCCCACCAGCAAAGTTCGCAGGCGGAAGATACGAAATCTTCGTTGAATTACCGGAAAAGTCATTCACGGTATGAATATCGTTAAAGCCGGAAAGATCCGTACGCCAATCATTCACATTGACCGACTGGAAAATCGTTGGCGCTTTGACCGCCAGTGTCCGCGCCACCCCTTGGTTGCGACCCACGATTACTTCGCCAAAGCCGCCGCGCGCATAGGCATAAGCGCTCTCAAGAAACGCATCGCTCGTCAGCGGTCCGACGCCGCGCGGGCCGCCGATCAGAAGGCTGGTGTATCTGCCGCCGGCGTAAATCTGATTTGGCTGTTGTTTGTCGAAGCGACCTTCGATCACAGCGCCCACTTCAACGCCGCTTTGGAAAACTGTTGACCCACGGACCCGGACTTCGGCGTCGATGTCAGATTCGGTCTCACCGTCGACGAGCCCGGCAGCGACGGTTGCCTTGCCCTCCACATCGATTTCCACGGGATCGGCCGCAAATGCGTCTCCAGCGCAAACGCCGTGAGCCACCGCGGTCGCTATCAGCGACGCGGAAAAAGCCAGCAATGACTTTTGGCTCCGAGCCATGGTTAATCGATCCAATTCCAAATGACGGTCGGTGCACTACCGAAAACGCCGCATTATCCTTACTACCTTACCGATATTTGAGGGCAAAAGCCTTAAATAACGGTCACACACAACCATTACCGGCCACGTTGCCGCAAGTTGCGACACACGTAACGGGCACTAGAACATCAACCCCATGCGTTCCAGCGCTGCCAACCCCTGTTGAAATTACATAAAAGCACGAAGAAACAAGGGTCAAGGAGCCGAAACCGTACCGGTTGTCTAATCACCGGTTTGTGGTAGGAAAGTCACTTAACGTTTGCATGATCGAGTGAGCGTCCTTTGACCGAGTGTGATAATATCTCAAATATGATGAAAATGCGTGCTTCTGCCCTCCGTTTTGGCCTTTCCGCTCTCGTGCTGCCTTTGGTCGTGGCCTGCGGTGGTAACTCCAAAGATGATCGCGACGCCGGTCTCGCCTCTTATGTGATAAACGACAAAGGCGGCCAAGCGGCTACGGTCAATCGCTATTTGTGGTCCGCGTCGCTGGAAACCCTCGATTTCTTGCCGGTCTTCTCAGCGGACCCCATTGCTGGGCTGATCATCACCGATTGGTACGCAAACCCCGAAATCCCTCAAGAGCGGTTCAAAGTGTCGGTTTACATCCTCGATAGCGCCCTGCGTGCTGACGCGTTGCGCGTCTCAGTGTTCAAACAGGCGCAGAATGATGACGGCCGTTGGATCGACACTGTGGTTAATCCCGCCACCCAGCGGGAGATCGAAAACTCGATCCTCACCCGGGCGCGCCAGCTACGCCTTAACCAAATTGATGATTAGCGCCTCAAGGGTCGATCAAAATTCGAGTTTAAGCGGCGCTTGCAAAAGCGCCGTTTTTGTTTGAACCCGTTTCTTTACCTACCAATCCAAATCCAGGAGCCCCGACGTCATGGGCCGATACAATCCAAAAGAAGTCGAACCCCGCTGGCGCAAAGTCTGGGATGAGGCCGACCTCTATGCGACCCGTGAAGACGGTGATCGCGAGAAATACTACGTCCTGGAAATGTTCCCCTATCCATCAGGGAAGATCCATATCGGGCACGTTCGCAATTACGCCATGGGCGATCTGATCGCCCGCTTCAAACGCGCACAAGGGTTTAACGTCCTGCACCCGATGGGATGGGACGCGTTCGGCATGCCAGCAGAAAACGCTGCCATGCAAACCGGCGGTCATCCCAAAGACTGGACCTACGCCAACATCGAAGTGATGCGCGACCAGCTGAAACAGATGGGTCTTTCAATTGATTGGTCCCGGGAATTTGCCACGTGTGATCCGGAATACTACGCACACCAACAAAAGCTCTTCCTCGACTTCTGGGCGGCAGGCCTCGTGGAACGTCGCGAGAGCTATGTGAACTGGGACCCGGTTGATATGACCGTGCTTGCAAATGAGCAGGTCATCGACGGCAAAGGATGGCGCTCCGGTGCCCCCGTTGAGCGGCGCAAGCTATCTCAATGGTTCTTGAAGATCACCGACAAAGCAGATGATTTGCTCGATGCCCTCGACGACGGGCGCCTGGACGGTTGGCCAGAGAACGTTCGTACGATGCAGCGCAACTGGATTGGTCGTTCCCGCGGCCTGAAAATGCGGTTTGCCTACACGGCGTGTGAAACCGCGCCCGACGGGACGACCGGATTGGAAATCTACACTACCCGGCCAGATACTCTGTACGGGGCAAGTTTTTGCGCGGTTGCGCCGGACCATCCTCTGGCGTTGGCCTTTGCCAAAGGCGACAAAGCGGTCGAGGCCTTCATCGCCGATTGCCAGCGTGCGGGAACATCGGAAGAGGCAATTGAAAAGGCCGAAAAGAAAGGTCATCCGCTTCCTTTGAGCGTCGATCATCCGTTCATTGACGGAAAGAAGCTGCCTGTTTTTGTCGCGAACTTTATCCTGATGGGATATGGGACTGGTGCAATCTTTGGCTGTCCGGCCCATGATCAACGCGACTTGGATTTTGCGCGGAAGTATGGGCTGGAAGTAACGCCGGTTGTCTTACCTGCGGATGCAGACCCCGCCACATTCACTGTCGGTGATGAGGCTTATACGGACGATGGGTCGATCTTTAACTCAGACTTCCTTGATGGCATGAATGTGCCAGATGCGATTGATGCTTCCATCAACCGCATCGAGGAGATGGAACAAGGCGAAGCGACAACCCAATATCGCCTTCGCGATTGGGGGGTTTCACGTCAGCGCTATTGGGGATGCCCAATCCCAGCGATCCACTGTGACACGTGCGGTGTGGTCCCGGTTCCGGCGGAAGACCTGCCGGTTCGATTGCCAGACGTCGCCGCAGAAGAATTCAACACGCCGGGCAATCCCCTGGACCGGGCGGAAGACTGGAAAAACGTCACCTGTCCGAAATGCGGCAGACCAGCAACGCGTGAAACCGATACGTTTGATACATTCATGGACTCCAGCTGGTATTTCGCTCGGTTCGCCGCCGCGCGCGAAGACGTGCCGGTGGATAAGGCCCGTGCGGACTATTGGCTGCCTGTTGACCAATATATTGGCGGCGTCGAGCACGCGATTTTGCATTTGCTGTACGCACGCTTTTTCACTCGCGCCATGAAAGACACAGGCCATTTGTCTGTTGACGAACCATTTGCCAACCTATTTACCCAAGGCATGGTCACACACGAGACTTATCTCGACCCGGATGAAACAAAGAAACTGAAGGACCGCTGGATTCTTCCCGATGACGTTATCCGAAAAGATGATACGATAGTTTGGGAAAAAACCGGCGAGCCAGTTATCGTCGGGGCCATCGAAAAGATGTCAAAGTCCAAAAAGAACGTGGTCTCCCCGGAAGCGATCGCTGAGACCTATGGGGCAGATGCAGCGCGTTGGTTCATGCTGTCGGACTCTCCGCCTGAGCGGGACGTTGAATGGACTGAGGGCGGCATTGTCGGTGCATGGAAATTGATGAACCGGATCTGGGAAACCGTGGAGGCGGGCGAAGGGTTATTGGCCCAAAACGATCTGGGTGTTGTCCCCGCTGAGCTGGATGATCCGTCCATGGCCCTGCGCCGGGCAACCCATAGCGCAATCGATGGAGTTACGGACGATATTGAAAACTTCAGGTTCAACAAAGCGATTGCGCGGATCTATGAGTTCGTGAATGCCTTACGCAAGGCCGAGGGCGCCCATGACTGGGTGCGCGCCGAAGCGTTGGGAAGCCTCACCCAATTGATTGCGCCGTTCACGCCGCACTTGGCGGAGGAATGCTGGGCGTGTCTCGGTCGTGAGCCGTTTGTCTGTGATGTGCCTTGGCCCAGTGCAGACCCCGGTCTGCTGGTCGACGACACCGTGACGCTGGCGGTCCAGGTGAACGGCAAGCGGCGCGGGGAAATTTCGGTTCCAACAGACGCCTCAAAAGCAGACGCGGAAAAATTGGCTCTCGCCGATCCAGACGTCATGCGCCATACTGAGGGCAAGACGGTTCGCAAGGTAATCGTCGTGCCGGGCAAGATCGTCAATATCGTTGTGGGCTAAGCCTACAAACTGGAGTTGTTTGCTATGCACTCTGTGGTGACCAAAGCGATGACTAAAATGCTGGTGATGCTACTTAGCTTATCCGTTGCGGCGTGCGGATTTAAACCGCTTTATGCGGTTGATCAGCGTGGGGATAAATCCGGACTGCGTACAGTTAATCTCGTTTCTATCGATACCAGTGAGGAAGTTGAACCCTTTCTACAAGAGGCTTTTGGCCGGCGCACTGTGAGCGAAGGAGAGGCGGCGACTTACGACCTCTTTATCACGGCGGCCGAACGCGCAGAGCGCCTCGCGGTGCAAATCGACAGTACCGTGACGAGATACAATTACCGCCTCTTGGGGAGATATACGCTTGTTAATCGCAAAACAGGCAAGACAACCAAGGGCCGCGGTACTGCGGTTGCCTCTTTCAACGTGGTTTCCTCCCAAGTTTCAACACTTTCCGCTGAAAAAACTGCGCGCGAAAAGGCAGCCCGCGTTCTCGTTGAAGAAATCGAGCGCGATATTCTTGTCCGTCTGGAGCGGGCAAAATCTGACACCTAACGGCCGACCATGACCGCACTAAAAGGTAAGGCAATCGAGGCATTTGTCGCCAGGCGGGACCCGTCGATCGCGGCGGTCCTTATCTATGGGCCCGACAATGGTCTGGTCCGGGACCGAGCAACCCGATTGGCAAAAACAGTTGTCAATGATCTGAACGATCCCTTCAACGCTATCGAGTTCACCGATGCGGACTTGAAAGCCGAGCCGGCCAAGCTGGTTGACGAGGCCTGTGCGCTATCGTTTATGGGCGGTGAACGGTTGATCCGTGTGCGTAGCCAGGGCGAAGGGACGTCTGAAGCGCTGAAGCTGTTGGTTTCTGCGCTAGATGGTGGGTCGATTGCAGCCAATGGTCTGACGGTTGTCGAAGCCGGAGATCTCGCAAAATCATCGGCTATCCGAAAACTCTTTGAACAGAGCAACAAAGTCGTTGCGTTGCCCTGTTACGCCGACGCGCCCCAAGACGTCAGAGCTCTTGCCCAGTCCGTCGCCGCTGACAATGGATTGCGCTTTTCGCCAGAAGCGCTGGATTTTGCATGCGCGCAATTGGGGACCGGGGATCGCGGTATCAGCCTGTCAGAGCTTGAAAAGCTCATGCTGTTTGTGGGCCCGGCTGACGGTGACGGCCAGGCGCGCGAGATCTCCCTCGATGATGCCAGCGCGGTTCTAAATGATCCTGTTAATCAAGCGGGCGATAACATCGCCCATCTTGCCAGTGATGGAGACATGAAAGGCTTGAGCGAGGCGCTGTATCGTTCCTCGCTGGCTGGGGTTAGTTCAATTTCGATCTTGCGCGGGCTTCAGCGCCAGATCCTGCGCCTGTCCACGGCGGCAGGTCACATGGCGACGGGGGATAGCCCCCAGGCCGCCATGAAAAAGCTACGCCCACCAGTCTTCTTCATGGAACAAAAGCGGTTTGAACGACAGCTTGTCCGTTGGACAGAAAACAAGTTGGCAAGGGCAAGCCAACTCCTCCTCGAAGCGGAACTCGCCGCTAAAACAACTGGCGCCCCGCAAAATGAGATCGTGGAACGGGCCGCATTCAGACTAGCTTCACTGGCGCGATAGGATTTGTCGGTGGATCGTCCGTAAACGCTCCAATGGCACCAAAACCCACAACATTGGTTTTGTGAAGCAAGGCCGCATTGGCCGCAGAGATCCCCCCAAGGGCAAGGGCCGGGACGTCGTTGTCAGCCAAGCCTTTTAACTCTTCAGTCCCGAGGGGGCGCACACCCGGATGGCTCGCAGTGTCAAAGACGGGCGAGACAAAGATTGCGTCTGCGCCGATGACGTTTGCAGCGTCGCCTTCTCCTGCTGTGTGACATGCGGTCGTGATGATGCCTCTCCAACGTGTGCGCAGGGTTTTTGCGTCCGGTGAGGCTGCTTGCCAAGCAGGCAAATGCAATCCGTCGGCATTGAGCGACCGCGCAAGTGCCTCGTCGCCAGCAAGGATGAAGACGACGCCAGACTGCAGGGCAAGTTCTCTGCAGTGTCTCGCAAGTCCACGTCGGCCGGGATAGTGATAATGCCGGAAGATGAACGCCGTGCCTGGTACCAGGGCTCTGATAAGGGCAGCTGGGTTAGGGAGCTGCGCCTCGTCACTGAAGCAGGCAAGACAAAATGGTGCTCGTCGCGGGGCTCGCCTTGAGGCTAGCGCGCGCGCAGCGACATGTAAGGCACGTGCATTTTGTCGGTAACCGATGGTATCGTCCTTCCCTATGACTGAGCGAGACCCAAACGCCGCCTCTGAACCCACCGCTATTGATCCGTATCAAAACCTTCTGGCGATCAGGCAAGAAATTGCTGATGCGGTGAGTGGTATAGCCCGTGAGCCTCAGGATATCACGATCGTTGCGGTCACCAAAAAGCACGGGGTCGAGCGGATCTTGCCCTTGCTGGAAGGAGGCCACCGGGTCTTCGGAGAAAACCGTGTTCAGGAGGCACAAGGCAAATGGCCTGACTTGCGCCCCCGCTACCCGGACTTAACGTTGCATCTGATTGGGCCTTTGCAATCGAACAAGACCGCCGATGCGGTTGCTTTGTTTGACGTCATCGAAACCGTCGACCGCCCAAAAATTGCCAATGCCATCGCCACTGAGTGCGCCCGCCAGAACCGATCCGTGGACGTTTTCATTCAGGTCAATACCGGCGATGAGCCCCAGAAAGCGGGCGTCCGTCTGGAAGACCTTGAAGCGCTCGTCACACTTACCCGGGATGAGTTGAGCCTGCCGCTGAAAGGTCTGATGTGCATTCCGCCGGTGGACGAGGCACCAGCGCCTCATTTCGCATTATTGGCCAAGTTGAGCGATCGTTATGGGCTTGTGGGCCGGAGTATGGGGATGAGCGGTGACTTTGCGATCGCCGCTAGTCTCGGCGCGACCCATGTGCGGATCGGGACCCAAATCCTGGGGCCGCGGCCGCCCACGTAAGCGTTAAAAACCTCTCCGCCGCCATCTCGCGGGTCACCTCGCGATCTTGTAACGGACAAGTGAGGCTGTTGTTATTTAACAACAATACCGCGTATGGGTAGGACCGGTCTTTGAGATTGGACCCCACTAAGAGAGAGACAAAATGACAAGGGCAAGAAAGATTCTTTTGGTCGACGATGACGACCTGCTCCGTGACACGCTGCTGGAACAATTCAGCCTCCATGACGATTTCGCCGTTGAGCCGCTGACCAACGCCCAGGCCGCCATTGAACGCACCAAAGAAGAAGCACACATCGATCTTGTCCTCCTGGATGTGGGCCTGCCCGATATGGACGGGCGAGAGGCATGTCAGGTGATGCGCAAGAACGGCTTTAAGTCGCCGGTCATCATGCTCACCGGGGCTGACAGTGATGCCGATCAGGTGCTGGGGTTAAACTCCGGTGCCAATGACTATGTCACTAAGCCGTTTAAGTTTGCGGTGTTGCTTGCCCGGGTGCGGGCGCATCTGCGCAGCCACGAACAGAGCGAAGACGCCGTCTTCAAGATTGGCCCTTATGAATTCCGCCCATCGGTGAAAATGATGGTGACAGGTGAAGACAAGAAAATCCGCTTGACCGAAAAGGAAACATCCATCTTGAAGTTTCTCTATCGCGCAGGCGGCAAGCCTGTGACGCGCGATACGCTTCTGGATGAAGTGTGGGGCTATAACTCCGGGGTGACGACCCATACCCTTGAGACCCACGTCTACCGTCTCCGCCAGAAGATCGAGCCGGACCCTTCCAACGCATCGATCCTTTTGACCGAAGGCGGTGGGTACAAGCTAGCTATTGCCTAAGTTCTAGGCCATGACGGGATTATGGCAAAAATAGCGATCTACCATAATCCGCGGTGTTCGAAATCCCGTGAAACCCTTGCCCTTTTGGAAGAGCAAGGGGTGAAACCAGAAATCGTTCTTTATATGGATAATCCGTTGACGGAAGGAGAGCTATCATTGCTCCTGGTCAAGCTCGGTCTGCGTCCCTCAGAACTGGTTCGCCGCAAGGAAGCGGTCTTTAAGGACCTTGGTCTTAAAGATGCCAGCGAAGACGCTGTTCTCGCGGCTATGGTCGAAAACCCCAGGCTCATTGAACGACCCATTGTCGTAAATGATGACAAGGCCGCACTTGGGCGCCCGCCGGAAGCCGTTTTGGCAATCCTTTAGGAAGGGCCCTTCATTCTAGCGGCGGTGTCCAAAGCCCACTTGCCGAGTATTACGCTGACGATGACCCGTGCCGGGAAATAGATCAAAGCGGGCAGACCAAAGAGCCAGACCACAAATGGCTCTGGAAACAAAAATTCGGCGACAGCGCGGATCCAATAGAGAAAGGGTAGGTGCTCGCGCAAATGCGTATCTACGCTGAGCGTCATGGGCGCTTGGTCCGTGATCACAAGAATACACAATAACCCTGCAATGAAGCCGTCGAACAGACTGCCGACCAGCGACAACCATCCAATCCAAAGTAAAAACGTGCGCACGACCTTTTCCTTCCGATCCACTTAAAGGCAAGGTCGACGGGAAGAAGGATTTGGTTCAAACCAGCACGCCAATCAAATACGCTCGCCCCGATCCAATTTTTCCAAAAGATGCTGCGCTCTCGTGCGATACGCCCGCTGTTTGGCCCCGTCCATGCGTTCCCAATTACGGTAAATCTGGCCAAGTCTTGCATTATTGCCGAGGGTTTCTTGGTGGCGTGCCAGGAAATCCCAGTAGAGTGAGTTAAATGGACATGCGTTTTCTTCGGTTTTCTTCGAGACTGAATAGCTGCAACCTTTGCAATAATCAGACATGCGATTGATGTAGGCCCCGCTTGCCGCATAGGGCTTTGAGCCGAGCAAGCCACCATCGGCAAAGAGCGCCATCCCTACAACATTCGGGGCTTCGACCCACTCATAGGCATCGGCATAAACAGCGAGATACCATTCGTGTACCTCATGAGGGTTGATACCCGCGATCAGGGCAAAAGTGCCGGTCACCATCAATCGCTGGATATGGTGCGCGTACGCTTCTTCTTTTGTCTGAGTAACTGCTGCGCCCACACAAGCCATGTCGGTTTCTCCGGACCAATAAAAGTCAGGAAGCTCACGGTCATGACCGAAGAAGTTTCGGGTGACATAGTCTGGCCCTTCGCGCCAGTAGATGCCTCGGACAAATTCTCGCCAACCAATGATCTGGCGGATAAAGCCTTCAACGGCATTCAAGGGTGCGCGATTGTCATTGTACGCCGCTTCCACTTCCTGGCACACATGGAGCGGATCCAAAAGGCCGATATTGATGTAAAGCCCAAGGAGTGAATGATAGAGGAATTTCTCTGTACCCACCATCGCATCTTGGTAGTCACCAAAGAGCGGCAGGGCTTCGTCAATGAAACGATCGAGCGCTTTCAGGGCATCATCCCGGGTGACCGCAAACCAAAAGGGGTCGAGATCGCCGAAGTGATCGCCAAATTCCTCATCAACCAGCGTAAGGACCTCTTTGGTGATCGCATCAGGCTCAATGCGAAGCGCGTCCGGGGGATCAAGACCCTCTTTGGGCGGTTTGCGGTTTTCCTGGTCGAAATTCCATTGTCCGCCGACAGGGTCTTCCCCGTCCATGAGGAGACCGGTTTTCCGACGCATCTCGCGATAGAAGTACTCCATGCGCAGCGCCTTGCGGCCTTCCGCCCACGAAGAAAATTCCTCATTGGTACATATAAATCGGTCGTCGTGGAGGATTTCGACCGAATATCCGCGTGATTGCCCAAGGTTTTCAAGCTCCCGCACCACGCGCCATTCGCCCGGTGATGTTACGATAATGGTCTTGCACCCATGGTTCTTGGCGGCGGCTTTGACCAGGTCAGTGAATGATTTGTACCCGTCATTATAGGTGGCATAATCTACGGTCCACCCGCCGTGGCGGAGTTCTTCTGCAAAATGGCGCATGGCTGAAAAAACAAACGCAAGCTTCTTCTTGTGATGGCGCACGTAGGAGGCTTCCGCCTTTAGCTCGCCCATAACAATGATATCAGATGATTTATCGCCAGCTTCCAGCGAGGAGAGGTCTGTTGAAAGCTGGTCTCCCAGCACGAGGATCAGTCTTTTTGCCTGAGCCGTCACCATTCGATTGGCTTTCCGTCATACGCAAAGAATCCACCGGTATCGTCCGTAGACAGCTCATCGAGCGTCGCCAGCATCTGCCTGGCGCCGTCCTCCGGGCTCGCCGTATATCGGCCTCTGGCAAACTTCCGGGTGAGATCCGTTTCAATGGTGCCCGGGTGAAGGGCGACCATAATGGCCTCGGGGTGCGTGCGTTGAACCTCAACTGATGCGCACCGGATCACCTGATTAAGGGCCGCTTTTGATGCGCGATAGCTAATCCATCCGCCGAGCCGGTTATCCCCGATGGAGCCTACTCGGGCGGAAAGGGACGCAAAGACCGCGCGCCGGTCCTTTGCCAACAAAGGGGCAAAGTGTTTGATCGCCAGCGCGGCCCCAATCGTGTTGAGGCGGAAGATTTTTTCCATACGTGAGGGGTCAATCGCTGAAAACGACTTTTCCGGCCCTGCTTCATCAATAGCCAGAACGCCGGTGGCATTGACGATGAGATCGATGCCCCCGGCTTTCGACGAGAGTGTATCGATCCTTGAGGCCGCTGCGGTGACTTGGTTTTCCGAGGTCAGATCAAGGCCGTCGATCGATCGGCTCAAGGTCAAAACCGACCAAATGTCGTCACGTTGTTCAAGGGCAGCAACAAAGGCGCTGCCAATGCCGCCAGAGGCCCCGAGTATCAGGGCCGTGTTGCGTTTTTCAGGGTTTGTCATGCCCGGTGTACGGGCAGGCTGGTGAATTAGATGGACGGCATTTTCAGCAAATGCTTACTTCAGGATACCGCGGTATGACACTGAACCCGATTTGCCAACTTCAAGCGAAGGGATCACCCACTGAATATGAGTAATGTCCGCGCTTTTAGCCGGACGTTGCTCGCCGTTTTCGTCAACGAGCAGTCGGCCACGGGCAACAAATGTCGCGCCACCGTCTGCTGAGAATGCAGCGGCGATCTCAGATCCGGTGATAGAGCCTTCGATATAGTCGATCACGTCCGGTACGGGCATCACGAGTTTCACGTTTTCTGCCGCGTCGGGTCCAGAATTGGAGTAATCGAGCCGATAAATGACTTCCTCGCCGGGGGTCACTTTTTCCGCCTTGACGCGTGTGATGACCTGCTTGCCTGAGGCGTCGTTCTCAACCACCTCTTTCATGACAGTTTGAGTGGCCGTCACCTCTGCGTGCGCGGCGGCCGGCAAAAGTGAGACCGGCACCATTACGGTGAACAGCGTGAAAGCAGAAGCAGCGAGTTTCATCGGCACATTCCTAGATAGCAGTTACACTATAAGGTTGTGCGTAGGTGGAAATGGTGAATAACACCTTAACCCCATCCGACAAAAGACATTCAAACACGTTCATTTACTCTTCATTACTGATAACAAATAGTAAATAGGTAATATTAATTTGTATTGAACGAAAGATATTAGAAAGTCTTTTACCTAAATGTATTTTCTTCAACCTTGCAAGAAGTGCAAGGGGAATTGCAATGCGAACTGTGTTGAGCTGTGCGCACCGAACAGCTGTATTTATTTCGGTGCTAATGACCTTGGGTATTTTCACCTCCGCTGCCCATGCGGCAGGGACGGATGCAGGTACCCAAGTAGAGAACACGTTCACCCTCGACTATCAGGTGAACAGTATCTCCCAGACCCAACTCTCCAATACGGCGACACCAACGACCTTTACCGTTGACCGTATTGTTGACGTTACTGTCACGAGTACCGGCAACACAAACGTGACGCCAGGTGCTACGGGACAGACGCTTGTCTTTAGTGTCCTCAACTCCGGCAACGATAATCAGGCGTACGAACTGAGTGCCGCCGACGTTGCGAGTGACGATTTCGACGCGACCAGCCTGACCGCAACAGTCTTTGTCGATGATGGCAATGGGACCTTTGATGCCGGTGCGGACGGACCAGGCGTTGCCTACACGCTGGGTTCAGGCACGGCGACGGCGGACATCGCACCTGATGCGGTTTTGTTTGTTGTCCTGACCGGCGACATCCCGGCATCGGTGACCAACGGCCAGACCGACAGCGTTGTCTTGACAGCCAATTCTCTCAACCCAACTGCGTCTCTTGATGCGTCATACTCCGCAACACCGGGCACGGAAACGGTTGCCGAGACCGGGGCAAACGATCTTCTCAATGAAGCGCAGAACGTCCTGATCGATGGAGCTGGGGTAACGGACGGCGCTAATGCTGGTGATTTCTCCGCCCAGGGATCGTTCATTGTCGCATCGGCGGCTCTGAGTGCTTCTAAGGCGGTGTCAGTGATCGCAACGGATGGGGCTGCTATTACCTGTGCGACTGACCCGGTCGTTGCAGGCAATCAGTACGCGGCACCAGGCGCGTGTGTTGAATACGTGATTACGGTTGCCAACGATCCGACAGCCTCGGCCACGGCCACTGACATCAATATATCTGATACCTTGCCGGACGAAGTTGAATTCGTAGCCGCCACCCAGAATAACTTCACGGTGGCCGGTTCGCTCTCAACGCCGGCAGGGACGTGTACCGCGTCATGTGTTGTCAGTTTGACCGGCGCTTCGCTGGCGACAAACACAACGGCAACCCTGACCATACGCGCCCTGGTTCGGTAACTCGGCACACTGCCGATTGATGCAATTCCCGGCCGCCGTGTTGCTCGCAGCACGGCGGCATCGTCGTCTTTAAGACCGGGAAAAAGAGCAGCGTTCAGAGCAAAATATGACGGTTGCGTTGGCCAAAAATTGCCTGCTAAACGCGATGACAGCCTTGGTTGTCATGGCGATGGCAGCTTTTTTTGCTCCAGTGAGTGCGACCGAGCTTGGCGCAACAGTTACAAACATCGCACAAGTTGAATATCGGATCGGTTCAACCACCATTGCGCGTCCAACCGGGGACGCCAGCTTCATCATCGAAGCAACAAGAACTCCCTCTACCATTGAGTTTTTCAGACTTGCGCCGGGTGCCCCCGATGGGCAGTCTACGAACATTAATGGTTCGGACTACCAAGTTGCCAATGGCGGGTTTTCCGCAATCGGACCAGTGCCGACGCTATCGGGCGGTATCGTTACGCCCGCCTCGACTGTCGCCCTTGTTGAGGCAACCTCATTCTTCCCGACGGAGGTTGTCTTCATTCGCGTTGCAGACGCCGGCCAGAATGGTGACCCCACGCGAATTGAGACGATCAACGCCACGCTGACCACCAGTACTGGCGATGCAATCAGTCTACGGTTTTATGAAACTGGCGCTAATACTGGCGCGTTTTTCGCCTATGTCCTTTCCACTGGGAACGCCCCTGATCCTGGCGATGCGCTGCTTTCCCTTTCCAGCGGGATCACGATCACCGCTCGCTATGAAGACCCGTTCGATGCGACCGAAGTATCAACGGATGTGGCTGGCGTAGACCCATTTGGCCGAGTTTTTGATAGTGCCTCAGGAACGCTCATGGATGGAGTCACGGTGACGATCGTCGATGATGCGACCGGTCAGCCCGCACCAGTTTTCGGTATTGATGGTGTTTCCGATTATCCATCTACGGTCGTCACCGGTGGAACCGTTACCGACAGTAGTGGTCGCGTCTATCCACTCGAGCCTGGTGAATTCAGATTCCCGATCATGTTCCCTGGCACTTACCGCGTGGTCTTGGGCCTTCCGGAGGGTTACTCCGCGCCGTCGATCGAACCAGAAACAGCATTACAGCAATTGCCAACTGCTCCTTACGAACTGATCAATGCCTCCTTCGGTGGTTCATTTGTGCTAGATGGTACGGGCGACGTTAGTTTTGATATTCCCGTTGATCCGTTTACAGAGTTGCGCCTTGCTAAGACAGCGCTAAGCCCAACCGCCTCAATTGGTGATTTTGTTCGCTATGAGCTGACCGTAGAAAACACCGGCATCTCCACCAACCGAGTGCGGCTCCAGGATACTCTTCCCCGGGGGTTCCGGTATCAACCGGGATCGCTGCGGGCCGACGAGACACGCCTTGAGGACCCTGTCATAAGCCAAAACGGCCGGGCCCTGACGATTGACGCCGGCCTACTGCCTGCTGGTGAGGTCTTGACCGTTTCTTACGTCCTCGAAGTTGGGCCGGGTGCCCCGGAAAACGAAGCAGTCAACAGCGCCATTGCTATTGACGCCAATGGTGCTCCCGCTTCCAACAGGGCGGAAGCTGCGATCCTTATTGAAGATGATTTTCTCCGCGATCAATCAACGATCCTTGGGCGGATTGCCGCAAATGCCTGCACATGGGATGAGAATGACAACCCGAAAATCACCAAGGGTATCGGGGTGCAGGGCGTGCGGCTGTATCTTGAAACAGGTGCCACGGTCACAACCGATGAAGACGGGCTCTACCATTTTGAGGCAGTCACGCCGGGCACCCATGTGGTTCAGGTCGATGAAACGACACTGCCTGAGGGCTATGAGCTTGTTCTTTGTGAGGATAATACCCGCTTTGCTGGCCGTGCCTCTTCGCAGTTCGTCGATGCTCGGGGCGCAAGCCTTTGGAGGGCGAATTTCTACCTGAAGGGCGACCGCCCACTGCGGAACCGAACAGCAAATGCCGAAAGTGCCGGCGATGTAGCCGCGGGCAACGACGCGGTGGAGCATGCGCGTTTCGATAATCTCTGGCTTGATCAGCAACTCCCGGTCGCTGGCTTCGTTTACCCGGACGAAGGGGCAAACCCGGCGGCTCGGAGCGTCAATCTAGGGGTCAAGCATCAGGTCGGAACCCGAGTGGTGCTGCTTCTCAATGGGGCAAAAGTACAGGGTACTAACTTTGCTGGCCGTGAGGTTAGTCAGCAGTCAAAGACTGCACTGTCCCGCTGGCGGGGTGTTGACCTTCTGCCCGGCGATAACGAATTTGTGGCAATCGTCATGGACGAAGAGGGCAATGAGCTCGACCGCCGTACCCGGACGGTCTCGTTTATTGAGCGCGTTGAACGCGTTTCCTTCGTTGAAGAAGCCTCAATCCTGTCAGCGGGCGGCGAGAAGGAGATCGTCATTGCAGTTCGTGTGACGGATGCTGCAGGCCGACCGGTGCACGCCGGAAGGCTGGTGCCAGTCATTATCGATCAGCCCTATCGAGCAGCGGGCCTTGAGCGTCTTGAAGATGCCCTCCCACTGGACACGCCCCAGTCAGCCCGCGCAACGTTTCCGGTCGATAGCGACGGGATCATGCGCATCCGACTTGCGCCCACCACTCAAACCGGGAATGCCCGTGTTGAAGTGATCCTCGATAATGGTCAGCGTGAGGAGTTTGCGCCATACCTTAAGCCTGCCTTGCGCGAATGGATCGTCGTTGGACTAGCCGAAGGTGGGCTCAATCGCACTGAAGTTGATCGCCCCGGTCAGCCAAAAGCCGAAGAGCTATTGCGCGACGGCCGCGCTGCCGTCTTTGCCAAGGGCACCGTCAAAGGCGACTGGCTGGTTACGATTGCCGGTGATACCGACAAGCGCAGAGGTGACCGGGACGATGATCTCTTTGATGTGGTCGACCCTGATGACCGTTTCCCTCTGTATGGAGATCGCTCCGAACAGGAGTTTGAAGCGCAGAGCAGGTATCCGGTATTCCTAAAGGCAGAAAAAGATGCGTTTCAGGCACTTGTCGGTGACTATGATTCAGGTCTCACGCAGTCGCGGCTCGCGCGTTACACGCGGCGACTGACCGGCGGCCGGGTCAGCTATCAGGGCGAGACGGTAAACTTCACTGGTTTTGCTTCAGACACAAATCAATCCTTCGTCCGCGATGAGCTTGCCGCCGATGGGACATCCGGTCCATTCCAGTTGTCTGCGCGCGATCTGGTTCGGAATTCTGACACGCTGATTATTGAGACACGGGACCGCTTCCGCCCGGACGAAGTCGTGGCGGTTACGCCGCTCGCTCGCTATCTGGACTATGATATCGACTTCGTCACGGGGCAGATCATTTTGCGTCTGCCTGTGCCGGTGACCGATGAAGACTTCAACAACAATGTCCTTGTTGTTGAGTATGAAACTTCCGAGGCAACAGAGCGTGGTGTCACGACAGGTGGCCGGGCCGGGGTCTCGCTTTTGGATAACCAGCTCCAGGCCGGTGTTAGCCTCATTCACGAAAGCGGTGTGGGCGAGGCCACCGATGCAGCCGGTGATGCGGATCTATTAGGCGTTGATCTGGAATACCGCTTGCGCGACGGGCCGCGGATCCGTGCGGAATATGCGGTCTCCCGCCGCCAATCCAGTGAAGGAGAGCTACGGGACGATGCAATCCTATTCGAGGCAGAGCATCTCACCGAGAAAGTGCAAGCCAAAGTCCTCTACAGCGAGGTTGGCACGGATTTCGGCCTGGGCCAGCAGTCGAGCGCTGTTGCCGGCGCCCGTCGGTATGGCGGTGAAGTCAGTGTGCGTATCGATGAATTCACTAGTGAAGATGCAACGGTTCGCGGTGAACGTTTTGTCGATGCCAAAGTCTATCGGGAGGAAGCCCTTGCCACAGGTGCCCGCCGGGATCTCGCTGAGATTGGCGTTCGCCAGGTAAGTAATGAGACGTCTGCCTCTGTGGGCTTGCGTTGGGTCGATGAGAAGAATCCTGAAGGCGAAGACCGGTCATCGTTCCTCGCAACGGCGAGTGCAGAACAGCAGTTCCGCGATTTAGGTCTCACTCTCCGCGCAGCCCACGATCAGCCGCTGGATGGCCAGGATGGATCGACGCTCTTCCCGGCCCGGACGAGCTTCGGTTTTGATCAACGGCTCGGTGACGATGTCACGTTGAGCGCGACCCACGAAATTCAGAAAGGCAATAATGCGCGCAGTGCCAATACCATTGTTGGCGTGACGGCGACACCATGGCAGGGCGGACGGGTGACGGCGTCCGCGGACCAACTCACCCAAGACAGTGGCGAGCGGATTGGCGCAACGTTGGGTGTCGATCAACAAGTCCGCCTCAGCGAAAAATGGTCAGCATCGTTTGGCGTCAGCCGCCGGGAAGATTTGAAGACTGACGGTGAAATCGTTCAGGAAGACGATATCATTCCCGATGCGCCACGGTCGGCTTTTGACCAAGACGGTGCGTTCACGTCTGTCTATACCGGTCTTGGCTACCGGGGGCCTGTCAGCACGGGATCGGCCAGGTTTGAATTGCGCAAGTCCGAAGAAGGTCAGCGATACACTGGCGTTGCCGGTGCGGCGCGGGAAGTTTCCGAAGCGCTCTCGTTTGCTGGTGCGGCCCGATATACTCAGGAAAACAATGACGTGCAGCCAGACGCTCGGTATGGCGAGATCCGCCTCGGCACAGCATGGCGTCCGCGCAAATCCGACGGGCTCATCATTCTTGATCGCCTCGACATAAAGTATGACGAAGTTGACGACGACCTCTCGCAACTGCGGATCGTCAATAATCTTGCCTTAAATGCTCTCATTACAGAGCGCCTACAAGTGTCAGCGAACCACGGGATAAAGTTCGCTGAGCTTGAAACGGGCGGTGATGTATTCGGCGGTATTACCCAGCTCTTTGGTGGTGAGGCGCGGTATGACCTGGCCCGTTGGCTCGACGTGGGAATGCAGGGCTCGATCCTCCATTCGCACAATTCGGGCACGTCGGAGTATTCCTACGGGCCTTCGATCGGTGTCACGCCCGCTCAAAATGTGTGGCTCACCCTGGGCTATAATGTGGATGGATTTTCCGATCCGGACTTTGCCGCTGCGGAATGGACCCGCGAAGGCCCTTATGTGCGCCTGCGGATCAAGTTCGATCAGCACACTGCTGACGGCCTGTTGAAATGGATCTCACCGAGCGAAGATCCTTAGGAACTCGACTGAAAGTCACTCCCCGTGGCGACGTCACAGTGGGCCAAAGTGTGGCCAAAGACGTCTATCTGTAATTGTCGTGTCTGCGGCGAAACGAATAGACCTTGACATTTACAGATCAAATGAGACATATATGTCTCATGACAGGTCCCATACGCCCCTCAACGCTTGATGCGATTCTTGAAGCGGCTTTTGCGACGTTGAGCCAATCCCCCAGCGCGTCCATAGCCGATATTGCGGCGCGTGCAGGTGTTGGCCGCGCGACATTGCATCGGCATTTTCCAGCGCGGTCAGACTTGGTGCGGGCGCTCACCTTGAAGGCGATCGAAGAAACCGATGCCGCTGCAGAAGCGGCTGAGGCCGGCGCAACCTCCCATGGCGAAGCGCTTCGTCTGATTTTGGAAGCAATCATTCCCTTGGGGGACCGGTACGGCTTCCTGTCCACGACAATCGTTGATGACGACCCTGAAATCGCCGCGCACCTGGCGCGGCAAAGCCAGGAAACGCGAGATTTGATCGAGGCGGCGAAAGCGGAGGGCAGCCTCGATCCGAATGCGCCAACGGATTGGGTCGTCCAGGTTTATGACCATCTGATTTTTGCCGGTTGGGAGAGCATCCGCGCTCGAGAAGCGACCCCTTCGCAAGCCGCCTTGCTCGCCTGGCGCACCTTTACACTTGGACTAGGAGTGAAAAGACCATGACACTGGAGGGCTTTCAGCAATTTGCCTCGGCGTTCGACGAGGTTTTCTTCCTGATCGGGATCGCGATATTGGGAATTGAAGTGGTTCGTGGCCTTGCGACTAAAGCTTATCGCTGGCGCGGTTTTCAGGACATGCTTGTGAACGTTTCCACGCAAATCCCTTTTCTCGCAGTGGAGATCCTGATCCTTTCTTTTGCCTATGCGGGGTACTCGGTTCTCTCAACCACCTATGTCGGTTGGGTGGTGCCGATGTCCATCGGGACCGCTCTTCTGGCGGTTCTGGCGTGTGATTTCGTCTACTACTGGGAACACCGCTTTGCCCATCAAATACGGCTCTTTTGGACCCAGCATGCGGTCCACCACTCGTCTCGTTTTATGAACATTACAGTGGGTGTGCGTTTTGGGCCGCTGGAGGGCCTGCTCTCGCTCCTCGCTCACTTACCCTTGGTTTTCGTTGGTTTTCCCCCTAAAGCGATTTTCGTGGGTATCCTGATCGTCCAGGCTTATCAGACTTGGATCCATACGGAATTGATCGGCAAGCTTGGTCCTGTGGATGGGATCCTCAATACGCCTGCGAACCACCGGGTCCACCATGGCTGCGATGAAAAATACACTGACAAAAATTATGGGGGCATCCTGATTATCTGGGACCGGATGTTCGGCACCTACCAGGCCGAAGTAGAGCGGCCGCGATATGGGTTGAAGCGCGATTTCAATAGTGTCAATCCGTTTAAGGTCTGGATATCCGAGCTCCCGCAATTCTGGCGAGATATCAAAAACGCTGACACATTTATCGAGCTGTGGATGACGATCTTCGGCCCGCCTGGATGGTCTCCTAAAAAGAATTCGGCTCGCACGGGCGCACCCCACATACCTGCGGAGTAGAAAGTAAAAGCCGCAAATTTTTCCGCGACCGCCGGGCGACTGAAGGTCCGCTCAGTTTGCTACTCAAGGCCAGACCCTAGGGTCTATGCGGGTTTCACGAATTTATCGAACACCCCCTGCGTTGGGGGTATGATACCCACTCAACCGCGGAATGGCACCGAGCTCTGGAAGTAGGCGGTAAACGCCCGGCCAACATGGTCCACGTCGAAGGCGCCAGCCATCTCGCGGATGGAGTGCATGGCCAGCATGGGCGCGCCCACGTCAATGCCGCAAATACCTGCGCTTGTTGAGACAATCGGCCCAACAGAGGAGCCACCGCCATGGTCGCACCGATACATGAACCGCTGCAGGGAAAGCCCGGCATCGCGGCACACCATATCAAACCAAGCGGTCGCGGGCTGGCCAATGGCATAGTTGCCTTTCGCACTGGTCTTGATGGCAAGGCCTTCGTTCAGTGAAGGGACATGGTCAGGGTCCGTTGCATCAGTGTGGCTTGGGTGCTCCGCATGAGCCATGTCCGCTGAGACAAAAAGCGAGCGGGCCTTGGCTACCGCCAGATCCTCTGCATCGCCGTTGAATGATGCATTCAATCTTGAAAGGAGCATATCGAGAATATTGGAGCCAGCGCCTGTCCACGTGTCGCTCCCGATTTCTTCAGCGTCATAGATCACCGCGATCTGGGTGTGGTCCTGAGGTCCATCGGCCTGGATGAGCGCGGTCAGCCCGCAATAGGCGCTAAAGAGATTGTCAAGGCGGGGTGCGCTGATGAACTCACCCCCTTTGCCAGTAATTTGAGAGGGAGTTGTGTCAGCGAGGCAGAGCTCATAGCCAAGGGCCAGAGCAGGATCGATGCCCGCATCACCGTAAAGGGTGTCGTGCAGTTGCTTCTCGATCGCTTCCTTGTCAGCGCCAAAGACCAAGTGCAGATCATCGTGCTTGTCGAGGGTGACGCTTTCAATCGCGCGAACTTTGCGCAGATGGGGTGCAAGGGAGTTCACACGCATGACCGCGTCTTCAATGTCGACGAGCTTGAATTGCGGAGACCCGTCGTCACCCTTGAAATATATTCGCCCACAGAGCTTTAAGTCCCGATCAAGCCATGTGTGCAAGAGCGGCGAGCCATAAATTTCCGTGGAAAGGAGGCTCGTATCCCTTGCAGCGCGCGCAGGATTGACCCGAAGCTTTAGGACAGGGCTGTCGCTATGGGCCGCAATAATGCGAAAGCCGGCCTCTGACGGCGGCCGTTGGCCCAGACGCCAGGCAATAATGGTCTTCCCGCCACGAACCATATACCCAGCATTTCCTGGAGACAGTGCCCAGCGGTCATGTTCGGCATAGGGGGTAAACCCAGCTTCCGTTAACTGCGAGCGCGCTTCGTGGATGGCGTGGAACGGCGACGGCGATCCATCAATAAAGGCGATCAGGTCATTGGCGGTGAAACGGGTCATGGAATGTCCTTTGATTAGTCGGTCTTGGGTTAGCCGGCCTTAAGTCAAGGCGGTAGATTTGGTCCTGGTAGAAAGACGGTTCCCAAATCGGGACGTGTTCTTTGTCGGACCGAAAATGTGATCGCAAGAAAGCCCGCCCTGGCGGTTTAAATCAACAATTTCTTAATGGCGGACCCCCATCACCGAGAGGAAATTAGCTGTGCTGTCAGCTTATTGAATTGAAAGGGTTTATTTCAACTTTGTGGTTAATCTCCAGAGCGCGATGACGCAACTGGATCAGTCATCGAGTTTGAATGACAGCTATTATGAAACTCTTCAAAATTCTATCGTGGGTGGTCGTTTTGCTGCTGCTTGCATGCGGGGCAGGTTTTGCGACCATGACGCCGCAATGGCGCGCCCTTGTCATCAGTATGCCGACAAATACCGATGTGCTTTTCTGGAGCCAGCGCCAACGCGAGGTCGCATTCCGGATGTTCGACCAGATGACCTTTCTGATCCCGGTCCGGCAAATTGAAGCGGGCGGCCTAGTTTCACCGTTGGGCGAGGGCAAGCCACTTACCTTGCCGATCGATACCGACGCGTACATGAGAGCGCAAAATCATGCGGCGCTGATTGTTCTCCATAAAGATGATATTCGGTTGGAAAAGTATGGTCTCGATTTCGATCGATATGGCCAATGGACGAATTTCTCTGTTGCGAAATCATTTACATCGACCCTGGTGGGCGCGGCTATCCAGGATGGGTACATTGAAAGCCTCAATGATAGAGTGACGAAGTACATCCCTGAGCTTGTCGGATCGGCATATGATGACGTTTCAATCGAGCACCTGCTCACCATGACGTCAGGGGTTGCCTGGAATGAAGACTACGAGGATCCGACCTCAGACGTTGCTCTGTTCAAAGATCATTCACCTTCTGAAGAGGAATGCCAGACCGTCAGCTATATGAAAGGTCTGCCCCGCAAACACACGCCGGGGACCGTTTGGAACTATTCAACCGGCGAGACCAGCTTGATCGGCGTCCTCGTGAGCAAGGCAACCGGGAAGACCTTATCGCAGTATCTCGGAGAAAAAGTCTGGCAGCCGATGGGGGCAGAAGCGGATGCAACCTGGTTACTCGACAAGAGCATGAATGAACATAGCGGTTGCTGCCTGCAGGCGAGGACGCGCGATATCCTTCGCTATGGACGCTTCATGTTGAACGCCGGACAAGCGGGAAACGAGCGCGTCCTGCCACGTGAATGGCTTGTTTATGCGACGCGAACTCAAATCGCGTCGGGCGATCCGAATTATGGGTATGGCTACCAATGGTGGACGCACGATGACGGGAGCTTTGAGGCGCGGGGTATCTTTGGTCAGGGGATCTTTATTGATCCAACTCGCGAATTGGTCGTGGTTGTCAACAGCAATTGGACAACCGCAGAGGGGCACAAAGACGGGGAAGCAGAACGGTTGCGGCGGTTTTATCGCCTCGTGCAGTCAGCTGTCGACGAAGAGGCCGATCAGGAAAAAGGCGGATTCGCCACCGCTTCGAGTCTTTGACAAAAGCATATGCGTTCAGTTGGGGCCGATCGGTCGGACTGGTTAGCCGACACGAGGATGGGACATGTGCGCGGGGCCCCAAACCATCCCCAGGCGCAATGAAGTGATTGGGGGGGAACCAATCACGAGCGTTGGCATCTGAGCCTGAAGAACCGTATCCTGCTCGAAAACTACTTCATGCAGGAAGACTTGGAGGCGGCGATTGACGGCTTCGTCGGCCATTACAATCACTACCGATACCACGAGAGCCTGAAGAATTTCACGCTTGCTGACGTCTACTTTGGTCGTGGACAGACAATTTTATTGGAGCTGCAGAAAATCAAAGGGAGGACAGGCGATACTGGTGGGAAACTCGACCCACCAGCAAACCCGGCGCGGGTTATTCTAATGAACACTTTGCTCCGACCGGTAGTCCGGAATTGAAGAGCGCTTGTTGTGTGGAATCTGGTTATCAAATTGCGGCGTTGTTTTGATTATCTTCAGAAAGCTTTGGACTTTGGCGTTCTGATGCAAATCGACATGTGTGACGATCCATAAAGGTACGTACCAGTCGGGTTCAGAGGGAATAACTTCCGACAAAGAATGAAAATGATGCGCAAGATAGCTTGGCAGGAAACCGGCGCCTAAACCAGAAACGACTGCATCGTTCGCACCGCGTACAGACGATGATACCAAGACGATCTGATCGGCTTCAATATTATCATCAATCCATTGCTTTATTGGCGCGCCGTAAACACTTCGCTCGGAGGCGATAAATGGGCCCGCGCATCCGTATGATTTCTTCTTACTAACTTCAATCGACGCGTCCTTAGCTAACGATGAGCAGTACAACCCGACGGGCAGGTTGAGGAGCGGCTGAACCACATAGTCCGGATGATCGGGAGGATCCCCTATGGTTATCGCAATGTCGGCTTCACCATGCTCTAGCTTTAAAACGTCGTTGCTCGATCGAAAATGCACCAACAATTTCGGGTTTACTGATTTAAATGCTTTAACCGCGGGAAACACAACGTGATCGATGAGTTCGGGGCACGATAGTACGAAGGGTCCGGCGAAGTCGTCGTCTTGCGTTCGTGCTTTAACGATGAGCTGCCGAAAACTCTCGTCAGACCGTTCAGCGATCCTGATCAATTCATGGCCCAGTTCAGTTGGCGTATATCCTTTTGCATGACGCTGGAAGAGTTTGCCCCCCAACTGGCGTTCCAGAGACTCCACCCTCCGAATGACGGTCGCGCGATGAATGCCGATAGCTTCCGCCGTTGCCGAGACCGTGCCTAGCTGGCCAAGCAGGTAAGCAGTTTTTATTTCGGTCCAATTCTCCATCTCGACACCCCGTGATTTGTGATCCGCGATGCGGTTATCTGATACGCACTTAACTTCCGCCTCTTGAGCATGGTTGCACACCTGGTGTGCATTCACGCTTGATGTCAGTTAAGGGGGCCGAAAATTCTTCGTTTGCACATTCGGGCTGGAGTGAAATCAATGAGTTGCGGGTCATAGAAACCTCATTGCCTTTGTCGGAATACCAATGTTGGCAGCGCGCCCCATAGAATGAGAGCGACGTAGTATATTTCGACGGGTACAAAGCCAAATACATTCGCCGCGAACAAGCCGGCGAACAAGATGACATGACCAAGGAAGCCCCAAATAATAGCAGCGGTGATCAGCTTGGCATTTGCCGCACCGGATCTGAGCATTGCGCGATAAAAAATAATACTTATTGGTACAAAGATGATCAGTCCTGTTGCGAGGCCCGAATTGTATTCGAACGCAATAACAGCATTCAGAACATGGGCGACGCCGTTGACCAACATAATCCCGGCCATCGCAAGGGCAGGAAAAATATGTTTCGGGCTCGTCAAGATTGCCAGGAATCCGGCAGTCCAGACCATGCCGGCATTGACATAAAAGAGCGCGGGGCGCGTGAGAACGCCATATTTATCGTCGCCAAATAATGTCGCGATCAGACCGTTCAAGAATTCATAGAGCGGGTATTGGCGCCCCAAAAGATCGACCCAATGCTCCTCCACCTGATGGACTAAATAAGATGCCGCCAATAAGTAGGCCATCAACGCGATGTCCTCTGTCCATGGCGTGGTGGCGTTGCCGCGCCCTTTGAAACCGGCAAAAACAAGGATAGGCGCAAGAAAAGCGCCGATCTTCATCCAGTGATCAACCATGAAAGCCTGCTGGCCCAGCGGCAGCCAAGACATTGCAAAGAAAGCAAATAAACTGAGCATTGCCATTCTCTGATTCATGATTGGTACTCCGTTATCATATAAAGGTGCTGCATGTCAGTTCATTGCTGTAGTCTGCTTTATTCGATTTCAAACCCGGAGGACACTCAAACATGTTGCGCAATGTTTCCTTCCGCGGGTCGATCGGCTGAAGAACTAAGAGCGATGCATTGCCATCGTCGACCATTTCGCTAATGGAAAATCCTTCTTTTTATTGATCTTTTGAGTGCTCTCCTCTAGTAGCGCTCAGCAATTTTCCAAGTGGACTGCTTTGCTTGCCGACGCGCACCCTGGAGTAAAAATCATATTCGACGTGTTTTTCATCTTGGTCGACGTAGTCGGTTCCCGGGCGAACGATTATGCGAAATACGCTGCTTCGCGTTCCATCGCCTCTGCATATTCCGGAATAGTTTCTGTGTTCTGATGATGAATTGAGACTGCTGGATAGTCATCAAGAGCAAGCCCTGCGCTCGCGGCTGTGTTCAAACACCAATGAAGATAAATGTCGATAATCGACCAATCGGCACCATACCACCATGCTTCCCCCACAAACCTATTTTCAAGTCGTTGAAGGACTTCGACGATTTTGGCTTCCCCGTCGGCTTTCACGGCCGTGGTGTCACCAGAGGTAAATCTCGCCGGCGCGCGGATCTGGCGAACCATTGGGTGAACCGTTGATGCGATCCAAATCAGGTCTGACAATTGTTGGGTTTCTTGAACAAGATCGTCGGTTTGCGGAAGTAGACCAGCGGTTGGTTGCAATCGGTGAAGGTATGTCAGGATGGCTGCGTTTTGGGTTATGATCTCACCGTCGACCAGAAGCGCTGGTACTTTGCCATCGGGATTTATTGCGAGATAGGCCGGAGATTTTTGTTCACCCTTTGTGATGTCGATAATCTCACTCTCATAGTCGAGTCCCATTTTTATCAGAGCGGTGACGGTTACACGCGAACAAGCGCGTGGGTAATGGTATAGTGTCAATGCTGGCATTAGACGGCCTCCTCTTGAGGGACACTATTTTCAATGAGGTTATCCATTAGAGTTCGCACTCCGGTTTGAATTTCCGTGTCATTGGCGAGAGGCGGATTAGGTTTTATTTTTCCGTTTGAGATGAAAACTGCGGTTTGTTTGCTTTTCACCGCAGCATCAACACGTTCGACAAGTTTTTGGGCTTGTTTGGCAGCATCACCGAATAACAAAGGTACAAGAGGCCTTACGAACCAGGGCATACCTTGATTGCTGTTTGTCATTTGAGTTTTTGTTGGCCCTGGGTCGAGCGAGTAGATATAAATGTTGTCCGCTAATAGCTCATCTTTCAGAAAACAGGCCATAATATTGAGTACGGATTTGGACTTTGCATAGGCATCCATAAGACCACCGATGGTATCAGGCTGAACGAGTTTAGACAGGTCGAGCGTCTTCACGCTATTGACGGCGGACGTCGAAAAATTGACGATGAACGATGGGCTGCTCGGCGTTCCAGCAGCTTTAAGCTGAGGCCTCAAAGCTCTAACAAGCAGGTAAGGCGCAAGGGCATTTAAAGCGAAATGTCCTTCAATGTTTTGTGGACTGAGAATGCGCTTATCGGTTAGAAGGCCTGCTATATTGTATAACGCTGTGATTTTGGGATGAGCGACGGCAATACGTTCCGCTGTTTTCAGAACATCCTCTATGTCCATTAAGTTGGCTGTATAGCCATCAAACTTTTGATCAGGGAATAGCTCAGTCAAGGATGCGATTTGCTGATCGGCCTGTTCTTTGTCACGATTCACAAGGATAAGATCCCACCCATCCTTTGCGAGAATTTGAGAAACCTCACGCCCCAATCCGCCCGTTGATCCCGTCAATAATGCTGTTTTCACATCCATGTTTCCAATTTGGATTACGCAATCAATCGAACGGGTGACCGTTCAAGCGGCGGCTGTATTTTTTAGAAATCGACTTAGTCCTTCGGGGGTAATGCCAATGAACCGTGCAATGATTTTTTGTGGGACGTTTTTTAAGATGTTTGGCTGGTAGGTCCTTAGAAAATTATAGGATTCTGCGGTTCGATTAAGGGACTTTACGTGCGAGATAGCAGCGTTAAACTGATAACCTTGGAACATTTTGTAGCGCACGAACTCTCCAAATGCACCGCCATGCAAATATTCGTGGTGCCAGTTTTCGAGCGGAATCAACAGTCCTTTCACAGGAGTGATAGCAATAATATTACTGTCGTCACCGATAATGCCGGCACATTGACTGACTTTGGGGATCAGTCTTGGCAGTGGTGCACTAATGTCACCGGGTTCGTGAAAACGCGGTATTACGCGCTGGCCCTCATTGCCCGTGATCTCGGCGGCGGTGATGCCGCTGGTAAGATACAGCATGTACTGGGATGAGATCGGAAAATCGCCGTCCACTCGTCTTCGACTGATGAC
>JBCBJV010000006.1:0-214689 GCA_038522945.1 Pseudomonadota bacterium
ACGACGCTCTTAATCGCTACGCTTAGCTTGGCTGGAACTGGACTGCCATTAACGTCACGCAAGAAACTAACATGGGCCGCCATGGCCTGCAAGTCGTGCGGACCAGAGCTGAAAAAGTAGGCGTAAGGGGCTCCATTGTTGGAAATTAAGGCATTCTGAACCATACCTTTCGGTCCAGGCTGCATGACGGTGCTTAGGATAGCGTCAGGGCAGCCATTGAGCCGCCGTAGGCCAGGATGGTAAAGGTCGAGGTCAAAAAACGAAAGATCGACTTCGCGGGAATTTACGGATAATCGGCCGTCAGGGGAAAATGTGAATTGATAGCCATGATCAGAATCGCAATCAGCCCAACGCGCATGCCTTGCTGAGACGGTTGAACCCTTGAACACTGCAAGGGACGAAGGCACATCAATTGCTGGCGCCTTCACCACTAAGGTTTTTGGACCAGTCTCGTCTGGACAAAGCGCCGTTATTGGAACACTTGAGCCGTCGTAGCAAGACTTTGTCGGGGCCTGGTTCAATCTGGAGGTCTCGCGTTGACGATCGTAGATTTCGTCTGCCGTCGTTGTTGCAATTCGGTGGATTGTCTCCTCGGGAATCAAATAATTTATCCCCTCAGTTAACACGCCGCCGACTGAACACTCTGCATGACCTGCGCATACAAAATCACCGTATAGCTTAATTCCAAAAAATCCCAATAGGAGGGTCAAACCTAACGAGATCACGGAAGAAACTACCCCTGAGACTAAGTGTTGGAGCAAACCGAGTGGGGTGCGTCGAGGGGATAGATCACCACCTTTAACCACAACCCGAACGTCGTTTCCACCATCGTCCGAACTCGCACTGGTGCCGTATCCTCTCCCAGAATTTTTGATGGCACGTCCACCCCAGCTCATAGTTTCGCCTCCCCAGCTATTTTGATCCACCGTCCTCAACAACCTTGAACGAGGCGGAAAAGACTCCTGCTAAGTCTCAATCAAAGTGTTTCCCGGATAACAGTTTCAATTAGCGGTCAAACATTTCAATTGGGCCTACTCTGCGACCTCAGTCTGAGAGCTAATCATTTAAACGCCCCTGCGGCAAGATAGTGCTGACGCTTCACTGTAATTGCTCCCTCATGGCGGATTGATGATTGCTTTGACGGACGCCAGGCATGAAGGACGCAACCTCTGTCAAATGGCATTGCTTTGCACTTGGAACGACGTACTATTCCCTTTAGGCTCAGTTCGTATAATTGTATTCAAATAGAGGCCTTTTTGCAATTTAGGTATATTTTTTTCGGCCACAACTTGTCTTTGTTTCGAATATATATACTATTACTGTGGAAGTAGATATTATTATCCCGAAAACAGATTTTGTCCTGCACCGCAACTTCGTTCCTTATGCAGAAGGTAGGGGGGATGTTCGAGAATATTTTCGAAAGGGCGACAAGCAAACACGGCGGACCACGCGTGTGTTACATCCCCGCAAAAATCCAAAAATTTCTGATTGATCTCAAAAATAATCCCGATTACCAGTTAAATTGGTGAGACAGTTATGGTTATGACGTCCTCATAAGGTCCTGCTACTTTGCCAGCAACTTCGCCTATTGTTACGTCGACCTGAAAATTGTTCCCAGCAACGTTGTTGCCCACGGCCTTTGAAATAGTTGCGGGACCACCACTCAAGTCAATATTCTCTCCATCAAGGTCAAGGCGATACCCGACACTTGTTTTAAGAGAGACAGTATCCTGTTTATGTTTCAATACGCCTTTATTTTCGGAATCGAGAGTAAGGCTTACTTGCGTGTTCGCTCGAACTTGAATGAAGACAGATTCCTGTTTGCCTGTTTCGAGTTCACCAAAATCAATCGTGTCGACGGAAAGTCCGTTTGCGGCGAAATTGCTTCTGGCCCCGGCAATATTCAATTCAACTCGCGATGGCACGACAATTTCAATGTCTCTATTGAGAATCTCTTGGGGACTTTGGTCACCTTCCCGGAACAAATACAGATTTATCTCGTCCATATATGTTCCAGGGTTTACGACCTGGCCATCCAGTATCTGCAGATTAATCGAAACTTCGTTTGGCTTGCCCATCTCATCTGCTGGCGCCTGAAACACAAACGAATTTATTGTATCGATCCGACTAGGAATTAGGCCGCCGGTTTCATCGACAAACCTGTATTCAAGCTCCTCGTTTCCAAGCCGCATTTTCCGAACGTCACCGGAGACGCTTTCCAGGGCTATGTGCGCTCGGCAACTATTGTTAGAGTTATTGACAAATCGGACTTTTAGCTCAGTAACCATATCGCCGAATTCAAATGGTTCATATTCGGCATTTTCGATTGGATCAGCCTCAAGGAATGAAAGCTCACAATTCGCCTCCTCCGTATCTATCGTATCTTGAGCAGTCGCGGCCGCAACACTTAACAAAGCGGCACTCCCAGCAGTCAGGGAAGCCTTGAACACTGACTTTAACATCTCATTCCTCCTGTGCAGCAATAATCTCGCCGACATTCACCAATCCGTCCGCACCCTCATCAATCTCAACTTCGCCAAGCTTGATGTCGCCAAACATGATGGCGTAATTGCCAGGCGCAACCCGCTCCGCAACGAAGCGGCCTGTACGGTTCGTGAAGAATGTCGCCTCCTGCGCACCTTTGCCCGATTTTAGGGGCCGCAGTGTACCACCAATGAGCGAGTAGGGTTCGCCACTTGATTTCACCAGCGTGCCCAACACGGTATTTGAAGCGGCCGACCCCACCTGGATCACAAATCCGCTTTTGGCACCAGGCACGACAGCCAATTCACCACCGCCAATGTCGACGCCAAGCGGTAAGTCAGCAACGTCAACCTTCATTTCGCGGCGGACATAAGCCCGATCAAGTGGCACCAACGCCGGTCCAAAGAGACCATTTCGGGCGATCCCGCTATCTTGATCGCTCTGCTGGTCAATCACCATCTCTCGATCCCCTAGGGATTTGTGGGTTGATACAATGGCAAAACTGCCATTGTTGAGGGGCCGACCAAATGCAAACTTACCACCAGCGATGCCGAAGCCCATTGCCATGTCAACAGCATGTACATGCTCTTCAATTCGGGAGCCGCTGGCATTTGTAATCGCGTTGCTCTCAAGCGTCGCCTCAAAACGATTGTTGAAGTATCGCGCCTGACCAGCTCCAGCGAGACTGTTATCGTCACGCAAGAGCGCTATACGCGCTTCCCAGTCGTCAAAGCGTTGAGCACGAGCCCGGGACCAATCCAGGCGCGTTTGGTTAGCTTGGTTCGAATAAGATGCACGAGCTCGCTGGCGCCCTCCTAATGGTGCAGTGAGTGAAAACAAGAAGCGTTCATTTGTGGTGCCTGCTGAAGAGGTTGAATCAAACGACAAGTTGGCATTCAGTCGCCCAATAGGCGCGGACACCTTTGCGGAGTAGCGTCGCTGATCTGGGCGACCGAACCGCCCTTCTGAATACCCTGCGGCGAGCTGGAAGTTCGCACCCATTGGCAACTGTGTCCCGTACCGAACATTGGCACTCCAATGGTTCGGGTTACGCCCAATGGGGTTCTGTAAAGAAGCAAAATCTTCGCTAGTGTATTCGATCACCGCGTTGACTCGAGGACTACCTGGCAAGTCATTTGACGGCAACGCATAGTTTAACGTTGCGGCAAACCCCGGGGATGCTTGTTCGCTACGACTAGCAGCAACCGTGGTTGTGACGACACCGAGGACACTTGAAAACGTCGCTTCCGCACCAAGCATTTGGACATCTTCGTTCAGGTCTAGGCTCGAGCCGAGAGTCAAGTTTTGGCTCAATCCATGACGGATAAATCCTGTAAATGTGGCGAGCCCGTCATAGGTGATTGATCCTGCATTATTATTGCGAGGAGCGCCTATAGCCGCATGGAATTCAGTGATCCCGGCCTCAAGTTGAGCGGCGCTGAAGAAAACAGAATCGCGGAAGATTTCCCGTCTCCCGGCGTCATCGGCGACAATAAGGACCACCTCATTGAGGCCGTCGGAGAGGCCAAGATCGCGCAGATCATATGAGCCAGGGTCAAGACGAAGCGTCTGCGTGACGACACCGTTCACTTCGACTTCGACTGTAGAAGACCGCTCAAGCTGAAACTGTGCAAGTCCAGTAGAGCGAATATTTCGAAGCGGCTGAATCTCGTTGAAGAGCCGTTGTACAGATATTCCACCAATTGGTGGGGGCGCCTGAAATCCCGCCGTTGTGAGCGGAAGGTCACCAAAGCTCAATCTGACCGCTTGCCCTTCAAAGTCTTTGAAAAGAACGACGTTACCGCGCCGTAGTTTTTTGGAACCACCCTCATCATAAAACCCCTCGCCAGTGACAAAGACGCCTTCGTCACCAAAGAGATTGGCTTGTCCGACAAGTGAGATGCGAAGGGGATCAAATCCAGTCTCTCGTGCGCCATCCTCCGGGTTCCTCACTGTAAACGACTTTCGCGCAAAGACCGACGCACCGAGGGAAAACCTGCTTGGATCGAATGTGCCGTTTCGGTTCGCCAGAAACGATTTTCCGCCTAAGGACTTCTTGCCACGTCCCTCAAGGCCCAGTGAGAGGTTGATCTCGACCATGCCGGGGTCATAAGCAACTGTGAGTCCACTGACGCTTGCTGATGCCGCAGGGACAGTCGAGCCATTGGCCTCATCGGCGACCCTCATCAGTGCTTCGACCACCTCGGGCGCTGCTGCTTCTTCCAACAACGCGGCGAGCCGGGCGGCATCAACACCTAAGGACTCATCGAGCCCTACGTCAGCGACCATCTCGCCCAAGACAAACCCATCAAGTTTGACCGGGAGGCTGATCGAAAATCGTTTTGCGTCTTGCGGCGTGACTGGGTCCGTTAACGGCGTGGACGGTTCTGCCGCAGGTTCAAAATCCTGCAACATTTCTTCTTTTGCCGTTGGTGGTTCAGGTACAGAAGGCTGGTCAAGCCTAATTGGCTTGCGTTTGCTATCCTCACTCTCAAATGACGAAACTACGTTTTCGTGCGGACCGTGGTCGTTGTTATCGACTAATTGCTGGACGCGTTGAACGCTTGTCAAAGGATTGGCGGACGATTGAAGAAAGCTCTGATATTCCGTGCCAAGGTCCTGTTGGTTAAGACCTACTTCGAAGGCTTTGACACCGAAGTCGCCACCATTAACTCGCATGCTAAATTGGTTTGCATCTGGACCAATCCTAGTTGCGGCTTCAGCAGACGTGTTTGCGATGGCAACAATTACAACCACCGATACGCTGCACGTCCTTGATGCCGGTGCTGACTTATGCAGCCACGCGTCCTCCACATGGTAGCTTGTTCGTCGCCGGCGTTCGAATTTTTTCGACAACGATTTTCACTCCGGACGAACACCAGGTTGTGGTTTTATTCTTCTGCGCCCGTCACTCGATTCGCGTTAAATTCAATAGGACCACCTGCCGCAAAAAAATCGTCGGGGAATAGAGACTTATCGAGTTTCACGCGACGTGATGAACCGGAAGGTATTACGCTCGCTCCTAGTGCGTCCCCTAACTTGACGAAGTTAAGGTCATGTTCCGCCCCTAAGGCATTACGGAAACTATATTCAAAACCACGTAGTGATATCGGCTGGTTTTTACTCTCTGTAGAGAGTTCAACGAGCAACCCATCATTTTCAAGATTCGCAAAGGTGGACATCTTTGCAGGCCCGGCGTTTGGCGCATAAAGGTTCACGCCAACCGCGAACCGAACAACTATCGCGGCGGCCGCGCTATCTCGCCCATCTTTAAACTCAACGGGCACTTGCGCCACGATGATGCGGTAATGTGCGCTACCATCATTTAACGGCTCCCCAACATATTGAACCCGCAGATTTTGTACCTTGCCTGGCTGAATGATCGACTGGGGCGGCAGAACAATAAAATCATCATCTGCAGGACGTAACTCTTCCGAGCCATCCTCGTTTATTAGACGTCGCATAACCGTCGCTTCGATTGTAAGTGCGGTTTGTTTGTCGTTTTCAACTCTTAAGCTTGTCCTGGCGCCGGGAACACCTTCCAACTTTACTGAAAGTGGCGTCACGCTATAGGCCAGTGCTGCCTCGCTTAACAAGACAAGGCCGATTGCGATCCCCAAAACGACTACGAGGGCTCGGCCTATCAAATTCGTAATTCCCATCCTCAACGCTTTGGCAGAGTAAAACATTCGATCCACCATCACCCCTTTATAAAACGGACTGTAAACCGCTGTGTGCGGTTACGAAAAAGTGGCCGCAATGAAAAGTAAATGCTCTGCGGCCACTCAGTCATGTCATTGATTGGTCGGACTAATCTTCGATTTGTACGACAATGGTCGCGACATAGTTGCCGGCGACACGATTTTCTGAACCAGCATCGCTCAACTGGATATCAAGGTCGTACGCGCATGGATCAACGCTGATTACTGGGAATGAGAATGCTTCTGTCCTGAAAAGGTCGGCTTGACCGATAAGACCGTCGTCGCAGGCATCATCTGGATTGTCTGGACCTGCAACCTGGTCGATAGGGTCGATGTCGAGGCCAAAGGGCACCGGGTCACCGGTGTTCTCCGGCTCAAGCTGGAAATTTTCGTCATCGGTGGTGTCGCTTTGGAAAATTCTAACCTGATACCCGCCTTCACGGTTGTCGTGCACTGTGAACCCGATCAAATCTGAAACTTGCGTTTGAATGGATGGCAGATTGGCGACGTCGCCGCCGAGGCTGACGCGGCTGATTTCAGGAACAGAACCGCGGATCCGGATGGATTCCGAATCTTGTGCGACAGCGACGGTCGCGAACAGAGCTACTGCAGATGCGCAAAGCAGTTTTTTCATAACTAGATCTCCAATTGATCAATTTGGTTACTGCCCGTTGGGCTATGCCAGCGGGCACTCTCTCGATCGTCGAGCCGGCCACGAACAACCCGGTAACCGCTCCCCCGATCGAAGGTGATTAGTGTCGTGTCCACGCCTGAAGCCAACTGTGCACATGGCTTCCCTGCGGGTTTTTGGGACAAAACCGAGCAAGTTGGTAACGTTTGATTGGCAAGATGGTTCAAATTGTACGCAGCCGGACTCACGTCCTGACCATTTGGTGCAAGTCATGTCCAAGTGGGAACAATCTTCCATAGAATAAGCATCGAAAATACCAATTTCGGTAGAGCCGCCGGCGCATCAGGGCCGAAAGGACAATCGATTCCCCATTGGGTTGCATTATAGGTGAGAAATTGCGCGGTCAGATTGCAGCTTTGACAACACTGGAAAAATTCTTATGAAACAGCGTGTCTGCAAGCCCGACGTCGGCAATTGCGAACATCATTTAACACCTTTGTATCATTCCTGTCATCGAGCCGCGGTAATGCTGGGCATCTGAATGACGGCCTTGTACAATTGCCGTTGGCTTATTGGTTAGTTGGTTATCCGCTTGGTTGGGTGTGGGAAGAATATTCTCCCTCAGTCAGGCTTTTAATACTAAGAATGCCCGGACACGGGTTTCATCAATTGGTTGTGTTAGACCGACATGGTTCTACCGCTTCGAAAGATCACAAAAAAGCCAGTTGGAAACCAATAAGATTCCGGGGGGAGGACTTAATGGTTGTGATGAAAGCCGAGACTATACGCGACGACAGTTCTAAACGTGTACCGAGCACGCGGTTATGGATAATTGGCGTGGGCACCCTGGTTGGAATACCGCTTGCGCGGGCGGTTGAAGCGGACGGTCAAATCCAAGTGGTTGGACTATTTGAGGATCTAGAAAAAGTCGAAGCGGAACTGAAAGAAAAAGATCGAAATCCGCCTGACGCTATCTTGGTAGCCGATGGAGCCTTCTCAGAAGTTGACCTGAAAATGATCAAGGATCATGCAGACGGCGTTCCGCTTATCGTCGTTGCTAACCAAATCATGCGCGATTGTTGGGGGGATGAAATACCCCAACCGGTCAATTGTGCGTTAACAGCCGACACCAACCCACAGGACATTTCGGCTTTCATTCGATTAGTGCGAGCAGGTTACACCCTCGTTGAAAAGCGGCTTTTGAATGAGCTCATTTCACAGAATAACACGCCGGACGAAGAGCTGGTGGACCTCACCGAATTGACTGACACTGAGCAGTCGGTAATGGCCTGTCTGATCGATGGCCTGTCAAATAAGGAAATCGCGAAAGAAACCCGCGGCTCTGTTGGATCTGTCAAGATTCATATCCGGCGCATTTTAAAGAAGCTCTCGGCGCGAAACCGCACGACTGCTGCCGTATTAGCAGTTCGAAACGGCTTCAGAGATCTGCCAAAGAACAATAACGAAAACACGGCGGCCCGGATGACGACAAGTTCGTCGATGTAGGGGCGGATTTCGTCGACGGCCGCGCTGGTCGCTCTTGTTGTTACTAAGGCGTCCGCCTGCGGATTATTGTTGCGAATATGTTCGGCTATCGCTTCCGGGCGATAAGTCCAAAACTCAATGTCCTTGGGGCGGTTAGCGCTTGCGGCTAGTTCTGCCTTCATTGCCAGGTCGGCGAGGGCTTTGGCTTCATTTCTTTCATTGATGGTCATGTCCGTGTCCTTTCAGTTTGGTTGGGAAAAGGTCGTGCAGAGACATGGCAGCGAGCAGAATTCGACTGCTTACCATGCGCTTACCAGAAAAGGCCGACGAAAAAGTGCGCCGCGCCATTCTCTGCAGTCTATTGATTTTAAAGGAGAAAATGGCGCGAGTGACGGGGCTCGAACCCGCGACCTCCGGCGTGACAGGCCGGCACTCTAACCAACTGAGCTACACCCGCGCGTTCCACTTCCGTGGAGCGCGGACAGGTATCGCGCAGAGCTGATCAGGTCAAGCAATAAGACAAGGGTAGTCCGAAAAAGTTCGCCATGAAACCGTCGCGGCGGTAGGGTTAATCTTCCCTATCGGTTTTCCACAATGACTGAGCTTCGCTCACAGGGACGAGGCGCTGCCCTAGCGCCCGCATCTGGGCGGCGGCCGTTTCACCGTCCACATAGACATCACGCCCTGCCTCGCGAAAAACCTTAACGTTCGCCATGACCGCCGCTTCTGAGCCGATCAGGGGATAAATCACCGAAAGCTCGCCGAGGGCGAGACGACCGTACCGCGCTGGGGAGCCGGCAATCACCAAGCTGTCGGGCCGCACCGCATTAGCAAACCGAGCTTCCCGATCAGCAAATACCCCTCGGATATTGCGCTCAAGAACAATATCGCCCGCGGTGTTAGCTCCGCCCATGCCGACCGCAGCAATGGATGTGAGCAACAGGGACCGCCGGAGTGCAGGCCCCGGCCAGATCAAGTATCCCCCTGCGAGGAGCACCACGACGGTTCCAACTAATAGAGGGGGATAGAGGTGCACGATCCCCTTCAAGTCGGTTGCCACCAGATTGGGCAGCGACAGGGCCGCGCCGATACCAATCACTAGGGCGAGGATCTGTGTCCGGTGTGACAATCCACTTTGAGCAAGCAGCGGGAGACCGCTCTTGACCGCAAGGATGGTTAGGCACGCAGCGACCGGCAACAGATAACGCATGGACATCGCAAGCCCGCCATGCCAAGCATTGATCGCATACAGAGCAACATAGCCACCCGCAACCAACCATAAGAGCGCTGAGGTACGGCGCTCATGGGTGCTCCCGTACCAAATCAATCCAATGCCCATCAACGCAAGTCCGACAAAGGGCATGCTCTGGAGAACTGTCCGCTTGTAAAGGCCACAGAAGGTATAGATGCCCCCCGCATCAGGTTTGATCGCGCAGTGGCCAACTTCATCTGGGTGGATTTGCAAATCAAAGAGAAGTGCAAGAACGCCGTGGATAAGCGTTCCCAAAGTTTCCGATGCGCCGCTCACGATCAGGGCCGCCGTTACAAATGCCAATACTGAGCCAAATGCGATCGCCAACCTCCCGGATAAAACCGACTTCATCTGAACAAACAGCTTTCGCGCCTGCGCACGAAGCCAGTTCAGATTAAGGGACAAGAGTAGTCCGTATCCCACCACGAGAAGGGCAAACAATGGCGCATACGCACGGAAGTCGTTCCCCTCCCCGACTTTGCCATAGGTCAAGGGATGGAATTCACCGAACTTAATGTCGTTAAGCAGGGCCGCGAGAACGATACCTGGAATTAAACTCACAACAAAAATGGCGATGGTCTTCCGGTTGACCCCAGCGAAGAGACGCAACCAAAGCGCCAGGGCAAATATGGTGACGACCGCATCGACCCGAACGCTGAGCGCAATACCGCTCACCAGGCCACTGACTGCAATGAAAATCTCTGGTCGCTCGCTGTTTGCCCCTCGAAGGCCGGCCCACACCGCACCGAGAACAAAAACAAGGGTCAGACAGTGCGGCCAGATCGCAAACGCATAGCCGCCCGCATAAGACGCCAAAGCAAAGATCATCGCCGTTGCGCTTGCATGGGCCCGAGAAAGAGCAAACTGCTGGGCGATCAACCGTACAAGAACAATCGACCCAAAAAACGCAACGAGGTTAAGCCAGATCAGCCCTCGGGGACCGAAGAGGGCCATGAATGGCGCGGCAATCAGGGCGTACCCGGACGGATATTGGGGAACCAGTCTCCCCGCATCGTCCGGCCCGGCTTCAGCCAACGGAAAAGCAAACCCCATGGGGACCGCCTCTCCGCCATCTATCTTTACTTGCTGAAACGAAAGTCGGCCCTCATGGGCCATGGCGTCCGCCATTTGCAAATAGAAAAACTCGTCAACGGTAAAGGCCGCGAGCGGCTGCGTCGCAGCAATCCCCACGGCACACAAACTGATCGAAATCCAGATTAATCGACCGAGCCACCCCGCCCGATCGTCATATGGCGAACTGACGCGATCCGTCAGGTCACGAATGAGTCCCGGTGGGGCGGTGTCTGCAGATGGCATGGGTGTCAACCTGATTAGCTAAAGGGCGACGGCGCGGCGTGCAGCACTCAGCACCAATCAACACTTTAGCAATCAGGCGTTAACCAAATGTATTTCTGGCGAAGGCTAAGGCTCGCGCTACTTATCCGCGATCGGGACCGACCCGCACCACAGCCTTGCCGACGTTTTCGCCTTCGAATAGACCCAGAAAGGCTGATGGCGCTTTTTCCAGCCCGTCATAGGCCGTCTCTTCGACCTTGATCTTGCCCTGGGCCAACATCGGCGCAACTTCACCGAAAAACTCCATCGCCTTGTCCATGTAGTTTGAGACGATAAAGCCCTGCATCAGGACGCTGCGGCCGATCAGCCAGACCAAATTTGACGGCCCCGGCTGCGGCTCATTCAGATTGTAGAGCGAGATCATCCCGCACAACGCAATGCGACCGTGGAAATTGATGGCATTGATCGCCGCTTCCAGATGATCGCCGCCGACGTTCTCAAAGTAACAATCGACGCCATTGGGCGCGGCTTCCATTAACGCCTTGGTGAGCGCAGCACTGTCGCCATAATCTTTATAATTGAGTGCGACGTCCGCACCGGCCTGATTGGTGAGCCAGTCACATTTTTTTGCCGAACCCGCCGAGCCGACAACGCGCGCGCCTTTTGCTTTCGCGAGCTGACAGACCAGAGACCCAACCGCGCCCGCCGCCCCTGAGACGAAAACCGTTTCGCCTTCTTTGGGTTTGAGAATTTGGGTAATCCCAGCCCAGGCAGTCATGCCTGGCATGCCAAGGACGCCAAGATAGGCAGACAAAGGTGCCAGGTTCGCGTCAACTTTGGTTAGCGTTTCAGCTTTGGCGACCGAATGGGACTTCCAACCGCCTTCCATGTTGACGACATAATCGCCCGGCGCGTAACCGTCCGCCTTGCTTTCAACGACCTCACTGACCGCACCGCCACTTAAAGGTGCGTCGAGGCTAAAAGGCGGGATATAGCTTTTCACATCGGGCCGCATGCGCCCCCGCATGTATGGGTCGACCGACATCCAGACAGCGCGCAAGAGCACTTCCCCGTCGTTGAGGTCAGGCAAGGCGTAGTCGCGAAGCTCAAACTGATCCGTACGCGGCATCCCCGTCGGATACTCTTTTAGGTAAATCGCTTTTGCAGCCGGTGCGGTCATGGATCAGGTCTCCTGGTTCGGTTGAGATCAACAGGCTTTAGGTCGCAAATTTGGCGGCGGCAGACCAGCCTTTGGCGCAGTAGCTGGTGGGGTTGCCAACACTGCACGGTCGCGTTTTCCCCAATTACCCCGCAATGGTTGCCCAACAGTATTGGTTGCCCAAAGGTTGCCACAATTGATCGCTTTGCGGTCAAATTCTCGCCGCGGATCCTCATCATGGTGGACGCTGATTGACGGAATACGTGCGCCCCCGTTGGGACTTTTTGGGGGATCTGTGTCGAGAGTTGCTTACCATCGCGCGGGTTTAAAGTGCGAAACCGCATCCAAAAGGAGACAACATATGAAGATGATGCTGGTCGGAGTCGGAACAATGGCTCTTGCGGTAACCGGGTGCCAGTCCACGGGCGAAGGTGCCCTCTATGGGGCCGCTCTTGGCGCTGCCGGCGGTGCGGTTGCTGGTGAAATTTTCGCAGGTCGCCCAGGCCGAGGCGCTGCTTATGGCGCGCTCGTTGGCGCTGCCCTCGGCGCTTATGAAGGATGCTCACGCGCTGGGACCTGCTGGGGCCGCGCCCGGGACCACGGCAATCGCCGCTATGATCGCTATACGGACCGTTATTACTACGAGGATCCCTATTACGGTGACACCTATTGGGATGACGGGTCGTTCCGCCGCTACGGCCGCAAAGGCAAGCGTCGTCGCTACTAGTCGACACAAAGCGGCTCTCCATTGAGCTGAGCCAGTTTTTTTGGCTGATCCTGTCCAAAGCAGGATTGGCCATCTTCCGTATCGCCCCTCCAGGTCGCCTAACCTTGGGAGAGGCGTGAACAGATCAGCTCTCTCGTGACGCCCCGGCGTTGTGGGAGAGCTGATTTTGTTTTGGCGAAAAAAACACGCCCTCACACCCTTAATATCTTCTCCATGGCTTTGCCTCTCGCCAATTCATCGATCAGCTTATCCATATAGCGGGCCTTTTGGATGAGGGGATCCTCGACATCTTCAACCCGAACCCCGCAGACGACACCTTTGATCAAAGAGCAATTCGGGTTCATCCGGGGCGCTTCGGCAAATAAGCTCTCTATATCTTTTTCGTTCGCGATCTGATGCTCCAGGCCCTCCTGATCATAGCCCGTCAGCCAGCGGAGGATTTCATCAACCTCTGCCTTGGTTCTGTTTTTGCGCTCCGCTTTCTGGACGTACAGCGGATACACTTTAGCAAAGACCATTGAAGGAATGTCCATGATCGGTATGAGCCTTTAAGTCGTCAGTTTCGTGAACACCGGTTCCGGTCCTTCCCAGACACTAGCCGGTGTGATGACGGGCAAAAGATGAATGCCCTACTCGTCTTCAACTTTCTTTTTCTTACCCATCTGGCTGATCGCGATAATCGTCATGGTGGGGACGAACCCGTCGACCTGTTCGGACGGGTCTAACAGTTCCCAGAAGGCGATGAGGCCAGCCGGTCCCCAGACAATTACGGCAATCACACCGAATATCAGATCGATTATGGTTCCAGCCCCAAGCATCCGCCCGATGGTGAAATCCAGAATGTCCAGCGTGATGGCCAGCAGCAATTTGGCTATGTCAGAGTTCATCGGCGATCCCCACTTCGTCCGTTCTATCCCTCAACTATGCCGCCTTTTTGCGGTGCTGAATACCACTAATGAAGCGTGCGGTTGTGTCGATTGCCGCCTTTGCCTCGGGGATCAGCGGCGCAAACACCGGCCAGACATGAACGAGGCCCTCTTCCAGGTGCAGCTCAGCCTCGCCCCCAATGGCGCTGACTTTTTCCTGCAAGCAGATGGCGTCATCGCGAAACAGCTCATCGGTGCTGGCGAAAATCACCATGGGGGCAAGGCCCGCCAGGTCGCCAAACAGTGGCGAGACCCGCGGATCATCGAGGGGTAGCTCACCGGCATACTTCACGCCGCCGCCCCGCACCGTCGCGCCCTGGAACATGGCATCGCTTTCGTCGTTATCGTAATAGGACGCCCCGGTTGAGCTCAAATCCGCCCACGGAGAGTAAAGGAACGCCCCGCCCGGTTGGGGTGTGCCCCTTGCTTTGAGCGCCTGAAGGAGGGCAAGCGTCAGCCCGCCCCCGGCACTGTCGCCGCCCACGAAAACTTGAGCGGGGTCGTAACCTTGGGAAGCAAGATGGTCGAACGCAGCAAGGGCATCCTCGATTGCCGCCGGGCACGGATGTTCCGGTGCCAGACGGTAGTCGAGCGACAACACGGGCAGGCCCGTTTCCTTGGCAAGGCGGGTCGTCAGCGGCGCCCAACCTTCGACAGAGCCGAAGACATAGCCGCCCCCGTGGCAGTAGAGGATCGCGCCGGACGTATCTGCACTCGCCTGCCCCGCAGGCACATGCCACTCACCGCTCAGGGAAGGGTGGTCAAGCTTTTTCTTGTCAACGGATTTCGCCGACAAATCGACAGGACGGTTATTCATCAGCTTACGCACTATTTCCGGCTCCATGTCCATCAGCGGCCGTGGCTTGATCGTCCGGCGGATGTATCGGTTCAATAGTTTCGCGCGAAGGGATGGCATATGGGTAATATAAACTCCGGGCCCGTTTTTCTTTCCGCTTAGCAGCTTTCCAAGCATCCCGGAAACACGATGAGCTGGAACCGGAATTTGATCAGCAAGGTTCGCCCAGATGCCCGGTCTAGCCCGGCATGACCAACTCGCTTAAGTGCCAACAGCAGACCAACGAGCCGGAACTATACCACACCTTCAGGGGTGTTCGATAAGTTCCTGAAACCCGCATCAACGCTCGTATTTGGCGACCGTCTGCTCAATTTTGCCGAAGATCGACTTACCGTTCTGATCCTTCATGAAGATCTCGACCTTGTCGCCGAACTTCATGAACGGCGTCGTCGCGGTGCCGTTCTGGATGGTCTCAATCATGCGGATCTCGGCAATGCAGGAATACCCTGCCCCGCCGTCGGCAACCGGCTTGCCCGGCCCGCCGTCCAGCTTATTGGAAACCGTCCCGGAGCCGATGATTGTCCCAGCACACAAGGGGCGTGATTTGGCGGCATGGGCGATCAGGTCCCCGAAGTGGAACGTCATATCAACACCGGCGTCCGCGCGGCCGAAGTCGTCGCCATTGTAGCGAACGAGCAGCGGCAGGTGCAGCTTGCCGTCCTTCCAGGCATCGCCCAGCGTGTCAGGCGTGACCGCCACCGGGCTAAAGGCAGACGACGGCTTCGACTGAAAAAAGCCAAACCCCTTGGCGAGTTCACCGGGGATCAGTCCACGGAGTGAAACATCATTCACCAGCATGACCAGCCGAATGAACGACAGCGCCTCGTCGGCGTTGACGCCCATGGGCACGTCGCCGGTGATGACCGCGATCTCGCCTTCCATGTCGATGCCCCAGCCATCGTCCGTTGGCATCACGATGTTATCGCGAGGACCGAGGAAACTGTCCGAACCACCCTGATACATGAGCGGGTCAGTCCAGAAGCTCTCCGGCATTTCCGCGCCACGTGCTTTTCGGACGAGTTCTACGTGATTGACATAGGCAGACCCGTCCGCCCACTGAAAGGCGCGCGGCAAGGGCGAGGCACATTCGCGCTCGTGAAAACGTTCCGTCGGCACTGCCCCACTGGCCAGGCTAATGGCCAATTCCTGCAAGGGGCCCTCGGTCTCACGCCAGCGATCAAGTGCATTCTGGAGCGTCGGCGCGATCCGGGTTGCGTCCGTGCATAATGCCAGATCATCGGAGACCACAACAAGCCGCCCATCGCGGCCGGATTTCAGTGAAGCGAGTTTCATGTGTATACGTTCCTAAATGTCGTTCTCTAAGACAATCCGCTAGCGCGCCTTGCCGTCGTGCAATTGCTTTACTCAGTCAGCTTTTCCAGCTGTTGACATAGTCAGCATTTTCAACCTCGCCCGCGCGCTCGCCCACATCCAGCGGATCGCGCGTGTCTATCATGACCGCATATTCGTCTGTAGCAGGTTTTTTCTGGTCAAGCATATTGGCCAGCGCCTTGGGATGAGGCCCATGGGTAAAGCCTGACGGGTGGAATGTCATCATCCCCGCATCGATATTATCCCGGCTGAAGAAATCCCCCGCATGATAGAACAACACTTCGTCATAGTCGTCATTGTTATGGAAGAACGGGACTTTTAGCGCGCCGGGATCGGTCTCGAACGGCCTTGGGGCAAATGTGCACACTACAAATCGGTCAGAGAGAAAAGTCGTATGCGCCGATGGCGGGACATGATAGCGATGGCTCATGAGCGGTCTTATATGGCGGACATTGATCCGTACCGGGCTTAACTCCCCATGCCAGCCGATCGCGTCTAGCGGATTGTATGGATACGTTGCAATGGAAATGATCCCTCGCTTTTTGATCTCAACGCGGGTCTCGCTGTCGTCAGCCTGATGGTCCTTAAAGGCCGCATTCATGGCCGGGGCATCAAACAAGGCCGGATCAAAAATCGCATGGGGGCCAACGAGGCCTTTATCCGGCAACGTGTAGTGCGTGTTGGTCGCTTCAACCATAAGTATCTGGGCGGCGCGCTCCGGCGACAGCCGCCACATCGTCCCCCTCGGCAGTATAATGTAGTCGCCCGGTTCAAACGCCAGATGGCCGAAATCGCAATAGAGATCGCCCTGCCCGGCGTGAATAAAGAGCAGCTGATCGCCGTCACCGTTCCGGGCGAGCGCATCCATCGCACCTGACAGGCACCAGAACCGGATCTCGCAGGCGCCGTTAGCGAGGATCACGGGCGCAGTCCAGGGGCCGTTGCCCGCTTGATCGAGTTTGGTCAGATCAAACGCACGTGGTCGGAGCGGGCCTTCAAAATTCACCCAGCCCGTTGGCGGGCGCTTGTGATAGAAGAACGCGGCAGGGCCAAAGAAGCCTTCTTTGGACATTTCCCGCTCAAACGTGCCGTCGGGGAAGTCGGCATGGGCCTGCCGGGAGGCCGTGCCTTCCACATGTGACTTGGTGATCCACTTGCGCGCCATGGGTGCCTCCATTCAAATTAGTAACAGATGTTACCATCTGCCACTCCCCTGTTTCAAGGGGCGGGGCCGCCCCGCACTCTCTTGTCCTCAAAGCCATCTCTTTCATCAAAGCCATCTCTTTCATCAAAGACTGCACGCCATTCATCACGGCGGCGCGATGGCATCTTGCTGTCCCGGGCCAATGCCGCCAAATACCGACCAACGCCAAATCAATCTGAGAGACGAAACTCGAGAAACATACGAGGGGAAAACCCGATGAAAACGAATGTCCTGATCCTCGGTTCCGGTGCAGCCGGCCTGACCGCAGCTATCTACACAGCGCGCGCGGGGCTAGAGCCGGTGGTCGTTCATGGCATGCAGCCAGGCGGCCAGATGACCATTACGACGGAAGTTGAAAACTATCCGGGCTTTGCCGACGTGATCCAAGGGCCATGGCTCATGGAACAAATGCAAAAGCAGGCAGAGCATGTGGGCACGAAGTTTATCAGCGACTTGATCACCGAAGTTGATCTCACAAAGCGCCCCTTCGTCTTGAAGGGCGATAGCGGCGAGACCTTTGAGGCCGACGCCTTGATCATCGCTACCGGCGCCCAGGCCAAATGGCTTGGTCTGCCCTCGGAGCAAAAGTTCCAAGGCTTTGGCGTTTCGGCTTGCGCCACCTGTGATGGCTTTTTCTATCGCAACAAAGAGGTCGTTGTCGTTGGCGGCGGGAATACTGCCGTTGAGGAAGCACTTTACCTTTCGGGGCTCGCCAAATCCGTCACGCTGGTTCACCGCCGGGATAGTTTGCGGTCTGAGAAAATCCTCCAGGACCGGCTCTTTGCCAAGGAGAACGTGAACGTCGTCTGGGATACAGTCGTGGAAGAGATCACGGGCGATGGTGATCCGCTCGGCGTGACCGGCGTGCGCTTGAAGAACGTGAAGACCGATGACGTGACTGAACACCCGACCGATGGCGTCTTCGTTGCGATCGGCCACAAGCCCGCGACAGATCTGTTCGACCAAAAACTGCCCATGAAACCGGGCGGATACCTGATCACCGAGCCTGATTCCACCGTAACAGAGATCGAGGGCGTCTTTGCGGCGGGTGATGTGACCGATGACGTCTATCGTCAGGCGGTGACAGCTGCCGGCATGGGGTGCATGGCCGCCCTTGAAGCGGAGAAATTCCTCGCGGGCCGCGAGTTCGGGGCCTAACTTAGGGCCTAACTCAGAATTTGAGACGTTCAACAGGGAGACTGGATGATGACACAAACCGAAACGGCAATCCTCGCTGGCGGGTGCTTCTGGGGTATGGAAGATCTGATCCGCAAGATCCCCGGTGTTCTGGATACGGAAGTTGGCTACACGGGCGGAACGCTCGAAAACCCAACTTACAATCACGTAAAGACCGGCAATACCAGGCACGCCGAGGCCATCAAGATCGACTTCGATCCGGCGCAACTATCCTATGACCGGGTGCTTGATGTCTTCTTCCAAATCCACGATCCGACGACCAAAGACCGTCAGGGTAATGATATTGGTGACCAATACCGCTCGGCGATCTTTTATCTGACCGAGGAGCAAAAACGCCTGGCAGAGGAAAAAATCGCTGCCGTCGACGCCTCCGGCAAATGGCCCGGCAAGGTCGTGACGGAAGTCACCGCGGCGACACCGTTCTATGAGGCGGAAGATTTCCATCAGGATTATCTGGAACGCCTTCCCAACGGGTATACTTGCCACTTTGTCCGGCCGGACTGGATCCTGAAAGAACCGGTGACGTCCTAGACCCCACCAAATAGGCTTTTGTGGAAGCGGTGAAGTACAAGCCGCGCTAGGGAAGTGTTTTTCCCCTCTCTTTTAGAGGGGTTGACCTTCGCCCTTAGGCGCCCTTAGGCGCCCTCGATCATTTTGAGAGCCCTGCGGTCGAATAACCTATGTTTGAGTTGAAGGGAAGCGCGCCGTGCGCGGAGCCATTCAAAAGCTCAAGCCTCGTCCATACATGCGGATCTTGCAATTCTAAATTGATGCGAGCTTGATCTAAATATAGACAATCAGGTGTCACCAAAGTTGCTTACATTACTTTCTGGGTATTATTTCGCAAAGGTATCTAGAAAAAATGAGCGGATCGATGGAACGATTAGAATTGTTCACTGAGCACCGTATTCGGTGGAACGACGAGATCTGCGCCAAGGTCCGTCAAACGGTGATCGATAACCGCTTCAAGAACCTTTCGGGCTGGGCGGAGAATGATGAAGAAGGCTACGCTCGAGAGATTGACAGTCACACATGGCGTCGCCACGATTCGACAATCCAATATATTGTGCCTTGGGTAAACCAGGTTTTCCCGCTTGCTGGAACAAAAATTGTCGAAGTCGGCTGCGGGACCGGGTCAAGCACAGCCGCATTCGCCAAATTTGTTGACGTCGTCTATGGATACGATATCTCCAAACACTCTGTGGAAGGGGCAAAAGCCCGCTTGTTAGCTCACGGGCTCGACACAAAAGCTGAGTTCGTCGCGACGCCTCCAGCCGAGCTACTGAGTTATATTGATAATCAACACGACGATGCCTCAGTTGACATTTTCTTGTTATTTGCCGTCCTTGAACATCAAACAATAGAAGAACGGCTCGAAACCCTGACCTTGGCAAAGAGGCTCGTTCGACCTGGTGGCGCAATTGTGATTTGCGAGACCCCCAACCGCTTGACTTACTTTGATCACCATACGGCACAAATGCCATTTTTCCATATGCTGCCCCATGATCTTCAAGCCATTGTTGCCGCACAGTCTCCGCGAAAACACTTTCGCACAAATATTGCGCAATTTACGTCACAGGATAGATCAAGAGATGAAGTAGAAGAACACCTCACACGATGGGGTGCGACGGTCAGCTTTCATGAATTCGATCTTGTCTTTGAGGATTTCGACAGCAGGGTTTTAACAAGTGGCTGTCACCCGAATTTAATGAAACTGCGACCTGAGGAGCCAGAAGAAGAGGCCCTTCGCCAATATATGAAAGCGATCAATCTAGAACGCCATGAGGGCTTTACCCGATACTATCTCGACTTTGTGATTGCCAACTAACAGCACACTTGGGTCGGAACACGAATGAGACGCAGACGATAACTCAGGACACAGACCTTAGGGCGAGCATCACCGAATCGATCGTCCGATCCACATCGTCGCGGGAAAAAGTCAGGATCGGTGCGATGGTGAGATGGTCGCCATTGGCGCGCACGGCGACGCCTTGTTCAAATACATGTTGAAAGACAGCCCCTGAGCGTTTGCCCGGTGTGCCCTCTTGCTGGGCGATAGTGATCCCAGCCGCGAGACCAACATTTCGAATATCGATCACATTGGGCGCGGCGCGCAGACCGTGCAGTCGCTCTTCGAAATAAGGTGCAAGGGCGGTCGCCTGATCAATAATGCCCTCTGCACGGAAGATATCCTGTGTCGCCTGGGCAGCGGCAACTGCCAAAGGGTGCCCGGAATAGGTATAGCCATGGAAGAACTCGACCCCGAACTCATTCTTGTCCATGAATGTCTCGTAAATGTGCTTTTGAACAATCGCGGCACCTAAGGGCACAGCGCCATTGTTGATGCCCTTGGCAACGGTCACAATATCAGGCTCCACCTCAAGAAGGGAGCACGCGTTCGTCGCGCCCATCCGACCGAACGCGGAAATGACTTCGTCAACAATGAGCAAAATGCCGTGGCGGGCGGTTACCTCTCGCAGACGGGCTAAATAATTCCGTGGCGGAACGAATACCCCACCCGATCCCGCAAAGGGTTCGACCATCACGGCCGCAATTGTCGACGGATCGTGAAGCTGAATGATCCCTTCCAGTTCCGCCATGTAGGCATCGACGTCCCGGTCGATCATACCCCTGGTGAAGCCGTGCTCGGCCATCTCGTAAGGGAACCGTAAATGATCCGTCCCCGGCAGAAGAGAGCCAAAGAACTTTCGATTATTGACCATGCCGCCAACGGAAATGCCGCCAAAGCCAACGCCGTGATACCCATGGACCCGTCCAATGAGCCGTGTGCGGGTCCCTTCGCCTTTCAAACGATGATAGGCGATGGCCATCTTCAAGGCCGTGTCCGCTGCTTCTGACCCGGAATTGACATAGAAGACGTGGTTCAAGTCACCGGGAAACTGCGCAGCAAGGTCGTTTGCTAATTCGAAGGCGGCGGTATGCGCAAAGTTGAACGAGGAGGCATAGTCCAGCTTGCCCGCCTGCTCACGGATCGCCTCCACGATTTTCGGATGATTATGGCCCAGATTGCAGCACCAAAGGCCGGAAAACGCATCCAGAACATCGCGGCCATCGGCGGTCTTATAGTATTTACCGTGGGCGGATTGATAAAGGCGCGGAGCCGCCTTGAACGCTTTGTTAGGCGTAAACGGCAGCCAATAGGCTGACATCCAATCGTTTTGACTTGCATCACTCATGTATGCGATCCCGTCTGGGCGCGCCATTCCAGGACGTTCAGCTCAATGAAGAAAAATGCAACCAGCCAGAGCGCCGCATCCCAAGCATACCACGGCTCGCCTAGATAGAGCCAATAAACGACAGCTACCAACAGGACCGCGTAGAGCGTCATTTTGAGCCATTTGTACCCGGCTGCCATCGTCGTCCCGATCCGACCGGAGGCCTGATGCCAGACTTCGATCTGGAGACTGATCACGACCAATACCCAGACAGCGGCATTGACCACATCCGTCCAGGCAAGCCAGCGCAGATTTGAGAGGTCGGCGTCGCTGGCGAAAATGCCGAGCGCTTCATTCAGATAAGCTGGCGTTCCCTCAAACCGACCACAATTCTCAGCGGTGAGCGGCGGATAATCATCAAAGCCGCGATAAACTGTGAAACTATCACCCCCTAGCAGCGTGCAAACATCACCACCGGAAAAAAACGCAAACCCTTCGGCCAAGCCTAACGTTTGCCAATATCCATACACCGCATACAGAATAAAGAGACTACAAACGGCACCAATCGTGGTCAGGAGCCACTTGACCCGGCCCCGCAACAGCCGATCCGGGATCACATAGGTTTCAAGTTCAAGGACCAGCAAGAGGATCAGCCAGGACGCCGTGTCGATGGTGTCGGTAAAGGCGACAATGACGTCCTGCCAGCGCAGGCCACCGCGAAAGACAACGGCACTTCCAGTCAGATTTTCGTAAAGAAAATAACCCGTGTTCACGGCCAAAAGGACGTAAACCGCATATTTGAAGATCTGGAACCAGTGACCTCTCTTGATCAATTCCGGCATCACCTTGTTAGCGACAACGCCCGACTGGCGGATTTGTCCGGTTCTACTCGGCCGTGAATTCGTAGCTCAGCCGAACCCCAAAAGTGCGCGGACGGCTCGGCCCGAAGAAATGCGCCGGAATGATCCCGTCGCCTTCCGCAGAGCCAGTGTAGTAAAGCGCATCCGTTACATTTTCGACGTAGCCAAAAATCGAAAAGCCGTTATCGGCTTCATACCCAACCCGGAATGAAAGGTCTGCATACCCATCGTTTTGGGCTTCCGCCAAACGCAGCAAGCCGCCAAAGGTTTCTGTCTGCCCAAAGATTTCCGCATTCGCCCGGATCCGCCCAGCACCAGCCGGATAAGCAAAACGGACAATGGCCGAACCAGAAAACGCCGGCACCTGCGGCAGCTGGCTGCCTTCACAGTCGAGCGTCCCGCCGCAAAGAGCCTGTGCCTCGTTGACCTCCGTATCCGCGTAAGCGCCCGCGAGATACACGTCGAAGTAATCGCCCAAGTTCATTGTAGCAGAGCCTTCAACACCCCAGCCGTCGACCTCGCCCACATTGTCAACGACCACGCCGCCGCCGGTGCCGGGCACAACCTGCTGTAAATCTTTATACTGATAATAATAAACGTTGCCGTCCAACTGGACCGCCCCGTTAAACAGCGTGCCCTTGGTACCCACTTCATAGGACCAGACCCGTTCCTCGTCGAATGGGTCCGGCACCGCGTCAGCTGGGGTCACATCCGTTGTCCCGCCTGGGACATCAGGGAAAATGGCAAAGCTGCCGAAGCCGCCTGCTTTGAAGCCTCGCGTGGCGCTGGCAAAAATCATCCAATCGTCGCTCGGGTAATACCGGCCGATGAACCTTGGCGTCAGACCGTCCCAGCTTTGCTTGTCCTCCAGAAAGTCAGTGGTCGTAAAGCCGAGTGCGAAAAATGGGCCGAGATCGCTAGTAGGCGCAGGGGCGTTCAGAGCGAAGCGCTTGGTGTCGCGGGTGTAGCGCAAGCCAACGCCGAAATCGAAGCGGTCGGAAATCTTGTACGTGGCGTCCACATAGGCCGCCCAGCCATGATAGCGACCACGCGCCTGGTTGGTCTCCAGGAGCCCCTCGGGAGACGGCGTAAATGCATAACCATAGTACGCCTGATACTCAGAGCAGGAATTAAATCCGTAGTAGCTGAGATAATAGACGCACATGGTCTCTTCGTCGGAGGCCTGAGCAAAGTCAGCGTCGATTTCCTCATTGTAGTAAGAGGCGCCCGCATACCAGGAGAGCGGACCTTCGCTGTCGGAAACAACACGGACTTCCTGCTCGAAATAATCTCCCTCTTGGTCCTGAGAATAGGCATTGATGCCCAGCGGCGTGCCGTCGAAGTCTTCGGCGTAATTGTAAGTGTGGTCTTTGTAGCCCGTAAGTGAGGTCAACGTGCCAAAGGGCAAGTCCACATCAATTTGGAGGCCAAGGCTGAAGATATTCGCATCATCGCGCTCGCCGAGGGCCAGGTCGCTGTCAATGTCTCGGCCATTGCCGCCAAGAGTGACGCCGAACAGGTCAACCAGAGTCTCGTAGCTTTCGCCTAACTCTGTTGCGCGATAAACTGAGCCAGATTGTTCGCGGACCTCGTATTCCGCCGTGAAGAGTGCCTCTACGCCCTCGCCTGCATAAAGCGCAGAAAACCGCCCGGCATACTTTTCCGGTGCCACCAACGGTTCGTCATCGGGACGGGCGAAATTGTCGACATAGCCGTCTTCACCACCGCCATAAACCGCAAGGCGAACCGCCAGGTCATCGGTAAGCGGCAGGTTAATCGCGCCTTCGCCGACAAAGCGATTGCGTTCAGCCACATCGATTTCGCCGTAGCCTTCAACAACGCCCAGCTTCGGTTTTGCCGTCTGCACATTAATCGCGCCGCCAATGGCGTTCCGACCGAACAGGAAATTCTGTGGCCCGCGGAGGATCTCCGCCCGGTCGATATCATAAAGTGTCGTGACAACAGCGCCGTTTCGGCCCTGATAGAGACCGTTCTTGAAGAAACCGATGGACGGGTCGCCGCCGACGCCGAACTCATTGGTGATAATCCCGCGGACCGAAATCGCATCGATAAAGCTGTCCAAGGAGTTGCCTGTGACACCAGGCGTAAACGTCACCAGGTCTTTCACATCGTCGAGGTTGACCTCGCGGGTGACCTGGCCGGTGATCGCTGTAATCGCAAGCGGCACATCCCGAATGGACTCCTCGCGCTTCTGAGCCGTGACGACGATCTCATCTTGCTGTGCGAAGGCAGCCGGCACCGTGACAAAGGCCGCCAAGACGGCGGTCAATGAACACTGCTGCAATAGTGACGACGTTTTTGACTTGAGCCCACTAGGTTTTAATTGGGCGAATGAATGGCTTTTCGAGTTCAATGACATACTATCGGTCCCACTGGACAACGAAACACCCATGGCTCTTCTCCAACTCACAAAGTGTGGCCCACACATCGGACAAGCCTCGATCAAATCATGATTGGTTCAGCCGAACAACGACGCATGCCCAATTGATTGTTGCCTACCGAGACGATCCCTTGCGGGGCGCAAAACAAAGCGCGGAGAAGTAGTCTTTTTTGAAGGTAGCGTCGCCTTTATTCGAAAGAGATGCCCGCATTCTTCAATGTCTGTAGCATATCAGCAACATGGCTTTCGTACCGACGCCAGCGGCCAACGGATCGGGTATGGGCCTTTTCGCGAACCTGCACTGCGCTAGCTGTGGCGACCGCGCCTTCAGAGCGATAAAACGCAAGGCAAGCCGGTTCCCACGCGAGGCCCAGATAGTCGATCAACCGGCGAGCCTGTGTTTCCGTATCCCGAACAATTTCTTCGTAGGCAACATCAAGGAAACGCCCGGGAAACCGTTCGCGCCAGATGGCCATGAGCGACAAATATCTCGCATGGTGGCGAGCCATTTCGCGCAAATCATACGAGTGCGGATAGGCGTCGGCAAAGAGCTGCTTGAAGCTGGCAAAACAACTGTCCGCCGGATCGCGAACCACATGGATAATCTTGGCCGCGGGAAGCGCTGCGAGGATCCAGGGAACATGGATGTAATTTCCGGGGAGCTTGTCGACAAAGCGGGCTGCCCCTTTTCGAAATCCAGCCGTTGTCCGCATGTACTCCTGGCCGAGCGCCGCAGGGTCAATCCCCTGGACCGCTTCCACCGCCGCCGCAGAAAAACGGTCGGCGATGGGCTTTTCTGCAAGGCGCACCATGGATAGCCCAAATTGCTGTAGCTCCCCGGCTGACTCGACCGCCGAATGACTGGTCATAATGCGCTCAATGAGGGTGGTCCCGGTTCGGGGTTGGCCCACTACAAAGATCGCAGACGGATCTTTATGTCCATCACGCAGGCTCGAGAGCCATTGAGGGGTATACACGCTCGCCAACGCATCGAAGAACGCTTGCTCTTTTTGGTCGTCATACTGAATGGTTTTGCGCTTGGCAGCTGCACCAACGGCAAACCCTTCAAAGGCATCGTCCCAAGCTTCCAGGTCTTCAAACCCTTTACCTGCAGCATAGCCAAGAAAGGCAGCATCTGCGGGATTTGCTGCGGACTGTGTAGATGCAAGACGCTGGGCAGCTGCAAGACGCTGGGCGGGGACTGCAGGGTCAGTTTCCTTCGTAACCGAAGCGGCAAGCCAATGGGCCTGCGGGTGCGAGGGGTGAACCTCTAGCACTGAGGCAATGATTTCCTGCGCTCTATCCGTCTCGCCCAGGAAGACAAGGCTGCTCGCCAGATTGACCCCATAACCCGGATGATGGGGGTCCTGGCCATATGCCGCTTGATACCATCGACATGCTTCGATCTGATCCCCTAGCAGCGAATAGGTTACACCGATTAAATCCTGCACAACGGGATCGGCTGGTTTCAGCTCGGCCGCCCGGGCAAGCGCTTTCTCAGCTCGCAAAGGTTGACCGAGCTTCATCATCAGCCGTGCCAATTGCGCCCAGCCAGCCGCGTGTTGAGGGTCGAGCTTGGTGACCGAACCAAAGGCTCTCATCGCCGTGCGCGGATCATCTTTGGCCAACGCCACAAGGCCGACAAGAAAGTGTCCCTCTGTCAGGTCCGGCGCTTTTTGCAATAGGCGTTGGCAAATGCTGGCGGCTTTATCCGGCGCACCGACCTCAAGGGCCGCGAGCCCGTCAGCCAGGAGCGAGGAGATCTCAAGGGTCTGGGTCATGGGCCAAATGGTTAACCGGCATTTCGCCCCCCTGTCCATGGAGGCCGCCTTTAAAGATACCAAAAAGAAGAGGCGCTATCCGCCCGGAATGCCGGATTGCGCGCAAGCCGTGATCAGCCTATTCATCGCCGTAACACGAAAATGCATGCATAAACGGCCAGTCTAGCCAAGTGAGTTTCAAATGGAAGTGCACGAATTAAAATCGTGGTTTGCCCAACATGAAGTTGACGATGTCGGCCTCTTGATCCCGGATATGTCCGGGGCCGTGAGAGGCAAGTCCATGACGGCCTCGCTGTTTTTAAACGGCATCGAAACCGGCGGACTGCGCATCCCGGAATCGGTCTTTTCCATAAACCTGCAAGGCGAGACGGTCTTCAATGATCATATTCGCCATACGGAAAATGACCTCTTTTTGAAGCCGGACTTGAACACAACCCATTTGGAACCCTGGAATGCGGACCCCACCGCCTGTTTCATCTGTGATACTTATCGGCAGAGCGGCCAAGCTTATGAATTGGCGCCGCGCACCATCCTGAAGAATGTCCTCAGTCTTTATGCAGAACAGGGATGGACACCCGTCGTAGGCCCGGAGATCGAGTTCTATCTGATCGCCAAATTCGATGAAACGATCCTCGAGCCAGAATCGCCGCTTGGACGCTCAGGCATGCGCGACTACGGCCAGCATGTCTTAAGCCTCGATGCCATAGATGATTTCGCGCCATTGTTCGACGATCTCTATAAATACTGCGAGATCCAGAATATCGGGATCGAGACGCTGATCCATGAAGACGGGCCTTGCCAGTTCGAGGTGAACATTCACCACGGCGATGCGCTCTTGATGGCCGACCAGCTTTACCTGTTTAAACGCCTCATGCGGCAGGTCGCGCTCAATCACGACATGTTCGTGACGTTCATGGCCAAGCCGTACTCAGAGGAAAGCGGCAGCTCTATCCACCTCCACCAGAGCGTGATCGATGCGAAAACCAATAAGAACATCTTCTCAACCGAAGATGGTTCCGACACGGATCTGTTCTTAAGCCATATTGGCGGTTTGCAAACATATTTACCAGAGGCTCTGCCCCTCCTTGCACCGTACACCAACTCTTATAATCGTTTCGAAGCTTACATGAGCGCGCCAACCAATACCCATTGGAGCCGGGAAAACCGGACCGTTGGGTTCCGGGTGCCATCAACCTCGCCGTCAGCCCGCCGGGTTGAAAACCGGATCGCTGGCTCCGACATTAACCCCTACCTCGCGATCGCCGCGTCGCTTCTTTGCGGCTATATCGGCATGGTGGAAAAGCGTGCTCCCCGCGAAGAGTACATTGGCGAGGGATACACGAACCGCGATCACCGCCTCCCCCTTAGCCTTCTGCTCAGCCTGGAAAATTTGGAAAAGTCGAGCGCCATGCGAAAATACCTGGGAGACGGCTTTGTGGAGACCTTTGCGTTCATCAAACGCACCGAACACGAGCACCGCGCTGGGATGCTGAGCCCCTGGGACGTTCGGTATCTGATTACGAACGTCTGACGAGACTTACCATTTTTTGGGTATGCCGAACAAATAGAGCGAGACCACGCTAGCATGGTGACACACTCTGACAGATCAACCTTGTCCGCAGCCAGTTTCCTTGAGGCAAACCCTGGCGTTTCTACAATTGACGCATTCGTCACTGACCTCAATGGCGTCCTTCGCGGCAAGCGCATCCCCGCGCATCAGCTCCCAAAACTCATGGATGAGGGAATCAAAATTCCGATTTCCGTCATTGGCGATGATCTGTGGGGGAATGATGTTTACACTAACGGCCTCGTGCTGGAGACCGGCGACGTTGACGGTCTGTGCACGGCTGTCCCGGGCCGTCTCTTGCCAATACCCTGGAAAGGGGGAGACACCGCGCAAGTAAGCCTTGTTATGAACAACGCGGACCGGACGCCCTTTGAAGCGGACCCTCGCCATATCCTGACCCGCAGTGTCGCACGATGTCACGGGCTGGACCTCTTTCCGACTGTTGCTTTTGAACTGGAGTTCTACCTTTTCAAGGCAAGCGATCCACTGGGGCCGCCAGAGCCGATCGGCGATGGCACCGCGCGCATGTATGAGATCGGCGGGATAGACAGCATTGAGACGTTTCTGGGTGACCTCCGGGAGACGTGCCGAATCCAGTCGCTCCCCATGGAAGCGATCATTTCGGAGGGAGGAATTGGCCAATTTGAGATCAACCTGCACCACCAGGCTGATCCTATTCTGGCGGCAGACCAAGCTGTTCTGTTTCGTCGCGCAGTTCGCGGTACCGCGGCCGCCCATGGCCTGTGCGCTTCCTTTATGGCTAAGCCCTATATGGGCCAGCCCGGCTCCGGCATGCATGTCCATGTGAGCGTGGCCGACCAGAATAGCGAGAATGCTTTTGCGAGCACCGCCGTCGGCGGGCCAGCTCGCCTTGGCCAGGCAATTGGCGGGCTGGTGAGATTTACCCCGGAAGCGATGATCTTCTTTGCCCCGCATTTAAACTCCTACCGGCGGTTCCAGTCAGAGTCCCATGCGCCGCTCTCTGCCAATTGGGGTCACGACAATCGGACAACGGCGTTTCGCATTCCGGCTGATGACGGGGCTAACCGGCGCATCGAACACCGCATTTCAGGCGCAGATGCGAACCCCTATCTGGTTTTGGCAGCAATCCTGGAAAGCATCGCCCAGGGCGTCGAGACCAAGATGACGCCGCCGCCAGAGACAACCGGCAATGGGTATGAAGCTACCGTGTCCGATCCCCTCCCCGACACCTGGGACGCTGCCCTTCAGGCGTTTCAAGGGGGAAGCCTCTTTTGTAACCAGTTTGGCGCCGTCTTTACTAAGGCGTATACGGAACTAAAGCGCCAGGAAATGAAAACAATTGCCGACCGGATCAGCCCGTTTGAGTATCTGAGCTATTTGGATCGGTTTTAGATCTTGATGATCTGGAGGCGCTTAAAAATGGTAGCGGGGGGCGGGCTTGAACCGCCGACCTCAGGGTTATGAATCCTGCGCTCTCACCAACTGAGCTACCCCGCCAGATGCGCCGAAATAAATGCCACGCCCAAGGGCGGCGACGCGAAAGCGAGCCGCGGTCTTAGCGAGTTGACCGTCAGCTCGCAAGTCCTGATGTTGACCGGCAAGGTAGGTTATTCGCGAACCATATCGACGCGGTCATCAACCGTTTCGCCGGGGCCAGGCTCCGGCGGAATAATCCGCGCAATAAGGCCCTCTTTCGGAAATGGGGCGACAAGCACCCGCCGGACGCTGTGCCAACCACCGCCGAGAAGCACCATTGATGCCCCGAGCACCAACAAGGTCACAGCAACCGGCCAGGCGCCTGACAATCCAACACTGTTGACAACCACCCAGATTGCGTAGGCTGCCGACAAAAGTCCCGCGACAAGCAAGGCGCGCCGATTGATCAGAAGCGAAACAACTGCAAACAAAATAACAAGGACGAGCGTCACGACCGCGGTTGGCAATAGACCGCCATCGCCGATCGCTCCGCCTTCAATCCTGCTCATCAACATGCGGCCCGTGGTGAGCACCAACACTGAATTGAAGATGAGAGGCGCGGCAAAAAAATGCAGCCAGAAGCCGTTATCTGAAAAGCGGGTTTGGCGTTGCGGGTCGCGCGCATCGAACATGACCCCAAGAGCGAAAAGGAAAAGCCCGGCAAGGAGTTGCAGCCAGAACCCAAGCGATAGGATGAGCTCAGCATCTAATGCCGCGAGCCCGGCCACACCGGTCGCTGCTAGGCCAACACCGCCAAGCCCCATGGCAAACGGCAGTTTCATGCGGGCGTAATAAACAAAGATCGCGAGGGTCGTGGCGCCTGCCACCGTCAACGGGAAGAAGCGCAGCTTTTGCTGGGCGTCCTCAAAGTCCGCAATGTCACCTTCGCCAAACAGGGTCAGATACCCAACCGTGGCACCAGCTGCGAAAAACCAGGTGAAGAAAACCAGGATCACGATCGCGGGCAGAAACAACCGCCGATGCCTCGCGAAAAACTCTGCCAGCCCCCACATGATCAACGCATTGATCAACGCAACACCGGCGATCAGCCAACCCGCCTCTTGCAGGTCTGAAAACTCGTTGATGGAAACCATGTCCCCAAGCAAAAGGACTGACACGAAGCCGATCCCTACGCCAAATAGGCCAATCCCGATGCTGATGAAGACATCATGGAAATTCCGGATGAACCGGAGTTCTTCTTCGCCCGCCCGCTGCGGCAGTCGGCTGCGCCGATCCACATAGTCGATTGTCGTGTCAGACATGCGCGTTACCCCTCGTCCCGGGAACGATTTCGGGCCCGGTTTCTGACTTTTTGTTCGCCCCAAAGGCTGGATGCGGGCGACGCTTCGCCTACCGGCCCAGAAGCCTGAAACAAACCTATGGCGCAACCGAAACGATCACAAGTCCGTCATTTGTCGGGCCATCGCGTCGACATACCGGCCAATCGCAAGGCAGGAGGTAAGCCCAGGAGATTCAATGGCGTAAAGACCAATATAGCCCTTCGTGCCGTGGGTCTCAGGCCCCCAGATTTTGAAATCCCCCTCCTCGCCAGGTCCACTCGCTTTTGGCCGCTGGCCAGCATAGGACGCGTGGAGTTTTTCCCGGTCGAGGCCCGGCCAGAACTTGAGTGCTGCATCGGCGAACTGGTCTCGCTTGGCAGGATCGACATCATAATCACCGATGGCCATGCCCCAGTCGATGTCCGGACCAAGCCGCCCTTGCCCGCCAAGGTCCCGGGTATAGTGGATCCCCTGGCTATCCGCCGTATGCAGAGGATAAATCAAATGCGAAAACGGCGCCTTACCAGCATAAGCAAAGTAATCCCCTTTAGCCGGCTGGATGTGGGGGATGTGGGCCGGGTCAAGCCCGTCAATTGACCGGGCGAGCCGCTCTGAATGGAGCCCGGCAGAATTGATCAGCAAATCCGTTTTGATCTCGAACGCCGCCTCGCCGCCACATTGCAAGACAATACCGTCTCCTTCCACGCGGCCGCCAGTAATCTCCGTGGTCAGAACAAGACTGCCGCCTGCCGCTTCCAGATCGCCCTGAAGCGCCAGCATGAGGTTGTGACTATCGATAATGCCTGTGGAGGGTGAATGGATCGCCGCATAACAAGCGAGGGCAGGTTCGCGCTCGAGGGCTTCTTTGCGATCAATCAATCGCAAATCATCCACACCGTTTTTCGCAGCAATGCCGATAATCGCTTCCAGGCGGGCCACTTCGTCCGGACCGTGACAGACGATCAGCTTGCCGCAATTGATTGCATCGACGCCTTTTTCTTCTGCATACGCATAGAGCATCTGTTTGCCAGGATGGCAAAACTGAGCTCGGTAGCCGCCGGGCCGGTAGTAAATCCCGGCATGGATGACTTCGGAGTTGCGAGACGAGGTTTCCGAACCGAAGATGTCATGGCGTTCAAGGACAAGCGTTTCCCGCCCGCTTTCGGCCAACGCCTTGCCGACGGCCAAGCCGACGACACCAGCGCCCACGACAATTGCATCCACGCGATCCATATGGCCTCCGCCCCCTTTCGCCCTCCGCCCACCGGCACACCAAAGTCTTCTATAAGACAGTCAGATATCAGTGAACGACGCCCAACAAAACAGGATCAAACCGGACGAAACGTCGCTCGCCGAATTGCGGCTCCCTTAGACCAGTTTAGCGGTCATCGGACATGTCATTTTTGGCGTTGGATGTGGCAAATGGCGATCGCGCGGCTACAGGCGGCGACAGCGTTCAGTCCGTGGTCGCGACCCACTCATCGTCGTCCTGAACTTCGCGCTCAAACATCAAGAATTCGTAATAGCCACAGCGGGTCTGTGTCGGGAATTCCCGGCAAATCTTCGGACGCGCGTCATAGATCGTGCAATTGCGTGTATCCTTATCGAGGAACATGCATGTCGACACAAAGTGCTCATCTTCAGTATGGCGCAAGACGCGCGGGTTTTCCTTGTCGCCTTTTTTGGTAAATTTGCGCTGTGCCTGTTCGGGCGTCACTTCGAAATATTTTGCAAGCCGCTTGATGTCGGTTTTATTGGTCGGAATGTGCGTGTACGAACAACAATAAGCAGGGCACTTGAGGCAATCAAATTTTTGTTTGGACATGGAGCTTCTTCAAATGGGAGCGTTAAATCGAGGTCGAAGTCAGGCGATATGGGCCGACTCGGTCCCGGAAATCCAGCCCCCACCGAGGACACGTGAATGTGCCGCATCGTCTGAATAAAAGACACAGGCCTGCCCGGGCGCAACGCCCTCTTCTGGATCGGCAAGAACCACGGAAGGGTTCCCATGATCATTGAAGGTCAAGCGCGCTGGCGTGGGTGGCCGGGTCGAACGCACTTTGACCGCGATCGATGTCTGCGCACGGGCTGCGTCTTCCAATGCACCATCGCCGATCCACGAGACTTCCTTCAAGGAGATCTTGGCGACCATCAAGGCCTCGCGCGGCCCGACAACGACCCGGCGCGCGTCCGGTTCCAGGCGCACCACGTAGAGCGGGTCGCCTAGCGCCACACCAAGCCCGCGCCGTTGACCCACCGTATAGTGAATAACGCCCGCATGTTGGCCGAGGACTTTGCCCTCAAGGTCGACGATATCGCCGGGCTCCGCCGCACCCGGGCGCAACCGCTCGACCACCGAGGCGTACTTGCCTTCTGGCACGAAGCAAATGTCTTGGCTGTCAGGCTTGTCAGCGACGGGCAGGTTGAGCGCTGACGCAAGACGCCGCGTGTCTTCTTTCGAGAGATCACCGAGCGGAAACCGCAGATAGTCCAACTGCTCCCGCGTCGTAGAAAACAGGAAATAGCTTTGGTCTTTGCCTGCATCGACAGCTCGGCGCAACTCAGGTCCGGCGGGTCCTTCGACGCGGCGGATGTAATGCCCCGTTACCATGGCCGCACCGCCGAGGTCCCTCGCGGTATCCAACAAATCGCGAAACTTCACCCGCTCATTACAGCGCACACACGGGATCGGCGTCGCGCCAGCGAGATACGTGTCCGCGAAATCTTCCATGACGCTTTCGGAAAATCGGTCTTCATAGTCGAGCACGTAATGGGGAATCCCGATGGCATCGGCCACATTCCGGGCATCCTGAATATCCTGGCCCGCACAACACGCGCCCTTTTTCTGGATCGCCACCCCGTGATCGTAAAGCTGCAGCGTCACGCCGACCGCATCATAACCGGCATTCTTCACCAGTGCCGCCGTCACCGAGCTATCCACCCCGCCCGACATCGCCACGATCACGCGCGCACCCTTCGGCACCCCGAGATCGAGGTTCGACGCAAAGTCAAAGGCGTCCAGCGATTTGAGGGTCAGTGCGGCTGTCATTGGTCATCGTAAATTATCGGCGATCTGTGCATATAGGAAGACTTCGCAAAAATTGCCAGCGTCAGGAAGCAATCGGCAAAGCCTTGGAGGAATGCCATATGTTTATCGGCCATTACGGGCCAGCAGCGGCGGCCGACGGCGAGCGGGTCAAACTCTGGCATGCCTTTGTCGCCGTGCAGCTGGTCGACTATATCTGGTCGATCATGATCCTCACCGGGATTGAGAAAGTGCGGATCGTTGAAGGCTTTACCGCCGCAAGCCCGCTGGATCTTCACTATATGCCCTACACCCACAGCCTGCCGGGGGCGGCGTTCTGGGCAGTCCTCGCGGCGGTCTTGTTCCGGCTGTGGCGCCCGACCGCGGGATTGGCGGGCGCTTTGATCATAGGCGCTCTGGTGTTCTCCCATTGGATGACCGACCTGATCGTGCATGTCCCAGACCTTGCGCTCTGGCCCGGCGGCCCGAAGGTTGGCTATGGCCTCTGGAATACGCCGGCGGTTTCGCACGCGCTCGAAGTCGCCTTTGCTGCCCTTGCCATCGGTGTTTATTCCCTCCGTACCCGGCCCAAAAACACACTCGGCCAGATTTCGCCCCTTCTGGTGTTTGTGGCCCTTGTAAGCCTGCAGGCTTACGGCGCGCTCGGCCCCCTACCGCCGAGCCCGAGCCACGTGGCGATCTCTGCCCTTTTCGCTTATACCCTGATTGCTGCCCTCGGTGCGTTGATCGATGCGACCCGGCGGCCGAAATCCTAACGGAGTTGTTGTCATGATTTTTCTCGGAGCCCTTGGCCTGACCGCAGGTGCCGTCGCCATTACCAAGTTCCATCTGGATGGGCCGAACCTGTCGAAATACGACACGGGCCAATTCCCCGTCACCTTCACGCCCGACCCGGAAAGCGAAGGCGCTCAGAAGGTCAAAGCCTATCTGGTGGAGAACTTCGTCAAGCCCGCCGCCGGCAAAGGCTCGCGCGCGGAAAAACTTCACGCTAAGCGCAAGCGATTTGATGCAGCTGGCGCGCGGCGGTCCTTCCCGGACATCGAGTTCCGCGACGACGTCGCCAAGCTGGACGGCCTGGAGGTGACCGGCGAATGGGTCCTGCCGCCGAACGCGGACGCAAACCGGCGGCTCCTTTATATTCACGGCGGCGCCAATACGGTCGGCAGCGCCCTCAGCCACCGCGCCATCACGACCAACATCGCCAAGCGCGCCGGCTGCGCGGTGTTCGCGATCAATTATCGTCTGATGCCGGAAAATTCCCGTCAGGACGGGATTGACGATTGCCGCGCCGCCTATCGCTGGATGGTGGAGAACGGACCGGACGGACCGGCACCCGCCTCCCATACCGCCGTTGCAGGAGACAGCGCCGGGGCCAATCTCACCTTGTCGCTGATCAACTGGGTTCGCGACGAAGGCCACCGGGTGCCCGACGCCGTCGTGGTCATTTCTCCGCCAACGGACAGTACCGGCCAGAGCCCGAGCATCAAGGGCAACTTCGAGACCGACATCATGCTGCAGCCCCTGATCGGCGACTTGCTGAAAGTGCCGCGCTCGGCCCTTCTTTGGCTCCTGTGGCGAGGCATGAAGATCCCGCCCTCCTCGCCTGTTGTCTCGCCGATCTATGCGGACCTTTCCGGCTTGCCGCCGATCCTCATCCATGTGAGCGCAGCGGAAATGCTCTATGACGACGCGCGGCGCTACGCGGCCAAAGCAAATGCAGCGGGTACGGACGTTACCCTGCAAAGCTGGGCCCACATGGCCCATGTCTGGCACGTGTTCGATGAAATGCTCCCGGAGGCCCATCAGGCATTCGATGAAATCAACGGGTTTTTGAAAAAGCACGGAGTGGCGGGTTGAAACGGTGCGAATCGCGAAATGAGCAGATTGAAGGCAGATTCAAGTACTGACTGGGATGCTCTTCGCGAGACGCGTCCACGTCATTACTAATTCTGAATGGCCCAAATGGCATTGAGGCTTATAAGGAAGGCCACACGATCGCATTATTAATAATTGATTGAACAGCATGCAAAGTGGATGCGGCGACTACGATCAAGGCACAAATTATGGCTTTCCTGGCGTTAGTGGCCGCCTCTTGCGCCACCGTTCCGAAGTCGCCGGAGATATCAAGTGCCGAAGTGAAATACTTTCCGGATGCGACTTTTGACGAGACGATTGAAAATGTTTTTCTAGATGGAAAGCACTATCGTGATTGGTATTCAAACCATCTTGCAGCGCTGCAAGAGCCATCGCTATATCAAGCCGACGGTCGGTCTGAAAAATATCTCAGGTTTGTTTGGCTGCGAACTTTCCACAATCCGGTAGCTATTAGAGTTGAGTTTTCTGGGAAAAACACAGCAAGACTATTCTTTAAGTTGACCGATGGGGCTGGTGGATATGTAGCTGGGGAATTGGTTGAAGAAAGAGAAAAAGAATTAGACAATTCGCAGATTGAAAAATTGCTGTCAGCTTTTACCAAGATAAATGTGTGCGGCCAGCCTACTGAAGATGATAACGGTTATGATTGCGCGCTGGGGATCGATCCCGGCCCCTGCGCTTGCATTCGACAGACTTGACACCTACCCATGGCGAAGACGCTGCGTCACTGGTGGTGATGGACATCCTGATGCGTGAAGACGAGGCCGCGGCCTTGCGTGCAACAGTCGGAGAGGAAAAAGGCTGGGCGGCCAGCGAGCTGTTCGACATTGCTCAAAACGGCGCCTGTAGCCCGAGCCAATATGTCAGCACCATGGAAAAAACTGGCGCCGCTTCCAGCGCTGCGATCGCCGGCGACACGTCCGGCGGCGCGCCCGCGCCGGCCACCACGTCGACACGGGTGACATTCGTCGAAGACAACCCTTATGCGCTAGTGGACTTTCGCGGCCAACCTTCGCCAACGCAGATCCGGGTTAGGGTGAAAATCAGCGACGAAGCCTTCAATAATCAGCGTCCGTCTAATTTCAACGATTACATCGGCTTTTTCCGCGTGGCGGACCTGCGCGGCCGGATTGATACGAACGGTGACGGCGTGGGTGATCTTAGTCCGGGTGACAAAGGTTACGCCAACGCGGCCCGCACGCAGGCGCTGGTTGGAAAGTTCATGCTGTCAGATGCAGCGGGCCAAGACCAAGCGAGCGGCCCGATTTTCTTCGACGATGTGGAGCTGGTCTCAATCTTTGTTCGCTTCAACGGCGCCGCCAATTTGAAGGGCGACCTTTATTTCACCTTCCCGGAGGCGAATAGCGATGGCGCCAGGCATTTCCAATTTTTTGGCGGAATGGACGATCTTACGTTTGAGGACATGACAGGCGGACCGGAGGTCGAATTCGATGATTTCCTGATCACCATCGTGCAGGTGGCGGCATAAACGGACAGCGCATTAGCGGACAATAGATTTGGAGATGCTGGCCTGGTGATTTTGGCCCAAGTAAGCCGCTCATGATCACGGCAAAAACCGGCCGTTAATCAGACACTCGCTTCTTAAGCAACTACCTCCACTTTTGGAGAATTCCCGCCTTACACATTACGTACCGCTAAAGACAGCTCCGAGGAGATTCAGCTGCCACCCGGGCTTCCCGTTGGAGGCAATTGATTCTTTGCCGCTAGCCGCCTCTACTTCCCCTAGGATTCCACAATTCGGGTTCCACAATTCCGTTTCCACGGTGCAAGGGCGGGACGCTGTTGCACGGGTATTGGCACTTTAAGGAGGGGTTATCATGGGAAAATCAACTTTGCGCGCTGGCCGGTCAGGGTCTTTGCTTTTGGCAACAGGCATGTTGCTGGCCGTGTCGGTCGCACCGACATTCGCGTTCGCCCAGTCATGTTTGCTGGACAGCAATGACGACGGCACCGCCACGGATGGCACCGACACCAATGGCGGCGCGGTCGCCGACGGTGACAACTCGGTTGCTTGCGGACCAGATGGGATCGATGGCGATACTGTAGGCGCGGTCGCTGCTGGCGAAGAAGCGGTAGCCCTTGGCGTCGATTCAGCGGCGATCGGCGACTTCTCCCAAGCCCTCGGTGGCAACTCGGTCGCGACCGGCGACGGGGCGATCGCGATCGGCGATTTTTCATCAAGCGTTGGCGACACGGCGCTGGCAATCGGTCCGGGCTCGGCCGCGATGGGGCAAGACTCCATTGGCATTGGGCGTTCAGCGTCCACCGATGCAGGCGGCGCGGTCGCGATCGGCCCTGACGCCACCGTTTCTGAAACCGCAGGCACCGCTCTCGGCGCCGGATCACAAGTGACCGGGTCCGACGGCGTTGCGGTCGGCGTCTTTGCGGAAGCAAGCGCCAATGATGCGGTCGCGGTCGGCGGGAATTCATTCGCCACGGCAGAGGGCGCGACGGCCATAGGGGACGACGCGGCCGCCTCCGGTGTTGAAAGTTTCGCTGGCGCAGAAAACTCAGTGGCGTCAGGGGCGAACTCTATCGCGCTTGGATCGGATGCGGACAATGATGCCTCCGGCGTTGGTGCCCGCGCAAGCGGCACGGCAGCGATCGCTATTGGCGCGGACGCGTCGGCTGGCTTTGACAACTCCGTCGCGATTGGCGCGAACGCAAGCACAACCCGCACTGATCAGATCAGTGTAGGGACCAATACCAATACCATTACGGTAAGCGGGATTCCGTCAGCTGCCAGCCTTGCGGCGCAAGCAGGTCCTATTGAATTGGTGACGACCGACGCCAGTGGCAATCTTGCCAGCGATGGCGGGGCGACAGCGGTACAAATCGCCGACAACACGACAAACATTGCCGCGAACAGTCTGGCTATTGATGAGCTCAATAATCGGTTTACGAACTTTAACTCCAGTCTGGACAATGTGAATTCAGCGATTGCGGCAAATCAGGAACAGATCCAGGAGGCAAATGACGGCGTTGCGCTGGCCATGGCGATGAGCGGGTCTACCTGGCTCCAGCAAAACGAGACATTCGCCGTGAGCGGAAATTGGGGCAATTACGCCGGTTCCAATGGATTGGCGTTCAGCGCCGCCGCCCGCCTCTCCCCGCGTGCCAGCTTTAATGCAGGCGTTGGCGTGGCAACGCGGACGGGGAAAGTCGGCACGCGCGCAGGTGTGCGCTTTGGCTGGTAGTCATTAAGGGATTTAACCTCCGTCGCCTGCATTCTTGTTGGAAAGCAAAAGTGCAGGCAGCGGGATGCTCATGCCATGCAAATGAGGGTCTTATTATGTATATGCGCGGCGCTACGCGGCCAAAGCAAATGCAGCGGGTACGGACGTTACCCTGCAAAGCTGGGCCCACATGGCCCATGTCTGGGCCCATGTCTGGCACGTGTTCGATGAAATGCTCCCGGAGGCCCATCAGGCATTCGATGAAATCAACGGGTTTTTGAAAAAGCACGGAGTGGCGGGTTGAGGGGCGGCGTGCCGACAGTCGACTAAGTCTGCTGAGGGTCACGGTGAGACTAAGCGCAGGAGGCTCACTTGGGCTAACGTTTGGGTTCTCCGCGCAAGCGTCTTCTCCGCGTGTTTCGAGAACCAAAAATCGACTAGTAAGGGCGGGCTATCGTTTGCAAGGAACGCGGTCACAGATAATCGTGGTTTTGTTTCCAGCGACAAGAAGCTGCGCATATCTGGCCAAATCGCGCCTCAGAAATTCTTGCGGCAGATCATGTCATGAAAGCCGTCGCCGTCACGGTCGCTTTCCCCCAGAGTGTCTGGGTCGCAGTCCTCGTCGCGTCCTTCAGCATCGCAAATCTCCGTTGCGCCAGGAAATGTCAGCGGATCTGTGTCGTTGCAGTCATTGCCGCCGCATAGTTTATCGTCAAAGCCGTCACCGTCCTCATCCCAGCATGCGGGCTGGCAAATGTCTTCGTCCTCGTCGCAAAGGGCAGGGTTCTCGCAGGGATTTTCCGATCTCACGCAGCCCGATACGACAAACCGCGACGTTGTATATGTTTCTGCGGCCGGGTCATCGGGCGCACAGCGTTCCAAACCATTGCAAAACCGACCGTCATCGCATGGAGCCCGTATGCCTGACTGTTCCTGCAGGACGCGGCACGATACTGGCAGATCCTGCGCATTCGCTGCGAATGGCATTGCCATTGCGAATACAAGAAAAGTAAGGCCCGCAAGAGACAAAAAGCTGCCCATTTTCATTGTCGTCACCATTCAGTTGCAGCCGCTAATCGGCGTTTTCAATCGATCCGTATCGTCACAATCGCCCCCGCGAAGGGATATCTGATCGACAGGGTGCCCTGGAAGGCAGACCAGCATGGCACGCGCTGAATCGCCAAATCCATCGCGGTCGCGGTCTTCATAGACCTGGACGTTCGCTGCATCATCAATCGTAGCGTTGCAGTTATCGTCGATCCCGTTGCAAACTTCTACTTGTCCGGGATGTACGGCGGCGTCGTTATCGTTGCAATCACCCCACCGCCGAAGTGCAGAACCGTCCGGCCTGTTGCGCAGGACATAGGGTTCACGAATCGGCGGCTGCCAGGGCTTGCGCATGCTGACGCCGCGGCTCTCGGCCTGGGCCCCGGTTACAAGCCGCGCCGTTTCTTGGGCGGGCGGCGCGGCCAGCCCTGCAGCGGCCAGCGGGCCGCTGTTCTGCCGGGCTTGGTTGACACCGTTCCGGTACAGATTGATGTATTCTCGCAAGCCGGGGATTACATTCACATGGACAGGCTTGTAGTAGACGAAGATCTCATCGTCGCCGACCTTGCCGATCGACACATCGCCAGCTGCGCTGAGCGGTTCAAGATCGACGCCATTTGTTTCACAGGCTGATCGTTCACTAGGTCGAATTTGGCGCGTACCGGCGATCACGTCAGGGTAGGCGGCGCCTACGCCAGCGCAAAACAACTTGAAACCGCCGCCCGTGCCCGTGGAGGTAATGTTGGGCATCGGAGAATCGGTGGTCCGTGTCAGTTCCGCTCCGATCGACTCTGAAAGAGGATAGGCAGTCGAGGACCCGACAATTTCAATGCGGTCGCGTGCCTGAGCCGCCCCAGCAAGGCCAAGGACATGTGCAATAATGAGAGCGAGCAAAATACGCGACATTCTGGACCCCCTTGAGCCAAGCGCGACATAACCTTCGTCGCTGTAAAACCTATCGGGACAGAACTCCAACGACCTGATGTTATATATTCGGGTAGGGGTTATCTAGGGTCTTGCGTGTAAATTTTGTGAATTTTAGCCCCGCAGCCGCCACTTTGCGGGAGGTGCTGCCCGAGACGGCGTCGCTGAAGGCGCCACAATGGGTGCGACGTTGTTTGCGAATGCCCCTGTGCAGGCGCGGCCTGCCGAATGTAGTCCGCTGCAATGGAAAGACCCTTCTGGCAAACAGGAGACCGCCATGCCGATTACTCAAACGGGCCAATAGACGCCCCTAAATCACCGAAACCACGCTGAGCTTTAAGCCGCTTCCATGTCGCGGTGAGGGTCGATCGCGTCGGCTTTGGTATATTTCCGGGTAAAGATCAGGAACCCGTCATCGATCTTCCCGTGACGGAGCCGGGCCATGTCCACAAAGAAATCCTGAGGATGCTGCCAGGGGCCCGTCCCCTGCTTTGGCAGGCGGTCGATCGCTCTTGTGATGTACCCGGAGGAAAAATCCGCGAAGGGCCGCAAGGGCATATCAGGATCGTTATTGACCGGCGTCGCGATTTCCGTGCCGTTCTTTTCCATATGGGATAGAAGCCGGCAGACAAAATCACTGATGAGGTCGGCCCGCAGCGTCCAGGAGGCATTCAAATAGCCGAATACGCTGGCCAAGTTGGGCACGCCGGAGAGCATAAAGCCCTTATAGGTGATCGTGTCACCAAGATTGACCTCTTTTCCGTCCACGGAGAGCGTCGCGCCGCCGAGCATTTCAAGCTCAAGCCCGGTGGCTGTCACGATGATATCGGCTTCCAGTTCCTTGCCTGACTTCAGCCGGATCCCGCCTTCGGTAAACGTTTCAATATGATCAGTGACGATATCGGCCTTGCCGCGATTAATGGCTTCATAGAAGTCATCGTCCGGGACGAGACAAACCCGCTGTTCCCAGGGGTTATAGCTCGGGTTGAAGTGGGTCTCCACGTCGAAAGTCTCAGGCAAACGCTCGCGGGCGTTTTCGATCAGCTGTTTGCGCGCACCATCCGGCCGTGCCCGTGCGAGCTTATAGCTGACATTCTGCATAATGATCCGCACCCACCGCATAATGTTATAAGCCCAAGACGTGGGCATGACTTTATGCAGGGCCTTTGCAAGACCACTGGTGCCAGGCATGGCAAACATGAACGTCGGCGAACGCTGCAACATGGTGATGTGGCCCGCGTCTTCCGCCATCGACGGGATCAGCGTCACCGCCGTTGCCCCAGACCCGATCACCACAACTTTCTTGCCGGCATAGTCCAGATCTTCCGGCCAGTTCTGCGGATGGATGACCTGCCCTTTGAAGGCGTCGCGTCCCGGGAAATCCGGTGTATACCCTTCTGCATACCGATAATAGCCAGCGCAGTTCCACAAAAAGTTGCACGTGAATTTCTTTGTCTCACCATCCACCGACGCTGTGACCGTCCAAAGCGCCGATTTGGTATCCCATGACAGATCGCTGACCCAGTGGTTGAAGCGGATCCGCTTGTCGATCTCGAACTGGGCTGCCGTGTCATTCACGTATTCGCGGATCGATGGCCCGTCGGCAATGGCCTTTGCTTGCTCCCAAGGACGAAACCGGTAGCCGAGGGTGAACATATCGCTGTCAGAGCGTATCCCCGGATAGCGAAAGAGATCCCATGTGCCCCCGATGGCATCGCGCCCTTCAAGGATCGCATAGGACTTGCCGGGCAGGCGCGTTTGAAGGTGATAAGCCGCACCAATGCCTGAAAGGCCGGCGCCGATGATCAACACGTCGAAATGGGTCGTCATCTGCATCTCCTTGAACGCGTCTGCCGACTGGCAGCGACACGATCTTACACTACGCAGTTTACTCCGGGAGGGTATGTCAGCCCATAAGAGTGGTCAAATATCGGGTACAGTCGGTAAACGCCTGAACACACCAATTGGTTTTCTTCGCTTTGCGGAAACAAATTTCTTGGTGCAGCGCTGGAGACTGAGTTACTCCGACGCGGATTAACGCACTTAAGTCTCTCATGCCCCTCAGCCCATCGCTTTCGATCTTTCGCCACAGGGCTTACGCCCAATACTGGGTCATGCGCCAATTGGTGGCTGGTGCCCGCCAAATGACCGCCGTCGCCATCGGCTGGCAGGTCTATACACTCGCACGCGAGACCCGCGGCGTTGAAGAAAGCGCCCTGCTCCTTGGGTTCGTTGGTCTTGCCCAGTTTGCACCAGTGTTCCTGTTGTCGCTCGTTGGCGGGCAAGCTGCAGACCGGCTCAACCGCAAGATGATCCTGATTGTCTCTAACGCGCTCAGAGGCCTCGCACTCCTGGGGCTTTTCTGGACCGTTTACTTGCCGACGGAAACGGCCTTGCCTTCGATCTTTGCCATCGCCGTGGTCATGGGCGCGGTTAACGCGTTCACACCAGCGGCCAGTAACGCGCTCTACCCGACCCTTATTCCGCGTGCGGAGCTTCCCACGGCCATCGCCTGGAATTCTCTGGGGTTTCAGGTCGCGGCCATGACAGGCCCGGCCCTTGGCGGTTTTCTTTATGCAGCAGGCCCCCAGATCGTCTATGGGACCGGGTTCGTCATGACGGTGGTCGCCGTCATAAGTATGGCGTTCGTCAAGACACCGGCCCACCAGCCGATCAAAAATGCACGCGGCTTCGCCATGGCACTGGAGGGACTAAAGTATATTCGCGACAATAAAATCGTCTTCGGGGCGATTACCCTTGATCTTGTAGTCGTTTTCTTTGGCGGTGCGGTTGCGCTGTTGCCTGTGTTTGCCAAAGATATTCTGGGCACAGACGCTCTAGGGCTCGGCTATTTGCGCGCTGCCCCTGCCATGGGCGCGGCGATTATTGCTTTTTCGTTTGCCGCCCGCCCATTGGAGCGCCGTGTCGGCAAGTGGATGTTCGGTGCAATCGTTGTCTATGGACTTTCCATGTTGGCATTTGGCTTGTCGACAGCATTCTGGCTTTCCATGATCGCACTCGCGGTCAGTGGTGCGGCAGACATGATCTCCGTTTATGTGCGCGCCTCCTTGGTGCAGTTGGCAACGCCCGATGGGATGCGTGGACGGGTTTCGTCAGTTTCCTATATTTTTGTCTCCGCTTCCAACGAACTCGGCGAGTTCGAAAGCGGGATTGCTGCGCGGTTTTTAGGACCTGTGGGCGCAGTTCTCTTAGGCGGAACGGTCGCTCTTTTGACTGCTGGCCTTTGGACGCGGATCTTCCCGGCCCTTTGGAAGGCCGACCGGATCGACCGCGTCCCGGAGATGCCTGTTTCCGATGTAGACCAGATGGATGAGAAAGCCGGTGATGCCGCGGCGGCCAACCGGCCCGTCCGGGCGATGTGACCCCGCTGAATGCGGCTTGCTAACGCGTCCCGACGGAACGGGAGGATGCCGAGCGGTAGCCTTCGCTACCGCCCGGGTTCGCGCTAGTTTTCAGGTTCTTCGAAGAGGCTCTTCAGAAAGAGCGCGACAGCCTCGGTCATGGCATCCCGGTTTGTCTTTTTGCGGAACCCATGCCCTTCATCTTTTGCGCCCATGTACCAGGCTTCACCGCCATTGCCTCGCACAGCCGCGAGAATCTGATCCGCCTCAGACGCCGGGACACGCGGATCATTCAATCCTTGAATGATAAAGAGTGGCTTGCTGATCTCATCAGCGCGATTCAACGGCGAGATCGTTTCCAAATGAGCTCGCATCTCCGGATCCCGCTCATCGCCATACTCTGCCCGGCGTAAGTCGCGGCGGTAGTCTGCGGTGTTTTCAAGGAAGGTCACGAAGCTGGAGATGCCAACGATGTCGATCCCTCCCGCCAAACGATCCCCGTAATGAACCATTGACGCAAGGACCATATAGCCACCGTAAGAGCCGCCATAGACGACAACACGGTCCGTATCGAGATCAGGCTGGGTGGCAATCCAATCGATCAGTGCGCCGATGTCCTTGACAGAATCTTCTCGCTTAAAGCCATTGTCGAGCTGCAGGTAGGTTTTGCCGAACCCCGCCGAACCGCGGACGTTGGGGACAATCACCGCGGCGCCAATCTCATTTGCCCAATATTGGTAGGTGGAGGAGAAATACGGGCGTGCCTGGCTTTCCGGTCCACCGTGGATCGAGATCACGACGGGATGCGGGCCTTCGGTCTCCGGGCGGTAGATAAAGGCCGGGATCCGCCTTTTGTTGTCCTTAGTGTCGCCATCGACCGTATCAAAGGTTGGATAGTCGAAAAACTGAGGCTCCACAAAGCGGTCGGTATTGAGCCCGCCTACTTCGCTTTGGGTCCAACGCTGCAACCCTCCGCGGCCACCAGCAAGAGCCCAAGAATAGATGTCGCCCGGCGAATCACTCGCGTTCAGAGTAAAGCCAAGCGTCTTACCGTCAGGGCTGTAATCGAGGCCATAGATGACCCCCGCCGGCAAGTCCGGCGCACTCAGATCACGGTCATTGCGGGTGCGCCGAATGTGAAGGGTCGATCTCGCCGCCTCATTCACGGTGAACGCATACGTGCGCCCATCGGGCGCAATGGCAACGTCTTCAACGCCCCAAGGGATATCACCGGTAAGGTTTGATTTCTCGCCACTGGCTAGATCGTAGCGGTACAGATTAAGGAACTCGCCTGCCTCATCTGCGGTGTAATAGACTGATGCTCCGTCTTCGGAGAAGGTAACTGCTCCGTAAGCGATCTTCTGATCAGACGGGTTTACCTGCTCCGTTTCGCCGGTCTCAATGTCGAGGATGAATACCTCCGCCTCGTTAATGGAGATATAGTGGAACAAGATAACCTTGCGCCCATCTGGCGACCACCCGCCTGGCCCCCACCACCCATCGCCCGTAAAGACTGTCCGTCGCTGGTCTGGCGCATCAACGGGCGCGATGACAATACCCTTGGTCGCTCCCTCCATCGTTTTCTGCCAAGCAATCTGGGTGCCGTCTTCCGACCAGACGGGTGATGTCTTGCGGCCTGTACCATCGGAGATAAGGGTCGCTTGGCTTGTGGCGACGTCGTAGACATAGACTTGGAAGTTCTCATCGCCGCCCTGGTCGCGGATAAACAAGAAACGGCCAGGGTCCGTTGGTGATGGGGTTACTGATCGAACCGGTTCATCAAAAAACGTGACCTGTTGGCGCGCGCCACCGGGCTCTGCAATGAAATGCACCTGGGCCGTTTCAGCAAACCGGGTCGTGATAAACGCCCCTTCATTACTGGCATCAAAACCAGAAAGGCCCGCGGACCGCGTGTTCTGATACTGGATCAGATCACGCCGCAAGGCATCCGGTGTTTCCGGCACCGCCTCGAGGATTAGATTGCCTTTTTCAACTCGTTCCTGCGCACCGAAGGCGGTAGTGACGCTCAATACAGCCGCGCCGAACAAGGCGACAGTCCGTACCGCCACTATCCGTGTACGTTTCGAAATCATCAATACTCCCCTCAGGTTTTAATCGTTGGCAGGCACCATTTTCACAAACATGGGCGCTCGCCAAATTCAATCAGCTTTCTTGCTATCACTTCAAGGCAGGCCGATGACAATATGCGGCGCGTCCTACTCTAGTCGCCAGCCGATCCAACGGCTGCACAAGGTCTTTTTACTGATCATATCCAGGGTTGGCCCGGTTCAATTTGCGCAGAAGGCCCGGCCAGGCGAGTGCATCACCGATGCCAGGCACAAAGGCCGGCGCCCCTTGTTGATGGACTTTCTGGCCCATGGCGGGTGGTTCTTCCCGCGGTGGTTTGGTGTCGGATTGAGCCAGGATCTGCGCCCGGCACGCCTGCTCCAGGAAATACATTCGGATAAAGGCAAGCGCACAGTTATGGCCGACGGTCAGCGTCCCGTGGTTCCGCAGGATAAAGAACGAATGACTACTAATATCGCGGACCAGCCGCTCGCGCTCGTCAAGGTCCGTCGCGATACCCTCATAGTCATGATAGGCGACATCGTCATGGACGATCATGGCAAACTGGCTCAAGCGCTTGAGCCCATCTTGCTGGGCGGAAACGGCGACGCCATAGGGCGAGTGCAAGTGCAAAACGCAATGGGCATCTTCCCGGCTCATGTGCAGCGCTGAGTGGATCGTGAACCCTGCCGGATTAGTGAAGTAAGGTGTCTCGTCGACCGCCGCCCCCTGATGATCGACCTTTACAAGACAACTTGCTGTCATCTCATCAAACAAGACCCCGTACGGATTAAGCAGGAAGCGTTCTTTGCCATCTTCATCGGGGAGCCGTGCGGAGATATGGGTGAAGACCATATCGTCCCAGCCATAAAGCGCACACAGACGGTAGGTCGCCGCCAGGTCGCAGCGGATCTTCCATTCCTCGTCGCTCACGTGACCCTTCTTGCTCGGAAGGGACAAGGGGTCTGGAACTTGAAAGCCGGGCGCCTGATCAAGGCCGGGAGCTGGATTAGAAGAGCCGTCCATGGTTTGTTCCTCCTAGTTTTTAGTCAGCTTAAACCTGTCCTCAGTCAAGGTCACGGGCAAGGCGCAGTCCGGCAAATTGCCAACGGGCCGAAGGCGGGAAAAAGTTTCGATAGGTCGCTCGAATATGGCCCTGGGGCGTTGCACAAGATCCGCCCCGCAGGACCATTTGTGAGGACATGAATTTGCCATTGTATTCGCCGATCGCCCCTTTCGGCGTGCGGTATCCGGGATAGGCTACATAAGGGCTCGCGGTCCATTCCCAAACCGAGCCAAAGAGCTGGGAAAGGCCCTCAGCTGACTGCCCTCCAGGTGATTGTGCGGCCGCTGGTTCTGGCGCTGTCGGTTCGGCCAGCTGACCTCCGGTCAGGAAATGTCCGTGACGGGATGTGGAAACTGCCGCGTTTTCCCATTCCGCTTCAGTCGGCAAACGGAAGCCACTCCACTCAGCAAAGGCGGCCGCTTCATAGTAGCTCAGATGGCAAACTGGCGCATCCAGGTCCAATGGAACACGGCCACCCAGCGTATATCGGCTCCAGCCCTTGGCATCTTCGCGCCAATAAAGGGGCGCAGACCATTTCTCCGTGCACACCCATTCCCAGCCATCGGAAAACCACCAGCGCGGATCAGTGTACCCTCCATCTCCCATAAACTGGAGATAGTCACGGTTCGTCACTGGCCGGGTCGCGAGCCCATAAGGACGCAAGTGAACATGGTGGGCCGGACCCTCATTATCAAAAGCAAATCCATCGCCCCGATGGCCGATTTCAACGCTGGCGCGGTCAAAGTAAGTCCAGCCGCCAGAGCTCGTTTCTTTGTAGGCGTCTGCATCACCCGGAGCCGTTTTGTCCTGTCCGTAAACAGAGGGCTCGATGGGATTTTGCGCGAGGCCATGTTTGATGTCTGTCAGGAGCAATTCCTGGTGCTGTTCTTCATGGGCACACCCAAGCGCTATGAGCCCTTCAATTTCCTTAAGCTTCACCGTTGAACAGTGACGGAGCAGCGTTGCCACCGCGTCCGTTACCGCGCGTCGATAGACCAACACCTCCTCGCAGGTCGGCCGCGAAATCATGCCGCGATTAGGACGCGCATGCATCTCGCCCACTTGATTGTAATACGAATTAAAGAGGAACCCATAATCGCTGTGGAAGGGTCTGTAGTTGTCTCCATAGGGCGCCAGGAGGAACGTCTCATAGAACCAGCTCGTATGGGCGAGGTTCCACTTGATGGGACTTGCCTCCTCCATGGACTGGATCATCCAGTCTTCCGTGGTGAAGGGCGCAGCCAGATCTTCGCTCATGCGCCGTGCGTGTTCGAAGGCGTCTATGAGATCTTCGCGCTTACTCAAACTAGCATGATCGAGGGGCATGGCTGCCTCCTTTCGATATTAGGATCTGGTAAAAGCCAGACCGCCAAAGACCGGACCGCAAAAGCCCAGATTGCCAAAAACTGGCAGCGTGAAACGACGCCGTTGGTCGCTGTTCACGCGGCTTGCTGAAAGTTTACGAAAAGGGTTTATGGTTGGGTAGCGATGACCCAAAAACTCCACGTTATCTCCAGTCATAAAGACCGGGCAACCCAAACTGCCGCAGACATCCGGGAAACCTACGGCAATCTGCCGATAGAAGAGGCGGACGTTATCGTGGCGGTTGGCGGCGATGGGTTCATGCTCGAGGCGCTGCGGACTGCGGCAGACCATAATAAACCTGTTTATGGTGTCAATTGCGGAACCGTCGGCTTTCTGATGAACCAGCCCGATGTTGCGACCCTTGCCGACCGCATTGCCGATGCGGAAACGGCGGTGATCCATCCCTTGAAAATGACCGCGACGACGGCTGACGGTGAGGTGCACCGCGCGACAGCCATCAACGAAGTCAGCCTTTTTCGCCAGACCCGGCAAAGCGCCAAAGTGCGCATCAGCGTGAACGGCAAAGTGCGGATGGAATCTCTCACTTGTGACGGGATTCTGCTTGCAACACCGGCAGGCTCGACGGCGTATAACCTTTCCGCTCACGGACCGATATTACCGATCGACGCGCGCATGTTGGCGCTTACCCCAATCAGTGCGTTTCGCCCCCGCCGCTGGAAAGGTGCCCTTCTCCCTTACGATGGACACGTGGAGTTTGAAGCACTGGAACCTGACGATCGACCCGTCTCAGCGACAGCAGATAATCAGGAGGTCCGAAACGCGGTGCGTGTTACCGCTTGCCAGGACGACAAGACGGCCATGACGCTTCTCTTTGACCGTGGACATTCCTTAGAAGAGCGGATCTTGCGCGAGCAGTTTGAGAACTGAGACGTGATTTAGCGGTGGGATAGTTCTTCCTGTTTTCGGACCTCGCCAAATGATGGGGACACCGGGCGCCAGAGGTTTCTTTCACGGGGCAATCGCTTCGAACGCACCGTCCCATAGGAAAACTGTCATAATCGAGCGGTAGACGCAGCGAGAGGAAAATAAAGGAGATGGGTGATGGTGGGCATGAAACTGAGCGGTTTGCGTAAGGTCAAAACCAGCGTTCTTTTGGCGGGGCTCCTGCTGTCATCCTGCACTTACACCTCGCCGACGATCGACGGGGCGTCACAAGCAACAAAAGCGCCGGCCGCGGCCGCGCCCAAAAACATCATTCTGATGGTCTCCGACGGGATCGGTTTCAATGGCTGGCTTGCAGCCGATTATTACCAGGGCCTTGCAGGCAAGCAGTCCTATCAGGTCACCCGCCCCGACGGGACTGAGCCTATTTTGGTCGGCCTCGCCCATACGGCGCTTAATTTTGTTGATGAAGATGGTGCCCTCCTACCCCGAGGATCGGATCTAGAACTAGTCGCCGGGGCAGTCGATCAAGGCTATGACCCCGCAACGCGGTGGTCAAAGTTCGAGAACGCCATGGCCAATGATTTCGAACCTGTTGGCCAATCCTATACATCGTACACGGATAGTGCCGCCGCAGGAACAGCGCTAATGAGCGGTCAGAAGACGTCGGTCGGGCGGATCAATATCGACTGGTCGGGTCAGGAGAGCTTTGTGACCATCGCAGAACTTGCCATGGATCAGGGCCTTTCCGCCGGATCCGTTGCCTCTGTGATGGTGTCCCATGCAACACCGGCCGCGGTCATTGCCCACAATACCTCGCGCAATAACTATGTCGAGATCTTCAATGAGATGGTCGCCGGTGACCTCGATGTGATTATGGGGGCCGGTCACCCGGAATTCGGCAATAGCGGCGACGTCATCGAAAGCGACGAAGACAAAGACTTCAAGTATGTCGGCGGCGAGAAGACATACGCTGCGATGCGAAAATCAAGTGGCCTAAATGGCTTTGACTATATCGATGCCAAAGATGATTTTGAGGCCCTCGCCGCTGGCCAGGCCGTGCCGGATCGGGTTGTGGGAATCGCGCGCGCCGGGGCAACGCTTCAAGCTGGTCGGGAAGGACTTGGCGACGCCGACACCCCATCGGGCATGGCCTTCAATACAAATGTTCCCGATCTTGCGACCATGAGTAAGGGCGCGCTTAACGTTCTGGGTCAGGACGAAGACGGCTTCTTCGTGATGATCGAAGGCGGCGCGGTCGATTGGATGGGGCATGCCAACAATATGCCTCGCTTTATTGAAGAGCAGATCGACTTCAACCTTGCCATCGACGCCGTGGTCTCTTGGGTGGAGGAAAATTCCAGCTGGGACGAGACCTTGCTCATCATCACATCGGACCATGAGTGCGGCGGGATCTGGGGAGAAGGCACCTGGACAAATAGCGAGGGCGGCGCGGTGGCTGCTGACCGGAGCGAAGAGGCTGTTGTCGCAGCTCGGTTTGATCCGGCGGAAGACACCTTCAACGCGTTCCTTGCCGTGCAAGATCAAGGCGCGGGGAATATGCCAGGATATCAGTGGTCATCGGGTAACCACACAAATGACCTTGTGCCCCTGTGGGCGATTGGATCGGGTGCTGAACGCTTCTTAGAGTTCACCCAGAAAGATCCGACGGCTGGGGATCTATGGGGGGAGCAATACGATTGGAATGGGGATTATGTGGACAACACTTCGGTGTTTGAGGTGATGGAAGCGGCGCTCGCTGAGTAAGGCGACCAATTTCGCGAAAGCCATCGTGCGGGCCGACCTGGCGTCCTTGTCAGGTCGGTTTCGGCCCAAAAAATCAGGTGTGCCCTTTTATCTCGAAGGTCTTGTGCGGGACAAATCCAGAGCAATCGTTAACGCCCTTTGCGCGCCTCGTTGAATCGGCCCAAGCACTTGGTCTTCAGCGGTTCTCGGCGCTTTTTCGTGTGTTCAAGCACAATTAACAAACCGCGAGGACAATAGAGAGCGAAGGCGGCCAGGACGTATAGTCGGCAGCCAAGCGGAGGGACTTCCATGGGCGCGCACGCGGTTCGGCTTTCTAATGTCGACATCGATAATGCGTTGAAAAACAGAGACTTCGAGGTTTTATTTCAACCAATCTTCGATCTCTCAAACGGCGCCTTGGCACGGATGGAAAGCTTCGTGCGATGGCGACACCCCAGCCTCGGGATCTTACCGCCAGGCGCATTTATCTCATTTTTCGAAACCCAAGGGCGCATGAGCGAGCTAACGCGCTATGTCCTTGGCGAAGCGCTGGACGGCTATCTTTCCTGGCGCGGGGCCTTTGAACCTGGATTTTCGATCAATCTCGCCCTGAGCGACTTAACCGACGAAGCTTTTGTTGGCCATTTCTCCGTGCTGCTCCGGGAGCGGAAATTCCCTGCAGAACTCATTACGCTGGAATGCCCGATGCCACCGGTGGACGCTGATACCGACGCGGCGATGGCTTCATTTGAAAGGCTTGCGGAAACTGGCGCCCGGCTCGCTATCGAAGTTCGCGGACGGGCGAATGATTTTCTGCGCAATGCAGACCCGTTTCCTTTTGCTGAGATTAAGACCGGCGGGGCGGCGATCTTGCGGTTCGCACGGACAGTGCGCGGCCCGGGTCTGTCAGCCATCTCAGAGCTTCTGGATATTGCGAACACGAACAATGCTGCGATTACTGCTGTCGGCGTTGAAGACCAAGCGTCGCTCTCTGCACTTAAAGGGCTTGGGTTTGTCGCGGCTCAAGGGAACCATCTAGGCAAAGTGGGCCCACTGACCCAGTTCACGCCATCGCGTGTGAACGAGGTTCGCGCACTCCTTGAGCTTGACCCCCTTGAGAAAAGCGACCTCGCTGCGCTTTTTAGAACTGAAACCCCTGACTTGCCTCAACTGAAAACGGCCGACAGTCAAAGTCTGTCTGACGAAAATTCGGCGAATGGCAGCGTCTCCGCTTCAAAGCCAGGAGAAAGCGCCAAAGACGCGAACACCAGCGAGACACGCAACCCAGACGACGGCAACAGCGCTCCTAAGTCTGTGGCAACCCGAAAACCAACCCAGCGCCGAGTACGAACAAAAAGCGCTGCCCCCCTTGAAGGGGACGTTGTTGACCGGTTGAATGCGCGCATTCGCCAACAACAGGCCAGTAACGCCATGGCTGCTTCAGACGACAAGCTGAAATCAAGAAAAGCCGCCGCCATATCCCGTATGCGGAGTAAGTCCGACGCGGAGGGTGCAGCGCCTTCGGAGGTCACCTCCCCCATCGACCCGGCTATTCCCGATGAAACGCCTGGGCGCGCGGAAACTTCTGCTGTCAAGGAGACGTCGACACCCGAAACGACGTTATCGCCGGAAGCGATCGAGGATGCATCTCAGTCGGCCGCGACAGAGACAAGTGCCATAAGGGAGCCGACACCGCCTGTTGAGGAAGCAAAGCGCCAACCGGTGATTGCCAACGAGCCTAAGCGGCTGGATCCGCGCAATCTGCAGGAAGCCCTGTCGAAGGAATTCGAGGCGTTCGCCCAATCGGATGCAGAAGACAATCAAAATTTTGGTCTTAGTGCGGACGAATCAACGCCAACATCAGAAGCATTCAACCTCGATGCCGTCCTTCGGGACACGGCGAGCCAATCACTGACAGATCAAGAGGCTTCTGCTGTCGGTACTGGCAAGGCAGATCAACACGCCACCTCGCCTCTGACCGAGGGCCAAGAAACGGGGAGCAGTGGACAGAACGGCGAACCCCGCGAAACTGGCGACCACACCCAGGCGACCTTCCTGTCTTCTTTTGAAGATCAAGCTGGTCCGCAGTCGGACCATTCCACGCAGGAAGAAGCCTCTGAGAAGCAGGAGGCTAAGGCAAGCATTGCTGAAGGCACAATATCGGCCGAACAACAAGATGAACCAGTCGCCATAGAAGACGACAACGAGGTTGACGCTGCGATAGCTCCAGCGGCTGACGACGCAACTAAGGCCTCTGCAGAGGACACCGCAACGCTCGAGGGTGAGCCGGAAACCCAAACCCCTGCTGATCCCGCCTCTACTGTCGATACTGGGCCTATGCCGACCGAGGCAGCCCTGTTCGAATTCGATGATCCGCAAAGAGATGATACACAGCGGGACGCCGTAGAGACCTCAAGATCAGTGCCGACCGAGCCGGAAGGTGCCTCCGCTGGCGTCACCCAAGAGAATGACGATACCGCCGACGGGAATTCCAAAAACCTTGCCGATGAGGCCGTCAAAGATGGACGGGTCATGGTTGTCGACGAGCTAAGCGCTGCGAAAGCGCCGACTAACGAAACCCAGATAGGCCAAGATAAGGCGTCGACGGACGAAAAAAGCGAACCCACACTCACACCAAATTCGACATCTGGGTTCAACGCGCCAAACTTTGACGTTCCTGCAGGATCAGATGCGTCAATCGCCAATGCAGGCTTTTCCGGACCCATGGGTGCTTCCCGGTCCGCAGTCGGAAGACAAACCGGGGCCCGGTCAAGCACGGCTCGCCCAAATCTGTTCGTGCACTTGTCAGCACCTGACGACATGTTGGGCGCCCGCTTCCGCCCGCCTATTCGTGTGACCACCCCGGTAGGTGCCGCAGACCATGAAGGCCCGGCCGAGCCTCTGCACGATCAAGCGAAGGCTGAAGCGGATACCCCGACGCAGATGCCAGAGAAGGTGGGAGAGTTTGGCCAAGAGCCACCTCGTCAACCAGAACAACCGCAAGAAAAAACACCGACCGATGAAGCTGCGCCCGCGCGGCATGACGAAATCAACATCCAGGACCTCAGCGCTGATGATCCAGATAAAGAGCCAAGGCCCGTTTTCGGCAAGCGCAAACCACAGGACGAGGATGTTGATGTCCAGGGTGATCTATTAAGTCCTGATGCAGATGATTTTGTCGCAGATGATCCCGGCACAGATGTAGAAGAGCTCCCCACCAAGGACGGTAACGACACGCCTGGCGGTGAGACCGACGCCTTGTTTGGGCCAATTGAGGCGGAAGACACAAAAGAAGAAACCTCAGATACCGACGACGGGACGGCCATTGGCACACCTCAAAGGGGACGCCAGCGAAGGGCTCCGTCGCAAAACTTCCTGAAGCGCAGATACAAAGTGCCATTTCGAATTCATCGGGGCATGCCGCCATGGAAGCACTTCTGGCCGAAGCCAGTTCGCCGTTGGATGAAAGAGCGCTCGCAGCAAGACGCTGCCTAGAAATCAACTTGCCAGAGGCGATTGCCTGAAGATTTTGTTGCTGCCGCCGCCCTATGCTCAAACAAAATTGGCGGATCGCTTCCCAACGAACCGCCAATAGAATGTCGTTAAAGGGGCTAGGCCTGACGCTACGCCGGTAATTCATACCCTTTGTATTTCTTGCGCAGCTCAGTCTTTAGGACCTTGCCCGTGGCACCAAGGGGTAGCTCAGTGGTGAACTCCACCGCATCGGGCCAGGCGATCTTATCGAGTTTCGGTTTGACGAACTCTTTGATGTCATCCTCTTTCGGCGACGCACCTTCCGTCGGCACAATGATGAGTAGCGGGCGTTCCTGCCATTTTGGATGGGCAACACCGATGACAGCCGCCATGGCAACGTCAGGGTGCGACATCGCCGCGTTCTCAATATCGATGGAAGAGACCCACTCCCCACCCGTCTTGATGACGTCTTTGGAACGGTCCGTAATCTGAAGGAAACCGTCCTGATCGATGATCGCCACGTCGCCCGTATCAAACCAGCCGTCTTCGGTAAGGGTCGGTTTTTCAGCTTTATAGTATTCGCCCACAATCCATGGTCCACGCACCTGGAGGTGTCCGTCACTTTCACCGTCATGGGGGAGAACTTTTCCGTCCTCAGAGACGATCCGCATATCCACATAAGGCAGGGCTCGACCTGCTTTCAGTTGATAGGAAATCTTCTCTTCGTCAGGCAACGCCTGAACATGGGGCGGCAAGACGTTCACGGTACCGATCGGGCTCATCTCGGTCATGCCCCATCCCTGGCGTAGCTCGATGCCGTGCTTGGCATATCCCCTGATCAATGCCGCCGGTAGCGCTGAGCCGCCTGAAAGACCTTTTTTGAGGTGGGTCAGAGTTTTTCCGGTTTTCTCCATATACTGAAGAAGGCCGAGCCAGACCGTTGGAACACCTGCAGAATATGTGACCTTTTCCCCTTCCAGCAGCTCGTAGAGGCCCTCGCCATCAAGACGTGGCCCCGGGAAAACCTGCTTCATGCCAATGGCAAGTGACGAGTACGGCGTATTCCAGGCGTTCACGTGGAACATCGGCACTACCGGTAGCAAGACGTCGCCTTCTGTGCAGCCCAGTGCAGAAGGCATGGCGCTGGCAAGGGTCTGCAAAACCAACGAACGATGAGAGTAAACCACGCCCTTCGGATCGCCGGTGGTGCCGGATGTATAGCACATGGCAATAGCAGAGTTTTCGTCAAAATCAGGCCAATCGAAATTTTCCGGTTTGCCGTTGATCAGGTCTTCATAAAGCTTGTGGCCAGCAGTGTTTTCGCCGGCGCCCGCTTCATCCGTCAGCAGATAAGTACCTTTGACCGATTTTAGGCCTGGTCGGATCGCGTCCACCAACGGCGCAAAGGTGGTGTCAAAAAACAGCCAGTCGTCTTCGGCATGATTGATCACAAAGGCCGCGTTTTGCGGCCCCAGCCGCGGATTGACCGTGTGCAAAACCGCGCCAATGCCAGAGACAGCATAGTACATTTCAAACTGGCGATAGGTATTCCACCCGATAACGCCAACGCGGTCGCCCTGTTTAACGCCTAGCTCTTTAAGGGCATGGGCCAGTTGGGCGATCCGCTTATATGAATCGCCAATGGTGTAGCGGTGAATGGGCCCTTCGACCGTACGCGTGACGATTTCAATGTCGCGGTAATTGCGCAATGCGTGTTTCAGGATCTCCGTTATCAGTAACGGACGGTCCATCATCAGACCCTTCATGGCGTCTTCCTCCTGTCCTCGGTGGCTTCCGACACCGATGGTTGATTTGTTTTCTGTTGTTATCGGGAATTGTGACAGCAACGTCAAACAGGAGTTCGACAATCATTTCAGACGCCTAGGCGCGACTCTACGCAGCCAGGCTAACTTTGTGCGATCTGATGGATGGCTTGCCGTCGTGTCAGGAAGCGAATTGCTCGCCTGCGCGGTCGCCTGACTGTACCCGGTTCCCAGAAACCAGGCCGATCTCTGTAAATTTGTGTTTGATCGAGTCGCGATCATAGGGCTTCAGGATGTGGTGTGCCGCGCCCGCTGCCTTCGCCAAGGTGAACTGCTGAGGGTCGTTTTCTGTAGCGCACAGGACAATTGTCGGACGCTTTTCCGGGGCAAACCCGGCTGCGCCGCGAAGGAAATCAAGCGCGCCCATGCTCGGCAGATCCCAGTCCAGAAGAACAACAGCGGGGGAATGTTCTTCGCAGGCATCGACCCCGTCCGGGGCATTTTCCGCCTCGACCACATCCAAACCCAGCTCACGGACAATGCGGCCCGCGATCTCACGTATCAGGTCTGAATCTTCGACAATAAGGCAGCAAACCATAGGTCCGAACTCGTATCGAAACAGCAAAACGCGCAGCGCAAGCGCCGGTTCCAAAGCGAGTATCGTTGCAGAGCGTTAGCCCACGGTTAACGCAGTAGGCACAACGTCCTCGTTTTCGCTGGCGAATGTGATGTCGAGGGCGATTTCTGTTTCTGTTCGCGTCAAAACGATGTCGCCGCCGAGACGCCGGGTGAGCATTGCTGCAATAAAGATGGGCGATTGCTTTGGCGTAAGGGCGTCTGCCTCAGCCTCGAGGGCCTCAGTGAACTGGTCGTTGAGGTAGAGCTTTGGTGCCTTCACCGAGATGCGAAATTGATCCTTCGCGCCTGAGAGGCGGATGGTGCCCCCGCGCGGCGCAAAGTCCCCCGCTGCGTAGGCCAGGGTCAAAAGGACTTTGATCTGGTCTTTTGGCGCACCGAGCCCGGCAAGATCCCATTCAAGGTCTGCCTTATGACTACGATAAACGGCGTCAAGCACGTCGCGGGACTCATCGAACGGGATTTCGCTGTCAAACGCGCCGCCCGCGCCGTAGGCGATCCGGGCGAACTTCAACAATGCGACGGATTTTTCAGCGCTTTGCCGGACAAGGTCCAAGGCCGCATCGCGCATATCATCATCGGCAAGGCCAGGTTCATCGAGGACCTCCAGGCCCGAGCTGAGCGCCCCGACAGGGTTAACAAGGTCATGGCATAGCCGGGAAGCCAGTAAAGAGGACAAATGAAGTGCAGAGAGCATGTCGGTGCCCTCTGCCTGTTGTCCAGAAGGACTGGCGTCAGATGTCGGAGTGATGCTGGCTGTTCCCGCCCGGTCGGGATGATCTGTAGGGATATTATTATTGGTCATGGGCACGTGCCTTTAAATCGCGTTGCCCACACCAAACCTGATTCGCCCGCAAAGGGCCCGCATTATCCGACGGGCCTTTGCGAGCGGCGTCGTTTTCGTCCCTAGAGCTCGACCCAGTCGCCGTCGGCATCCTGAACGCATTCCCCGGCACCAGACTTGTTGATCAGCTCCTGGGCAGCGACAACAGCAGCATCCGCGATAGAGACACCGCGATTTTCCGCAATTCGCGCATAGGCTTGTTTGCGCTGCTGATTGATGGCGCGAACTTCCCGGCGCAGCTCAGCGCTGCCGTCGGCGCCATCGACAAAACCAAGGTATCCATCATTCTGTTCACCAACGATGCATTCCGATTTCGCATCTTCCACGATGCGCGGCAAGGCGTGGGCCGCTTGCGCAAGAAGGCCAACTGAGACAATCGCCGCCAGGGCAATAGAGAGTTTCCGCATGGGGTGTTCCCTTTCCAGAATAGTGCGATTTGCAATTAGAAAATGTCAGGATTGTCTTCAATCAGATCGCGGACGTCTTTTTCCAAGGTGACGCGCACTTCCTGTTGAATATTGACATTCAGATTGATTTCGATGGGCTCATCAGGTGCTTCAACTTTGACTGTCGCGCACGCTGAAAGGGCAGTGCCCAAAATGCAGAGTGAGGCGATAGCCACTATCGGTTGCTTTTCTTCCATGCCGTTTTCCTTTTCCCCTTTTCGCCAGATCCCAATTTATCGACCCAATCACATATCGTCTCAATTTGCGCTCGATGACTTTTACTCATTCGGCGGCGTCAGATATGCGAATTCGGCTGACCATCTCATTGTCGAGCCGAGCCCGCAACCATTGATGGCCCCTAATCACCAAGGCAGGCCGGGCTCCCGACTTCTTTCAGCTGAAGACACAAATCTGTTGAAAGTTTGGCCTGATCGAGGAGCGCCATAAACGGCGCTTTTATGTTCATGCGATAGCGAATCGGTGCGTCGACCCGCTCCTGGACGCGCGGATCATTGAGGGCGATCTGGCTGGTTCCTTCAAACAGCAACTCAAAGTCGAGATCGCCGTCCAGTGGCCCATTGACCGTTGCTTCAAGGCGCGAGAACCGAAGCTCGCGCAGGACATCAAAGGCGATGGCGGCGCCTTCTCCCGCCTGAGCCGCAGCTTTACCTGCCCGCCCTGAATATCGAATAATGCCCGGGCCTTTGGAGAATAACGTGCCGTCAACAAGCTGGGCCCGGCCATTTTCAAGACGGATAGGAAGCGTGCCGGCAATTTGTCCTTCCCCGGATAAACCCTCGAACTCCAGATCTTCCAACATCGCCTTTAGGTCGACATCGCGAACTTCCAATTGCGTCAGCGCTTCACCGTTCGGATTTACCAACGGGATTTCAGCTTCATAGGCCCCGAGAAATCCGCCATACCAAGGAAACTCGGCACGAGTGACGCGCAGCACATCGTCACCGCGCACATCAAACTCCACATCGCCGTTTTCAAGAACCAAGGCATCCAGGTCGAAGGCCTCAATGGTGATCTTCTGCGGTCCATCGGTTTCAATCGGCATCAGATCGCGGAAAGAGAGATCGCCACTAATACCCCTTGTTTGACTAACTGCCAGCCCTGGCCCGCCAAAGGTCAGACGACGGAAAGAAATATCACCCATGGTCGAAACGCCTGCTTCGGACCAGGCAACTTTAATATCTGTATCTACTGTTCCATCGGCATCAAAGATTTGCCCCCGGAACAATGGTGAAAACGCCGTGGGCTGAAGACCGTCAGGTTCAAATACGATGCCATCGGAAACAAACGTGAGCTCCCCGCGCGCCCTCGCGAGATCGTGGCTTCCTGTCGCCGCCCCGAGCCGGATGCCCTCAATGGTGTAGAGCACCCCTTCGATGTCGAAAACATCATTGGAAAGGACGCCTTCGCCAGTAATGCCGAAGGGGGTCATGACTATCTCCTCGGCTACCTGTTCAACGCGCCCCTTGGATAGAGTCACCTTGCCAGACATGTCTTCACGGTCGAGATCGCCTTCCAGAAGACCAACCATGTTTCGCACACGGAGCGCCTCATTGATCACGATATTGCCACCTGCGGCATCGCCGGTCACCCGGGTGATATGGGCATCGGGCTGATACGTGGCCGCATAGCGGATCGAGGGAAGCGTGCCGCTTAAGGAGGTTTCCGCCATTTTGGCTGAAAACCGGTCAATTACGAGATTGCCGAACGAGCGGACAAGCTGAGCTTCATTTAATCTTGTCACAGAAACCAGAGGTCCCGCTGGCCCGCCACAAACAATCCCCTCCCCATACCGTGCACTAAAGTCTTGGTCCGGTAGGGCAAGCCGCCCTTGGTCCAGGGAAAGACAGTCGCTGGCCGTTGTCCCGAGGGTCAGATCGCCTGTCGAAACATCGACCGCGAGATCAACATCCAGATCAATATCTGCTTTAGCGATCTTTGCGCGGCCTACCTCGGCACTATTGATCGTCGTTTCCGCAAGAAGTCGCCCATCAAATCGAAAATCGTCCACAAAACCGTTGAACTTCACGCCCGCTGCGTCAAGCGAGACCCCTGCAATGTCGGTTTGAGCAAGTTGCACGGTCACATCCAGAATATCCGGCGCTGTGGCGATTAATTGCTGGCGACCATTCAGGAGGATCTGAGTGATTTGCCCAACGTCAAACCGCGCCCCGAACTCGCGTTCATTGGCCGACTGACGAAAGAACCTGGACCCGTCTGTGGGCGTGACAAGCAGCTGACCATCGCCGCCGGTGAACGTCACGGGCGCACTATCCACAACGGAAACGGAGAAGCCATCTCCATCGCCGGCGACCTCCAAATGGGCATCAATATCGAAAAAGACGCGGCCTTCGTCAGTAAAGTCCACCAGTTCCAGATCGAGGTCAGCAATCGTTTGTTGCGCTGTCTTGAACCGGCCACTTTTCAGATCAAGCTGGACCAGGAACTTGGGCGCCGTATCGTTGCCCGAAATTAAATCTCGCCACGAGGTCATTTCACCATCAATCCCGAGGCGGATCATTTCCAGGGATGCTGCCTCGGAGACGATATCGCCAGAGACCGCACCTTCCAAAGTCGCGGTGCCATCGGCGGAGAACGTCGTATTCAGATTAATATCCTGGCGGCTCACTTTCACCCCGCCCAGGTCGAAATTGTTACCGCTGGAGGCAACCGAAAACGCCCCGCCGTTCTCGCGATCCAATCGCCCGTTAATGTCAGCCTCAGTGAGGACAGTATTGCGCTCGCGGACAATCAGCGTGCCTTCCTGGAGGACAAATGACCGAAACGGCAAATCATCGAAATTGAAATCGACAGCCTTTTCTGCGCGCGCATTATCAGTGGGCATCATGTCACTGATGACCTCATTGGCATCGACAGAAACCGACATTCCGGCAATCGAAATATCTTCAACCTGGCGGGCTGAGACCAACTCTTTGGGGTCGAATGTCACGGTGATCCCGGTTGCAGCAATGTTCGCCACGGGATCGCTTGCTTTGAGGCTGATCTTGTCGAAGGCAATGTTTGTGAGGGTCAGAGATCGGGCATCGACGCTCACATCTTGGTAGCCGGCATTGATCAACGCGCGCGCCAACACCGTTTCAAGGATCGGTACCCGAGCGAAAAACGCCGCGACGGCAAGCACCATGATGAGGAGGACTAGCCCTCCGAACAGCCGTCCGATCCAACGGATCATCGTGTTCCAACCCCCTTTGATGGCCCCTTATGCGCCGAACCCTACCCGGCCTTATCCCATTTGCGGGATTTTTAACTAGCACATTCTGGAAAATTGCGCGATCTGCCGACGCGTGTCATTAACGCTGTCGGGGACATACTTTACGGGGCGCCGGGGCAGATTACAGGCTTGAGTTGGGCGCGATTCGGGGACGCGTCGCTAGTGGATTTGCGTGATGATGAATGAAACCCGCGGCACCGCCGCAGTGAGCGAAGCGCCCCCGTTCGGCTCTTCCTCCTCAACGAAAAACGACAATTCCTTCGTGGGAACAAAGAGTTATCTGGCTTTTTCATCCGTTCTGCTGATCGCTGGCGGCGCCCTGATGGTGGCGACCCTGCAAGACGCAACGAGCGGAGAGATCCCTTCGCCAAGAAGCAATATCACCGAAACACCTAAATCCGCCCAGATCGAGCGTCGAACAACCTTCGTCACAGTTGCCGAGGCGCCCGTGGCCTCACAACAACAAAACCAAAAGCAAACGCGGCCAGATGAACCGCTTCCGCAATTGCCTGACAGGGTTGGAGCTGGGGCTGGGACTGGGGCTGGGACTGGGGCTGGGACTGGGGCTGGGGCTGGCGCTGCCGCCTCTCTCGCAACTGACAATGGGACCATGGTGGCCGAAGCCAGAGATCCAGTCAGGGATCCGGTCAGTGATCTTGTCAGTGATCCGGGCCAGACAGCTGAAGAGACAAACTCGCCCGATCTAGCTCGGCAAGAGATGCGCCTCCCCCAATCTCTTGCGGCCATCGCGCCTCGCCGGAAACCTGACGCCAGCGCTCCTGTTCTCGGCACCTTTACGGAGACGATTTCGCAGCTTGAAAACGCGCCGACGCGTGAGGTCGCCAGCGACCAATTCGCTGAGGTCCACGCTCCAATTGAGACAAGGAGTATTGCCCTCAAACCCGGAAGCAATTTTGTTGAGGCTCTGAAAGAGGTTGGCGTGCCGCGCCTGCAACGCAATGAAGCCGCCACCGCTTTCTCCCAGGAATTCGATATTCGCCGCTTGCGGCCGGAACACTCGATTGAATTGAAGGTTCTGCCGTCGACCCAGTCGATCTTTGACGTTGCTGCTGGCGCTGAACCCGCCTCATCCAATCTTGTAGCCTTGGAGTTTCGTCCTGTTCCCGAAGAGCGTATCCTCCTGGTCCGGAGCGATAACGGATCCTATGAAGCGGCCAAAGTCGCCGTGCCCATGACAACCAGCCTCGATCACGTGGCCGGCGTTATTGACACAAGCCTTTTTGTTTCCGCGATGGCACAAGGCGCACCGTCGCAGGTTGTTGCCAAGCTGGCCAACACGTTCGCCTATGACATCGACTTCCAGCGCGACATTCGCCAAGGCGATGCGTTCGATGTCCTCTATGAAGCAAAGATCGATGATCGTGGTACCTCAGCTGGTGTCGGCGATATTCTTTATGCCGAACTCAGTTGGCTCGGTGGCTCTCGCAAAAAAGGGTATTATGCTTTTGAGCGTGACAATGGCTTTGTCGACTTCTTTGATGGGACAGGTCAAAGCGCGAAACGTTTGTTGATGAAAACCCCAATTGATGGCGCGCGGCTTTCTTCAGGATTTGGTCGGCGTCGCCATCCGGTGCTTGGCTATGCCCGCCAACACAAAGGTCTTGATTTTGCCGCCCCCCGCGGGACGCCCATCTATGCCGCGGGTGACGGCGTCGTTGAGCGGGCAAACCGTTATGGCAGCTTTGGCAACTATGTCCGTATACGCCATGCTAATGGCTACAAGACTGTCTATGCCCATTTGAACGGATTCAAAAAGGGCCTGCGTGCTGGCAAACGGGTCCGCCAGGGCGATGTCATCGGCTACGTCGGCACAACCGGACGTTCCACAGGGCCACATCTACACTATGAAGTGCACCTCAACGGCAAGGCAGTGAATCCGCGCAAACTGAAGATCGCCACTGGCGTCAAACTGAAAACGGGAGAGCTTGAGCGGTTCACGGAGCAAAAAGACCGCATCGATGCTCTACGAACGGCAACAGTCGAAGCCAATAGCACCACGGTTGCACAAAAGACTGAGGCGAGACTTGCCGAAAACGAAGAAGCTGAAGCGGTCGAAACACCCCATGAAACGCCGTCTCCGACGGGCAGATCGCGCCCGCTCAATAACGCGCCTTATACAAACCAGGGACGTTAGGCATTAAAGGTCATGATCGCCCGTCCCTATGCCGGGCGATCTTCTGACGATTGTTGGTTGAGCTCGCAATAACTCTACTTTTTCGTCGCTTCGATCTCTTTCATCATCGCGGCGATCGCCTCGTCCAGATCCGTTTCAGCACTGACTTGCGCCCTCAATCTGTCTTTGAGCCGGTGAGGCAAGGTGGCTGGATCGATAGGACCAAGCTCATCGATGGTCTGTTCCATGAGCTTCTTTAGCGCCGCCTCAGTAACTGAAACGTTGTCGTTCCCATGTGACGAAGTCATTTCCACTGCTCCTTTGTCAATCTCGATCATTAATTGAGCAACGCACCCGGCGGGGGCGCCGTGTCGGTCTTTGCAAATGATATCGCCGAGCGATTGACACTTTCACCGTTGAGGACAAGGCCGTTGTCATCGGCGGAAACCTCAATTCGGTCGCCATCTTTAAGCTTGCCCGCAAGCAGCCATTCAGCCAATGGGTCCTGAAGCGATTTCTGGATCACCCGCTTCAAGGGCCGCGCACCATAAACTGGGTCATAGCCCGCATCCCCGAGCCAACGCTTGGCCTCTTCGTCCAGGACGACCTCCATCTGCCGATCTTCCAAAAGCTTTTGCAACCGAGTGATCTGGATATCGACGATCGCGTCCATATTCTGGCGCGTGAGGCGGTGGAACAGGATCATCTCATCAAGCCGGTTCAGGAATTCCGGACGGAAATGGGCTTGAACTGCTTGCATCACCTGAGGACGCACGGCGTCGGAATCTTCGCCGTCCGGCTGAGCCGCGAGATGTTCCGCTCCAAGATTAGATGTCATGATAATCAGGGTGTTCTTGAAGTCCACCGTGCGGCCTTGACCATCTGTCAGACGGCCATCGTCCAAAACCTGCAGCAGCACATTAAAAACATCCGGGTGCGCCTTTTCTACCTCGTCGAACAAAATTACTTGGTAGGGACGACGACGGACCGTTTCAGTCAGGACACCGCCTTCTTCGTAACCAACATATCCCGGCGGAGCCCCAATCAGCCGGGCGACCGAATGTTTCTCCATAAACTCCGACATATCGATCCGGGCGATGGCCTGATCGTCGTCAAAAAGAAACGCAGCGAGCGCCTTGGTCAATTCAGTTTTGCCAACACCGGTTGGGCCCAAAAACAGAAAACTGCCGATCGGCCTGTTGGGGTCCTGGAGGCCAGCCCGTGCCCTGCGAACAGCCGTAGAAACAGCCGTGATGGCCTCACTCTGGCCCACAACCCGCTTACTAAGCGCGGTTTCCATGGCAAGGAGCTTTTCCCGTTCTCCTTCGAGCATTTTGTCGACAGGCACGCCGGTCCACCGCGAGACCACGCTCGCGATTTGCTCCGGGTCCACCACTTCTTGAACCAGCGTGGTTTTATCCTCGCTCGATTCCGCATCGGCGAGCTGATTTTCCAATAAGGGGATTTCGCCATACTTCAGCTCAGACGCGCGCCCGAGATCGCCCCGGCGCTCGGCATCGATGAGTGCCTGGCGAGCCGCATCAAGGGCTTCCTTCACCTTTGTGGCTGAGGCCAACTGATCTTTTTCAGCACGCCACTGAGCGGTCAGGGCTTCTGCCCTCTCCTCAAGGTCCGCCAGTTCGCCATCCAGTTTTTCCAGACGATCGCGGGAGGCGTCATCGCTCTCTTTTTTGAGCGCCTCACGCTCGATCTTCAGCTGGATGATCCGGCGATCCAGTTCGTCGAGTTCTTCTGGCTTGGAATCCACTTCCATCCGAAGTCGCGACGAGGCTTCGTCGATCAGGTCAATCGCCTTATCCGGCAAAAACCGATCCGTGATGTAACGATTGGAAAGGGTCGCCGCGGAGACAATGGCGCTATCGGAAATTCGGACCCCGTGATGGAGTTCGTACTTTTCCTTCAACCCCCGGAGGATCGAGATCGTATCCTCAACGGTTGGTTCGTCCACAAATACTGACTGGAATCGACGGGCGAGAGCGGCATCTTTTTCCACATATTTGCGGTATTCATCGAGGGTCGTTGCCCCGACACAATGGAGTTCACCGCGGGCAAGAGCTGGCTTCAGCAGGTTGGAAGCATCCATCGCCCCGTCGGTTTTGCCAGCCCCAACGAGTGTGTGCATTTCATCAATGAACAGAATGATCTCGCCGCTGGCTGATGTAATTTCTGAAAGTACTGCTTTCAGCCGTTCTTCGAACTCACCGCGATACTTCGCACCGGCAATCAGCGCCCCCATGTCCAGCGCCATCAGGGTCTTGTCACGCAAGCTTTCTGGCACGTCTCCATTGACAATGCGCTGGGCAAGACCTTCCGCAATGGCGGTTTTGCCAACACCTGGCTCACCGATGAGTACCGGATTGTTTTTCGTCCGCCGGGAGAGCACCTGCATCGTGCGGCGGATTTCCTCATCGCGGCCGATCACTGGATCAAGTCGGCCTTCGCGGGCGTCCTTCGTTAAATCTCGCGCATATTTTGACAAAGCATCATAGGCCTGCTCCGCAGACGGACTGTCAGCTTGCCTTCCTTTGCGCATGTCAGCGATAGCCGCTTCCAGACCCGAATGGCTTGCGCCGCTTTCTGCGATAATGCGCGCCGCGTCGGTTCCGCTGGTCTTGGCAAGAGCGGAAAAGATCCGCTCCACAGTGACATAACTATCGCCCGCATCTTTGGCAGCCTGCTCTGCTGCTGCCAATACTTTGCCGGTTGGCGTCGCCAGGTACATTTGCCCGTTGCCGCCTTCGACCTTGGGTAACTTAGAAATTGCGGTTTCGGTGTCTGTGAGGGCTTTGGCAGGATCTCCGCCAGCCGCTTTAAGTAAGTTGGCACACAACCCTTCAGGGTCGTCCAACAAAGCTTTTAGAAGGTGTTCGGGGGTAAGCTGCTGATGGTTCTCGCGGAGCGTGATCCCTTGAGCAGCCTGAAGCATACCGCGTGCGCGGTCAGTGAATTTTTCAGTTTGCATCTCTCAGACCTAGTTAAGTAGCGTCCAAATCAGCCGTCCCAGACTGGCAACGACTAACCGCTCATTAAGTAGGCACGATCTTTCAAACTGCAACGGGGACGCGAAAACGGATTAGCCGAAAACGCCCAGTCTTTGCGTGTTTTTGCCTTTGGTTTTTCTCAGGCCCTCGAAATCTTCGGACCGTCAGGCCTTGACCGAGTAAACGTTATGCAGAGACTTCATCGCTGACAGGCGCCGCTGCGGTATCCTCTTCGGCTGGCTTGCGCGGGCGACGCTTACGGCGCGGCTTACGGGGCGCGGCGTCATCCTTATCGGCAGCACTTTCACCGTCATGGCCATTGCTGGCACTCGCGCTATCATTTGAGCTGGTCGTCGTTTCGGCCGATGGGGCCTGCGCATTGTCTCCGGCATCTGACTGACCAGAAGACGTGACTTCTGCTTCTTCTTTGGGTTCGTCTTTTGTAGGCCGACGTTCACGCTTGCCATTTACCGCCGGCTGGTCACCTGACCCGTTTGCTGCGGTCGTCTCCGCTTCCTGCTCGGTGCCATTGTTTTGGCTTTCCTGTGAGGCCGGGCGCTGATCAGGTTGCATCGCGCGAATCAAGCGAAAGTAATGCTCTGCATGCTGTAGATAGTTTTCGGCCTTGACACGGTCCCCTGAGGACGTGGCGTCTCGTGCTAGGGCCAGATACTTGTCGTAAATCTGGTTGGCGGTGCCCCGAATCCGGACGTCTGGTCCATTGGAATCAAGGGCACGGTTTGGGTTCATGCCCTGGCGGCGGCGTTGATTGCGCCCACGCTTCATAATCGGTCCTGTTCTATCTTTATTTATGGTCGCCCGACGCACAAAATCCGCGTCGCAAGGGGCGTTCTTTTCAAGTCCAAGTCGATGAGATCAATAAGTGCTTCACCAACCAACCGGTGGCCGCGCTTTCTATTCAACCAGAACGACCAAAGATTGAGATTTGATTAGCAAAGAACGATCACCCTGATCGCTCCAACATCGACACGTTAACTGGGTTAGCCGCTAAAGCAAAGACTTTTTTCTCACACCGTCAGAACAATTGTCCGGGGAATACCAGCCAGATCATTCACCGATGTGATCTTTCCTCCAGGGAAACTCTGCTGGATGAGCGATACCATTGATGGTGCCTGCCCACCGCCGATCTCAAATAGACAGGTTCCGCCTTCTTTCAAGACCCGTGTGAGTTGCGGGATTAACATTCTGTAGGCGTGGAGGCCGTCATTTCCCGCAAATAGCGCAGAATGCGGTTCAAAATCCAAGACACTCGGTGAAAGGGTTGGCCGGTCCGTATCCGGAACGTAAGGCGCGTTAATCACGACGAGATCAAACACTGCGCCCAGGCTGTCGGTCCACGACCCACACACGAGCTCGGCACGGTCTCTCACGCTCAAAGCGCGCAAATTGCTCTCTGCGACCCTTAATGCGGCGAGACTGATATCGATGCCTACGCCCCTCGCCCCCACACATTCACACAATAGCGTCGCAAGAAGACAACCTGACCCCGTCCCCAGATCAAGGATATCGACAGGATCCCTCTTGTCTCTCAACGCCCTAAGCCCAGCCTCAATAATGAGCTCACTTTCCGGGCGCGGAATGAGCACATTGCGGCTCACGGTAAAATTCCGCCCAAAGAACTCTTTCTCACCAAGGATGTAAGCAACGGGCTCACCTTCACCTCGACGATCAAGGGCATCTTCTAGCTGACGTGCCTGATCGTCCCGCAAAAGGTCATGGCCATTGGCGATTAGTTCAGCATCAGTAAAGCCCGTTACAAACCGGACAATCATTCGCCCATCAAGCATTGGCGTTGGAGAGGGAACTTGCGCCTGCTTCAGGAAATGTGCCGCTTGGCGGACTGATTGCTCGATTGTGAGGCCATTCATCAGCCGACGCCCAATTTTTGCTAAGGCCGTCTTCAGGTTAGTCTGCTTCCTGCATATCCGAAAGACGGTCGGCCTGATCCTGCGTGATCAGGGCTTCTGTGATCTCGTCCAGAGCCTCACCGGCGACAATTTCATCGAGTTTGTAAAGCGTCAGATTGATCCGGTGATCGGTCACCCGGCTTTGCGGATAATTGTATGTCCGGATGCGCTCTGAACGATCGCCGGAGCCGACCATGCTTTTGCGGCTCGCCGCGCGCTCCGCATCAGCGCGAGTGCGTTCGGCCTCGTAAAGACGTGCCCGGAGGACCTGCATCGCTTTCGCGCGGTTTTTGTGCTGGGACTTTTCATCCTGCTGGGAGACGACAATCCCGGTGGGCAAGTGCGTGATACGAACAGCAGAGTCGGTTGTGTTCACCGATTGCCCACCTGGGCCCGACGCTCGAAAGACGTCAATGCGCAAGTCTGCCTCATTCATTTCAATGTCGACTTCCTCAGGTTCCGGGAGAACCGCGACTGTTGCGGCCGATGTGTGGATACGCCCTTGGGTTTCTGTCTCGGGCACCCGCTGCACGCGATGCACACCGGATTCAAATTTCATCCGGGCAAAGACACCGTCACCGGCGATGCTTGCTTGCACTTCTTTAAAGCCACCGACCTCTGCTTCCGACTGGGAAATCACGTCCACTTTCCAGCCATGGATCGACGCATAGCGCTGATACATCCGAAAAAGATCACCGGCAAAAAGAGCGGCTTCATCCCCGCCGGTCCCTGCGCGAATTTCCAAAATGATGCTGCTGTCGTCGGCCTTGTCCTTGGGCAAAAGCATCAGCTGTAGATCGTGTTCAAGCCCTGGCAAGGTTTCTTCCAGACCGCCTAGTTCTTCCTGGGCCATTTCGGCGAGATCCGGATCATCGCCAGCGGCAAGTTCTGTTAGCTCACCTATTTGCTGGCGCGCCCCAGTCAGCTCACGGATTTTTTCCACGATTGGCTTTAACTCGCCATGCTCCTTGGCAAGGCGAACAATTTCTTCTGCATCGGACGCGGTCGACATATCCGTTTCAATACGGACAAACTTATCCGTCAGGGCCGTCAGTTTCGCTTCGGGGATTTGGGTCATTTTGTGGATCAATCAGCGATACAGGAATAGGTGAATTGACGGCAGGCGGTGATAAACGATAGCCCGCCGCACATTTTGTGGCAGGGATGGCACCCGCCGACCCCGGAGCGTTCAGGAATTCTATGAGAGGAGCCAGGCTAAGCAGGAACGAGCTTTTCAGATCCGTCCTTGCGGGCTTCTTCTTCAGCTTCGTTTGCTGCCTGGATCTCTTCAGCTTTCTTTTCGACCATCTCCACAAGATGGTCCACAAGTTCGCTGTTATCGATCTTGTGATCAGGTGATCCGTCCAAATAGACCATGCCGTTTTCTTTACCAGCGCCGCCGCCGGTAAAGCCCAGATCGGTCTCACGGGCCTCACCCGGTCCGTTCACAACGCATCCGATGACGGACAATGTCATCGGCGTCGTCACATGGGCAAGGCGCTGTTCAAGAACTTCAACAGTTTCTATCACGTTGAAACCCTGGCGCGCGCAAGACGGGCAAGAAATTACGTTTACACCGCGGTGGCGCAAATTGAGAGATTTCAGGATATCAAAACCGACTTTGATCTCTTCGACCGGATCAGCCGACAAAGAAACGCGGATCGTGTCGCCGATCCCCGCCCAGAGAAGCGAGCCAAGACCGATTGCCGATTTAACCGACCCAATCCGCATTCCGCCGGCTTCTGTCACACCAAGGTGCAGGGGGCAGTCGATCGCTTCGGCAAGGGCGTGATAAGCAGCGACAGTCAAGAACACATCGGAAGCTTTCACGGAGATCTTGAACTCGTGAAAGTCATTGTCCTGAAGAATACGGGCATGGTCGAGCGCACTTTCGACCATGGCGTCAGGACAAGGCTCGCCATACTTCTCAAGAAGGTGCTTTTCCAATGATCCGCCATTGACGCCAATGCGCATGGAACAGCCATTGTTCTTCGCGGCATTGATGACTTCCTTGACCCGATCTTCCGAGCCGATGTTGCCGGGATTGATGCGCAGACAGGCCGCACCTGCCTCAGCTGCTTCAATCCCGCGCTTATAGTGGAAATGAATGTCTGCAACGATCGGGACCGGCGAGTGTTTGACGATCTCGGCCATCGCAGCGGTCGATTCCACGTCCGGGCAAGAAACCCGAACGATATCAGCACCCGCCTCAGCAATCTCATTCACTTGCCGGATCGTCGCCTGAGCGTCGGAGGTCAATGTGTTGGTCATAGACTGAACCGCGATCGGCGCATCGCCGCCGACGGGGACGTTCCCGACCATGATCTGCCGGCTTTTGCGGCGCTCAATATCCCGCCATGGACGCACGGACATCGACTGACCTCATTTCTTGCTGTTGGTGCGCACCACTCCGGCAACGCGTTAGCCCTAACTTTGCTGCGCGCGCAAATAAGTCAAGAGCCTGAAAGCCACGGGATAGAAACACGCCAATTTCCTGCGCGCTACAACTGCGATCTAGACGAAATCAAATGGGGCGTTTGAGGGGATGCTTAAGGCTTTTCGAAAGAAAAACGCCAGGTCTGGTTCAGCGCTGGCTGCAAATTGCCATCCACTCTGCGGGGCTGGAACGTCCACTGGCGCAATGCGTTCAGCGCCGCACGATCGAAACAGGCATTGCTCGATCCGCTGACCCGCTCGTTTGAAACCCGCCCTTCAATGGACACTGTGAACAAGAGATCAACGGTTTCAACCGGTTGAGCGGCTGCCTCACATGCTAGCGGATAAACGGGCTCCACTTGTGTAATCACTTGCGACGGCTCTACTTGCTGGTCTGCAGGCGTCGGCAGATATCGCTCCTGGATTAAGCTACTTCCGTCCTGTGGCGCTATCCCGCCGGTAGCCTCGCCTGCAGCGCCGAGTTTTACAGGTGTTGAGGTTTCAACAGGCGTTGTAATGGACATGGCACACCAAGCGATAAACCCGATGATTGCGACCACCGCTAAGAGAGAAAGCTCGGTGCGCTCTCCCGCGGGCGCATTGGCGGCGGCTTGGGTGCGTTCTGCTTCGCCTGATTCATCTGCGGCATCGGCTGCGGCGAGACTACTCGCACCGAAGCCGGCCTCACTCTTGAAGCGCGAGACCAACGCATCCGCATCGGCACCGAGCGCATCGGCCAGGGAACGCACAAACCCAATCGCAAAGGGTTTAGACGGCATCCCGTCCATATCCATGGCCTCAATTGCCTCGATATAGATCGGCTTGATGTGCGTGCGTTCGGAAAGCTCTGAAACAGAAATTCCATTGGCTTCCCGGATCGCCGAGAGATAAGCGCCACTGGAGGTAAAATTGGCCGGGTCAATTTCCGCGGCGCGCAATCGCACGCGCGCGCTGTCGAGTTCTAGAATTTCAGCTGAATCTCTACTGGATGACATCGACGCTCTCAGCTTTGCCTCGCCACGATACACAAAGACGTTAGAAAGTAACACCCTCTTTTGGGGTGTCCTTCCCTCACAGGCAAAAACTACGCCAAAATTGTTAAACTTTTCTCTGACTTGACGGAAAGGTTCGCGATTTGCCGGACAAATGTAACGACACTATTCCCCACGCCCAATCGCGCCTGAAAATTTCCACCGTAGCTACCAAAGCCCGCTAACCCTCAAAAAGAATCCCTTGCTCGCGGAGCCACAAAGCTAACTCCCGGCGAAGGCTTCCCCGTCCGTTCATGACTTTCGCGCCAGTCCAGGCAGTCAACTCGGCCATGGTCACTGAACGAATCATCCGGCGGAACCCACCGACAGCAGATGCCGGCAACGAAAACCGCCGGACACCAACGCCGGCAAGGGCTGCTGCTGTGACAAGGTTTGCCGCCTGTTCGCCGCAATAGGAGATAGGCATATCCGCTTTCTCTGCATTGCCGAGCACATGGTGCAAAAAGCCCAAGAAGCTGCGATCCAATGGATCGTAGCGCGCCTGTGTTTGTTCTGTATCCCGATCAGCAGCAAAGAAGAACTGCGCCAAATCATTGCCACCGATGGACAGAAAATCCGCACACTTGGCGATTTCACCGATTTGCCAGGCCGCTGACGGCACCTCAATCATGGCCCCGACAAGAACTTTGGATGGAACATCGTGACCACAGCGCCGCCGGAAGTCGGTTTCTTTGTCGATAATCTCCCGAGCGAAGACGAGTTCATCTGCAAGGGTTACCATAGGGAAGAGCACGCGCAATTCGCGTCCCACCGCGGCAGCCAACAACGCGCGAATTTGGGGCCGCAATATGCCCGGGCGATCAATTGCCATCCGCATCCCGCGCCAGCCCATAGCCGGGTTCGCCTCTTCTTCCCTCACCATATAATCCGCAGACTTGTCGCCGCCGAGATCGGCCGTGCGGAAGACCACCGGCTTGCCGTCCGCCAGATCGAGAACCTCCGTATAGAGCTTTTGCTGGGCACTCATGCGCGGCAATTGAGCCCCAATGAGGAACTGAAGCTCAGTCCGAAATAGCCCCACACCGTTTGCTCCAGTGGAGGCCAGATGGGGCATATCGAGGGCAAGCCCGGCATTCATCATTACATCGAATTCGACACCGTCAGCAGAAACGAACGGCAAATCCCGCTCACGGGCGAATGCTGCCTGTTGTTCCGACCGGAGAGCCGCTTTTTCGCGATAGCTAGCATTTACGTCCGTATTGGGCCGCACTTGGACGTCGCCGGTCTCGCCATCAATGATGATATCATCGCCGGCCTCGACACTGCTGGTGATCCCTGAAACACCAGTCACCAGAGGAATGCCGAGGGCCCGCGCGACAATAGCCACATGGGACGTGGTAGACGCCTCACCGAGGACAAGACCCTGCAAGCGCGCGCGGTCGATTTCGAGAAGATCCGCAGGCCCCATAACGCGGGCAATCACAATAGCATTTTCAGGCAAATCATCGCGCTGATCGATTTCACCAGAAAGATGCCGCAAGAGCCGGAACGAGAGATCGTCAAGGTCATGAAGCCGATCGCGGAGATAAGGATCCTTGGCCTTCATCATCCGTGCCCGGTTTTCCGCCTGGACCTGCTCAACGGCGGACTCGGCGGTCAAGCCAGAAAAGACCGCTGCGCGTAACCGTTCCTTCCAGCCGCGGTCGTAAGCAAAAAGCCGGTAGGTCTCCAACACGTCCCGCGACACCCCGGCAAGAGACCCGCTTGCCAACAGATCGTCCACGGAGGTTCTAAGGTCATCAAGGGCTGATTCCAGGCGCTGTGCTTCGCTTGCTGTGTCATCGGCGAACACTTTGTGCTTAGGCATCGGCACATCGTGAAACGCAGCGGTCCCGATGGCGATACCTGGGACAAGCCCCTTACCTTCCAACCGAACCGGACCGTGGAGGACCTGATCAACTTCCTGGGTGGTATCCTCGTCGAGCAATTCACCCGAGGCGGCGATTTCCGCAAGCAGGGTTGCGACGGCTTGGGCGGCCTGGATTTCATCATCCGTATAACGACGGCTGATCTTATTTTGCAGGACCAATACACCCAGCGCCTTGCCAGATCGGATCAGCGGCACACCGAGAAACGAATGGAGCGGGTCCTCGCCTGTCTCGGGCCGATAGGAAAACGCCGGATGGAGCGGTGCGTCGGCGGTGACCAACGGCTTTTGCGTCGCGCACGTAGCACCGACAAGCCCCTCGCCCCATTTCAATCGCGTCTGGTGAACCGCTTCACGGTTCAGGCCCTGGGTCGAGAAGAGTTCAAGCTCGTCATTGGGCAAACGCAAATAGATCGAGCAAACATCCGCAACCACATGGGCAGCAATGACTTTCGTTAGGTCATCAAGGCGTTCTTGCGCTGTTGCTTCAGTGGCGACCACATCATGCATACGTTTGAGCAGCACAGTAATACCGCGCTCGCCATGGCCACCATGGGCTGGACGTGTCTTCTCAATCGCCATGCTTTCCTATCATTCCTTTACCAGAAATCGGGAGCGGTTGCGGGAACCCTTGGTCCCGTGACCTCGGTGAGTAAATTGTCGATCGTCAGGCGCCAGCGACCTCAGTGACTTCGGTGACCTCGCTCACACGATCAAGCCCATAAGCGTTGTGCAATGCCCGAACGGCGAGCTCCGCATAATCAGCATCGATCAATACACTGATCTTTATTTCCGACGTGGAAATATTGTGAATATTAATTCCCTTATCAGAAAGGGTTTGGAACATGGTTGACGCAACGCCCGTATGGCTGCGCATGCCAACGCCGATCACGGAAACTTTCACCACGTCTTTGTTGGCTAGGAGGGAATCATATCCGATCTGGTCTCGATTGCGTTCAAGCGCTTCGTTCGCAACAGACATTTCGCCTTCGTTCATCGTAAACGAAATGTTCGCCCCGTTTGTCCGCGCCGGACTCTGCACAATCATGTCTACATTAACACCAGCATCGGCAAGAACCTGGAACAGCAACGCGGCTCGGCCAGGCTCATCGGGTACAGATAGCAAGCTGATTTTGGCTTCATCGCGCGCAAGCGTCACGGCACTGACGATTTTCTGTTCCACAATCTCTTCCTCGTCGCAGATGATCGTTCCCGGCCCTTGAGCAGCTGGATCATCGAAACTTGACAATACACGTAATGCCACGCGGTGGGCCATGGCCAATTCAACCGATCGTGTCTGGAGGACTTTCGCGCCAAGTGAGGCCATCTCCAACATCTCCTCATAGGAGATGCGTTCAATCCGGTGGGCCTGTTTGTTGATTCGCGGATCAGTCGTGTAAACACCGTCCACGTCGGTGTAGATGTCGCAACGATCAGCGTCGATTGCGGCGGCAATCGCAACGGCAGTTGTATCTGATCCCCCACGGCCCAGCGTCGCCGTTCGGCCATCGGGTGAGATTCCCTGAAAACCGGTGATGATCGCGATTTCGCCGTTTTCCATCGACTCGACAAGTTGCTCGCCCTCGATATCGGCTATTCGCGCTTTCCCGTGCGCATTGTCGGTCTTCAGCGGAATTTGCCATCCCTGCCAGGACCGAGCCCGGTATCCCATATTTTGGAGCACGAGGGCCGTCATGCCCGCACTCACCTGTTCGCCGGTTGCCACGATCGCATCGTGCTCGCGAAAACGTGCGTCAAGGGCAGGATCGGGCTCACCAGCGCTTTTTGTGAGCTCAATCAGCCGATTGGTTTCTCCCGCCATGGCAGAGACCACGACCGCTACCGCATTGCCGGCATCGGCTTCCTTGCGGATGAACTGGGCCGCCTTCCGCATACGGTCGATGTCGGCAACTGACGTTCCGCCAAACTTCAAAACGATGCGTGCCATTGCCCTCTTTCATTTCATCATCGACCATGCCGGGCCGAAAGGCGCTTTCGTTAAGGTTGGTCCTTGAACCGTGCCTCACCAATCTCCGGCGGCGACCCCCTTTATTAGAGTTCGCCAATAAGGATGCCAAAACGACGCAGAGCACGCCAAGCGCAAATCGGGTTTACCGCCATAGCCGTAGGCAAAGCATCTGGTGTAAAAAAGCCTGCATCACAAGGCAAGTCATGAATTCTCAAGGAGGCGTTAGCGCCATGAGTGAAGCGCTTGAGATTACAAAGGAAAATACTGGCGGCGCGCCCCAACCCGGGCGCACCACGGTTGACCCTGCAGAAATCGAAAAATTCTCGGCAATCGCCGACGAATGGTGGGATCCGTATGGAAAATTCCGCCCGCTACATAAGTTCAATCCCGTGCGTCTCGGCTACATCCGAGACTCAATCTGCCGACAATTCGGCCGGGACCCGATTGCCCCGTCACCCTTGAGGGGGCTGCGCATCTTAGATGTTGGGTGCGGCGGCGGGCTCGTGTGTGAGCCCATGGCCCGCCTGGGCGCTAGTGTCGTCGGCATTGATGCGTCTGAACGCAATATCAAAACGGCGAGTGTTCATGCCGCTGAGGGACGCCTTACAATCGACTATCGCGCAACGACCGTCGAGGCGCTGGTGGAAAACGGCGAGCCCGGTTTTGACGCCGTCCTAAACCTAGAAGCAGTCGAACACGTGGCGGATGTTGATCTGTTCCTCGGGTCTTCGGCGGCTCTAGTTAACCCTGGCGGCATCATGATCGTGGCAACGATCAACCGGACCCTAAAGGCGTTTGCGTTAGCGAAGGTTGGTGCGGAATATGTTCTCGGCTGGCTTCCGAGAGGCACCCACGATCCACGTAAGTTTGTGCGCCCCTCGGAGATTGAAGCAGCCCTTGCGCCTGCGGGAATGACCATCACGACGACCGCTGGTGTAAGCTACAATCCGGTTATGGACCTCTGGCAGGTCAATGATGATCCGGCGGTCAATTATATGGTGACTGCGGTTCGGTAGTATCGCCGAAATCACACTGATCAATAGCCTCGTCCCAGCGCCCACCCGCATCGAGGCATCTGTCAATTGGTTGCTGTGTTACCGCCAGCGTGAACGCAGAGAGCAAAACCATAACGGTGGCGACGACTGCAACGGCTATTCGGCCTAATCGCGTCATTGAAATCCAACAAGTTCAGTGTTTGGTAGTGTCTCAGTTTGAATTCGATGGCAATTTCTCGCCAAGAACGGTCGTGGACGATGGATTGCCAAGCGACCGTTTTGGGGCGAGTTTAAGCCGCTCGACAGAAACACCGAAGGACAGTGATGCAGCGCTGCATTATCGCGCATCCGTTCTGGGGTCGCGAAGAAACGCGACGACTGCGAGCCTTGATCAGGATGTCTGATTGTAGTCAGTCAACACTGAACAATAATTGGAGGGCATGAGATGGAAGTTGACCAAACGGCGCTGCAACAGGCGCTTTTGTCGCAAACAACCATTACCGTGCAAACAATCGCGGTCCTTATCACGGCCCAAATCACTCTGTTTTTTGGTTATTTTGGTGCCCTCTACTTATTTTTGAGAAATCTCGGCGTATTGGTTAGAGCAGTAACATTCCTTTTTTTTGCACTTGCAAATATGTTCTTAGCAGCAGGGCACTTCTTGGCTCTGGCAGTTAATCGCCGTACGTTACAATGGCGCGCAGCCGCCATAGAGAACAACCAGCTCCCAAGTTACTTCACCGAAAGCAGCATCGAGTCATATAACTCGTTGGTTCCACCATTCGAGGTAATGTACTTTCTTTTGAGTTTCGGCACGGTTTTTTTCGCGCTTTACCTAACGTTCTTCTATCCGTGGAAAGTGTCAGTCAAGGAAGCGCAATAGCCCATCTGATGTCCGCTTTGATGCAGGTGGCAGAGACTAGCCCAGTGTCGGAAACTCGGTCCAAAGCCAGCGCCACGAGCGACCGTTTTGGGGCGACTTAGGACACTCGTCAAAGCCTTGGCCAACGTCGCTTTCGGGCCAATAGCCGCCCTCCAATTTCAAACTGAGACACTACCCAGTGTTTAGCTTAATATGGGCTAACCAATCAGGACCTTAAAGTGGCTTAACTCAGCACCCTCCCCCTCGAGCACTCGACGCGCAGCCTCCCGACCATCTTCCACTGCCTGTTCGAACGACCGCCAATCGCGAATACCAACATCAGGCACTTTTGGCTCGATCAGTATATCCGGATCATCGGCCGGATCATTAATGCTTTGCCGTGCAGACGCTGACCGCATGAGAAGCGGCACGATTGGCGGCGTGGACCGGATCCCGTGCTGGCGCACCCATCGAATAAAACCCGGCGGGTCAATATAGTCTTCTGCGGAGATCGTCCCGCGCCGCGCTACATCCACCCCAATCGTCAGTCCCCGATGCAGATCCTTCATAAGGGTTGTCGGGAAATTATTGATCACTGCGCCATCCACAAGCAGCTGATCGCCATCAACCACCGGCGGGAGAATACCCGGCAGCGAAATGGAAGCCCTTAAGGCATGGCGGAGCACCCCGCGGCGGTGAACCCGCTCAACCCCTTCGGTCAGCTCAGACGAAATGCAGAAGTATGGAACCTTCAGCTCTTCAATACAGATATCCCCGAAGTGCTTTTCAAGCCGCTCTTCAACAAGCCGTCCCCGGGTGAGGGCGACCACCGGCAATACATGATCCCCTAGCGGATTGGACCGCACGAAGGCGTCGCGAATGCGCTCTTCGATCTCAGCGTCGTCCCAGCCCATGGCAACGCAAGCCGCGATGACCGCTCCCATGGAGGCACCGGACACAAAGTCGATGGGAAAGCCGGCTTCCCGCAAATGTTTGACAACGCCAATATGGGCATAGGCCCGCGCCCCGCCACCGGAAAGCACCAGCCCTAGGGTCTTACCGGCAATCACCCGGGCAAGCCTCGCAGCCGCTGGGCCGGGCTCCCAAGGAAACACCCGGTTGGCTTCAACTGCGGCCACCCATTGGGGAATTGCGCCCTGCCCTGCGTGGCGGCCTTCCTCAATCATGACAAGATCCACCAGCCTGAACTTACGGGCAGGCGATACATTGCCTGGCGACAGCGGAAACGGCTGGGGCGGACGGGCATCGTGACGGGCAAAGACAAAAAAGCGATCGGCGTGGCGCAGCACAAATCGGTACCACGGACTGTCCTCCACCCGACACATAAGCAGCGTGATATCGGCCTCACGCTCAATCCCGTGAAACCCGCTTTCAGCCCGCTCAAGGGCCTCATCGGTCAGCACACTTACGGTCTTGCCGAGGCCGCTGATCTGTTGAATTAGGGTCCCAGCGATCGCGTCGATATCGATCGATGGCGAAGTGCAAACGAGGGCAAACACACGCGGGCTTGCCTGTTGGAAACTGGAAGTGGGGTGGCGCGTGCGTGCAAGAATGGTCCGCGCCAATCCGCTGGCAAAGTCGGCATGTTCTTCAAACAAGTCGGTGAACGCCTCTCGCTCAAGACACAGAACTTCCGTATCCCGCAAGGTATAGACGGACGCTGAATGGGGCTCGCCCGAGAGGAGCGCCATTTCACCGACCATTTCTCCAGCCCGGACATAGCCAATCACCTGGTCCTGACCGGCAACTTGGCGCACCACGATGAGCCGGCCGGACAAAACAATAAAAAAGCGGTTAGCGGCGGCACCTTGAGCGAATAGCGCATTCCCTCCCGGGACGCAGTACCACTGCCCTTTTTCGGCAAGTTCTGAACAGGTCGCTGCTCCGAACTTTTCAAATTCAGGTAAGGCGCTCAGCTGCGCGGTAATCAAATCCCGAACTGAAGATGGCGCAGTCATGGGTGGTTGACCTTAAACCGGGTCAGTTGAGCTTTTTCTTGTCCACCGGGGCGGCTGGGAGCGCTGGCCCCGTGCTTTCTGCCCCCAGTGGTGGTTCTTTTGATGCTTCTTCCGGCTTTTCGGGAAGCGGTGTGATCCCGACCCCTTCCTCTACCAGGTCCTGTGCCTCTTTGGCAGTGGCCTTGCCGTAGATAGATGCTTGCTCGGTTTCCCCATAGTGGATCCGACGCGCTTCCTCCGGAAACTTGTCCCCGACATTCGTGAAGTTCTTCTCCACATAGTCCCGAGCCCGACCTGCCGCTTCGGCCACTTGCGCCTGAACGGTCCGAAGGCGATGAGCGATCTCTTTGTCGCGCGCGTGATCGCTTGCACGGCCCGTTTTCACCGCCGGCGCCATAATCGCTTTCTTGACGCTGCCGTCGCCGCAATGGGGACATTCCAACACGCCCCGTTCAGCCTGAACATCGTAATCGCCGCTTGATCGGAACCAGGCCTCGAATTCATGGCCCTCACTGCACACCAACTGATATTTAATCATCGTCCTACTGTGATGATTTCGTAAGCAGATTCAAGCTTGAGGCTCGGTATCTGTTGCCGCGCCTTCGCTGCAGCAGTGAGATCGAGGTCGGCCATCAACACCCCTGGCTCATCGTGATTGAGCTGACCGGCCACATCGCCCCAGGGGCCGATGATCATGGAATGACCATACGTCGCCCGCCCATCTTCGTGCACACCGCCTTGGGCGGGTGCCATAACAAAGCTCCCCGTTTCAATGGCCCGCGCCCTGAGGAGCGTTTCCCAATGGGCCTTGCCTGTCGGCTGAGTAAAGGCGGCCGGCACGACGAACATCGTCGCCCCGCTTTGTGCCAGTCGCCGATAAAGTCCCGGGAAACGCACGTCATAACATATCGTCAGTCCAAGGCTGATCGGACCGGCGTCAGCAACGACAGCCCGCTCGCCGGGCTTGTAGACGTTCGATTCCCGCCATGACTCACCGGATGCGAGGTCCACATCGAACATATGGATTTTGTCATAGTGGGCCACGAGATCGCCGTCCGGGGAGAACAGCAATCCTCGGTTGGCAATGCGATCATCGGCGCCGTCCAGCAAATACGGAACCGACCCAATATGCAGCCAGATCCCATGGGACTTAGCGGCAGCGGCAAATGTGCTTTGAACGTCTTCAAACGGTGTCGCTTTGAGCCGAGCCCGTGCGCGGTGCTTATCTTTGTCGACGAGGGTGGTCATTTCAGGCGTGGCAACCAGGTTCGCACCATCACCCGCCGCCTCAGCGATTAGGGCCAAGGCATCGTGCAGGTTGCGCTCAATCTCCAGGCCAGATCGCATCTGGACACAAGCAACACGGACATCTGAGGATTTGCTACCCATCTGCTGGTTGCCTCATTAGCTCGCTGGCTTGTTTCATTTGCTTTGGTGGCTCAAACCTCGGGTGAGGGTGTTAGGAGTGCCGCTAGGCCGCTTCTAGCAGCGGATCGAGCTTTCCGGCCCGTTCCAGGGCCATCAGATCGTCAGAGCCGCCCACATGGGTTTCTCCAACGAAAATCTGGGGATAGGTCCGTGCGCCGCCCGACCGCTGGATCATCTCTGCTTTTAGGTTTGCATCGTAAGCTGCTGATTTTTCTTCTATTTCAGCATCTTTGCTCTTGAGCAACATCATGGCCCTTACACAGTAAGGGCACAATGGTTTGGTATAAATGGTGACTTTGGCCATGGGATTTTCTTCTCAGACTTATTCGCAAGCTATATGGCGTCACCGCCTTCCCTGACAACCCTGGCAATGACCAGGGCGCTCACGGTTCGGACATCACATTTGCGCAAGGCACGCGCACAGGCGGCAAGCGTTGCTCCGGTGGTAAAAACATCATCGACGAGGATGATCGCGCGATCGCTCAGTTCTCCCCGGCGCTTGTCATTGACCACAAACGCGCCCTTCACATTGGCAGAACGCGCCTCCGCATCAAGCCCCTGTTGCGCGCGGGTAGGCCGGGCACGGATCAACCCATCAAGGCATGTTTCAACATCCGTTGTTTGCGTTAGCGCCTGACAAAGCAGCGCGGACTGATTGTACTTGCGCGAGACCATCCGCCGGCGATGGAGCGGCACCGGCACCAACAATGCGTCACGCGAAAAGAGCCCTGCCCCCACCCGCGCAAGCCACGGCGCGAAAAGTCCCGCGCGTTCGGCTTTGTCACTGTGTTTAAACCCCACAATTAGATCATGAGCGGCGTCATTGTAGACCACAGCAGCCCGTGTCTGATCGAGCCCGGTGGGATTTGTCAGACAAAAGCCGCACACCGCATCTGCCCCGTGATCAACATCGAACGGTAATGCACACTTAGGGCAGAATGGTTCGTCTACAAATCGAAGCGTCGACCAGCCATTGGCACTTAAGAGCGATGGTGAAGTTACTGGTTCTCCGGTCAGCGGACATCGAGGCGGCATGACCGCATCAAGGGATCGCAGACCGAAGCGCTTTACCGAGGGCTCGAAACGTGCCCCGCGAGCAAAACCCCTTATCTCGGCGAGAGCCCGCTCCAGCTTGCGTCGATCCATCAGTGCCACTCGTATTGTGTCGGCTTCGCAGACTTGTCATTAGTCCAGCACAGTCAGCCGAAGAGCACCATGGCCCCGAACACAGAAATTCATTCAGGAAAAAAACCGGCAGGTCCTGGCGCGCCGCCGCGGATTTTTAGTCGGGCCTTGTGCCGGATACGACAGGCACGGGCGGCAGCTTTTCCAGCGGAAGAAAGGTTTCTCCACAAGCTCATTGCAGAAGACATCGAAGAACGGCTCACAACTGTCACTCGGCAGTTTCCGGCTAGTCTCTTCTATGGGCTGGACCCGGCATTGATCTGTAGCCCCAGCGAATGTGGTCTAGATCAAGTGATCAGCGCGGGTCTGGTCGCTCCCTTAGGGAGAGCAGCCAAATGCAAACCCGACACATTGGTGTTCGACGAAGATTTCCAGCCTCTTGGCGAGAGACGGTTTGACTTAATCGTCAGTGTCTTGAGCCTTCATCACACGAATGATCTGATAGGGGCCCTGACCCAATATCGCTTGGCTCTAAAGCCAGACGGACTGCTCATCGCGGTGATGTTTGGGGAAGGCACTCTCGGGCAGTTCCGGCGTATCCTTGCTGAAGCTGAGCTGAGCGCTACCGGCAAAGTTCATCAACGCACAACGCCGCTCGCCAGTGTACGTGATATGGGAGGCGCCCTGCAAAGAGCCGGTTTCGCCATGCCGGTCACAGATGTCGACACAATCAATGTGAGTTACCGATCCACGGGGCGGCTTGTCACTGACATCAGGGCAATGGGCCAGGGAGAATGCTTGGCCGCGCGCCCGCCTCGATTGCCGCGCGCGTGCGGGATCGCAGAATTGGATAAGGTCCTCGTGCCCCCTTTTGATGAAACATATGCCTTGATCACTGCGACGGGCTGGGCACCTGCCCCATCGCAGCCAAAGCCTTTGGCACCCGGCTCGGCTAAAGCTTCGCTTGCCGACGCCGTCCTTTCGAAAAAGAAGCGTGATTGATTATCGAGTGCTCATCTCGGATTGAATCTCCGAGTACATATCACTGGTGCTATTGGCGTAACCGCGGATCGCCCCAACGATGGCGAGGAACACAAGGCCAACAATCAAGCCATATTCGATGGACGTGGCCCCGCGTTCATTTTTGCCAAAGTCAACACGCAGCCTGCTGAAACTGTCAGATGACGTCGTTTTTTGGTTTCGCTTATCCGTCATAACAAGTCACTCAATTGGGCCGCCAAGGGCCGGTCTGCGGGGACAAGATCCAATTCCAGGAGTTGCGCTGGCCTCACCCAAGTCAGCGCCGAGGCTTCTTTTGCACGGACGATGCCCTGCCATTTCCGGCACACAAAAAGTGGCATTAACAAATGAACATCTCCTAAATCGGTCGATGCGAACCCGATGGGCGCAAGGCACGAGGTTTCGGTGTCGATATCCAGCTCTTCCTTTAGCTCCCGCACAAGTGCCTGCTCTGGGGTTTCCCCGTCCTCCAGCTTCCCCCCGGGGAACTCCCAGAGCCCGGCATTGGCCTTCCCCTCCGGTCGTCTCGCCATCAGCACACGGCCGTCGGCATCAATTAATGCCCCGGCCGAGACGATCATTAGTCTCGCCATGTTTTCGCCTTAATTCGTACTTGGAAGAAATTGATGGGGGATATGCAAATTTGCTTCAATCCCGCGATCGTTTGACATTATTCGTTAACCGCGACGGCCTTGATGACGGGCGTTGCGCCCTCAGAGACTTGCCGGGTTTCCGGTTGATAGTAGATCACGTTGCTTTCCACGCTAAGCTCGTCGACCGCTTCATCGATTGCTTTCATGGCGAGGAATTCTTCGATCTTGGCTTGAACCTGTTCAATGGAAATGGATGAGGAGCGACGGCGGTCCAGAACCCTCAAGACATGCCACCCAAACTCACTAAAAAAGATCGGAGAGAACGACCCTTTTGGGGTGGTAAAGGCGGCATTTGCCAAGGCTGGCGTCATCATATCTTTAGTGAAATAGCCGAGCTCCCCGCCTAAAGGCGCCGTTGCACGGTCGATTGACCGTTCTCTCGCGAGGGTTTCAAAAGTAGCCCCGCCCTCCAGGAGCTGGCGAATTTCGGTCGCTTCTTCTTCCGTCGTCACAACGATATGTTGAGCGCGCACTTCATCGCCAAGGCGTGTGACATCTGCCTGCGCGGTATAAAAGGAAGAGACGACCTCATCCGTGGTAGCTGCGTCAATCTTTTGGTCCATGTAGGCCGCGGCAAGAATGCGATCGCGCGCAACAATCAGTTTTTGGGCAACCGCCGGCTCTCGAGCGAGACCATCGTTGAGCGCAGCACGGGCAAGGAGGCGTTGCTCGACGAAACTCTCCACCAGGCCACGCTCAAAAGCCGACATTGCCGTGAGGTTGTCATTTTCACCGAGCCGGCCTGATGCACGGGCAACAGCCTTTACTTCACTGAGGCGCACATAACGTCCATCGATACGGGCGAGGATCGGATCATCCAGATCAACGGGCGGGCGCGCCTCACCTCCCTGGGCTAGTTCCAGATCCGCGGCTTCTTTCAGCTCATCGAGGATCCAGAGGGAAGAAATGATCAGGATCACGCCTGAAAACGCCGTATAGGCCCGCCCCCAACGGCTCGGGAGCCACGCGACTAGATCCTGAGCCGTCGCGATGAGAAACCGAACACTTGAGACAAGGATCTCGGCGACGACACCGAAAATCAGCCTGACCCCTTGCCACAGGGCCTCATCGAGGGCACCTGCCAGACGCCAAATGGTCATGATCGCCCGGCCCACAAGGCGCAGAGCCTCTTTCAGAATGGCAAAAAACAGCCGCAATGGAGAGCTTGTCAGTCCAGGCTCGAACGACTTCCCGTCAGGTGTGGCGATTTTTGGCTGCGCTGACGTTCCTTCAGGCGTACCGTCTCGCTGACCTTCAGTTTGAGGGTCGTCCGTAATGGCAGGATGGTGTCCAGAAGGCGCTTGCTGCGTCATTTCATTCCGTTTCCGTCAACACCGCACTTGCGGGACGATCCGACCGTTGCTCCAAGAACAACTGCAAATCGGGAAGCCTTCGCCTTTCGTTGACAGTGCTCAAGCCCATCACTATTTCTCCGGCTCGGCCTTCCGCACGCGAGCGATGCGCCGCCTATTCACCTTAGCTGCGAACCTGCGTCGGGGCCACACGCCACAACCAGCACCGCTTGAAAAAGGCAATACAATTCATGGCGCTCATGGGCATTGCAAAAAAACTTTTCGGTTCCTCTAACGACCGTCGTCTAAAGCCATTATGGCGACGCGCGGACGCAATCAATGCCCTTGAGGATAAGCTGTCGGGCCTTTCGGACGAAGGCCTGATCGAACAGACCGCCGCGCTCAAAAAGCGCTTTGAAGCTGGCGAGACCCTGGACGATTTGCTGGAAGAGGCTTTTGCGACAGTCCGTGAGGCCGCCAAACGGGCTCTAGGCCAGCGCCATTACGATGTACAAATGATCGGCGGGATGGTGCTCCATCAGGGTGGCATTGCCGAAATGAAGACAGGTGAAGGCAAGACTTTGGTGGCGACCCTGCCCGTCTATCTAAATGCGCTCACTGGTAATGGTGTGCACGTGATTACGGTTAACGATTACCTCGCCTCTCGCGACGCGGAATGGATGGGCCGGGTCTATGAGCGGCTTGGCCTGACGACCGGGTGTATCATCCATGGTCTTTCAGATATCCAGCGCCGTGACGCTTACGCATGTGACATCACCTACGGCACCAATAACGAGTTTGGCTTCGACTATCTTCGCGACAACATGAAGTCGTCGATTGAGGAAATGGTTCAGCGCGGTCACCACTACGCCATCGTCGACGAAGTTGATTCAATCCTCATTGATGAAGCGCGCACGCCGCTTATCATTTCCGGGCCAACGGACGACAAGTCTGAGCTGTACATGAAGATCGATAACTTCATTCCTCAGCTGTCGGAAGAAGACTACGAAATTGATGAAAAGGCCCGCTCCATCGTCCTAACAGAAGAGGGCAATGAGAAAATCGAGGACCTTTTACGTGAGTCCAACATGCTTCAGGGCGATAGCCTCTACGATGCGGTGAACATATCCATTGTTCACCATGTCAACCAGGCACTAAAAGCGCACATGATCTTCCAGCGCGATAAAGATTATATTGTGCGGGACAACCGTGTGACGATTATCGATGAGTTTACCGGCCGGATGATGGAAGGCCGTCGGTGGTCTGATGGTTTGCACCAGGCAGTGGAAGCCAAGGAAAAGGCCGAAATCCAACCGGAAAACCAGACGCTCGCCTCGATCACGTTCCAAAACTACTTCCGCTTGTATGAAAAACTCGCAGGCATGACCGGCACGGCGCTGACGGAAGAAGCCGAATTCGCCGATATTTACAGTCTCAACGTCGTCGAAATCCCTACCAATAGGCCCATTGCCCGTGATGACATGGACGATGAGCTCTACATGACGGCGGAAGAGAAATACAAAGCGATCGCGGTACAGATCGCTGAATGTCACGAACGCGGCCAGCCGGTCCTCGTCGGCACGGTTTCCATTGAAAAATCTGAAGAGTTATCGCGGATCCTCTCCGACAAAAAATTCTGGCGCGACGTAGGCAAACGATTACGCACGTATGCAGACGAATTAAAAGATAAGCAGGCTGACGAAAAGGCTGAACTACTCAAGCGCGCGGAATACGTGGAAAGCCTCGCCAACAAGAAAGAACCCATCCCCCATAACGTTCTGAACGCGCGGTTCCACGAGCAAGAAGCCGACATCGTGGCCCGTGCCGGTGAACCGGGCGCGGTGACGATTGCTACCAATATGGCCGGTCGTGGCACCGACATTCAGCTCGGTGGATCCGTCGATAAGGATCTGATGGCCTCCCTTGACGAAGGTGACACGGAAGAAACGATTGCCCGTAAGCGCACGGAAATCGAAGCCAAGATCGCTGACCAGAAGCAAAAAGCGCTGGACGCCGGCGGGCTGTTTGTTCTGGCCACAGAGCGTCACGAAAGCCGCCGCATCGACAATCAGCTCCGGGGCCGTTCCGGTCGTCAGGGCGATCCAGGTGGGACCAAATTCTTCCTGTCTCTGGAAGACGATCTCATGCGCATCTTTGGCGGCGGCATGGAAAAAATGCTGAAGCGATTTGGCATCCAGCCAGACGAGTCCATCGAACATCCCTGGTTCACCAAGGCGGTTGAAACCGCCCAGAAAAAAGTTGAGCAGCGCAACTACGATATTCGGAAGAATGTCCTGAAGTTTGACGATGTGGCCAATGATCAGCGTAAGGCTATTTTTGAGCAACGCATCGAATTCATGTCATCTGAAACTGTTGATGATATTGTCACAGACATGCGCGAACAGCTGGTCAATGACCTGGTTGCGATCCACATGCCGCCAAAGTCTTACGCGGAGCAGTGGGATATTGAAGGCCTGGACAAAGACACACAGGAAATATTCGGCAAGTCTTTCCCGGTGGATGAATGGGCAAAAGAAGAGGGCGTTGCGGACACCGAAATTGCTGAGAAACTCATTGAAGGCACATCCGCCCTTGCAGCATCGAAAGCGGTTGATGTCGGTCCTGAGAACATGCGCCGTCTGGAAAAAGCAATTCTCCTTCATGTTCTGGACACGAATTGGCGCGAACACCTACAACAGCTTGACCAATTGAAGTCTGTCGTCTGGATGCGGGGGCACGCGCAACGTGACCCGGTCAATGAATTCAAAACCGAGGCTTTTGCCTTGTTTGAAAGCCTGATCGACGGCCTGCGCCGGGAAGTCACAAAAGCGCTGATGCATGTTCAAGTGCGCCGGGCGGAAGAAGCAGTGCCTGAACGCCGAGATGTGCCTATGACGGAAACGCACCTCGACCCACAGACCGGTGAGAACGAGATGTCCAATCCGCAATCTGATAACGCTGCTGCGCGCCTTCGGCGACGTGCCGCCTCGGGCGTCTCGACCATGGCTGCTCAAAACCGGTTCGCACAAGTTGACAAAGATGACCCCGAAACGTGGAAATCCACACCGCGCAATGCCCCTTGTCCATGCGGTTCAGGACTAAAGTACAAGCATTGTCATGGCGCGTTGGTGAATAGCTCTTAGCACAGAGTTTCCTGCCCCCTCGGGTCCAGATTAGCTTTTTTCCTGTCCCTTGGAGAATTCCTGCAGAATGGACAGGTCCATCTCCAATTGACTTCACCCCTGTGAGCGCTCATGCGCTACGTCAACAGCCCAAGCATGGAGTGCTATCGTGACCGAATACACCGTCGCCATTGTTGGCGCGACCGGAAATGTCGGCCAGGAAATTCTGGCGATCCTCGACGAACGCCTTTTCCCGGTAAGTGAGGTGTTTGCCCTCGCCTCGCGCCAGTCCATTGGCCGTGATGTCTCGTTTGGCGACAAGACCCTTCAGTGCACAGACCTTGAGACTTTTGACTTCAGTCAGGCTGATATCACTTTGTTTGCGGCCGGCGGCGGGGTCGCAAAGGAATGGGCACCGAAAGCAGCGTCGGCAGGCTCGATTGTCATCGATAACTCATCCCATTTCCGGATGGACCCGGACGTGCCGCTCATTGTCCCAGAGGTCAATCCAGATGCGGTCGCCGGGGTCTCCAAAAAGAACATCATCGCCAATCCGAACTGTTCAACGGCACAATTGGTTGTCGCGCTGAAACCGCTTCACGACATCGCCACCATCAATCGGGTGGTCGTCTCCACCTACCAGTCAACGTCTGGGGCTGGCCGGGAGGCCATGGACGAACTCTTTACACAGACAAAAGGGATTTACGTCAACGATACCCCTTCCCCAGAACAGTTCACCAAACAGATTGCCTTCAATGTCATCCCCCACATTGATGTCTTCATGGAAGACGGCTTCACCAAAGAAGAGTGGAAGATGACGGCCGAGACAAAAAAGATCCTCGATCCGAAGATCAAACTCACTGCCACGTGTGTGCGCGTGCCAACTTTTGTCGGTCACGCTGAAGCTGTCTCCATCGAGTTTGATAAACCGATCTCTGACGATGAAGCGCGCGAGGCTCTTCGCGTAGCGCCGGGTCTCTTGATCGTCGATAAACGCGAGGACGGTGGCTACGTCACACCCGTGGAATGCGTTGGCGATTTTGCGACGTTCGTCAGCAGGATTCGGGTCGATCCGACCGTCGACAACGGGCTTATGCTCTGGTGTGTGTCGGATAATCTGCGCAAAGGCGCGGCGCTGAACGCAGTACAGATTGCCGAACTCCTGATCAATCGCGGGCTCGTTGCTCAACGAGCCGCTTAACCCTGATTGCCCCGCCATCAGCGGGATGAGGACCCCGCTTATGGCTGCCGCAAAAGGAACCAGCCCAATCCCTGGTCAGACGACTCCGGCGGGAGAAACGCCAAGCCAAGATGAAGCCGTGCGGTTCGGCCTCATCGCTGGCGTTATGGCGTACACCTTTTGGGGCTTGTTTCCGATATACCTGAAGATGCTGAGCGACGTCGCCGTCACGGAAGTACTCGCGCATCGCATTCTTTGGTCCGTTCCGTTCGGCGCAATTATTTTAAGCTACAGGAAGCAATGGCCCGAAGTCATTCGGGCTGTCCGCCAGCGCAAAGTTATTCTGATGCTGACGATTTCGGCCATAGCGATCTCGTTGAACTGGCTGATTTATGTCTGGGCGGTCGCTAATGACCGGGTGCTAGAAGCAAGTCTCGGCTATTACATCAACCCATTGATGTATGTGGCGGCCGGCGTTTTGGTGCTTGGGGAGAAACTCCGACCACTACAGATCGGTGCCGTTGCCCTCGCAACAATTGGTGTCCTCGTTCTGACATTCGGTGTCGGGAGTTTTCCTTGGGTTTCCATTACCCTGGCAATCCTCTTTACGGCTTACGGGTATGTGCGCAAGACAACAGACGTAGGCGCTATGCCGGGCTTATTCGTTGAAACGAGCTTGCTCGCACCGTTCGCACTGATTTTCATGATCTTCTTGTTTTCAACGGGACAGAACACCTTTGCAAATACAGGCTCAGGAATGAACGTGCTGCTCATCCTGGCAGGTCCGGTGACAGTTGGGCCATTGGTACTATTCGCGTTGGCGGCTCGCCGCTTGAAGCTTAGCACGCTAGGCTTCTTGCAATACATCGGGCCGACGTTGCAATTCTTTCTTGGGATCTATTTCGGCGAAGCATTTACACTTGCCCATGGGATCTGTTTTGGATTGATCTGGACCGCCCTTGCGGTGTTTAGCATCGATGCAGTCCGCCAGCGCAAGGGTGCCTGACTGACGCACTATTCTGCGTTTGGCGCATCGAACCGTTTGATGGTCCCAGAGAACGACAACAATAGCTTTCCGCGCGCCTTGATTTCACCCCGCGCAAACATGAGCCCTCGGCCGATCCGCATCGGAGTTCCTGTTGCCTCGATAAATGCGCCGATCGGACCGGCTGAAAGAAACTCCGAATTGAGAGTTACCGTCACGCCCTTGAACATACCGAGCTCTCGCCTGAAGATGTCATAGAGCGCCATATCGGCTAGCATCAATAACGCCCCACCATGGACAATCTTGGCAAGATTTGCGTGATGGGGGTGCGCGATAAATCCAACGCCCGGGACATCCCCTTCGCGATAATAGAAAGGGCCGGCATGGCTGGAGTATGTGCCAGTGCTTGTGGAAGGAACCCAGCCTTCCGGGGCTGGGTCGAATTCGATCTCGTCGTTCATCGGTCTCTTTCTGATAAACTCAACTGTTGGCAAACCTTGTAATCTGATCGCGCTCAGGGAGACTCCCCCCATGACCCATTTCCCTGATCCAGAATTTGTTATGGCCAATGGCGTCCGCCTTGCAACCTATAAAGGCGGTTCACCTAACGAGCGCCCAGCTGTCATCCTTGTCCATGGTTGGCCGGAAATTGCATATTCGTGGAAGCACCAGATCGACCCACTTGTCCAAGCTGGGTTCCATGTAATTGCCTACGACCAGAAAGGTTTCGGGGCCTCAGACTGCCCGGAGGGTGTCGATCAGTATGACATTGCTCATATGACGGACGACCTTGCCGGTTTGCTGGACGCCTTAGAGATCGACCGTGCAATTCTCTGCGGTCATGACTGGGGCGGTGCCGTTGTTTGGCCAATGGCGCAACTCCACCCGGAACGGGTCGCTGGCGTCATTGGCGTTTGTACCCCGCACCGTCCCCCGCCGCCTGTGCCTCCCCTCCAGATTATGGAAGACCGCTTCACGGCCAATCACTACATCGTCCAGTTCCAACAAGCCGACATTCCGGAGCAAACATTCGCAGGCCGCGAAGAAGCTTTCTTCCGCTTTATCTTCCGCTACTCGCCAGGCCGAGAGCATTGGCCCGCCATTATTCCCGGCGTGTTTGACTTTCTAAACGGTTTTGCGGCTTTTGACGCGGCGAATACGGACAATTTTATCCTCAATCCTGAAGACCTTCAGGTATTTGTCGACGCTTACAAGAAGAGCGGCTTTAGGGGCGGGATAAATCTCTACCGGAATATCGATCAGAACTATGAGATCATGAAATCGCGCGACCCCGTCATTCCCCACCCGTCTCTTTGGATTGGCGCGGACCGGGATCTGTTTCTGCCAATGGAGGGCGCCGACGGGATGGAAAAGCTCGTGCCTGATCTGGAAAAGCAGGTCATTGAGAATTGCGGTCATTGGGTGATGTGGGAAAAGCCTGAAGCCCTGAATGCCCTGCTAATTGATTGGCTTAATCGTCGTTATTGACGGCCAACCAAATTTCAGCTGCATACAAATCAAAATTGCCGAAAATTTGCGATAAAACCTCGGCCATGTTTTCGACAAATTCGGCATCTGCGCATAATTGAACGGTCAGACTTCTGCGCCACTCTCACAATCAGGAGAGGGAGGAGACACGTGGAATTCTTTGCCATAGGGCTTGCAACAGCGTCGACATTCGGCGGCTTGCCGGAGCCAAAACCATTTCAGCCGGGACTGTCTCATATTGATCCAGGTTTGATGCTGACGCCTGCAACCCGGCCCAAATTGTCGAAAGCGATCGCGAAGTTTTCGTTTCAGAACAGACAAATCGATCTTTTTGCCGAAGGACGGTCCTCGTCAATCGATAGCCAATTCCTTCGAGACGAACTACGGACCGCGCGCACATTTGCGGAAATGATGCCCGGCTATCCGCAGCCTGCCCGGGTAACCGTACGGCTTCAGATTTCGTTTTAACCGGAGGTCTCAAAGCCTCAGTAGGCTACAGCGCCCCGTAAAGAGCACCAAAAAGACGCCGGGCCCTAGGGTCGCCTACGAGATAAGGCGACATCCTGTTCATCACGTAAGCCGCCGTCAGCCGCCGCTCCGGATCGACAATGACGGCTGATCCACCAGAGCCCGCATGGCCCCAAACCTCCGCTATCGGACCAAAGGCTCCATCCGGATTGCGCATAAGCCCAGCGCCCCAAGTCATTTTGAACGGGAGCACGAGGTCTTCACCGGAAATTCGTGGGCGGAACACATCAGCGACGACCGCGCCATCGATGGCATGGCCACTTTGACACTCACCATTGCAGGCAAGTGGATGGACAATGCCAGCAAGGCCCGCCGCGGTCGCATGCATATTCGAAGCAGGGAGTTCCGCTGCCAGCCACTCGTGAGCGTCGACCCTGCCGGGCTGTGACCATTTTTTCAGAAAAGCGATTTCTTTAAACTCAGTCAACGGCCCAAGATCCGGCGGGCGGTTTGGTTTGATCATCTTGACGGTGCGCGCAGCGACGGCGTCGTCTTTGATTCCGCAGTGCAGGTCGATCCCTTGAGGGTCAAAATAATCGCGCCGGATTACCTCCCCTACCGAGGCGCCCATTTGTCGCCTGAACACTTCCCCCGCGATGAAACCGATGGTCTGCGGATGATATCCGTTTTTTGTTCCCGGCTCCCAGAGGGGCTCTTGCTGTTCCAGGCGTATGCAGATCGCCTCCCAATTGAGCCAATCAGCCGGGTTCATTTCGTCCGGGAAGCCGCAAAGTCCCGCCTGATGGGAAAGCGCCTGTTCCAGCGTGATCCTGCCCTTACCGCCTTGGCCAAATTCTGGCCAGTCCGCTGCGATTGGCCGGGCATAGTCCATAACGCCATCTGAAACAGCGCGCGCGACGAGTGTTGCCAGTACCGCCTTGCCACTGGAATAGATGCAGGGAAGAGTATCCTCCGCCCACGTTACTTCTTTCTTGCGATCGCCATGGCCGTGCCAGAGATCGATAACCACCTCGCCATCGATCAAAACGGCAAAAGAGGCCCCTAACTCAGCGACGGGATCAGCCGCCTTTTCAAAGTTCTCTGAAAAGGCCGCCGCTACATCGAGAAACTTATGGGGACATTTTCCGCTTGGAGTAAATTCAGCCATCGGGCGACCTCAACAAAAAAGGCCCTGTCACGTTGAACGCCACAGGACCCCGATAATCAGATTAATAGGATATAGTCGGCTTATTTTGCCTTTGACCAAATCTCACGGGTCGACCAGTACAAGATACCAGTCAGAATAATCAGGTAGCCAAGGGACATTACGCCAAGACGCTTGCGCGCCTCAAGCTTTGGCTCAGCCGCCCACATGAGGAACTCGGTCACATCCTTTGAGTACTGATCGACTGTTTCAGGAATGTCCTCCTGCTCATAGTCGACGACGCCGTCAGCAAGCGGTTTTGGCATCGCGAAGACGCCGCCTTTTGGAAGCTCAAAACCTTCAACCACGTGTCCGTCGGCATCTTTATATTCCGGCTTCAGGATTTGCGACGTATCACCCGGATAAGACACATTGTAGTATTGTCCCGGTGCCACGTTCAGGCTCGGCGGGGTATCTTCGTACCCGGTCAACAAGCTGTATAAATAATCCGCACCGTTCGGGCGCGCCTTAGTGATCAGAGACAGATCAGGCGGATACGCGCCGCCATTGGCGAGCCGGGCAATCTGTTCATTTGGGTATGGCGTCGGGAATCCGTCGGACGGCAGGCCCGGGCGCTGGAACATATCGCCGAAGTCGTCTGGCCCATCGGTGATCGAAAATTCACTGGCAATTTGCTTCACATACGGATTGTCATTGGGATTTGAGCAATCGACTGTCTCAGGCACCCCTTCCGGGCAACGTTCAAGATAGAACGGTCCGCCTTTTTGGCCAAGGTTCCGGAAAGCCAGCTGGTCCATGGAATGGCACCCGGCACAAACAGTACGGTAGACTTGGTAGCCGCGCTGCACTGCTTCTTTATCGAACGACCCAAATGGGCCTGTGAAATGCCAATGCTCATGCTTGAGCACTGCATCACCGCCGCCGGCGGCGAGAGCTGCACCACTTACAACAGCAAATGCTGAAACAAGGGCGCCGATTGTCTTTTTCATTGTGCGGATCATGTTCAATGTGCGGACCATGCTTTTGTTTCCGTCTCCAGAAAGATCATCAGATTTGAAGAGGCCCAAAGGCCCCCCCAGTCGTGTTTTTTACTCCGCCGGCTGAACGGCGGCGCCACCAGTTCCGCCAGACACTTCCAAGTTGGAGGTCTTCTTCAGAACCGCCTCGGAAATCGACTTCGGCAACGACGTTGGTGTTTCCATCAAACCCAGCAGAGGCAAGATCACCAAGAAGAAGGCGAAATAATAGAGGGTCGAGATCTGCGCCAGGGTCACATAGACCCCTTCGGCAGGCTTTTGACCAAGCCAACCAAGGAAGCAGCAGACGATGACAAAGAGGAAGAACCAAAGCTTCGCAATCGGGCGATACCGCATTGAGCGCACTTTCGACGTGTCGAGCCATGGCAGAACGAAAAGCACCAGGATTGACGAGAACATCGCAATCACGCCGCCAAGCTTGGAAGAGATTGGGCCGATATCGAACGTGATGGCCCGCAAAATGGCGTAGAACGGCAGGAAGTACCATTCAGGTACGATATGCGCAGGCGTCGAAAGCGGGTTCGCTTCGATATAGTTGTCGGGGTGACCAAGTGAGTTTGGCGCGAAGAAAACGAACGCCGCGAACATCACCATGAAGACCGCAATCGCGAAGCTGTCCTTCACCGTGTAGTACGGGTGGAAGGGTACCGTGTCTTTAGCAACGCTCTTCACCTCAACGCCAGTAGGGTTGTTGTTACCCGGGACGTGCAGTGCCCAAACGTGAAGGATGACAACACCAAAGATCGCAAATGGCATCAGATAATGGAGCGAGAAGAACCGGTTCAAGGTCGCATTACCTACCGTCGGCCCACCCAAGAGCAGCGTCAGAATGGAGTCGCCCACTAGCGGAATCGCCGAGAACAGATTGGTGATTACGGTCGCGCCCCAGTAGGACATTTGTCCCCATGGCAGCACGTAGCCCATGAATGCCGTTGCCATCATGAGGAGGAAGATAATCACGCCAAGGATCCAGAGGACCTCGCGCGGCTCTTTATATGAACCGTAGTAAAGCCCGCGGAACATGTGGATATAGACGGCGATGAAGAACATGGAAGCGCCGTTGGCATGCACATAGCGCATCAACCAACCATAATTCACGTCGCGCATGATGTGCTCCACGCTGTCGAATGCATAATCGACATGGGGCGTGTAGTGCATCGCCAGGATAATCCCCGTGAGGATCTGGACAATCAAGCAGACCGCGAGAATGCCGCCGAAAGTGTACCAGTAGTTCAGGTTCTTTGGCGTCGGGAAATCTACAAACGAATCATGCGCGAGACGCACGATCGGCAGACGCTTGTCGAGCCATTTCTCAACACCGGTCTGTGGGTCGTAAGTGGATTCATGGGACATGTGGGGTGTCTCCTCTTATCCGATTTTGATCGTTGTATCTGAAAGGAACTGGTATGGCGGCACCAGAAGGTTCTCCGGCGCTGGCCCTTTGCGGATCCGACCGGCAATATCGTAGTGTGAGCCGTGACATGGGCAGAACCAGCCATCGTAGTCGCCCTTGACTTCACCTTGAGCGGTCCCGAGAGGGATGCAACCCAGGTGAGTGCAGACGCCGACAATCACGAGCCACTCTGGACGCGCTTGTTGGTCAAAGGATGTTGAACGCGCATTATCGGTCGCGTCTGCATTCGGGAGGTTTTCATTCCGAGAGGCTTTGTCTTTAAGCTCGCTGAGCGGCGTCAGTTCTGCCGCTTCGATTTCAGCGGCGGTGCGGCGGCGAATAAAGACTGGCTTACCCTGCCACATAACTTTAATGGCCTGGCCAACTTCGATTGCGGAGAGGTCGACTTCCTTCGTCGAAAGCGCCCGCACCGATGCATCGGGATTCATCTGATGAACGAGCGGCACGACGACCCCGGCCGCGCCAACAGCCGCTACCGACCCGGCAAGTAGATGGATAAAATCGCGACGCGATGGCTCTTGTTCTTCAATCTCAGTAGTGGTTGTCATGCCACGTGTCTCCTGCGGTTCGCCGCTGAAATCCGTATGCTCTATATACTTAAGAACCCCGCAGATGGTCTGCGGCATATCATACGGATCGTTCAAATTTCCGCGTGTGTACGCCCATGCGTTGCTCGCAATAATGCGGCCTAGCGTCGCGAAGAGAAAGCATCATGCGGCTCGTTCTTTTTTGTCCCGAAATCGCCCAGAACGCTGGTGCGGCGACCCGTGCGGCAGCCTGTTTCGGCGCCGAGTTACACATTATCGAACCTTGTGGTTTTCCCCTGGATGCCAAGGGGTTCAAGCGCACCGCGATGGACTATGGCCTGCTGGCACCGCCAACCGTCCACTCAAGTTGGCAGGCATTTGATACCCACCGGCATGAGAGCCCCGGAAGGCTGGTCCTGATGACCACTAAAGCCAGTGAAAGCCTCTGGGCGAGCCAACTCACACCGAATGATTACATATTCATCGGCCGGGAAAGCGCGGGCGTCCCTGACTGGCTTCACGAACGTGTCGATCTCCGAGTGCGTATCCCGATCTCCGAAGGCGCGCGGTCCCTCAATGCAGCCACGACAGCGGCGATCGCCCTCGCCGAAGCACGCCGCCAGCAAGCAACCATGGTCCTTGCTGCCAAAACCCAGGGACAAGACGCCGAGTGATGGGTCCACCGATACTTCAGCCGTCAATCAGTGCAGTCCATGGCGATCGTCAAGCTGGGTTTACAACTGCAACCAAGCCCGCTTCTATGCCGCCAGTTTACCTTCCTTGGGGACGAGTGGTGCCAACCGGCGACCAGCGGCAATTCAATGGCTCTGACAAAGCGACTAGCCGAGATCCAAGTGACCTTGAAGAGTGACAAACCATGAGCGACGACCTCAATCCCGAGCTACTGGCAGACCGCAAAGCCACCGCGAAAGCATGGTTTGAAAATCTGCAGGACGAGCTCATCGCTGCCTTTGAAGGGCTCGAAGATCGTGCCGGCCCTCTTTATGCGGACCACGCGCCGGGCCGGTTTGAGAAAAAGCCCTGGCGGCGCGGGGACGGCTCAAAAGACCAAGGCGGAGGCACCATGGCGCTCATGCATGGGCGCGTCCTGGAGAAGGTTGGCGTTCACACATCCACCGTCCACGGAGAGTTTTCCGAGGAGTTTCGCCACCAGATCCCTGGGGCAGACGAAGACCCTCGGTTTTGGGCGTCCGGGATTTCACTGATTGCTCACTCGCAAAATCCCCATGTCCCTGCCGCGCACATGAACACCCGGATGATTGTCACGACAAAGCTATGGTTTGGTGGCGGCGGCGATCTAAATCCGATGCTGGACCGGAACCGCGCGGACGTCGACCATGAGGATGCCCATGACGATACGCGCGACTTCCATGGCGCCTTCAAGGCCGCATGCGACACTCACGACGCAGATTATTATCCCAAATTCAAAAAGTGGTGTGATGAGTATTTCTACCTGCCCCATCGCAATGAACCGCGCGGCGTTGGCGGGATCTTTTACGACCGTCACAATACGGGCGATTGGGACCGCGACTTCAACTTCACCCAGGATGTCGGCAAAGCATTCCTGAAAATCTATCCTGAACTCATCGCCAAACGGATGGATCAACCGTGGACCGACGAGGACAAAGAAGAACAGTATATCCGGCGCGGTCGGTATGCAGAGTATAATCTGCTCTATGATCGCGGCACCACTTTCGGCCTGAAAACCGGTGGCAATGTGGAGGCGATCTTGTCCTCGTTGCCGCCGCTCGCGAAATGGCCCTAAGTTCCCATCTTATCAGAAGCGTCCCGGGATAAATTCCGAATAGTCTGGACTAACTTAGCCGATCAATCAGCCGACCGGCCAATGCCTTGACCCGGTCGCTGATATCCGACCGTGCGAGAAGAGAAGCTGGCGCGCCGACGCCACGCAAGCGACGGTTGGCAAGGAAAATGCGGCGCTCCCGGTCGGTCTCTTCACTACGCCAGGTGACGCTCAAAGAGATTGAAATCTCCGACCCGTTCTGTACCCAATGAGGCATTTTTACCGGCACAAAGAGCGCGTCACCCGGGCCCAAATCGAAGCGTTGCCCTTTTTCTGAAAACCTTGCCTCATCAAACGCCAGATTCTTTTTGCCGTCCACGTAGAAGTCTTCTTGATCCCGCTCGCTCATGATCTCGGGATCATTTGCAGGAAAGACATAGAATGATTTGCGCCCTTCGATCTGCAACAGAATGTTGTATTCGGGATCAACATGGAAAGGCGTTACGCCATTCGGCGAGGTAATGAAGAAAAACCCGTCATGCATATAAGTGCGCCCTGACGGGATCGCCTCCGCGATGCCGCTTTCTTCAATGCAATGGTCAAGGAGGGCTTTGTACTCGGGGTCATGCTGGAACGACCTGATGGCGGCCCATGATTGACGCTCGCCCATGGTCCTGATCGTATCAACGAACGAAAGTCCTGTACCCGGAATTTTTTCTTCGTCAGGCTGGCTCTTGTCGATATCGCTAGCACTATATTCATGGCACGGATTACCAGGCAACCGCCCTGCCAGCTCAATCAATTGCGGCAATGCCAGCCGTCGATCTCCAGATAGTGAATGACGCACCTTAACGGGCCGGTTGGGAAATGCATTGGCCATTGCCAACCGATCGGCATCTGCAAAAACTGGAGGCTGGGTCATACCACGCCCCGTAGATATCGCCGCTTAATCTCGAGCGCGATTAGAGCCACCCGGAGCTTTGCCGCGGCAAGAATCCGGCGCTTTCCAACAACCACCTCGGCAATTGTCTTCCGCCCACCCCAGATCCGATCTAAAAACTCCGCCTCCTTGCTGACGCAAGAATCGATACTGTTGATGGCATTCTGGGTAAGGAATGAATCCGTTGATATGACATCAAGGAGGCTACCCGGAGAATAATCCCGATACTTAGCATCGAATGCCGCCTTAAAAGCAAAAGCGTCATCTCCACTTTTGACGTCGACTGACATGGCGATCGTCAAGTCATCTAGTTTCATCCGCCACCATCTCAGGCGCCCCTGCTCACCCAATTCGCGGGTCATTTGGCGAAAGAACGCCATCTCTTCAGGGGACTGCGCCATGGAAGTGCCGTAGACACCCTTCCAGCTGCGCAGTTCAAGATCTAGAAAGTCTTCCGTCCACGCGGCAATTTGCGTTTTATCGGCGAGTTGCTCCACGGCGGTCGTGCCCCGGGCTTCCAGTCGGGCCCGTTTGCGCCGAATGGACTTGCGCCGAGACGACGACAAACGTTCCAGGATTGATTCGCCATACGTGGTAGTGTCCGTCGCCCCTCCGGTTGCCTCGTCACTCCCCTTTTTCTCGCAAACGGGACGATCAAAACGGTTGATGATGTGGCAAATCCGATTTTGGCGCCCGGCCAGGGTCATCATCGCCTGGCACACAGGACCGTTCTCATGCTGCTGCGGCATTTTCAGGAAGTCGACGGAGGAGCCGGAACTGTCCAGCCACGAAAACAAAGCTTCGGCGAATGCCTGTTCGCTTCCGACACGCACCAAAGGTACCCCGAGAAACTGATGCCGGTGGGCAAAAACTTGAGCAAAAGCGAGCGGCAGGCGCACGAAGCTCCGAGCAAGACCAAGGATCATCAAGCCATCAAGTCGACCGGACGCATGACGGACCGTCAGAATCTGAGGGCGTCCTCCATCTGGAAAAAGCGAAATTGCGGCCAGAACAAAACCCGGCTCGATGAACGGATTGGGTTCAATCGCTGACCCGGCTAGGTCGGCCCATTCATGGTAGAGCGTTTTGATGGACCTAGCGGATAAGGGCAAGGGAACCACGCTCATTGCCCCCTCACTTGCGGTTGTTTCCTGCGGATTGTCATTTTCCGCAACGACGGTCGTTGACGCGCCGCAATTTGCAAACCTGCTTCCTCTCAAATCGTGCATGACCAACCCCGGGGTATCGTTAAAGGTTTGGTTTGCAAGCCCCATGCAACTTGGCATGCCCAAAGTTTGGAACGAACTTTGGTAAACTAGGCGATCCATCTGGCAACCAATGCCGATCTGCTGTTGCCGACCTCATCGATCACAAAAAAGGCGCACCTTAAGAAAGGTGCGCCTTTTCGGTTTCCTCCCGTTGTCTCGGAAACCAGCGGTCAGTCTTTTTTTCTTTGAGTTATCGACCGCGCATTCCGGCAAGGCCGGAAATCAATGTGAGCAAACCGGTACCGCCGGCGAGATAGGAGCCCCACTTAACTCCTTCGATGCCTTCGTCCGAGCCCATCTGAGAAAAGACGTAAAAGCCGATTGCTGCGATGACTACCACACCAGCAAATGTGGTAATGGCACTCGTCAGTCGGCCGATAACCGGCAACAACCCAAGGACGCCTAAAATCGCTGCAACGGCGGAAACAAACACCGCGGCGAAGATTGCAAGACCCTTAGTCCCCCCTTTGGGCTCGCATTCACCGGTGATTGAAAAGTTCTGGCCAATCCAGCAATCGACCGTATTTGAGATATAGTCATTACCAGAAAGCGTCACCACACCGTCTGTGATATCTGAGCCTTCGACCTGATCGCCAAAAATCGGTGCGAATAACAACACTGCGATGACGGCGAGCGGTAAGATAATCCGAATCATTCAGACCCCCGTTAACCCTGCTTACGATGTTCGGACAATAACCTCCTGTTATTGTGAAGCCAAGCGGCTAGCGGGCAACACTGACAATGGAATAGTCAATCAGTCGGGCAAACAAGCCACCAAATCTCTTGTGCAGCGCACCAATTGCTCAGTTGTGGGCGTCTTTTCCGGTAAGTCCGGTCCACTTAGAGATCCGACGGATCGCAGGTATTCAAAGGTCAACCATATGTCTGATTCAAATCCAGCTGCCCACTCGGCCACTGCTAGCGACAAATCACATTTTAAGCTCGCCGCGATCCAGGCCGCCTCGGTCCTGTTCGACAAGGACGCCTCTACGGAAAAAGCCTGCGGGTTGATCGATGAGGCGGGCCGCGAGGGCGCTGACATCGTTGCCTTCGGGGAGACCTGGTTGCCAGGTTATCCGTTTTGGGTGGAAGGCGGCGTTGTTGACCTCACTTGGGAGGCGAGCGCTGTCTATCTGGAAAACGCGGTACGCCTTGACGGACCGGAGCTTGCCGCTCTGTGCGATGCGGCCAAGAGAGCGGGCACGGATGTTGTCATTGGTGTTGCGGAAAAAGATCCCGACACAGAAGGAACAGCCTACTGTACGGCGGTCACCATCGGCCGCGAAGGTAAGGTTCTTAATCGCCACCGAAAACTGAAACCGACCCATGCGGAGCGGATCATTTGGGGGGATGGCGATGGGGCCGGCCTGCGAACCATCCCTCGCCACTACGGCAGAATAAGCGCGCTCAATTGTTGGGAACACCAGATGATGCTGCCCGGCTACGCCCTTGCGGCCCAGGGGACCCAAGTTCATTGCGCCCTTTGGCCAGGATGGGAAAAAACACCGCGTCCGGAGGAATACTGTTGGGCTCGACAACACTTGTTGTCCCGTGCCTTCGCCAGCCAAAGCGCCAGCTATGTGATCTGCGCCGCGGGTTTGCGTCTGGCGGAACATATTCCTGACCTGTGGAAGCCTTTAGGCGTGTGGGAGCACACTGGTCATTCTGTGATCATTGATCCGCGCGGCGAGATCATTGCTGGCCCCCTTGAAGGCGAAGGCATTCTCTATGCGGAAGGCAATCATGATATCATCCGTGCGGCAAAAGCTGCCTGTGATATCGCCGGGCACTATTCTCGCCCCGATGTGTTTGAGTTCCATGTGGATCGGGGCCCCAGGCAAACGATGACCACCTTTGATGGCAACAGTTTTGTCGATCTGGGGGCTGATTTACCGACGGAAGAGTTTGCTGGAGTGTGACGCCCCAAAAGGCAACACAAAGAAAAGCGACCGGTTGTTGATTTCTTGCAGGGTCATTCTCCGGCCACTTTTTTGTCTTGATCCGATGCGCGCCGGCTATCAATCAAGCCAAGACCTATCAGCTCATCGGCAAAGCGCCCCAATTGTTGATCCCATTGAAACTGATTGACCATCAGTGCACGGCCTTCGCGTACAAGGCGAGACCGTTCATCGGGATTGGCCAATAGCGCCGTTACGGCGTTGACAAAGTCTTCTGCGGCGTCAGCCAGCATAAAGTGCGTCGGCGACGACATCTCAATTCCTGTCGCGGCGCCACTCGTCGCGACCACCGGGACGCCCGAGGCCATTGCTTCCAGAACTTTGTTCTGAACGCCGCGGGCAATACGCATGGGGGCAATCGCGATCTTGGCACCCCACAAATAAGGACGCACGTCGGGCACTCGGCCCGTCACCGATATGTTCTTGCGGCCGTGCAATGCCATCAGCCGCTTGTCCGGCCTTGACCCCACAATGGCGAACTGCGCTTGCGGCGAGGTTTTCAAAACGAGTGGCCAGACCCGATCAACGAACCAGAGAGCAGCATCCACATTTGCCCAATAGTCCATGGCACCGGTAAACACGATATCCGGTCCGGGAGGGGTCGCCATATTTTCTCGCGGTGAGAAAAACGCCGTATCAACCCCATTGCCAAACCAGGAAACAGGTTTCGGCGCGAGTGATTCCGCCCTCCTGAGGGAGTCAAACACGGCCGCTTCTGCCTTACTAATGGCAAAGGCGCGCGTTGCGTTGTTAATGGCCCGGGCCTCTGCGAGACGCAGATGCGCCGCCTCGCGACCATAGAACCATCGTGCGAGGCCGCCTTTCTGTTGGGCGTATTCGTCCCATTTTGCGCTGTCAGCATCGCACAAATCGATCAGACGCGGACGGTTGGCCACTTCAGGTTCGAGATACTGTGCCATCGTGGAAGAGAACGCGATCTCCGCAACAATCGGCCGTGCCCGGAGGCCTTTGACTTTCTGACGCATCTCGTTGCTGTCATAAATTGCTTCGGACACGGAGCGCCCTTGCAGGAAGGCCCTGGCACCGGAGATTTTGGGCGGCCGTTTCAGGAGCGTGACGGAGGCCGCGATCTCTTCGAGCGTGCCGCGATGGGCAAAGTCTCTCGGATCATCGACAAAGGCCGCGAGGTGCACGTCAAAATGCTTGCACAAAAACCGAAGCAGTCGATATGAGCGAATTTTATCGCCCTTGTCTGGGGGATAAGGGATCCGATGGGCCAGAAACAGGATCTCGTGGCGCGTGTTCGTCACGTTTCACGTCACGCCAAATTGCGCGCAACAACAGGCCCGAGACGGTTTGCCGCCCATAGCGGCAGGCGCTGCCAGACTTTTGTCGCGAGGGCAAACTTCGGATTGCTTGGAGAGATGTTGGGCACGTCCTCACTATCAATTAACGCATACTGATAATCCAGTGGCACTGGCTCGAACCCCCAGGTTTTTTTGTAAAGCTCATGGGGGGAGCCGACCTTGCTACGCCCAAAATCGAAGACACTGTGGCCATTGGCAACTGCGTCTTCCATGAGCTGCCAATAGACCAGATCACCTGCACGAAAGCCCCGTGCCGCCTCCGTCATCCCAATATAGTATGGCATGACCCTATCCCGAAAATAGAATGTACACAGACCGACACAAGGGACACCGTCGCCTTCAACAACGGAAAAGCGAACTCTATTTCCAAATGCTTCTTTTATGGCTTTGATGTAGCTTTTAGCGAAGACCGGCGTGCCCAGTCCGCGCAAGGAATAGGCGTAAAGGCGGTAAAAAGTCTCCAGATCTGCATCCAAATTGACCCGCACGCGCCCTTCTTGAGCAAATTTCATCGCCTTACGGACTTCTGCCCGTCGTTTTCGCGGGATCGATTTCAGTGCCTCATCTGCTGAGCGCGGTAGCGTCTTTGTAAAGCCAACATACGCCCCTTGCCGGGCAACCCATCCGGGCAGTCGATAGGAATTCGACCGCAGCTCTACGTGTTTGACACCACGTTGCTCACCCTCCTCCCATGCCTGGTGTGCCAGCGCGGCAGCAGCTTCCGACGTGTCAGCCAAGATCCCGCCGCCGACCGTAAACGCAACGGAAACAAGCGAGCGACCAAACAACGAGCTTTTAACATCCATGAGCATCAAGGTGCCAACAGTCTCGCCGCGCTGGGTCGCCGTCAGATAAATCGGTGCATAACGGTGGGTATCCCTGATGACCTTTCCCCAGCGCCAGTCATGGAATAGCTCGGCTCCGGCTTGTTTGCGACAATATTCCTCCCAAAGATCAATTGGTGCATTGTCACTGACGTGAACACCGACCTCGCTGCTCAAGAGAGATACTTGACTGGTCAGTCGCGTTCGATTCGCAAGGGAGCCTGTCATTGATGAAGCCCAAAGGGAGCAAGGGCATGGTCAATCCTTCCCCAACGAAACTCACCGGCGAGGTTTTCGATTTTGCCAACCATACGGGACAGATTCAGATAGTGACGAAGCTTCGACTTTGGTGAGGCGCTCGCAATCCGCGGCTGATCCACATCAATTTCCCACGGATGGAAATAGAAGATCAGCGGACCTTCAGTTTGTTGACGGGACTTTTTGATCAGGGCTTTTGACACCGCGTAGGGGCTTGCCCGAAACCACCCGCCGCCCGCGCAGCTGATACGGCGCCCGAGGACGGTCGCGGTAGCCACCGGCGCTTCCACAAAGGGGTCGCCGTCAATTGGGCAATGGGGTCCTTGCGGTGCGCTCGGATCGCCGTAATGGTCGTGGGCAATGGGGTGGCTGCTGGACGAATATTTGTAGCCGGCCGACGCCAGAACATCATAAGCCCAAGGGCTGCGCTCATCGAGGGAAAAGCCTGCTGCCCGAAATCCAACAATGCCCTTACCGGAGATATCCTCCAGGATTTTCTTGGTACGGCTGACATCTTCAGAAAACTCATCTTTGGTTTGATCAAAGATCTTTTGATGGTCATAACCATGACTGGCAAGTTCATGGCCTTCATCGACGATAGACCTCACCAGCCCGGGAAAACGTTCGGCGACCCACCCGAGTGTAAAGAAGGTGGCTGTTACTTGATGGCGCGCGAATATTTCCAGACACTGCCGGGTCGCGGTCTCAACACGCGGGGCGAAGCCGTCCCAACTCGAGCGATCAATCACATCGGAAAACGCCCACACCTGAAAGTAATCTTCCACGTCAACCGACATAGCGAATTCCGGTGCAATCTGATGAACAGTATCGGGATTGCCAAGGACCAGGCCGTTCTGTGCCCCACCATCGCCCATCACTGAATGCCCTGCATCTGGGTCATTGATATGAGCTGGCCCATCCATCGACTTAGCTCGCCCCCACCCCAAAGATCCGTTAGTCGCTCAAGTCCGTCCCACCTGCACGGATCTTCGAAAGCAATCCTTCGGCTTTTGAGAGGCTCGCGACAATCCGGTCTTTGGAAGCAGAGCGGCGCTCTTCAAGTTCGTCCACCCGCCCCCTCAGTTTTGAAATTGCGGTATGGGCAGATCTCAAATCGACACGGGCGTCTTCAATGGAGCGAACGATCGACTTACGCCACTCTTTGATCTGCATTGGCGTATCAAGTTTTGGCAGGTCAATCTCTTCCACATCGCCCGCTTGATCCTGATCGCTCTCATCCGCGCGGGACCCAAGTCCAGCTTTGGCAAGTGCGTCGGCTACATCCTCGATCGTTGCCGACCTCGGCTGGCCTTGGTTTAAGGTAGGACGATCAGCCCCTGAGGCAGACGACGTAACTGGCGACGAGGCAGTCGCCGCAGCCATACTGATAGCCTTTTCTTTGGTCTGACGATTTGCCTTCAGACGATCAAGAACGCTCATTGTCCCCGCTCCAATTGCAACAGCTGCAGGGCCAGCTTTCGCTCCTAGCTCTGGGCTCGGCCCCGGTTCCGGTTCTGCAACCTCTGTACCAACCGGTTCAGGGTTGGCTTCAACGGCCGGCGGTGTAGGGGTGTTGTCGGCCTCTTCAGCGACGGTCTCATCGGCAGCCTGAAGAGTAATCGGTTTTGCGGCAGGCTCCTGTTCAACCACTTCCACTACCGTCTCGTCACTTTCCGACAGCCCAGTGTCGTCGTCTTGGCCAACGGGGACCGAGGTCAGCGTCATGACCTCTTCCTCGTCCTTGTTGTCATCGACAACTTGCACATCTTCGACCAGATCTTCGCCCAACCCTTCTTCAAGATCATCATCGACCTCATGAAGCGACCCATTTACGAAGGTAGCGGGCTCCTCTGCTAAAGGCGTGACCTCCGCTGGTGCGTCACCCTCCATTTCTATCTCGAGATCAGGGGTGGCCACTAACGGCAAGGCTGGTGAAAGTGTCATCGGGGACCCGCTCACATCTTCCGCGGCCAGGTCGGCAACAACAGTTCTTACCGTCGCTTCATCAACCGCGTCGCGTTGATCAATCGAGCAAAAGAGCAGCAGGCGATTGCAGAGCTTATTGATCTGACGCGGGACACCGCGCGCCGCTTCATGGATCAGCTCAAAGGCCGCTTCGGAAAAGGAGGGATTATTGTCCCAACCGACAACATTCAGACGGTGCAAGACGTAGTCGCGTGTTTCTTCCGCATTCAGAGGCTCTAGATGATAAGAAGCGATCACGCGCTGGCGAAGCTGCTCCATATCGATCCGCCCCAACATGGCCTTGAATTCCGGCTGTCCAACCAGAAACACCTGAAACAGCGGCGTACCACCGTACTCCAGATTAGATAATATACGGAGTTCCTCGATCGTCCCGGCGGGAAGATTTTGCGCTTCATCAACAATCAACAAAACACGCCGACCACGGTTCATCCGGTCAAAGAGGAAATCTTCGAACGCTTCGATTTCCGCTGCTTTACCCGAGGATGCGGGCTCAATGTTGAACGCGGACAAAACGTGCGAGAGCAGATCTTCCGGCTTCAGATTCGGCGTCAACAGATGAGCTGCGACCACATTAGATCGATCAAGCTGATCAAGAAGGTGGCCGATCAGCATGGACTTACCAGCACCAATTTCACCGGTTATCACAATGAAGCCTTCTGCCTGGCGCAAGCCATAATGCAAATATGACATCGCTTTATTGTGGCTCTTGCTCCCGAAGAAAAACTTGGGATCAGGGCTAAGCTTGAACGGCTGGGCTGAGAAATTGAAATGGGACTCATACATGGGACTTCAAGGCCTTTGCTCGTTCAAGACGACATTGGCAGGACCGCTAAAAACTAAGCGTTAACCCCGCCGATATCGCATTTTCGCTGTATTCAAGTTGAGGCTCTGGCGAGAACCGGTTCGTATAGGAATATTCGCCGAACGCCGATACGTTTCGATAAATCTGATACTGTAGACCAATCCGCCCACCGATCGTGTTGGTTTCACCGCGCTGGTTGGCAAAGTTCGTACACGCCACTTGCGGATCGAACCCCGGGAATGCCACATCGAGGCCAAACAATCCCGGTTCGGCAATGCATTGGTTAACGTCAACAGACGTGTCGGCAAAGCGATAGAATAGATCGCCATAAGCGGACGTTTTCCGCGACAGGCGGTGTTGCGCCTGAATGTTTCCGGTAAAGGTTTCAATAGCTCGAAAGCCGAAATCCGTATCGTCATATCCTAAAACCGCTGTCAATGACGTCCGGTCAAGCTGGGCAAGTAGACTGGCACTCACTCGGTTGGAGACACCAAGACCAATGGTCTGGGCATCAATCGAGTTGTTGACCCGAGAGGCTGTCGCAACGAGTGCGTCCGGCGACAGAGCTTCGCCTTCCCTCAAGCGCTCGGCAAAGCGAAGCGTACGCCGACCGAGTGAATCAATCCGTGTTGAGACCGCTTGTGCCCGGGTTTGGAATTCGCGGCTCGCATCTGCCCGGAATAGCATCCGACGCGAAATATCATAGGTCAGCCGACCGTTGATAAAATCGTCACCATATCGCTCACCATATTCGATGCGCAGATCGGTCTTGCGGCCCGGCCGGGCTCGAAAGCCACCGCGCCAGAAAACACCCGTCAGTTCATCGTCTGGGATGAATTCCTCGGGCGCATCGGATTCAATGTCGTCATAGCCAACAGCCCCGGTCAGTGCGAACCGTTCGGTCACCGCATATTCCGCTGTCCCAATGAGCGTACCTTGCTGGAAGTCAAAGGCGGGCGCGATGATAGACCCGTCTTCCTCTGTTTCATTCCCATAGGCCGTGAACCCAAGGGTCAAGCGGTCAATCGAATCACCTGTGTTATAGGTGAGCCAGACCTCCTGGCTCTGTGAGTCATTCAAAAAGTTGTTGAACTGACTATCCTGGTTCTCATCGATAAAGACTTTGGAGAATTTGTAGCGGATTTCTGCCTCAGAGGTGTTTGAGAACTCCCGTGCCAGGTAAGGGCTGATGCTGACGGTATTAACGTTTGCCCGTTGGTTCCGCGCCGCATTCTGATTCTGGGAGAACCGCGCATTGTCGCCGATCAACTGACGTGTGGATGACCCGGAGACGTCTAAATAAGCAAGGTCTTCAGCGACAGTGAATGTCCCGATGCCACCAACATTCTGGTTCACTGCAAAATTGCTCGGGTCCTGAAAGACCGGATTACCAGCGTCATCAACACCCGCAAAGTTTCGGCCTCGATCCCCAGTAAAATATGTTAAATCCAGATCGCCGCTAAATAGCCCCGTGAAGCGCCGCGTGGAATAGATCGCGTTGGCGGTGAATACATTTGAGACAAAAAACTGGTCGTCGCCCAACCCATCCGGGGCAAGCTGAATATTATCGGAGTACCCTACCCGTGGGCTGACCCCGGCAGAGTAGCCAAAATAGTTGGTCTTAAAGCTCAATGGCGCAAGCGGCGTTGTGCTCGACTGGGCAAAAGCCTGCTGCCCCACGAGCGCTGTGGCGCTAGCCAGCAGGACGCACCGGACATTGCTCGACAAGGTCGTCCGCTCAAAAATGCCAGCTCCAATTTTCATAGCCCAAAATTCCTTTGTGCGATTAGGGTCAACTCGAAGATTGGCCCTCACCGTCGCGTTCATATTGATAATAGGATCCATAGTGAGACCCGCCAGCGGGGATCAAACACCGATTCAGGATCAAACTGATATTCGGATTTACTTCCAAGAGCTCATCGAGCGCGGTTGCAGCGGCGGGCTCCGGGGTCGAATCAGCCTGGACGATAAAGACGATTTCATCCACATGCCGCGCCAAAACGATCGCCTCAGTGGTGGCGAGGACAGGCGGCGCGTCTACAATGATTAGCCGGTCCGGATTGCGCACTGAAAGCTCGATGAAGAACCGCTTTGCATCAGATGAGGAATAAACCGTTGCCGGGTTTGGGTGAGAGGTTCCTTCCCCGATGACCGTGAGCGCTGTTTGTCTGGCCTGATGACTAATAGCGCTCATGGGCAATCCTGGGTTGGTCAGCCGATCCAGCAGGCCCGGACCGCTTGGAATATCAAAGTATTGCCGGACTTGGGGCCGCAAGGCATCTCCGTCCACCAGGATGACTTTCTGCTTGTCTTCCATGGCAAGGCTCAGGGCCAAGTTCACAGCAGTAAAGGTCTTTCCTTCTTGGGGCCGAGTAGAGGTAACCATGATTAAATTGCGTTGGCGCGCCGTCTGGCGAAGGGCGCGCACGTCCTGGCCCGCTTGCTGCAAAAAACCAAGCCGACGAAGAAGACGGCGCTTAATTGCCCGTAACTCTTTGATTTGAGCTTTGCGTTTCGGGTCTGCCTGGACAATGCCCTTCTCGGCAAGCTTGTCCATGTCGAGATCAAAAAGCGCAGTCATCTCATCGCGCGAGGCTTTGCGCTGGCGATCGGCGCTACCGACAATCACCGTGTCGTCTCTGACCTGCCCTACTGCACGATCTATAAGTCCCATCATTTGGCCCCTCGCAACTCAACTACTAGCGCCCCGATATTCCTGACGCCAACGTCCTCTGAAGTCAGATTGGCTTCAACAACAGTTTCAGGAACTTGCGGCAAGCGGATCACGGAGAAATAAACATAGATCGCGCCTAACACGCCAAGGGCGACAAGCGCCATCGCCAAGCGGCGCAAGTCAACCCAACGATGAGCGCGAACCGCCGCAGAGTTCACTTCGCTTAATCCGCCCAGAACCGGCAGGCCAAACGCACTCTGGAGTTCAGTTGCCTGCGTAAAGCTCTTTTCCAGAAACGTCAGGAGTGCCCCAGCTAACGCACCGGCCCCAAGGGCCATAAACAATGCAACGACAATCAACAAAAATCGCGGTGGGGCCACGGGGTTTAAGGCTGGCTGCGGGCGTTCAAAAACATTGTACTCAACGCCTTTTCCCCCGGCGCCAAGGCTCTCGGTCAAAACCAACCGGTCCCGCCGTTGAAGCAATTCCTCGTAGCTTTTACGGGTCTGGTCATAATCACGCTCTAGCCGCTGGAGCTCTGCTTCCACAGCTGGCACCTGACCGGCATTCAATGCTAAGGCATCAAGTTCCGCTTTAAGCTCAATCTGCCGCTCTTCAATGCTGGCCACCGTGTCACGTGCCGCCAGTAATTCATTCTGTACCCGGCGGTATTCGGGGTTTGAGGGCAACTTGTTATCGGATTCAGTAGAAAGCTCATCGATCCGGGCTTGCAGGGCCTGGATGTCCGGGTAACTGTCCTCATACTGACTGCGCAGGGCGGCCAGTTCGACGAGCAGATTGTCCAGTTCCGTCCCGCCCGTTTCGCGGTCAGTATTGCCCAAGACGGTCCGCAGCGTCGTCACCCGACGAGTATTCAACGCCAACTCGTCCGCGAGGCGCGACAGGTCAAGCTCGATCTGATCGCGGCGACGCTTTTCCCCCTCAATGAGGGCGAGGTCTGAGGCGTTACGTTGGCGAAAGGCGGCGACTTCTTTTTCTTTTTCCGTTAGCGCGCTGTCGAATTGGTCGATCTGTTGCTGCAATAGCTTGCGCGCTTCTTCGCTCTCAGTGAGGCTTGCTCCAAGATCCTGCTCGATAAGCAGGTTAAGGACGGCATCGACGACTTTGCTGGACAAAACCGGATCGCCATATTGAAACGAGATATCGAAATAGTTCGGGCGCGGGCTATCTATATTGATGTGGCTGCCGACCCAGTTAATGAGGCCTTCCAATTCGGCACGGCGGCGCAGCGGGTCTTTGGTGTCGATTTCCTGATCAAGGCCAGAACGATAGACAACTTCCTCGACGTTTGGGCGCGTCAATAACTGTAAGGTCATGACTTCAACGCGCCGCTCATAGTTCGGGCGTGCGGTCACGCCGGTCATTACCGGGTCGAGGATTGACTCGGTTTGCACAAAGACTGACGCGCGGGATTCGTATTTGTCAGGAAGCAACCAAACGGCAAACCACCCAAGCAGGGCCATCGCCCACGCCACAGCCACAATGACCCAGCGCCGACGCCAAAGGCCAAGCCCGTAACGGATAACAGGTTGTGGCAAAGTCGATAACTCAAACACGTCGCATTCACCTTTTCGTCACCCATCCGGCCTGACCGACTGATCAGTATCCGGCAAAGCCGCCGCCTGATTTTCTTCATGGCATCAGGCGGCGACCTCGTCAGGTCGCTAGAAGATACTTTCCGGGATCAGAATAACGTCACCAGGAAGGACCGGCACATTGGCCGAAATGTTCCCCTTACGGAGGAGATCATCAAGTTTAAGGCGATAAGACGCACGGTCTTCGCCTTTCCCGCGGATCAGCACCGCTTTGTTACCAGCCGCAAATTCCGTCAGTCCACCAACGGCGACCATCACGTCGAGCACGGTCATGCCCGATTGGAACGGCAAGGCCACAGGGCGCTGCGCCTCACCGAGGACACGGACCTGCTGGTCAAATGTTGAGGTAAAGTCGGATACGATGACGGTGACCTGAGGTGTCTTCACGTACTGGCGAAGCACCCCTTCAAGATCTTTGGCGAGTACCGTCGGGGTTTTGCCGGAAGCAACCATGTCTTCAACCAGTGGCGTTGAAATCCGTCCGTCAGGCCGAACCGTCACTTTGGTCGATAACTCAGGCGCGCGCCAAACAAAGACTTCGAGATCATCGAGCGGTCCAATCAAGTATTCTGGGGACGTTTCAGCGGCCTCGCTTGCTTGCGTTGGGGCAGCAGCAAGTTGCTGCGAATCCAAAATGCCCGATGAGCCACAAGCGCTCAGGACGATGGACATGGTAAAGGCGGTCAAAATACCGGCGAGTTTCCTCAAATTCATGGGTCTGGCCTCACTTCCAGTTGTTGCAATCGAATGGCAGGGGACCCTGCTCCGAGTCGCTTCGTTTGTACCGGTGACGCAATTTCTTTGCCATCGCGCCGCGGTGCGAAACGCCAAAAACGGGAAAGATGTGTCGCAATTTCGGTCATTTTCATGGAACCTGTGGCGTAAGCGATGCTGATCGGTCACTCATTTGCCAATCAGAACCACCACCGCGCTGGCCAGGAGGGTCAGATGCAATCTCCCTCCCCGTTTCATTCACAGTGTCGTTGAGGTCCGGTTTTTCCCCTTCCAAGGGAGGGGCTGCACGACGCTCGCGGTCTTTAGTCACCCGCCTTAGCTCCGACAAAAAGGCCTTTGCCTCTCCAGCGCGGCCCAGCTTTTTCATGGCCGCAAGATATCGATCCCTTATCTGGGTATGACGTTTCGCTTCGGCGCCTGCCGCTAGGTCATCGAACGGGCGAATATCTCCCGACAGAAGAATTGATTTGTAGGCTGAAGCCGCCGCTTCAGGATCGTCAAACTCAAAAAACAGATCGCCAGCCCAAATTTCTCTTTGGGTCGACCTGATCGGTGCGGGTGATGCGGTTAGTCTTTCGGTGAACGCAAGCAACCCGGACTTGCCGGCTTGATCATGCGCGATACCACCAAGGGCACGGACAAGTTCGTCTGTAAGGCTAAGATTCTCCAGATCTTCCATGGCCGTCTGGTAAGCTCGCTCGTAACTGTTGTTTTCAATAAGCCACTTCACAGACCATTGGCGGGCTGCGACGTGCTCGGGATTTGCCGCTAAGAATTCCGAGATCAATTCGTTCGCTGCCGCGGTTGCCACTTCAATTTGGTCATTTGCCGAATAAGAGCGAACCCTTGCCTGAACTATCGTCTGAACCATTAACTGGACCGGCGCCCAGAATTTCGGCGCGTCAGCGGAAAGGCGTTTCAATACTGCTATCCGTTCAGAGCGGTCCATCCCGGAGATAACGTTATCACCGACTGTGTTTGCCAATAATTCTGATGCTGACAAATACGTATCCAATGCAGACAAAGCCCCTGGCTCTCCAAGACGTACCCTTTTCGCGGCGTTGTCCACGGTGTGATTTTCAAGCCAGTCAAGCGCAGCCCGATCTAACGGAAATGCCGCCCACTGACCAAATAAATAGCCGAGACCTGTCGTCGGCAAAGCATCCGTCTCGCCTTGTTCGATGGACTGAGATGCACGAAGTAAATTCACCGCGGCAAGCGCCTGATCAGGATCATCGGCTTCGATTGCCATCAGAAACTCGTTCAAGATAGCAAGTCGCGGCTGTTCGCTTCGTAGAACCCCCAAGGCATCGCGCGCTTGTACCAAGTCTTTCTGGCGTCTCGCCAAATGGAACGCGATATCAGCCGCGACCCAATCGTCCGGTGCGCGACCCCGATGATCTGAGATCAACTTGAATGCTTGGGCGAGATCACCAGAAAGGGCTTTTGATACGCCTCTTAACAGATCACCGCGCGGGCTGAATTTGAGATCTTCAGCAACGCTATCCAATGCCTGGGCACATTCGATATATCGGCCAAGCCGGCACGCGAGCATGGCGGCGAGGCGTGCATTTTCATACTCCCCGAGCGTCCCTTGTCGGTTAACATTCTTTGAAGAACGCTCTGGCTTCAGCATCCTTGCAAGCGACCACCCTCTTCCCGACTGACCAGATTCAACACCTTGAGCGGCTTCGATAGTGGATCTGATCTCAGAGAGCTGATCATCTGATAGCGGTGTTTTTTGACGGATCAAAGCTTCCACCTTGATACGATCAACAAAGCCCTCTTCACCGCCGGCTTCGACGTAGCGTCGCGCGGCCGAAATAGCGTAGTCAGATTTTCCTTTTGCCAGGGCACGCCTCGCTTTTGCCCGCCAAACCGATGACGCAAGCCGAGGGTCCGCCGTCAACGCGGCTCGTTCCGCACGCAGCAAATCAGTGATCACCACAGGTTGTTTTGCATACTGAATATTCGCTGCCATTAAATGCGCTTCTGCATCGTCACGAGGCTGACTTGCCGCCAGATATGGCGTAAGCAATGCAGTTGCATCATCATACTGACCAAGGCGAAACGCAGCGTAAGCCTGCCATAAGTCCCGTTCGCGCGGGACATCAAAAGGGGCCTGATCATCGCGCGCCAGCTCTTTAATCTCCTCAAACTGATGCCGCCGCTGAAGGTCGTTTAGATATGCAACCAGCGTCTGATGGGAGGGGCGAGCGCGGTAAAGCGCCTGATGACTGTGAGGCGTGACAGGCTGTCGAAGCGTAGAACCACCCAGCGATACAATGGGGATATCCTCAGTACGCCACAGCTGGAACACGCTCGCCAAAAGAAAAAGGCCAGCACATGCCAGATAGATACGAATGTGCAATCGGCTCAGCATAGTCAACGCCCAGTCGTCCGTGAGCTCAGTACGCTGCAAGTTTAATGAAACCTTAATACGGCATAAATCGGCCGACGCAAAATGACGCCTTCGATATGAGAGACCTTAGCGGCTGCCAATACCGAACAAAGCCACCCGGACGGTCTTCAAAATGATGCCGAGGTCCATCAGCAGGCTGTAATTCTTTATGTAGAAGAGATCGTAAGTAAGTTTCGCCCGAGCATCCTCAACCGATGCACCATACTCGTGAAGCACCTGTGCCCACCCGGTGATGCCGGGTTTCACCGCATGGCGTACATCATAGCCTGGGATTTCTTGGCGAAGAATATCAACAAATTCGGGCCGTTCCGGCCGGGGCCCGACAAACGACATATCGCCTTTAAGGACATTTATCGCCTGCGGGATTTCATCTATTCGGGTTTTGCGAATGATCCGTCCGACCCTCGTAACCCTATCGTCATTTTTCTTCGCCCACTGGGCCCCGCCCTGTTCGGCGTCGGTGCGCATAGAGCGGAACTTCCAGATCCTGAACTCTCGGCCGCCTAGTCCAACTCGTGTCTGTCGGTAGAAGACGGGGCCACTTGAATCCACAATCACCAAGAGGGCCGTTAGAACAAGCAATGGGGCAAGGAAAATTAAAAGCGTCAACGCTGCCGCAATATCAAGACACCGCTTCAAGAATTGCGTGGGCGAACTATTGTAGTACCCGAGGCTGGACACAAGATCAGTTTCACGAAACTCAGCAAGATCAACGCGGTAGCGGAAAGCAGCCTGTCCAGACTTGTGACCGCGCGTCGGGGTCCCATCAAGTCCGATGTACCGCGGGACGGCACGCAGAGCATCATGCAGGCCGATCACCACGATAAAAGCGATTAGACCTCCTCCGAGCAGAATCGCCGCAACCTGCATCAATAACCCCCAAAAAGTTGGCGCGACTGCCAACACCGCTATGCAAAACGGCGCATCAAGATCCCACACAGGGTGGCCTTGAAGACCGGTCTTCACCACTCAAAGCACAAACGATGCCTAACGAAATGTTAAGCTCGCCTGATTTTGCTGCTATCAGTTTTTGCAATGCGGAAAAACCAACTTTCGGTGACACTCAGCGGAATACCCTGGTTTTTTTCGCGTGTTTTCTACCAAGAAGGATACTGCTCGAGAAATTTCCCGCCAATGATGTGCTCTGAACATGGAAAAAGGGCCGGCCCCGGACAAACATCTCTCGTCAAGAACGCGAATAGTGCCCCAAGAAGGCACAACCACCCACTTCAAGCGGACCTAGACCAGAACCAAAACAAGGAGCCAAAGAACCAGGGAGATGCCGATCCAGATTGCCCAACATACCCAAAGAGGCCACCGTTCGCCTGGCGAGACATCAGTCGGTTGGGCACCGGTTAGCTGGGCACCGGGTAACGCGCCGTTCCGGGCGATTGCGGAAGATTGTTGCGGCAACACTTTTCCCCTTCTCAGAAACAGAATAGACGCTATTTCCTAAACAATTTCTGAGAGCTTGGTCCTATCTTTAGCTTTCGGCTCACCACATCTTGAACGTGCCGCGAGTTTGTCGTTGCCGTCATGCGATCCAAGCGGCGGGCCGCTTTTCATTTATGAAGATACTCACTTTTTCAACACTGTTCCCGAACGCGGCCGCCCCAAGCCACGGGGTGTTCGTGGAAAACCGAATGCTTGATTTCAAGCGACGGTACGAGGTTGACTTGCGTGTGATCGCCCCGGTGCCCTGGTTTCCATTTAAGTCTCAGATCTTTGCTCCATACGACCGGTTCGCAAATGCGCCCGCACAGCAGACGCGGCACGGCATTGATGTGCACCATCCGCGCTACTTCCTCCCCCCTAAAATTGGGATGACCTACGCACCGACCGGGCTTGCCCGATGTTTGAACCGGGGCCTTGACGACCTTGCCCAACAAGGGTGGGAGCCGGATCTGATCGATGCGCATTATCTTTACCCTGACGGTGTCGCCGCCGCGAGGGTCGCCCATGAGAGAAATATACCGCTGGTTTTAACCGCGCGCGGATCGGACGTTAGTCTGTTGGCCACCTATCCAACCCAAAGGCAAATGATCATTGAGGCCGTGCGCCAGGCCGATGCAACGGTCTGTGTCGCCGACGCCCTTCGCACTGGGCTCATTGAACTTGGCGCGCCGTTTGATCGCCTCCATGTTTTGCGCAACGGCGTTGATCTTGATCTATTCCATTCGGGCGCCAACACGGACCTGAGATCATCAGATCGCCAAACACTGAGCCTTGAAAACCCAACGCTTTTATCCGTCGGCCACCTAATTGAACGAAAAGGCCACGATCTTGTCATTCAGGCACTAGCGACATTGCCCGAATTCGACCTCGTTATCGTCGGCGAAGGCCCGGAATTGGCGCGGCTGAAAGCCCTCTCTTCTGAGCTTGGCGTTACCCAGCGGGTAACATTCGCCGGCCAGCAGCGCCATGACATGCTGCCCACCTTCTATCGTGCAGCAGATGCTCTCGTGCTTGCCTCATCGCGTGAGGGATGGCCCAATGTCCTCTTAGAAGCCATGGCTTGCGGCACACCTGTAGTTGCAACGGATGTTTGGGGGTCCGGCGAAGTGATTGGCTCTCCGGTCGCAGGACGCCTTTCCAAGGAACGTACCCCGGAATGCATCGCAGCCGCAATTAAAGATCTCTTTGAAAACCCGCCCGAACGAGCCGAAACTCGTGCCTATGCGGAAGGGTTTTCATGGGCCGAAACGAGCGCTGGTCTTAAACACCTTTTTTCTAAGGCGGTAGCCAAAGGCACCACTGTGGGTCGGATCAAACAGCTCCCTCTGACTATCCCAGATGGGCCACCACGCCTGATTGTCACGGTGGATACTGAGGAAATTTTTGATTGGCATACCTTTGACGAGAAAAACCACAAAATCGCACGCCCCTCAGATCTCAACGGGTTTCAGGATTTGTGTGAGGCTAAAGGCATTAAGCCGCTTTACTTTTTAACTTACCCACTTATTCAGGATGATGATACGCGCTCATACTTCAAGGATTTACACACTGCAGGCGCCGCAGACCTCGGTCTTCACCTCCACCAATGGAAAACACCGCCGGGCACAGATCATCTTGGTCCCTATTACTCCTGGCAGTCCAACCTGCCCGCCGAGGCGCATCAAGCGAAATTGAAAACCCTTCAACGAAACTTCCGCGACGCATTCGGGTTCAATGCTCATTCCCACCGGGCGGGTCGATATGGGATTTCGCCGGAAGCCTATGGGCAATTAGCCGCTGTCGGAGTGACAATGGATTTCAGCCCTTCGCCCGGATTTGATTTTAGCGCGCACGGCGGCCCTGACTTCACCATGATGTCCAATGAACCGTTTTCAGTCTGCTCACCCGGACAATTGCCAGTTTGGGTAACGCCCGCGTGCGGAAAACGGGCACTAAAGGGCGGAAATATATTCCTCTCTCAATCTAGTGTTGCTGGATTTCAGCAACATCCGGCGCCGAACTTCTCTGGGTTAACCGCCTCATTGAGGCTCACCTGCGAACAAGCGTCGCTTAACGATCTCAAACGGCTGACACGCAAACTCGTGGCCCGCCGGGTCCCAGTCCTGACATTCTCATTCCATTCAACGTCCATGACACTGGGCGGAAACCCTTACGCGGAAGACCGCGAAGCCGTCAGCGGGATGCTTTCGTTAATGGATGATTACTTTCAATTCTTCAAAAATGAGATCGGTGGCGACGTTATTGACCTTCATGGCCTCCAAAGGCTCTATGACAGCCAAGATTCGGCAAACACCGCGGCATAGCCTTAACTCCCCATTAAATTGCAGCCGATAAATCCAGAAACAGCATTAACCAAGAGGGCACCCCATGGCCGCTGTGGATGGATTTCGGATACTCTTTGCACTGATCGCTGTTCTCGGGATGATCGGCGGGATTGCTTTCATCGCCCAACGCAGCGGCATCGCCAAAACGATGGCGGTTGGCGTCAACAGACGCCGTCTTTCCCTGCTTGAAGTGCTGCCAATCGACCAGAAGCGCAAGGCCGCCATTCTTAAGTGCGATGGCCGTGAACACCTGATCGTGTTGAATGCCAACAGTGTCACCGTCATCGAACGGGCGATCCACGATCCGAAGCCGTCCGCTTCGGAGAAAGGCGCCTTTGGCGAACCGGTGGCCGAAGCTGCCGCCTCGTTCTCGTTTGCTTCTTCCGCAGCTGCACAGCCCCCTGAATCAAACCTTCTTGCCTTACCTGAGCCGGTTGAAGCGGAAACGCGCACTTTAAATAGCACCAATGCTCCTGTTGAGATCGCTGACATTGAAGGGACGCAATCCCTGCAGAATCAGGTACGAGGGTTCTGGTCGAAACTTGCGAAAGTCGCTCCGGGGATCCGGGACAAACTGGCTCAAACCCAACGCGACAAAGACAAGGCCGCGTAATGGGACGCCTACCCCTCTCCGGGTTGATCGCAACGATCTTTTTTCTTCTGACTGAACCGGCAGTTGCTCAGTCAGTAAGCGTTGATCTCGGCGGCGAAGCTGGCTTCTCATCAAGAATAGTCCAACTCGTCCTGTTACTGACGGTCTTGTCATTAGCGCCGTCAATTCTCATCATGATGACATCGTTCATCCGGATCGTCGTTGTTCTCTCGCTACTGCGGACTGCAATCGGCATTCAGCAAAGTCCGCCGAACCCGGTCATTATCGCCTTGTCATTGTTCCTGACAGCATTTGTAATGGCCCCAACCTTCGAGGCGGCTTACTCCGCAGGGATCGAACCTCTGATGGCGGAGGAAATGGCAATCGAAGAGGCCATCCCGGCAGCACTGGCGCCCATGAAAGACTTCATGCTGACCCAAACCCGGGAAAAGGATCTCGGTCTTTTCATCGAAATGTCAGGCGCCACACCGCAAAGTGCCGCTGAAACGCCGCTCCATGTCGTAACCCCCGCCTTTGTCATTTCTGAGCTACGCCGGGCGTTTGAAATTGGCTTCCTGGTGTTTATTCCATTTCTGATTATCGACATGGTGATCTCATCAATCCTCATGGCTATGGGGATGCTGATGCTGCCACCGATCGTGATCTCGCTGCCTTTCAAGCTGATCTTCTTTGTTCTGATCGACGGCTGGAACCTGATCGCCGGATCCCTTGTTCAGAGTTTTGGCGTCAGCTGAGCGAATGGCTCTTGGCGACTCGGCTCACAGTTGGCTTGCCCTGGCGCATCCCCATTGAATTGACGCAGTCTCACCCCTTCATGGTCAACGTGCCGATCCACTCGCAACTCAATGGCACTCGGAACAAGAACAGAGCGACCATGAAAACCCCAGAAGCCTTTTGGAACAAACTTGCCAGGAAATACGCAGCAACGCCAATTAAAGACGAAGCTGCATACGAGACAACTCTTGAGCGGACACGTGCTCACTTGACGTCGGAAACCAAGCTTCTCGAAATTGGCTGCGGCACCGGCTCAACGGCGCTAAAGCTGGCAGGCGATGTGGCCAAGATCACCGCGAGTGATGTGTCGTCAGAAATGATCGCAATCGCAAACGAGAAAAAAGACGCTGCAAGTGCGGATAAGATCATATTTGTCAAAGGAACGGTTTTCGATCCCCAATTCGACAGCACCTCTCCCGACGTCATAATAGCATTCAATCTTCTACATCTGGTGGAAGATCTTGATGCAACGCTTGCGCGGGTGAACGCTCTATTGCCGAACGATGGTCTCTTCATATCGAAGACACCTTGTCTCGCCGAGAAAGGATCACTCCTGAAACTGATGATCCCGCTCATGCAGATTGTGGGAAAAGCGCCTTACGTTCGGTTTCTGGGTGTCGACGAACTCAAAGACCACATCACAAATGCTGGTTTTGACGTTGTGGAAGTTGGCGACTATCCACCAAAAATGCCAAGTCGCTTTGTGGTCGCGCGGAAACACTAAGGCGACTGGCGTCCCTCGACATCACAGCCCGCCCTCACGCACGCGTCGCGGCGCGAGCGCTACTGCTTTGCGGCCTTTTTCTTTTTTGGCTTTTTGGCTGCTGTTCGTTTGGCAGCTTCCAATGCCAGGCCCGTCCAATCCAGAAGCGCTTCTTCATCGTCAAAGATGTCTGGCGGCACCTCATAATATGACATGGTCGCGGCAGTGCCGTCTTTCATTTCGAAGGAAAACGCGGCGAGCCCTGCATCTTCGAAAGTTGCACGGGTTTTGTCATCTGCTTTCAGGTAAATTGCCTCGTCGTCTAGGATCGCAAAAAAGAGCTCATCACAATAGACGCCGGCACCGCCAAACATTTTCCGCACACGAATCTCGCCCAGTGGCGCAAACAGGTCCATCGCCTGATCAATGGCAGCTTTCGAGACAGCCATCGCGCTTAGGATGTTGCCGGGACGATGGTCACACTTTCCCCGCACCCACACGCATCGGTCTGGTTGGGATTATTGAACACAAATCGCTGGGACAGTTTTTCAGTGACAAAGTCGATCTCAGTCCCGATGAGAAAAAGAATTGCTTTGGGGTCAATCAGCACTTTGATCCCGTTGTCCTCAACCACTTCGTCAAGGGGACCGGCTTCAGTGGCATAATCCATGGTATATTCCATGCCAGCGCACCCGCCATTGGTGACCCCGATCTTGACACCGATAAAGGCTTCATCAGCCTTCGACATAATCGCCTGCATGCGCGCCGCTGCTTCATCGGTCAGCGTCACCACTTTCGGTCTTGGTCTTGAAGTGCGTGTCATCACATCCATCCCAATTCAAGTTTCGCTTCATCGGACATGCGCTCAGGCGTCCATGGCGGCTCAAACACCATGTTCACCTTCACGTCCTCAACGCCTTCAATACCGCGGACCGAGCCCTCAACCCAACCGGGCATTTCACCCGCCACAGGGCAGCCGGGTGCCGTCAGGGTCATATCGATTGTCAGCAGACGCTCATCGGAAAGATCGACCTTATAGATAAGACCGAGTTCATAAATATCTACTGGGATTTCCGGGTCGTACACGGACTTCAGTCCCTTGATCACGTCGCCGGTAATGCGTTCCAGGTCCGCTTGAGGGATTGCACTTTCAGTATGCAGCTCATCTGCGGCCTTGCGAGTCAAAGGCGTTTCGGCCTGCGCCCGAACATCTTCAGCTTGCGCGTCTCGCGCCGCTTCAGTCCCATCGACCTCTTCAGGAACTGGATCTACAACTACAGCTTCAGCTGATGTTCCAGCACCTTCCGTGCCAGAATCCTGCTTCCCGCCCAGATCAATGATATCTCGCATCTTATCCACCAATTGGTTCAACATATCACTTAAGCAGCTCATGGGTTTTGTGAAGCCCTTTCACAAGGGCATCCACGTCTTCGTGGGTGTTGTAGGCGGCAAACGAGGCACGACTTGTGGCCGCCACATCCAAGCGCTCCATCAAAGGTTGCGTGCAGTGGTGTCCTGCCCTGATGGCAACGCCGGATCGATCCAGGATTGCTGAGACATCGTGAGGGTGAGCCCCATCTACATTGAAGCAAATAATTGGGGCTTTACCGGGTGCCTGGCCATAAAGCCGCACAAAGTTCAGCTTGCGCAGTTCCGACATGGCATGGTCGGCAAGGTCCGCCTCATGGGCCGCGATCTTTTCAACGCCGAGATTCATCATCCATTCTAGCGCCGCACCAAGACCAATTGCCTCAAGGATGGGCGGTGTGCCGGCTTCAAAGCGATGGGGCGCGGTGTTGTAGGTAACGGCCTCTTTTGTAACAACATCGATCATCTCGCCGCCGCCCCGAAACGGTGCCATTCCGTCGAGGACAGATTTCTTTCCGTAGAGAAGTCCGATGCCTGACGGACCGTATACCTTATGGCCGGTCACCACATAGAAATCGCAATCGAGATCCTGAACGTCGATTTTGCCGTGGACAGCGCCCTGACACCCGTCCACTAGAATCTTTGCGCCATGGCCATGGGCGATTTGCGCCATTTCCTTCACGGGCACCGGTGTTCCAAAGACGTTGGACATATGCGTGATGGCAACGAGCTTCGTGCGATCCGTAAACAGATTTTCAAAGGCCTGAAGGTCGACCTCTCCATCATCGGACACATCAAGCCACTTCAAGACAGCTCCCTGGCGTTCGCGAAGAAGGTGCCATGGCACGATATTGGAATGGTGTTCCATCACCGAGAGGATGATCTCATCGCCTTCGCCGATCAGCCCGCCAAGATGTTTTGGTGCCCCGAGCGCATAAGCAACGAGGTTCATCGCATCGGTACCACCCGAAGTGAAGACAATCTCTTCGGTCGATGCAGCGTTCAGGAATTTTGCAGCAGTGTCCCGAGCCCCTTCAAAGGCCGCTGTCGTCTCATTTGCAAGCGTGTGCAGACCCCGATGAACGTTCGCGTACGCCCCTTCCATTGAAGCAGCCATGGCGTCAATCACCGCACGCGGCTTTTGCGCCGATGCAGCGTTATCGAGATAGACAAGCGGTCGACCATGGATCTCGCGGGAGAGGATGGGGAATTCATCGCGGACGCTGTGCACATCCAGTTTTGGCTGATGAATGCTCATGAGTTCAGCCCTGCCCTAGATAACGCCCTTAAGCGAGCATCAATTGTCGAGCGGAAGATCTCTTGGATACGCTCGTCTTGAATTTCGTCGACGACTTCGCCGAGAAAAGCCTCGATCAACAATGCCCGCGCTTCATTTTCGTCCAGCCCCCGCTGGCGCATGTAAAAAAGCGCATCATCGTCGAGCGCGCCTGCCGTGCTCCCGTGAGCGCACAACACATCATCCGCATAAATCTCTAGTTCAGGCTTGTGATTGGCTTCGGCCTGATCGGACAAGAGAAGCGCGTTCGCCTGCATGTTCGCATCGGTCTTCTGACCTTCGCGGCCAACCAGAAACTTACCCTGAAAGACAGCGCGCGCCCGGTCTCGCACCACGGACTTGTGGAGCTGTTCAGTTCGGCAGTTTGCAGCGGCGTGGTCAATAAGGCTTGTTGCATCTGCGTGGCGTTGCTCGCCTAACAGCGACGCGCTAGCAAACAAGGCGCTGGCTTCATCCCCCCGAAACGCGAGGGCGTGTTCAAAGCGACTAAGATGCCCGCCTAACAGAAGCGCCGCCCCCTCAATTCGCGCGTTCGCCGCCAGCCGTGCACGGAACAATGTCGTGTCGACCCCTTCGTTGCTCCCTTCAAGGATCGCATACCGACGAAGGGTTGCGCCTTTGCCAACTTCAACCTCTGTGAGCAGATTGTCGAAGTATGCGCCCTGGCCATTGAAGCTCTCAAGTACCGTCAGCTGTGCAGCGGCGCCAACCTTTAATCGTAGGGAGCGATGGGCCATTCCTCCGGCTGCCGCGCGCACAAGAGCAATTGGTGCAGCGACTTCGGCGCCGTCCTCAATGTTGATGATAACAGTCTCGGTAGAGAACGCCGTTGCGAGCGCCTCAAGCGGACCATCATCGCCACTCCCGCCAACGCCTCCACCTTGTTTGTCGATCGAGATCGACACACCTGCAGGAACCGTCTCGCGCCAGCTTGCCTCATCCCCGGACAAATCAATCTCGAAGGCGCCGATACCGGCAAAAACCGAAGGCGGCGTTATTTCAATACCGGCGGGGGCTGGCAAGGAACGCAAGGCTGCGCGCAGGTCCGACCACTTCCATGCTTCCATGCGCCGATGCGGCAATCCTTGTTCGGCAAACCGCATTAGTGCCTCAGCCCGTACGCCGTGAAAACCTGCACCCGCGGCGACAATCGCCTGCTCGGCATCATTATGTTTGACCGCTGACGACATGGGTTATGCGGCCTCAATAAATTGATCGTAACCGGAGTTTTCAAGCTCGGCCGCAAGCTCCGGCCCGCCGGATTTAACGATCCTGCCGTCGGCAAGAACATGAACCCGATCAGGTTTAATGTAGTCGAGCAAGCGCTGGTAGTGCGTGATCACCAGGAAGCCACGAGTTCCATCTCGCAGCGCGTTGACCACATCGCCTACCATCTTCAGCGCATCAATATCGAGACCAGAGTCTGTTTCATCCATGATGCAGAACTTTGGTTCAAAGATAGCCATCTGCAGCATTTCCATGCGTTTTTTTTCACCGCCCGAAAAGCCCACATTAAAGGGACGCTTTAGTTTTTCGTCCGTGAGCCCGACGAGCTTTGCTTTTGCCCGTATCAGTTTGAGGAATTCAGCGGCCGATACTTCTTCCTCATCGCGCGTGCGCCGCTGGGCGTTGAGCGCGGTGCGGATGAAGTTCATCGTCGCGACGCCAGGGATCTCCATCGGGTGCTGAAACGATAGAAACACGCCTTCGGCTGCGCGTTCGTTGGGGTCCATCTCCAAAAGATCACTATCACCTAGAAAGACCCCGCCAGCAGTCACTTCATAGTCGTCACGCCCGGCAATGGTATGCGAAAGTGTCGACTTACCAGAACCGTTTGGCCCCATGATCGCATGAACTTCCCCCGCTGGCACTACCAGCGACAGGCCTTTCAGGATTTCCGTTTCTTCAACGGTTGCGTGAAGGTTCTCAATTCTCAGCATGTCAGTTGGCTTTCTTCATTGGCGAGGTCTCGGCGCGGCGTGCCGCAGTGCATTCGATTTCGATCTTTGCCCCAGCAACGATATCTTTAACGGCCACAGTCGTTCGTGCGGGCGGGTTTGTTGTGAAAAAGGTTTTGTAGACGCCATTCATCGCATCGAAGTCGTCAATATCCGCAAGAAAGACCTGGCAACGGACGACGTCTGCCATGGACGCGCCAACACCCGACAACTCTTTGCGGATCGCCCGCAAAGCGTGACCTGTCTCACGGTAAATGTCGCCGGGAAGTTCACCGGTCTCCGGGTCGACCCCGATTTTCCCGGCGAGAAAAATAAACCCGTTTGCTTCGACCACCGGGGAATATGGCAAATCGTTCGCTCGAGCAGTCGATGCAAAAAATAGCACACCAACTAAACTAAAAAAAAGTCCGGCAGCAGGCCCAGGATGGCGGTGAATTCGGGAATGGGGGATCATCGTCATATCAATCCGAATTTTCTGATGTTTCATCGGGCATCACTGCTGGCACTGTACCCGTTTTAGGCTCAATGATGATGTAGCTTGTGGTCGTGTCGCCAATGTTCACCGGCTCGTGCCAATCGACGCCATCAGACCACCAACTTAAACCGGCGGGCGTTTCCTGCTCGCGGGTCCCGCTTTCGTCCGTAATCTCCATTTTCCCACCTTCGAGGATATAGCCGAAATGGGCATTGTGATAGTGGCGCTCATGACCCTGACCCGGCTTGAAGGTACATTTGAATGCGCGAACGTAGTCATTATCCTGAAGAAGCTCGCATGTCTCCTCCCCTTTCCAGCCCGCGTCTGCCGCGTGAGGAAGAGACTGTCCAGCGAGTAGAATTGCAAATAGATCCATCACCCGACGCTCCCCTCAAGGCTAACGCTCACAAGCTTCTGGGCTTCGACAGCGAATTCCATGGGAAGCTCCTGAAGAACCTCCTTACAGAAACCATTCACAAGCAGCGCGACGGCCTCTTCCTCCGAAAGCCCACGTTGTTGGCAGTAGAAGAGTTGATCTTCCGAAAGCCGCGACGTGGTCGCTTCATGTTCAAGGACCGCGCTTGGGTTCTTCGTTTCGACGTAAGGCACCGTATGGGCGCCGCACTCCTGGCCGATCAGGAGCGAGTCACACTGGGTAAAGTTCCGCGCGCCCTTGGCGTTGCGGTGAATGTTGACAAGCCCGCGATAGGTCGAATTGGACTTGCCTGCGGAGATGCCCTTTGAAATGATCCTGGACTTGGTATCCTTACCCAGATGGATCATTTTAGTGCCAGTGTCCGCCTGCTGATGATTATTTGTGATGGCGATGGAGTAGAACTCCCCCTGACTGCCATCGCCTTTCAGGACGCACGAGGGATACTTCCACGTAACCGCAGAGCCGGTCTCGACTTGCGTCCATGAGACTTTGGAGTTCTTGCCGCGGCAGTCGGCCCGTTTGGTCACGAAATTATAGATACCGCCCTTGCCGTCCTTGTCGCCCGGGTACCAGTTTTGAACGGTGGAGTATTTGATCTCCGCCTCGTCTTCAGTGACGAGCTCAACCACGGCTGCATGGAGCTGGTTTTCATCGCGCATGGGCGCAGTGCACCCCTCAAGGTACGAGACATATGAACCAGGTGCAGCGACAATCAGTGTGCGCTCGAACTGGCCAGTATTAGCCTCGTTGATACGGAAGTATGTCGACAGTTCCATAGGGCACCGCACGCCTTCTGGCACATAGACGAACGTCCCGTCGGAAAAGACTGCCGAATTCAAGGTCGCAAAGAAATTGTCCGACGTCGGCACAACGGTGCCGAGATACTTCCGCACAAGTTCTGGATGTTCGCGCACCGCTTCACTGATCGACATAAAAATGACGCCAGCTTTTTTCAGTTCATTCTGAAACGTCGTGGCAACCGACACACTGTCAAAGACCGCATCGACCGCGACTTTAGGTGAATTTGCGTTACGCCCTTCTGCAGCACTTTCCGCAGCGCCAGCTACGCCGAGGAGCACCTCCGCTTCACGTAAGGGAATGCCGAGCTTTTCGAAGTCAGCGAGGATTTCCGGCGGCACGTCATCAATCGACTCATACTTCGCGCCGGCTTTCGGCTCTGCGTAGTAGTAATGATCCTGATAATCGATAGTTGGATAGTCGACCATCGCCCAGGTCGGCTCTTCCATTTTCAACCAGCGCGCAAACGCCTCCAGCCGCCAGTTAAGAAGCCATTGAGGCTCTTCTTTCTTGGCACTGATAAACCGGACGGTATCTTCATTCAGTCCCTTCGGAGCTTTCACCGACTCGATATCCGTCGTGAAGCCGTATTTATACGTCTCCAGCGCCCGCGCGGCGTCAACAGTATCCTGGCTGATGGAATCTTTTACTTCAGACATTCTCTACGCATCCAATCCCTTAGCGATGATCGCGTTCGTTGTTGCTCCGGCGATCCGGTCGGCGGCAATCTCTTGATATTCAGCAGAAGTCAGCCACACCCGCAGAGATTGTTCGTCCGGGAACGACATCAAAACGAAACGGTCGTGCTCCCACTCACCGTCGATCACCACAGGATCGAAATCTGCTGCCAGCATGGTTCCGTCGAACTTTGAGAATACACCCATGAACGCGTCTGAGTATCGATCGTAAGCTTCACGGTCTTTAATCTTTACCCGGACGGCAAAATAGACAGTCATTTGCGATCTCCCTGCCGTTCGGCCTTTAGCCGCTCAACGAAATTGTTCAGCCCGACACGGATGCTGCCATGGACAGCAGCGAAACCAGCACCCGCAAAGACACCCACCACAATGATTGTCATTTGCGACAACCTCACAGAAACGCCCGCAAGTCGAAGCCCTTCGAAAATCCCGATAAAGATGAGCGCGAAGACCAACCCTCGAATGGCACCGTCACGCCAGATATCTGCGTTCGATTTCATTTACGCGGCCGCCCCTTGTTTGGCTTTGATGCGCAGATAGGCAGCTGGCCATTCGCGACAGAATGCCTCGACGTCATCGCTCGATGTGCCCCAGCCGATGGACACTCGTAGGGCTGAGTGCGCGTTAGGGTCATCGGCTCCCATAGCCCTCAAGACGTGGCTTGCTTTGGTTTTACCCGACGAACAGGCCGAGCCGGACGACACAGCGATCCCAGCGAGGTCCATGGCCATCAGTTGTGTCTCAGAAGAAAATCCGGGTGCGGACACACACACAGTTCCGGGGAGTCGTTCGGCCTCGCCGCCCCAAATCGTAGCGCCCGCCTCTCTCGCGGCAATCTCCATCCGGTTGCGCATGGCGGCAATTGCCCCGTGCTGGGTCACGGCTTGCGCAGCGCTCTGGCAGGCGACTCCCATGCCGACAATGCCCGGGACATTATGCGTCCCGGCCCGTCGGTTTTGTTCGTGCCCACCGCCTTTCAGTTGCGGCTCAAATGGCAGGTTAGGCGCAGCAATCAAGGCCCCTATCCCGATGGGTCCGCCAAACTTGTGTGCTGTGACCGCCATCATATCAGCCCCAGACATCACAAAATTGACCGGTATCTTGCCGAGCGCCTGAGCAGCATCAACGAAAACTAATCCGTCGTTTTCGTGGACGAGATCGGCCGCTTCACGAACAGGCTGGATGACACCCGTTTCATTATTGGCCATCATCAAGCAAAGAAGAAATTCTCCTTTGCTATCGTCCGTACGCAATGCATCAGCGAGCCAGTTCAGATCAATGGTACCCGTCGGCAAAGCCGGCACTGTAATTGTCTCAAGTCCCGATGAAATCGCCGCTTCCATAACGGCCGCGTGTTCAATCGCGCTCACATAGATACGTCGAATCCGACCCGTGGCCACAAGACCATGCATCGCGAGATGGATTGCCTCAGTGCCCCCACTGGTGAAGACAACGCCGTTCACAGGTGCATTGGAAAGAGCACGCACTTTTTCTCGGGCCGCCTCAACGTGAGCGCGAGCTGCACGACCTTCTCCGTGGACAGATGATGAATTGCCCACTTCCGCCATAGTATCAGCAACCGCGGCAATGACTTCCGGTCTGACGGGGCAAGTGGCGTTGTAATCCAGGTAATGGCGCCTGGCTGTGCGCTTATCTGGGGCACTAGCCGGCAAAACCGTCATCGGCCTGCCTCCAGGGCTTTTTCGTCGAAAACCTGGCCCCGACCTAGCGTCGCCATGCCGAGGACGCGTCGGTCCAAAACATCTTGCAGCGTCACTGAGTTCAGGAAGATGTCTATCTGCCGACCGAGTTCATCCCAGAGATCGTGGGTAAGGCACCGCGCTGACGTTCCCTGGCAGCCCTTAGCCGACCCCGGCTCACAAGCCGTCGTCCGAATCTCCTCGTCGGCTGCGGCAACAATCTCTGCAATTCGGATTGCCTCTGCCTCGCGCGCAAGCGAAAAGCCACCGTTGGCCCCTCTTGCACTCACAATCAGGCCAGCTTTGCGCAGCCGCATAAGGACCTGCTCCAGATAGCCAACAGAGATGTTCTGGCGGATCGCAATCTCTGGCGCAGACACGGGAGAACTGACAGCATCGTCGGACGCCCCAGCATAGTGGGCGATATCTGCCATCGCAGAAACGGCGTATCTCCCTTTCGCTGTTAGCTTCATTCTCAGAGCGCCCTTTCGCACGTGCTCTCTACGACAGCATCCTGCCCAATTATTCTTGTGGCAAAAACGCCACAAATGCCGGCAAAACTGTTCCGATCGGCGTGAGCCATGATATAGCCCGCGGCTTACATCGGCTTTCTCCCGGGATCTACGTATCCTGACTCATTTAGTCAAGAATAGGCGCGCGAAATTCGTGACATTGTCATGCATTTCTGGGGTGCCTTTCGGCCCTAAAGGCGGAAAGCCTTACTATGATACTAGTGATTGAGAGGGAACCTCATGTCAGAAGTGATTTTTGCCGGACCGGACGGACGCCTTGAAGGACAATACCAGAAAGGACGCGGTGACAATCCACCGACGGCATTGATCCTTCACCCCCACCCATTGTTCGGCGGCACCATGAACAACCGCATCTGCTATGAGATGTTCAATATGTTCGCCCGCCGCGGCTTTTCCGTGCTGCGGTTTAACTTCCGCGGCGTTGGCCGCAGCCAGGGGGAGTATGATCAAGGTCAAGGAGAATTGGCTGACGCTGCTACTGCCCTCGACTATCTGCAACAGGTCAACCCGAATACACCTTTCGCGTGGGTTGGCGGGTTTTCCTTCGGGTCATGGATCAGCATGCAGCTTTTAATGCGGCGCCCGGAAATTGTCGGCTTTGTGTGCGCCTCAACGGCAGCCAATCTCTACGACTTCACGTTTCTCGCTCCCTGCCCTTCGTCTGGGATCGTCATCCATGGGGAGTACGACAAAATCTGCCCCCCGGAAGAAACGCGTGCGATGATCGAACGAACTCGTACCCAAAAAGGGCGGAAGATTGATTTTTCTGTTTTGGAAGGAGCCGACCATTTTATGGAAGGTCATGTCGAAAACTTCCTCTCGACAGCGGAAGCCTATGTAGACGCGCGCCTTGCGTATCATGAACCGGAAGGACCGGTTCACGCCTAGAGCTTCTTTCTCTGGACACGTAAATTGGGGCCATTGAGCGCCCACACCGGGAACTAGATCGGATCCGGAACGTTTCCCGTTCTTAACAGAATTCTTACCCGACTCACTCAACTATTGCGGTTACGTAATAGGAGGTCGGCGGATGTTCGGAGCACTAGCGAGGATCTTCCCGGTCAAGACACGAGAGCTCGAAGCCAAGCTCACTGGCGTGCAAGGCCATACGGGCTATGGCGAAGTCGAGATCGATTACTGGTCGAACGGACGCGCTCAAGTGGAAGTGGAGTTACGTGGCATTGCCGGGCTGGCCGCTGACCTGGTCGTCGCAGGGCGACCTGTCGGTACTGTTCCCCTCGACAATGGCCGGGCCGATTACGACTTCGATGCCCAGCCTCTGTCGGAAGCCTTTCAAGCTCAGGATGGGGATATCGTGGAGATCCACCAGAACGGCATTGCTGTTCTTCACGGCGTCCTTGTTGTGGATTGAATTCCAACTGACGCAGATACCAGTAGAGCAGGTTAGCGGCAGCGACGATCCTCGCTGTGGTGCCAATTCCGATCAGCTCCCCGTTTCAATCCGCCGATAGATAATGGCCTGCAACGCCAATTGAGCGTTGATCAGGAATGCCTGGAAAATCAGTTCCGCGACCATGATGATGAAAGCAATCAGGATGGCGACGAGTGCCATTGGCCCGCCCATATTCTGAAACAGATTTGCAAATAGCTCAATGATCCCCGACGCAAGCTCAACGATCAGGGCAAGGAGGAAAGTGGCGATCGCAAATAGAATGATTGACCCAAAGATCGACCAGGCATGACCAAAGGTCATGGTGAATGATTTTACCAAGGCAAGCCGATTTTCCACTGCCGTGGCAGGCGCAAAGGGAAGCAGCTTCACCGACACATAGACCATAGGAATAATGGCAAGGAGGATGCCGAGTGCCAGAGGCACGAGACCTTCGCCGAGCTTTGCCATTTGGTCTGGCGGGATCTCCACTTGCCGGCCGTTCATTTCTGCTTCTGCAGACAATGAGAAAATCTCCATGATCGAAGGCACAGCCGACATGATACTCTTGCCTGTGATCGCTTGCGCAGCGCCGATAGCAATGAGAAAGACCACCAAATTAATCAGGGAAGAGATTAACATCGCGATGAATGTACGCATGGCCGGGCCGTCCGTGCGCAATTGAATAATGCCAGACCGCTCCTCCCCCAAGGCAACGAGCCGGTAAACGGAAGTGTAGACACCGGCAAACAAAAACATTGAGACGACCACGAAAATCATCGCGTAGCCCAATAACTCAACAGGCCCTGCCTTAAGCATGCGCGTCAGCGCGTCAGGATCGAGGTTCGCGCTCCCATCGCGGGCATTCACCACGTCGAAATCGATGGCCATGGCAGTCAAGCCCCCAGCCAAGAAAATCAGGATAAGGAACGGCGCCCAGATGTAGCGGATCAGCGTCGGCAATCTTTGCCAAGCGAAATTGAACGCTTCGGTCAGGACTGATCCCATCTCAACTCGGTCAGACATATTTGAAAGCGCTCCTTGTCACCGTTGTAAGCCACCTTACACCGCAGCATGTTCGACGATTGCCAAGATAAAGTGAACCGCCAAGGCAGCGCCATAGGGCAATGCTGACTATGCGGTAGAGCGTTCGCTTTCCCGGTAAAGTCGCCCCAAAAACCCGGCGAAGACGCCGTAGGTGAAAAACGACCAGAAAAGGTTGAAGAGGAGCTGCACGCCAATCCAGATTGAAACAAAAACGGGAAGGATCCATCCGGCAGTGTCACCCTCGCTCAGCAAGCGGGAGACAGCTTCGCTGGCTCGAAACAAGGCACCAATCCCTGACGCGAGAGCGGGCAAGGCGAGCGTTGAAATCGCCCAGCCGACGGCAATCAAAACCGCCATCATCAAAATCATGCTTGCCCCGAGACGGACGATATTTCCGCCCCGGGTGAGACGGATTGCGGGCCCTGCATCCATCGATCGGCGATTGACGGCAATACCGGCAAACGGCAGCAGTCGAATCCCAAAGTAACAAGCCAAAAAGACCAGGGCCCCGGAAACAATGCCCAAGGCTGTGACCGCCGAAACAAGTCCCGTTGCAAACCCGTTTGTGCCGACCGCTGTCCAAAATGCCACGAACCCGAACGCGATAAGCATCGCGAAGAAGCCATCCCCAATCGCACTAGCCGGACGTTTTTCAGTGTCGCGTCCATTGTCTGAAACAAGAGTGCCCGAAGGAACCGAATTCCGGCTACCCCGGATATGAAGAAATGAAACGACTGCGCAAAGAAAAGTCAGCCCGAGCCCCAATAGAGCCATGAGCCCAAAATCCAAACGCCAAAGCGTCCCGTTCTCGGTCATCAGAATCCGGCGGTTGGTCAATTCAATTGTATGCAGACTATTTGGGTCCGGAAAAGAGGCCAATACTGCCGCGAGGGCCATTTCCACATGCTGCGATATGAGAATGACCGCAAGCCCGATGGGCATAATGATCAAGAGCGGGACAAAAAGCCCGGAAGCAACCGACGCAAATACCATGCGCACCTGGTCCGGACCGAAAGCCAACCGCACAACGCCAGGGCGCGGTTTTTCCCCAAGCCCAGCATAGCGGATCAAAGGGGCAAGAAACGAGGCGGTGAGAGTTAGGTTAAGTAAGAGTGCTGCGGCCGCGATGCCCCAGACGGATGGCACACCATTGGATAAACCTTGGAGCAAGGCGTTGTAAGCGAAGCGTTGGGCCTGCTCGAAACTCACATTCGCCGGCAAATCAGCGAACGTCGTCCACTCGCGCTGCACAATGGATATGATGGCAAAGACCAACGCCATATCGACGATCAACAGCAAGCTGACCGGCAGCCAGGCGACACGTGCAATCGTCTCCATGCGGCGCGCCCCAAAGTTGAGCGCCTCTCCAGCGATCGAGATGGCCGGTAGTTTCAAAATCTATCCCAATCCCCCGCTCGTCGGCGGTTTTCCTTGTTCTTTGGTGACGCTGGCATGTTTACCGGATTGGAACAATGAGGCCACAGCCGGCATGGCCGGATAACGCGCCGGGTGCGCGCTCATTGCATCACTTCTGGACATCACTTCTGGGCGTCACACCTGGGTTAAGGCCCGCCTCGGCGCCGAACGTGGAAACACGGTAAACAAGGTCAACCGAAACCAGCCGCATCGCCGCACGTGCCGTTTCATTCGCTCCCACCGGATTTCTCCCTCTGGACGAAACCCACGCCGCGCGCCTAGGAACAGGTATGATGAATAACGCAAAACACCTTCAAATCATTGGCGGCGGGCTCGCTGGATCGGAAGCGGCTTGGCAAGCAGCGAACGCTGGCGTTTCCGTGCAGCTCCACGAAATGCGGCCGACCCGATCTACTGACGCCCACCAAACCGACGGACTTGCCGAACTGGTCTGTTCCAACTCATTTCGGTCGGACGACGCACAATCAAACGCGGTCGGTGTTCTCCATGAGGAAATGCGCCGGGCGGGATCGCTTATTATGGCGTGCGCTGACCGAAACCAGGTCCCTGCAGGCGGCGCTCTCGCGGTCGACCGGGATGGCTTTTCCAACGACGTCACAAAAGCGCTAAGCACTCATCCGCTGATCGACATAAGCCGTGGCGAGGTTTCCGTCCTGCCCGATGCCGACCAAGGACCCTTCATCATTGCAACGGGTCCGCTGACCTCAGAAAGCCTTGCTCAATCGATCCTTGAGGTCACGGGCGAGGAAGCGCTTGCGTTTTTCGATGCCATTGCGCCGATTATCTACAAGGAGAGCATCGACTTCGATAAAGCCTGGTTCCAGTCGCGCTATGATAAAAAAGGACCTGGCGGCGACGGTGCCGATTATATCAATTGCGGCATGAATGAAGATCAGTATACTGTCTTCTACGAAGCGCTGACCACAGCGGAAAAAACTGTCTTTAAGGAATGGGAGAAATCCACACCTTACTTTGAAGCATGCCTGCCGATCGAAGTTATGGCAGAGCGCGGCCGGGACACGTTGCGTTTCGGTCCGATGAAACCCGTCGGCCTCACCAATGCTCATACGGGTGACCGCCCGTTTGCGGTTGTTCAGCTGCGCCAGGATAATGCCCTCGGTACGCTCTATAATATGGTAGGCTTTCAGACAAAGCTAAAATACGGCGCCCAGGCAGATGTATTCCGTCTGATCCCAGGCCTTGAAAAGGCCGAGTTTGCCCGTCTTGGCGGCATCCACCGCAACACGTTTTTGAACTCGCCAAAGCTCCTTACGCAAACACTTCAGTTGAAGGCGCGGCCAAACATTCGCTTTGCCGGGCAAGTCACAGGCGTCGAAGGCTATATTGAAAGCGCCGCCATCGGACTGCTCGCAGGTCAATTCGCAGCCGATGAGATCCTCGGCCTTACTACCCAAGCGCCGCCGAACACGACCGCGCTCGGCGCGCTGCTGGGGCATATCACGGGCGGGCATATTTCCGCCGATAGTGAAGCGACGGCGAGCGACGAAGAACGCGCAGAAAAGCCGGGCGGAAAAGTTCGCTTGCAGAGTTTCCAACCCATGAATGTTAACTTTGGCCTTTTTCCACAAGTCCCTGCCCCAAGCAGAGACGAGAACGGAAAGCGCCTTAGAGGAAAGGAAAAGGGCCGCGCGCGAAAACAGGTCCTTGCGCAGCGAGCGCTTGAAGAGATTGACGTATGGATCTCGGATCGTAAGCGCTCCGCGCCCAGCGGGATCGCTGCAGAATAACATTCGATCCGGCCGTTCACGCCCAATACTCGTATTTGACCCCAAAAAAAGAAGGCCGCGACAGCACAAGGCCGCCGCGGCCCTCCCTCACGTGACAGCTTGGGGGAGACTAGCCGCACGATCGGGAACTTTTTCAACACCTAGTTGATTTGGGGTTCCGCCGGTTGGTTGCTAAAACGACAACGATAGTTTAGGGCGTTAGTCCTAATAAAGCGCGGCTTGTTGCAGGCTTCTAAGGAGAGGTCAATAAGGGGGACCTGAAATTGTTGCACGTTTACGGGATTATTGGGTTTTGAGCGCGTTGGAAGATCCAACAGCGACGTTCAGGGCTGTCTGTGAAGAACTAAAGGCCCTTGAACAACATCGCCCCTCACTGGCATTGGGCGAAGGTTTATCCCCAAAGGGCGCCCAGACTCTCAAAACAATTCTTGATGCTGCCTACCTGGTGTTTGTCCAAGACGGTCACGCGAGACTCTCCATGCGGCGGGTGGCGTCAGAGGCGGGTATCGCCGTGGGCAATCTGAACTACTATTTCAGATCAAAGGACGACCTCCTTGAGGCAATGCTGCGTGAAACGCTCGCCAATTTCATTGGTGAACACATTCGTCAGCTAACGGATAATGAGCACGATCCATCGGAAGCGCTCGTCGACATTGTGAGTTTTTATGTCGCGGACGGACGCAAGTCTTATCCGTTTTTCCTTCAATTGTGGGGATATGCCGGCGCTGACACGACGGCGCGCGATCTCGTTCGCGATCTTTATCGCTCAATCGGTCGTCTCGTCCGGCAGCTGATCCAGATCGCTAATCCTGATATCTCTGAGGAGAAGGCCACACTCGCGGCGGTACGGATCTTTAGTCTTGAAGAAGGGCTGAAGCTACTCACTGGCCTTGAAGATGGGCGCAGCCCTTTCCAGGATCCAGAAAACCTTGCCCGCGAGATTACTAGCGAGATCCTCCAGTCACCGTAGGGGATATCCACCTTAAGGTCATTTTGCCAGACGGAGGAAGCGCTCTTGGCGCGCGCTGCCCGAGCGCTTAGAATCTATGAAACCGCGAGAGCGCCGGCCCACTCAGACGAAGGAGACTACGATGGACGCAACGTCACCCCTTCCGGAAGGGATCAGTATGGTTATCGAACCACGCAGCCGTGACCTTGGCGGTTTTTCGGTCGGGCGGATCCTCCCATATGCCAAGCGACGGATGGTTGGTCCCTTCATTTTCCTCGACGAGATGGGCCCAGCTGAATTTGCCCCGGGACAGGGCATCGATGTCCGCCCTCACCCCCATATCGGCCTCGCCACGGTGACCTATCTTTTTTCAGGGGAAATTCGGCACAAGGACAATCTTGGCTTTGATCAGGTGATCCGCCCTGGCGATGTGAACTGGATGACCGCAGGACATGGCATTGTCCATTCGGAACGCACAGAAGCGTCTACTCGCGCTGCCGGTCACACGCTCCATGGCATGCAGTCCTGGATTGCGCTGCCAGCGGACGCAGAACGCACTGATCCATCGTTTCATCACCATCCCGGCACGACCTTGCCCTGCATCACTAAAGACGGGGCGCAGTTGCACCTGATCGCCGGATCCGCTTTTGGCGAAACCTCCCCGGTCGAAACGTTCTCACCAATGTTCTATCTGGCAGCGCAGTTGGAAACGGACGCGATACTTCCGTTGCCGGCGTCCGGCCAGGAGCGCGCAATTTATGTGGTGGAGGGAACTCTTTCCGTTAATGGATCTCCCCTACCAACGAAGCGCTTGATCGTCCTTGACGATACTGATGCGCTGGAGTTTAGGGCCGATGGCCCATGCCGTTGTATGGTACTGGGCGGTGCTCCTGTAGGCGAGCGCCATATCTGGTGGAACCTTGTGGCGTCCGACCAATCACTGATAGATCAGGCTAAACGTGACTGGGAAGCTGCGACTCAAACCGGTTTTCCCAAAGCACCATTTACCTTGCCTCCGGACGAAGATGAATTTATTCCGCTCCCGGACGGCCCATAGAGTTCTCTGAGAATGTCCACCATCTCCTCCCCTCTGTCCCCCACCGACCTTTCCGGCAAAACCGCGCTTGTCACCGGTGCCTCCCGCGGAATCGGCTTTGAAGCTGCAAAGGCCCTTGGCAAGGCCGGCGCCCATGTCCTGGCACTTGCCCGCACAGTTGGCGGCCTAGAAGAACTGGACGATGCGATTAAGTCCGAGGGGGGCACGTGCTCCCTGATTCCGGCAGACCTCGCTGACCCTCAGACGTTCGATGCCCTCGCGTCCGTTATTGGCAATAGGTTTGGCGGCCTTGATATCCTTGTGGGCAATGCTGGCGTGCTGGGGGAATTGGCACCATTAACGGACATCGACGAAGAAGTTTGGCGCCAGACATTCGAGATTAATGTCCATGCAAATTGGATGTTGCTGAAAGCACTTGATCCCTTGCTACGCAAAAACGCAGCGCGGCTTGCGTTCGTGACTTCTCGGGTCGGCGGCGAGGTGGCCCGGGCCTATTGGGGCGCATACGGCGCATCAAAGGCAGCCATGGAAAATCTGGTGCAAACCTATGCTGCAGAGACGCGCAATGCCGGGGTTCGGGTGGCGATCATTGATCCAGGCCCAATGCAGACCAAAATGCGCGCGGCAGCCATGCCAGGCGAAGACCCGGCGACTATCCCGCATCCTGGTGAGCTTGCCGCATTGATCCACCATGCCGTGTCTCCAGCATATGATGGGGATGCGGATCGGCTTGTTTTTAGGCATTGGCGTGAGCAAGGCTGGGCCTAGCTAAAGTTCCCTACCTACTTTTTGTCGTCGGGATCAAAAGGGTTGTCCGGCTTGCGCAAAAAGAGCCGGATCGGCACAGCCGGAATTTGGAAGGCCTCTCGCAAGGAATTGACCAGATATCTGGAATAGGATGTAGGCACATCTTCCGCACGCGTACATTTCACCATAAATGTGGGGGGGCGGGTTTTGATTTGCGTTGCAAAACGCATCTTGATGCGCTGTCCTGACACCGCTGGTGGTGGGTGACGGTCAACGGCAGACTGTAGCCAGCGGTTTAGGTCCGGTGTTTTCACCCGCGCATTCCAGTCCACATAGACGCGTGTGACAGCTGGCATCAGCCGGTCAATGGCCCGGCCAGTCAGGGCAGAGAAAAATACCAAGGGTGCGCCGGGCGTTTGCGGCAAGAGCCGGCCTGCCCTTTCGCGCAAGTCTTTGGCGGCCGCGTCTTTATCTTCGATGAGGTCCCACTTGTTGGCGGCAAGGACCAAGGCGCGACCTTCTTTGACCACCAGATCAGCAATCTGAAGGTCCTGCTTTTCAAAGGGGGCCTCAGCGTCAATCAAAAGGACAACAACTTCAGCGAAGCGGATTGCGCGAAGGGTGTCGGCTACTGAGAGCTTTTCCAGCTTGCTCTGTACACGGGATTTCTTGCGCATGCCCGCGGTATCGAAGAGTTTGATCGGCCAATCGCGATCGTCTGCCTGCCATGTCCACTCTATCGAAATGGAATCCCGTGTGATCCCAGCCTCAGGCCCCGTCAACAAGCGGTCCTCTCCAATGAGTTGGTTCACCAAGGTCGATTTACCCGCATTCGGACGACCAACGATGGCAACGCGCAATGGCTTTAAGGGACTGTCCCAATTGGCCTCATCTTGTGCCTCAGCGTCGGCCATCTCGCTTTCGCGTGACGAGATAATCGGCTCAAGGACGGTGAAAAGTTCGGCGAGCCCTTGGCCGTGCTCAGCAGAAAATTCCAACGGATCGCCAAGCCCCAACGACCAGGCATCGAGCGTGCCCGCATCAGCCGCGGCGCTTTCAGCCTTATTTGCAAGTAGGATCACCGGCTTGCCGCTGGTGCGCAGAATTTCTGCGAAAGTTTCATCCAACGCAGTAACACCCGCCCGTGCATCGATCACGAAAAGACAAACGTCAGCCTCTTCGATGGCACGATCGGTTTGTTGACGCATCCGCCCTTCCAGGGCTTCCAGCGGCGCTTCTTCAAGGCCAGGTGTATCGATAATCAAAAACGTCAGATCACCGAGCGTTGCGGTCCCCTCGCGGCGGTCACGGGTAACGCCTGGCGTGTTATCCACGAGCGCCAGTTTTTTGCCGGCAAGTCGATTAAAGAGGGTCGATTTCCCCACATTGGGTCGACCGACAATAGCGACTTTGGTCAGCGAATGAGTTTGCGTTTCCAAGGAATACGAACTCCCTCCGCCAAAAAGTTTACTGAAGGGCGATCAAGTCGCCGGCTTCTGTCAGCACAAAGACTTTTTCGTCAGCAACAATGGGAGAGACGACCGCGCCTTCGCCGAGCTTTTCGGTCTCAACGATTTCTCCAGTCTGAGCGGAAACCTTGGCAATCTTGCCATCGGTCGAAACGAGGATGAGGTGATCGCCAGCGAGAACGGGTCCGGCCCAGGCGATCCGTCCCTTTTTCTTTTTCTCTTTCTTGTAGCGCTCCAACTGGGAAAGCCAGATAATGCCGCCGTCTTCCCGCGATATACAAACCAGCTCAGCGTCAACAGAAATCAAGAAGATATAGTCGCCAGCCACCCATGGCATTTGCAAGCTAGCAATGGGCACTTCCCAGATCCGGCTGCCGGACCGGATATCAATCGCAGTTAGGCGCCCGGCATGGCTGACCACATAAACCAGTCCCCGGTCGATGACAGGGCTGCCCGCGATATCATTTAAAGACGCAAGCGAGGTCAGGTTGGCACTGCGCGACAGCGTATCGTTCCATACAGGCCGGCCGGTATTGGCCAAAAACGCAACGACTTCGCCGGACGAAAACGGAGCCACTACCAGGTCCCCCGCGGCCGCCGGGCTCGCCGACGACAAGATCCGGGCGTTTTCTTCAAACGACTGGAAGCCCCATTGCTTCTCGCCCGTCTCCTGGTCAACTGCGATCAGTTCATTGGTGATCGTGACAGCATACACCAACCCACGATGGGCCGTTGGCGGCGTTCTGATTGGAGCGTCCGTTTCAAGCATCCAGAGCTGCTCGCCACTTTCCGCATTGATCGCGGCAAGGAAGCGAAAGCCCGAGGTGATAAAGATCCGTCCACTGTCGTAAGCGACACCGCCCCCGAACCCGAGTTGGGATTTTTTCTGACGTGACAGGATATCCCGTATGCGGAATTTTTCTTTAAACTCCGGGGCGAGCTCGCGCTCCCAGATCACATCCCCGCTTTCAATGTCGTAAGCTGATACGGTTGCCTCGGCGTCAGAAACATAAAGCCGTCCGTCGGCAACAACCGGCGGAGAGGTCAAACGGGCCCGCCGCGCTGACGCTTTGCCGATGTCGGTCTTCCAGACTTTTTCAAGCGCCACTTCAGAACTTAGGTGGTGGAGCGTGTGGTCAGCTTCGCCGCCTGGCTGCGGCCAGGAGAGGTTTTTGTACGACGGCGGAAGGTCGACAATCGTGCCGGCATAGCGCGGGTCCGCCGTCAGCGTTTCCTCAAACGCGAGGATCGAGATCCGATCATCGTCCTCTTCTTCTTTTTCAGCTTCTTCTTGGTCATCGTCATCATCCCCGCCAAATAGCCCGCCCACGGCCCCGATAGGCCCGGACGAGCAAGCAGTGAGGCCGGGCGCAAGCAAGAGCGCGAAAATCAAAACCAAATGCCGGAATGATAAAGGGATAAAAGGCATTACTCGTCACCTTCCTCAGGAACTTCAGCGGTGTCCGCAGATTGGTCATCTTCACTTGTCGCAGACTCGCTTTTCTCTGGCTCACTTGTCTCTGGCTCACTTGCCTGGGGACCGGCGTCGCTATCTGCGTCAGCGTTCGTATTAGTCTTGTTATCGGCAGGCACCGCAGCGTCCGCTGCTCCTGCTGTATCGCCTGCTGATCCGTCACTTTCAACCGCAGCATTGTCAGCGCCCAGCGTAATAGATGATGACGCATCTCCGTCTCCATTAGCCCCTCCATTGGCTCCTGGCGCCTCTTCGCTGACGGTGCCGTCATCTGCTTGCTGTCCCTGAAGGAAGTCGCCGAGCCCACCGCCACTTTGCTCAAGGGCGTTCATAATGGAATCTACCGCGGTTCGGCCCGGACCGACTGGCGGGGCGATGTCGATGCCGGATTTTGCTGTCAGCGCTTGAGCCAGAAACTCTTCCGCTCGCGCTCGGAGAGCCGGGGGCGTCGCTGTCGAGACCAGGAGGCTTTGAAACTGAGCGCTCGCGTTTTCAAAGTCGCCTGCCTTCAGGGCGGCAAGGCCTAAAATCTCGCGGGCATAGGCACCGTAAGCCCCGTCGAGACTTTCCAGAGAGCCGACATCGTCGATGACCGCACTGCGATCCATGTCGAGTGCCAGATAGCCGGCACGCAAGCGCGCCAGATTAATGACCGCCTCAGGCAGCGCCCGGTTGCCATAGATTGCCTGATAGGCCGCACGTGCTTTGCCGGGTTCGTCCTCGCGCGCATAAGCTGAGGCCAGTTGGAACCTTGCGAGCGCCTCATACCCCGTCGGCGCTTCGTCGGCATAAAGCTCGACAGCGGCGATCGCATCGTCGGGAGATTCCTCGATTGTTTTGGTCAATTCCTGGAACGACCGCGCGCCTTTTTCACGCGCCGCATTCTGTTGGCTGGTGAAAATCTGGTTGCCTGCCACAAAGGCGACGACCAGCGCACCGAGCCCTAGCAGCCACGGGCCACGTTTCTCGATGTCACGCCAAAGGTTTTCTTCGGCAAGGTCCTGATCCACCTCGCGAAAAATGGTTTCGTCATTCGCCACGGTTCGTTTGGCCTCTCTTCGGGAAATCCGGGGGTCGCATGAACGCCTGAGGACATTCTACTGTCAATCAAGCCGTTTTCATGACCAAGTCTTAGTGAGTGCACGCTTTTAGTCGGAGTTTTCCGCGCGCGCAATGCGAAGCATAAGCCGACTTCAGGCCAACGCTTTCCGGTCGCAATCTATTGAGCTTTTTTGCCAGACACGGGATCAGCTTTATCGTCGGCAGCGCCTGATCGCTTCGCTGCCTTAGGCTCCAAATGATAGAGCTGAGCGGGGGCCGGGAAGCGTCGTTCCCGTACTTCCTCGGCATAGGTACTGACCGCATCGTTGATCAGGGAGCGCACAGCACCGTAACGCTTGACGAATTTCGGCGTCCAATCAAATAGGCCGAGCATATCTTGCGTGACGAGAATTTGCCCATCGCAGGCAGCTGAAGCGCCAATGCCGATGGCCGGGACATCGATTTCTGCGGTGATCTCCCGGGCAAGGTCTTCTGCGACCCCCTCCACCACCACAGCAAAGGCGCCGGCGTCCGCAGTCGCGCGCGCCTCACGCAAAATTTCCTCCCTCTCCGTCTCAGTCTTTCCTTTTGCTCTGAACCCCCCGGTCACGTTCACCGCCTGGGGTCGCAAGCCTACATGCCCCATCACTGGCACGCCCCGCTCCACCAGAAACCGCACCGTCGCAGCAGCGTATTGGCCACTTTCGATTTTGACGGCCTGGGCGCCCGTTTCGCGCAAAATCCGTGAGCCGTTTTCGAACGCTTGTTCCGGCGAGGCCTCATAACTCCCAAAGGGCATATCAACCACGACTAACGCCTTTGACGCCCCCCGCATCACAGCCTGGCCGTGCATGATCATCATCTCTACGGTCACTCCAACAGTGGAGGGCAATCCGTGCACGACCATTCCCACAGAATCCCCCACAAGCAGGAGATCACAATGCTGATCAAGAATGCCCGCCGTGGGCGCATCATAGGCGGTCAAACAGACAATCGGCGTCCGGCCTTTGCGCGCTTGAATATCTGTGGTCGTTACCCGTCGGATCTGGTTTTGTTGACTGGACATGGCCGTAGGCATTTCCTTGCATTTAAACTACTTAACACCGCCTGTAGCACATGGGATGTAGGAGGACAAAATGAGCCGACAAATGCCTTAGGAGTGGTGCCACCAGCGCGAATGGCTATTCTCCTATTTTGGCCTATCAACCAATTGGAGCACTCCGATGACTTTGACCTCTGCCCGCAACGGCGAAATGTTTAGCGCAGCACGTCACAAAATGGCCTGGCTCGTCAGGCGTGGATTTGCGATTTTTGCCTTACTGGCCACTGTGAGCTGCGCAAGCCAACCAAGTTATCGATCAGCTGAAGTACCGCTGGAGACCGTCGAGGCGGTCGACTTGGATCGATATCTTGGCAAGTGGTACGAGATCGCTCGCTTCCCGAACCGCTTTGAGAAGGACTGCGAAGGCGTCACTGCGGAGTACGCCCGCCGTCAAGATGGCCTCATCACTGTGACGAACACCTGCCGCAAGAATACCCCAGATGGACCGGAAGAGGTAGCAAAGGGGCGTGCCCGAATTGTCAATGCCGAGACCAATGCGGAGCTGAAGGTCAGCTTCTTTGGACCGTTCTGGGGGGACTACTGGATCATCCACTTGGAAGAAGATTATTCAGTGGCAATCGTCAGTGAACCGAAGGGACGGTATCTCTGGATCTTGTCGCGAACCCCAACTCTTCCCGAGAGCCAACTCAAATTCCTTACCGAAAAAATCAAAGCCGATGGTTTCGATACAGACGCACTGTATTTCACGCGCCACAACTGACTAAGGTGTGCGGCGGCCTTAAGACCTGCACCGCCCCTAAAAGTTAGCGCAAAGCAACGCCAGCAATGATCGGATGAAGGTAGAAGTAAACCCCTGCCCAGGCGACTGCCCCCGCACCCACTGCCACTAAATCGTTCATCACAGACCCTGCGGCCCGGGTAGGCGCCCCTCGCCGTTTCGCCGCGATGCGCGCAAGAACGGCATACCCTAAGAAACTACCGAACAGGATTATGGAACGCACGTCGCCATTCACAAGCAGGTGCGAGAACGCCCAAACTTTGACGCCGGCAAGCATTGGATGCTTTGCGCGGGCGGCAATCTGACCTGCCGGAAGGTATGCTGCCGCCAACAACACAAAGGCGATCAGCGTCAGAAGATAAGTGACGTGTCTCAACCAATATGGGCTCGTGTAAAGGACCGTCGGATCCGCACTGGGCCAGCCCCTAATGATCAAAACAAAGCCTATCAGAGCGATGACAGAGTAAAGCCCCTTATAGCCGCCCTCCCCGAGTTTTGAGAGCGCACCTTCCCGCCCGCCACGGGCAAATGAGGTAAACACATGAGTACCAAAGAAAATAATCAGCCCGAGGAGAAATAAAATCATCGTGCTAAGCGCCTTCAAATTCGACGAGGGAGACGACCGATTTTCCTAGATCCCGCAGCTTCTGCGCGCCTCCAAGCTCAGGCAGATCCACTACAAATGAACAGAGCATGATTTCCCCGCCTGCTCTCTCGATCAGGTTAATAGCTGCGATCGCCGTCCCACCTGTTGCGATTAAGTCATCCACGAGCAGCAATCGCTCGCCTTTTTCGATGGCATCAACATGGACCTCGACTTCGTCAACGCCGTATTCAAGCTCATAGCTCTCTGAGATGGTCTTGAAGGGAAGCTTGCCCTTCTTACGGATCGGCACAAACCCGACTGACAACTGATGGGCAATAGCACCGCCTAGAATGAAACCTCGCGCTTCAATTCCGGCCACCTTGTCGATCTTCGCACCGGCAAGCGGCTGGACCAATTCATCGATAGCCCGGCGAAACGCGCGCGCGTCGGTTAGCAGCGTTGTGATATCACGGAAGATAATACCCGGCTTAGGGTAATCCGGGATCGCCCGGATGGCGTCTTTCAAATCCATGCAGAAAGGGTCCTTCAAGCGTTACGCGAAGGACCCTTTATCATTCATTGGCGCAGTGCAACAAGCGCTGCAGGTCATTTTGAAAGGGCGAGCTCGGTCAAGTTATCGGCGATCTGGTCGAACGCATCGACAAGCTTGTCGGCATTTGACGCGTTGAAATAGTGGTCTGTTGACGTCGCGCAGTCTTCGAGAAGTGTTTTAATTGTCGGGTCTGTGACTTCGAAAGCAATTGAGTAGACCTCAATGTCATCGTCTTTGGCCTCATCGCAGGTTTCGTCGAAAATCTTGTCCGCGTCGACGCCGTTGTCATTATAGTTATGGGTTGGATAATCGGCTGATTTCGTGTTCGCTCCATCGGACATCACAATCAAGACTTTGAGGCCACCTTCGTTCTCCACGTCTTCATATGATGCACCCTCATTAAACGGCGCTCCTGGGGTAAGCAAACGGTACGCCCAGCTTAGCCCTGTGGGGATGTATGTCGAACTCCCCTGCACTGCCATTGCATCTAGTGCATTTGTCACTGTCGTCTTACTGTCAGTGAGCGGTGTCAGCTCTTGAGTACAATCGGTATTCATCAGTCCAGGCACGCGCCGTGATCCATAATCGCCGTCTTCTACATTGTAAGGATGATTTCTGGATCCGACGCACCCTCTCCAGGTGGAGCTCGATGATCTGTTTTCATCCTTGCACGTTTCGACCGGATCACCGTTGTCGACATCACACGAACGGCGGTTGCAAGTACTTGTTGTCGTAATTCCATCTCGCGTGGAAGAACAGGGTTCGGTCCATGATCGGCAATTGGATTCTGTTCTGTCCGGATAGGATGTCCGACAAACATTCGGCTCCACCCACGACCTGTGTTCATCAGCCGGAACGTCGATCCAACTTTCGTTGCGTCGAGAAAGACCCACATTTACATATTGAGAGAAAGGAACAACGCCAACTTTCGTGGTATTGTCAGTGTCTTTCATAACTCTGTCGACAAGGTTTTTCGAGGCTGTTTTAAGTGTCGTGAGTTTTGAACCAGTCATGGAGTAGGTATTGTCGAGAGCCATCGCAATTTCAAGAATGCGTGGCGGTGCAGCTTTGGCTTCAGCATAGATGTCGATTGGCATTGTATCACGGCCCACGACACTCAGAATTTTCGTGTTGATTGCACCATCAATGTCGATCGAGAAAATCTCATTCGTCTCATCATAATTAAATTTTACTTGATTTATATCGATGTCAGTCAGTGTCGAAGTGTTTCCATCGAACACCTTTTTAGCAATCGCCTGAGCCGCCTCAGTCGACAACTTATCGTCCATGGCTTTTGCGCGCGACGCTGCAAGCAGAGCTGCATCGGCTGCTTCGGAGATCTGACCTCGGACATTGTTGCTGTAGGTAAGATCGAATGCCATCCCTGCCGCAGCCAACATCGGCATTAGAATGATGGCGAACATCATGGCGATGTTACCGCTGCGATTTAAAGCGAATTGTTGTAAGTTCAGTTGCCAGGTCATGTTCAATCCAGTCCCGTCCTGTGACGTTTCCGAATTGTCATGCATTCTTCGTTCCATTGTATTCTCACTGGAATAGGATCCAAAAACGTGTCATTTTGAACGCACTGGCTTCATGCCTCGTTAGGAATACAGAACGATTGTTGACAAAATCTTAGAGTCTTTCTAACGACCCCCCATCTTGCACAGCGCGCGCGGGTATGCCGTAAGACGTCGCTGCAAATGTGCAGGATTACAAAAGTTAACGTATCGCTAACCAAAAATTGTCATCGCAGTACGTTACATTTTCACTGATCAGGCAGAGATCTGCGTTGGACTCGGCCTCAAAATTGAAACCGATCCCCAGCAAGTTGCTGTAAATAGAGACCATCAAGCCATGACGTTTGACGCGCTCGGCCTTGAGCCGAACATCCTTCGGGCATTGTCCGAAGCCGGATACACTGAACCTACGCCAATTCAGGAGGGGGCAATCCCCGAGGCGATCAAAGGGCGGGATGTCCTGGGCATCGCCCAAACAGGGACCGGGAAAACCGCGTCATTCACCCTGCCGATGATCCATCGCCTTTCTAAAGGTCGTGCCCGCGCAAGGATGCCGCGGTCGCTTGTTCTCTGCCCTACCCGCGAGCTCGCCGCGCAGGTTGCCGACAACTTTGAAAAATATGGAAAGTACCACAAGCTTTCCATGGCGTTGCTTATTGGCGGTGTTTCATTCGGGGATCAGGATGCAAAGCTCACCCGCGGCGTAGATGTTCTAATCGCAACACCGGGCAGGCTTTTGGATCATTTTGAGCGAGGCCGACTTCTTCTAACCGGGATTGAGGTCATGGTCGTCGATGAAGCGGACCGCATGCTCGATATGGGCTTTATTCCCGATATCGAACGCATTTTCCGATTAACCCCTATGACCCGGCAAACCCTTTTCTTTTCCGCGACTATGCCTCCGGAAATTCAAAAACTGACAGACCAATTTCTCGGCGACCCCGCGCGCGTCGAAGTTGCCAAGCCAGCGACGGCAGCAGCCACGATTACCCAAAAAATTATTTCTCTCTCATCCAAAGACGACAGCCTCAAGCGTATTGTCCTGCGTCGTCTCTTGAATAGTAATGACGCGATCAAGAACGGCATCATCTTCTGTAACCGCAAAACGACTGTCGATATCGTCGCGAAGTCACTTCAGAAACATGATTTCAACGCAAGGCCGATCCACGGGGACCTCGCCCAGGCGTTCCGTATGGAAACGCTGGAAAAATTTCGGGATGGCGAGGTTAAGTTTCTGGTCGCCTCCGACGTGGCAGCACGAGGGCTCGATATCCCCGACGTGACCCATGTGTTCAATTTCGACGTTCCGATCCACGCGGATGATTATGTCCACCGCATTGGCAGGACAGGCCGTGCTGGCCGCGAAGGCGCCGCCTTTATGCTGGTGACACCCGCTGACGAGCGCGCCTACCAGGCAATTTTGTCGAACATTGGCGAGGACAGTCTCACACAACACGAAGATGAAGCGATGATGAACGAGGCCCAGGACGAGTTTAAATCACGCGACCAACGTCGGCCGTCCCGAGGTGGGCGCCGAAACGAAGCGCGAAACGAAACCCGCGACGAAGATCGGTCCCGAAACAACTGTCGCCGCCGCGACGATCAAGAAAGGCCACGCCGCCAAAGCCGCAAATCTGACAATCATGGCCGCGGCGATAGCAAGCATGGTTCCCAAGAACGCCCAGCCTCTGACGTAACTGGCTTTGGCGAGGACGTGCCGGCATTCATGTTGCGTTAACATCTTGTCTCTGTCCGCGACGAGAATTCTCATCGCTTAGCGGTTCTTTTACGCCCGTTGTCTTAAAACAAGCCCGTAACGGCACGGCCTGCCGCGGACCAAGCTCACCGGGGACATGAGTCAGGAACTCGAAGATACTTTCAGCCTCGCATCAGCGGCCCTTGCTGCCCTGAGGGCCCTAGGCTTGGCAGCGGCACCTCACAATATTGAAGTCTGGTACGCCCACGCAGAGGGCCGCAACCCTGCTCTTTCCCGTGATATTCAACGGTTCCTAGGAGCCGATGGCCAGATCACCCAGGAAGAAGCCACCGAGCTCTATAATCGGCACATCCTGCGTGGGGATCATTCAAAAGACGTGATAAATCTCGTCGCGCGGTTCGAACAGGAACTCATCCAACTCTCCGACACCATGGAAGAGAGCGGTGAGAAAACGAAAGGGTGTACGGAGAACCTGAACTCAATCGAGGCTGAATTGAAAACTGGACAAGCCGGGCCTGAAGTGATCTCCAAAACTCTTGAGAACATCTTTTCGATCACACGGTCTATCAAGGACGCAAACCAGAAGTTGGAACGTCAACTTACCCAATCGTCCAGCGAAGCCTATTCGCTCCGCCAAAGCGTTGAGCGTATTCAGCAAGAAGCCATGACGGATCCGCTCACCGGGGTCAAAAACCGCAAGGTGTTTGATACGGCCATCGAGAATATGCTCCGTGATGCGCGTAACTACGAGACGCCATTAACGCTGATTATCGCCGATATCGATCATTTCAAAAGATTCAATGACCAGTGGGGTCACCAGACGGGAGACCAGGTACTTCGGCTTGTGGCCGAGGTCATGAATGCGAATGTCAAAGGTCAGGATATTCTTGCGCGCTATGGCGGCGAGGAATTTGCGATCATCCTACCGGACACCCGGCTGGAGAACGGTGTCATGCTGGCAGACAAAATCCGGCACGCCGTTGAGTCTCGGAAGCTGAAAAAGCGGCGAACAAACGAATCCCTCGGAACGATTACGCTTTCCATGGGCGTCGCCCTATGGAGACCGGGAGAAACGAGCGAAACGCTCATCGAACGGGCAGACAACTGTCTTTATGCAGCGAAAAAGCGCGGCCGTAACATGATCGTTGGTGAGGAAGCCCTCGCTGAAGAAGAAAAAGCCTTCGGCTAATTCAATCCTGCCTATCGGCATTTGAAAGGCTATAACAAGGCCCCTTTGGTGGCCCTTTGCCGCTCGTTTAAAGCCCCGTACCCACCCCTGTGGGCCCAGACTTGTCACTGGCAAAATGGTCCTTATAGGCCTGAAATATCAGCTCCGGGTTATCCTGCTCTTCATTAAGAGAATGAATGAAGGCAATCGCTCCCTCCGAGGCGGCAAATGCTGATGCCGCAGCCAAGGCTGATTTCATTCCATCATCGTCTGCCACAAGGGCAAAAGCTACTGCCGCGCGAGAGAGAATATCGTCAGCCGCAAATGAGGCACCTTCTTCACCATTCACCTCAGTAAGCTGAAGATATGTTTCCCCTGCCCTCGCCCATTGGCGAGTTTCCCAATAGAGGTCAGCCAGAACGATGCTGGCGGGAGGATTACTCCCTGATGTCAGGAGCGCTTCTGCTTGATCGAAACGCCGAAGGCTGATCAACGCCTTTGCTTCCAGGGCACGGCGACGAGCAACGAGACCGTCGGCCAAATCCGTTGTCCGGGTTGTCTGCAGCGCGCTCAAGGCGTCGTCGGGACGATTCTCCCCTAGCTGAATTCGAGCAAGCTCAGCACCGACGTCCGCCTTGGGTGCACCGCGAAGGCGATGGTCAATTTGATATTTCAAAAGCCTTGCCGCTTCAGACGACAACCCCAGTTCCATGAGCGCATCTGTCAGCTGGCGGATCATATGGTCCCCTTCTTCGCCAGGAGGGGCATACTGAACATAGTCGATAAAGAGCGCCGCCCGGGCTCCGAGCTGTTCAGGATCATCCTGCAAAACCCGGCCAAGCGCGATCAAACCGTTGCCGATCTCCTGAGACGCAATTAGCGCCAGGTCGGCTTCCGGGATCAAGGAAATCACTTCCTCAAACGCGACGAAAGCTTCCTCATGGTTACTGTCTGAAAGCGCCTGCACGCCGCGAGCAAACGTAATTTCCTGTTCGCCTAATCCTCCGGTCCAGAATTCGCCCACGATGCTTGGATGGACAGTCCCTCGTGATCGGGCGATCACGGAGAGAAATGCAGAAGCCCGAACAGCGAGATGCGGATCTAGAGATTGCTCGCTTAGTGAAACAGCCGCCTGAACTGCGCCATCAATGTTGCCCTCGCGCTCGAGAATCAAGAGATTGAGAAACTGACGGTCGAGTGGTTCGAGCGAGGCCGACGCAACTTGCGCACGCAGCTGGGCCGGCTCAGCAATTGCGGACCTGATGGTGGCTTCAAGGATTGCCGCGGTTAGTTTTGGCAGGCCCGCTCCCTCTTGAAAGAGCGTTGCCCAATCGATGTCCCCAGCGCGGCGGGCAGCACGGCTAAAAGCACCTAGGCTAGATAGGGCGGCCGCTTCAAGATAGATCGATTGTGGCGAACTCGCCGGACGTTCTTCAATGATCATCAGCACACGCCGATACCGTCCGAGACGGGCTAAGTTCCGCATCAGCAGTTCAAGAGCAGGAAGATCAAGATCAGAAAGTTCCACGCCTTCCAGGCTTTGAACGACTTCAGGAGACATGCCGTTTTGATCGTAGAGCTCTGCTAACAATATCCGCTGACTTAGGAGGCCTCCCGCATCGTTTTCCAGCGCTGCTGCTTCAATACCTTCACGCAGAGCCGCTTCATATTCAAAAAAGGACTGACGTATTTCGTCGGCGACCTTCAGTTCCACCTGATACAGCGTCGGCACTGGTGTGATAGCCATGGCCTCGGTTTCATTTTCACCAACAGGCGGAACCGCCATTGCAGTCCAAGGCAACACCGTGAACGCCAGTGCTATTACTGACAAAAGGATCAGCTCCCTGACGGTCATGGGGTCACCTGATCGGATTTACTGTTTTCGCGTTGATGGTCTGCAAGTTTTGTCGTCAAAGCCCTTGCAGCTTCCGGAGACATTTCAGCAAGGACACTGGAAAGGGATTGGGTCCGCATCCCTGCCGCCACGGGAACGAGAATCTCATCTTCCATGATTTCAAAGATCCGAGCCGCTTCTCGCGGCTTCATGCGCTCATAGGTCGTTGAAAGGCCCTCAAAACTCTCCGCTTTCATACTCTGCACATCGGCTCGAATGGAGGCGAGCTCTGCTTTTTCTACACGGAGCATGTCAAGTTTTGTATCGATGCGCGTCTCGATTGCTTCAAGGGCGCGTTCGCGCGTCTCCAGCGAGCGGGCATAGTCGTCAAGATCGCGCTTACGCTTTGCCAACCGATGATTGACTTCCGCCCCAAGGGACCGAGTTTGCCCCGGTTCATCGGCAACGGTTTCGGCATCGGTCGTCGCTTCATTGCTTTGAGCCTGTACTGGTGCTTGCTCCACTGTCGCACCTGTCGCGCTTACTACTTCACTCTGTTGGGCAAACGCGCCGCCCGACTGCAAAACCGTTGAGATGACACGAACGCTTAACACCGCCAATAGTGCTGCGATCAGTACAGGGAAGATCCGCTTAGCGGTGCCATGTAAATGTGGATTCTTGATCATCAGGCAACCTTTTTTCCATTGGCGATTGTGCGCACATCTTCCATGGCGCTCTCAATCCGATCAGCGACCCGGTTGCCTGAAGAGATCATCACAGACAAGTCAGTGGCGAGTTCTTCTGCGGCTCGCGCCCGTTGAGCAATTTCTTGATGTTGTCGTTTGGCACGTTCGTCCATGCCTGCAAGCGTCTGCCTCGCCTGTAGAACCGCCTCGTCGAATTCTGAAATCGACGTCGCAAGGTCTACTTGTCCCTGACGGAGCCTTGATAGACGTCGATTAAGAACAAGACAAAAAATGCATGTAATCGTCAGTAAGCCGATAATCAATATGTCAAACATGGGTCCCATTTACAACTCACTCATCTTTGCGCAGTGGAATTGCTGTCTTGGACCGGATCCCCCGTAGGCTGATCACTGACCGGGGCATCGGCTGGATCAAATCGGCGCGCGGGCGTCGCCTGCCCTTCGGGAACCAACTTAACGGCAAGCTGCTCACCGATCTTGCCCACATGGCCACGGGCCACGGTGACATCACCAACTCGCAACTGTGCTGCAGTTTTTGGGGTGCTTGAAAACGTCAGTGTAGCACCGACTTCCCAGTTATTGATTTCGCTGATCGCCAGGGACTTTTCGCCAATGACCGCAAACAAATCAGTTTCGGCGACGCTGATACCCTCACCGAGTTTGCGCTGCCAAGTCTCTCGCCGGGTCTGAACGTCACCCATGAACTCACGAGTTAGGTCGCCACGGATCGATTCAAGGTCGGCATTCGGAATGATCAAGGAGGCAAAGGTCTTGTTCTCCCCGAGCCGAACTTTCAGTTTGGCGCGTACCGCAACACTGGACTCCTGCATAATCGAGGCAAATCGGGCCGAGGTTTCAATGCGTTCAAGCACAAATCCAGCATTAACAATCGGGGCAAAGGCATCGTTCAGATCCGTGATCATCGATTTTAGGAGCATTTCGGCAAGCCCAAGCTCGATTGCAGTAAAGGCGCGCTCTTCCGTAGGCATGCTTAATGTGCCGCGGCGCCCGCCCAGGAGCAGATCAACAATGGCGATGACAAAGCTATTGTCCGTCACCACCAAAGCTTGCGCCTGGAGTGCTTCAGATCGAAGGATACCGATGACCGCCCGAGCACTTTGGTTGGCACAAAAATCAGCAAATCTGATTGTGTCCACGTCTTCCAAGCTTACATCGACATTTTCATCTGTTAGCTGACGGATACTCGTCGACATGCGGCGCGCCATGCGGTCGAGAATGAGGTCGAGAACTGGCATTTTCTGATGGGCAACCACCGACTGATTAATCAGCGCTCGAAGGCCCGACCGATCCACCGCTTCGGCTTCGTTGAAATCAAAATTCAAAAGGTCCTCAAAGCCACCGGGTCCATCGCCGTCCGGTGACAGGGAGAAATCGCCGGAGGTATCGCCCTCTTCGCGACGGAGTTGGTCCCAGCCAATATCTCCATCTGCAATCTCCTGGCCATCGCCAGGGGATTCAAGCTCAATCAATTGGGACGGATCGTTATTGGATGACGAGGTCACGGATAATCACCTCACTGATGCTGTCTTCGTCCAGCACAAAATTAACGCGATGACGCAGCTCACGCTTAACCCGCGCCATGGCCTCGTCACCTTGAAAATCAGACGGCGTAAGCGCGCGTAATAAGAGCAAGAGCCGTTCGCGAACAAGATCTTGTTGCTCAGCGACTTGATCGATTGTCGCTTCTTGTTTCGTCACCAGTGTCAATGACACCTTGGCAAAGGCAAGCCGTCCATCAAGTCCAGGGGACAAATCCACGAGAAAGGGTTCAAGCATGAGATTGAACGCGCCGTCGCTCATCTGCACGCTCAAGTCTCTGTCAGTCTTGGGTAGCGATGGTTTTCGGGGGCGATCACTTAGATAGCTCGTCGACAATGACAGAATGAGAGTTGCCGCAACGGCAAAAAGCACCAAGTGCTTGCCAGGCGTTCTCACGCGCTCACGCCCAGCCGTTGGCATCGCGCAAGATACATCGGGCATGTTCTGGGCCGGCGCGGTCACCTTGCTTGGCCCCCTTACTGATTGTCGTGTGTTCACTGGTTAATGGTCCGTAAACCTATCGATCCGTCAGTCTCCTAAATCATCTGATTACGGTTAAACTTTAGTTGCCATGGCGATTTTTGCCCGGCAAAAATTTCCCTGCCCGCATCAGGCTCATCCCTATCTTATTGTTTTTAATTACTTTTTTTATGGCACGGCGCTTGTAAGAATGATCAGACAGCAACCAGGCCAGTCGACCAAAAGATGGAAAACGCAATCACCGCCGGGCTTTCCAAGCAAATCATCCTCCAACGGGCGCTGGAGGTCACGGCCAATAATGTTGCCAATCAGACAACAACAGGTTTCAAGGCCGAGCACCTTGCCTTCAGGGAATACATCGCCGAGTTAGACACAAGCGGTGCACAAGGGTTTGCCACCGATACAGATGTCTCGCTCGTGTTTGATCCAGCATCCTATACGGACCATTCACCAGCGGCGCTTCAGTCAACAAACGGCGTATTCGACTTTGCCATTGACGGACCCGGATTCTTCGCCGTTGAAACCGGCGCTGGCACACAATACACGCGCGATGGGCGCTTTTCATTGAACGCGTTCGGCGAATTGGTGACGCAGGATGGTGCCCGTGTCCTTGATGCATCGTTTTCGCCGATTTTTATTGATCCCGATGCGGGCCCCGTGGTTGTCAGCAATACAGGCGAGATCCAACAGGCAGGTACGCCGGTCGGAACGATCGCAACGTTCGACTTTGGCGACCTCAGAAATTTGGACCGTACCGGTAGTAACCTCTTTACAAGTGAGGACGTTCCGACACCGGTCGCTTTTCCGATTTTGCGTCAGGGTTTTGTCGAAACCTCTAACGTCCAACCGATCGTCGCCATGACCGATATGGTCGAGATCCTGCGGGCTTATGAACAAACGTCACGCTTGTTGGAAACCGCCAGTGAACTTTCTCGTCAAACCGTCGAACAGTTGAGCGACACGGCGTAAGGACCTAAGATCAATGAAATCTCTTAATATCGCTGCCACCGGCATGCTGGCCCAGCAACGCAATGTCGAAGTTATTTCGAACAATATCGCCAACCTGAACACAGTCGGCTACAAGCGTCAGCGTGCGGAATTTCAGGACCTTCTCTATCAGACGTTGGAACGCCCGGGCGCCCTGTCTGCAGCCAACGGGACGGTCGTGCCCAATGGTGTTCAAATCGGTGCAGGCGTCAAAACTGGGTCGGTCTACCGCATACAGAGCAAGGCAACGTAACCGCTACCGGCAACGACCTAGACCTTGCGATCTCAGGGCGCGGGTTTTTCCAGGTCCTCTTGCCAGACAATACCGAAGCCTACACCCGGGCAGGAAACCTTGCTGTTTCAGCGGACGGACGGATCGTCACGGAAGACGGCTATGAAGTCCTGCCTGGTATAACGATCCCGGAAGATGCTGTTGATGTTTCCATTTCTGAAGGTGGTATCGTTGAGGTCCGCATTACCGGCGAACAAAACCTACGAGAACTCGGCACCTTCGAGCTCGTGACGTTCTTCAACGAGTCTGGTCTGGAGGCGATTGGGGACAATCTCCTCCTGCAAACAACAGCGTCCGGCGAACCCGAACGCGGCACGGCCGGAGAAGATGGGTTCGGCCGCATCCTCCAAGGCTTCATCGAAACGTCGAATGTGGACCCTGTCCAGGAGATTACATCGCTTATTGCTGCTCAGCGTGCCTATGAAATGAACGCACGGGTGATTGAGACCTCCGACGAAATGTTGGCAACCAACGCCAACCTCCGCGGCTAGTCGGGAGACGATAGATGAAACCCACACGGATTTCTGGCTTTCTCGGCTGTGTTTTTACCCTGTTGTGGTTTTTGCTCCTGATCCTCAATCCAGCAAAAGCACAAGAGCAAGAAGGCTTGAATACGGATGGTCCGCGTGCAGAAGTCGCCAACCCGGGAACTCCGAGCCCTGAAACAGTCATTACGGACTTGCTAAGCGCTGAAGGCATTCAGAACGTGTCACGCATCGAGCTAAGCCCGAATGCGGTGCCACACAACCTTGATTGGTCAGCAGTGTTGGAGACCGCTCGGCTCGTGGTAAACAAGAGAACGGGGCGCTTTACGTTGAGGCTAGCCTCAACGCCACGCGCCATCACCGGCACGGCCTTCTCCAGACAGGAGGTACCTGTCCTCGCGGAGCCCGTTTCGCTTGGCATGACGATTAACGCCAGCGACATCACATGGCTTGATCTCGAGATTGCCGGTCAGCCAGATTTTGTTTTTGAGGCCGATCAATTAGTGGGCATGTCCCCTCGTCGCCCTATTTCGGTTGGCAACCCGATCCCATCAACTGCGGTTGTCGCCCCAACGCTCGTCGAACGCGGCGATATCGTGACCATGTCAATAGAAGCTCCAGGCATCCGGCTCACCCATAAAGCAATTGCAAAACGGGCTGGCGCGCGCGGCGACATCATTGAAGTAGAAAACGCCCGCAGTGGACGGACGATAAGGGCCGTCGTCACCAGCGTTGGGCAAGTTCGTGCAGCTGGTGTGATCGACGGTGCATAAGGAGAGAGCGTCAATGTCTATGCCGCGTATTTGGCTCTTTTTTGCCGCCGCTCTCTTGATCAATGGGTGCGCTGCAGGCGCACGCATCAAGAACATTGGGCAGGCGCCCGACCTGTCACCGACCGAAAACCCATCGCAACACTATGGCGGACGCGTCGTTTCCATGCCGATGCCGGCAGAAAACGCGAGTGTGCAAAATGCGAACTCGCTCTGGCGCCCCGGCGCGCGGTCATTTTTCAAGGACCAGCGTGCACGCACCCGGGGCGACATCGTGACGGTTGTTATCGATATCAATGATCGCGCAAGACTTGATAACTCCACGGAACGAACCCGGGACACAGGCGAAACGGCTCAGTTGCCAGCCTTTGGAGGGCTAGAGCAAACTCTCGTTGATATCCTTCCGGAAGGAGCGAATGCCGCACAGCTTGTGGATTTGAGCTCAGGTTCATCCGTACGCGGCGAAGGCAGCGTTGACCGACGGGAAGATGTTGAACTAACCGTTGCGGCAATCGTCACCGAGGTTCTGCCAAATGGAAATTTAGTGATCGCTGGAAAACAGGAAGTGCGGGTCAATTTTGAAGTTCGTGAACTGATTGTCACCGGGATCATTCGCCCTGAAGATATCGCCAATTCAAACCGGATCAGCCATACCCAGATTGCGGAAGCGCGCATTTCTTATGGTGGGCGCGGACAGTTGACCGACGTTCAACAGGCCCGATACGGCCAACAGCTCTACGATATCCTGTTCCCGTTCTAAGTCCCTGCCACAGCTTTTTGGAGATAGGGTCGCACGGGCAGGAAAGCGCGGTAGGCGAGTTCGGCAATTTGGCGCAAGCCTGGCAGGCCAATCACGTGACCAAGCCAACGCGTCGAGGGCAGTTCTTTCCAAAGTGCGATGAAAGCGTCGGCTCCACTCAAGATCGTGCCGTTCCGATTTCGAATGTGAAAACGCTTTAAAGCAATCTCGCACGTCAATCCGTCGCAGAGGTCACTATCGTTCGATTGCGTCAGATCCAGCCAATTGATGGCATCCGCACCGCGCATGCGCCGGTAGAACTCGATTTCCTTCCGGCACAATGGACAGCCACCGTCGAAATACACACTAAATGCGCTGTTGGTCATATGGTCGTTACGATAACCATCTGGAGCCGGACCAACATCTCCAGGCTGCTCTCGCGCGTGAATACGATTGACTAATCGTCGCGGTGAACTTTTTCCTGACGCTCGTGACGTTCCTGCGCTTCCAGGGAAAGCGTCGCGATCGGACGTGCTTCAAGACGGCGGATGCCAATCGGCTCGCCGGTCTCATCGCAATATCCGTAATCGCCGTTTTCAATTCGACGCAGAGCCGAATCAATCTTGGAGATCAACTTTCGTTGGCGGTCTCGGGTGCGCAATTCAAGGGCCTTGTCAGTTTCGCTCGAGGCACGGTCTGCGATATCTGGCAGCTGGAGGCTTTCTTCCTGCAACTGATCAAGGGTTCCCCTGCTTTCCCGGAGGATATCATCTTTCCAGGACAGAAGCTTTCGCTTGAAGTACTCACGCTGCCGCTCATTCATAAACGGCTCATCATCAGACGGACGATAATCGTCTAGTTCCGTCACCGACATATCCACTCCTGCAAAACACACGGCCTCGCACAGAGGCATTCATCCCATGGACGCCGATGCGACCGTTCCCCTCATTTGCGCGGCCTGTATACCGATGGCCCCACCAAGGCTCAAGCGCGATTTGATCAAACCCGCGTCAATCGCCGCTCTCGTTAGCTCAAATCTCTGAGCAAAGAGTTTCTGACGCGCATTCTTTGCGGCATGACCCACGGGACAAGCGCTTTTATTCACCGAGTTTGGCCAGTTCCACCCGAGCGCGGAGGGCGATTTGATCGAGCACCCCATCGAGATCAGCGCTCGAACTTTTTTTCTTCGCAGCTGCAACATTGGAAAGAGCGCGCAGTGTCTGGCGGCTAACACGCCCCTCCAACACTTCCCGCTGAAGGTCAGCCATCATAGACAGAAGCTGGCGTCCTTGGCGAAGTGCCGTCCCCTTCCCGTCAGCTGCGACCGATTGCAGATCAAGTAACGCGTCCAGCGCAGCGACGGCCTCGGCGCGCGTCGTACCAGCCGAAGACGCAGTGCCGGGCGACTGGGAGACCGGGTCAAGTGAAAATCCCGCGGCTCCGGGACCGCCTGATGATTTGGCAGCGCCGCTTTTTTTGACTTCACTACTGGCCTTAGATGGGCCGACGCGCATTTAACCTGCTCCCGTTTCCAGAGTGGATTTAGCTTCCCGTTTGTGCCCGGAGCCTCGAAGAGGAGCGATAACGTTTCCTTAAAGCGGCAGATTTTTCCGGGCATATTCTGCCCCTGGCGCTTGAGACCTGCAGTCTTTCTATCGGCGTTTTTCCATAATCCATTGTTTTCATTGAGTAAAAACTGGCGCGCGCAACTCGTTTTTCTGGCATGGGGCTCGCTAATGGGAATAGGTCGACGACTGAGCGTCGGCCCAGTTGAACGGACCTCATGCGCACTTTCGCCAAAACATATCTGCTGCTGACTGCAATCCTCCTGACTCTCACCTTTACCGGTGTTGAGGCGCGCGCCGCATCACGCATCAAGGATTTGGCGGACATTGAGGGCGTACGGGAGAATATGCTGATCGGCTATGGCCTTGTGGTCGGTCTCGACGGCACCGGTGATCGGATTCGTAACACACCGTTTACGCGCGAAAGCCTTGTTTCCATGTTGGAGCGCATGGGCGTCAATATTCGCTCCGAAGCAGTGGATACGGACAATATCGCAGCGGTGATGGTCACCGCCAATCTGCCCGCCTTTGCTACCCAAGGGGCAAGAGTAGACGTTTCCGTCAGCGCGCTGGGAGATGCAGAAAGTTTGCGCGGCGGCGTCTTACTCGTGACCCCCCTTTATGGGGCAGACGGAGAAGTATTTGCAATTGCGCAGGGCTCCGTTGCTGTCAACGGATTTAGCGCCCGCGGTCAGGCCGCATCCCTGACTGCCGGTGTCCCCACCAATGGGCGGATTGCTAATGGTGCGGTCGTGGAGCGCGAGATTGACTTTGATCTGAATGCCATGCCGTCAGTTCGACTAGCCCTTCGCACGCCTGACTTCACCACGGCCCAACGCGTCAGTTCTGCGATCAATGCCAGGGTCGGGACCGGTACTGCAAGTGTGCTCGATCCGGGAACAGTGCGCCTTGAGGTTCCGCAGGGCTTTGACGGGCGCATGGTGGACCTCATTACATCAGTGGAAACGATCCAGGTACAGGCAGATCAACCCGCCAAGATCATTATAGATGAGGCCGCAGGCGTAGTGGTGATGGGTGATAATGTTCGCGTCTCGACGGTTGCGATTGCCCAAGGGAGTTTGACAATATCAATTGGCGAGACACCTCAGGTTAGTCAGCCTGCCCCATTTTCACAACGTGGCCAGACCGTCGTTGTCCCGCGCACCAACCTCCAGGCAGAAGAAGGCGAGCGCGAACTTCAGATCGTGGAACAAGGCGTGCGTCTGCGCGATCTCGTCGATGGCCTTAACGCACTTGGTGTCTCCCCCCGCGACTTAATCTCGATCCTGCAAGCGATAAAGGCGGCGGGCGCCCTTCAAGCTGACATCGAGGTGATCTGATGGATCTGCCAAACTTCAGCTTTGCTGGCAATTTGGATGCCGGTCCATTGGTCCGCACACAGCCGGAAAAGACGAATTCCACTGATGGACCCAGACAATCGGCGAGCTCGAGCCAGCTGGAAAAAGCACGCGAGGCCGCAGAAGCATTCGAAGCAATGGTCCTGTCAGAATTGCTCTCCCCCCTGATGAATTCCGTTGAGATGCCGGAACTCACCGGTGGTGGCGGGAGCAAAGCCTACGCCACCATGCTCAATGAAGAATACGCCAAAGCCATCGCCGAGGCAGGCGGGGTCGGTATCGCAGACACAGTGATGGCGGCACTGATCGATCTACAATCAACAACAACACGTCACACCGAGGGACAATAACCATGGGCGACCCAACGCTTAATGCAGAAGAACGCATCAACGGGCTGATTAACCTTACCCGCAGCCTTTCCAATCTCATCGATCAGGAAAACCATATTCTAACATCGGACCGCCCTGCGGGGATTGTTGGCCTACAGGAGGACAAAGCCCGCCTCGCTGGCGCTTACGCCAAGGCGATCCGGGATGTCGCCGCGAACAGAAAGATTCTTAGTGGTGCCAGCGATGCTTTGCTCTCCGAATTGAGAGAAATCACGGTCAAGTTCGAGGCAGGAGCAGAACGCCAGAAAGGCCTTCTATCTGGCGCCCAACAAGCCTCTGCAGGCCTTGTGAAAGCGGTGGCAGACGAGGTGGCGGCCACTGAGGCGGGACCCACTTATGGGGCAGCGGCCGGCGGCACACAGACAAACACCGGCAGTTCGCCGGTGTTCATCAATCAACGCACATGAAGAATATCTGACCAGCGAACCTTTAGACCCAAGGTCAAAGTGCCTGGCCCAAGCTCGCTCGGCGCCCTTAGTCGATGGAGAAATCGACGCCAGTGGCGTTCGAGATGGCGACTTCAACCTCAAGAGATGCATCCTGGCTGATCAGCATCCTTTGCACCGCTTCTGTCGTGATTTCTTCGTTTAACTGGGAAATCTTGCCTTTCCGCAGGCCAGAAGGAGAGGTATTGAAAGAAACCGAGGCGGTGGAACCAGACCGACTTTGGCTGAATTTTGCCATGTCTTCCAGGAACAAAGCCACTTGGAGTTTTACATTTTCACGTCCAACGCCGCCTGGCAGGAAAACGTTCCGACCAAAGATCAAAATCTGATTCGCTGGCTCAAAGACGACGGTCGTCACGCTGGAAAGACCGTTGAACTGGTTCAGATCATCATAAGTCGCGCCAGCACTTGGCTGTGCGGTCGAGATCATCAGCTGCATGCAGCCCCCGGCCCGTTGGGTGTCTTCACATTGGAAGAATCCGATCAGAAACTTCGCCCCGCCTGGCGTCGTCGCCTGAAGAACAGGTGCCCCACCAGACCGCTGGCTGGCGCGAACTTCCGACTGAATATTAAATTCGGAGAGCATGGCGGCGAGGTCGGAAGCGCCGACCGTTTCCAGTTGCTCGTTGCTCGATCCGAATTGATTCGCCGTTTGCGCGTAAACCGAAGGCGCAATTCCAGCAGCAAGGGCAAGCCCGGCGGCCGCTAAAATCCCCAATTTCTTCATCGTGATCCCCTGATAGAAGCTACAGACTGTCGTTAACCTATCACATTCAGATTATTTGGCGAGTTTTTGCCGACCACAGGCGATAAACTTCTTTTTCTGGCCATGTCCCGCCACAATTTTTTCGTTAACAATACATGTGAGAGACGTGGGAAGTAGTAACCGATGAAAATCTCGGCAGTCGGCATCGAATTAATCAAGCGTTTTGAAGGGCTTGAACTGGAATCGTACCAGGATATCGCAGGTATCTGGACCATTGGCTATGGCCACACGGAAACTGCCGGCCCAGATCAACGGATTACTGAACGCGAGGCCGAACAACTTCTCAAGCAAGATCTCACGCCTCGCGAGCGCGCAGTCGACGATTTAACCAATGTGAGCATCAACCAGAATGAGTTCGATGCGCTGGTCTCGTTTGTCTACAATGTGGGGATCGAAGCCTATCGGGGCTCGACGGCGCGGCGCCGCCTCAATCGCGGCGACCGTTTGGGAGCAGCCGATGCGCTGACCTGGTGGAATAAAGCAACCGTCAATGGCGTCCTGGTGCAGGTAAATGGCCTGACGCGCCGGCGCGCTGCCGAACGCGCGCTCTTTTTGACGCCTGTAGAACCTATCGCCGTCAATAGCGGTGACCGCATTGAAGAAAACTCTCGCGTTACGCCAATCGAGGAGGCGCCGCGCCGGGCTAGTCTTGGCGAAAGCCGGACGCTTCAAGGCGCGACTGTCGCTGGCGGCGCTGGCGCTGCTGCGGCGACCATGGGCCGGGAAAGCGCTGAAGACCTAGATCAGCTGGAAGAAAACATCGAAAGCGGCACTCGGCTGACCGTGGAGCCCCACCAGGATCCACTGGAGGAAACCGGTGAGGCAAGCATCGTCCGGGATGAGCCCCCCACCGACATCTTCACGTTCGATGATGGAGCGGATGATCAAGCATCGGATGAGTCCGATGAGGTAACGGCCGATGGTGCTGCTGACGAGGCACCACCTTCAGATAGTGATACTGAAAGCGACCCTGAAGTTGACGCTGAAACAATCGATGACGCGGAAGACGATACGGAGACAGTCGATTGCGTGCCCGTAGGTTCTGTTGAGGAGACACCCCTCGACGAGATTGTCAATGCCATTGAAGACGTCATCGATAGCGACGAGACCACCGATGCTGCCGGCACAAATGAAACGGGTTCAGATGCTTTCGATGGTTCGGATGCTTTGCCGGAATGCCCGGTTGAAGTAACAGTGGACGAGACAAGTGATGAACCAGGCGAGCAACCGGTTGAGGAAATAAGCGGCTCCGATACCGTAGGACTGGACACTGAAGATCTGTCATCGACAGAAGAACCCGACACAGAAGAACCTGACACGGAAGAACTTGACACCGAAGAACTTGATGCAGAAGAACTGGAAAGCGAAGGGACAGATGCGGTTCAAAGCGAGAGTTCCGAAGACGCGCCCGGCGACGGAGACGCCCCTCTCCAAGAAGAACAGAATGAAACAAATGATAATGAAGGCGAGCTTATTGAAGGTGTCGAGCAGCCCCTTGATCGCCCTTCAAAGCATGAACAGCATGCTGCTGACGCTCAGATCCAACTAGCGCTCCTAGTACTGATTGTTCTGTCGGCGGTATACATTATCTATGCTCGGATTGAAGATTGGTGGAATTTCCGGCGCTAGTGTCAGTTTCTAGGCGAACACCAAACTCTAATTCTGCGACAATCGCCTAGCCTGGATCCGCGTAACGCGGAGTTGGCCTGATTTAAGCGCTTCGAACCGCTCAGCCCAAAGCCGGGCCATCCTAGATAGAGCATGAAGATACTCCGCCTGCTGCTTTGTGTTCGTCAGCGTATCGACATAATCATATGCCTTGCGCCACCGCCCCCATCCTTCTGAAACAAGGGGCAGGAACGCACGCGTTTCATCTGTAGTATCCGTCACACGAAAGCCAACGCCTTCAAGGGTACGCGTCAGGCGATCAGCAGTGACCACTGTGCCGGAGAGAGGGTGATCAAAACACCTCTCAAACCTCGCCCACTGGCGATAGGTGGTGAAATCAATAAAGCAAAATGGGGCGTTTGGCTTTGACAGCTCAGCTGCAAAGAGTGCCAAAGCAGTTGGGTCACGCTCCTTATGCAGATCAAAAAAGCAGATGCCGCCATCGCAAATTGCGCGATTGAAGTTTGACATCGCACTTTGATAGTCTGTGACTTTGAACCGCCCCTGACCTGCGCGAGTTGCGGCAAAGCCATGGAGCTTCCAGCGCGAGCCAGCCTTTAAGTCGGCCAGAGGGGCGCCGCCCCCAGCGCCGAGAACAGCGACGGTTGCCTTTAGCGGCAACCCAAGGGTTCGGGCGCATTTCAAGCTCCAGGATGCATCGCCAGGATCTTCTCTGCCGCCGCCCCAGATCGTTGAATTGATGATTTCGCGCGGTGGCGCCGAATTCGCCACGGGGACCGAGGCGAATGACATTCGTTTACTGATCGCTTGCCGTGTCGTGTCCGGATCAAAGGCATATCCTTCCCACCACGCATTAAATCGCTGGGCAGCGAACATCACCTCCCCGCGCCAGGGAAGCGCTGTTTTTTGGGATTTGTCATGGCCATTCGCCATGGGCGAGGTCCTAACGAAGCAAGCGTCAAAAAGGGCGAGCAATCCGCTCAGAAAAAGAGTGGAGTGCGCGCCAATAAGTGTGATCACTTGTTAAGGCTTATATTTCGTTAACCACAAAACCGGCCGTAAGGGAGGGTCAGGCTGGTCGGGCGTGAGAATCCGACCGCGTTAGCTGCCATAGCCTAGCCGATAAGAGGATCGCGGCCACAAAAAGCGACACCAAAAGCCCCCACCATACACCTACAGCGCCCAGAGGAGACTTTAGCCCCAAATAGGCCGCCAACGGGAACCCAATCAGCCAGTAAGAAACAGCCGTGGCAACCATAGGGATACGGACGTCTTTCAACCCTCGCAGGCATTGGTTTGCAGCAACCTGCACCGCATCAAACAGCATAAAAGCGGCGGCAATCTTCAGATATAGTGAGACTTCCTCGAGGATTGCCTCATTTCCTGGGTCATGGAGATCCATGTATAAACCAGCGGCAAGCCTCGGCACGAGCATGACCGGAATTGCAATGAGCATGATCGCCCCGACCGCAAACCCGATTGTGAGTACCGACGTTCGACGCACAGCATCCTGATCTCCTGCGCCGGCTGCAAGCCCCACCCTCACCGCGCCGGCCATGGAAAATCCCATCGGGGCCATAAAAGCGACGGCTGCCACATTAAGCGCCACTTGATAGGCAGCGACCTCAACGATCCCGATGCGTCCCATGAGAAAAACGCAAGCGTTAAAGAGCATGCCTTCAAACGCCGTTGTCAGCGATATGGGCAAGCCGAGGATCGCAACTTCTTTCAAGCGTTCCCGATCAATGACCCAGAACCGCTTGAATAGCTGAAAGCGCGCCGATGAAGGTTCCCACCGCGCATAAACAACGAGAGCTGCAAAGCCAACAGCATTCGATACAGCAGAGGCGATCCCCGCACCGACAAGTTCCAGGCGCGGCGCTCCCAAGGCGCCAAAGATCAACAGGTAGTTCAATAATGCGTTCAATGCCGTCGTCCCGATCACCACGTAGAGCGGCACGCGGGTCTTATCGAGCGCGGCAAGATAGTTCCGTAGGATGAGGATCCCGAGAGAAAATGGCAAGCCCGGCGCAATGGCAAGCACGTATGGACCGGCTAGCTTCGCCGCTTTTTCCGGTTGTCCGAAAAACAAGGCAATGTCGGTCGCGAAAAAATAGACAATTATAAAGAATGGCGAGGCAATGCCCACTGCCCAGAGACCCATGCGTACCGACCGTCGGACATCTTGCACATCGTCTGCATCTCGGCCGAGAGCCTGGCTCACCATGGGGGATATCGCCATCGCTGGACCGAATAAGGAGAGCCAACCGGCATAGAACATCACGAGCCCGAGCGAGGCCCCGGCCAGCGCGTCTGGCCCGAGGCGCCCGATCATCATCACATCAATGGTGTGGACAGAGAATTGCACTAATTGGGTCAAGGCCATCGGCGTGCCAAGAACCGCGAGCGCTTTCGCGTCTCGCTGCCACAATCTGGCGCGGCGGCTCTTGCCGCCAGGTGCGAAAACCTCAGCCATTAGACTTCACTTGTCCGTACAAAGAGTTGAAGGGTGCGCGCGGGATCTTGCGCCCTCTCTTGTGTCCCGTTCCTTACGACACGGAGATCATTGTGAGAGAATTGTTCTGACCCGACGGCGAAGCACTGGCAAGAGGTCTTCCTCAAACCAGGGATGGTTTTTCAGCCAGATGTTGTTTCGCCAAGACGGATGGGGCAGCGGGATTGTGTCAGGGCCGTAAGCGCGCCAGTTTTCGACAGTCGCCGTCAGGGTCTTTTGCGCCTCTCCGCCCAAGTGCCATCGCTGGGCATAACTGCCAACGAGTAGCTTCAACTTTATGTCTGGAAGGCAGGCGAGCAATTTTTCGCGCCAGAGCGTTGCGCATATCTTAGGTGGTGGCCGGTCGCCACCTTTTGCATCATAGCCCGGAAAACAAAAAGCCATGGGCAAAATCGCAAAGTTTCGCGGATCGTAAAAAGCCGCTTCATCTACGCCGAGCCATTGTCGCAATCGAACGCCTGATGGATCGTCGAAGGGCCGACCCTTAAGATGGACCTGATTGCCCGGCGCCTGACCAAAGATTGCGATCGGCGGCACTCTCTGGCTAGGGCCGACTTCGAGTTGAAAGACGGGCCGCGGCTCGAACCCAAAATCATCCACGCAGTTACGGCATGCTCGGATGTCATTTACGACGGCGCAGAGCTTTTCGCGCGTGTCACTCAAGGGGTGATGTCGTCCGCCGGCACGCGCACAATATCAGAGTAAGATGTCGATGAGCCGCGGTAGAAGTCTTTGAACATAGCCTCCCCGCGCGTCACCGATTCTGACGCCTCAAGAATAGCTGGCAAGCCGTCTGTAGGCGCTGCAAAGGTTTGGACCTGGTTCATTTCGTTTACCTTGGCAATCCGAACCGGCTTGAAAGGTTTATCTGCCTGCACCTGGATCTTCTCGATAAATGCGCCCGCTTTGTTGAGAGTGATCGCCAAAATCACTGCTTCGCGAACGCGTTCGGGGACTTCGGTGTCGATGGACCGGCCTTCGATGACAACCGTCTCTTCGGTTTGACCGGTGATTTCGATGGTGTCCTCATCAAGTGCCAACTGGTCGTAGATAAGGACCCCGTCGGGTGTATTTTCATCTTGTTGTAACCCGCGCAGGAGCTTTCGTTCCTTTTTACTCAGCTCACTGATGTCAGGCGATTTCAGTTCCCATTGCTCACCCTTTGCCAGCCGTGGATCGAAACGCAGGACATATTCTTTGCGGTCGGTTTCCGCCTCGTCGGTAGAAATTTGATAAGCCATCGTGAAGGCATATCTATCGGCGGCATCGGCTTCGGCTTTTGCAACGGCTTGTCCTAAGAGGGCGATTGCATCGGCCTTACTCATTGCAGCGGTTGCCCCATCACTTTGTAATGCCCCCTGATCATTCAAAGTGGCTTGGCTGGCATAGGTTGGCCCGCCTGAGAACGGACCAAACACAAACCCGCAAGAAACGACCGCCAAAATCAGCCGTACCGTCGATATTTTCATCTCTAGCTCCACACAACGAACAGCCCCTGCACAGAGAGGGGACCATCAAATTCTAACCATCATTTGAGGCGCAAGCGAATCGGCCCTTTTGCCTCTGCGATTTCCACAATCTCAGATTTTTGTGTCACCAAAATGCGCCCTTCAGCTTCAAGCGAAGCAGCGGCCTCACGGATCACTGGCATAGATTCGCGCCAGTTTTCCGCATTGAGCTGTCGGGCAGCCTCTGACGGGCAGATTGACTTATCACCGCCGCGCGTTTCAAGGAGCGTTATGATAGCCTCAGCCGCTGTCATAAAGTCCTCATTGCTTGCCAATGGGCCAATAGCGGGTCTCGAATTTAAAGCGCCGCTGCTCTTCATCCGCCGTCAATCGGATATGCACGGCCGCACGATCCGATATCTCGGTCGCGCTCGCAAGAACATCAATAATACCGTCAACCTCATATACCGTGTCTCGGTGAGGTGACTTCCACTTGGGCATCTCATCCAGCGCTCGTTTCTTGGCTGCCCGGGCATCGGGAGCGACGACGAACGTGTTGTAGTGAAGCTCGTCAAACTGGTCAGGATCATATCCGCCCAAGTTCACGAACCAGAGCTTTTCCGATTGCGGCGCCGGTTCAGGCACGAGGTCAATTCGATATCCATCTGCCCACTGAAGAGCACCCCATGCATCGATGTGCAGAGACTTTGGCGTTCCCCACCACTGAGCTCGCAAATCGTCGAAACAGTCTTCAATGGTCTCCCCGATGACAAATCGAACATCATGAAGCTCAATCTGGGCCCCATCGATGGATCCGCCGACCATAACCGCAAAGAGATTTTCGTCAGCCATTCCAGATTAGGCCAATCACTGCGCCAGTCATAAGAGTAGATAGTGTGCCGGCAACAAGGGCCTTCGGCGCGAGGTCGATCACATCTTGCCGGCGGTCCGGAGCAAGCGCCGTCAACCCGCCGATGACTATGCCAAGGCTGGCAAAATTGGCGAATCCGCACAGGGAATAGATGATGATCAGAAGTGTGCGCTCAGAAAATGCATCATCAGGCATGGCGGACAAATTGACGTACGCAACCAGTTCATTGACTGCCGTCTTAATACCCATAAGCGATCCGGCTTTGAGGCATTCTTCCCAAGGAATACCCGCGAGCCACATTAAGGGCGCAAAGAGATAGCCGAACAATAACTCCAGGCTCACTTGTTGACCGCCAATCTCCGGGAGTCCTGCGAGCATAATGTTGATCAATGCCGCAAACGCCGTGAAGGCGATCAACGAGGCAAGGATATTTAGATATAGGCCCAACCCGTCAGTGACGCCTTGCATGAAGGCGTCCATGGAGCTGGCATAGCCAAAGTCACTCGCCGCTTCTGCGGGTGTTGGCACCTGACCCCTTTCCGCTGGCATGATGACCTGGGCCATCAATATGGCGGCCGGGACAGAAATGATCGAGGCAATAATGATATGTCCGAGCACGGAGGGGTCGATATCGGCGAGGATGGTCGCGTAAACCGCCATGACCGACCCAGCAACCGTCGCAAATCCACCCGTGATGATAATGAAGAGCTCCGGCTTGGTCACCTTGGAGAGGTAAGGTCGAATGAGGAGCGGCGATTCGGTCTGGCCAAGAAACGTATTTGCCGCGGACGAAAGCGCCACAGCGCCGCCGACCCGGAACACCCGCTCTAGCAAAAACGCCAGCCCCCGCACGAATAGTTTCAGGATCCCCCAATGCCACAAAAGTGCTGACAGGCCAGAGAAGAAAATCACCAGCGGCATTGCCCCAAAGGCGAAATTGAACATGGCTCCGCCATTGACAACTTCGAACGGTGTCTCACCGCCGCCCAAATAGCCGAAAACGAAGGTTGTCCCCACTGTGGTTGCTGCCTGGAGGGTCTCCACGACGACCCGTAGCGACGACAAGGCATCCCGCGCCGGCTGGATGTAAAGCAGCAAAGCGGCAATCCCGATTTGAAGGATGATCGTCCACCCCGCCGTCAGAATCGGAAAACGGGTCTTTCCGCTGGAAAAAAGCCAGGCGATAAACACGAAAGAAAAAAGGCCTAGCGCGCTCTGTCCACGCAAGCCGATGGAAACTTCTCCCATGGAAAGCGGAAAGTCCATTCTTTGTCGGCCCCTTTTGAAGGTTTAGCCCGAGACTATGCCGGGCCGATCCTGATTTGTCACCGCCGACAAGATGCAGAAGCGCCGCTTCAAAGGCCAGATATCTACCCCTGTTGTCAATTTACGAATGCAGACTATGGTCCGGGGCGTTTTTGAAATAGGGATGCCAAACCATGACCTTGCCGACCCCTGTTGCCAGTTTGTCGCCGAACACCCTCGAATACGAAATTACCCCACTCGTCAAACCTACGGGGTTCCGAGAGTACGATGCCCGCTGGCTATTCGGGCCGGAAATAAACCTTCTCGGCATTCAGATACTCGGCCAGGGCCTCGGCACCTTGATTCGTGAAATGGGCAAAGAACCGCGCATTGTTGTCGGCCACGATTTTCGCGGTTACTCACTGTCCATTAAGCAAGCCCTGACAGTGGGTCTGATGAGCGCCGGCATCGAAGTGAACGACATTGGCCTTGCGCTTTCACCGGTCGCCTACTTTGCCCAATTCGATCTCGATATCCCGTGTGTCGCGATGGTGACCGCAAGCCATAACGAGAATGGCTGGACCGGCGTAAAAATGGGCGCGGCTAAGCCGCTTACATTTGGCCCGGATGAGATGGGTCGCTTAAGTGACATTGTGCTTTCTGGTGAAATCAAAACCTATGAGGGCGGCGCCTACAAAGCGATTGCCGGAATGCGGGAACGCTACATGGATGACCTGACCAACGGCGTTTCAATCGATCGTAAATTGAAGGTCATTGCTGCATGTGGCAACGGTACCGCCGGGGCCTACGCGCCTGAAACGCTCTCGCGCCTAGGCGTTGATGTTATCCCCATGGATGCCGACCTTGACCATACGTTTCCGAAATATAATCCTAACCCGGAAGACTTGCAGATGCTCCATGCCATGCAAGATGCGGTGAGAGAACATGGCGCAGACGTGGCGCTGGGATTTGACGGCGATGGTGACCGTTGCGGGGTTGTCGACGATGAAGGCGAAGAAATTTTCGCTGATAAGATTGGCGTCTTAATCGCCAGGGACCTGTCTGCGCTCCATGAGAATGCGCAGTTCGTCGTGGACGTGAAATCAACCGGCCTTTTTGTAACCGACCCGGTCCTCATCGAAAACGGGGCAAAGACCGAGTACTGGAAAACCGGCCACTCCTATATCAAACGCAAAAGCCACGACATGGGCGCCCTTGCCGGCTTTGAAAAGTCGGGACACTTCTTTTTCAATACACCCATTGGGCGTGGATATGATGACGGCCTCGTTGCTGCCATTGCTCTTTTAAAAATGTTGGAGCGCAACCCCGACAAAAAACTGTCCGACCTCCGAAAATCGCTACCTAAAACGTGGCAGTCCCCGACCATGTCGCCTAAGTGCGCAGACGAGGAAAAGTACGGCGTTGTCGAAAAGGTCGTCGCCGCCATCAAAGCGAAGGCTGATGCCGGTGGTGAGATTATCGGCCAACCGATCCGCGATGTGGTGACTGTGAATGGCGTGCGTGTCACGGCAGAAGACGGCACTTGGGGTCTCGTGCGCGCCTCTTCCAACAAACCGGAGCTTGTTGTCGTCGTGGAAAGTCCGACGTCGGAAGAAAATATGAAAGCCATGTTTAAGGAGCTGGATGCGATCCTCTCCTCCCACCCGGAAGTGGGCGCTTACAACCAGAAGATCTAGGCTGTTGGTCGTTACTCTCGACCGGGATGCCCAACCAGAGAATCAGGACTTTCGTCGATTTCTCTCTCTTGCCACTTGATGGAAAGGCTCCTTGACATCTGACATCTCGCCTTGTAAAGCTTCCTTGTCAGGGAGTTTTTATGGAACGTTGGCGTTTCATCGCCTTTGGTGGCGACACATCTTCACCAGCCGTCAAGAGAATGTGCTGGCGTATGGGGCTTGCGGGCTTCATCGCAGGCTTTGTTTTCGGGTTCACATCACCAGACCAAGGTGAAGTGAGAGGCGAAACTGCCTCCATCGTTCTCGCTTTAACCTTATTGGTGTCCTCTTTCGTCATTACCTATGAAAGCTACCGCTTTTATGCGGCGTCCGATGAACTTGTGAAACATCTAATGGAGAGGTCGCTAGCAATTACAGGACTTGTCATTGTCGGACTACAAATCATTTATGGGCTTGGCCAGATGATTTATGCTTGGCCTTCACCGCAAGTGATCTGGATGGCCGGGGGTGCCTTCATTATCATGTCGGTCAGTTGGATTATCACGGCATGGAAGTCGACATGAAAAACAAGCTTCCGGAACTCCGGGGCGAAAGAGGATGGAGCCAGGCAACCCTTGCGGAGCAATTGGAAGTCTCACGCCAAACGATCAATTCTATTGAGAAGGGGCGCTATGACCCGTCCCTTCCTTTAGCATTCAAAATCGCAAGGGTCTTTGAAAGACCAATTGAGGCGATCTTCGTTGATGAGGAAGAAGCCGAATAAGATATCTTCACGTTGTTGAAGATGAACGTTTTGATAGGTGAATGAGAAAATTCGCAGCCGGACGAAAACTCATCTAACCTTCACAAATCGGGAGTGGGAAAATGAAAAGGAGTGGCCCCATGTCATCGAATAAAATGAAATTCTCAGCTTTTGGGATATGCGCCTTCGTCATGGCGGCGTGCGCCAGTAACAGCGCAAATGTGGAAGCCGCCGCGCCCGCAGAAAAAGCACCAAGCGAGGAGATGGCCTTCGGGGGTGCGCCAGCTATGTGGCACCTTACCGATGACGATAGCGAAGTCGTTCTCTTCGGGACATTCCACATCCTTCCGGAAGGGGTGGATTGGCAAACCGATGCGTTTACTGACGCCATGGCGCGCACTGAGACCACGATTACGGAAGCGGACGTTGCGAGCCCTGAAGCACAGCAACAGTTAATGGCGCTTGTGCAGCAATATGGCCTTAACCCTCCGGGTACGACGCTTTCTTCAATCCTCGGACCGGAACGCGCAGGCCAGCTAAGTGCAGTTGCAGGCGACCTTGGTGTTCCTTTCGCGGCAATTGAACCCTACCGTCCATGGTTTGCGATCATCAGCCTGTCGACGCTAGCTATGCAGAAAGAAGGCTTCGACCCAACCAAGGGTGTCGAGCCAATTGTTCTAGCCAAAGCGAACGAAGAAGGCGATGCCATCGACTTTCTTGAAACTGCTGAGTACCAGATCAAAGCTCTTTCCAGCCTGGATGGGCCAGAAATGCTTGCAAACTTCGACGTCTCCATGGGACAGTTTGCAGACTTTAAAGCGATTACTGACCGCTTGCTTGAAGTCTGGACGCAAGGCGATATCGATGCGTTGGACGCTGAGTTTTTCGGCGAGATGCGCGCTACCGCGCCTATGGCCTATGACGCGCTGATCGTTGATCGAAACGAAAACTGGACCACCGAAATCAAAGAAATCATGGCCGGCGAAGGCGACTACTTCATTGCTGTCGGCGCGGGACACCTTGCCGGACCGGACAGCGTTGTGAATATGCTCAATGCAGAAGGCTACGAAGTCAAACGTGTTCAGTAGACGGCATAGTCAGACTCAAAGCTGATAAGCTTAAGAAATCTCTAAAGGGCGGGTGCTGTGGCATCCGCCCTTTCTTTTTGGATCTCGTTCCAGGCTAACTGCAGAATATTGGCGGGAGTTTTCGTACCCTGCTCCGTCAACCGACGACGCCAGCCCCTCGCTCCTGGTCGACCGTGCATCAACCCGATCATATGCCGGACAACGTGATGTGCACTCCCGCCTTGTTCGACGTGCCTGCGCGTATAGCTATCCATGGCTTGAACAATCTCGCCTAAAACGGGTGGCGAATTTTTGCTGCCGAACATGACCCGATCCACATCCCGCAATATTCCCGGTGTTCCGTACGCGGCACGCCCGAGCATCACCCCATCAAAGGTGTCGAGATGGCCTCTCGCCTCATTGATGGTGCCAATGCCACCATTCAAAACAATCGTCAGCGCAGGCCAGCGCGCTTTCATGCGTGCAACGAGGCCATAGTCCAACGGCGGGATCTCGCGGTTTTCCTTCGGGCTTAACCCCTGCAACCAAGCCTTTCGTGCGTGTACGATGAATGTGGTGCATCCCGCTGCTACCGCAAGCTCAATCAGGTTACTGAGGCTTTCTTCGGGGTCTTGATTATCAACGCCGATCCTGCATTTCACCGTAACCGGAACATCGACGACAGCTTTCATGGCAGCAATGCAATCCGCCACGATTTGCGGGGTTTGCATAAGACAGGCGCCAAATGTCCCGGCTTTCACGCGGTCCGATGGGCACCCCACGTTTAAATTTACTTCATCATAACCAAATGCAACGCTCGCCTCAGCTGCTCGTGCCATCATCGCCGGGTCAGAACCGCCCAACTGAAGGGCCAACGGATGTTCGCAATCATCAAATCCAAGATGACGTTCCCGGTCCCCAAACACCGCTGCCTCAGCGACGATCATTTCCGTATACAGACGCGCATGACGCGTCATTAGACGATGGAAGTAACGGCAGTGTCGGTCGGTGCCGTCCATCATGGGTGCGACACAAAATCGATGAATTTGGATCTCAGTCATGAATACTGGCTCAAAACGACACAAACTCTTAGCGAGACTTAGTTTCCTCAATTTACACTCTCTTGCCCGTGCACTGGAACGAGATCAAGAGCGAGATCAAGTGGGGAACACAGCATCAAGACACTCTTCAGAAAAGCCAATGGACGCCAGGCTGTTTTCGGTTCGGGTTTACACTCAAAACCCCGCCCAGGATCCTGCACCTTTAGCACCAGACCGCTTCCCGATTAATGTAGGAACAATAGGATCCATTACGGTCCCTAGCAGACGAACCAGGCCTGCGAGTGGCTGGAACGGAGCTTGTCGCACCAACCATCCAAAACCTCTGTCGGCACGAGGCTAACAAGACAGCCGCCAAAGCCGCCACCAGTTAACCGCGATCCGAGCGCGCCAAACTCGATGGCATCGTGGACAAGGGCATCGATTTCAGGTGTCGACATTTCGAAGTCATTGCGCATGGAGGCGTGACTTTCACTCATCAGTCTACCGACCAGCATCAGGTTGTCTTGCTTTAGTGCGTCCACAGTGGCGAGAACACGCCGATGCTCTGTCACACAGTGTCTGGCGCGCCTCTTTACATCATCGGGTACAGATAGATCAGCGACGTCCGCTTCACTTAACGAACAGAGATCTCTCCCTCCGGCAGCCTCTTTGGCTTGGTGACACTCCTGCGTACGCTCGCGGTAGCGCCCGTCGGAGAGCTTACGATGCTGCCCGGAGTGAACAACTGCGAAATGGAACTGATCCGGTAAGGGAACAAGGCTAAATTCAAGGGTTATTGTGTCAAGCGCCAGCGCTTGATCGGGCTGCCCAACAGCGACGGCCATTTGATCCATAATCCCGCACGGCATCCCGATAAACTCGTGTTCAACCCGTTGGGCCAAAAGGGCGATCTCCACGTCAGAAATCTTTGAAGCGGCTTGATCTCTTACCGCTTTCAGGATCGCCACAATCAATGCCGCCGAAGACGATAATCCGGCCCCATCGGGGATGGTCGAAGACACAAGCAGGTTGAGGCCACCGGCGAATAGGCCTGTTTGATTGGCGAGGGCCACTGCCCCCAAGGCATAATCAGCCCAATGACCTTTCTTGGCGTCTCCCAAGCGGAAGTTTTCGACGGAATCAAAACGTTCAGAAGCGATGAGCACTCGGTCATCGGGCCGTGGACTGATCGCAACGGTCAGCCCCACAGGTAGTGCCATAGGCAGCACCATCCCGCCATTATAGTCAATGTGTTCACCGATCAAGTTTACCCGCCCGGGGGCTGTCGCCACAGCCGTCGGGACCTCACCAAAACGGTCTTCAAATGCCGTGATCACCATCTAGAGTGCTCGCAGGATATCTGCAGCACGCTCCGGCATCACATCAACGGTCATCACGCTCGTATGCTGTTCAACAGAGGCAAGAAACTTTACTCGATCCGGTGCGCGCAAGATGGGATAAAACTGTGCTGTGAAATGGAAGTTAGCAGGCCCATTTATTGGTGCTGCATGCAGACCTAACATGTAAGCGGTGGCCCGGCCAAAATATTCATCATACCGACGGGTAATATCGCCAAGTAGAAAGGCAAATGCATCGAGCGCTTCTTCATTGAAATCCCAAGGTCCCCCCACGCATTCACCAGGCGCAATCCACGTTTCAAAAGGAAACCTTGCATAGGGCATACAGATCGCCCGCATTGGCCCTTCCTCGGCGACGCCAAACTCTGGCGCGAACTGTGCCAAGTCTTTAGCAAGATCATACCCCTCATCGAATGCCAAAACAGCAGCGCTTTGCGGCTGAGGCACAAAAGGAAACCCGTAAATCTGTCCATGAGGGTGATGCAGCGTTACGCCGACCTCATCGCCGCGACTTTCGAACGGAAGTACGAAGGCACATCCCATATCAAAAAGCGCTTGATACCGATCAATCCACGCCGCAACCAATAGACGCCTGCGCTCCTGACCGATCGTCGCGAGACTACCTTCGCTTTCGGGTGAATAAACAACCACCTCGCAGCGTCCCCGTGCGCTCTTCGAAGTCAAGCCTTTGATGGGCGAGGCATCCGATGCCTCTGGGTGAAAACTGGTGAACTTGTTCTCAAAGACAGCAAGTTCAAAATCTGTGAACGGAATTTCAGTTGCCGGTTGGCCGGGTACGGACGGTGCCAAGGGATTGGCTGCGGCCGCCGGTTTGTAAGTTCGGTTTTGGCGATGTGCTGCATAGACACTCCATTCGCGACGAAGCGGATGCCAGCGAAGCTCGCCTCCCTTCGCGATCTCGTCAGCGCTTTCGGGCAAAGCAATTTCTTCATGAGCTGCATAGCCGTACAGAAACAAGTCACGTCCATCCGCTTTGGTATAGCCGCGCCGGTAGACAGTTTTGCCTTCTATCTGGGTTTCTAACTCAGCGACGTGATCGGTCATCGGAATTGAGCCTTTCGAAGGGAAATCGGCGACACCGCACTTTCAGCGACCAGAAGAATGTTAAGGGGATCCTGAGAGTTCGGCAGCAGGCGCAAATCCTACACCGCCTGAAAGTGATAGACGATACAGCTTTCTGGATACATCAAAGGAAGCTGAAATCCGTGCACTAACAGCGCTTCGCCGGAGAACTCGCTCCCCTCACCTAAAAGGTCTGCCGCTTCAACAATCGACGGCGATGTGACAGAGAAATTCGAAGTCGGCCAGACGATTTTGACGCGATAGCGTTTTGTTTCGTCGAGACCGGCAAAGCGGAACCGCCCGGGCAGCGTCGTATTGTGCCCGCTCGTTTTGGCGCACGAAAACAATGCTTCATTACAATCCAGGGCGATCACACCGACCATATTGAGGTAATCGGAGGAATCAAGGCGCACAAACTTTCCGCCGTGAATGAGATGCCGATACTTTTTGTGGAGCGCGACTCCTTCCCGTAGCGTCTCCAAGTCCGCTTCAAATTCCTCAAAAAGATTGAGCTCAAGTCCCATATGCCCAAAGAGAGCTGTGGCCGCGCGAAACTCCATGTTCAATTCGCGCCGGGTAATGTGACAGGTTCTCGGCCCCACATGACTCCCGAGGATTTTAAGAGGGAAAAAGTAACTTGCCCCCCGTTGGATGCGTTGCCGATCGAGGGCATCGTTTGAATCTGATAGCCAAATACGATCGGTATACCGAAGAACACCATAATCTGTTCGTGCACCACCCGATGAGCAGGTCTCAATCTCCAGCTCTTCATGAGCGTCGCGCAACCGTTTCATAAGCGCATAAACGGCACGAGTTTGCCGGTTGATGACACCGCGCCCTGCACTTGCAGGATGGTTGATCTCCCGATTCATATCCCATTTGATATAGCTGACATCGTTTAGCTTAACGATTTCGCTGATGCAATTGAAGAGGTACTCTGAGACCTCAGGGCGGGTTAGATCTAGCGTGTACTGATTACGGAACGGAACTTGCTCAACGCCTCGCGCTTCTAGGATCCAGTCAGGGTGTGCACGGAACAAATCACTATCGGGATTGACCATTTCCGGTTCGAACCAGATCCCAAACTCCATCCCGAGCGCCCGGACCCGGTCGACGAGGGGTTTCAACCCATTTGGATAAACTTCTTTGGAGACATACCAGTCCCCCAGGCCAGCTTTGTCATTTCGCCGAGCGCCGAACCAGCCATCGTCCAGAACGAAGCGTTCTGCTCCAACCCAAGCCGCCTTCTCTGCTAACGCCAGCAAGCGATCTTCGGAGTGATCAAAATATACCGCTTCCCAAGTATTGTAGTGGACAGGTCTCGGCTTGTTTGAAATTCGACCATCTAATACTCTTCCAGCAACATGGTCGTGGAACTGCTGCGAAAGGCGATTTAAACCGTGGTCTGATCTTGCCGCATATAGCACTGGCGTCGTATAGGCTTCTCCCTCATTCAGTTGAAGCTCACCGGGATAAAACAACTCGCCCATCTGGACAAATGCACGTCCGTCTGAATGACGATCGGCCCTTACGCGGTTATTCCCGCTCCATCCCAAATGAAACCCAACAGCTGTCCCGGACTTCTCACTCGTGAACTCAGTCATAGCGATAAGCCCCGGAAAGTTATCGTGACTCGTGCGACCGCTCTTATTTTCCCGGAGATAACTTCCTCTGAACGCGGAGATGTTCTCGGTTTGGAACTCCATGGCCCAACGGCCGGCAAACCCCATTAGCTTCGTCAAGCGTCTTTCTAATGGCAAGCACGGGACAGAACACCAGTCGATGGTTACCGGGGCATCGCCGAGATTGGTAATGGATGTGCTCGCTTCAAGAACATGGCTGATTGGATCAAGGCAAAAATCGTATTGTGCGCGAAGCTGTGTGTTCGGATCATCGCAGATGATGGTGGCCGATTGCGCAGGGCTTTTTTGGAGCCCGCTGACCCGAAAAATCGCGGCCCAGTCAGTACTGTTACGATGGGCAATAAACCCCGGCGGACCAGGAACCGCAGCGCCCAATTCATTTGATAGCGAAGGCGCGACATCAATTTCTGCCCCTCCGTGCGCCCACTGACGAACTGACAAGAGCGCGAGTTCCTCAGGCGTCGTGTTTTTAAGGCAAGGCCCCCAATAGAGGATCCGCGGCCGCTCACCTTGTTCCACCTCCAGAATGAATTCGGTTTCATCCGTTCTCAGAACAAGGAACTGGGACTGGTAAGTGTCTGGTGTGTTTTCCGGGCGGACAATCTGGACCAGTGCTGATCGTTGGGCCCCATCGCCAGCTACCTGCCCAACCTGCTCGTCCATTTTCGTGCTTTTTGTATTTGGTGATGTCATCGCAGTATCGATATGTTTCAGTATTCGACATGGCCAGCAATTTCACATGCCCTCAATTGCCATATGGGCATGACCCGCTCCTATGAACAACCCAGTCTAGACCTGTCACCGTATGGTAGGTCAGGGCAATGTGAAGGTCGAATTTGGGACGCGGATGTGTTATTTGGTCGTCCAAAATTGCTTGATTGGGCAGGCACTGACGACGGGCTCTCGCTCAGGGAATTTGACCACCGCACCTATGGAAGAAAGCACCTTTTTCGTCAGGAACATGTCGGTGTCGCCAATCGGCGGCATTCGCATCGCTTGTTTTGTCAAAAATGGCGCTGGCGTCCTCACGAGAACACGTATCTTACCGCACTACACCCTGGTCTATGTTTTGCGCGGCGACGGCTTCTATGAGGACGAGAACGGCTATGAAACTGACGTGAGGCCGGGCGACGCTGTTCTCGTCCAACCTGGGCTCGAACACTGGTATGGACCGCCAGCAGATGAGCGGTGGGACGAACTTTACTTGGTATTCGAAGGGCCAGTTTTTGATCTCTGGCGAAAGGAAGGGTGTTTCGACACCACCGAACCGGTGATCCCGCTTCATCCGACTGACTATTGGCTTGATCGTTTCAAGCAGGCCATTGGCGACAACAATGATGGCGATCCTGTTAAGATGATGGCGGAGGCAATGCGTATGCAGAGACTCTTGATGGATATTCAGCATGCCTCGCGGGAGAGTCGCGAAGCAGACATCAAATGGCTTGAATCAGCTAAGGCCGCTCTTGAAACCTATGAACGTCCTCAAGATGCCGCTGACAGTATGAGCATCGCTTATGAAGCCTTCCGCAAGAAGTTTCGGCGTCTTTCAGGCATTCCTCCGGGCAAATACCGCATTGCAGTAACGATGGAACGCGCGTGCCATTTACTGAGTAGTAGCTCGCAAACTCTCCGTGAGATTGCTGATGAGTTAGGTTATTGCGACGAGTATCATTTCAGCAAACAATTCAGCAAAACCATCGGCTGGTCTCCACGCGAGTACCGAGCGCGAACACCTTCACGCTAAGCCCCGCTATTTTGCACTTTTGTCGCCGGCCGTTGTACGGACTTTTCTAGGATTGTCTGAGGTGCCCATAAAGTCTGAATTGCAACACCTACGATTCCGGCGACGGCCTGTTCCCAAAAAACACATGCGACGCCATACGCCCCATGGCCGCTAAAAACGGCTTCGTAAACTATGCCCTACGACAATTTTGTCGGGAGGAAAGCCAGCCATTAAGCCGCCAAAAATGGAGCGGCATCGACCGTCAAGCACGGCCGAACTGGTGAAAATAAATGGCGCAACAAAACAAGAGTGCGCCTGAAGGAGAGGAAACATGAGACTTCTGAGGGGTTTTCTATTGAGCTCCGCGACCGTTGCCCTGATGCCGGTCACCAACGCCATCGCGCAAGATGAAGCAACTGACGAGATCGTCGTCACGGGCATTAGAGGTTCCCTACAACAGTCCCTCGATGTCAAACGTGGATCGGAACAAGTTGTTGACGCGATCTCCGCAGAAGATGTCGGGAAGTTCCCAGATACTAACCTTGCCGAAGCACTGCAGCGAATCACCGGCGTCGCCATCGATCGGTCCGGCGGTGAAGGCCAGTTCATTACTGTTCGTGGCCTTGGACCAGAATTTAACGCCGTCACCCTCAATGGCCGCACACTCGCAACCGACAATCCGGGGCGGGAATTCTCATTTGATGTTCTGTCATCGGATGTTCTTCAGCGCGCGGAAGTCTACAAGACGTCAACGCCCAATCTACAGTCAGGCGGGATCGGCGCGCTTGTAAATATCGTGACCGCGCGCCCGCTTGAGACGGGAACATCATTCTCAGCGAATGCCGCAGGTCTCTACGATACCTTGCGTGACGAGTTCAGCCCGCAGTTTTCAGGCGTTGGCTCGTGGCGAAACGACGATGCAACGATTGGCTTTCTCCTTGGCGCCTCCTACAGTAATCGACGTGCGCAAGAAGACTCGTCCTTCACAAACGGCTTTGCCCTTCGAACCGGCGACACCACAATTGCAGCACCGGAATCGTCCGCTGGCTTAACGATGGCAGATTTAGGCGAGTTGCCTGATGGCGCACGTGTTCAACAGCAAGTTGTTCACCGTCGTGATGTTCAGGATCGTGAGCGTTTGACGATCAATGCAACGGGACAGATCTCTGACGGTGACCGGTTCACGTTCACCTTAGACGGCCTATACACCAGCTTTGACGTTGATTCGTTTGCAACGGAGTTTTCAGGCTTCTTCAGTCCGCCGTTCATTGATCCTCAACTCGACGAAAACGGCACGGTCATTTCGTTCAGCCGTCCTGGCGAAGATTTTCTTGCCCGCAACCCCGACCTTGCTGGAGTGACCGGCCCTTCCCAGAACGACAATGTGATCAACGCGCCAAACGATCGTGACGCGGAGACTTTTGCGATCGGCGGCAACTTTGATTGGGATCTCACCAGCGCGTTTAATGCAGAGCTCGATATCGCCTATTCGCGTGCCACACGTGAGAGCGTGAACCCATTCGTGGTGCTTGGGGCACTCGCCCCTGCCTCGCCGCTCATTGAATCAGTGAGCAATGACGGCATTTCCACCATTACAAACATTGTTGGCGCAACCGATACTTCTATCCAGCGTCTGCACTTTGTGAACGTCACGCGCACGGAAGTGGAAGACGAAATCTTCGAAGCGAAGTTCAATGGTACTTGGACGATTGATCGAGGTTTCCTGCAAGACATCTCCTTCGGCGGTTTCTTCACTGACCGGGAAAAAGGGCAGGATCAATTTGATAACTTCTCACCAACCCAAGGCGCCGGGATCTTCTGCGCATATTGTGGGTACACCGTGGACTTTGACGACAGCATCCTGTCGGAATTCTCATTCGACGGCTTCCTTGATGGCGTTGATGGAGCAAATACGGTTCCAGCGGCAACCCTTACTTCGTCCTTCGAGGCGGCATTCGCCGCTCTAAACGACCCTGCAAACATCGCAGATCCAAACCGGACAGGCCGATCTACAATAGGTGACGATGAACTTCTCGCCCGCCAAGCAGCAGCCGGAAACTCAATCTTCGGCTTCTTTGAGCCGGACTTTAATCCGGCAGCCAGCTTCGCAGTCGACGAAACGGTGTACGCGACCTACTTTAACACCCAGTGGGGCGGTGACTTCGACGGGGAACTGCCCTGGTCAGCGAACCTCGGCTTCCGCGTCGCAATTACAGAAACGACCTCCACAGGCGTAGACCAACCGGTCATTGAATTCCGCGAATCAGTTGGTGATACGCAGCTTTCGCCGATCTTTGGGCCTGCGACAACTGTTTCTATCGATAACCGCTACGTAAACTTCCTACCGTCGTTCAATCTGAAAGTTGAACCTACGGAAAACACTGTCGTAAGGTTGGCCTACTCCGAAACAGTAACGCGTCCGACACTGACAGAACTCGGTGTTGCCAATTCGTTCGGCGGACGATCAAATGCACCCACATCAACCGGTGGCAATCCCTTCCTCGAAGCCTTTGAATCGACGAACTACGATGTCTCATTCGAATATTACTTCGGTGATACGGGCTTCTTCGGGATCCAAGGCTTCCATAAGGAGTTTGACAACTTCATCGAGTCTCAAACTCTTCCTGTGCCAGGCGTGGTCGTTATTCCAGCAGGCAATGCAGGAAATACAACGGGTGCAGATCTTCCGATAAATGTGGATTTCCAGGATACACGGGATCGGAATGGCGAAACGGGCTCCATCACTGGTGTCGAATTGGCATTCCAGATGGCATTCGAAAGCCTGCCTGCCCCGTGGGACGGCTTTGGCACACAGCTGAACTACACATATGTCACGAGCGAAATCGATCGCCAGGAAGGCACGCCGGTTGCCGATTGCGACTACAATGGCCTGTCTCCGCACTCGTTTAACGCAACTGGCTTCTATGAAAAAGGACCACTGCAAGCACGGCTCTCCTACAACTATCGGGATGAGTTCCTCTTCCAGTGCTTCTCAAATTTCTCTGAGCCACGACAGCGCGAAGCGTTTGGCCAGTTGGATTTCTCCACGGCATTCGACATCAACGATAACTTCCAGGTCTATGCGGAAGGGATCAACATAACCGGCTCTGACACCCGTGACTTCTCGAGATTTTCTAATCGCTTCCTGACATATTCACGGACCGGGTCGCGCTATCTCGTCGGCGTTCGGGCAAAATTCTAGTGCCTGGCTTCATCCCAAACTTCCCTGCGGGGAATACCGGAAATGAGCACCAAAGTTAAGAACGTAACCCTCCCTAACGTTCTTTCCTAAGAGAGGCGGTACGGTCACGAGCCGTATCGCCTTTTTCGTCCGAAGCACCTGAGCTACCGCCGTTCACCCAATGCGCAAGACGGTGGCAAAAACGTGATCCAATCGATAGTGCTTACGGAAGGCAATTTGGAGCGGAATGGAAGAATGCGCCTAGGGGTTTGTTACTATCCAGAACATTGGGATCAGGGCTTGTGGGCGGATGATGCCAAACGCATGGTTGACCTGGGACTTGAGGTTGTACGCCTTGGCGAATTTGCTTGGTCAAGGATCGAACCGGCTAGCAACGAGTTTGACTGGGGCTGGCTCGATAAAGCGATCGAAACTCTCTCCGATGTCGGCCTGCAGCTCATTCTGGGAACACCCACAGCAACACCGCCAAAGTGGCTGATTGATACTTATCCAGACATTCTGGCCTGGGACAAAGATCGACGCCCACGACGGTTTGGGTCCCGACGACACTATTGCTTTTCATCCCCACGGTATACGGATGAAACACGCCGGATCGTCACCGCCATGACGAAACGATATGGCGACCACAGCGCCGTCGAGGCATGGCAGACAGACAATGAGTATGGCTGTCACGATACAGTACGGAGCTATTCGCCCGCTGCTGAAGTCGCTTTTCAAAGTTGGCTGGCGAACCGGTATGGAGATATCGACAAACTCAACGACGCCTGGGGTACTGTTTTCTGGTCGCAAGTTTACCAGTCCTTCGATCAGATTGATCTTCCGAACCTGACAACAACAGAACCAAACCCATCCCATGTTTTGGACTTTTATCGATTCTCGTCGGATCAAGTTGTTACCTACAATAGGATGCAGACGACGATCATTCGGGCAAACTCCCCGGGACGCGAGATCTATCATAACTTCATGGGCTTTTTTACGGACTTCGATCATTATCAGCTATCGGAGGATATCGATATCGCCGGGTGGGACAGCTACCCTTTGGGGTTTCTGGATATTGGCCCTTACGACATGGCGGAAAAGCTAGCCTTTATGCGGCAAGGCCACCCCGATTTTGCCGCATTCCATCATGATCTTTATCGAAACTGCGGGCGCGGGCGCTTTGCTGTTCTTGAACAGCAGCCGGGCCCCGTTAACTGGGCTGACCATAATCCTGCCCCGTTCCCCGGCATGTTGCGTTTATGGACCCACGAGGCAGCAGCACATGGCGCAGAACTCCTGTGTTACTTCAGGTGGCGACAAGCCCCCTTCGCCCAAGAGCAAATGCACGCGGGCCTCATGCGACCGGACAATGAACCGGCTGTGGGAGCTGCTGAAGTCCGTCAAGCCGCCCAAGAACGTGAAGGTCTAAAAGCGGCCCAAGCTGAAACGCCAAAGGCATCACCGCCAAGAATCGCCCTGGTGTTCTCTTATGAGACCCAATGGATGTCTGAGATTCAGCCACAGGGTGCCACATGGAACTACATGAAGTTAGTTATGCACTGGTACTCAGTAGCAAGATCATTTGGTTTCGACATTGATATTGTTCCGCCAGGGGCAAAGCTCGAGGACTACGCGCTAGTGATCGTCCCGTCCCTATTCAATATACCGCCCCCTGCGATCGAGGCATTTTCAGATGCGAGGGCGCCCGTGATCTTTGGACCGCGTTGCGGCTCTAAAACACAAGAAATGCAGGTGCCACCCCCGCTCGCGCCCGGCCCCTTGCAGGAATTGATCCCGGTCCGCGTCACCCACGTGGAGTCGTTCCCATCAAATCATCTAGAAGCCGCAGATTTCAAAGGCCAGCCCGTCACTGCTGGTGTCTGGCTTGATCATCTGGAGAGCGATTTATCGCCGATAGTCCGTAGTGTCTCGGGCCATGATCTTCTTTATCACCATGAGAACATATGGCTATTTACCTCTCAGCCAGACGCCATGTTCTTGAGGCTCACAATTGAGGCAGCACTGGAGCCCACTGTCCCAAATCCGGAACAATTACCGGGTGCACTCCGCACACGGACCAGCGGTGCCATCCGGTATGCATTCAACTATGCCGATGAAGACTGCGACGGGCTGTCGGTTCTGATAAAGGAAGATGGCCTGTTTGACCTTGGCACCGCTCACCTAAAACCGGCAGACTTGGCCTGCTGGCGCACGTAATCAAGAGAAACATCTTTAACAGGAACTCCAAGATACAATGATAAATCCTGTCCAGACCACTGTCTTCGTCGTGATCACAGCCCTCATCGGCTTTGCCACATACATGCACTGCCGAGGCGTTCGGGGTAGCGATAAGACCTCTGGCCACGACTACTTTCTGGCCAATGGGGGGCTTGCTTGGTATTTTGTGGCTGGGTCAATCACACTGACCAATCTGTCAACGGACCAACTCGTGGGCATGAATGGGAACCAGATGTTACTTCTGGCATGGTGGGAGTTTGCTGCTGTTGTAGGGCTGTTTATTCTCGCCTTTATCTTTCTCCCTATTTACTACCGCAATGAGTGCACAACAACCACTGAGCTTTTACAGAAAAAGTATGGCGACAAACATATCCGAGCACTGATTTCAATCCTCTTCCTGTTCGGTAACATATTCATTTTTTTACCTGCCATTCTCTACGGTGGCTCGCTCTTTCTCCTGTCCATGACAGACGTCGACTTCCCGATACTCGCTGTTGCGATTGCCTTTGCCGTCGTAGGCGCGGCCTATGCGATCCTTGGAGGTCTACGCGCTGTTGCTGTCTCTGACACTTATAGCGGCGTCCTGATCCTCAGTCTTGCGCTACTTGTCGTTTACCTCGCTTGTAGGGCCATCGACTTTGATTTCTCAGATATTCCTGCCGAACGCTTGACTTTAATAGGGGACAATAACTCGCCAATCCCGTGGCACACGCTCCTGACCGGGATGATCTTTATTCAAACTTTTTACTGGAGCACTAATCAGACTATCACGCAGCGAGCCATGGCCGCGCCGAACATCAAGGAAGCCCAAAAGGGTGTCCTTGCCGCAGCAGCGATCCGGCTGCTCATCGTTCCGGTGATTATCGTGGTCCCTGGTGTCGTCGCATTTAAGCTGTTTGGAGACATCAATGACGCCGCTTACGGGCGTATCGTTGCGGAAGTGCTCCCCGCTTGGCTGTCTGGAGCTTTTGCCGCCGCATTAGCGGCGGCTGTCCTCACAACCTTTAACTCCATACTTAACGCATCGGCTGCACTCTATGTTTGCGACCTGCACTCGGCTTATGTGGGCGACGTTAAAGATGTGCCTCGCCTCAGCGGCGTTGTCTGCATCGCAATGACCTTGCTGGCCATATTGCTAGTGCCATTCTTCGCCTCGCAAGAGAGCATCATCAACACAGTACAGCAGCTTTATGGATTGCTCTCTATGCCGATCTTGTCGGCATTCATCGTAGGGCTTGCCTTTAAGAACGTCGACGCTCGTGCTGCCATTCTTGGGGTGATATCAGGCGTTGCCACTTACGCCTTCCTGAGCTTCGCCTGGATACCATTCCACTATATCCACGCCATGTTCGTCACACTGATTTGTTCGGTTCTGTTTGCCCTTGTCACCAACCGGCTATTCTTCAGCAAACGTGCGGAGCTGGTACTTTTCACGAGTACCGCATGAACGGGTGACCAGTGAAACCATGTGTTTCGGGGCGGGCCACCCTCTGCCGACAAAATATCGGCTCTTAAAAGAAGCCGGCGGCGACATCTTTCGATCGTGCTTCAACTTGGTGCTCTTTGATTTCCCGCGTTTTGAGAAACTCTGTTGACGCATTGAGCATCGCACCATAGGCGATACGCGCAAGGTCTGTTCCCAGACTAATGCGCTTTACGCCCGCTGCCTCCAGGTCATCGGCAGATATCTGAAATTGTCGGAAGCCGACCAAGACATTCACCGGTTTCGTGACCGCATCGCAGACGGCACGGATATGCTCCAACTCCGTTAAGCCCGGTGCATGAAGAACGTCTGCGCCCGCCGCCTCATACGCCTGCAGCCGTTTGATCGCGGTATCGAGATCACGCGGACCAGTGGCAAATTCTTCACATCGTGCCGTAAAGACGAAGTCCCGAGGCAAACCGCGCGCCGCCTCGACTGCAGCTGCGACCCGCTCCACGGCTAAGTCGAACTCATAACTGCCGCCAAAGTAAGGATTCGCTGCGTCCTCAATCGAACATCCAGCAAGTCCTGTCTCCGCAGCAAGGCGCACGGTTTCAGCAATGTCTTTGGGGCTTTCCCCAAACCCGGGGCCAAGGTCTGCCATAACCGGAATATTGACCGCCTCCGACAAGGCCCGGCAATGGGCCAATTTTTCCTCACGGGTCACGGCGCCATCCAGCTTCCCCTGGCTCCAGGCAAACCCACCAGATGTTGTCGCCAATGCCTTGAACCCCACGTGCTCCAGCAACTTCGCGCTCCCTATGTCAAACGGGTTGGGCAAAAGGAACATGCCGGCTGCCACGTGAAGGGCACGAAAGTCAGCGGCAATGTCAGCCGCAGATTTGTTTGCAAGGGATTTTGCGGTGGTTGAGCTCATGTTGGGTCCTTCCAAAGCCAGTTGAAAAAAGCACGCAGTGGCGGTGCTTCCTGGTTGATGACATTGGAAGAGTACACGTCCGACCCGGTTCTTGCGGAAACCTTTCTGCAGTTTGAGCTGCAGAATTTTGAGATCAGCCCCGGGAATAGTGAGGCGGCTGCAAGCCAACTACCCCACCAGAGATCGGCCCCTTAGAACCGGCCACTCACTGCGAACCTGGCGTTGATTGGTCGCCCAACCGTGACCTGGTGCGTTGCGTGTGAATTCGGGAAATAGAGTTCGTCAGTGAGGTTTTCCAAGTTCACCTGTACACGAACTTTGTCCGATAAGTCGTAGTATGCCGCCGCATCGAGACGGACATAGCTCGGCAACGTCGCTGTATTGCCATTATTGACGAAGCTCTCGTCCTGATAGGTCAGACCGAGCCCAACCCCGAACTTGTCCGTCGCTTGGTAATTATTCCAGATAGAGAACATGTTCTCGGGGAGTTCACGTAAACGCAAATCCGAACCGGCTTGTGTCCCATCAAGATAGCTATAGCCTGTCGTGACAAACCACCGTTCGGTCAAATAGCCTTCGAGTTGAATTTCAAAACCTTGAATTTCACCTTCAATGATATCGAACGTTTCTGCGTCCACATCTGATACGACCGGACGCTCCTGTTCAATCTGAAAGACCGCCGCCGTCAAACTAAGGGCGGGGGCAATGTCCCACTTGATCCCTGCCTCAAGATTCTGAAACACGTCGGGGTCCAAAATGTTGTTATCACCGTTAATGTTGGCAAATTGCTCGCCACTGCGCGGCAAAAACGATTCGCTGTAGCTGGCATAAAACGAAATATTCTCACGCGGCTTCAGGATCAGACCGAGACGGGGAGAAATCTCTTCATCGGTCCGCTCACGGAGCTCTGGGTTAGCTGGATCGCCAAGGTTATTTACCGATATGTCAAGACTGTCGAAGCGAAGACCAAGCACAAGATCAAGCCATGGCGCAATTTCCACCTGATCCTGGATATAAGCTGAAAACACGTCAATATCGACTCGCGTGTCATCGTTCAGGTCGACAGTGAAATCATTTGTGGCTGTTAGGCCATCAGCATTCACCCCAACGCCTCCCCTCAACGCCAACGGACGCGCAATACTGAAGATTTCATTGTCATCCTCCGTCGTGTCCCAGAACGCATTGAAGCGATCTTGATCAGAAGACGTATTAATATATTCACCACCCCCAACGATCGTGTGGCCAAAACGGCCGGTCTCAAATTCTCCGATCAGGTTGCCTGAAAGGATCAAGTTTTGGCGGTCGGTCGTATCGATGTATCCATCCAGGGTAACGACATCCGGCGAATCTGCCTGATCATACCCAGATGCATAGAAGTTCGAGTACACCTTGTCATAATCGCCATAGAACGCACTGAAGATACCTTTGACATTCTCAGAGAAGTTATGTTGCACCTGTGCACGGAACAAATGCGCTTTTAGCTCCGTGAAGTTTTCTTCTGGATCCCCAAAAACGATGTCCTGAAATGCCTCAACGGGTCGCCCATCAGTACCTGTTGGAATACCACGATCGATGAAACGCTCATGATCAACATATTCATAGGAAACGTCGATCGTGGTTGCTGGTGTTAAGAGGAACCGCGCCGTTGGATTTATGCCGAAGCGGTCTCCGTCATAAAAGTCGCGATGGTTGTTCAGGCTTTCGTACATCGCGTTGATGCGAAAGGCTGACTTATCATTCGTTGAATAATTCGTGTCGATCTGAAAGCCATATGCGCCGAAAGTATCAACACTCGCCTGGTATCCAGTGAAAGTGTCACCGATCACGCCTTTCTTGGCTACCCGGTTCAAGATGCCGCCGGTCCCGCCGCGACCGAACAAAAGCGCATTTGGCCCACGCAGGATTTCAACCTGCTCAAGATTGTACAGTGGACGATAGTATTGAACGTCGTCCCTCACACCATCAATGTAAAAGTCCGCCGTAGATCTTACACCGCGGAACACGACCGCGTCTCTGTGGCCTTCACCTTGTGACGTGTTCACGCCAGGCGTGTAATCAATGATTTGGCCGACGCTGGTAAACCCACGCCGGTTGATTTCTTCAGCCGTAATGATTGAAAGGCTTTGCGGCACGTCAATAATCGGTGTCGGCGCTTTAAGCGCATTGACCTGATCGGTAAAAAGCACCTTGCCCTCGACAATGATCTCTTCCACCCCGGCAGCAGCTACCGCCGTGGTAGTTGCCTCGTCTGCAAATGCTGCTGAATCAATCCCAATTGTCCCCGCCATCGCCAGAAGCGACGCCTTAAATGCCCAATTTTTCACCGGAAATCTTTCTACTTGCAACTTATTCGCAGTCTTATAAATCAGGCAATATTGATAATCAATCGCATTTTTGGATTGCGAGGTCGATTTGTCACCGATGTGGACCACAGGACGCAATCGTTCCGAAGCATGGGCTTCGTCACCTTGCGGCGGACCAGCAACCGAGCTTTGAGGCGGTCCTTGTTGGCTTCTTGATTCAGATCAAGATCTCCCGGTCCAATACGTGATGGATTAAAACCATGACGCAATCGACCTTATCAACCTCGCCCCCTACTGCACTCTCAATGGACGCCCCATGGCGTTGGTTGGGAGCTGGATTCCGTGATATGTTCCGGGCACCCCATTTAAGTCTCGGCTATGGTGCGCTTGTGATCGGCGGTGGCATCGGACTTATCGTTCTGCTTTGGAAGACAGGGTACGCATCCCTTATCCCCGTCGCCTTTGGTTGTTTTGCAATTTTTGGCCCATTGCTCGCGGTGGGACTTTACGAAATGAGCCGCCGGATCGAAGCAGGCGAAGACCCCGCTCTGTTTCCTGTTCAATTCGCGGGACCAAGATCACCAATGCAGTTGGCCTATATCGGTTTCTTCTTGATGTTCGCCGCCCTTGTTTGGGCGCGAATGGCAATGCTGCTCTATGCACTGTTCACAAACGGCAAATACATGCCCTTGGACCAATTCATGAGCTTTGCGGTTTCCACAGGCCCTGGCCTCAGCATGATCGCCGTCGGCACTGTTATTGGAGCCATGATTGCATTCGCAATCTACCTCCTGACCGTCGTTTCCGTCCCTATGCTGATGAATGAAAAAACGGATTTCATGACGGCCATCGGCGTTGGCTTGAAAGCCTTCAACCGTAATGTTGGTGCCATGCTTCTGTGGGCGTGGCTCATCGCCGTGATTACAGCGGCTGGCATTGCAACATTCTTTGTTGGCTTAGCGATCGCGTTCCCACTCTTGGGACACGCCAGCTGGCACGCCTATCGCGATATCCGCGCCTCAGTTTAACTGTGGTTTTCCAAGCCTTTTCTTTTTGGGCGTATGATCATTCTTCTTCGAGATGGTCTTGACTGATATCATCGTCGAGTAGAATGCGCGCAGCAGCGCCATCAGGGTCATCAAACTGGCCGGACTGAAGCGCCCAGAGAAATGCAAATAGGCCGAGCCCGCCTAAAACCAGAGCAATGGGGATAAGGTACAAAAGACCCGTCATTGCCCGATTGCCTCCTGAGCGATTTGCTTGCTACCGGTAAGCCGTAGGGCGTTCAGTGTCACAACTAAAGACGAACCCGACATGGCCAGCGCCGCAATCAATGGGGTGACAAATCCGAAGACCGCCAACGGAATAGCGAAAGTATTGTAGAGGGCTGCAAACGCAAGGTTCTCAATGACCCGTTTACGCGCTCTGCGGGAGACATCAATGGCCTCGACAATCGGGGATAGTCCATTCCCGAGATAAACAAAATCTGCGGCGGCCTGGCTCGCGTCAGCTGCCGTTCCAGGAGATAGCGAAACATGGGCATGGGCAAGCGACGGGGCGTCATTTAGGCCATCACCAATCATCGCTGCCTTAACACCCTTGGCGCGGAGCTCCTCAAAGTAAGCGGCCTTTTCTTGCGGTGAAACTTGTGAACGATAGGTTGGCAGACCCAGATTTTTCGCAGTGCGAGCAACGGACTTATCTCGATCGCCGGAGAGAAGCTCCGCAGGCAACCCTCTCGCTAGTAGGTCATTGATGACACTTTGCGCGTCTTTATGGGGTGCGTCTTCGAACCTCAGTCGAACAGGCGTGTCTTCTCCTCGACGAAACCAAACATCTAGGAAGGTATCATCCGCCTCCGGCGCACCAACCCACGCGGATGACCCAAGTCTATGGCGGACGCCCTCGATTGTTGCCTCAACCCCAAGGCCAGGGAACTCAACGGCATCTCCGGCTGGCGCACCTGGTCCTGCAGCCTCGACGACTGCCCGAGAAAGAGGGTGTCGGGAGATGCGTGCAAGCGCAGCAGCATCGTTCAGGTCATCAGTGGAGAGACTATCTTTATTGGTAAGGACAGGCCTGCCCAGCGTAACGGTCCCCGTTTTGTCGAAGACGAGTGCATCAGCTTCAGCTAATCGCTCCAACGCATCGCCAGATTTCACCAGAACACCATTCTTAAAGAGACGGCCAGTGGCGACCACTTGAACGGCTGGCGCCGCAAGACCGAGCGCACATGGGCAGGTAATAATCAGAACTGCAATCGCGTTCATGATGGCAAGATGGGGACCACCGCCAACCAACAACCAGCCAACAAACGTCGCAAATGCAAGGGAATGGACGACAGGCACATAAAGACGTGCCGCACGGTCTGCGAGCCGTACATACCGACTCCGGGATTGCTCGCCGGCCTCAATCAATCGCGCCAAGTCCGCCACCAATGAGGTCTCGACCGTGGCCGTTGCCCGCATCACAAGCCGATCGGACACATTCAGCACACCCGCATGTATAGCGTCGCTGACACCTAATCTCTCTGGATCGCTTTCACCCGTAACCATTGATCGATCTGCATACGACGCACCCTCTACGACAATACCGTCCACCGGCGCGCGGTCACCGGGGGACAATAAGAGACGGTCGCCGACCACAATATCCTTAGCGGAAATCGCCGAAACGGTTCCATCTCCATGGAAACGTTGCACAGTCGTCTTTTGCATCGCGAGGAGATCGCGAGCAGCCTCTCTCGCTCGCCATCTAAGGCGATGGTCGAGATACCGCCCGATTAGGAGAAAAAAGAGCAACATCACGGCCGCATCGAAGTAAGCGTGCTCTCCGCCCGTGAAGAACTCGTAGGTGCTAATGGAGAGCGCTAGAACGACCGCAAGCGAAATGGGTACATCCATGTTCGCACCCCGGTTCTTCAGCGCACCCCAAGCTGACTTGAAGAATGGCTGGGCCGCGTAAAGCGCTGCGGGGATCGCAATCAAGGCTGATGCCCAATGCATCAACCCCCGTGTTCCCTCACCCATATCGTCGCCGCCTGCCCAAACTGAAACTGAAAGCAACATGACATTTGCAGCTGCAAAGCCAGCGACACCGAGCGCCCGAAGCAATCGCCGGCCTTCCGTGTCATGATCTGTTTCAATTGCCTCTGGGTCAAACGGGGCAGCACGAAAGCCCAGATCATGGAGCTTTTCGACGATCTGACGCGGCACCCAATCAACGCCGTCTTGCCAAGCCAGCGACAGTTTGCCTGTCGATAGGTTTAATCGTACTGCTATCATCCCATCGAAGGCTTTCAAGGCCGTCTCGATTTTGGATATACACCCGGCACACTTTGCCCCAAAGATTGCCAGTTCAAGTGACGCAGTATTCTCGTCCAAACGGACAAAGGGAGCCGGATCTATAACGCCAGTTTGGCCGGCCGGTTGCTCACTCAATACCGGCGTCAGCCCGCTTGGGCAGCCGCTGATCGACGTGTCGCTCCTAAAGTCAGTACTACTCATTTTAATACCAGTCGGCTTGTAAACTCAAACACCGTGCCGTTGTTTTCAGAAGCCTTCCCTTCAAGGTCCCATACGCCTGCCGATGCGGGTCCTGCAGCCACATAGGTGCCATTGCCTTCTTCCGTGAACGTTAGAACTAGGTCGTTTGTGGCATTCACCGGCCGCGCAAGCAGGCCTTTCACATCAAGGCCCGCTACGGGCAATCCGTTGGAAGCTTGAATTTTGATGGCCAATCGAACTTCACCGTCCGTCAACGATGCTTTTTCAATGGAAGCAGTCCAACCAAGAGACGCCTGCTCTGCCCGCACCGCCAGGCGTTCATTATAATTCATCCCCTGGAGATAAGACTTTTCTTCCTTCTCACCTGGGAACGTTTTCATGGCGACATTCAAAAAAACCATATTCACGGCGATGATCACAAGAAAAAAACCAATCAGCATCGCCAGAACGTGTTTCCCGGTAATTCGAAACTCAGGTTGCATCAGCCACGCTCCGTTAGGAACACTGTTGGGTTTTCCATTTGCTCGCCGGTTTCGGCTTCGCGGATGATAAATGTCACCGGCATTGACCGGTGCCGAATTGCATCAGCAGGTAATGTTGCAAGAATCCGCGTGGACCGTACATCGTCGCCACGAACCTTTAAGCTCAACTGATTGTTGACCGACTTCTCACCGATAGCTGACAAGTCAATGGACTCAATGCCCGCTAAAGTCACGATGAATTCCCGTTCGACGTTCGCTTTGTTGACAATCTTCAACGTATAAGCGTTGCGAATTGATCCGTCGGACAATTGCACAAATGGAGGCGTCCGGTCACGCAACACATTGACGTCAAGGGTCGCACGTGTCGACAAGGCAGTGACCATGATGGCAGACACAATCGCAAAAACGAGCCCATAAAAGACCGTTCGGGTCCGAACCAGTTTTACTTTCGGGGTCTCACCGCGTGAGCGACGTTCCATATTCTTGTCGGTGTCGTACCCGATCAAGCTTTTGGGACGACCGACTTTCGACATGATGTCGTCGCATGCATCTATGCAAAGCGCGCAATTGATACACTCCAGTTGTGCGCCGTCGCGAATATCAATGCCCATGGGGCACGCCGCGATACACGCCTTACAGTCAATGCAGTCACCGCGACCTTCCCATGGCTCGCCTTTTTTGTGGGGGCCGCGCGGCTCGCCGCGATCAGATTTGTACGTGACTTGAAGGGTCTCTTCGTCAGTAAGTGCTGCCTGAATCCGTGGCCAGGGACACATATACGTGCAAACCTGCTCGCGCATGGATCCTGCGAGCATATAGGTCGTAAACGTCAGTATGCCCATGAAGAGATAAGCCGAGCCTGGTGCCTCGCCAGTGAACAACTTTGGTAATATGCTTGGTGCATCATGAAAGTAGAGCACCCAGGCCCCGCCAGTTGCCGCAGCTATAGATAACCAGACGAAGTGCTTCAGGGCTTTCTTGCCGATCTTTTCCAACGTCCAAGGGGCATTCGCCAATCGCATGCGTTTGTTGCGATCTCCCTCGATCAGCCTTTCAGCAGCGATAAAAAGATCCGTCCAAACCGTCTGTGGACAGGCATATCCGCACCAGACACGTCCAAAAAGGGCCGTCGCCAAAAACAATCCGACCGCAGCTAAAATCAGCAGCCCGGTAACATAATAGAGTTCATTCGGCCAGATTTCGATGAAGAAGAAATAGAACCGGGCACCAACAAAATCTACGAGCACCGCTTGATCCGGCTCACCCGGTCCCCGCGGCCACCGCACCCAAGGAAGCAGGTAGTAGACGCCAAGGGTTACAACAAGCAGAAACCACTTGAGCGCCCGAAACTTGCCGTGCACCAGTTTCGGATAAATCGGCTCTCGCTTTTTGTAGAGTTCGCGCGAGGCGGCACTGTTGACGGGCGCCGCATCGATGACAGGAATGCCATCTGCCGCTTGCCCTTCCGACACTGCCTTACCTGTCCTAGAGGACAGTTTGAGATCCAGCTTGGTCACCTAACAAGATTACTCCTTACTCACCGCCACCAAGTGAATGCACGTACACTGATAACGCAGTAATTTGTTCATCGGTCAGACGGTCCGTCCAGTATGGCATTACTCCAGCACGACCATAGTAGATCGTCTCGCGAATATCAGCGCGATCGCCGCCATAAAGCCAAATAGTGTCAGTTAGGTTTGGCGCCCCTTGAGCTTGGTCACCTTTTCCTTCTGCACCGTGGCAAGCCGCACACTGCTGGGCAAAGAGCGGCGCAGCTCGCTCGACTGCACCGAGGTCTGCTTCCCTGCCAGAGATATGGGAAACATACTCCACAAGGTCGCCCACCTGATCAGAGGTGAACGCACCCGTTTCGCCGAAGGCCAACATCAGATTGTTTCGTGTGTCCGGGTGCGTCGCGCGGATGCCATGGTGCAGCGTTTTCTCAATCGCATCGAGCGTCCCGCCCCAGATCCAGGCATCGTCGACTAAGGAGGGATAACCCTTAAAGCCCTGCCCCCCTGCCCCGTGACACGTGGCACAGTTGTCGCCGAAGAGAGACTCACCAGCGTTTAAGGCAAATTCAAGCAGCTGGGCATCTGCTTCCACGTCCTGTATTGACGACACATTCAATAATTGTTGCATTTGGGCGCTGCGTTCCGCGTTCAAAGTGTCCATGGCGGCATCCACATTTGCCCGCTCGGTATGACCGCGAACGCCCGCGAAGTGGCCAGTGATCCCTGGCCATGAAGGCATCAATACCCAGTAGACAATTGACCAGGCAACAGTGATCCACAGGATGATCAACCACCATCGCGGGAGTGGGTTATTGAGTTCCTTGATCCCATCCCATTCATGGCCGGTTGTTTCCACACCCGTCGGTTCATCAATTTCCTTACCCGACATAGGGTTCATCCTTATCCTTAAGCGGAATATCCTTAGCGTGATCAAACTTGTCCTGGTTCCGGGGATTGAGGGCGTAAATCAACACCAGAACAAAGGCTAGAACAAACAAGAGAAGGCCCCATGTTTGAGCAAAGCTGGAAAGTGTTTCATACATCGCAAATCACCGATAATTCTCTTCAGCCTGATAAGTTGAAAAGTCTACCATGGTGCCAAGCACCTGAAGGTAAGCAATCATGGCATCCATCTCAGATATTTGCTTTGGATCCCCATCAAAATCCCGGATTTGTGCCTTCGGATAGCGCGCCACAAAGTCATCATAGATATCTGAAAACGGATCTACTTGAGCTTCAAGGTCGAGTTTGGCATTCGCAACCATCTCATCCGTATAGGGAACGCCCACTGCCCGATTTGCCTTGAGCCAATCCTCTACTTGTGAGTAGTCAAGGGCGCGCTCATTTAGAACCGCATAGGGTGGCATAATTGACTCCGGGACAACGCTACGCGGGTCAATAAGATGCTGCTGATGCCAGGCATCGGAGTATTTACCGCCGACGCGGGCAAGGTCCGGACCGGTCCGTTTGGATCCCCACTGGAAGGGATGATCGTACATGCTTTCAGCCGCGAGAGAGTAATGCCCATAGCGTTCGACCTCATCGCGTAGCGGCCGCACCATCTGTGAATGGCAGACATAGCAACCCTCACGGATATAAATGTTCCGACCGGCCAGCTCCAAAGGTGAGTACGGCCTCACCCCTTTCACTTTTTCGATCGTTGATTCCAAATAGAACAAGGGAGCGATCTCTACGATCCCGCCGATAGCGACGGTCAAAAGGATCGCGACCGTGAGAACCAGTCCGCGCTTTTCAAAGACTTCATGACGATTAAGCATATTGGGTCTTACTCCGCTGGAACTGCCGCAAGGCCTGGTTTGGGCGCATATTCCTTCTCACGAACATCACCACGCGCAGTCCGCCAAAGATTGTAAGCCATGATGAAGGCGCCGATCAGGAACATGAATCCACCCAGTGTACGGATGATGTAGAATGGATGCATCGCCGCCATGGTCTCCACGAAGGAGAACTCAAGAAATCCAAACTCGTTGGGTATCCGCCACATCGTCCCCTGCACAACCCCGGAAACCCACATCGAGGTAATGTAGAGAAGGATGCCGAGGGTAGAGATCCAGAAGTGCCACTCTACAAGTTGGCGAGAGTAAAGCTCTTTACGGTTCCAGAGCCAAGGGACCAAGCAATAAAGTGCACCGAAAGAGATATAGCCAACCCATCCGAGCGCGCCTGAATGAACGTGGCCAATCGTCCAATCCGTATAGTGAGAAAGGGAGTTTACGGCTCGAATAGACATTAGCGGGCCTTCAAATGTCGACATTCCATAAAAGGCAACGGAGACAACCATCATCCGCAAAACGGGGTCCGTCCGCAGTTTGTCCCACGCACCAGAAAGCGTCATCAAGCCATTGATCATCCCGCCCCAGGAAGGCATCCAGAGCATAATGGAAAAGGTCATGCCGAGGGTCTGGGCCCATTCCGGAAGCGCTGTATAATGAAGATGGTGCGGGCCCGCCCAGATATAGATGAAAATGAGCGACCAAAAATGGACAATCGACAACCGATAGGAATAGACGGGCCGCTCTGCCTTCTTCGGAATAAAGTAGTACATGATCGCCAGAAAACCGGCGGTTAGGAAGAAGCCTACCGCGTTGTGGCCATACCACCACTGGGTCAACGCGTCTTGAACGCCTGCAAAGAGGCTGTAGCTCTTTGAGCTGGTAAGCGATACCGGCACAGCAAGATTGTTCACAATGTGCAGCATCGCGATGGTCACGATAAACGCGAGATAGAACCAGTTAGCAACGTAGATGTGAGGTTCCTTGCGTTTCAGGAGCGTCCCTAGAAACACAAGCAGATAGGCCACCCAGACAATCGTCAGCCATAAATCAGCATACCATTCCGGTTCCGCATACTCTCTTGATTGGGTGATACCCATCAGATAGCCAGTCGCTGCAATCACGATGAAGAGGTTATAGCCCCAAAAGACGAACCATGGCGTCAAGCCGCCCCATAAGCGGGTCCGGCATGTTCTTTGTACCACGTAAAATGATGTCGCAATCAGGACATTGCCACCAAACGCGAAGATAACGGCCGATGTGTGCAACGGCCGTAGCCTCCCGAAACTGGTCCAGGGCAAGTCAGGAAAATAAAGCAGGTTTGGAAATGCTAGTTGGCCGGCAATGATCACTCCCACAAGAAACCCGGCGATCCCCCAGAAGACCGAAGCAATAACACCAGCTTTGACCACCCCGGTCTCATAACGGGATGGATCTAAGACTTTCCCGGAGGTGAGATGCATCACCATGGCAAAGCCGCCAATGAGAGCGGCTACCAGGAACATCGTTGCATGGGCCCCCATCAAAGGATCGGCCGCTCGGGCCGCAGTAAACAGGGCCCAAAGTGTAATGATGAGCAGCGCGCTCCAGACAAAGATGACGTCACCACCAAAGTCCGAGGTTATCTGCGCACGGGACGTTTTTTCAGACATAGCAAAGCCCTGATCAATTGTTCTCCCGCTGTTATGCAACAGACCGCTTGAAGGGAGTTGACCTGGATCAAGACAAACCGAAAACGAGCGCTAAAGTCGAAATGTCGCAATGCGAGACTTCGAGAATGCCAATGGCCCTGCTGCCTATCACCCGAGTTGCGAGCAGCGCTGCGTTACTGGCGCTGACAACGACCGTGGTACCAGTCCATGCCAGCACGGGAAACGCGCCGAGTGTCCTTGTCCCGGTTTGTACAAACGGTGGTGTACGATTTATGGAAATTGCGCTCAGCAATAATGAAGATCAGAATCCGGAAAATGACGAGGTCGCTTGTCATGGGCCATGCATCTGTACTCGGAAGAAAGGGCCGCAACTGCCTGCCAAAAGCAGGTGAATGCGTCTACTGAGCGAGCGTAAAATTATGGCGTGTGAGGGCTGTAATCTTGCCTTTTTTCTTTAATCCCGCCAGCGTACGGCTTAAAGTCTCCAGGCGCAGACCGAGATAATCAGCGATATCCTGTCGTGGCATCGGCAATGGGATCAGTAGATCGTCAGTACCGCGATAGCCAATCGACTGAGCGACCATCTCAAGAAAGCTCTCGACTTTTTCTTCCGCGGTCTTTTTGCCAAGCAGAACGATATGGTCCTGAGCCTTGTGGTACTCTGTCTGGCCGCGCGCAATGAGACGGTCTTTGACGCCGGGACTGTCGGCCGCAATCATCTCCAGATACCGGTGGGGAAACTGGCAAACGCGAGAGTCTTCGAGCGCTTCAGCGGTATAGGCACTCGCCGCTGTCGCTCGAACACCCATAAAATCACCAGGGAACAAAAAACCGGTAACTTGTCGCCGTCCATCTTCAAGGTGTTTCAAAAGGCGGAAGCTGCCTTGGATAGGACGTATAGACTATCGTTCGGCTCGCCTTCCTCCATGAGCGCGCGCCCTTTGGAGATCGTGCGCCGCGCCATGGTCTTTTCCACTTGCGCAAGATCTTTGGGCCGCAAATCGGCACAGATTGATTGTTCTCTTACACTGCACAAGTCACATGAAACGGGTCTGCTCGGTGACAGGCAATGATTGTCAGTCGTCGTCATGGTCCGCGGCCCCTTGCTTACCACAACAACATACCTTGGTCCCGCTCAGCAATCCAGTCGGATCCGGCGACCATAGAGCGCAACCTTTAGACTGCCCTTGCGAACTCTGAGTTGGGCTGGGCGTAGGGGTCAATGGCGGCCGCCACGATGCGCGCCATGGAATGGGCCCCTTCCGCGATAGAGATTACATCCCCTTGCCACCGGATGAGCCCGTCAGTCTCAAGCTTTTCCAGATTGGAACACATCCTAACTGCATCATGGGGTGATGCCACGCGCAGCACTTTTCCTACATCGGCCCTCATGGTGCAAAGAAGGTTGCCGATGGTGTCTGCGATCAAGGCCTCACGTTTAGTCCATTGGAGCCCACGCACAACTGGCAACTCTCCGTCTTTTATCCGGCGCATATAGCCGTCAATTGCTTTATCGTTTTGCGCATACAAACCGTCGACAAAGCTAATCGCCGAAGCTCCCAGCCCAATAAGCGATGTGGAGGCATCATCGGTGAAACCCTGAAAATTCCGCTTTAGTCTGCCCTCCCGCGCTGCTTTTGCCAGCGAATTGCCTGCCTTGGCGTAGTGGTCAAAGCCAATCCGGCAAAAGCCGGCCTCGATCAGCATTCTATCGGCCAAGGCAGCCAGTTCCCCTCGCAAATCATCTCCCGGCAAGGTCTCAGGGTCGATCATTCTCTGGCGTGGCAAAGCTTTAGGCAAGTGAGCATAGCCAAAAACCGAAATCCGGTCGGGCCCGAGAGAAAGCGCTTTTTCAAGGGTGTCGCGGAAGCTTGCCACCGACTGTTTTGGCAACCCATAAAGAATGTCGAACGACAGATCCTCAATGCCAGATGCCCTCACCGCCGCGACGCATGCCTCGATCAATTCAAAGCTTTGCATACGATTAATGGCCGACTGGACGTCCGGGTCGAAGTCCTGAATTCCCAGACTAAACCGGCTGAAGCCAAGGGCTGCGAGCTGATCGATATCAGCATCGCGCAGTAACCTCGGATCCAGTTCGATTGCCAGATCGGCACTGTCGGTAAGACCAATTTCACGCTCAACCGATGTCAAGATTTCATCCAGATCGTGACACAGAAGATAATTCGGGGTCCCGCCGCCGAAGTGAACGTTCGTCGGTTGTGCTCTTCCGTTCAACAGCCTGCCGATCATTTTGATCTCTTCGATCAACGCATCAACGTAGCTCTGCGCCCGCGCATAGAAATTCTCCACGCGCATATTGCAGCCACAATACCAGCAAAGCTGGCGACAAAACGGGATGTGCACATAAAGTGAGATCGGTTCATATAAGCCGATTTCAGAAATCTTCTTAGCGTAATCCTGCGCTGTAACTGATTCATCGAAATGAAGTGCAGAAGGGTAACTCGTGTAACGGGGTGCTGTCGCACCGAGATATTTGCGCCAAGCGTGTTTCATACTCCAACAATATGGCTCAGTGACAGCGAGTTTGTGACCTAAATCAAATTCGCTTCCTTCGAGCCATCTGTTTTTTGGCAAGAAGCCGCAACTTTCTCAATGCAATCTGATCTGGATCAAATTGCAGAGTGCACCCCTTCCCATATCAGGCGTATCGATAGTCATCCGTAGGGGAAGAAAATGATCCGTCCATTTCTTATCACGACAAGCCTGCTTCCTTGCATAATTCAAAGTGCTGCCGCGGCCGAAGGAGACTGGCTCGTCCGGTTGCGTGGTATTGCCGTTGCACCGACAGAAAACTCAAGCGATGTACTGCCTGGCTTTCCTGGCGGACAAGTTGGGGTCGAGACAGCGTTTGTTCCGGAACTCGATTTTACTTACTTCCTGACAGATAATATTGGCGCAGAACTTATTCTTGCCACGAGCCCACACGATTTAGTCGGTGAAGGGACGTTAGCGGGACTTGGTGAAATTGGCGACGTCATGGCGTTGCCACCCACGCTGACCCTTCAGTATCATTTCAATCCGAATGGCAAGTTTCGACCCTATGCAGGCGTTGGGGTCAACTACACCATTTTCTATAGCGAGGATGCATCGGACTCGCTCATCAACGCCGTTGGGCCGACAACATTGGACGTTGACGACAGCGTGGGTGTCTCTTTTCAGGTGGGTGCTGACATTGAACTAACCGAGCGTTGGTTTCTCAACGCTGACGTCAAGTATATTCAGATCGACACCACTGCGACCCTGAACTCGGGCGGTGCCATCAACACGGTCGATGTGGACTTAGACCCGATCGTAGCTGGTGTCGGGATCGGTCTACGGTTCTAGAGACACATTGCTGATTGGAGAAGCGACGTAGCCATGAACGCGATTGTCGAAGCTCTCAAAGCCGATCACGAAAGGTACCAAAGGTACATTTCAGCCTTTGAGCAGGAAGCTACGTCCCTAGCAAACGGAGATCTGTCAGATCACGCCTTGATTAGGGCCTTGGCAGAATTTTTTGCGACGCTGCCGGACGAGTTGCACCACCGCACAGAGGATGTGGTGTACCTGCAGCTTGCAACGCGCCTCTCCAACGACCTGGGAGATCAGTCAGAACATCTGCATGCGATCTTTGACCTTAAGAATGATCATCTGGAAATGGCAGCCTTCGCGGACACTTTCCGCGAAGGTGTGGCCGAGATGATTAGCGGTAAAGACCTGCCCCGCAGGGAACTCGCCCGCCTTTGCATCGAATACATTCGTTCTTTTCGTACCCATATGCTGAACGAAGAGGTGCACTTTTTCCCATTAGTCGTTGAGTTCTTGTCCTTTGAAGACTGGCGCGAGGTGGACCGCACAATCCAAGGCCTCAAGCTCAACCATGGGAGCGAAGCGCGAAAGGAAACAGCGCAGCAGTTGGAACACCAAGTCTCCATGCTTTTGGACAAGAGGCTCAACTAGAAGTGCTCCCTAATGATCGACCGGCCCCACAGGGGTCTCCAAGGCCAGCCATAGCAAGCTGCGATTCCAAGCCGAGGCCAGTTTCGCAGGAGTCTTGGCCTCGGCGAGAATGCTGCTATTGCTGAATAAATGGTGGGCCCGGAGGGACTCGAACCCCCAACCTAGCGGTTATGAGCCGCCAGCTCTAACCAATTGAGCTACAGGCCCCGGCCCGGTCGCATTAGACCGAGACCAGAAGCGTCACGACGAGTTCTACGCCGCGCGAAACCTCGTGGCTATCAGTTTCGGATTGCTTACTCAACGCTTCCCACACAACCATCTGAAGATTTTACGCACAGAGCGTCCCACTAAAGGTTCGGCCGCGAGAGCAATTTGGATCCATTGGTTTGGCTATCGTGCCAGAAGCTTAATCAGCTGCCATGGGGCCCTCGAAGGTCTCGCCAAAGAAATCCCCTTTCCGCCAAACCGGGCGTACCTCTGCATTCGCCAGGGATTTCGCGATTTCAAAATTGAGAACCGAAAACAACTCCGCTGCCTCATAGTCAATGGGCAATGAAGGCTCATCGGACGGGCGATGATAGTGGCTATTGATGAAATCATTGAAGATGGTCGGATCTCCATCTTCAAACCCCAGAAACATAAAAGCTGAGGGAATGCCTTTGCGCACGAACTGATAATGATCTGACCGGGTAAAGAGCCCTTGCTCCGGCACCGGGTCCTCAATCAACTCAAGCCCAAGCCCGGCAGCGGCAGCTTCTACAGCCTTACCTATTGTCGACCTTTCTGCGCCAAACGCCACGACTTGCTTAAACGGGGCCAGGATGATGGGCATGTCTAGATTGAGATTGGCGACAATTCTCTTGTCTTCAAATGGCGGGTGGGCCGCCAGATACCCCGCCCCGAGAAGACCTTGCTCTTCTGCTGTGAGTGCAGCGATCATGATCGTCCGCCGTGGAGGGTGTCTCATCGCCTTGAAGGACCGCGCAACCTCTAACATAATCGCAACACCAATCGCGTTGTCCATCGCGCCGTTATTGATTCTATCCGTGTTAGGATTCTCTGGTGACGGAGGGTCAATTCCAATATGATCGAGGTGCGCTGTCAACAGAACAATTTCATCCTTTAAGACGGGGTCGGCCCCCTCGATGATCCCGATTACGTTGGGCGAGCGCGAAGATGTGAATATAGCGCCCCCCTTTAGGAGAACGTGACTGCCGAGATCAAATGAGGAAGACCGATAAGGCACCTCAGCAGCGCTCGCCGACACTTCGTCGAAGGATTTTAGCGCCCCCCTGAAAAACTTCTCCGCTCCGTTGTAGCTTAGAGTAGCTGTGGCGTGTACGAGTGAGCCCGCATTGCCCGGCTTCCCGTCTGGCCCGAGCCACGTGAGGGATTCTCGCGACGGCTGGCGAATAGCGAGAGCCCATCCGAAACGTATCCTTGCGTCTTCGGTTCGCACAAAGATAATACCGATAACACCATGGTTCGCTGCTGTTTCGATCTTCGTCCGCATCGACGCTAGGTATGCGCGTTCTTCGGAGTTTAGCCCTTCCGGCGCGCCAGTGAACATCACTGCAATTTTGCCGTTCGCGTCAATGCCCTCATAGTCATTGATCTGTACCCGGTCATTATCGATACCAAAACCAACAAACACCGTTGGCGCGGAAACCTCGAAGTGCTCGGCCGCGCTATTACGTCCAATCAGAAAGTCTTCAAAGTGAGTATATGTTTCGGCCGGCTCATCTTCGTGGGTTACCGTCAGCCGGGCCCGAGCCAAATTTCGTCGATGGGCCCGAAACTCGATTTCTTGAAACCAGGCATTGTTCTTCGCGCCTGGCGAGGCTCCCATCTCCGCCAGGGCATCGGCAACATACGTCGCAGCTTTCCGATACCCCCGGGTGCCCGTCCGTCGCCCTTCGCGGGCATCATCTGCGAGCCAGTTGACGTCGTCCCGAATGCGGATCGCGGCAGTGCGAGGTTCCACTGGTTTTTGCTCGGAGGAGGCAAACGCTCGTTCAGTCTCAGCATTGGGGGCGGGCCCAGCGGAGACGCAACCCTTGCTGCAGCCGAGCGCCACAAAGACGAGCATCAGCGCGGTTACGAATTTCAACACGGGCCCGTCTCTGAAATCGTCTTATCCACTCGTATTTGCTGACATATGGTTCCGAACACGCCAAGCAATAACTAGCACGCCCTAAAAAGTAAGGCAGTCAGGCGACCGTGAGAACTAGAGGCTGCGCGCGATTGAGTTATCCTCGTTCATCAGAAGAACCGTCGGCCGATAGTTTCGCGCCTCTTCTGCCGGCAGCTGCCCATAGGCCGCGATGATGACCTGGTCACCCACCTCTGCCCGCCGCGCGGCGGCACCATTTAGCATAAATTCTTGAGACCCGCGCTCTGCGGGCAACACATAAGTTGTCAGCCGCTCCCCGTTTGTGACGTTCCAAATTGCCACCTGCTCGTGGGGAAGGATGTTCGCTGCGTCCAGGATGTCCTCGTCAATGCCGATTGACCCTTCATAGTGAAGGTCAGTCATTGTCAGGCGTGCATGGTGGATTTTTGACTTGAGGAGGGTCAACAGCATGGCAGTCAGCACCTTTTTCTTTGGGGACAGCGGGTGATATAGTCACTATGAGCATAAATTAAAGCAGAATCCGATGGCGGCCTTAGGCTCATTGTTTGCGGCGCGGGGCGCACCGCGGTATATTAACCAGATAATTTGGGGAATTGGGATGGTGCAGTTTTCACTTACCTCGGCGGTCGTGGCCGGAATATTCAGCTTGGTTGCAGCGGGTTTTGCCTCATCGGCATTCGCTGGCGAGAATGGGTACGGCCCAGATCCTGACAAGGATGGCAACCCGGCGACGGATGCACGGGGCTTTTATCGCCTGGTGCCCGTGGGCGAAGCGGAGCTCGATCCACCGTTCCGACTGGTCACTTTTGAGCCACCGCCAGGCCAACATGGCGCAACCGTTCGCGGGCAATATGAAGAAGGCTATGGCGTTACCTTTAGCAAAGGCCTCACGCTGCAGGCATGCGAGGGTCAACGCTACTTCCGGTACGACACCAAGTGTACTTACCTCGCGCCTCCAAGCGGGAAGTTTGCTGCTGTCTACCATGATGATTTCCGCCGCCCTCTTCGTATCCGGTTTGAAAGACCTGTTTGCGCCGCCTCTATGGCTATAAGCCCAACCGGCGGTCGCGAGGGCGAACGCTTTGTGGTGGCCCTCGATTTCTACAAAAAAGAAGGCGACCTGGAAAAGCGCATTGCCAATACCCGCGTTGATTTCACCTGGTCCCAGAACATGTTCAAGTGGCGGAACATGGTTGAGGCACTGATGATCGACAAAGCGGCAGATCGCATTGACGTGACAATCCGGAGCCGGAGCCGCCGCAGTGAAAACTTCGATTTCCTGATTGATGACCTGGCATTTATCGAAGACATCGGCAGTGTACCAGGCTCGGCTTGTCAGGCTCGGTTAAACGAGATCAGACTCGCTGCCGATGACGTGCAAGCATTCGCGCCGTAGCCTTTTCAAGCTCTTTCGAAAGTGTGATTAAAGTAAGACGCCGCCCTGTTAGGGCGGCGCATTCGGTTAAGTCAGACATCGGTCGCAATCAGAGCAACGGCTCCCTAAGCAGTTTGATCATCAATATCCGCACCCGGCGCATTATTCATGACGCTCTTGATACCATTGTCGCAAGCATCATCGGAACTGTACATTTCCGAATTGCCGATAACCTGATGGTTCGCTGCTTTTAAGACGAAATAAGGTTTGCCGCTTGTCGAGGTTTTCTTTTCAAAGCGCCCTTCTTCCGCAGCATTTTTCTTCACGGACTCAATGCCGTTTACAGCGCCGCCTCGTTCTTTGTACCCCTCACTTGCGAGGATGATTTCGCCATTGCCCGCTTTCAACCGAAAGCGAAACTCACCAGCTTTGTCTTTGTATAACTCGAATTTTCCAGCCATCTTTGGATCTCCCAGCGGGTTTGAAGAATGCACCCGATACAGTGATTCAGGCTAATCACAGTCGGGGGAATGATAAAGCTTGCAGCAATGGGCGACAGTTGCAAGGTACAGGTTTTTGCAACCAAGTCGAAGACAGCCTTTTTCGTCGCGCACGGGAAAATTGGACACCCAAAATTGGGCGCATGAAACGTAGGCTCATTGAGATCTAGTCCGGGATCCTTATTTACTAAATGTTCCAGAATCGTTCCCGCGTGCGTAAGGTCCAACGATGACACCACCTTCTCTATCTGAACGTGCTCTCGCCGGCATTAATGCTGCAGCTCCCGCGGCAGCGCCGGTTGCTGACGCACCCTATCTCGACGGGTTGAACGCGGAGCAAAAGCAAGCCGTGCTTGCGACAGAGGGGCCGGTCCTCATGCTTGCAGGCGCTGGAACGGGCAAGACCCGGGCCCTGACGACACGCCTGGCCCACATCCTTTGCAGCGGCCGTGCACGCCCAAGCCAGATCCTTGCGGTAACATTTACCAACAAGGCTGCCCGGGAAATGCAAGGGCGGATCAGAGGACTGATCGGCGATCAGGTGGAAGGTATGCGCTGGCTCGGCACGTTCCATTCCATTGGCGCGCTGATCCTGCGTCGTCACGCGGAACTTGTGGACTTGAAGCCGAGCTTCACCATCCTGGACATGGACGACCAGATCCGCCTCGCAAAGCAGGTCATCGTCGATGCAGGTCTTGATGAAAAGCGATGGACAGGGCGCGGGCTCGCTGCGGTAATTGACGGTTGGAAGAACCGGGGACTGGTACCGGCGAAAGTGCCCAAGAATGAAGGATACTTCTTCGCCGAAGGGCGCGGTATTGATCTTTACACTACCTATCAGTCACGCCTTTCGACACTTAATGCTGCCGACTTTGGAGATCTGCTGGTTCACAATCTGACACTGTTTGAAAAACATGACGACGTGCTCGCTGATTATCAGAGCCGCTTCCGGTACATGCTTGTCGACGAATATCAGGACACGAACGTTGCTCAGTACTTGTGGTTGCGTCTTCTCGCGCGCAAACACCAGAACATCTGTTGCGTCGGAGATGATGACCAGTCGATCTATGGGTGGCGCGGCGCAGAAGTTGAAAACATCCTTCGGTTTGAAAAGGACTTTCCCGGTGCGACGGTTATCCGGCTGGAACGCAATTATCGCTCCACGCCTGCAATTTTGAAGACCGCCTCTGGCCTTATCTCAGAGAACAAAGCGCGGCTCGGCAAAACTTTGTGGACCGAGGCGGAAGAAGGAGACAGCGTTAAGATCCGCGGGGTCTGGGATGGCGAAGAAGAAGCACGCCTTATCGGCGATGATATCGAAGCGGAACAAAACAATGGGCGGTCGCTGTCGGACATGGCAGTTCTGGTTCGCGCCTCCTTTCAAATGCGCTCATTTGAGGAACGGTTTAACACGCTCGGTCTACCCTACCGGGTAGTCGGCGGTCCACGGTTCTACGAGCGGGAAGAAACGCGCGATGCTTTGGCCTACCTTCGTCTTGTTCGCTCCCACGATGACGACCTCGCCTTTGACCGTATCGCCAACAAGCCGGCGCGAAAACTCGGTGGACAGACGATGCAGCGTCTTCATACCTATGCCAGGGCGCAAGCTATTCCCTTGATGACCGCAAGTCGTCAACTTATCGAACTGGATGAATTGCCGCCCGTTGGCCGGAACGCTCTCCGGAAATTTGTTGCCATGGTGGACCGCTGGACAAATGAGGCTGTTAATTTTTCACCGCGCGACTTGACGGAAATGGTCCTGGAGGAATCCGGATACGTTGATTTCTGGCGGCACTCTAAATCTCCTAAAGCCGAATCAAAGCTCGATAACCTGAAAGAAGTTGTTCAGGCGGTATCTGAGTTCGATAGTCTGGGTGCATACCTCGACCATGTCGCTCTGGTAGCTGAACACAATGAGGGCAGTTCTGACGGTCAAGTCTGGTTAATGACACTTCATGCAGCAAAAGGCCTGGAATTTCCGGTCGTGTTCCTGCCCGGTTGGGAGGAAGAGATTTTCCCCTCCAAACGCTCAATTGATGAAAACGGAGAGGCCGCGCTTGAAGAAGAACGTCGGCTCGCCTATGTCGGCATCACCCGCGCTGAAGAAAGTTGCCGTATTTCGTTCGCTGCAAATCGACAGATTTTTGGAGCATGGCGCACTCAGATGCCCTCCCGCTTTATTGATGAACTCCCCGAAGACCATGTGGAAGTTGTCTCTCAGCCCGGTCTTTATGGATCCTCCGCTGACAGTTTTGCCAGCCACTCACAATTCAGTGGGACCCTGATGGAGCAAGACACATACTACGATAATCCCGGCTGGCGTCGAGCGCGCGCCTCAGCGAGCAGAGCACCGGCGGAGCCCCCTTTAATTGAAGGGCGTGCACAGAGCATTTCAGTGAGTGCGCCGGGCGCATCAAAGTTTGCCAAGGGCGAACGTGTCTTTCACCAGAAATTCGGTTATGGCCGGATCATCGCTATCGAGGGCCAGAAACTCACCGTGGACTTTGAGCACAGTGGCCAGAAAAAAGTCGTCGACAGCTTTTTGACCGCTGCCTAACAATGCCCAGCCATCCTGGTTCCAAGTCAGTCATTAGAGTTCAGTAACTTGAGAAATGTAACCATGTACAAAGTTACCTGGTCTGGACCGCGATCGACAATGGAAAGTGGCGCGGTCTTGTTTGAGGAAGCGTTTGGTGATCTTGCGAGCGCCGTTGGGGTCAAGAAAGCAGATGGAGATAATCCGGATGATCCGACCAAGGATTGGACGCTGGAAGCCTATTTCACTGACCCCCCGGAGATTGAAGCGGTCATTAGTGCCTTGACGGCCTTTGATAGTGAGTGGGCGGACATTTCGGCAGCGACAGTTGAAGAGCTGCCCGACCTTGATTGGGTCGCGCATTCTCTGGAAGGCCTTGGAATTGTCGAGGCGGGCAGATTTGTTCTCTATGGTGTCCATGATGAAGATCGACTTCCCGAGCGTAGTGATATAGTCCCGATCAGGATCGATGCCAATCAAGCGTTTGGGACAGGGCATCATCCGACAACGGAAGGATGCCTAACGCTCCTTTCCCGCCTCGCGGACTTGCCGCCCGCTTCCGTCTTGGACCTCGGCACGGGCTCTGCCGTCCTCGCCATTGCAGCGACGAAAGTTTGGAAACAACCCATTCTTGCAACCGACATTGACGGGACGTCAATTGACATTGCTCGAGAAAACGCAGGCCTCAACGGTGTCGCCGACAAAATCCGATTTGAAGTGGCAGACGGCTTCGACCACGAGGCCATTACTTCAGCGGCGCCCTTCGATTTCATCTTTGCCAATATCTTGGCCGGTCCATTGAAAGAATTTGCCCCCTCGATGGCCGAGCACCTCAGCCACAATGGCCGTGTGATGCTGGCAGGCCTCATGACTGACCAGGAAGAAGGCGTCATCGCGGCTTACGAGGCCAATGGTTTTGAGGTTCTGAACCGCATTCACCACGCCACCTGGCCCTGCCTTTTGCTGGTGAAACGGCGCTGACCCCGCTATTGTCCGCTTATCGAAATTCGACATACGTAAAGACCGCGAGCATCTCAATGTTTCAAACCTATGAACCTGTATCAGACCGTAGCTTTGCCGCGACCCACGTACCGCTCATCCGCGCAAAGATGGCTTCCCAAAACCTCGATGCGTTTATTGTTCCCCATGATGACGAATACCAGAATGAGTATATACCCGCCTACGCAGAACGACTTATGTGGGCAACAGGTTTTTCCGGTTCCGCCGGTGCTGCAATCATTCGCCAGAACGACGCGGTCATTTTCACTGATGGCCGGTACACACTTCAGGTAAGAGATCAGGTCGACGATTCCTTTTTTTCGTTTGAGGACATCACAGAGGTAAATCTTGGCGATTGGATCCGTGCACATGGTCGCGCAGACGAACGCATCGGATATGATCCTATGCTCCATACGGTGGCCGGCATTGAGCGCCTTGCAAAAGCGGCCACAGCCATCGGCGCACAACTGATCCCCGCCAAGACGAATCCAGTCGATGAAGCCTGGACGGATCAGCCTGCAGCGCCAAACGCACCGGTTATGGTCCACGGACCAGAGTTCGCTGGTGGTGCCGATGGTGCCAAGATAGACGGTATCGTTCGTGTTCTGATGGAGAAAAAACTGAATGCAACGGTCATTACCGCGCCGCCGTCAGTGAACTGGCTGTTTAATATCCGCGGCGGTGATGTTGACCGGACACCCCTCGCCCTTTCTCGAGCGCTCGTTCGGGAGGACGGTTCATCGGTCTTGTTCATCGACCCGTCACAAATTAGCACAGAGGCCAAAGCCCACCTCGGCTCGGGTGTAGAAATCAAATCGGAAACAGACTTCTTGGCGGTGTTAAGCGACACATTCCTGGCTGGCAAAAAGATCGGCCTGGATCCGACCCTGACGCCACAAGAAGTCAAATCGACCTTAGAAAATGCAGGCGCTGAGATCGTAGCGCTAGATGATCCCTGCTCGCTTCCGCGCGCCGTTAAGAACCCAACCGAACAGGCCGGGGCCCGCTCCGCCCATGTCCGGGATGGCCTCGCTGTGACGCGGTTTCTCCATTGGCTCAAAAGGAACGCCCACGGTGGGAAAATCGATGAAATTGCAGCAGCAACGCGGCTGGAAGAGTTCCGCCAGGAGAATAATGACCTTGTGGATCTCAGCTTCGATTCGATTTCAGGAGCGGGACCGAACGGGGCGATTGTCCACTACCGCGTCACAACGCTAACTAACCGCCCGCTAAAGGATGGGGAACTGTTCCTGATCGATTCAGGCGGTCAGTACCGGGATGGTACCACTGACATCACCAGAACAGTCGCAATCGGCAAACCCACGCAAGAGATGAAAGAGCGCTTCACACATGTGCTGAAGGGGCATATCGCCCTTGCAACAGTGCGGTTTCCGGAAGGCACCACAGGCCACCAGTTAGACTCCATTGCTCGGACGCCCCTTTGGGCTGCGGGGCTCGATTATGATCACGGCACCGGCCACGGAGTAGGCTCCTTTCTCGGTGTCCATGAAGGGCCGCAGCGGATCGCCAAGACCCCCAATGACGAAAAACTCCGTCCTGGGATGATTTTATCCAATGAACCTGGCTTTTATAAGACCGGTGAGTATGGCATCCGCATCGAAAATCTCGTGATCGTGACACCGCCAACAAGTATCAAAGGCGGGGAACGGCCAATGATGGGTTTTGAAACCATTACGCTGGCCCCAATTGACCTAAATCTAGTTGTGCCGGCGCTCCTGACCCCGGCTGAACGCCATTGGCTCAACGAATATCACGCCCGCGTCCGTCAAACGCACGTGTCATCACTGGAAGCGCCAATTGCCGACTGGTTGACGGAAGCAACACGATCGATCTGACGATCGCAGTTGCCGCGAACGTGCCTACCTCTGCCGCTACCCGCCATTGGCAAGCGCGTGCCATTCCTGTTCGGTTAGCACTTTGACGCCGAGTTCTTCGGCTTTTTTCAATTTTGAGCCTGCCGCAGCACCAGCGACGAGATAACTAGTCTTTTTTGAGACCGATCCAGAAACTTTCGCGCCCATCGCTAAAGCTTGCGCTTTTGCTTCATCGCGCGTCATTGTTTCTAGGGTTCCAGTAAAAACAACGGTCTCTCCTGCCAGTTTCGCATCACTGTTTTTTACAACTTCAATGGTCTGTGGGCTGACCTCCAAGAGAAGCTCGTCCACTGCTGCAACATTTCGTCGTGCTGCAAAGAACTCAATGACACCAGCGGCCACAAGCTCCCCCACCCCATCAATGCCTAATAAGTCCGCATAGGCATCTGTGCTTTGGTCCGAAGCAGCGATTGCTGCCGCTTTGAACGCCTCAAATGAGCCGTAGTGAGTGGCGAGTAGCCGTGCATTCGTTTCACCAATATGCCTTATGCCAAGGGCGTTTATAAATCGATCAAGCGGTGGTGACCGCCTTGCATCAATAGCATTGAATAGATTACTGACCGACTTACTATTAGTCGGCTGCGCTTCGCCGTCTTTCAAGACCTTTTTATTGTTCTTATCTATTTTATACGTGTAGAGATCTATTTCACCAGCTTCTTGTCGCGCACGAAGTGTAAAGATGTCCGCTGGCGTGCGGACAATCCCATCATCATGGTAGGCTTCAACCTGCTTTTCACCTAGCCCGTCGATATCAAGAGCCTTGCGCGAAACAAAGTGTTTCAAGCGTTCTACGATCTGAGCATCACAAATCAGGCCTCCGGTACAGCGCCGCACAACATCTTCTTTGCCGGTTTTCAGATTGATGTCTCGGACGGCAGGACTGTCACAAACAGGACACCTATCAGGGAACGCAAAGGCCCGAGACCCTTTCGGGCGAAGATCTTTTAGAACCTTCGTTATCTGAGGGATTACATCCCCTGCCCGCTGCACAACGACTGTGTCACCTACACGGATGTCTTTGCGTTCTATTTCATCTTGATTGTGAAGGGTGGCATTTGAAACGACAACACCTCCGACGGTCACAGGCGCTAATCGTGCAACAGGCGTCAACGCGCCAGTGCGTCCAACTTGTATGTCAATTGCCTCCAGCACTGTCGTCGCCTGTTCGGCAGGAAACTTGTGAGCAATCGCCCAACGTGGACTTCTTGAGACAAATCCCAGCCGGTCCTGAAGGACCAAATTATTGACCTTGTAAACAACCCCATCAATCTCATAGTCGAGACCGTTGCGTTGGTTCAAGATCGCCTCATAGTGATTAATCAGAGCGTCCGTATCAGGACAAACGGCAAGCAGTTCGTTGGTCGCAAACCCAAAATCAGCCAGCGGGGTCATTGCGGCAAATTGATTTTGCGATTACGGCATCGCGCCCTTTGAAGTTTTTCGCCTATGCATTGGGCGA
>JBCBJV010000007.1:0-203350 GCA_038522945.1 Pseudomonadota bacterium
TGGACCCGCAAGAAGCGATTGCGCCCCTCGATCTTGCCGGGCACTTGACCCCGCAAAGGTCCAATGGCCTGGCTTCCATGGTGACGCGAATTAAAGAGATCGCGGCGAACCAAGTGGCTGGCCAAGTGGCTGGCTAGAAAACCCCTAAAAGGCTAGCTCACTTCGCCGGATCAGACGCTGACACTTTTGAATGCCCCAGCGGAATACGGGTGTAGGAATTGTCCGCAATGGAAAGGCCAATCGCGCCCATCACCAATAGAGCTAACACTGACAACATTTGAATTTCTCCTGCTTTTGGATTTCAAGAATTAGTCACCAGAGCCGCCGGGCTCAGGCGACGCGCGCGGCTTTCTGTTCAGGGCAACCAAAGCGGATATCGTCCGCATTTGGTTGAACGCTTTCGTCGATCATCGATCTGATCCGGTCACGGAATTCTTCTTCGAGAATTGCGACCTGTTTATCGAAGAGAGAGTTATCCCGGCGGTCCTCCACCACATGGCACGCATGGGACACCGTGGAGGCTTCGCGCCCGAATTCGCTGGCGATTTCTCGCAAGGATAAACGACCAACGATATGACAAAGATACATGGAAATCTGGCGTGCCATCGCAACGCTGGCCCGCTGACGGCCCGACATGGTCAGGCGCGCAATGGGGACATTGAAGGCAGAGGCGAGAAGTTCCATGGCGGTCAGGGCGACCCGGCGGCGGTAGATATTCGAAAAGCCCCCGTTTTCGTTTACAAATCCCATGGCCTGACGTGCTCCATTCTAACGCAACAATTCCGAGACATGAGATTTGTCCCGGCGCCCTCAAGTCTACACCCGTACGAGGGGTGTTCGATAAGTTTTGCGATTTTGATTTAGATGCGCGTTAGATTTTACGGTTAACCCGCCGGTAACGACGTTTTATCAGGCCACGAATGACAGGATTAAAACGAGCCCGAGGACGGCTGCGGTCGCTAGGGCCATAAAGCCCGTGGGCCAGGCGCGGGCGAGCTGCCCCTCCGGCCCGTGCACGGTATAAATCCGGTTCATCGCCTGCATGAACCGTCCCGTAAAGAGACGCCACAATACGTTCCAGATCGCACCAGTGGCCGCGGCCGCCCACATCACAAGATCCCTGCCAGGGATCCGGTAGAACCAGTCCGTATCGAGATTGGTAGAGGGAACTTCCGCCGGATACCATTTCATCAGCTTCAATACCGCAAAGGCGAGCACGGCCCAAAGGAGTAATTGTAGTTGCTCGACAATATGATAGGCAGTATAAGGATGATATTCCTTAATCATCTCCTGGTCGGGCATAAGCGAATAGAGCGGCCCCGGGAACAGTCCTAAAAAGAGACACAAGAACGCCGAAATGCCCATGGGGATCAACATATGCATCGGGGCTTCGCTCGGGCGCTTGCCGCTGTCATGGGCAAAGAACGTAAAGAACGGAATCTTGATCCCGGCGTGCTCAAGAACACCAGCTGAGGCAAAAAGCAGCACCAGCCAGATCCACATCATGTGCGCCTCGCCGGCCGCATCGATGATGAGGCCTTTTGTCACGAAACCGAGCGTACCCGGGAACGCTGAAATCGACATTGCCCCAACAATACAAAGTCCCATGGTGATCGGCATGGTCCGATAAAGCCCGCCAAGCTCCGTCGCTTTTGAAGTCCCTGTCCTGTACATGGCCGCACCAAGCGCCATGAAGAGCAAGCCTTCAAAGATAATATTGCCGAAGGCATAGCCCGCCGCGCCGTTAATCTGGCCGAAGCCAATGGCGCAGACCATGAAGCCCACCTGGTTGTTGATGGAGTAGCATAAGACCTTACGCAGATCGTTTTCGATCAGGGCAAAGAAAATCGGGAAGATCGTCATCACCGCGCCGATGTAAATCAGCGCCTCTTCCCCTGGGAAGGCGCGCGCCAAGGAAGCAACGGCCAGCTTTGTGGTGAAAATAGACAGAACGATCGAGCCCGCAATGGTCGATCTCGGATAGGCGTCCTGCACCCAATTATGGAGCAGCGGGAACGCCGCCTTGATCCCGATGGCCAGGAACAGAATAAGCCCCGACGCTTTGATGGCCCCGGTCTCGTCACGCAAGCCCACTTCGCCAAACGCCAGCGATCCGGTTTCGCGATACACCAAGACGATCCCACCAAGGAGCAATGTGCCTGAGAGGACCTGGATCACCAGATATCGCATACCCGAGAGGAACGTCGCCCGCGTGCCTGGCGCCCAAACCAGGAAAACGCTGGTGATCGCCGCAACTTCCCACCAGACAAAGAGCGTGATGAGGTCGCCCGCCGTCACGCCGCCAAGGGCGGCCGCCGGATAGGCAAGACTGGCAAAACTCTGTGCCCGGTCCTTTTCATCCCAGGCATAGACGACCGTCAGCGCCGCTGCGATGTGGAACACCACCGCGAAGATCCGCGCCAGCGGGTCAATCCGCAACATGGTTACCGGTTCGCCAAAAAGGGCGAGTTCGCCAAAAGACCCAAGCCCCAGGCGCGCAAGCTGAACTGCACTGCCCAAGATAAAGACAAGGTAAAGCGGCCGACGCAGATAGGCGAGATGGTTCGGCAACAGCGCACCTGCAAACGCGCCGATGGACAACAGAACCGCCGGATTGATCAGCAGAGCTTCAAGAAGGCTATTCGCGCTCGTCATAATAGCCCTCCTCGCGCCCGACCAGTTTGCGCAAATGCTGGCCTACCAGCACGATGAACATGAAAGCGCCAAAGCCCCAGATGGCAAAGAAGATCGGAAATGCTTCCAGCGCGAAATGGGGGTGGTCTTTTTTGAACGCTGGCACGAACCCGGCGAGCGCCGACAGCACCGACGCACCGATCAGGATCCGCAGGAACCATTTGCGAAACTGGGGCGTGTCCGCCCAGCCTGGTTTTTCATCCGTGGTGTGATGGTCATTCATCGCTTGGCCTCCCCGAGGATCGGCACCAGATAGTCATAAAGGCCGTTGGCAAAGAAAAAGAGGATCAGCGCGCCGGTGGCCGTCAGGATCGGCGGGACGACACATAGGATCGGCGCTTCTTTCAGGTTATCCCAATGGATCTTGGCGCTACCCAGCCCAACCGCTTTGCCGTCGACTTTGTCGGGGGCCATGTAGAATGCCTGTACCGGGATCGACAGAAGATAGGCCACATTCAAGAGTGATGATAAAATCAGCACAAAGATTATTAGGAGTTGTCCGGCATCGGCCGCCCCCACCATGAGCAGGAACTTTGGCCAGGATCCACCCAGCGGCGGCAGGCCGACAATGGACATAGCCCCGACAAAAAACGCACCGAACGTGAATGGCATGACCCGCCCGAGACCGCGCATTTCTGAGATCAGGGATTTATGCGCACCCACGTAAATGGCGCCGGCGCACATGAAGAGGGTCATCTTGCCAAGGGCATGCATGGCGATCTGTAGGGCGCCGCCCATGACGCCCATGGAGGTCGCCAGCATGGCTCCAAGGGTCACATAGGAAAGCTGGGAGACGGTGGAATAGGCCAGCCGTGCCTTCAAATTATCCTTGTGCATAGCAATGAGGGACGCCAACAGGATCGATCCCGCAGCGAGCCACATGAACAGGGTCCCTGCCCCGCTGGCCGCAAGAAAGTCGATCCCGAATATATAAGCGACGACCTTCAGTACCGAGAACACGCCTGCCTTCACCACCGCCACCGCATGGAGGAAAGCCGAGACCGGCGTCGGCGCGACCATCGCGTTGGGGAGCCAAGGGTGGATTGGCATGAGGGCGGCTTTCCCGATCCCGAAGGCGTAGAGCCCGAGCAGCACGGCCACGACCGGGCTCGCCGCATCCACACTAGTCGCCAGGATCCCACCCGGCACAAAGTCAGATGTGCCCGCCAGCGCAATCGTCCAAACCACCGCTGGCAATAGGAGACCGATGGAGGTGCCCATCAGGATACCGAGATAGACCCGCCCGCCATTGCGCGCGTTTTCATCGCCCTTGTGGGTCACCAGGGGGAAAGTCGAGAGCGTCAGCACTTCGTAGAAAACAAAGAGGGTGAAAAGGTTCGCCGCATAAGCAACGCCAATGGCCGACCCAATGGCAATGGCAAAGCACATGTAAAAACGCGTCTGGTTCGGCTCATCATGACCGCGCATATAGCCGATGGAATAAAGCGAATTGACCGCCCAGAGCCCGCTGGCCAGAACTGCAAACATGGCCCCCAAGGGTTCCACCTCGAAGGCGATGGGCAGTCCACTGACCACATTGACGATTTCCACCCGGGGCCGCTCGCCATTGCCCACCGCCATGAAAATACTCACGGTCAGGAAGATCAGAATGCCCGCAGTTGTAAGGGTGACGCCCTCGCGCAGGTTCGGGGATTTATCGGCAAGCCAGATGCCGACGAAGCCAATTACCGGCACGACGAAACAGAGCTGTATGGCGAGCTCGGGAGAGATCATTGACTTAGCCCCCCACCAGCGCTTCGGCCGCGCGGCCCGCAAGACCCGCGGTCAATTCGGTTCGTATGCCGAAATAGATATTGGCGATGACAAGGATCCACATGGGGATCAACATCACCAGTGGCGCCTCTTTGATCTCGCCAGCAAGCGGGCCTTCGGTCGGCGGCGGCTTAAGCACCATAAGCTCAATAATCCGGCCCACATAGACAACAGCGATGAGCGATGAGGCGACCACCAAAAACGCTTCCCACGGCCGACCCACTTCAAAGGAGGCTTGCAACAAATACCATTTGGAGACAAAGCCCACGGTGAGCGGTACACCGATCAATGAAAGCCCCGCGAGGATAAATGCCGCGGCGGTAAACGGCATTCGGCGCACAAGCCCGTCAAAAGCCGCGCAGCCGTGTTGACCGAGCCTTAGCATCACGCAGGCAACGCTCATAAAGAGCGCGGCCTTCATCAGACCGTGATTGAGAACGTGGATCAGCGCCGCCTGCAGGCCCGTCGTCGTGCCGATGGAAATCCCGAGGAGCATGTAGCCGATCTGGCCGACGGACGAATAAGCAAGCATGCGTTTGACGTCTTCCTGGAAGACCGCCACCAGTGAGGCAAAGAACATCCCGGCCAGGGCCAGCGGTGTCAGAACCCACAGGAAAGAGACCGCAACGAACTGGAAGTCAGTGCCGATTACCGTATAGATAAACCGGATCAGGACGTAGACGGCCATTTTTGTGGACGTCGCGGCAATGAACGCAGAAACCGCAGATGGCGCGTAGGTATAAGCGTTCGGCAGCCACAAATGCATGGGAAACATCGCGGCCTTCAGACCGATGCCGACAATAATGAAAGCAAAGCCCGCCTGCACGACACGGCTGTCATTGCCGGCCAGTTGCACTTTCAGGTCCGCCATATTGAGTGTGCCCGCCGCGTGATAAAGGAGGCCCAACCCAATCACGAAGAACGTCGCACCGATCGTGCCCATGACGAGATAATTAAACGCTGCGGTTAGCGCGCGGCGGTCCACTTTGGCGCCCAGGGCCACTAGAGCGTACGTGGATAGGGAGGAAATTTCCAAGAAGACAAAGACGTTGAAGGCGTCGCCTGTAATCGTCACCCCGAGCAGGCCGAGCATGCAGATCAGGAACGCCCCATAGACGAGATTGGTTTGCCCTTTGTCGATTTCCTTACACACGCTGTCATAGGAGAATGGCATCACCAGCGCTGCGATCCCGGAAATCAGTGTCAGGACCAACGCATTGGCAATATCGACACGGTATTCAATGCCGATGGGCGGCGCCCATCCGCCGAGCTCGTAGGAAATAGGTCCGCCCGCGGCCACTACATGCAACAGCGCCACACAGGCACCAAATGTCAGCAAGCTGACAAGGCACGCCCAGAGATAGGGGATACGGCCCGCCGACATGAGCAACGTAAAGGGCGCTGCGACCAGCGGCATGATGATCGGCAGGACCGGGAGTTGGTCCGCCAGGGTCAATGCTTCCTGTGGCCCCGCCATTACGCCGCCGCTCCCGCTGCCGCCTCGCGCGGGTCTTCAGTGCCGAACTCGGCGATATTGTCGGCCGCCTCTAGCTCGTCTTCTTCGATGGTGCCGTAGGCTTCCCGAATGCGAACCGCCAGCGCCAGTCCCACGGCAGTTGTGGCAACGCCAACAACAATGGCGGTCAGGATCAAGACGTGGGGCAACGGATTGGAATAGATGACCTCACCTAGGACAACCCCGCCCTCGCTTGCGCCATGTGGGTCAGCTGCAGCGCTTCCCTCGGCGTTGAATGCGATATCGGTTTCCAGCGAATTGGAAGCGCCAGCATGGTGGGTCGGTTCGGCATGGAGGCTTGCCGTGCTTGCAACCGTCTCATGACCCGATGAGGCATTGGCCTTCACCGCGTCCGCCATAGCATTGGCAGGTTCACCGTGGATCGCGTGAACGTCCTCGCCGTGGGCTGCACCATGACCACTGCCATGATCATCACCATGATCAGTTCGCGCTTCCATGTCCCCCGGCACATAGATCGGGGCTGTGCCACCGCGAATCTTGCCGATGGAGATATAATAGATGAACACCGAGGTCTGAAAAATGTTCAAACCAATGATCTTTTTGACCAGATTGCCTCGGGAGATCACGGTATAAAGCCCAAGCATCATCAGGACGATGACGACCCAGTAGTTATACCGATCGGCGATGAACTGAAGAATATCCATGGTCTAGATCGCCAGCTCTTTCCAAAAAACGCTCATGTCCCCCAAGTCTCGCATTTTATCTCGCTCTCACCACTCTTCGTCGGAGATTTCCGGCTCGCGACTGGCGAACTGGTAGAAAATCATCAGCATGGTCGAGGCAACCGCAACGCCCACACCGAACTCAACGATCAAGATCCCATAGTGCTGCCCGGCATGATGGGTCGATTGCGGATCAATGGTGTCATAGTCCAGGAGGTGTCCCCCTAGGAGCATGTTCGCGACACCCGTGCCCGCATAGAGCAGCACACCGACCACCATCAGGACCGACAGCCAGCCTTGAGGCAAAGCCTTTTTTGTCGCTTCCAGCCCGAAAATCAGCGCGTGCAAAATAAACGCGACAGCAAAGATCACGCCCGCCTGGAACCCGCCACCCGGGCCATAGTCGCCATGGAATTGCACGTACAGGGCAAAGACGATGATTGGGGCAAAGAGCACTTTCATGACCACCCGCAGGATCAGGTGTTCAATGCTGGTGTATTCCTGGCTCGCCGCAGACTGGACCATCCCCGCGGGATTGGTCACGGTCTTGATTTGATCGGTCGGGCCCTGATCGGTTGGGCCCTGATCCGTGGGGCGTGTGGTGTCGCTCATTGCTGGGCCTCGCCATCATCGCTGACGTCTTTGACCTGGCGCCCGCCTTTGATGCTCCCCGCGCCAAGGAGCAGCATGACCGCGACACCGGCAGTGAAAATCACCATAGTCTCGCCTAAGGTATCGAACCCGCGATAGCTGGCGAGCACTGCAGTGACGATATTTGGCACAGCGATCTCATTCGGTGTGCGTTCAATATATTGCAAGCCCACATAGGCGTTTGCCGGCGCGGTTGCGTCACCAAACGCGGGCATGTCGAGCGTGGCATACATCAGCGCTGCGCCCACCAGGAAGACAACTAAAATGGCCACAGGCGCCCGGCCGGGCATAAGGGGTTTTTCCCGCCGCGCCGTCAGCAACATCCCCGCCAACATGAGCACGGTGGAAATCCCTGCGCCAACAGCGGCCTCGGTGAACGCCACATCCACCGCATCGAGCGACACAAAGAAGAGCGCCGACAGGAGTGAGTAAATCCCGGACAGCATGACGACCGCAAAGAGATGGCGTGATTTCAGCATCTGGTAAGCGACCAGGAACAACAATGTCAGCAGCGACAGATCAATTGCCAGCGTTGCTGCCTCGGCGAGGGTGACGGTATCATTTTCCATTAATCGTCCCCTTCCCGCTTCAAATCCGGACCGAGCATGGGCCGTACACCGACGACCCAGGCCGCATGGGCGACCGCATGGGTCGCAACAGGGCTTGTCAAGAAGAGGAAAAACGAAATGAAGGCGAGCTTGGCCACAACGATCCAGCTTGGCGCTTGGAGCATCAAACCAAAGACAATGAGTTCTGCCCCTGCGGTATCGGTCACCCCGGCTGCATGCATGCGGGTATAAAAGTCCGGAAACCGAACCAGACCGATAGCCCCGATGACCAACGCCGCTGAGCCAATGAGGATCAACGCCCAGGACAGGATATCACGGATGAGATCCCACATTAGCGCGCCTCCTCGTCGAAAACTGGTTGATCGCGATTGTCCATGGAAACCGAAAGGGTCCGGTAGCGGAAGAACTTCAGGATCGCGATGATGGTCGCGAAATTGATCAGGGCATAAAGAACGGCGATATCGAGGAAATCCGGGCGCCCCGTCAGATACCCCATGACCCCGATCAGGATCACCGTTTTCGTCCCAAAGGAATTGCCCGCCAGGACCCGGTCATAGAGCGTTGGCCCGGCAAACGCCCGTACCAGAGCGAGCAGCATTGCGATAATGACCGCAGCCGCGGCAACGGCAAAGATCATGAGGCACTCCCATCAGTCGATGGATGCTCAAGATCTGCAACGCGCCGACCCATCTCGTTGATCCCGTCAACGTCCGCAAGGTCGCTGGTGAGCCCATGGACCAGCATATAGTCTGGCTCCAGATCAATGGTCACCGTTCCCGGCGTCAAGGTGATAGAGTTTGCAAACGTGGCAAGGCCCGCTGTGGTCTTGGTTGGGGAGACGATTTTAATAACCGTCGGCGAAAGGCGCATATCAATCGCCAGCGCATGTCGCGCCACCTCAATGTTGGACTTGCCGATTTCCCGGGCAAGCCAAACCCAGTACCCGAAGATGCCGGGCATCAGGGAACTCGGCACGCCTTCGTCGTCTAAGATGCCCGCCCGGCGCGACAACCAGATCGCAAGCGCAACGCTGGCAACACCAAACCCTAATAGAAGAGGCTTGTCGAAGTAGCCGGACAGCAAGAGCCACAGGCCAGCGAGCGCAATGGTCAGGATAATCAAGCGCGCCATAACGTCCGTCGCAGCATCCACAAAACCCTCGTGTCGGCTGCCTCAATACCTATTTGATGTCTCGCTGGTACCGCTGGCCCCGCCCCATCGGGACCCATCCGGCGGCCAACGATCCGGAAAGGACCAAAGGCCGGGCGACTTGGAACACCCCGACCTACGAACAAATAGACGAGAAATCAATCTGCCCGATCATTGGTTAGTGCCTCATTTTGAAATCTGATGACTGTTGTTGGCCCGTATTGGTCATTCAATATGCCTAATTTGAACGACTGTTTCGCCCTCTTAGCGGAAGTCAGCGATCCATGTTAAGGAGAACGACGGCTAATAGGAGCGGGGCGCGATGACAGAAGCAGATCTCTTGGAACTAGCGGCTATGTCGCGAGCGAATTTGGGTTTTCTTTCAACTCAGATCATTGCCGTACAATTCGCACTAATTGCTGGAATCTTCCTGTTTCTTAACCGCGCAGGATTTTTGCTAAAGTTGGGTATTCTATTATTATATTCAGCCGGCTATGTGGGACTACTTGGCTTATATTATTGGGAGCAGGCCGCTTATGTATCTGTCAGGGAAGCCATCCAGGCTCTCCCAGAGCAGAACGCGGCATCCGCGGCTGTAATTGAATGGTTGCAAGGACCTGGCAGGAACGTGTCTGCCTTGGTCAATGTGCTCTTCGTCGCGAATTGGTTTGTTGTTGCGTTCTTCTTGTTCGCGCCGGTTCTTGAGAATCGCGATGAATAACGGCGCTTGATCATTAGGTTCTATGGCCACTGTTTTAGAGCACATTGAAACGTAAATGTCCGATTCTGGCGAGAACCACCCGTTAATTTCAAACTGAGGCGTTACCGATCAGTAAGTCAGTCACCCAATCGCCCATCCCCACAAGAGTGTTGGAAGCAAAAGAAGTGCTTTTTGTTGATGGAAGAGTTTTGCGGGCCAAGCTTGGCCACCCGAGCGAGCAGTTTAAGTGTCTTGGTCGGCTTCCGGAGAAAGCCTGGCGACAATGTCCGCAATCATGCGCGGGCTCTCGATGGGCGGGATGCCTTCGCGCTCAAAGTACGCCGACAAGGCTTCGACCATGATTGTGTTTTCGCTTTTCACAAGACTTGCCTCGGCCATTTTCAACCGAAAAAAGTCCAGGAGCGGAAGACAGACCTGAACCATGGCAGTCGGCGTGCCAACAAGAGGCGACGAGCCGCGCATACCGGCGGAAGACGCCTCACGAGGGTGATCCGGTTCGCTTTTATAAAGGGCGTCATCACCATGGCGAGCGGATGTCTCGTCTTTGCTGGCGATGTGCGCGCCCACCTCACCACCGACTGTTTGAAATCCCGTTTTTTGTTTCGCTCGGCGCTGGGAAGGCGGTGTAAACGGTGATCGCGGATGCGCGCCAGGTTGACTTTGCACGCCTTGACCATTCGGGTCGTCCGCGTCTTGAAAGTGTTTAAGGCCATAGATGGCCGCCTGCTCGGATTCAATTTCCTCGATTTCTTCCGGCGTTGGATTATCCGGGTACCCCGCTTCCATACTCCGTTCATTGATGATCGTCAGCGCCGTTGAGGGATTTGGGTCGTTGTAGGTGGCGACCTCCTCCCCATCGCTTTCAAAGGTGCTTTCTTGGGCACCCTCGGCAGGCGCTGTCTCATCTATTGGACCAGTTGCTGCGTCGCCCGCCGAGCCAGTTGCTGCGTCGCTCGCCGAGCTGGCATCTGTTTCAGGACACTCCTTTGGGCCTCTGGGATCGTCGTCGACGAAAACACGGCGGTTTTCTGCAACAACTTCTTCAGGGGCTTCCGCGCCACCCGTCTTATCAACAAGTGGGATCGCCTCGCCCTTGCGGGCAAACAGCGTGCCTTTTTTACGGGCGGGCTTGGTATTATCTGTAGAGAGATCTTTTGCTGCGGACGTCGACATTGAAAACCGGACTACTCTGAACGGCGAGTGCCAGCCCCACCCTTCTGATGACAAACGAAATTTCTAACCGAAACGCGGTGCTTTCCTCACAGCCATTAAGCTACACGCCGGGCAACAAGGATTATCATTGATCCGCAGGCGCTATTTCCATTCAACTTCACTGGGCAGCCCGGCGACCAAACACCCGGCTAGCATTGAAAGCGGCGCTTTGGCTCATATCTTCCGCCCCACGCTGGGTCATATCAAGGCGCCGCGAGCGACTATCGATGTACGCCCAAAGCTCCCCGATCTCCAATGCGGACTTACACACGGGATCGATTTCCATCACCGTGCGTCCATCAATCATCGCCGCTGCATAGTCCACACGATGGTGAACGACCGTCGGTGCGACAGTGCCGTGTTGGGAAAGAGCAATCGCGGCTTCAGATGTGATCCGGGCACGGGCCGTGGCACCATTAACGACGAAAATAAGCTGCTTGCCGCGCACATTGGCGATTTCGACCGTTGGGCCCACCGCTCGAAGATCATGGGGCGACGGACGCGTTGGGGCAATCACAAGGTCCGCAAATCCGACGACCTCAGAAATGGCGCGCGTCACTGCTGGCGGGGTATCGATGACCACAAGCTTGAAGCCTTCGCTCCGTGCACGGTCCAAGTCCTGGAATAAATTTGAAAAGACCGACTGAATGAACGCCGGCTGTGGGTTCTGGCGCACATTCCACCACTTCGCCAACGAGCCTTGGGGGTCTGTATCAATCAAGGCTACAGGTCCTGCGCCCTGACGCTCTGCCTCAACGGCGATATGGCCCGCAAGCGTTGTCTTGCCGGAACCGCCCTTCTGAGACGCGAAAACCAAAATGCGCATTGATGATGACATCCAACGCTCCAGACTCAGGATCAAACTAGACTGAAGGGTGGAACAAGGAGATTAAAACGACGCCAGAAACCGCGACCAAATTTTGGTATAAATAAGCGAAAATGCAAAATAGTCCGTAGAGAAAATAAAAACGCCGGAAGCGACCAAGATACGCAGTGCCCGCAACCGACGCAGCCCGCCTTATGTCAAAAACTGATTAAATGAGATTTAAACCGGCAACAGGTCTTTTATCGATCGTCAACCGGGATCAGCCGAGCGTCTCAGCGGATATTAATCGAGTTCGTCTTCAAGCCCCAAAAGGCGGGTGATGGACGCAATCCGCGGATTGCCGTCCCAGTCCCAATAGCGCAGCACAGCCCGGGAGAAGTCACGGGACATGCTGTCGAAGATCTCCATTAACTCTTCCGCCTCCTGATCAGAGTCAGCGCCGCCCGGTCCAGGCTGAGTAATGATCCGGAAGTACTGATCGCGAGGGACACCAAGCGATTTACACATTACCGCGAACGGCTCACCGCCCTGATCGCGGAGAATACGCCCGGCCAGCTCCCGCGACACGCCCGCAATAAGGCTAATAGCATGAATGATCTCCTGGGCCGGGTGCTTGACCGATGCGGCCAGCGTCCGAATGACGATGTCCATGGAAACCGGTTCACCATTAACCCCGCGCGGGCGATGGCGCCGGTCGAGCATCACCAGAATCTCTTTGACCAGCCCATCCGGGCTTTCGCTTCTGAAGACCGGCGGATAGAGATTTTGCAGCGTGTCCTGAATAATCGACCGGTCAATGGCGAACCGCGTCAAAATCCGTTTGCGTCGCTCTTTTTCCACCCACCAGAACATCATGAAACCGTGGGCAGGTTCGATCTCGCGGCGTTTTAACAGGAGCTGCTGGATTTCAACATCAAAAACGGACCGCGCTACGAGGATATCGATGGCAGTAGGAGAGAGGGTAAATTCTTCCCGGCGCAAAAGGAGCTTTGCGACCTCCAGTTCATTGAAGTGGATCAGTGCATCGGCAACGTTCGGGGTCAGATCGATGCGTCGGGCGACCGCAAGGCGGTGCGCCGTTGTGCCTTTCTGAACGCATTCAATAAGGAGTGGCTCCGCAACGCTTTCTGCCTTGCGAATGACTTGTTCGGCGATTTCAGGATCGTCCAGGAGGATCATCCGCACAAGGGCAGACGGCGCTTCGGTCACCCGGCTGACGCGGAGCGCCACTTCAGACCGCAACTCCGGCTCAACTTTGTCGAGCACCTGAAGCAGAATATCGGCAGCAAACGAGCGCTCATTGGCAGAAATGCGGGTCGCCGGCAGGACAACGATGTCGCACACTTTCCGGACCATTTCCGAGCGCGGGCCGCTTACGCTGCGCGCCTCTTCAACCGGCAAGGCGCCTTCGGGCAGGTCCGGATCAGAGAGGGTATCGTAATTTGGCGGTTCAGCGGTGCTCATGGGCAGGTGACGTCCGAGGGGTCTTGCGAAAGAACTATTGCCCGCCTTGGTACCGAAACACTGTTAACGTTGCCTTCACAGGGCGTTGACCCGGGCCGCTCGCACGCGGCGTCGGCTTGCGCGCCCGCGTGGGTGTTGGCGTAAGCTTTGGCGGGGCATTCAACTTTCCCCTTGGGTAATCTGTTGCAAAACGGCGGTTTGCGGCAAAAAGAACGGCCCGAGAGGACATTTCCTTTCAACAAGGTAAAGACCGCCCGGTTCTCCGCTGCTAGAAGATATGGCAAAACGAACGTCGGACCTTTTTTGGGGTCGAACTTCTGGTCTTGGTGGCGCGATGGAAAGCGCCGCTTTTTGGCCGCCACGAAAGGTGAAACGCGTGACATCGAGAATTTTCAAACCGGCTTTTTGCTGGATTGTTCTAGCGAGCGCGGCCGCTTGCGCCACCTCCGAAGAGACCTGGCTTCTCCGGGAAGACCCGGCCTTTGCCCGGGGTTTTGGTGATGGATGCGCGAGCGCCACAGAGGACGGCAAGAGCTTTTCAACAAAGCACTTTCGCGATGAATACGAGTTCGAAGAAAGCAAAGCCTACCGTTCTGGTTGGCGCCAAGGGTATCTCGACTGCGAAAGCCGGGACATCAAGCGCAATGACGGCGGCCTCGTCCTCGGTGACGAGCCTGGGTTTTAAACCAGGCCTCACGACTTGATGGTTCTGTTGCGCAAATTCTCTCAAGTGACGACCAACCGCTTCTCAGCGGATCGGTTCCGCAATCTGCTCTGCCATTTAGGCCTTGCAGCAGCACTTCTGTGCCACGCGCCGACGGCTGCTTATGCTATGACCCCCGAAGCCCCGCTTGCTCCTGCTTATCTGGAAGCAGATTCGGACCCGGATCGCTTCGGTGAACAAAACGGGCGCTATGTGGATTGCATCACGCTCGTAGCCGATGATTTGGAAATCGGGCGTATAGGCGCCCAACAATGGGTTGCGGAAGGCGGCGGGGATGCAGCCCAGCATTGTCTCGCGGTTGCCGACCTCGCCGCTGGCTTTCCAAAGCTCGCGGCCATCCGCCTGACCGAAATCGCAGAGAATGTCCCGTCGGCCCCGCCGGAAATCGACGCGGGCGCCGCCCCGATAGAAGAGCGAAAAACGGTTCAGGCAACGCTATACGCCGAAGCCGCGCTTGCCTGGATCGATGCGGATGCAGTGGAAGATGCACGGTCTTCCGTACTCAAAGCACTTGAGACTGCTCCCGCCCTTGCTGATTTGCAGATCATCGCCGCCAAGGTCTTTGTGGCAAATGAGGAATGGCAGGCTGTTGTCGACGCCATAAAAACGGCGAAAGCCGCTGGCTTCGTTACGGCTGAAGGGTTCGTTATGTCCGCGCGCGCACACAGGGCCTTAGCCAAAGACCTCGATGCCGCGCAGGACATCGTCGCAGCGCTCAAACTCGACCCATTCAACCTCGATGCGCTTGTACTCCGCGGGGAGCTGATCCAGGCAGGGATAGAGATCAACACCAAATACACGCCGGTCGAAGACGCGGATGATGTGCTGACGGTCGATTGATCTGATCCTCCGCTGTGCTTTTGCGCATCGGATTTCCGCGTTGCGTTTGTTCCAAGCTGATTTTGGGGGCTGCAGGAGACCCCTCCCATGCAATCTGCCAAAGACATCATCGCCAAACTCGACTTAAAGCCCCACCCGGAAGGGGGCTGGTATCGACAGACCTTCCGCGATGACGCCAATCCCTCATCGGGGGAACCAACACGCGGTGCCTCAACGGCGATCTACTATTTGCTGGCCGCAGGCGAATACTCCCATTGGCATCGCATCGACGCCTGCGAGATCTGGCATTATTACGCGGGCGGCCCGCTCGCATTGACGATCTCACCCAATGGTCACGATGCAACCAGCTACCGGCTCGGCGGAAATGTCCTGGGCGGCGACGTCCCCCAGGTGGTGGTGCCCGCTGGCGAGTGGCAGACGGCGGAGCCATTGGGCCAATGGACTCTCGTCGGCTGCACCGTTGCACCTGGCTTTACCTTTGATGGCTTTGAGCTCGCACCGCCGGATTGGCGTCCCGTACCGCGATCTTGATTGAGCGTCCTTGATCACACCGGCAAATCAATCGATTCGTTTCGATTAACGGAACCGCAACTCGGCTACGGCCATGTGGTGCAGTGCATCAATGCTCATCACTGGTGCGTTTAAAGCTCTAATGTCGTTTGCCGTGAGGATAACCGACAAAAAGGGCAGCACCGGAACACGCGAAGGGAACCGCTGACAATGGCCATCAATCAGACCCAGAGCAGATCCGATGACCACCTAACCCCCGATGCCCCGTCGACCCTTGCCGGCAAAACCGTCCGTGAACTGCAGGATCTGGCCGGGTCCGTTGACATCAGCCCCCGTCGGACGAACCAACCTTCTCGTGCTGCAAACCTTGCCATGATCGATGCGCTCTCCCGCTGGGGGGCCAGCGGCCTTGCCGTGATTGCCGCGGCAGCCGTCTTTATTGCCGCGACCTACGGCCGGGTCTTTTCCTTTCGGGCAGCGATCTGGACAATCCTTGTTTTCTCAAGCCTTTATCTGTGCCGTCGGTTTCGACTGGACTTTCGCAGCGGCTGTGCCAGTGCGGGTCGGCCATTTCGTTGGCGTGCAAACTATACATCGAGCCTTGCGGTCTTGAGCGCGGCGTTCGGGGCCAGCGGTTTCTTGATATTGCCAGCCAGCCTCGCGGACCCCGCGGCGATGGCATTGCTTGCGGCCCTGTCGACCATGTTGCTTTTGGCTGGCCTTTTTCACGGGGCCCACGTAAACGCCAGTGCCGCCATGATCGGGCCGGGCCTTGCATTTCTCTTGGCTGCTGCGTTCACCCGGTTTGGCCTGTCTGCGTTCTCAGTTATTTTTGCACTTGCTTCAATCAATGGGGCGGTGTTGATCGGCGCATTTTCGCTGCGCATCATGAAGCGCGCACGCATTCGGTTCCCGCGCACCACCGCAGGCTTCCGCAATCGACACGCGATCGATCCCACGACGAACATCGCAGGCGCACACATTGCCACAGAAAATGTCAGCGACGACAAGAATATCGCACGAAACCTCTCCGCTTAGGGAAGACGCGCGCCTAAGCTCTCAACCGGACGAACGCTCGTCTCACGGAAAACACCGTCGCGCGAAAAGACGTTTCTTCCACTCACGCAAATTTCTTCCAAACTGTTAGACTTCCGCAATGCCCCTGAGGTATGACGGCACCAATGGCGGGGGCGCCTGGTTTCTTCAAAAAACCACGCCCCGTGACGCCTTGGAACACCCAATGGGGCGCGGCCTTTCTGGCTCCAACCGCCCTTGAAGTATCACCGCAGCTCGCGCGATCGATGCCACCGCGCGCTGCTCGCTAAGCGCGCTGGCCTCGCTGACGCATCGGCCTTTTGCGCCACATGTCGGTCGACGGAGAACTCACCATGGCTGAAGGCTTCCATACCCTCGAAGATGAACAGGTCCTCCGTGACCTGATTTCCCTGGCAGCCAGTGCTGACGATGTCCCAAAACTCGAAGACGGCCGCACTGACCCGGCCTTTGAAGACTTGGTCGCTCAAATCGTCCGGTTCGCCACGGGTGAAGACAGCAATTGGGCGGAGCCACGCACCTTGCTCTCACGCGGTGTCGCCGTTTGGGAAGCCGGCACCAAACGCAAACGTGAAGATACGCTCGTTTCTCTCGTTCATCAGCAAGCTGATGACTGGCGCGGCGACCGGCTGGTTCTGCAGATCGTGACCGATGATAAGCCGTTCCTGGTGGACTCCATCAGCGCGGCCTTGAGCGAGGCGGGCAAGCCCGTTTCCTTTTTCATCAATGCGGTGATCAATGTCTTGCGCGACGATAAGGGCATACGCACGCAGTCGCCAACAGAAGGCACCGCCTGCCGCGAATCTCTCATTTACGCTGAGATGGACCCACCCATCGACAGCGCGGAATTAGATTTCCTCCGTACCGAGATCGACAAAGTCCTGAAAGACGTCACTTTTGCTGTTGAAGACTGGGAGCCCATGCGCGCGCGCCTCGCCGCCTGCATTGCTCAGCTTGAACGGGCACGGCCTGGCAATATCGACCGGGAAGAACTACGTGAATCCATCGAGTTTTTGAAATGGCTCTGGGACAACCGCTTCGCCTTTCTGGGGGTACGACGGTTCAACTATGTGGACAGCGGCAATGAGATCTCGTTTGAAAAAGACCCCGATGCAGACCTTGGTATTCTGCGCGACGGGGAAACACGGGTCCTGAAATCCACCTATAACGAAGACGGCTCGATTTCCCCGGCGGTTGTAGACTTCATGCAAACCGGCGAGCCGGTCATCGTTGCCAAAGCCAATGCTCGCTCAAACGTGCATCGCCGCGTCCACATGGACTATATCGGCGTCAAGGTTTATGCCGTCGACGGACGGGTCGTCGGCGAGGAAAGGTTTGTTGGCCTCTTTACCGCAGACGCCTACAACCGCCCCGCTTCCGATATTCCCCTTGTCCGCGCCAAAGTAAACCGCGTTCTGGAAAGCGCTCAGTTTATGCCGGGCGGCCACAACGAAAAAGCGCTTTTGAATATCCTTGAGACCTTCCCCCGGGATGAGATTTTTCAAGACGATATTGAATCCCTGAAAGACACCTCAATCGGGATTCTGCGGCTTTACAAACGGCCGCGAGCGAAACTCTATTATCGCCGCGACCGTTTCGACCGGTTTATCTCAGCGCTGGTCTTTGTGCCGCGCGACCGATTCTCTTCATCCGTCCGGGAATCAATTGGCGACCTCCTGGCCCGGACCTTTGATGGCTATGTAGCCGCGTTTAATCCCTACTTCGGCGATGCAGCCCTGGTGCGCGTCCATTTCATTATCGGTATCACGCCGGGCGCGCCGGAAGGCCCTGGCGTTCATGCCCTCACCCAGGAACTGCGCGCGCTTGTCCAGAATTGGAGCGATCGTCTCTTCGACGAGCTACGGATCCAGAACGCCGGAGCACTCCCGGTTGCGTTGTTCAACAAATACGAAAAAGCGTTCGATGCAGGATACATGGCCCGCACGCGTCCAAACGTGGCGATCCTCGATATTGATGTTCTTGAATCAATGGAAGAACGCTCGACCGATCAGCGGGTCTTCCGCGGCGCTTCCGATCCGGATTGTAGCGTCGGCATCAAACTCTACCATCGCGGTGGCCCAATCAGCCTGTCGAACCTGATTCCGAGCATTGAGAACCTTGGCCTGGACGTCATCCAGGAAGCTGGGTCCGATGCGCACCCTGCCGGTTCGGACGAGACGATCTGGATCCATAATTTTTACACGGAAGAAAGAACAGGACGTGCGGTCGAAATCGACGCCGTGAAGGGCCGCATTGAAGAGACACTCTGTGCTATATTGTCGGGCGTCACCGAAGACGATGGTTTTAATGCCCTCGTTACACTTGCAGGCCTCCATTGGCGAGAGGCCTGGCTATTGCGGGCAACCGCCAAATACGCCCTTCAAACCGGATTCCCATTTTCGCAAGCCTACATTGAAGAAGCGCTCACCGCCCACCCCCAAATTGCAGCGTCCCTCGTGAGCGTCTTTCATGCCCGCTTCAATCCGGGCGGGGCAGCTAACGCCGACGACCGCGAAGCGGAAGTCAAGGCAGCGGAAGAGAAAGTCATTACGGCTTTGGAAGCGGTCGAAAGCCTCGACGAAGACCGGATTATCCGCCGTCTCCTGAATATTTTCGCCGCCATGACAAGAACAAACTTCTACCAGCGCCGTGCCGATGGCGGCTATAAGCCCATGATCTCTTTCAAGATCGATAGCCAACGACTAGCTGAAATCCCAGAGCCCAAACCCTACCGGGAAATCTTTGTTTCCGGCCCCCGGGTCGACGGCGTCCATTTGCGGTTCGGGCCTGTATCACGGGGCGGCTTGCGATGGTCTGATCGCCGGGAGGATTTCCGGACAGAAGTCCTGGGGCTCGTCAAAGCTCAGCGTGTGAAAAACGCGGTGATCGTGCCATCCGGCTCAAAAGGCGGCTTCTATCCAAAACATCTGCCAACGGATGGAGATCGCACCGCCCAACAGGACGAAGCGCGCGAGGCCTATAAGATATTCATCAGTGGACTGCTTGATCTCACCGACAACATTGTTAATGGCAAGACCGTCTCACCACCGGATATTGTCCGCTGGGACGAACCCGACCCTTATCTTGTTGTGGCAGCGGACAAAGGCACAGCCACCTTTTCCGATACCGCGAATGAAATCTCTCAAGGGTATGGCTTCTGGCTTGGAGACGCTTTCGCGTCCGGTGGATCGGCTGGCTACGACCACAAAGTCATGGGGATTACAGCCAGAGGTGCCTGGGAAGCGGTAAAGCGCCACTTCCGCGAAATCGGTAAAGATATTCAATCCGAACCCTTCACCGTGGCAGGCGTCGGCGATATGTCAGGCGACGTCTTCGGCAATGGCATGCTGCTTTCAAAGCAAATCAAACTGGTGGCGGCCTTCGACCACCGCGATATTTTCATTGATCCAAACCCGGACCCGGCAACATCTTGGGAAGAACGCGATCGGCTCTTTAAACTGGGACGCTCCTCATGGGCCGACTACAATACGGAGTTGATTTCCAAAGGCGGCGGCGTATTTTCGCGCAGGTCAAAATCGATCTCCCTCTCGCCCCAAGCCAAAAAGCTGCTTGGCTTGAAGAGCGCAAAAGCAACGCCCAACGAAGTCATCAAGGCAATCCTGAAGCTTGAGGTCGAACTGTTCTGGCTCGGTGGTATCGGCACCTATTTCAAGTCGACCCGGGAAGAAAACTGGAAGGTTGGCGACCGGGCCAACGACTCAATTCGTATCGATGCAGATGAAATGCGAATGAACGTTATCGGCGAAGGCGCCAATCTCGGCCTGACACAAATGGCGAGGATTGAATTTGCGCGCCAAGGTGGCCGGGTCAATACCGACGCCATCGACAACTCCGCAGGCGTGGATTCTTCCGACCACGAAGTGAATATCAAAATTCTCCTCGCCACCGCGATTGAAAAAGGCGAACTGAAGTCAGATGACCGCGACGGGCTCTTGAAAGAGATGACAGAAGACGTCGCGCACTATGTGCTCCGTCATAATTATGACCAGACGCGGGGCATTTCGCTCATCGAAAGGGCAGCTCCCCAAGAGCTCGACAACCATCAGCGTCTTATCGCCAGCCTTGAAAACGAAGGCCGCTTGGACCGCTCCCTTGAATTTCTGCCCAACGACAAAGCCATCGCAACCCTAAAAGCGTCCGGACACGGCCTTTCGCGACCGGAACTTTCCGTACTCGTTGCTTACGCCAAAATGAAACTCTTTGACGAGTTGATTGATTCGCCTGCACCGGATGATCCGCAGTTGGAACGGGAGTTGTTCGACTATTTCCCTGCACAGCTGCACGTCTACAACCATGCCACGGTTAAACATCGCCTCCGCCGGGAAATCATCGCAACACGGATTTCCAATGATGTCATTGATACCTGCGGCGCGGCCTTTCCCCATCGGATCATAGAAGCGACCGGTGCGCGCTATTCCGACCTTGCCCTTGCCTATGAGGCCGCCCGCCGCGTCCTTGACCTGAGCGATTTTGCCAGTGCGGTTGATGACCTGGACAATCAGGTCCCAGCCGCCGTGCAATCCGATCTCTACGGTACGGCGACCGAACTTTTGGGCGAGTATGTCTACCAAATCCTGACCAACCCGGAATGTGCGCTGCTCCTTGAAAAGAAAGGCGTTAAGGCCCTGACCGATCTCTATCTGGCCCCGGTCAAGGACCTGCGCGGCAAGACCGCTGATGTCCTTTCAGACAGCACACGGAACAGTTTTGATGATCGCCTGGCAGCCTGGCAAGCCGAAGGTGTTCCTGAAGGGCTCGCCCGTGAGGCAGGCCTGATGCCGGCGCTCTCCTACTCGCTGGATATCGTCGATCTTGCACGGGCTTCCGGTTGGCAACCACACCATGTAGCAGCAGTTTTCTTTGCCATCGGCGATAGGTTTCAGATCCAGCAAGCGCGGACGGTTGCGCGTGACCATCTTTCTACGGACCATTATGATCGCCTCGCCATCCGTCGGCAAGTGGGCGATCTAACCGAGAGCCAGACCGCTCTAACCCGATCAGTTATTGAGCGGGCGGATGCGCCTCCCTCTATGGATGCCTCAAAAGAAGACACCCAATGGCTGGAAGCCATTATTGAAGACTGGTGGACGGCATTTGAAGTGCCCGCCCGTCAGACAGCGAGCTTCGTTGCCGAACTTGACCTGTCGTCAGGCGTGAGCGTTGGTAAGATGGCGCTCTTCACGCGCAAACTTTCCGATCTCATTAGCCGCGCGCAGTTGCGGTAAGGCGCCCGCGGGGCGCCGGCCAGCTGGTCAACTCAGATCTGCGATTTCCGCTTCCGTGAAACGAGGCGTTATGTGCTGAGGACAGTTCCAGTCGAATGCCTCAATACGGAAGATCATCCCTCGCTCGATCTTTGCTCCATAGCTTTCATCAGTAAGCTGCCCGATCAGCTCCGGATCATTTTCCAGCGACATGTCTCTTGCGTGGGCAAACACTTTAAGGCGCTGCTGGCGGGGATAGTCCATAAAAAAGAGCGCGGTACGGTCGTCCTTGCGCAAATTGCCGAGACTAAGGTATTGGCGGTTACCCCGATAGTCTGCGATGCCGATCGTATCCGGTGCGAGCACTTTGACAAATCCTACTGGACCGCCGCGATGCTGAAGATACGGCCAGCCCGTCTCGCTCACCGTGGCCATGTAAAAGCTATCCCGCTGCTGAATAAATGAGATCTCTCGTTCGGTCAGGGGATCAGGCTTATCGGTCCCAGCGATTAGACGACCATAGGCTTCGGCGCTGCCGTTTTGCGCCTGTGCATCGCGCACGCTGGGTGTGAAAGCGATATCGAAGTAATGATCGGACACTGGGATCTCCTGCGCATATAATTGGTTTGCCCACTCTCAATCACAATAAGCGAAAAACCGCGCCCCGCCGAATTCAATTTGGCGTGAAAAAGGGTATCCGCCAATTAATGACGGAAGTGGCGCATGCCCGTAAAGACCATCGCAAGGCCCGCCTCATCAGCGGCAGCGATGACTTCTTCGTCACGCATGGACCCGCCCGGCTGGATGACCGCGGTTGCACCTGCCTCCGCGGCCGCTAGCAAGCCATCCGCAAACGGAAAGAACGCATCTGACGCCACAACCGACCCAATCGCGAGGGATTTGTCCAAATTTGCCGTTTCTGCTGCGTCAACGGCCTTGCGGGCCGCGATCCGGCTGGAATCAACCCGGCTCATTTGACCAGCGCCAATGCCGACAGTCGCCTGGTTTTTCACATAAACGATGGCATTGGATTTGACGTGTTTTGCAACCCGAAAAGCAAAGATCAGATCCGCCAGTTCTTCGCTTGAAGGTTGGCGATTGGTGACAACCTTGAAATCATCTAATGACGGATGGCCATTGTCTCGGGACTGAAGCAAAAACCCACCGGCAAGAGGCTTAACGATCTGACCTGAAGCTTGCGGGTCCGGCAATCCCTCGGTCAAAAGAACACGCATATTCTTCTTTGCCAAGAGGATCTCAAGAGCGGCCTCGTCCGCCCCCGGCGCAATCACGACTTCTGTGAACACTTCAACGATGCGCTTGGCCGTCTCGCGGTCGAGTGGCCGGTTTGCGGCGATAATCCCACCAAAGGCTGAGACCGGATCGCACCGTAGGGCCAGATTATACGCCGCGGACAGATTTTCTCCTAAGGCCACACCGCAGGGGTTAGCGTGCTTGATGATAGCAATGGCCGGTCTGTCGCGGTCCAACTCCGCCACCAACTCAAACGCAGCATCGGTGTCATTCAAATTATTGTAAGAAAGCGCCTTGCCCTGGAGGAGCTTTGCCGTCGCGACGCCTTCACGGGTCTCGCCCGTTGTGTAGAAGGCGGCAGACTGGTGCGGATTTTCGCCGTACCGCATATCTTGCGATTTGGTTCCCGCTACCACAAAACGCCGAGGTGCCTCGTCTTCTAGCGTGTTCGCGAACCAGCCAGATATCGCCGCATCATAAGCTGCCGTTCGGGCATAGGCAGTCGCGGCCAAGCGTTGGCGCGCGGCCCGGGAAACACCGCCCGCCACCTCGATTTCATTGACGACCAGACTATAATCCTCCGTGTCGGTCACAACACAAACACCATCGAAATTTTTCGATGCTGCCCGGATCATCGCAGGTCCGCCAATATCAATGTTTTCAATCGTCGTTGCCTCATCGGCACCGGAGGCAACTGTTGCCTCGAAGGGGTAGAGGTTGACAACGAGGAGATCGATCTCCGCAAAGCCATGCTCTGCAAGCGCAGAAAGGTGATCTTCGCGGTCACGCCGGGCGAGGAGGCCGCCATGGACAGCCGGATGCAGCGTCTTCACGCGGCCATCCATCATCTCAGGGAAATTTGTCAGTGCAGAGACGTCTGTCACCTCAAGGCCGGCCTCGCGCAGCGCTTTGGCGGTGCCGCCAGTGGAAACCAGTTCCGCGCCCGCGTCGGTCAGCTTGCGGGCGAAATCGGTCAGACCGGTTTTGTCTGAAACGGACAACAAAGCGCGGCGGATCTTTAAAGGGTCGGTGGATGGCATGGCAGGCAAAAATCTCCGCTTGAAGGGATCTGAAAAGCGAGGGACATAACTGCGCTCAGGTCCTGTTGCAAGCTAATGCACGCCAATCCCGACTATCCACATTCAATCACTGGCCACAAACAATTCGAGGAACTTCGCCGCTAGGGGTGATTTTTCAATTTGCGCTTTCGTCAGTGTATTGATCTCTTGCCGAATGCCGTCCGTATTGCCGAGGGCAATCAGCGCCCAGCCATCATCCGGCGCTTTCAGTAAGAGCCCGGCGTATGCGTCCGGCCACCAGCCCCCATGCCAGACCAGACGATGGCCTTCCCAGTCCTGGACATACCATCCATTGGCATAGGGTGCGGGGCTGCCGTCGGCATCGAGGGGCGGTGTCCACATTTGCTCCCGCAATTCGGCGGAGAGAATTCTTCCATCATCGAGCGCAGTTGAATACGCCGCCAGATCAAGCACACTGGCAATAATCCCGGAACTGGCATTCAATTCCGGGTTTGGGAGTACAGAGGGCGCAAGACCGTCTGATTCTTCCGGGGCATGACGAAATGGCGGGGCGAGATTGGTCAACGCCGCAGCGCCTTTGGCGTCGCGCCAACCGGCTGCAACACTCGTCAATCCCGCAGGCTCAATCACGTAAGACCGCATCCAGTCGCGCCAGGCGCGGTCTGTGTTTTCCTCTACCCAGTTGGAAAGCCGGCCGAACACAATGGGATTATACAAGAACGACGTACCGGGCGCGCCCTGCACACGATGTTGTAAAACGTGACGTAAGCTGATGGGTCCTTCACACTTGATCTTTTCAATCATGCGGCCGTCAATCTCTGACCCGCCACCAAAGATATTCCCGCTGGTGGTTAGCCACTCACAGCGGCCGTCCCAATCGCTCAGTGTGGTAAAATCTGCCTCAAGATCAATATGGCCATCTGCTTCCATCGCGAGCAGTGTCGCCGCGGTGAAAGTCTTGGTGATGGAGGCGGCGAGGTACGAGGTTTCCGGCACCGTCGGTTCTTCAGCATCGTGATCCTGCCAGCCGATGCTCTCGACCATCACAATCTCACCGTCTTTTACAACGGCCACAGAGAAACTGAGGACAAGGTTTTCTTTTCGAAACTCTTTGAGAAAAGCGCGAAATGCGTCGACTTCTTTCGCATAAGGATCAGCGGCGTGGACCGATCCCGAAAAGGCAAAGAGACTGGCAATCAAACAGATGACGAATTTCAAAAGTCGTCCTCCCCGCGGAGTTGAGATGCCCCGCACCCCTTGCGGGAGGCGCACGACAAAGAATGAAGAGCAACGCTTACTGTTTTGGCGTCGCCTGATTGGTCCCGGCGCTTTCACCGAGACTTGGGGTGAATTCTGGCACCAGGTGGTGCACCGCTTCATCAAGTGCGTCCTGCACGCCCTCCACGGCGCTTTCCACCACGTCAGCAAGGCGTGGGTTTAAAAGCGGCAGATCAATCATGGCTGGCGAGGCAAGCAAGACACCATCGGCGCCCGTCTTAATCAAGCGATCCGTATCGAGAAAAATCTCTTCAAACAGCTTTTCGCCCGGACGAAGGCCCGAAAACCGGATCTCGATATCTTGCCCCGGCGTCAAACCTTTAGCTTCAATCATGCGCTTGGCCAGATCGAGGATACGTACCGGTTCGCCCATATCCAGCACGAAAATCCGCCCGTCATGGGTGACGATGGATTTCTCACCGCTCTCAAGACTGGCCGCTTGCAAGACAAGGCGCACCGCTTCCCGGGTTGTCATGAAAAACCGCTGAATGTCCGGGTGCGTCACAGTTACAGGGCCGCCCTTGGCAATCTGGCGAGCAAAGAGCGGCGCGACCGAGCCGGTTGAACCGAGGACGTTCCCAAACCTGACGGTGACAAATCGCGTGTCGTTCTGGGCAACGTCCAGCGCTTGGGCGTACAGCTCAGCGATACGTTTGGTAGCTCCCATAAAACTCGACGGATTGACCGCTTTATCGGTGGAAATGAAGACGACCGATTCCGCCTTTACCTCGATCGCGGCATCAAAAACGTTCTTTGCCCCGAGCACATTGGTGAGCGCCCCGGCACACCGGTTTTGTTCCACAATGGGCACATGCTTGAACGCAGCCGCGTGGAGGACAATGTCCGGGTCGACCATTTCGAACACTTTATCCAAGTGTTCCTGACGGCAAACATCGGTGAGCGAAGCAAAAAGGATATCGCCATATCCGGCATCGCGCATTTCCAGATCGATCTCATACAAATTGTACTCGGAGTTATCGATCAGCGCGAGCATGGCCGGATCAAACGCCGCAACTTGGCGTGCTAGTTCAGATCCGATTGTCCCGCCCGCACCGGTTATCAAGACGCGTTTGCCACCGATCAGCTTGCGAGCGGCGCGCTGATCAATTTTCCGCGGCGGTCGTGGCAGCAGGTTTGCCAGTTCATCGTCTGTAAAATCAGGGCACGAGGTGGCGCTCCGGTGTCGACCGCGCAATGCGTTGAGCAATGAGCTAAACATGTTACTCAACCTCCCCCGTCGCCGACGCCCGGCTGACAGAAATACGTGCATATTGGCTAAGAGTGCGTATCGACCGTTACCCCGCCGACATACATTTAAAGCCCCATTTAATCACCATATCGCCGGACTGCGGCCGTTCCAACCCGTCGCCCGATAAAACAATCTGTTCCGCGGCCTGAGGCGCACCGCCATGGCCGCAATAGATGCTGCGTTCTATGTGCAGGTTCTTGCAATTGGTCCGGAACCGCCAGCCTTCGCCATTGGAAAGCGCCAGAATCACCGTCCGCTTGTCCCGCGACATCGACGCCTTGACGCTGGGGTGCAAATGGAACCGGGCGCGCCAGTTGGCGGCAAGCCCGGGCGCCGGATTGATGAGCGTGTCTTGTCCGCGCAAATCCTCGCCGTCAGCGGAAAGGAAAAGCCGTCGCTCCCACGCCGCGGCGGGCCCGTTGCCGCCAACACTGAGGACGCGCTTAACCTCCAGAAGGTGGCCGTCTTCGTCTTCGCCGCGGCGATGGTTCACCGACGAGCCCACCAGTTGACTGGCAAAGACCGCGTGGGGCTCGCTTGAAAGGGTCGAGTGTGCAGCTGCCAGTCGCAATGCATCGCGCCAGTCGCCCGCAAGATGCGCCCCGCCGCCGCAATTGGTGATGAGGCGCGCGCGCCCCGAGGAGAAATGAAACGCCCCATCGCCGAGATATCCGCTGATCCCACCCCCGTTCCGCGTCACACCGGCATCGACAATCAGGACGGACTTATGTGCCTCCAACCGCTGGAAGCCGGAATGGCGCGCAAATTCCACTGGCTCATAATCCGTATCGAGATAATGCAGAGCGAACGTGAGGGCCTTGGGGTCGTCTTCTGCACCGCCATTGAAGATAGCAAGCCCGCCATCCCCTACACGGAACAACTGCAGATGGGCACTTGCTCGCCCGATCACATGGGTCAAAAACCCCGGGATCTCCTGGCGCCTTGCTTCCAGGGCAGCGATGACCATCCGCAAGCGGACGACAATTTCCAGCTGCCGCGACGGGTTTCGGCTTAGATGGCCACCGTCCGGTCGAATCTGTAAGCGCAACTCCCGGCGAAGAAGCTCAAGCCCGCGTTCAACGCAAGGGTCACAGCCCGGCAGAGAGAGCCCGGCAATGGTCAGCGCCATAGAGGTCATGAGCCGCTCATACCCGGCCCCGGCCCGGTGGCCGGCATGGGCAAGGTGGCGCGTCTGGCGTGCCATGGACGTCAGTACACGGCTTTTCCAGAGGACATCATTGTCGCTGACGATCAGGTCGCCATAGCAACAAAGAGCGATCAGCCGCTCGCCGGTCAGGAATGGTTGCCAAGCATCGGGGGTCCAGCGCGCATACGTGTCCAGCCAGGCAGCGGTGAGCGCACGCGCAGGCGCGCGCCCTGGTTCGCCCAAGGCCGCAAGCTGTCGCAGCCAGGCAAATCGATGGAGATACCCATGGAGGACAGTGTCCCGCTGAAGCTGCCGCCATACCTCACCGAGCTCACCCTGGCAGTCGATAGCATCGGTCCCGACACTGAGCTTTCCTTCGGCAATCGCTGTGCCTAAGGCCTTGTCGCCCAGATAAGGTTCGCTCGGTCGATGGCTCAGCCGATCAGGAGCTGGCCCGCGCAATTGAGCCTCATAGAAAGGGCTCTCGCCCCAGGCTTTCTGCAGGCGCTCAACAACAGAAGAAGCGAGCAGTCGCGGATTTGGAACAGACGACAAAGATCGTGAGCCCACCGATCAGGCTCCTACCCTTAGCGCCGCAATGTTGTCCGCATAATCCTCAGCCGAGCCTTTAAAGACAGCGGACCCTGCGACGAGAGCCGTTGCCCCCGCGGCAATCACTTGCGGCGCGGTCTCTGCGTTCACGCCCCCATCGACCTCCAAAATGATGTCCCGGCCTGACCGGTCAATCATGGCACGGAGAGCTTCAATTTTTCGCAATTGCGAGGGAATAAAGGACTGACCGCCAAACCCGGGGTTCACACTCATGACCAGGATCAGATCGATATCATCGATCACCGGCTCAATAAGGCTCGCCGGGCTCGCCGGGTTGAGCGCAACGCCCGCTTTGATCCCCCTTGCCTTGATCGACTGAAGCGTCCGGTGAAGGTGGGGACCGGCCTCCGGATGGACCGTCAGGATGTCCGCGCCCGCATCAGCAAACGCGTCGATGTAAGGGTCCACCGGTGAAATCATCAGGTGCACGTCGAACGGCTTGCTGCTGGTTTTCTTCAGCGATTTCAAGACCACCGGACCGATGGTGAGATTCGGCACAAAATGCCCGTCCATCACATCCACATGGATCATGTCGGCACCAGCCCGGTCGATGGCGTCGATTTCATCACCGAGCCGGGAGAAGTCCGCAGAAAGAATGGAGGGGGAGATCAGAACACTCGCCATTCGAGCGTCGTATCTTGAAGCGGGGGCGATGCGCAATGAGGACGCGGGTTAAATTTCGTCAGCGTTTGTCCCAGCCAATAAGATGGGCACTGCGGGTCAAAAAACGACCGTTAAACTGGCCGGTGTTCGCTCGCCATTGTCACTCCAGGCAGAATAAAGAGCGCCTGCCTTGGGGGAGACAAGGCAGGCGCTCAGGAGGGGGTGCGAAGAAGTTGTCTTGAGTTGCTCAATGATTGTTATATGCCCCAAGAATTGGGCGGAATTGGGGCAAAGCTCGACAAATTCGCCTTAATCATCTGTTTTTATTGGTTAATTCTTCATTAACGGCGGGGCGAAATGGATGTCCGCCTGCTGAGGATGACGCAGGTGCGTACCGGACTTCAGCTGGTTTGGCACTGCCTTTGGACTGCGCCCAGGCAAATCCCGTCGCGCCAGCTCCCAAAATAAGGCCGAAAATCCACTCCAGGTCATAAAAGCCAATCCCGAACAGGGCGGTCGCGGCGAGGCTGGCGAAGATTGCCAGCTTGCGCATCGGGCCTGAGAGCGACTCTCCAACCTTCTCGAAAACTTTCACAGCCGGCTTGGCTGCTTCCCTGATCACGGCACCGCCAATGCGGGCAGCTTTCTTGAAAGGTCCAAGTCCAGTCAGTCGAACAATTGCCGCCAAAACTGCTGCAGCAGCAGCGCCAAGGCCCCATTTTTTGATCGCTGCGGTCGACGCCTTTTCCTGATCCGCAACCGGGGCAGCATCATGCACAGCAACGGTCTCGACCGGCGCAGGGTCCACGACCCCATCACGGTCAGCTGCGCTCGCGGCAAAGCTCGCTGTGCTCAATAGGGCAAGTGATACAGCCCCGAGAGTAAGGCGCTTCGTCGTGGCCTTCAGCTTCATTGTGTCCCCTCCTGCTTTCATCCTGTTTTTCTTCCCCGACGTTTGAAATGGGGATCAAAAGCCAATATTTCAAGGTGCACAAGCTTTCACCCCGTAACCCGCCTTTTCGACTCTATACCAAAAATATTTACAGGACTTGACCCCATGGAACGACGCCGCCTTGGACGCACCGACATCGATGTCTCCGTATTGTGCCTTGGCACGATGATGTACGGAGACCAGATCAACGAGGCAGACGCCTTCCATCAAATGGATGTTTGCCTGGAACGGGGTGTCGACTTTTTTGATACCGCCGAAATGTACACCGTCCCGCCAAAGCCGGAGACGCAAGGCAATTCTGAGCGGATTGTTGGTAAATGGATGTCAGACCGTGGGGTCCGAGACAAAATCGTCTTGGCGACCAAAGTCGCTGGCAGAGCCCCGTTCACCTGGTTGCGCGAGGACGGCGGAGAGACCCGGCTTTCCACCGAGCAGATCAAATTCGCTGTAGAAGGCAGCCTGGAACGTCTTGGGACCGATTATATAGATCTCTATCAGACCCACTGGCCAGACAGAGGCGTCCAGAACTTTGGGGGCATTCTCCACGGCTATCGTCACTATGAGGATAATTTCATCGCGCTGGAAGAAACACTTCGGGCCATGGAAGATCTCGTCAAAGAAGGTAAAGTCCGGTATTTCGGCGTTTCCAATGAGACCCCTTGGGGGGTCATGGAAATGCTGCGGCTTTCAGATGCCCAACAGCTTCCGCGCGTTCAGTCAATCCAGAACGCCTACAGTTTTATCAACCGGACATTCGAAATGGGGCTCGCGGAAGTTGCCATGCAGGAACACGTCGGGCTTTTGGCCTATTCACCGATCGCACAAGGGGTGCTCACGGGGAAATATCTCGACGGCGCGAAACCGGAAGGCGCCAGAGGCACCTTGTACGGACGACTGGGACGCTATGAGACGACGGCAGCAGAGGGCGCTATTCGCGATTACGTGGCTCTCGCTGCGAAATACGACGTCGACCCGGCCGCTTTTGCCCTTCAATTTGTCAATACACGTCCCTTCGTGACGTCAAATATCTTTGGTGCGCGAGGCGATACGCAACTGGAAACGGCGCTATCTTCCGTTGATCTGAATTGGACGGCGGAGATGGAAAACGCCGTCCACGCAATCCATGCAGGCAACCAGAACCCCTGCCCTTAAGACGCTAGCCTGGACAGTCATTATTGAAGCAACGCAAAATAGGATCCAAGTTCGATGCATGGAATGATCAAGACCCGCCGACAACTCGTCCAGGGTGGTCTGGCTGTTGCGATGGCTGGTTGCGCGAGCCGGCCAGGACTGCGGGTTGGCGGAAACGGGCTCGCTCCGGAGTTCGCAGGGCTCAAGCCCCTAAACCTGTCACCAGGCCGGCTGATGAAAATTACCGTCTGTATACGGCCCTTCCGCGCAGCAGGCCCGCGCCTTGAGGTGGAAAAACTGGGCGATAAGCTGGTGGTGCACAACTACGGACATGGCGGGTCCGGCTGGTCCCTTTCCTGGGGGTATGCTGACGCTGCCCGCGCCCTCGCCATGGAAGCCGCCTTTAAGTCAGCCGGGCCCCAATCAGCCAGGCCTCAGTCGGTGGCAGTGATCGGCGCTGGGGCCATGGGCCTGACGACCGCGATCGCTCTGCAGCAGACCGGCACGCCAACGACGATCTATGCCCGGGAGTTCCCGGCAGAAACACGATCGGCGCGCGCCACGGGTGTCTGGTCCCCTTCCAGCCGCATTGGTTTGGCCGACAGTGTCGTGCCCAGCTTTCCTGATTTCTGGGAAAAAATGTCTCGGCGATCCTATGCCCGCCACTTGCATTATATCGGGATCACGGGCACGCCCGTCGCATTCACGCCGCGCTTTCATATTCCGGGGGACCCGGACAATCCACCGCCGCAAACCCCCGAAACCGAAGGGCGCAATGGTGGGGATTTTTTGCACCTCCATCGTCGCTTGCAGGATCTGATACCTTCCTGGCGGAGCTTTGAGGCGGAAGAGCACCCATTTCGCGCCCCAGAAAACGCAGAGAGGTCTGTGCGCGGCGGGATTGATATGGTGTTTAACGTCGCAGAATACTCTCATCGTCTACTAACGGACTTTCTCAATCTAGGCGGCAAAATTCAGCGGGCTGATTTTAAAAACCCCGCAGATGTGCTGGCCTTGCCTCAACCTGTCATTGCCAACTGCAGTGGATATGGCGCCCGCACACTCTGGTCCGACGACAGTCTAATTCCCGTCCGGGGCCAGATTGCCTGGCTCGCCCCCCAAACCGACAGGCTCTTTGGCATTCACCATAACAGTGTGACGGCGCTTTCCCGCACGGATGGCACGTTGATCCAGTATTCAGGGCCCAATGATTATTTCGGTTACGGGATTGAAAATGAAGAGCCAGACCGCGCCGAGTTCGACATGGCCTTGGCGCGGGTCAGTCCGGCTTTTTCGCAATGGACGACGTAGAGATTGGGTCAATGCGTTCAACGCCAAACAGGGCCAACCCAACCACCATAAGAGCTGGTGCGAAATTGAGGTGCGTAAAGGCGGCATGGATTTGTGAGTGATTTGACAAGACTTCCAGCCAGACCAACGGGATTACCGCAACAAGCATAAGATCCGGTCGCGACCGCGCGAGCCCCACCAATCGTTGACGTGACTGAGGCCACGCCAGGCAAGCCACAACAAGCCCTGCAAAGACCAATCCCCAAATTGTCTTCAGGGCACCAATGTTTGCCCAGACCGCCTGTCCAGGCCAAAAACTATCAATTGTGGGGTCAGCACCGCGCAACCGCGTCCCTACAGACCCCAGGACATCGGCAATCACATCGCGGTCGAGGACCGTTGCCGCCAATCCGACTTTGAGGGACCAGAACCCGATATAGCCAATCCCGAAAAAGACCCCCAACCAGAGTACCGAAACGAAGCGCTCGCGAACATCACGCTGCGATTGATAGAACAACCAAACAATGGCCGGCAGAGAAAAGATCAGAGCCGGAATTGTCAGGAAGTCAAATGCAGCCGTCAGCATACCAATGATCCCGAACAGGAGATATGGCGCTTGCCCGATCCGACGACCGACAACGATCGACCCGCCAATCGCCAAAAACCAGCTGACCGCTTTTGTCACCACGACCCAGAAGCCGAGGGCATTCAAAACAACGAATGGCAAACCGACCGCTAAGGCCAAAGGCACCCCGAAGTCTTTTCCAAGACGCCAAAGCAACCAGCCAAGGAGACCAATGCTCAGGGTAAAGATGACACCGCGCACGCTAGCATAGGACATCACGGAAAGAAGGGGCCGCGAGACAAGTGTGTACCCGTGCCAGTAGCGGAAATAATCCCGGTGGACTTCCAATTCTTCGCCGTCCAGGAGCTTTTCGAACGGCGCACAGCCATAAACGCTTTCAGCCAGAACCGACCGCTCAAATGATGGCGTTGGCGCATCCGGTGAACGATAGAGCCCCATGCTCAGCCCAATACATTCCGTATCGGCATCAATCACGCGGCCATTATTGGCACGGCGCTGCAGGAGAACCGGCAGATCATCCTTGATATTCTTGGCAATAGTCCCGTTCGGCAGGCCGTAAACTGCGGCTAGCGCTCCCGTCATGATCACCGCAAAGACCAGCATCAAGGCAAGCAGGGCACAGGCTTTGCGGACCAGCTGCATTACAACTGAGGATCGTCTGAAGTCGGACTAAAAGGGGCGATACGGAGGTAAGACAATCGCTTTGTTTCCGCAAAGTTTTGCGCCTGGGCATCGAGGATTGCACCGAGGACAAAAAAGATAACGGCGGCCAGCATGAACCCAACCGCAACAATCAAGGTTGGAAACCGCGGGACCAGCCCGGTCTGAAAGTACTCATAGACCACGGGTACAGCCAGAATGACGCCGATGGCAGCTGTGAAGATTGACAACCATCCGTAGACGAAGCGCGGCCGGTGGAGCCTTAAAAACCGGAACATCCGGCGAAGAATACGCGCGCCATCGCGATAGGTATTCAGCTTGCTTTCGCTCCCATCGGGGCGCTCGCCATAGGCGGTTTCAACCTCAAGCGTTGGCAGGCGCATCAGCGCCGCATGGGCACACATCTCGATTTCGATCTCAAAGCCCTTTGCCCCCAAGGGGAAGCTCTTAACAAAGCGCCTTGAAAAAACGCGGTATCCGCTCAAAATATCGGTAAAATCCGACCGAAACAGCCGTCGGAAGACAAGGCTAAACATGCGATTGCCAAAGACATGTCCGGCCCGGTAGGCCGCATCGCTGTCATGGGCGCGAATGCCGACAATCATATCGAGGCGCTCACGGAGCAATTGTGCAACCATAGCCGGCGCCGCCGACGCATCGTACGTCCCATCGCCATCGGCCATGATGAACACATCCGCCTCTACATCGGCAAACGCGCGGCGGACGGCATTGCCTTTCCCGCGAGCGCGTTCTAGCCGAACAATTGCCCCAGCTTCCGAGGCAACCCGGCTCGTTTCATCCGATGACGCATTATCATAGACATAAATGTCTGCCGAGGGCAGAGCGGCGCGGAAATCCTTTACCACGCCTGCGATGGCTGCTTCTTCGTTATAGCACGGCAGAATAACGGCAATCCGTGCTCCGGCAAAATCGTCCACGTAAGCGCTCTCCCTAGATCGCAGGATCGGCAAGGCCGCGCCGACGGGCCGCAGCGACCACAGTGTTTCTGAGGAGGCACGCAATGGTCATGGGCCCCACACCGCCTGGCACCGGCGTAATGGCTCTGGCACGGTCCTTAGCCAGGTCGAACTGGACGTCTCCAATAAGGCCGGCGTCTGTGCGATTGATTCCGATATCGAGGACCACTGCGCCCTCCTTGACCCAATCGCCCTTGACCAATTCAGGCACGCCTACCGCCGCACACAGAATATCAGCGCCGCGGCAGACCTCGGCCAAGTCCGCAGTGCGCGAGTGCGCCATGGTCACCGTGCAATTTTCCGCTTGCAGCAAGAGGGCAAGGGGTTTGCCGACGAGGATCGACCGGCCGATGACGACAGCATTCTTGCCGGAGAGATCGCCCAAAACAGACTTTGCCAGGATCACTGTCCCCGCTGGCGTACACGGAACAAGCCCCTTCTTGCCCAGCAAGAGCCGGCCAGCATTGATTTCCGTTAGGCCGTCAACGTCCTTGTGGGGATCAATTTCGTTAATCACCCGATGGGCGTCTATATGAGAAGGCAGCGGCATCTGGACCAGAATACCGTCAATGGCCTCATCTGCATTCAGGGCACGCACCAGTTCAACGACGGCTTGTTCAGGGGTGTCTTCAGGAAGGCGGTGTTCAATCGAACGCATGCCCGCTTTTTCCGTGGCGCGGCCTTTGTTCCGGACATAAACCTGTGAGGCGGGGTCGGTCCCGACAAGGACCACCGCCAGGCCGGGCTGGCCATGACCCTGCGTCGCCAAGGTGCTGACCGCGTCTTTGACCTTGGCCCTCAAGGCAAGGCCGTGGGCCTTTCCGTCAATGATGGTTGCGGGCATCTGAACTCCCTGTCACGAAGATCTCGCGGCGAAAGAAGACGGGAACCTCCTTCACACGCCATCTTTGACGCGGTACCCCGCGTCGGCGATCAGGACAAGTCAAACAAGGGATGGTGTGCGCGAGGTCTTTAGTATCCAGCGTTCATGGCCGGGAAGAACACATAGCGGTTCAAGCCAATTTGAACCGCCTGCAACCCGATGATCAGAAAGACCGGTGACAAGTCGATGCCACCCATCGCGGGCAGCATGCTGCGAATTGGCTGGAGAAGCGGCTCCGTCAGCGCCTGACACGTCCGACCGACCGCATCAACGAACTGGTTGTGGCGGTTCACCACGTTAAAACTCACCAGCCAGCTGAGGATGATCGACACGAAAATCACCAGGATATAAAGCCCGATAATTTGGTTAACGAGGAACTGGATCATTGCCATGGGAGTATCTGTCCTTGCCTTGGCGGTATTTTCAAGCGCTTGGGACCCGGGATGTAGGCTGCACTGGCGACAAGCGCAAGATGAGGTGAGAATGACCCGGCTAACCAACCTCCCCACGAGGAATCAACCCTATTAAGCCGCCGCGCCCCGCAATCCGATGGTTCTGCGCCGTTTTGACATTCACCGGATCGGCAGGCAGTCTCTCTCCGCGGGCGCCGATGTCGGTCGATTAGTGTCGAGTAAGAGTGGGGGTAAATGAGATGAAGCTTCTCAAGAAGTTTGTTGCGACAGTCGCGGGGGTCACCGCTGCAACAATAGTCAGCCTGCCAATGGTCGCAATGGCGCAAGCCGTCGACCCAGAGCTGCTAGAGATCTACGCAGAAAATTACTTCGTCCTTGAAGATGTCCATGCATTTGCGACAGGCGAAATGGAGTTACAAGGAGAGCTAAAGACGCTGCCTGATGGCAAGCGTTACGGTGCCTATACTGACCGAACAGGAACCAACTTCGTTGTCTGGGTTGATTTCTGTCAGACGGGTCCGTGTCTGGGGCTTGTCTTCGCCGCTTACTTCCCCGGGGATCAGTACAGAGCATCGCTCAATGACCTAAATACCTTCAACGTGATCCGTCCCCACGGCAATGCATCATATGATGGTGCCGCTCGCACGTTTTTGGTGCAACGTTTGATTACGAATGTAGCAGGCATTACCAAGGGCGGCCTCGCTGCAGAATTCGGCGTTTTCGAAGGGTATTCCAACATGTTCTATCAATTTTTGAATGAGCGAAATGCAGACACCAGCAATAAGATTTCGCAGTCGTTCGACGGTGCTGATGCGAAAGCCGACGCCATCAGTGTTTCAGAAATAACAGGGCAAGGCTCCCTTGGCGAAGGACAAATCTCGACGACGGCCATGGAAATTCTCATGGACATGCAAGCCAATGCATCTTTGGACCGCATCTATTTCAATCCGGGAACCAACGAATAGGGTTAGAGTCTGCTCGCGTCATGGGCCAACAGATGGCTCAGTCGGTCGGTTCCGTGCCTTTTGGCGCGACCCTGTGTCGAGCTTAGTTGCTAACTCTGCACAAGATTAACGGTCCGGGTCGGGAACGCAAACTCCAGCCCTGCCTCCTCGAACGCTTTATGGACAGCTAACAGGACGGCTTCCTGCCGCGCCATAAAGACATCGTATTCGCGGTCATTCACCCAGAAGACAGTCTCGAATTCCAGCGCAGAAGCGCCGAAAGCCTTGAAGTTTGACCGGTCAAAGCTGACACCTTCGGTGCGGTCAATGGCGTCTTTGATGAGGGACGGGATAGCTTGCAACGCCCCATGGGGCGTTGAATACACAACACCCACATCGAAACTTGCTCGACGACGCTCCATCCGTCGGAAGTTGCGGATCTCCTTGTCCAAAAGCTGGGAATTGGCAATCACGATTTGCTCGCCGGTCAGCGAGCGCAGCCGGGTCGTCTTCATACCGATCTTTTCAATCTTGCCGCTATAGCTGCCATCCTTGAAGATGATAAAGTCACCCCGGACAAACGGCCGGTCAAAAATAATCGCGAGCGCCGCGAAGAGATCGCTGAACAAACTCTGCGCAGCGAGGCCAATGGCAAGACCGCCTACCCCGAGCCCGGCTACCAGCGGCCCCACCTGGAAGCCAAGATTGGTGAGGATCATCACCGCCGCAAGCGCCCAGATCACGAACCCTGAAACGGTCTTGATCAACGTGGCCGCCGTCGAGCCCGGACCGCCGTCCACTGCCGGTTGACGGTCTAGATACCCGGTTGTTACCGCGCCGATAATCGTCCGTAGCCAGATGGCTCCTTGAATGATCAGAAAGACGCCTAAGGCGCTATCCACATAGCCAAGGGCGGTCGGCGACAAGCCGGCGACAAACGGCGCCACCAGGGCGGCACTTAGAACCAGCAGGAATAAACTGGACGTACTGTTGACAACTTCGGAGGCTATATTGCGGGCTGCATGGGACGGTAGTTTCTTCGAGCGAAGAAATCCGCAGAGCGTGCCTCTGAACAAGCGCAGTAGCACGAAGAGACCGAGAAAGATCGCCAAAGCCAGGGCTTGTTGCGGCCCCTGAGCCACAAGCCATTCTATCGCCGACTGAGCTGCCGCGAACGCGGTCGCCGCCCATTCATTGACCGCTTCCATGGCTGCATCATTGTCAAACTGATTGGGCTCCGGGGAAACAGGCGCTTGCGTTAACGCCGTCGCTTTCGGCGTGATCAGATTACCCGGCGCGCTTTTCCCAGTTGCTAGCCACATTATCCCAACATCCCCATTTTCGTCCCGCACTTTGGGCCCCACACTTCAGTCTGACCCTTTTACATCATCGTGCAGCGGCCGCCCGCTCCCCCTGCCAAGCACCGCATCCAGGTCGTTGAAAGTACTTGCTCGGTGTGACGTTGGTAAGACAATGCAAAGCCGCCTCTACACAGGCTAAAATCATGCGGGCGCCTCCGCTACACCGTCATCTGGAGAGCCAGGCTCTACCTGAAAACCTTACTTAAACGGAGCGAGCCCCGTAGACCGATTTGACCTCGAGGAATTCTTCTAGTCCGTACCGGCCCCATTCGCGGCCATTCCCGGACATTTTATACCCCCCAAAGGGGGCTGCCGCATCAAGGCCGGCGCCGTTCACGTGCACCATGCCTGTGCGAAGGCGCGAAGCGACCGCGTTCGCGGCGTCCAAGTCGGCGCCCCAGACATACCCCGAAAGACCGTAGTCACTGTCGTTCGCGATCGCGACGGCCTCATCGATGTCGTCATAGGCCATGATGGCGAGGACCGGGCCGAAAACCTCCTCGCGCGCAATCGTCATATCTGGGGTTACATCGCGAAAAACTGTAGGCTGAACAAAATAACCTTTGTCCTGTCCGGTCGGCCTCCCTGCCCCTCCCGAAACCAGACGCGCGCCCTCTTCCATCGTCATTTCAATGTAATTCAGAACTCGGCCAAACTGACCGCGATTGGCAATAGGCCCGATGGATGCACCACTCTCCGGTGCACCAACGCTCATCCCACTCGCCACTGCTTCTGCGATGTCGCAAACCTCATCAAGCTTATCGCGCGGCACCAAAATGCGACTGGGCGCATTACAGGACTGGCCGGTATTGACCATCATCATGGTGACGCCATGACGTATGGCGGCCTGAAGATCTGCATCGGGAAGAATAATGTTCGCCGACTTACCACCCAGTTCGAGCGCCACGCGCTTCACCGACGGGGCTGCGCTTTCACTAATCGCGACACCAGCGCGCACTGAGCCTGTAAACGAGACCATATCGACCTCAGGGTGCATGGAGAGCGGCTGACCGACACCCAGTCCATCCCCATGGACAAGATTAAAAACACCGGCCGGTGCCCCGGCTTCATCAATGATTTCCGTAAGGATCACGGCGTCAAGCGGCGCCAATTCGCTTGGTTTAAGCACCATGGTACAGCCCGCCGCAAGCGCCGGCGCCACTTTCGTTGCCGTCTGATTGATCGGCCAATTCCACGGCGTAATGAGCGCGCACACACCGATCGGCTCATGGCGGACGGTTGTGGTACCAAGTCGTTCTTCAAATGGGAATTCCTTCAGTACCTTGATAACTTCAGTAAAGTGCTGGGTTCCCGATGGTGCTTGGGCCGCTTTCGAAAGTCTTTGAGGCGCACCCATTTCCGCGGAGATCGCCGCGGCGATATCGTCGTTACGCTCAATGAGCTTGGCATTGATTGCCTCAAGTAGCTCAACTCGCTGAGCGACAGGCCATGCAGAAAACCCCTCAAATGCAGCGCGCGCTGCTTGCACCGCTCGGTCAGCATCATCCGGCGTGCCGAGCGCAACCTTGCCGATCGCCTCCTCAGTTGACGGATCGATCAGATCTGCCAGATGCGCACCTTCAGGGGTAATCCATTGACCATTGATGTAAAATCGCGTGGCGTCCGGTAGGGCCATGGCGCGGTGACCTCCTTCTTGGGGTTGCAGCGTTATTGCTCGCAGACACTGACGGAAAGTGGGCCTAAAAGGCAAGGCGTTGCGGCAGCGGGTAGTGTCTCAGTTTGAATTCGATGGCAATTTCTCGCCAATACCGGACATTCATGTTACTTTGTTTCGGCGAGCTGAGAGGAACCGGCAAGTGAACGAGAAGGAGTTAAATATTGTTCTTGAACAATGCAGGAAAAGATCGCTCCGAAAATTTATAGCGAGTGCTCGTGGTTTTCTGATCAAAAAGAACTTTATTGTTACGGTTCGCTTGATGCCCGGGTGTGCTTATGAAGATATACTCGATGTCGAACAATGGTTGATGGACGAAACTGTTCACAAACTAGAGCGCGGGCAGACGATTGAGTTTTTTTGGCAATTGACCCCTTAGGCAACACAGAGAATAGCGAGACTGCCATAACCGGAGGCCAGTTAGCCAATGTCCGAAATGGGCCAATAGCCGCCCTCCAATTTCAAACTGAGACACTAACCGGCAGCGTCTCTGCGACAATCCCCTAATAGAGGACAACAGGCCCCAGCCACTGAGACAAACGCGAAATCTTCTCTCGCAAAACGGCAGTGCTTTCGCGTGGTGTCACTTCCTGAAACCGCACGCGGTCACCAGGGCGCAATTGACCAATACGATGACGGTCGGGCCTAATCACGTGGGCAATCCTTAGATAGCCGCCGGTTGTCTGCGCGTCGATCCCTAATAGAAATGGCTGACCATCCGGAGGGCATTGCACCGTACCCGGAAATACCGGCGCACTTTTCATAACCCCAGCGTCAGTCAGCTGAAGCGGTTCGCCTTCCAAAAGGCACCCGATCCTGTCGCTGCGCCTACTGACAGTCCACGAGCTGGTTAGAAACTCTTGCCATGATGAACCAATCACGCGGCCTGCCTCCGCCCCGCGGCACACCCGTAAAACCCAGTCATGGCCCATGAATGGCTGCAAAACCCGCGGCGTCGAAAGAGGCGTTGTCACTGGTGAGGCTGCTCTTATATCGAGTAAATCGCCCGCTCCAAGGACGCGACCGTGAAATCCACCAAACGCCGCAGGTAGATAAGTGGATGCGCTCCCCATGAACTTTGGCACCTCAATTCCGCCGTCGACGGAAAGATATGTTCTCGCCCCCGTTCGCGATGGTGTGAGGATCAACTCATTCCCCGCGACGACATCAATGGTTTGGTGATGCACCACTGAGTGGCCGCCCAACATCGCGGACATCGGCGCACCGGTAAGTGCGATCTGAGACGCCTCGGTGAATTGCGCCCGAAAAGGTCCGTAGGTGATTTCTAGAGCTGGCGCGTGAGATTTGTTGCCAACGAGACGATTGGCGAGCATCAGCGACAGCGGGTCCGCCGCCCCGGCCCAGGGCACGCCCTGGTGGCGCAGCCCTTGCCGCCGCAAGCCCTGCACCGTCGTCTGGAGCCCACCTTCCAGCACCCTGATCGCCATAGGTCAGACCGCCTGAAACTGGATGCGATCGCCCGGGGACAACAAAAACGGCTCCTCCTTAGACGGATCAAAAAGTCTCACGTCAGTGCGTCCTACGATCGGCCAGCCACCCGGCCCGCTGAGCGCATAAAGTCCCGTGCGCCCACCAACGACCCCCACTGACCCGGCTTCGACCCGCATTCGAGGGCGCTCAAGGCGCCGCACATCGGCCGCCTCGCCAAACCCGCCAATGTAAGCAAAACCGGGCGCAAATCCGATCATCTCAACAGTGTGCCTGTGAGCCGTATGAAGGCCGATAAAGTCATCCGTTGAAAGACCAAGTAACGACGATACCGCTTCCAGATCTGGTCCCATGTTCCCACCATAGGAAACGGGGATGGTTACAGTCTTTGGCCCCTGCACAATTGCACCGGATTGGGTCTCTATGGCTTTCCGGACCTGGAGAAGCGCCTCTTCTTTATCAAGCATGAGGGGGTCAAACATCACCGCAACGCTGCCAAGACCCGGCACGACTTCTTCCCAAGACCCTTCAGCTCTTAGCGTAGCGGCCAGATGATGCGCTTCAGTAACGTCATAAACCCGTACCGAAACCGTGTCATCGGCAATCAGTTCACATTCAGTTGGCAGGTTACCTTCGTCGTCAGGCATACTTGTCTGGCCGGGGTTCATTGGCCCATAGCCTTCACCGTGACACCCGCTTCCTCCAACGCTTGCCGCACCGCGACCCCGGCATCAGCCGCACCCGGATGGTCGCCGTGGAGACAAATCGTTTGGACTGGCAGATCAATCATCTTTCCGCTCCGGGTCATGACTGTTGCATCCAACGCTAATGAGACCGCTTGAGCGCACTTGACCGTGAGTTCTTCAAGGACGGCACCCGCTTCGTTTCGAGCCATAAGCTTGCCATCGTCTGTATAAGACCGATCGACAAAACCTTCCGCCATATATCGCACACCGATCTCTGCTGCGGCTTGGACCATGGCACCAACCGGAGGGCCCACCAGGAGCTTGCCGCTCGTATGATCGAGACAAATCTCAGCAAGGGTACGTGCCAGGTCCAGATCTGCTGCGGCGTCGTGATAGAGCGCGCCATGGGGCTTAATATGGGTCATGGAAAGGCTACTTTTCCTGGCAATTTCCGCAAGCTGGGAGACTTGATTTGTCAGTGATCTCCGAAGGTCCTCTAAGGAGATATCCATCTTGCGGCGCCCAAACCCTTCACGATCCGGGTACGAAGGATGCGCCCCTGCGCTGACACCGTGAGATTGGGCAAGCGTCAACGCTTCAGACATTGTCTCGTCGTCGCCTGCGTGTCCGCCACACGCAATGTTCGCACTGGAGATGACTGCCATCAGCGCGGCATCATCGCCGCACTCCTCTCCAAGATCCGCGTTCAAATCAATTGTCTTTATCATAACTCAACGCCGAATGCCCGAAGCAGGCCACGGCTCCCAAGCCCGAGGGCAAAAACCAGGACCAAGCTCCCTAGAATGTTTGACGCAAGCCCATTTTTGTAAAGGCCCAGAAGCCTGTTGCTGTTCATTACATAGAGCAGAAAGGCAACCACCACGGGAAGCAAGATCCCGTTTGCCGCCTGGGCAATCAGAATGAGCGAAAGAGGCCGAATGCCTGTCAGGCTCACGACTGTGCCGATCCCAAGGATGGTGAGGGCGGTCGCACGCAAACAGCGTTTTTTCGTTTGCTCGTTCTGAAGCGGGAGGATTTCAGACAGCGCATATCCCGTCGCCAAGGGCGCGGTAATGGCCGAGGTGAGCCCCGCAGCGAGCAGCCCGATTGCGATGAGGTATTTTGCGGCCGGCCCTGCAATGGGCTCCAGGCCCCTCGCCATGTCAGCAGCACTGCTGACCTCAATTCCCTGCACGAACAATGTCGATGCAGCGCTGGTGAGGATCAGAATAGAAACAAGGCCGCCGATCCCCACGGAGACAAGTGTATCGGCCCGGGCTTCTTCAACATTGTCGCCACCGGGCCAGCGCTGTTTCGCAGCCGCGGCATGCAAAAACAGATTGTACGGCACGATCGTCGTTCCGATGAGAGCCAGAACCGAAAGGGTCGCTCCTTCAGGGACCTGTGGCCGCAATCCACCCACCATGGCGCTTAAATCAGGACGCACAAGGATCGCAGCCCCGGCAAAGGCTATCGCCATCAGCAGGACGAGACCGATCAGAAAAGTCTCGATGGTCTTATACCGCCCCCGGAGCAAAATACCGCCCGCCAATATGGCGAGACCAAGGACCAAAAAAACGCGGCTTACGTGAGCGCCCAGCAGCGCTTCTAACCCGAGGACACCGCCGGTAATGTTTCCCGCCTCATAAGCCGCATTGCCAATGACAATCGCGGCAAACACCAATGCCCCGGCGGCAACCTTCAGCGCTGGTGACGGGATGACCTCCATCAATGCGTCGCCGAGACCGCGCTCTGCGCCGGCTCCGAGACGGGCGGCCATTTCCTGAAGGATCATTGTCGCCACTGTCGCAAAGACAAGGGTCCACAAAAGCGCAAAGCCGAACTGCGCGCCCGCAAGGGTACAGGCCGTAACCGTGCCGGGGCCAATAAAGGCCGCGGCGACCAGTGTCCCTGGGCCAAGTGTCAGTTTACGGATCAAGGTTGATCAACCTCGTCGTCCGGGCTCGGCAACTCTTCACCGGATGCAGAAGCTTCGGTTGGCGGTTCGGGTATGAACGCACCAGCACCCGTAATTCCGCGCTTTGTTGTGAGGTAGGTGGCGAAACTGCCGAGCCAGTGACTGCCGGAATAGTGCTCGTCTGAGACAGCGGCAATGCCTGCATCACGGTGAACATCTGCCGTTGCCTGGAGCGCGGTTCGACGGGGATCATCTGCAGGGAGCCCATGGGCGATGCCTTCCAAAGCCCACGCGCGGGAAAGATTGACGCCGTCCAGATGCACGAGCTTGCCGTCAGTGGGGTCTTGCACAATGCCCGGCACCAACCAGTCCGTTGACCCGTCAACAGGAATTGACGGCAGGAACGCGGTTAGCCAGTCAACAAACTCATCTTGCTGCATAACCCGGCGCATAAGGTCGGCTTCCATCAGGCAAGGTGAGAGAAAGTCTTCTCCCGATGGTTCGTATGCAAGCGGACAATTCACATCTGCCTCATGGAAGCCTATGGTTTTTGCCGTGAGAAGGGCTTCCAACCCATCATTGCCGACGGTTCGCGCGTAATCGATCATCAGGCCGAAGGCGAATGCACTCTGGTTATGCGTGCCAAGCCGGATAGGATAAGCAAGCTTAGGGAGCCAGTCATTGATCTGCTCAACGATGGCAGCCTCCAGCGGTGCAAGGATTTGTCGCCATTCCTGGTGCTGAGGATCTTCGCTTTCTTGGAGCTCAGCAACAAGCTGCAGAAACCAGGCAATACCGTAGGGGCGTTCAAACGAGCGCCGGCCCTCCCCAAGGTAGTAGGCTACTTCGCTGGTAATGTTTTCGGCGGTAAACGACTGACCAAGCGCAGCAGCGATTTGGGCATTGAGATCTTCGTCCAGGTCTAGTTTGGCGAGGCGCACCAAGAGCCAGTGTCCGTGCACAGAGGAGTGCCAGTCAAAACAACCATAGAATGCAGGCGTCAGCTCACGCGGCGCCAAAACATCGCCATCTCCTTGCATCACGTGGCTGATCTTGTTGGGATACTCTTTGTGGACACAGGAAAGCGCAAGGTCAGCAAATCTGATTTCAACGGGCTCAGCGGGCTCTTCCGCTTCTGAAACTTCCTGCCCGTTACCGGAATTGCCCTGGCCCCCGCATGCGGCCAAAGACATGCAGAACCCAAGCGCTACAAAAACACTAAAAAAAGACCGCTGTTTCATCTCACCCCTCACAAAAAACGGCGCCCCAGTGGAGCGCCGTTCTTCTTTAGCTAATTGGTGACGTCAGATCAAAGGGATACGATCAGAACCGAACCCGTGCTGTCACACCGAACGTCCGTGGTTGGTTCGTACGGAAACCAAGACGCGCCCGGCCGCCCCGCTCACGGTCAAACGACAGAAGCGCGTTTTCGTCAGTGATGTTGTTGAGATAAACTAGGAACTCCCAGTTATCGATATCGATCCCAGCGTTCAGGTTGATGATCTGGTAGCTGTCCAGTTCAAGATCGAGGCTTGTCACCTCATTGCCCGTCGCCCCGGCGAACGGCAGGCCGGAAACGAAATCGCCTGCACCGGCCACCTGGTCACTTGGCTGGGTAAAGCGCGACCCGACATGCTGGAAGGACGCGGCGACAAAGCTTGGGAAGCCTGCAAACGTGAAGTCGTAAGCGGCCGTTGCTGCGATTTGGAATTCAGGGACCGACGGTAGACGGTTGCCTTCTTCCACCCCGCCAAGAACAGCGCCTGAGCCATCAACGACTGTTGAGTCGAACTCTGCTTCCAGGAAGCTGCCAGCCAACGAAAGATCGAGACCTTCGATTGGCTCATAGCCCATTTCAAATTCCACACCGAGCGTGTGGGCTTCCGGAACGTTGAACGAGACCCGCGAGGAACAGGAGCCCGCATCGAGCGTCACCTGAAGGTCAGAGATGTCCGTGTAGAAACCAGCCGCATTCAAGCGGAAGCCGTTTTTATTGACTTTAACCCCGGCCTCATAGTTCCAAAGCGTCTCATCATCATAGTCCTGGAAGTCGCCAAAGATCGCTTCGTCTTCAGCGGTACACAAAGTGACATTTAGCGGATCGTTCACACCGCCAAGGCGGAAGCCACGAGACGCTTGCGCGTTCACGGTGATCTCGTCACTCACGTCATAGGCAAGAAGGAAACGCGGCGTGAAACCGTCCGAAGATGTCTCATCGACCGTACCACTATCTCCAGCCGCAAAGAGACCGCCCGTGGTGATGGTCCGCGTCTCTTCAAAGTCGTAATAGCGAATGCCGCCCGTCACGTGAAGCCGATCAGTCACGTCGAATGTCGCCTCACCAAAGAACGCGAATTGCTCCAGATCGTAAGGGAGGTCTGAGTTGAAGGGGGAATCCGGACCGAACCCATTGGCCACAGCTGCAGCCGTTCCGGGGTCCAGCGTTGCATCGGTGAACGCATCATACCCAGGTGTTGGCAAGCGTTGAGCGTAGACCCGCTCGATATCCGTGTAGAAAAAGCCAACGAGCCAATCGAGACGATTGTCACCGGCGGAACTCAACCGTACTTCCTGGGTAAACTGCTCCACGTCCGTGGTATCGCGGAGGTTCGACGGCAAAAGCACCGCCTCATCGGGGAAGCCGAGATCAACAGAGACAGACCCCGTCAGCGCGCTGGCGTCACGGCTGACCAGAATATCGCGCTCCGTGTACGACGTAACAGAAGTGAAATCGACAGGTCCCAGACCGATCTCCAGGACATTATCGAAAATGAAAGTCTCGTCGCGGAACTCTTCGTTCAGACGAAGGAACTGACGACGTTCCTGCAGATTGACAGCCGTCCGCTCGGTTGTGAACGGATTGGCAAAGAGGTTAAAGACTTCCTGACGGTTGAAGCCGTCGGTCTCAACTTCCTGATAGATAATCCGCGGCGTGACGGAGACATTTTCCCAAGGTTGGAGCTTAACGGCGATCCGGCCGCCATAGCGCTGACCGCTATTCACATCATCGTCGATAGCAATATTGTTAGGCTCGCCCGGCGCATCGCGGAGCGCATCAATGAAGCCGCCATATTCCGTATGGTAAGCAACCACGCGAACCGCGGCTTTGTCGCCCAGCGGTAAGTTGATCATGCCTTTGACGTGGCCGCCTTGCCCGCCGGAATCGATGTTGTTGTAGTTGCCTTCAATCATCCCTTCGACGGTGTCGAGTTCTGGCTGATTGGTGATGTAGCGGATCGTGCCGCCAATGGAGCCGGATCCGAAGAGCGTGCCTTGTGGCCCGCGCAGGGTCTCAACACGGCTCAAGTCGAAAAGATCCAGATCCGGTGTAAACAACGAAAGCGAAATCACTGACTCGTCGAGATAGACACCGACCTGCTCTTTCACGCCCGGCTGGTCACGGACGATCTGGCCAGCGGAGACGCCGCGGATAGCCACCTGGCTTTGGCCAGGTCCGAGGTTCTGGATGGTGAGACCGGCCACGTTGCGAGATAGATCTTCCAGGTTCTGGGAGCCCGTCCGCTCGATATCTTCCTGGGTCTGAGCATTAATGGAAAACGGCACGTCTTGGATCGACTGGGCCCGCTTGGTCGCCGTGACGATAATCTCATCATCATTTTCCTGCGCCCATGCCAAGTCAGACGCTACGAGGGAGGCGGCGCAAAGGCCTGCCGTTCTCATCATCAGTTTCGTTTTCAATAGCACTTTCCACCTCAGCCGTTTTGTGAACGAAATAAACCAGCTTTGAATCTATCTTGATTGACAGCTTCTTCCAAAAGCCATGTGGCGCGATTTGGCGCAAAGCGGCCAGCCTGTGGCAGAATTGTCATAAGAACTTCACAGACCTGTGAGGACACGGCGTTGCATGCCAAGTTGCACCGCAGCTAAGGGCCGACGCGGTCCAAGGCTCCTTAGGTGGTCACGGGAGAATCTATGTCGGGCGGACGGTCGCTACGGAAATGGCTTTATCGGGAACTGGATGCGGAAGCGTCGCCCGAGGGCCTCTCGGTGACAAACAAAGTGATTTTTGCGGTAATCATCGTCTCGATCATTTTCGGCATCGCGGCCACTGAACCGACAATCGAAGCGGCTTTTGGCGACAGGCTGATCCTGATCGACAGGGTCTTTGCTGGATTGTTTGCGCTCGAACTTCTGGCCAGGTTGTGGGCAAGTGGACTGAACCCACGCTTTGCCGGATCGATGGGGCCCTTCAAGTTTCTCGTGCGTCCGGCAACGCTTGCTGACCTGGCGGTGATCTTGCCGGCATTCCTTGCCGCACCTCCCACATGGGTCATGATCTTCCGCTTACTGCGGATCTTGCGCCTCGTTCGCCTGGGGACTTTTCCAAAATTCCATCAGGCCATGAGCGAATTCTGGGAAGCCCTGGTCAACAAGAGATTTGAGTTCGCCCTTTCCAGTTTCCTCGGCGTGCTTCTGGTCATGGTGTCATCAACAATTCTTTATCTGATCGAAAAGGACATTCAGCCTGAAGCGTTCGGCTCCATCCCTCGAGCCATCTGGTGGAGCGTTATCACCTTCACCACAGTCGGCTATGGCGACACCGTTCCAGCAACGGACCTTGGGAAGTTTTTTGCGGGAACATTTGCGATTCTAGGCGTCGGTCTCGTGGCCATGCTGACCGGGATCGTCGCCTCAGCGCTCAGTGATGCCGCCGACATTCATGCCCGAAATGCGAACGGGTCAAGGAACGACCGCGCCGATGGCACATAGTCGACAGGATTGGAGATTGGGGCACGCGAAGCGATGCGCGACTGCCCTCCTTGCAACGGTCTAGTGCATCAACTCCAGCGCAACGCTCGTTGCTTCGCCGCCGCCAATGCACAGGCTGGCAACGCCTTTGGTGCCGCCTGTTTTTTGCAGCGCATTGATCAGCGTCACCATGATCCGGGCCCCAGAGGCGCCAATGGGGTGACCCAGAGCAATGGCGCCGCCATGGACATTGACTTTGTCCGCAGGCAGATCGTGCTCTCGCATCGCCGCGAGGGGCACAACAGAAAACGCCTCATTGATTTCAAAAAGATCGACGTCGCTCGCTGACCAACCAGCTTTCTCTAACACCTTGGCGATGGATTTCACCGGTGCGGTCGTGAACCATTCCGGGGCTTGAGCATGGGTTGAATGGCAGAGGATTTTTGCGATCGGCGTCGCGCCGAGCGCGTCGGCTTTTGACGCACGCATCAGGACCAACGCCGCTGCGCCGTCGGAAATTGCCGATGCGTTGCCCGCAGTCACGGTGCCATCTTTCTCAAACGCTGCGCGCAAGGAAGGGATCTTCTCCGCGGAGACAAGCCCCGGCTTTTCGTCAGTAGCGACCGTCACTGGTCCTTTGCGGGTAGGCACTTCAACGGGGACGATCTCCGCTTCAAAAGTCCCGTCGCCAATGGCGGCCTGCGCGCGCGTCACTGACCGCATGGAGTATTCGTCCTGCATCTCCCGAGAGAACTGCCATTCACGGGCGCATTTTTCCGCGAAAACGCCCATGGCTTTGCCACGATCATAGGCATCTTCCAGTCCGTCAACCGCCATATGGTCCATCACCTGACCCGCGCCATATTTAATCCCGGTACGGCCGGTAGGCAAAAGATGCGGCGCATTGGTCATGGCTTCCATGCCCCCAGCAACAACCACATTGCTGGATCCCGCAAGGATTGCATCGACCCCCATCATGACCGTTTTCATCCCGGAGCCACACATCTTGTTGACGGTTGTGCAACCGGTGTCTTCGGGCAGACCCGCCCCGAGCGCCGCCTGGCGCGCAGGCGCCTGACCAAGGCCGGCCGGCAGAACACAGCCCATAAGGACTTCATCGACGTCCGTCGCATTTACATTGCCGCGATCCAGTGCGGCGCCAATGGCCTTTGCGCCAAGTTCCGGGGACGGAACACCGGTAAATCCACCAAGAAAATTGCCAATGGCGGTCCGTGCCATCCCTGCGATGACGATTGGATCAGACATGTGAAGCTCCGTTCAGGTCAAGAAAAGTGATTGTGTCTCTGGGCTCGCGGCCACTATAGCCCAAAGCAAGCAAGCGCGCGAGATAAACCGGGCCCGCGTGGCTTTATGTGCGACCCGTTTCGATGATTTCCGAGGCCATCTGATCGGCGATCTCGCCTGTCGGGCGGCCTTCCTTGTCAGCGCGGGCAAATATATCCGTGAGCGTATCACCGATGCGGTCTATGCGGCGTGTCAGTTCTTCCTCCGACCATTGACCGAGAATTTCCAGCCCAACACTGATTACGCCAGTGGCGTTGATGACGTAATCCGGTGCGTAGAGCACACCTTTGGCGCGAAGCGCTTCGTCCATATCCGGGGTAAACAGCTGATTGTTTGCCGCGCCCGCAACGATCTTTGCCTTCAAGCGGTCGATGCTGCCCGCATGGATTGAACCGCCTAGGGCACATGGGCTGAAGATATCGACGTCAGCTGCAATGCATTCATCCGGGTCCGTTGCACTCGCACCAAACTCCGTAACAGCCTGGGCAACAGCGGCTTTGTTGACATCTGCAACAACCAGCTCAGCACCTTCTTCGGCTAAATGTTTGGCGAGCGCCATGCCAACAGCGCCAACACCTAGGATTGCCACGCGCACGCCTTTGAGGCTCTCGGTCCCAAGTTTGTAGCGCGCAGCTGCTTGGATGCCCCGCCAGACCCCATGGGCTGTGAACGGTGACGGGTTACCACCTTCGCCCTTACCAGCAATACCGCCGACAAACTTAGTCTCGCCACGTACGATTTCCAAATCATGTTCGGTGATGCCGGAATCTTCTGCGGTGTAGTAAAGCCCCTCAAGCTGGTCGATGGCGCGGCCAAAGCTCTTGAAGAGGGCATCCGATTTATCTGTTGACGGATCACCAATAATAACTGCCTTGCCGCCGCCGAAAGGGATGTGGCCGAGGGCGTTCTTGAATGTCATCCCCCTGGAAAGGCGCTTCACATCCTCTAGGGCTTCGTCGAACGACGCATAGGCGCGCATGCGCGTACCGCCGCAACCCGGCCCCAGGGTGGCGTCATGAACCGAGACAATCGCCGACAAGTTCGATGCCGGATCACTTGCCGCTACAACCCGGTGCCAGCCCGGCGCGTCTATCTCACGCAATTCCATTGGCGCCTCCTCGTACGTCTTCCAACTCTCGCGGTCTTTGTTTGGCGTCGTGTAGGCCCGCCTGTGAGACGCATCAAGGTGCGCTGGCGATAATCCGGATCACCGCACTTATCTTTGAACAGATCCTGCAATCCCGCTTGACAGTTAGCAGAAGCTGCTAAATACAACCGGCATCCTGACGATCCGCCTTTGCAAAGCAGCTGCACAGCCCATGAAACTTGACCAGATCGACCACAAGATTCTCGAGCATCTTCAGGAGAATGCCCGGATTACCAATGCCGAACTGGCCGAGCGCGTCGGCCTGTCACCGACCCCTTGCTTGAGGCGTCTTCGGCGACTGGAAGCTGACGGCATCATCAAGGGCTACTTTACGGAAGTGAACCGGGAAGCACTTGGGATCAATGTGACTGTCTTAATCCTGGTGAAATTGGAACGGGAAGACGACGCGTCCCTCAAAGAGTTTGAAGCCGCGATTAAGACCCGCGAAGAAGTGATGGAATGCTACCTCACCATGGGCAAGTTCGACTATTTCATCCGGGTCGCCGTGCCGAGCTTAGCGGCTTATGAGACGTTCCTATCGGAGACAATTCTCCGCATGCCGAATGTTTCGACAGTTGAGTCTAGCCCGACATTGAGAGAAGTAGCGCGCCGCACGGTGCTGCCCGTTGCTTAAGATTGGCTTGAGCGCCAAGCGCGCCTGAAAGAGCATTAGGCCTTCTGGAAATCGTAAAAGCTGCCCATCTCCAAGAGAGAGGTCAGCGCATCGAGGGCCGCAAAACACTCAACAGCGAAGTCAGGATCGGCGAGATCCTCCACGGCCAGTCGGTCGCGATAGTGCTTTTCCGCCCAATGCTCCAGCGCATCGATTTTGTCATTGTCCAAGATGAAATGCTGGTTGGCCGCTTTCGCCTCTTCTTCTGACAGGACCACCCGGAGGCGCAGGCAGGCGGGCCCACCGCCATTGCGCATGCTTTCGCGGACATCAAAGTAATGCGCGGCGGCAATGGGATTGTCCGCGCTGAGGACCCCGTCGACGAATGCCTTCACAGCGGTATTCTCTTCAGACTCAATGGGCAGGATGAGCGCCATCTTCCCGTCAGGGATGGTCACCAACTGGGAATTAAACAGATACGACGAAACAGCATCCGCCAGGGAAACCTCGCTAGCAAGGGCCTCGATAATCTGGGTGAACGGCGCCGCTCGGCGGATCTCGGCATAGGCCACTGCCGGGTCCTCAAAGCTTTGCTCGTGGAGGAAGAGCACCGTCCCATTAGCAACGCCAACAACATCATTGTGAAACGCCCCGGCGTCGAGTGCGGCCTTTGCCTGTTGGAGGTAAACCGTCGATGCCTGATTAAGAAGATGGAGCCTCGCTACCGCTTCGCTCGCGCGTTGTTTCTGGCGCGCTGGGAATGTGTCACCGTCCTCCCCATAAACGAAGAGATGAACGCCCTTGCTACCGTGTTCTTCGCAAAGCCTGCCGTGGTTGGCTGCGCCTTCGTCACCAAAGTGAGCCCCGCCCGGCAAGGGGGCGTGGTGCATAAAGTGATCGGTATCTGAAAAGATGTGACGCAGCCCTGCCGCGGTCGCTTCCGGCTCCAGGGATCGGTGAAAGTTCGTGGCCAGATTTGCCGGTGTGAAATGGACCTTGCCATCTTCCGTATCGGGAGAAGGGGCAATTGTCGCTGCATTCGCGGTCCACATGGATGACGCAGAATAGACATTGGCCAGAAGACCCGGCGCTGCCTTTGCCACTGCCTCAATGACTGCCTTGTCGTTTCCGGTGAACCCAAGGGCACGAAGTAGCGGCAGGTTTGGCCGGCTCAAAGGCGGCAGAAAGCCTTGCCCTAGACCCATCCCCTGCAGGGCGCGCATCTTGGACAGCCCTTGGAGGACAGCGGCCTTTGGGTTTGAAACCGAGCCAGCGTTCTTGGCTGACGCCAGATTGCCAAGGGCAAGCCCCGCATAATTATGAGAGGGGCCAATCAGTCCGTCGAAATTATATTCTTTATAGCTCATATATCTCTCCGGAGAGGAACGGTGTTCGCAAGACCCTCAGGACGAAAGCCCTGTTTGGTTTTCAGGCATGGGCAACAAGCTCTCCCCTTCCATGGAGGCCACCGGATAAGCGCAGTAGTCCGCGGCGTAGAACGCGCTCGGGCGGTGGTTGCCGGAATGGCCAATGCCGCCAAAGGGTGCCGCGGACGACGCCCCGGTGGTTTGCCGGTTCCAATTGACAATGCCGGCGCGCGAGAGCGATCTGAAGGTCTCCCATTTCGATCCGTCATCAGACAAAAGTCCCGCCGACAAGCCAAACTTAGTGTCATTTGCCGATGCAATCGCTGAATCAAAATCGGCCACGCGTATAATCTGCAACATGGGTCCGAAATGCTCTTCATCAGGCAGAGATGACGCGCCCGTCATGTCGATGATCCCGGGGCTGACAAAAGCGCTGTCCTCGTCCTGAACGGATAGGGTTCGGATCGCCTCCCCGCCCATTTCCACACGGGCATCAAACGCTCGCTCCAACGATGCAGCACTACCAGCTGAAATTACCGGCCCCATGAAGGGCTGCGGCTCCTGAAACGGCGCGCCCACCTGGATGCGGTCAGTCAGCGCCGAGAGTGCTTCAATGTATCGATCGCCTGTGGTTCCCTCCGGCACGATCAACCGCCGCGCACATGTGCATCGCTGGCCGCTCGTCAAAAACGCAGACTGCATTACGGCAAAGGCCCCCGCCGCGACATCATCTGTATCCCACCAGATGAGCGGGTTGTTGCCGCCAAGCTCGAGGGCCAGGATTTTTTCTGGCGTCTCCGCAAACTGTCGATGAAGCGCCTGACCGGTTCGTGCCCCGCCAGTAAACAAAAGCCCGTCAATGCCCGGCGACTTTGAAAGCGCCTCGCCGGTTTCGCGGGCCCCATGGACCAAATTGACAACGCCATTCGGCACACCGGCATCGCTCAGCGCTTTGACCAGAAACGCGCCCGGGCCGGGCGCTAGTTCGGAGGGCTTGAAAACAACCGTATTGCCAGCAATCAGTGCGGGAATGATATGACCGTTTGGCAAATGAGCCGGGAAGTTAAAGGGCCCCAACACCGCCAGCACCCCATGGGGCCGATGACGGAGCATTCCGCGCGTGGCGCCGGTCGCAGTTTCCGTCACACCGGTACGCTCGTGATAAGCGCGCAAGGAGATATCAACTTTGCCGGCAACGGCGGCCGCTTCTGTTTTGGTTTCCCAATAAGGTTTGCCGGTCTCAACGGAGATCAAGCGCGCCAGCTCTTCGGCGCGCTCCTGGATCAGGGCCTTGTAGCGATGGAGTATTCCTGTGCGCACCTCAACGGAAGTAAGCGCCCAGGACCGAAAGGCGTTTTGCGCCGCGCTCACTGCATCGGATACTTGCTGAGCGTTCGCTGACTTTGCGGTAAAGACAGCCTCGCCAGTGGACGGGTCATGGGCGGTAATATCTGTACCCGCACCGTCTACCCATTCGCCATTGATAAAATGCTGCTCCATGCCTGTTTCCTTTTATCCGCCTCACTGACAATTGCTTACCGCACCCAGCGGACGAGATCGCCAGATTTTACCTGCAACGCCTCCGCCACGTCTTCGCTCAACGTGACGGTCTCATGACTGACCGACACCGTGGCCGAAGTGGCGCGAAAAGTCTCAACCCGACCGGCAGCAATGAGAGCACTTTCGCCGCCTTCCACGGTGCCAATTTCAACTGGCATCGTGACACTTTCCCTCACCGTACGGATCTTTTCTTTCTTGGTCGAGACAAGTGGACCAGCATCGAATATGTCGATGTAGTTCCTGTACTCAAACCCTTCTTGATTCAGCATTTTGAGCGCCGGGAGCGCTGCATCATGGGGCTTGCCGATGCAGTCACGGGCCGCTTCCGGCAGCAGGCATGCATAGATAGGCGAGCGTGGCATCAGATCGGCGATAAACTGGTTGCCATTGGCCGAGTTGTGGACGTCGGCATCTTCAAATTCCATTTCGAAAAAGTGCTTGCCAAGGGCATTCCAGAATGGCTGCTCCCCATCGGGCGCACGCCAGCCCCTTAACTCCGCACACACCGGATCGGCGACGATTTCCGGCGATTGAGCAATGAAGAGATAGCGCGATCGCGACAAAAGCTTGCCGAGGCCACTCCCCCGCGCTTCAGATGAGAGAAAAAGGGAGCCGACTTCACCTGCCCCGGTGTAATCATGGGTGAGGACAAGAAGGCGCCTTTTGATCCGCACATCAAGCTGTTCAGAGGCATGGAAAATCGAGTTGACGCGGTAATTCACAAACCCCGAATCAAGCCCGATGGAAGAAAACACAGCCGTCGTGCCGAGGATTTCCCCACCTACCTCCAGCACCATCAGATAGACTTCGCGCCCAGGCTCTTTAGCGTTGGATGCAAAGCTCGCGACCGCATGGTCGATCCGCGCGCGCAAGGCGTCCTCGTCTTTTGGCAGATTTGTCATGCCGCCGTCAGCGGTTTGAGCAAGGTTAAAGACCCGCTCGAAGTCATCGGCCCGTACAGGCCGGATGACCGCTACCCGTTGCGTTCCTTCGTGATTGGCCTTGGAGCTGTCTGCCACCGATTTAGAAGGGCTCACGTCACCCCTCCTTGCCGGATGATTGAACCGACGGCAGGGTCTCGACCTTGGCAATGGCTGGATGCCACCGACCGAAGTTGATGCAACACCGCTGCTGATGGGGCATAGTCCCTTGCGGGCGGGGCCCGTCCAGAAACTTTAGATGCTCGATGACGACCACGAGAAGATGCGTCCTGAAAGATGGCTACCCTCCATCGCACAAAGCGGCCCCGGCGCTCGTGTGCTGGTGCACGACGGCTCCGGGGAAAGGGCGGTAGATTGAGCGCTACGAGTAGCGAAGGTCACCCCTCACAGCAAGCGGACAGGGGCAAGTTAAGTGACCGCAAATTGTGAGGCGCAAAGGCACTTCTCCAAGGCGTTTTATGCCGTGAATTCGCCTGACGGGTTAGCCGAGGTATTCTGCTCTCTTATTTGTTTCCTGTGATTTGGCTTTTCCGTAAAAACCCGCCAAAACGCTGCCTGGGGGCTCCAACCATCTCCATCTAAACGCCAGCCAAACGGTCTCATCTATGCTGAATTTACTGGAATCCTTCATGCTCGCCTGGACAGGGCTTGCCCGGCGAACCGGCTGGTTTGGGGTGATCGCCTTCCTGGCAGCGGCAGTCGTCGCAGGCTGGATCGCGGCTACCGGCTTGAAGGTGAACACTGATACCAGCGAAATGCTGGACCCGACCCTTGATTTCCAGGTCCGCGCCAAAGCCCTGCGCGACGCGTTTCCCTCTATCAAAGAAGACATCGTTGTCGTCATTGAAGCGCCAACGATGGACGAGGCGGACGCATTCGCGTCGCAGCTCGCCACCCGCCTTGAGAATTCGGGGGATCATTTCGAAAGCGTCTTTTCCCCCACCATCGATCCCTTCTTCCGGGAGAACGGGCTTCTTTATCTTGATACGAACGAGCTGGAATCTAATCTCAGCCAGCTTTCCAAAGCGGCGAGCCTGATTGAAACCCTTGCGAAGGCGCCTACGGCTGGGACCCTATTTCAAACACTTGCCGACAATGACGCGTTGGCGGACCGGTCTGACCTCGGCCAGGAAGAACTGGAAGCGATTTACACGCAGCTTGCGGATGTGGCGGAAGCGTCCCTTAAGGGCGAGCCGACGGCCTTCTCCTGGCTCGGCATAATTGACGAACAAGACACGACAGACACCGCCACTAACAAGCCCGCAATTCGGCTTGTCTATGCCAAGCCCGCCCTGGACTACACCCGCCTCCAACCAGCAAAACCAGCCCTGCGGAAACTGAAAAGCGAGCTGGACGCGATCGAGGGTGAGTTCGCCACAGGCCGCGTTCAAACCTTCATCACCGGAGATCCGGCGTTGCGCGCCGATGAACTTTCTTCAGTCGCCAATGGGATCGGTTTGTCATTTGCAATTTCATTCGTGGCGGTTGGCATTTTGCTATTGATTGCTTACCGCTCGATCTTTCTGTCCGTGATGACCCTCTGCTCCCTGATCATTTCTATTACGATCACAGCGGCCGTGGCCGTCGCCACGGTGGGTCAACTCAATCTTGTTTCAGTGGCGTTTACGGTGCTCCTTGTTGGGCTTGGCCTTGATTTTGCGATCCACCTGTTACTGCACGTTCAGGAACGCCGGGCCGCTAGCCAGGAAATCAAAGAAGCCCTCAGCGGTGCAGTCCGCGAGGTGGGCCCTGCCCTTGCGCTCACGGCACCGACGACGGCCATCGGCTTTTTTGCCTTCATGCCAACGAAGTTTGACGGCATCGCGCAGCTCGGGCTGATCGCCGGGTGCGGTGTGATTATTGCGTTTTTCGTGGCCATCACGTTTTTGCCCGCAGCGATTGGGGCGATGTCCCCGCGCCGCTCAACCCCATCGGGGGGCGTGGTGCGTGCCGCATTTGCTGGGCTTGAGCGTATTTCCAAGCCTGTTGCCGCCCTGACAATCCTGGCGGGGCTTGCGTCGCTCGTCCTGCTGCCCCAAGCGCGGTTCGATGCAGACCCCATGGCTCTGCGCAATCAGGAAAGTCCCTCCGTCCTCGGATTTCAACGGCTTTTTGAAGACCCGCAAACTCAGCCCTACCGCCTTTCACGCCTTGTGGACAGCGAAGAGGAAGTCAACGCGACCCGCCAGCAAGCAAGCGGTCTCCCAACGGTTGGATCGGTCCGGGCGCTGACGTCTTTCATCCCTGATGAGCAAGACGACAAACTCGACCTGATCGATATTGCCGCTGGCACGCTTGTCTTCGCGCTTGATGCACAACCCAGTGTCCCACAAGAGGGAAGCGAGGAAAGTGCAGGACCATCATTTGAGGATGGCGCGAACAAGCTCGCCGCGCGCCTTAATGAGGCGTATCCGGACGGTTCCGTTCAATCCCGGCTCGCCGGTCTATTGTCACAATTGCCTGGAAAGGCGTCAGCTGCAAAACAATTGGAACAGGCCCTTTTTGCCTATTGGCCCGACTTCAAGCAGCGTCTCGCTGATCAGCTGAATGCCGATTATGTGGGCTATGAAACGCTGCCGCCCACCTTGACCGATCGTTATCGGGCGGCAAACGGCCAGTGGCGTGTGGACATCCTGCCGGCGCAAGATCCCAGAACTCGCAAAAACCTGTTGGCATTCGTTTCCGAAGTCGAATCGGCGTTCCCGGATATCGCCGGCGGTGCGAGCCAGTCGCTGAAAGCCGGTCAAACCATTGCAGAAGCCATGTTACAGGCAACAGGCATTGCCCTTGGCGTCATTGCCGTTTTCTTGTTTTTGCTACTGCGCCGACCGAGCGATGTGATCCTGGTTCTTTTCCCGCTGTTGCTGGCCGCAAGTCTCACCACCGCCGCGGGTGTTCTGTTCGACATTCCCTTCAACTATGCCAATGTTATCGTCCTGCCGCTGTTGCTTGGCATTGGCGTTGATAGCGGCATTCACCTTGTCCTTAGGGACAAACAAGTGAGCGAAGGGGCGACTCTCTACGGCACATCAACGCCGCGGGCCGTTCTGTTCTCGGCGTTAACGACCATTGCCTCCTTCGGCAGCCTCACCTTGTCCGCCCATCGCGGGACCGCCAGCATGGGCGAACTTTTAACGATCGCGATCTTTTTCACCCTCGTGTGCACGCTCATCGTCTTGCCGGCGATGCTTTCCTTGCGAAAAAGATAAGACGAATTTTCCATCACATCTGCGACAGACATTGCGAAGGCCCTCGTCAAAACGGCCATCGCTTCCCATTTCGCGCGAAAGTCGCCACATTACGATGCTAGAGGATCACTTCTCTCCGGGTGTCAACGGGCGGTTCTTGCCGCCCAAAGCACTTGGGGAAACAAGGAGTTAACAGTAAATCATGATGATCACCCGCCCTATCCGCCTGTCGAGCCTGTGCGCAGCCTTCGCCCTTGCGAGCCACCCGGCCATTGCGGCTGAGCAATCGATCGAAAAAAGCGAGCCAGAAGCACAAAAAACATCAAGCGCTGACCCTTCGGAAGATGTCGACCCTTCGGAAGATACTGCTGAACTTGAGCGCGTTGGCGAAGCTATCTCGTTCGCTCAGTCACTCACCGCCGATGCGACAGCAGCGTTGACCAACGAAGAGGCCACCGAAGCGGAGCGCCTTGCCGCATTCCAGGCCGTCCTTGCTAAAGGCATGGCGATCGACTTTATCGGCAAGTTCATGCTGGGCACGGCGGGAAAAGAAATGACCCCGGCTCAGTCAGCCCGCTTTGATGAGGTTTTTCCAAACTATATTACCCAGCTATACGCGCAGCAGTTCTCAACGATCCTCGGTAAAGAGCTGCAAGTCGTGGACGCTCGCGGGATTAGCCGACGCGATGTCGTCGTTCGCTCTCAGTTTCCGCGGAAAGATGCAGCCCCAATCAATGTCGACTGGCGCATTCGGAAACTGAAGTCCGGCGAATTGAAGGCCATCGACATTATCGCGTCCGGCGTCTCGATCATGGTGGTCAAGCGTGACGAATTCTCATCGTTCATTAAGCAGAACGGTCTTGACGCCCTGCTCGACCGGCTGGAACAAGAAACGATTGCCTGACAAAAAACAAACAAGCGGGTAGCGGCAGACTTCGTCCGCCCACAGCATATCTGAAAGAGGGGGTCCTTTTTGTGGAAGGCTTGGAGCACACATCAACACGGGCCGTTTGCGGTGCCTACCTCCTTGTCAGCTTCGCGGACGGGCGGTTCGATACGATCGAAGAAGCGCGGCTCCTTGCCGGGATCGCAAGCGCCGAAGAGCTCTCATTCATTGAAGCCTCCGACTTAGAGAAGGAATATAACTCCCTTACGGAGAAGTTTCGCGCCGACTATCGGCAAACGGCCGACATGGTCCTTGAGAGTATTCGGTATTTCGCTAAAGACGCAAAAGTAAAAGAGGCGGTTCTTTTCAGCGCCCGCGCCGCGATCGTCGCTGACCAGTGCCTGGAAGCCCAGGAAGAGCTTGCCCTGGACCTTATCGCTGAGGCTCTTGGCGTCGACAAAGGCTCCGTCTGATGGGAAGCGCACCGCGCAAACTCGCAATCATTGGCGGATCAGGCCTTTACGATCTCGATGGCATTGAACGCGTCCGTACCCGCGAGATTGACACGCCTTGGGGTGCCCCGTCTGGCGGTATGAAGGAAGGAACGCTCGGCGACGTTGAAATCGTATTTCTCGCCCGCCATGGAGAAGGGCACCGGATCCCACCGAGCGAGATCAATTACCGGGCGAATATCGCCGCCCTCAAAATTGCCGGGGCAACGGACATTATCTCAATTTCCGCCTGCGGATCTTTTCAGGAACACCTGGAACCCGGACGGTTTGTAATCGTTGACCAGTTTGTCGACCGCACGAGTGGGCGCGCCAGCTCCTTCTTTGGGGAAGGATGCGTCGCCCACGTTTCCATCGCCGACCCTGTTTGCCCGACACTTGCAGAAGCCGCTCGCCAGGCTTGCGAGGCAGCCGGCGTGCCCCATCACACGGGCGGAACATATATCAGCATCAACGGGCCTCAGTTTTCCTCACGAGCTGAATCTCTTCTCTATAAATCGTGGGGATGTGACGTCATTGGCATGACCAATTTGCCGGAAGCAAAACTCGCCCGCGAAGCTGAGCTTCCCTATGCGACCATTGCCATGGTCACCGATTATGATTGCTGGCGCGATGGCACCGAAGCCGTCAGTGTGCGGTCGGTCCTTGATGTGATGGCGGAGAACAACCGCAACGCCAAAGCACTGCTGCCGCACCTGATCGACACTTTGGGAAGCGAAAGACAAAACTCACCGCTTGCCATCGAGACCTGTCTGGACCATGCGATCATCACGCCGGCGGAAAAACGAGATCCGGACCTGGTGGCAAAATTGGCGACGATCGCGGGACGCGTCTTAGGTTGATGCCAATGCGGTTAATGGCAATGCCTGATGCTTCATTTAAGGCCGCCTGATTTCTTCGAATTTAAGAAAAATTTAGAACAATTAACCGCATACTACCCTTTTTTCCTGAAGGTTAATGGCAAACTTAGTTTCAGTTTTATGGGCCGCGACGTCGATCGCGGCACTGACCCCTCCGCCCTCCAACGGCGACGCGAATCTCGCCGTAGAAGACGCCTGGCAGCGACGCAATGGGATCATGGGGACATTCTTGGAGCCGGGACAGGACCTTGGATTTGCCTCGCGCCCGACCAATGTGATGATCGAGCGATGCACCCGCAAGGACAATCGCTCCGTCCAAGGAGACAATGGCGTCCGGATCGAAGTCCCGGGATACGACTGTATTGTTACGATTTTTCCCGTCGCCCAGCCGGCCTATAAAACCCCGGCCTTCTTTCACTACAGCGGCTATGGCTGGCGCGCGGAAGTCAACTTGCGCGAACCCATTGGCCTGGAGCAGGAAAGGCTCCAACCTAGTACTTTCGGATCAAAGCAATCTCCAAAGCCTGGTGCAATCGACTATGATGGCCGCCGCGGCATTGATCCGAATTATAATCCGTATCGAGATATAATGAGTGACTACAACTACGAGTTTTAGGGATAAAACCGCGATCAGGTATTGAACCTGAACAGCATCACATCCCCGTCCTGAACAAGGTATTCCTTGCCTTCAAGCCGCATCTTGCCAGCTTCTTTTGCCCCTGCCTCACCGCGATGTTCGATATATTCCGGGTAACTAATTGTCTCTGCCCGGATGAAGCCTTTTTCGAAATCAGTATGGATCACTCCTGCCGCTTGCGGCGCGGTTGCCCCGACCTTGACGGTCCAGGCGCGGGATTCTTTCGGGCCCGCAGTGAAAAACGTCTGGAGGCCTAATAGATCGTAGCCGGATCGAATAAGTCGGTTGAGACCTGGTTCTTCAAGCCCCAACGTCTCCAGATATTCGGCTTGTTCGGTATCGTCCAGCTGGGCGAGCTCAGCTTCGATCCGCGCCGAAATGACGACGGTAACGGCGTCTTCGTCGCCCGCTCGGTCAACCACTCGCTCGGAAAACTCATTGCCCGTGCCGGCAGAACCTTCATCGACATTGGCCACAAACATAACCGGCTTTTGGGTGAGCAGCTGAAGCCCGCGCCATTCCTTCATTTGATCTTTATCGATATCCGCGCGCCGCGCCGGATGGCCCTCGCGCAATTGGGCAAGGGCAATATCAACGAGTTCCAGCTGCGCCTTGGCTTCTTTGTCTTGGCCCTTTGCTTTTTTCTCAAGGCCGACCCGGCGCTTTTCCAAGCTCTCAAGATCGGCAAGCATCAGCTCAGTTTCAACGGTCTCAAAGTCCGCTACCGGATCAATTCGACCTTCAACATGGGTGATGTCATCGTCTTCGAAACAGCGCAGCACATAAACGACAGCGTCTACTTCGCGAATATTGGCAAGGAACTGGTTGCCGAGCCCCTCTCCCTTAGATGCACCCTTCACAAGCCCGGCGATATCGACGAACTGCATCCGTGCAGGGACGATATTGGCGGAACTTGCGATCCCTGCAATCTCAAAAAGCCGCGATTCGGGCACCGCCACATCGCCCACATTCGGCTCAATCGTGCAGAACGGATAGTTTTCCGCTTGCGCGGCGGCGGTCTTCGTCAGGGCATTGAATAAAGTCGATTTGCCAACATTCGGCAGACCGACAATTCCACATTTAAATCCCATGGCTTTAGCTTTCTGTTAGTCGCGCTTGAGGAGTTTGCGCAGGGCATCTGCGATGGCTCCCGGCGACACATCGGGCGGACCTGATTGAGCGGCCCCGGTCTCTCTGTTGGCTTTCCCACTACTGGTCTTCCCACCAATGGCCTTTTTGCTCGAAACTGAAGCATCGGATGGCACCGCCATCCGGGACTGCAAACGACCTAGTTCGTTCAGAAACAGTTTATCGGAGTCCAACAAAGCGGGCGCGGCTTTGGCCACATCGGCAATGAGATCTTCCAGCCATTCGGCGTCCCGCTTGGCAAAGTCGCCAAGCACATACCCACTGACCTTTGATTTGTCACCGGGATGGCCGATCCCCAGTCTCACGCGGCGAAAGTCCGGACCCAAATGGGACGAGATGGACTTCAGGCCGTTGTGTCCTGCATTGCCGCCACCCAATTTGGCTTTGACCTTGCCCGGCGCGATATCAAGTTCGTCATGAAAAACAATAACGTCCTTAGGCGGAATTTTAAAGAAGCGACAGGCCTCGCCAACAGCGCGCCCGGACTCGTTCATGAAGGTTTCCGGCTTCAGCACCAGCGCTTTCCGGGTTTCGCTCCGGAAGGTCAACCGCCCTTCGCGGGCAATGCCTTGGTGCTTTTTCTTCGCGGGCCCGAAGTCATGGGAGTCGGCGATGGCATCAACCGCCATAAAGCCAATATTGTGGCGGTTCTTTTCGTACTTGTTGCCGGGGTTACCGAGGCCTACGAGCAAAAGCATGACCATGCCCTTTCGCCAAAGTTCACACGCCGAGAGGTCTTCGCTAAAACCGAACCGATCTGGTCCCCTGGGTCACAGCACAGAATGGACCCTGAAGTCCCGCCTGTTATCTTACGACTTTACTCGCTCGTGGCCTCGTCACCTTCGGCAGCCTCTTCGCCTGCCTCACCGTCGGTCTCATTCTCTGAAGAGCGGACTGACGACGGCGCAGCAATGGTCGCGATGGTGAAGTCGCGGTCAGAAATCACCGGCTCGACACCTTTGGGCAACGAGATCGCCGAGATATGAACAGCGTCACCGATGTCGAGGCTACCAATGTCGGCTTCCAGGAATTCCGGGATGGCCGTGGCTGGCGCATAAACCTCAACTTCGTGACGCACAACGTTCAGCACGCCGCCGCGCTTCAGACCAGGGGAGGCTTCATCGTTCAGGAAGCGGACGGAGACGGCAACGTCGATGCGGGTCTTTTCGTCAACGCGCATCAGGTCCACGTGCACCGGGAAATCCATCACAGGGTCCGTTTGCACGTCACGGGCGATAACCGGTTGGAGCGTTTCCTGGCCCGGCACGTCAATCTTCACCATCTGTGCTTTCATGCTTCCGGCGAGGAAAGCCTTGTTTACCTCATTGTAGCGCAGTTTGATCGCAACGGGATCTTCACCGCCACCATAAAGTACGCCAGGGATCCAACCGTCCCGGCGCACAGCGCGCGCGCCGCCTGTGCCTTTGCGCTCGCGAACTTCGCAGTAGAATACATCGGTCTCAGTCATATGACCCTCGGTCGAATGAACCAGGCCCGGCATCGTACCGGCGCTGGCGTTTGGAATCTCATGTGAGCGCGGGTGGATAGATGAAAAGTCTCCCCTGCGCAAGATACCAGTACCCGGTTTTCAAGCCCAAATCTCCAATTGCTCAACCGGATGTACGGCGTGATCGACAAATCCCGCCTCATCCGACGGGGGTATCGCGATCGACACTCCCAAATTCAGGCCAAGCCGCGGCGAGAAACGCCGAATAGAGCACCTTAAGATGGGCATCACCTTCGATGGCGGCCAGATTGGATTTAACCGTGACCGCGTCCCGGCGCGCCACGGGGCCAGTAAATGACGCTGCCGGGTTTTCACCAAACCGGTTCACTAATGACGTTAAGTATGGGCCCAAGACCTCAGACGCATGCATCCCAGTCAGCCCCTCCAGGCGGTCTTTGCAGCTATTCCAGCAAAAGCCCGGCAGATTCCCGGTCAGAACTGCCAGCGCATGGTAAAGCGGGGCATCTTCGTCTCGGATCGTAAATGTGGGATTGGGCGCGCCCGGGAAGATTGTTTGAAAATCGGGAGCGCCCGGCTCGCAGGCAAATGGGATCGTCGCCAGCGTCTCCGGAAGTAAGGCGTGCTTTGGGAAGGAATAGAGGGGATGAAAGGCGAACGCCCCCTCAAATCGGAGCGCCCCTGAAAAATGAACACATAGTGCCATGGGCTTGGCAGCTTTGATCGACGCGAGTACAGCGCCGATCTCACCGTCCGGGACCGCGAGGGCGACCCCGCGCACCGCCCGAAGGTGATCGGCCAAGCCAGATGAACCCAGCATGGGTCGATCAAGCGCTATGACGTTGAGGCCAAGATGGGTCCAGTAAGCACACATACTTGTCCCCACGCGCCCGTGGCCAACAACCGCCCAAACTTTGTCGGAGCCGTCAGTTAGTTCTACGTCAGTGATCAATCTGTTCCCTTTCGGCCATGGTGGCCAATCTTCCGCCGTCTGCCCGCCTCCATATCATTTTCCTTTTCCCAGAAAAGCATATGATCAAAAAAGCCTATGATAACACTGGCAATTTTGGGGAGCTGCCGACATGTCATCTGAGAGAAGTCGCATCGAGTCCAGTCCAGTGGAGAGCTTTAGCGGCTATCTTGCCAGCGCGCTTGTTTTCGCCGTCATCACCGGACTTTGGGTCTTCTTGGTAAGCGAAGATGACTTTTACCAGCGGACCCAGGTCTTTGGCCTGGAACTGCCTATCACGACGGTCTTCTATCTCGCGACAATGCCGGCGCTTGGCTATCTCGCCGGACGCTGGCGCTTTTACCATACCAGCACAAGAAAGACCCTCAGCCCGGCCCGCATTCTCGCGAGGAGTTTTCAGTTTATCTATTCGCACATTTTGATTGTGCTCTTCACGGCGGCCATGGTGACCCGCACACTCCTTGACTGGAACATCGATGGCACAATTCAACAGCTGGACGATCAGCTCTTCGTGATGGCTTCGCGCTTTGCCCCATGGCTTTCCGCTTACATGACCGGGTTCAATCTTGGCCGCGCTCTGGGTATAAGGAGTTGGTCGCTAAGTCGTCGCCGATCGGTTAACGCAATTAACACCGTAAACTGACAAAACGTATCAGTCACAATAACTCAATCCCGGGCTTGCTCGGCAGCCCGAACTGGAAAACCCGGTCCCATGAGCCAAGGTTTTACATCTAGCGATATGCGCACATGGGTGATCGAGACCGTCTTGCCTTTCTGGGCTAATCGCTGCTGGGATAATGCGAATCCAGGGTTCGTTGAAGCCTTAAGCTTGGAGGGCGAACAATGCGCGGGCGACGCACGCCGTGTCCGTGTTCAAGCGCGCCAGATCTACACATTTGCCACTGCCGCCTCGGAAGGCATGTTGCCTGTCGGTGCAGACATCGCTCAAAAGGGCTTTGAAACATATCTACGCCAGTGCTTTCCCGATGGGCTCGACAGTGGATGTGTCCACGTGATCGCAGCAGACGGGACGATCACGGATAATCGCCGGGACCTTTACGATCAGGCGTTTGCGCTACTCGCAGCAAGCGGCATGATTAGATTGAGCAGTGATCCACGAGCCAAGGTCCTGGCAGAAAGCGTTGGCGCCTTTATCGACCAGGCTCTCGCAAGCGACTACGGCGGCTGGCAAGAAGACAGCCTCAATACCCTGCCCCGGCGCCAAAACCCGCACATGCATCTGTTTGAGGCCTCCATGGCCCTCTTTGCGGCGACAGGAGACGACGCCTGGCAAGCGCGCGCAGCCAAGATATATGATCTGTTTACAAATTATTTTTTCGACTGCGACCAGGGTTTGCTTTTCGAATTCTTTGCCGACGACTGGTCCCGTTGTCCCGACAAAGGTAGCCTCATCGAACCGGGGCACATGATGGAGTGGGCATGGCTTCTAAGTGAGTTCGGACGGCGTTTTGCAACAGACACCTCTAACGAGGTTCGCGTGCTCCATGATGGGGCACTGGCCGCGATCAAAGATCCAGGCGCTTTGCTGTTGCCAAACTCGGTTCGCGCGCACTCCACCGACAAGAGCTCGTCGCGACGACTTTGGCCCCAGACCGAACACCTTCGCGCCCTGTGTGCCCTCGATCGCCTCGGGACATTCGATATTGACAGATCAAACGCCGTCGCCAACGCCATCTTCCACGACTATATCGAGGGGATGCCAGGCGGGCTCTGGTGCGACGAGGTAAGGCTCGACGGCACGAGGATCAGCGAAAAAGTTCCAGCGAGTATTCTCTATCACCTTATTGAATGCGCCATGGCGATGGGTGAACATGTCCCAGCAGCAGCTTAGTGACGCGCGGGGGCACTCAGGAGATAAACTGATGGCAGACACACCGTTGATCCAGCCGGTCATCATGTCCGGTGGTTCCGGCACGCGGCTATGGCCTATGTCGCGTAAGGCACGCCCCAAGCAATTCATCTCGCTCCTGGAAGGCCCCACTCTTTTTCAGTCTACGGCGCAACGGGTAGTCGGCGATGGCTTCCTCCCACCGGTTGTTGTCGCGGGTGAAGCGCATTTGCCGTTTGTTGAAGACCAGCTTCGTGAAATCAGCATCGAGCCGGCCGCGATTATCATCGAGCCTATGGGCCGGAACACCGCCGCCGTTGCAGCCGTTGCAGCCTTGTGGGCGCAAGCCCACCAACCGGATGCCCTCGTCGCGCTGATGCCCGCCGATCACCATGTGAAAGACGCGCCGGGCTTCCGGGCCGGGATCATGGAAGGCGCTCAAGCGGCCCGCCGAGGCCAAATCGTTACTATGGGGATCAAACCCACCGAGCCGCACACCGGCTTTGGCTATATCGAACAGGGCGACGCACTGTCGGAAAGCGTCTTCAAAGTGGCCGCCTTTCATGAAAAACCCCAACTTGAAAAAGCGCGAGGCTACCTAGAAGGCGAACGGCATTTCTGGAACGCGGGGATTTTCGTCTTTTCCCCTTCAGCCATGGCTGGCGAAATCGAGACGCACGCCACTGAAATCGGCACCGCGTGTCGCGGTGCCCTGCAAAAGTCAGAAACCAAAGGCGCCGGCACTTTCCTCGACCAGGATGCATTCGGTGCCTGTCCATCAGATTCAATTGACTACGCTGTCATGGAGAAAACCAGCAATGCCGCCGTCGTTGGGCCGGTTGACGTGGGCTGGTCGGACATCGGCGCCTGGTCAGCACTGGACGCATCCCAGAGCGATGAGAACAGTGTGCTGATCGATTGCGACAATACGCTGGTCAAATCCGACGGCCCGACGGTGACCGCCGTTGGTGTCACCGACCTGATCATTGTCGCCACCGGGGACGCCGTTCTGGTGATGCCGCGCGAGCGCGCACAAGATGTCAAAAAGATCATCAAGGAACTGGAAGAGAAAGACCGCAAGGACCTTCTATGAGCAATCAGGACAAACAGGCGGACCGCATTCTTCTGACCGGCGGCGCAGGGTATATTGGCAGCCATGTTGGCGTCGAGCTGCTTGAGAACAAGCGCGCCATCATGATCCTCGACAATTTTGCGAATTCATCACCAGCCTCAATCGACCGTATCCGGCAGATCTGCGATGGCGAAGTGCATGTCCTGGAAGCTGACCTGTCAAAACCGGAAGACCGCATCCGGATCATTGACGAAGTCTGCGCGTTCAATCCGGACGGGGCCATTCACATGGCTGGGCTCAAGGCCGTTGGCGAGTCCGTTGCCGAGCCGATCCGCTATTATCAAACCAATATCGATGCCACCTTCTCCCTCATCGAGGCCCTGGAAAAAGCTGGCGGGAAATCCATTGTCTTTTCTTCGTCGGCGACCGTCTACGGCGATCTTAACGCCTCGCCGGTGGCAGAGGATGGCGCGACTGGACCAACCAACCCTTACGGTCGGACGAAATACTTCATCGAAGAAATGCTGAAAGATTTGTGCACGTCTGATTCAGAATGGAAAGTCTGTAACTTGCGCTACTTTAATCCCGTCGGCGCTCACTCCTCTGGCCTCATCGGCGAGGACCCCCGCGGGATTCCGAATAATCTCTTCCCTTATATTGCGCAGGTTGCTGTGGGCCGCCGGGAAAAGCTTGCCGTTTATGGGAATGATTATCCGACTCAGGACGGAACCGGCGTGCGCGACTATATCCATGTGGTTGATCTGGCCCGAGGGCACCTCGCAGCAATCGATTATCTTGCCTCAGCGACGGGCGGTTCGGTTGATGTGAACCTCGGCACCGGCACGGGATACTCTGTCCTCGATGCAGTGGATGCCTTCAAGCGTGCCTCCAATCGCGACATCCCGTATGAGATCACCGAGCGCCGCCCTGGCGACGTCGCAGAGATCTACGCTAATCCAGCACTGGCAAAGTCCCTCCTGAAATGGGAAGCCAGTCGCGGCCTTGATCAGATGTGTGCGGACCATTGGAACTGGCAGTTCAACAATCCGGAAGGGTATGACGAGGGATAAGGACTAACAAACCCCCAGACACTGCCCTTCAATTGTGAAACCGAATGGAGAACAAAGACATGACCCAAAACCGGATCGACGTCTCCAGCCAGGACACCATTGTGAATACCCAAGACGCTGAGTTAGATCCGACTAAACGGAGGGTCCTTCTCAGTGCGGCGGCGTCGATGCTTTTTCCCATCATTTCCATGGGGTGCGCAGGCCGAGCTGAAGAGGTCCTGAATCACCCTGGCATTGTTGACTTAGAAGCACGTGCAGGCGGGCGGCTTGGTGTCTGTATACTGAATACTGAGAACAATCAACTGATCGGGAATCGCCTAGATGAACGATTTGGCATGTGCTCAACGTTCAAGACGCTCCTGACGGCGCTTATCCTCCGAGAGATCGAACGGGGCACTCTGACAGCTGATCAATTTGTCCCTTACACAGAAGAAGACATGGTGTTTTACGCCCCAGTGACGACCAAAAATCTCGTAGCAGGCGGCATGGCAGTCGAGGCCCTTGCTCAGGCAACACAGACGACCAGTGACAACGTCGCCGCTAATCTGTTGTTGGATTTGATCGAAGGGCCGGCAGGTTTCACAAAAGCCTTGCGAGCCTCAGGTGATGGTTTTACGCGCCTTGATCGGTATGAGACGGAAATGAACCTGGTCCCGGCCGGCGAAGTCCGCGATACGACAACACCGCGCGCCATGGCGGCATCATTGCGCCATTTTCTTTTGGGCGACGGCTTGACGACGCGCTCTCAAGAAAAACTAATCGGTTGGATGAAAGAGACACGCACCGGGATGCGCCGCCTCCGCGCCGGGCTGCCCTCAGATTGGGCGGCTGGGGACAAGACAGGGACCGGCATGGCCCCGATCATGGTGAACAAGTACAATGACGTGGCGATCGCCTGGCCGCCAAACCAGGCGCCGGTGATTATCACTTGTTACTATGATGCGCCTGCTGCATTCGACACGATCCGCCCTGAAGACGAAGCCGTCCTTGCAGAGGTGGGGCGGCTGGCCGGTGAGTGGGTTACAGCTTAGTTCCGTTAGAACGCCGGTTGTTATTTTAGCCCGATTGCTGAACGTTCGGGCCTGCAAGACTCTAATTAAGAGATAACAGCGTGCTCTTCAAGCTAATGGCTCAAGCCACTCGTTCTGAGAACTCGCCATACTTGCGGAAGCGTCCCAAATACTCCGGTACGATCGCCTCAACTGATTTTGGCGTGATCCCGAGCGTCTCGAACGTGCCGATCGCCGGATCATCCGTGTTCACCACATTGTCTTTCTTGAGAAGCTTGATCTGGTCCCGGGTAATTGGCGGATCCAGGAATGGCAGGACGCCAGCGATTTCACCGGCGAGCCCCACCAGCGGCGCGATTGCAAATGGCAGCGGGGCCAGCAGGCGCTTGTGGTCGATGACCTCAAGCATGTACTGCAAAAGCTCTTTGAACGTATAAACCCGTGGGCCGCCTAATTCGAAAATCTGTTGCTCGCCATTACCTTCCAGGAGAGCACAGATCACGTCCGCCACATCGTCCACATAAACCGGCTGGAATTTTGTCCCGCCGCCGCCGATCAGCGGCAGTGCAGGTGACATTTTAGCCATTTCCGCAAACCGGTTGAAGAACTGGTCTTCCGGGCCAAAGACAATGGACGGTCGAACAATTTTCGCGGTGGGGATCTCCTCCAGCACTGCCTTTTCCGCGGCGGCTTTTGTTTGGGCATAAAGGCTGTCGCTTTCCGCATCAGCCCCGATTGCTGACACATGGAGGTAATTCGTAACCCCGGCCTCGCTCGCAAGGCGCGCCAGTGTCGCCGCGCCTCCTTCTTGAACGGACGAGAACTTCTGTGCCCCCGCCTGGAACAGGATACCCACGCAGTTGACGACAGCGTCAGCGCCTTCCAGCGCTTTGGCGACCGACTGCTGGTGGCGAAGGTTGGCCTGGACCAACTGGATCTGGCCAACCGCGCCCATGGGCCTGAGGAACTGAGCATGATGTGGACGGCGCACCGCCACCCGCACCCGCCAGCCGCGCGCGGCCAACTCTCGGACGACATTGCGCCCAACAAAACCCGATCCACCAAAAACGACCGCGAGCTTGCCTGCCATGTGTTCCGCCTTCCTGATGACTAAGGGCGTCACTGATTGGGAAACCCAAATAGAGACCAATGTCGCGACTGCCCGGTTCATGATCGCCTAGACAAATTTTTCAGCAGCAGCAATGTGCCATGAAGCGCGTTTGGACTGCCCTTTAGTTGCCAATGAGGGAATCGGCGCTCACTCGTCAAAACCCGGCACGGCAAACCGGCATGCCGTTTGCTTTTTGGTAACCCTGTCGACTTCCCGTGAACCAGGTTGGGCCCTGGGCGCGGGGTGGGCGCGCTGAGTTCAGCGGCACGGGAAAAGGTGCGGCCATATTGGTTGCGTTCGGCCGCTCTTGAGCCTTGGGGGGCCCCTCAGCCACGTTGTTCCGGTACCATTTGGACCCGGTAATGACGATGCGCGCAGATTTATCGCGCGGCGCCCAGTCGACTTTCGAGCGTGATGAAAGGGCGTCTTTTCCGTTCGTGACCCAATCAAGGGTGACCCAGAGCGGTCCCCACCCCCCCCCCCCCCGAGATTGACAACAGACGCCCTGCCCTCTACCACCCCGCCTCTGCTTTCAAATGCCCAGATGGCGGAATTGGTAGACGCGCCAGCTTCAGGTGCTGGTGTCCGTATGGACGTGGAGGTTCGAGTCCTCTTCTGGGCACCACGCTTTGGCTCAAAAGCTACGTTGGGTGGTTCGCGGCAAATACAAATGTCGCGATGAGTTTACGCAAAAAAGCGCTTGAGACAGCACCTTGAGATTCCCAAATATGCCCTTCAGCGCGGTATGACTGAGAATTTAGCCCTTCAAAGGCAAAGCGCTAGTAGCAAATGAGCTGGTTGAGAGGCCCGATCGATTTGGTCTTACTTTGCGTTCACTCTCTTACGTTTAACTGACGCAAAGCCGACAATGCCGGTTAGCAACAATAATGAGGTTGCGGGTACCGGAACTACGCGAACTGAGTCTAAAACGTAAATTAACTCCAAATCGTACTGCCCATTCGGTAAGTTGCCCGTGACACCATAAAATAGAATTCCGAAACTGATATTGAGCAGGAACGCTTCAATGAGAGGTTGGCTCTCAACGCTGCTCAGGCTCACATCGCGCGGAATGGGGCTCGCACTTCGCAATTCAAGTTCGGATCGAGAGGACGTCGGAACAAAATCCGAGAACTCATCGATCGCGATGCTCCACTCAGACCCATCATTCGAATTCAGAAAGAAGGCAGTATCAGAAATAAAATTAGAACCGGACCATTCGTAAGACAAACTGGCCCAGTCGGAAATATTTGGAACCACTTCGACTTCGCCGCCAATCGTGCGAATGGTTGGGGCATCCTTAAATCCAGACCGGTTTTCGACAGTATTAAGAGCAGTCCTCCTAGCTGGCTTAATACCTCTTAAAAAGACAAAATCATCTGTATTTGTTGTGATCGTGTAGGAGAACGTCGCGAGAGTATCATAAAAAGTCTCATCAAATGCTTCTAAAATCGGGAGGGCTTCTTCTTCGAAACTACCATCGGTTATGACATCATAATTCGTGCCCTCCAATTGAAAGGTCAATTCGATCGGAACCGCATGCGTAGGCCCTAACGCAGGCATAATCAGAAAAAATGTCGCCATAATCGACGTAAATAAGCACCGCATATCTGACCCCCAAGTCACGAAACACAGTGATGTAATGAAGTTCAAAACGACATTGTGTCAAGCTGTATCCCGCAAACATGATTCAACGGCTAGGGTATGCATCCTTGAAAAGCGGCAAAAACACATCGCTTCCTCTGATTCAGTTCGAGTTTCGAGGAAAAATAGCCTTGGTTTCATCGTTCGGAACCGAAGCGGCGATCCTACTTCACATGGTGTCAGAGATTGACCGTTCAACGGATATTGTATTTATCGATACGGGAAAACTATTCACTCTTACCCATCAGTATCGGGAGCATTTGACCGATCTGTTCGGCCTTACAAGTGTTAAAACCCAAAAGCCTTCGTCAGACGATCTTCAAAGCCATGATCCGAGCGGTACCCTTTGGGAAACAAATGTCGATAAGTGTTGTGAGATCCGCCGTATTCGCCCTCTGAACAAGGCGTTGGGACAATACCGATGCTGGATAACCGGCCGAAAACCTATCCATGGAGGGGAAAGAAGCAATCTTGCTTACTTTGAGTTAGTTGAAGGACAGATCAAAGTAAACCCGCTGGCTGCGTTGCGAAAACAGCATATCAATTTCTACTATGCAAAACACAAAATCCCCCCTCATCCACTGGTCGACCGAGGGTTTTTGTCAGTTGGCTGCCACCATTGTTCGGCCCCAGCCGATGACCCAAACGACCCTAGATCCGGAAGGTGGAAGGGGCTTGGCAAGGCCGAGTGTGGCATTCAAACTTGAGCCGAACTTCCTCCCGCCATCAATAAACCATCCGCGGGTCCAAATAATATTTGAACTCGAGAATATTGTTGGACGGATCAATGATCGCGAAGAAGTGGTGTTCTTCAGCGGTCCCCTCAAACCTGTGATTGGGCTCCGCAAAGACCTTTATTCCACGCAAACGCACCAGCCGCAGAAGACTATCGTAGTCCGGTTTGTCCAAGAAGGTGATGCCGAAGTGTCTCGGATAATAGGAAGGCTCCTTGGTGATGTTTTCTGGGTCTAGGTGGCAGACGACCTGATCGCCAAAAAAATCGAGCGTTATCCTGTCGTCATATCGACGCGCCAACTTGCAACCCAACTTACCCACATAAAATCCTTGAGCCTCGTCAAGATCATGGGTCGGGATCGCTACGTGTAGTACGTTTCGGGTTGAACGCATTGTTACCCCTCTTTCAAGACGTTTTAACCGGTGCTTTTTTGACGTTTACGGTCGATGTTCTGGCAGCCAGCATTGCAAATCTACTGTTTTTGGGACTAGCAGCAAGAGCAAGGTCTTCGGGATCGAATTGAGGCTGATCGGGATCGGCAGACTTCTGCGCCGCTTCGCAGTTCAAAATGCGCGCCTGTGTATCATCGAGGTTTGGATTCTCTCCGAGCAACATACTCCGTAAATACTCGGCACACGCCATGTCATCGTCCCCGGTGGGATGAGACGCCACGATATTGACTACACCGCTTGCCGGCAGGCTCTGCCCCACATACTCAATTGTTCCGTAGGAGTTCGAAAATCCTGTGAGCACTACGTCTCCACTCTGCATTTCATGAAGAGCCGCCGTGACCCCGTTCGTTGTTGTTAAAACAAGGGTCTTATTCAACAGTTTCCTGTGTCGATTTATTTCTGCAGGGGAGTTGCCAAAGTCAAACCCCTCAATTGGGACCGCACAACGCTCTCCAGCAAGCAATACGCTGTCTTTATTCGCGACTTTCAGAGATCTCGCCTCTTCAATCGACCCGACAAGGATTATGTCGTACGCGCCATTCAAAATAGCGTAATGTGTTGTCGTAAAAGCCCTTAATAGATCGATAACAATGGTTAGCCCACCAGGCCGTAACTTGGGGCGATGGCCCTGCCAAATCTGAACATTGGCTCCATCGGCGATGAACGGAACGGCAGTTACCGAGCTTTCAACATATCTTTGAGCTTGCGACGGTCAACTTTTCCCGAACCAGTCCGCGGAATTTCCGGTACCCGGATCAGTTCTTTTGGAAGATGATTACCTGGAAGCAGCGGGCGTAGCTCTCGCAACAATTGCCCCTTCGTCACACTTTCATGGCCGCCGCTTACATACGCAACTGGCGCCGCACCCTCGATAGGATCTTCCTTACTCAAGACAATCACGTCCTCGAAGAGCCCAAGAGAGAGGATTGCGTCCGTTATAGTCAGTGCAGATACCTTCAACCCTGACCTTTTAAAGACCGAGTCTGACCTTCCAGCCAAATAAAGAAAACCGTCTTTGTCCCAATATCCCATATCCCCTGTTCGAAATCCATTTTCGCCGAGTACTGAACGGTTTGCTTCTTCGTTTTTGTAATACCCACTGAAAGAAAATGATCCTCCCGCAAAAATCGACCCGATTTCGCCGGTCTTACAGCTTTTTCCGTCTTCGTCGCGAACCTCAAGGTTTAGGCCAGGGATAGGCAAGCCAACACTTCCAGCTTTTTCGGGAAGAAACTCCGGCGCAAGAGTACAAAAACGGCCACCTAGCTCCGCCATCCCATAGACGGTGTGGATGGCAATTGATGGGTAGTTTTTTTGAAGTTCATCGATAACTTCCTTGGGCAAGTGATCACCGGACGACATTAGCCACCTTAACCGCGGTAGCTGTTGCGCATCAGCCATTGAAATCATGCGTGCATGAAACGGCGATCCCCCAAACGCTGTCATGTTTCGATCCCTCAATAGGCCGACCAAGTCTGCGGCCATGAGTTTGCGTTCGGTGCCAAAAAACTCAGCGCCACTCATTAGCGTCACCAGGAAATGAGAGATCGATGAAATGAAGCGGAAAGGAGTGGCAATCATAAGACGATCGCCAGGACGAAGAGACAGCCTTGTCGCAGTGCCAAGAGCATTTTGGGACAGCGCCCAATGCGTGAGCGGGACCCCTTTGGGCAGACCTGTGGTGCCGGAGGTAAAGATGAGCCCTGCAACTTCATGAGGATCAAGCGCCTCATTTAACCCAATGTCGTTGATTGTTGCCTCGGGCGCCGTCCAGTCAATTTCAGGCAAACGCTCTAGATCTGCGAAGACGTCAGGAATTTTGTCACCCTCACCTGCAGCGATCCGGCGAGGCTCGCTTAGCTCCGCAACATTCTTAGCATGTGCTGGATCAATATCGCTCTCAAGGCAGACCGGACGAGCACCAAGCCCCCAAAGCGAAAGGAGATCGATCCAAAATGCAAGGCCTCGATTACAGTTCACGACGACAAATTCGCCGTGGCCCACGCCAGCGTTCGCAAATTGCTCTATTCGGCTCTTAACAAGCCCAAACAATTCACCGCGTCGAATCTCTCGGTCTTCGTCAGACAGCACAATGGCCTGCGGGGTCGTCGCGTACGACAACGCAATCCTTGCAATGTTCTGGCTCATGCCGTCCTCAATCACGCGACAATGAAGAATTTAGCTTAGGCGCTCAATAGTACTTGCGATTTTGTCAAGCGAGTCGAAGTCTTCAAGGGACACGTCCAATGGCGATATCTTGATGGCAAGCTCACTCTCAAGATACATGAGAATTTGAACACTGTTCAGGCTATCCAGTAAATTGGATGAGAAGATCGCCTGGGATGGGGCGAGGTCCGGCTCAAGACCAAACTCGTCTGCCAAATGGCTACGGATTTTGTCGATCAGCTGTTCTCGATCCATTTCAATGCCCTTTTGCACTGCCATCTCCAAGGACGCAGTCGCTAATGGAAATCATACCCCAGATAAAGCGGGCGCCTTCTGGCTTTACTTAGGTAAACGATGCCCTTAGTGCAATTTAGATCGTTTTCTTGGATTGATCGATGCGCTCCGTCGGACAATATTTTGGCTGGCTGTTGATTTTGCTTGCGACAGTTGCCGCAATCTTTTTTGCCACGGCGGATATCAGCGCATTCCGATATGCCGGCTTCTGATCCACGGAATTCAACAAGATGATACCCGACAAAGGACCATTTTGGCTCGCAATACTATCATGCGCCGCTATCCTTTTCGGTGTCGATTTCTACTTTCAGCATCTTTTGGCCCCTGAAAGAATTGCCAACTCGACCGCTACGAGGATCCTAGCCCACGAGAAAGACGACCATGGCCATCTCATGATGGAGGTTTTGTCGATTCGGCAATCGGAGCAGCTACTTTCTGACCAACGGCCGACAGCTTACATTGTTGGCGGCTCAACACTCAGAGAAGGCCTTCTGCCAGATCCGATCTTGATGCGTGAGTACCTCCCGGACGGCATGGATCTGGAGATCCGAACCCTCTACAGCTTTGATCAAACCATGGCTGAAACGGCCCGCGTTGTTACAAACCTTCCTCTCAAACCTGGCGACCTTGTGGTAATCGATATCAACCCGCGCAGGCTTGGTTTTGGACCGGAGACTTTTGCAAACGAAGCTGCTCTCTCACGACTTTCACTTTTGCCGGACGACAAACTTGCCGCCTTCAGGCACGAGCTTTGGTATGGATGGCCAGAACTGAAGAACTGGGAACGGGGCTTATTCAGTTTCTGGGCACACCGCTTGTTTGTCCGTCAGTGGATCGAAGGTCGGACGGGTGCAAAAACGAAGGCCGCTTGGTCGGCTCTTGTGAATGGAAGCCTAGGTGCATCTAGGGCTCGTCATTTATTCGATTTTGCTCCCCGCCCAGTGCGGCAACATATCCGGTATGCGTACAGCAACTCGCCTTTGCCGAACACAAAGAAAGACGAGATCGCCCGCCGTGTGCGTGATGAGCGCGTGGATGAGTACTTTCAGCACAAAGATTTTTCACTTAGTCTTCTGAGGGTGCTGGCTCGGGATATTCGCTCGCAAGGTGCCAATCCGATTATGCTGGAGTTGCCGCGGTCGAAGCGTTCAGTTGATGCCTACGGGCCAGTTTGGGAAGACTACAACCAACAGGTGCTTTTGCTTGGAGCGCCGGAAAACGATTCACATATCGACCTCCGCGACATGCAATTCTCCGAAGAGGATTTCTATGATCTGGAGCACCTTCTTCGTGATCAAAGACCCGCTCTTTCACAGGCCGTTATCGACGGCATCATTTCAAAAACATCGCGGAAATGAGCACCGTCAATCGAAACCTAGTGATGGCTGGGCTGATCAGCCTTGCGCTAATCGCAGCCTGGACTACACTCAGCATAAGGATTATTCAGCCAACTCTATCTGGATCTCAAGAGACCGGGTGGAATGCAAGCTTTTCTCCTAAGGGGCAGATTACATCGTTCCGAACAGTTTTTGAGGTTAAAGCCTCTACGCCTGGTGTTGTTTTCTACGACAACGGCATTATCGGGATCGACGACACACCCATCGTACGAGTCTCCGGATTTGATAAACTAAATTGTAGCGACTTGAAGGAGAAAACCAGCCGCTGCACCGGCCTGGTCACCGTCAACGAAAACCCTGTGACCATAAATTTGACGCCAGCACCGGATGCGGCGGGCGTCAAGATTGCAAAACCCGAATTCAAAGCCGCAAAAAAAACGAGAAACGCGCCGTTTCCACCTGAGGCGCTGATCACGCTATTCTTTGCTCTGCTCCTAGCTTCACCAATTTTCTGGGTTTTCCATCGAAATAAGACCATCAGCCAACTTGGTTTTGTTGTCGTCGCTGGCGGTGTTTTGTTGACCCTTCAACCACTGTTTTCGGTACTCCTGATCGGGCTTGTTATCGGAGCATTTTACATTGGCCAGTGGTACCGTCAGCGATCGACGAAGACCACGAATTTCATCTTATGCTGGATCGCAATCACCGTTGTTGCCCTGCTTATCTTGAAGAATTTTAAGGCGCTTTTCTTGTTGCCTTTTCCAGAGTACGGCGCTCTTTCGTTAATTGTACCCTTAGGAACCTCATACTTCCTAATTCGGTTGATCGATTTGCAACTCAGATGGCACAGGGGCCAGTTGGCTGACCTTAGACTGCTTGAATATCTAGCCTATATCTTCTTCCCTCCCACAATTGTTGCAGGTCCAATCGAACTCATCGATGGATTTCGTCAAAATCGACTTGAGAAAATAGGGTTTGATGAAATCAGCTTCGGCTTAATGCGGATAACCGTGGGTATTGCCAAGAAACTGGTGATCGTCGATCTCATTCTTTCAGAGCTTTTGTTCGCTTCAGGATTATGGGCGGACGTCACTCAGAGCCCGTTTGGAAGCGGCACCGCCGTTCTAGCATTCTGTGTATTGACGTATCTTTTTGCCTATCTCGATTTTTCTGCGTACTCTGACATCGCAATTGGGCTCTCCCGGCTCTACGGTCACCGAATCCTTGAAAACTTCAATTTCCCAATTCTAGCTCGGAATCTGAGTGATTATTGGAAACGCTGGCACATCTCGCTCTCCGGATGGTGCTTCAGAAACATCTTTTTCCCCGTCATGATCTCAACCAAGTCACAAACGACGGCGCTTATATGCACGTTGCTCGCTGTGGGCATGTGGCATGATTTATCACTGACCTGGACAAGCTGGGGGCTCTACCACGGCGTGGGGTTAAGCGTTGCCGGCACACTTGGGCCGAAGATTCGAAAGCGAGGATTGATGCCTCCCAGCTGGCTGACAACGCTAGGGACAAATGTCTACGTTGCATGTGGATTTGCTTTTGTGGGGATTTCAGACTTCACCATCGCCATCGAAGTTTTCGCAGCGGCTTGGCTCAACTTCTTGCTCCTCCCGTATCACCTGGTGCGCTCAGTGATATTGTTCTTTGGCGCATGATCAGTTGACCCTTGTCCGCAACGGCGTTGGTCGCCTAATAGGTTCAGGAACCTATCGGCTAAACATGTAAAATGAACTCGAGGGGAATTGGTATGCCACGCTTTTCGACGCTACTCACTTGTGGTGGCCTGCTATTGGTAGCTTCCTGCGGAGATCAGGCGGAATCGACGACGAAGACAGAAGCTGGGCGCACGACCGCGGATTTCATTGCTGACGTGTTTTACGAGGATGATGGTACTGTTTGCCAGCTCATCGTTTCTATTGATCCCGCAGATGCTAGTTCACCGTCGACTGCGAGCCTTACGGCATATCAAATGCTCTCATCAAAGGGCTTCCAGTTTTGCGACGGGGGCAAGGTGGAAAGCCTGAACGTTGTCACAGTGCGAGGACTTGACGAGTACGACCAACCTGATTGGTCAAATACAACCGAACATCACTTTTTCACCCTTTCCCTTTCGCTCGAAGAGTTAGAGGCCCAATGCAACGAACTGGGTGACGAAGCGTGCGCACGGGCGTTGACGGATGCGCTCCAAAAGAGCTCATAGGAGTGAATGAGAGTGACGGACTTGCGCAAATCGGCAAGGATTTTGGTATGCATCCTCACCGTTTTAGTTGGGTCATGTACACGCGATACAGGACCATCCACCTTTGATGGTCGTGCGGTTACTGCTTCATTTGTTGACAGCGTGCCCGCCTACCGTAAAGGAGGCCTTCTTTGGAAGTACGGGGTTGAGCACCAACCAGTTGGCCTCAAACCACTGACCCAAGATGCCGCCCGTCTTATTCCGTACCAGGACACCGCAGTTTTCATGTGGTCACCAGAGGAACCCCTCAGTGAAAAGACAAATTACATTGTCATTGAATTGAACAATGATGGAGCGGACGAAGGCACCCGGAGTACGATTTACCCTTTTGTCTTCTCGGAAACAAGCATGGTGGTTTTTTCCGACGGTCAAGCAGATCCTTCCTGCGCTAATATTTCGCCTATCTTTTCAAACGAATATCCTGAGACGCTGGCGTCTTCTATCGGCGCCGATCCTGAGTTTGTTGCCCTCTTTCCGAAAAAACACGCCTGTCGGGTACTAGACAAAGTTGATAGTCTGAAATGGGCTGCGAGCTTTCCAGAAATTTCTGAAGTAAAAGCGATCGGGCTTTTGATAGTGTCTCATGAGGCAGAACCCATTGAAGTAAAATCGCTGTTTGTCGGCAATCATCATGAGAAAATGTCGAATGAGATCAAGGTTCAAACCTCAGTGCCGGACGCTGATGCGCTAGCTAGCGTATTTGTTCGCGAGCCCACTCTATCCGCATACACATTAAATAATCAGAAGAAAAGTAAGAAGCAGATACTTTCCCGAAACGCCTTGAATGGGCAACCATTCCAAATTTGGTACGACGATTTTGGAAGAGCCATTTATCCCGCAAATGGTCATTGGCTTGATCCAGCAAAGACCCCGAACCGAATTGAAGTTGGTTTTCGATCAGAGTTCGAAATCCTAGAAGGGATAAGGCAAGGAATCTCTGATCGTCACCGACGCAAGCATAAGCTCTCTATCTGGGCTGGTTCCAAGTCTAAAATGGAGACCCAAGAATATGAAGGCTGGTCAATCCTAAACAATTTTGGGCGCGCAGACCGAGATCGGTTCAAAGAAAACACAGATGATTGCTTCCGCGTAGCTGTTCTTGGTGGGTCGTACATTGAAGCAGTTCAAACTAAGATTAGCGAGAAGCCAGGCATCATTGCTGAAGCAATTTCTGGATCGACTCTTGGGAGATGCACCGACATCTTTACCATCGGCGCTAATGTTATGCGGCCTGAGAATCATATCGGCAATGCCATCAGCCTAGTGAATGACTTCGGCGTTGATTATGTCCTGTTTAGCCTGTCGGCGACAGAAATATGCCAGATGGCCGATGTGTTTTATGAGAAAAGGTACGGGTTGAGCCCGAAAACGCCAAGGCATTGGCGGATCGTGGATGACAAGGCGCTCGCCCCTTTTGACGCTGAAAGCAGAATTAGGCGCGATCCAGACACAAAGAACCTATACTCATCAATTTCCACATGCGAACTTAAAGACTTGGACTTTAACCCTTTAGAACGGGAAGTAGTGGGTAAATTGCCAATAATCGCGGAAACAGTACAAAAATTGACGGAAACTAAAGTGGCTGTCGAATTTCTTTTGGTAAAAGACGCTATAGCTGCAGAGAAAGAGATTGTAGATACAATTACGAAAGCATGCTTAAAGCTAAGCGTAACATGTCACGCGGTTCCAATTCCTGACGAAACCCGGTACCCAGCCAAAGTTGAAAGGTTCTCGCCTTATCTTTATCGCTATAAAGTCGATTACCACCCCAATATCCGCGCAAACCAATACATCGGCACTGCCTTAGCCGACGTCGTTACTCAGCACTATCAAATGCGAAACGGCGCCATACAGTAAGCGGTACACGCCGCAAGCAGATCACGGTGCCGGAACGCGCGTACCAAGCGCTTCCCAAATCTGCCGATTAAGCGGTGAATGTACCGCAGTGTGATCGAATTGATCTATAACGAGGGAATACGCTCGTCGTGCAAAGCTGTGCCAAAAGGCATTTGCCGACTTGCCTTTTTTGCAATCCATTCAGCGGTGACAAATGACGCCAATGTCAGGGCAGTTTTTCGCCCGTGCACGCCTGAAAGACGGCGTACCATTCCTTACGGTCGAGCCGTTCGGTCGACGCCTTAACGGCTTGTGCTAGACGGTATTTGTTCTTTGTGCCGACGATTGCTGTTGGTGCAGCTGGGTGCGACGTCACGAATGAAATCGCCACATCATCAATCGTTGTCCCTCGTTCGGTTGCAATCGCCTCCACGGACTTTCGCACCCTGATAGCTTGCAGGTCCTCGCCTTGGAACAATCGTCCCCCCGCAAGCGGCGACCAGGCAAACACATCGAGGCTCCGCTCCATAGCCAGATCAAAGGTCCCGTCAGACGCCGGCGACACGTGGAGGGCGGAAAACTCAACCTGAAGCGCGGTGACAGGTGCCGTCAAGTGGGCTTGAAGGCTATTTAGTTGTGGCACTGAGTAATTGGACACCCCAATCCGCTTGGCTTTGCCAGCGGTCACGATGGCATCAAGTGCCGCTGCCGTTTCCGCCGGGTGAGCAAACATATCGGGCCGATGGATGTAAAAGAGATCGACACATTCCAACTGAAGACGCATCAGCGATGCATCAATTGCGTTGGCAATGTAGTTTTTGGATGCATTGTAGGGCGTTCCGATTTCAACGGACGCTTTGGTGGCAATCTCCACACCTTGCAGGAGCGATGGCGCGCGAGCGCGCATTTCTCCAAGTAGTTTTTCCGCTGCACCGAAATCAGGATATCCATAAACGTCCGCGGTATCGAGATGGGTGATCCCCGCCTCGCGCGCAGCCTCGACCATATCCATGGCTGTTTCTAAATCGCCGTTGCCATACCGCCAGAACCCATAGGCAATTTTCATGTCTCTATCCTATCCACTGATCAGGGAGGGGGCGCTGTTCGCAAGAGTCCTGCGCTATTTCTCTGCACCGAGACGCGTCGTCAGTCGTCGTTATCGGAAAGCAGAAATGTAAGAGGGACGTGCACACGCCCGCGCCAGGCGATTTCATTATGGGGATCGCCTTCAAATTTTCTGGTGATCCAGTCTTTGCCCTGTTGATAGCCTTTCGCCTCCATGACCGCATCTGCCCGGATTTGAAATGGTTCATATTGGGCGTCGAGTGTCTCCGTACCGAAATCAAAGTACAGCTTGTGGGTACCGGCATCAGGGAGGTTTGCTGCCAGATAATCAATTACAGCCCCTTCCCCGGCCGGCCAGTGGGTTGATACACACCCGGCCCCACTGAATACGTCCGGGTACTCACTAAGCGCATAGGCGGAGATTAGCCCACCCATGCTCGATCCCATAGCAAAGGTGTCTTCCCGGCTGGTTCGTGTTCGATAATGATCGTCAATGAAGGGCTTTAGCTCATTGACCAGGAACTTGAGGTAGCGATCGGAGATAATGTCTTCGACAGAAAACGGTCCGTAGCGATCAACACCGGTTTCCACATTTGGTTCTTCGAGTGCCTTTCGGGGCATGTACTCCTGAAAGCGTTTTGGCGAGTTCCAAACACCGACAATGATCGCCGGCCGGACAACACCGTCGTCTATCAGTCGGGTCATGGCCTCGTCGACCCCCCACTCCCCATAGGGCGTAGAACTTGGGTCGAATAGGTTTTGGCCATCATGCATGTAGACGACCGGGTAGCGCTTGTTCGAATTGTCTTCGTACCCGGGCGGCAACCAGATATCGATATGCCGCGCGGCAACTTCATCGGACGGAAAGTTCTCAATACGGAGGAGATTGCCAGTCACGCCGTCGCCAACAATTTGGATGGGGCTCGGAACTGAACCTGGAATTCGGCCTGAGATTTGATTTGAGATTTGATTTGAGATTGGATCAACCGCCCGGCCGTCAGCAACCGCTTGAGAGACGGCAATAGCGCCGATCACCGGCAGGAGCAATGTCGATAGAAGGAAAGGCTTCAAGACGGACATGGCCTATTCCTCCACCGGCGTGAAGCGAACAGCGATCCCGCCGGACGCGCCGAGGGGCACCTTGAGGACTTCTTCTGACGTCACTTCCCGGCTGTAAATCTTGATATCGTAGGGATTCGCTTCCCAGTCCGCTTTCTCCCCATCACGATAAATCTCCGCGGAGTACGTTTTATCTTCGTCCAGGAAGTCGAGGCTGATATTGAGGTCTCGCGGATCCTGGTTCGTCAGAGCACCAAGGAACCAATCATCACCGCCGCGTTCCTTCCGCGCGATTGAGACGAAGTCCCCGACGGCACCGTCGAGTGCAAGGCTCTCTTCCCAGTCGGCCGGAACATCTTTGATGAACTGAAATGCATCCATGCGTTCTTCATAGTTTTCCGGCAAATCGGCTGCCATCTGCAAAGGCGAATACAAGACAACATAAAGCGCCAGTTGCTTTGCAAGCGTCGTCTGTGGACGATTGGAAGGATCAGAGCGCTGCATATCTTCGCGCACGGGCGGGCGCTTATTGGGTTCTAAATCAAAGATCCCCGGCGTGAAGTCCATGGGCCCGGCAAGCATGCGCGTGTAAGCGAGAACAGCCTCGTGCTCTGGCGGATTAGGCGGCGACCCCCAGGCGTTGAATTCCATCCCGCGAGCCCCTTCACGCGTCATCCAATTGGGATAGGTACGGCGCAGTCCTGTGTCTTTCACAGGCTCATGGGCATTGATGGAAATCTGCCGTTTGGCCGCTTCTTTGACAACGCGCAAATGGTGGCCAACCATAAACTGACCATCGTGCCATTCGAATTTCTTGATGCCGTCTTTGTCCAGACGTTCTATCTGGCCTGCATCTGCGACATAACCGGTCTTGACCGCAGCGACGCCATTCTCCTTGTAAAGATCAAATCCATCTTCCATCTGGCGTTCATAGTTTGAGACATCGCCAGACGTTTCATGGTGACCGATGAGCCTGACGCCTTTGGAGCGGGCATAGCGACCGATCTCTGCTAAATCGAAATCATCGAAGCTTTCGGTGAAACTGAACTGGTCGCCATTGTTAAACCAGTCCCCGTCCCAGCCCACATTCCAGCCTTCCACCAGGACCCCTGAAAATCCGTGTTCGGCGGCGAAATCGATGTATCGCTTGGTTTCCTCCGTGGTCGCCCCATGAATACCGTCATGTCCCCATCGGCGTTCGTTGATATGCATGGCCCACCAGATCCCAACATATTTACCGGGCTCGACCCAGGAGACATCGCCGAGCGCGTTCGGCTCATTCAGATTTAGGATAAGAGACGAGTTGATAAGCCCCTTGGCGTCCGGCGCGATCTGTATTGTTCTCCAAGGCGTTTTGAACGGCGCGTCAGTTTTCACGAGTGTCCCGTCGGACCAACGGGAAAGATGCGCCTTAAAATTACCCGGCCGCAAGCGCTGAAGCGACATCCCGGCATAATCGACGAGCGCCGCCTCATGGATACTAAAGTGGACACCTGATGTATTCCGGAAGGTAACCGGCGTGTGAGCATCCTGGACTTTGCCAGCGGGCGCCTTCTCATAAATGTATTCATACCGATTAAATTCGCCGCTCGGTGTGAACCAGGTAGTGGTGTCGTCACCGACAGAAAATTGGGAAAGCTCATCAGTGATGGTCAGATCACCACGCAAAGCCTTTTGCCGATCAAGCTCATATCGAAAGCCAAGACCGTCATCAAAGACGCGAAAACGGACAGTTATTTTCCGCTCTGGCCCCTTTGTCGACTCAAAGGTAACCGCAAGTTCGTTATGGTGATCACGGACAAAACGACGCTCACCCCATGGCTGTTCCCAGGTGTTATCAACCGAGGTGCTCGTTGACGCGGCGATTTTAAGGTCGCGTTCAAACCCATGATGGTCTGCGAACAATAGCCCGAGCCGCGAGGTGCCGATCACAGGCTTATCCCGAAACGCGACTTGATACTGAGCGTGCCCGCCGTCATCGGAAACGGTCAACACAATATCACCATCGGGTGAGGCCGCAGTCAGCGTTTCAGCCCTAGCGGAAACAACAGCCCAGACCGTGCCAGCCATTGCAAGCAAGAAGTAACGAAAAATCATATGTCCTCCCTTCGACAGCATTCTTGTTTGCAATTTTTTGCAGTGGTTCGCCGCCTTGAGGGTCAATTTACCATATTTTACGCTATTCACCACTGCTTTATCTGTGCAATAATATTCAAAAACAGGGCCTGATGGTCCGGCAATAAAGATATGGGAGGCAATAGGATGGCGCGAGCAAGGCTGGCCTTGTTAGGCTGCGGAATGCTGATCGCGTGCAGCGGCGAGACGTCTGAACCGCCAACACCTGCCGCAGCGACAACACCTACGCCGGCAGCAAACACGCCATCATCCACAAACACGACCACTGCCGCGTCATCCATCCTACCTGCAGGTGACCCAACCGACTTTACAGACCAGACCAATGTGAAGAACACCGTCCACGATTTTGGGTACAGCGATGATGTGAACATCATGGTCCGCCAGTTTGCGGGTGGGGCGGCCTCCGGTGATCTCGACAATGACGGTGATCTCGACATTCTTGTTCTGCGCGGCAATCTTGAACCAAATATTCTCTACAGAAACGAAACTGGGTCGACCTTCACCGATATAGCTGCTGCGAGCGGCATCGCGAACTCCCTCGGGCCGAACACCAATGGCCGCCATAGCGGTGCGACATTCGCCGATCTCGATGGCGACGGTGACCTGGATGTACTTCTCGGCGGGCTCGAAGGCGATCCCACCAAGATATATCTGAACGACGGGTTCGGTGCGTTTACCGATGCAACCGCGGGATCTGGCCTGGATCTTTTGAGTTCTGACTATACGGTTTCCATGGCATTAGGCGATTATGATGGCGACGGTGACCTCGATATCGCCATGGCCCATTGGGGCACACCTCGAAACCCCGCGGTGCCGGGCGAGACCGAAACCCTCTGGCGCAATGACAGCGATAGCACCTCCGGGTTGCAGTTCACAGCTGTTAGCCAGTCTTCTGGAATAGCCGACTTATTGGCGCTCGACCTTCCACAAGGTGTTCTGGGGCCGGAGTATGACTACAGCTTTGCCCCGTCGTTTACGGATATCGATGATGACGGCGATCAGGATTTGCTGATTGTCTCTGATTTTCGGGGGTCACGGATCTTGCTGAATCAGGGTGACGGCACCTTTGTGCTCAGCACTTTTACACCGGATGATGAAAACGGTATGGGCTCCGCGGTTGGCGATTATGATAATGACGGCGACATGGATTGGTTTATCTCGTCCATCAATGGCAACCGCCTTTTTGAAAACCTCGGCGGCGGTAACTTCCGGCGCGCTTCAGAATCCGGTGTTGAACCCGGAGGTTGGGGCTGGGGTTCCTGCTTTGCAGATTTCAACGCGGACGGATGGCTTGATATCTACCAGACCAATGGTTGGGAAGCGGGGAAAGACCCATCAGCTTCTAGTTACGTGAATGACACATCGCGCCTTTGGATGAATAACGGTGATGGAACGTTCACTGATCAAGCGGCGACTTCAACCATGGTCGACACAGATCAAGGGCGCGGGATCATCTGTGATGATTTCGATAATGACGGCGACGTGGACGTACTTCTGCTCACAGCAGAATCGGAAAATGCAGCGATCTTCTGGGAAAACCAGCTCACCGGCGACAACTATGTGCAAGTGAGACTGCGCGGAATAGCGCCTAACACGTTTGCCATTGGTGCTAGGGTTGAACTGACCATCGCCGATACGGTGCAGACGCGGCAGGTCGCAATCAACAGCAATTTTACGTCGCACAACTCCACGGTGCAGACATTCGGGATGGGCGATCAAACAAGTGCCGGCTTGCGCGTCGTTTGGCCTGATGGTGCTGAGACGATCCGTGCATCCATTTCAGCCAATCAACGGCTCGTCATTGATCACCCTTCCCGTTGATTGCGTGCGTTAAGGTGCGATTTGATCCGCGGGGCCTAAACCGCTTGATGTTTCTTTGAAAATTCTGAAGCTCCAGGCGGGCAACTCAAGACTGTCATCACCAGCGAAGATAAAGCGGTCGTCACTGATGACGTCAGTATACGTTCCGGCATGTCGCAACTTGGAAAATGACACCGCTGCAGTTTCTTTAGACAAGTTGAAAACCGCGAAAATTTTTGACGCTTTGTCTCCCCGTACAAAACTCAGGACCTGATCTTCCTTGCTGTTAGGCACGCTTATCATGGCAGCGCCCGCTCCGCCATTCCATAAGGCTGGCGTTGAATGCTTCAACGCGATGAGCGTCTTAAGCAGAGGCTCCCGGCGACCGGTTTTCCAGGCGATCTCGTCTTTGTCGAAGAACGATAGCTGATGAACGAGATCAGCTTCCTGACCATTATAGATCAGCGGCATCCCGCTTCCCACAAAGGACAACGCAATTGCCGCTTCGTAGGCATCCCCATAGATTTCTTCTGCCACGCCATCCCAGGCGTTTTGATCGTGATTGTCCGTATAGACCATACGGTAGCCATTGACCGGCCATGTGGACTGCTGGTTACTGTAGTATCCTCTGATCGCCCCTGGATTGCCGTCGCTGACAACCTCTTTCATGGCGTTTTTCCAGCCCCAAGCATAAGTCGCGTCAAAGGCATTTCGATGAAGATCAGGTGTCTCCCACTCGGCCAGCATGAAAACCGGTTTAACTTTGTTTAACTCCGCCCGCGCCGTCTCCCAGAAATCGAGGGGGACGTAGCCGGCCACATCGGCTCGGTAGCCATCAATGCCAAACTCACGAACCCAATAAACGAGGCTTTCGGTCATGTACTCTCTTAGGCCCGCCTGCGCGTAATCAAAATCCACTGTGTCGGTCCAGTCGGTTCCAAGCGGCGGGGTCATGTCACCCTCTGGCGTGCGGGTATACCAATCGGGATGCTTTTCAGTCAGCGGATTATCCCACGCAGAGTGGTTGGCGACCCAATCGAGAATAACGCGTATGCCGAGCCCGTGCGCGCCATCGACGAATTCTCTTAAGTCCGCCTCCTCGCCGAGGTCGGAATTAACAGCGCGGTAATCATAGACCGCATACGGGCTCCCCATCGCGCCCTTCCGGTTGACTTCGCCAATCGGATGGATCGGCATCAACCAGATAATATCAACACCGAGTTCGGCAAGTCGCGGCAGGTGCTGCTGTGCAGCCTTGAAGGTTCCTTCTTTTGTGAACTGACGAGTGTTCAACTGGTAGATGACCGCATCCCGGGTCCATTCGGCATGGTCAAATTTGACGTATGGCGAAGGGACGTACCTTTCGGCAGTCGCCTCTTCAGCCTTCACCCCGCCGACGATCGCGGCGCTCAAAAGCAGCGTCATTGCCCAACAGAACGAACCGAGCGGTCTCATGCAAGTTCCTCCTTATCCATCGCAGGTGGCGGCTGACGGTCAGCAGCCGGATGAATAACGTCCGTTACAAACTGGGTAGCAATCGCCGCTAAGACAAACGAAACCGCGGATATGGCCAATGCCCAAATTGGCTCACCACGGAAGAACGTTGTCAGCAAGAACCCTAAAAGCGTTGCAGCCACAAGCTGCGGGACAACAATAAAGATATTGAAGATCCCCATATAGATGCCCATTTTCGAGGCCGGCACGGATCCAGCCAAAATCGCATAAGGTAGCGACACGATCGACGCCCAGGCCACACCAACCCCAACCATCGACACCCACAACATCTGCGGATCGCGGATCAAAATGATTGACGCGAACCCGACAGCGCCAATCAGGAGGTTAAGCGAATGCAGCCGGCGGCGGTCAATCTGCGCGGCAATCCAGATAAAACTCAGCGCCGCAAGGGCCGCGACGCCATTGCGAACGGCGCCAAGCAAGCTCCACCAGTCACCGGCGTCCTGATACCCTTTGGTCGTCGGATCAGGCGCGTTAAAGTGATACTCCGCAATCGCAGGCGTGCCGTAGATCCACATGGCGAACATGGCAAACCAGGAGAAAAACTGAACGACGGCCAGTTGCTGCATGGTCTTTGGCATATCAAAGAGGTCATTGACGATTTCCATAAAGCCGTTCTCGTCTTTGCCTCCCGCGCGCATAAATCCGGCCACAAACTGGATCAGGCCGAACACCGCAATCAGCGCGGCAAGCACGTAGAGTTCCTTGGCGATTTCAACATCCCCAAGGACCTGTAGAATATCCGGACGGGGCGTCAGACGCGAGAAATAGACAAACAAGCCAGTCAGCACACCGACAATCAACCAAATGACCCCGCCTCTATTAAACTGAGCCGATGACCGCTGAACAGTTTGTACGGGTTCAAGATCAGTACCCATGGCCCGGTGGCGCGCTTGCTCAAATGTCTTCAACTCGTCGGGACTAAACTCCTTGCTAGTCAAAACAGTCCACAAAACGGCAGCAAAGAGCGCAGCGCCACCAATGTAAAACGCCCACTGCACTGTCTCGGGGATTTCTCCCGCGGGGGCGGTGTTAGCGAGCCCCATCCAGTTCGTCATCACCCATGGCAAGGCACCCGCGATAACGGCGCCGATGCCAATGAAGAAGCTCTGCATGGCGTACCCCATCGTACGCTGACGATTTGGGAGATTGTCGCCGACAAAGGCGCGGAATGGTTCCATCGTAATGTTCAGTGACGCGTCCATGATCCACAGCATCCCCGCTGCGATCCAAAGGGTCGGCGAATTCGGCATGACAAAGAGCGCGAGACTGGCGAGCAGCGCCCCAACGAAAAAGTAAGGCCGCCGACGACCAAACCGGCCCCAGGTCCGGTCGGACATGTGACCGATGATAGGCTGCACAATCAGACCGGTCATTGGCGCGGCGATCCACAAGATCGCCAACTCATTCACCTCAGCGCCAAGCGTCTGAAAGATCCGGCTGACATTGCCGTTTTGAAGGTCAAAGCCGATCTGGATCCCCAGAAACCCGAAACTCATATTCCAGATCTGGGCTAGATTTTTCGCTGGTTTTCTCATTTGGTCTCGCCTGCTGGGCCACGTTTTGGCACTGACCGCATCGAAACCGGTCGCCCTCATCCGTGGCCGTTCCTCCCAAGGGTGTCCTCTTTCGGGACGCCTCAAACCCCACCATGACGGAATTACAAAATTCTGCAACAATCGCGTCATCGGCAATGCCTCTCACCAACCGATTTTGGTTGACCACGGCTCTGATAGCCCACAAAATAGAGGTTTGAAGGTCGAGGGCAGGCCTGATAGCGGCAAACAAAAATTTGTAAAAGCACATGGCAGCCGCGCCATAATTTGGGAGGCATCTACCATGAACCGGCTGTTCAGCGTGGCTTTAATTGCTTTTTGGGCATTGGGGGTGCCGAGCGCTCAGGCAGCCGACACCACTGAAATCTCTCGCCCGCCGGAAGATGAAATTATCTATTTTGTCCTGCCCGATCGGTTCGAGAATGGCGACCCGTCCAATGACCGCGGTGGCATTGACGGCGACCGGCTTCGTCACGGCTTCGACCCGACGAACAATGGGTTTTACCAAGGCGGAGACTTAAAAGGGCTTACGGACCGCCTTGACTATATTCAGGGGCTCGGTGCGACCGCGATTTGGCTGTCTCCGATTTTCGAAAACAAAGCCGTCCAGGGACCGTCCGGGAGCGAATCCGCCGGCTACCACGGCTATTGGATTACGGACTTTCTAAATGTCGACCCGCATCTTGGCACGCGGGCGGATTTCAAAGCCTTCGTCGATGCCGCCCATGCGCGCGGCATGAAGGTATACATGGACATTATCACCAACCACTCCGCAGACGTTATAAAATACGAGGAGTGTCACGGACCAAATGCGCCGGAGGAGTACCGGTCAACGTTCAATTGCCCATACCGGTCAGTTGGAGATTTTCCGTACACCACCAAAGGTGACGCGAATGGTCAAACGATTAACGAGGGCTTTTTAGGCGCCGGGCCAAACCATCAGACATCGGAGAATTTCGGTCATCTGACAGATATGACTTTTGCCTACACGCCGTTCGTGCCCGAGGAAGAAAAGTCGATCAAAAACCCGAGCTGGCTTAATGATGTGCGCTTTTATCACAATCGCGGTGACACCACCTGGGAGGGCGAAAACTCCAGAACCGGTGATTTTTCGGGCCTTGATGATCTTATGACCTCAAACCCCGCAGTGGTTGATGGCTTTATCGATATCTACAAGCAATGGATTACCGATTTCCGGGTTGATGGCTTTCGCATCGATACAGCCAAGCATGTGAACCCTGAGTTCTGGCAAGCCTTCGCACCAGCGATCTTGGATCACGCCCGCAGCGAAGGGATTGAGCACTTTCATGTATTTGGCGAAGTCTACGAATTTGACGTAGCCCAGCTTGCCAAATTCACGACCTACGATGATCTACCCACCGTGCTGGATTTTGCATTTCAAGGAACGGTTCGCAGGGTGGTTGCCGAAGACGAACCGGCGCGAGATCTGGAACGTCTGTTTGAAGCTGATACGGTCTACGCAGATGGCTTTGCCACTGCCAAACAACTCCCAACGTTTTTGGGCAACCATGACATGGGACGCTTTTCCATGTTCGTCCGGGACGCCAATCCCGAACTCGACGAGGATGGTCTCCAAGACCGGATCGTTCTTGGCCATGCCATGATGATGTTTTTGAGGGGTGTGCCGACCATCTATTATGGCGATGAACAAGGCTTCGTCTCAGATGCTGGCGACCGTGGGGCTCGCGAGACAATGTTCAAAGGGCAAACACCGGATTATCTGGACAATGATCTCGTCGGAACAAAAAAGACGGTCGCCGATGAGAACTTCGACCGGGGCCATCCGATCTACAAGGCTCTCACAAATATGGCGAAAATCCGCACGGGCGAACCCGCACTACGCGGCGGCACTCAGACCGTCCGCCATTCTGATCTGAAAGATGGGTTAATCGTTGTCTCCCGATTTGATCCTGCCGACAGCGCAGAAATCATTGTGGCCTTCAATGCAGATGATACGCCCCGATCAATCGCGTTTCCGGTTGATGGGCGGGCCAAAAAATGGGTAAGTCTTAAGGGTTCTTGTCCCAAAAAGAGTACAGCAACGGGCGCCTACTCCCTGAAGGTGCCCGCGACAGGTTACATTGTTTGCAAAGCGGAGTTCTGATCTCGTGAGCCACTCGTCGCCAGAAATCGTTGATCCAGCAATCGCATCTGGCGAACCGTGGTGGCGCGGCGCGGTTATTTATCAGATTTATCCCAGAAGCTTCCGTGACACCAATGGCGATGGGATTGGTGATCTGAAAGGCATTGTGGAGGCGCTTGACTATGTCGCCTCACTCAGCGTCGACGCCATCTGGATCTCGCCCTTCTTCACCTCGCCGATGGATGATTTCGGCTACGACGTCGCCGACTATTATGGCATCGATCCGATTTTCGGCACCTTCGAGGATTTCGACCGGATTATCGAGAAAGCCCATGGGCTGGGCCTGAAAGTCATCATCGATCAGGTCTATTCACATACCTCAGATCAACACGCCTGGTTTCAGGAAAGTCGGCAGGACCGCGTCAATCCAAAGTCTGATTGGTATGTCTGGGCGGACCCGAAACCAGACGGCTCGCCGCCATCGAATTGGCAGTCGGTGTTCGGCGGTTCTTCTTGGCAATGGGACGGCCCGCGAAAGCAGTACTATCTCCACAACTTCCTGACGAGCCAGCCTGATCTGAATTTGCACAACAAAGACGTTCAGGATGCACTTCTTGATGTCGCTCGCTTCTGGCTCGATCGGGGAGTCGACGGGTTCCGCCTCGACGCCCTAAACTTTGCCATGCATGATCAGGCGTTACGGGATAATCCACCGTCCGACGCGCCACTCGATCAGGTCACAAGACCGTTCGACATGCAGCGCCATCAGTTTAATCAGTCCCATGAAGATATTCCGTTCTTCTTAGAAACGCTGCGCGAGACGATTAATGAATACGGTGCCCGCTTTACTGTAGCAGAAGTCGGCGGTCCCCATCCGCTTGGGGAGATGAAAGCCTTTACCGCCGACAACAAACGGCTCAATTCTGCGTATAATTTTGATTTTCTCTATGCCGACCAACTGAATGCAGGCTTGGTTAGGGAAGCCATTCAGCAATGGCCAGGCGGCGAAGGTGAAGGCTGGCCTTCCTGGGCGTTTTCAAACCATGATGCGCCGCGTGCTGTTTCACGCTGGAGCGATCCAGCCACAAAAGACCAGGTTTCGCGCCTGCTCATGCTTTTGTTGACGTCATTGCGAGGCAATGCCTTTATTTATCAGGGTGAGGAATTAGGTCTTCCACAAGGCGAGGTTGCCTTCGAAGATCTTCAGGACCCAGAAGCTATCACGAATTGGCCCCATACCCTTGGCCGCGATGGCGCTCGCACGCCGTTTCCTTGGAATGCCCACGCCACCCATGCCGGATTTACAACGGGCGATGCGGCATGGCTAAAGCTTGACGCGGCCCATACACCGCTAGCTGTTAGCGCCCAGAATGATCAGCCGACGTCTATGCTGAACTTTACCCGTCGGCTTCTCTCTTTGCGGCAAGGCTTTAAATCGCTGATTGCTGGCGACATTCAGCTTATTGAGGCGCCGGAAACGGTGGTGGCTTTCACCCGTAACTATGAGACTGAGACCATATTGTGCGTGTACAATCTTTCCCAGGATACCGTCACCTGGTCTCCTGAAAATCTCGCCAATGACATAACCCTTCTGGCCACAGAGCAAGACTTGCCGCCCTCAGACACTAGGCAGGCTACTCTCTCTGCCTATTCTGGATATTGGGCGCTCTGTTCACGGAGCACATGAGGCCATGGCGGATACGGACCGACCCTCCTCGCGCGGTGCGCGACTGGAAGATATCGCTGAACGGGCCGGAGTTTCGATTTCCACCGTTTCCCGGGCCCTCAACGACAGCCCGGCCGTAAAACGTCGAACGAAGCAGGAAATCTGGCGGATCGCCCGCGAACACGACTACGATTTTCGCCAGTCTATGCCAACGGGACCGGCTGGCGCACAAGCCTCCATCGCGATCGTTGTGCCAGCACCGCAAGCGCGCAAATCCCACGTGGCAGACCCTTTCTTTTTTGAATTGCTGGCCGGCATCGCCGAAGCCGCTCGGGATCGAAGTGCGGACCTATTGATCAGTTATCTCAGCCCACGGACAGCTGACGATCTGGAGTTTGCCCTGACCACAAGCCGCGCCACCGGCGTGATCTTCATCGGTCAAAGCTCGCTACACAATGCATTCAACGCCCTCGCCAAGAGCGATAAGCGCTTCGTTGTTTGGGGGGCCGAATTGCCCGACGCTGCCTACTGCTCTGTTGGATCGGACAATCTTTTGGGCGGGAAGCGCGCGACGTCTCATCTTATTCGCCTCGGCCGCAAGCGCATTCTCTTTTTGGGCGATACTGAAGCGCCGGAGGCAGAGCAACGCCTAAAAGGGTATAGAGACGCGTTGATAAGCGCGGATATGGCCGTTGAAAACGATCTTTATGCCCCTGCATTTTTTGATGTGCATTCTGCTGAGGCCGCAACTCACGCGGTGATCGACGCCGGGATAGAATTTGATGCCGTTTTCGCGGCCAGTGACCTGATCGCTATCGGGGCTTACCGAGCTCTGGCAAGAACCGGTCGGCGAGTGCCCGATGATGTATCCATTGTGGGGTACGACAATATCCCGGCATCCCGTCTCGTCACACCGCCTTTGACGACGATTGACCAGAACGCCATATTGGCGGGCCGAGCCCTTGTTTCGAAACTGATCGATTCCCGCGGGGAAATGGCGACACCTGAGCGCGTTCAGACGAGCCTTCTCATCCGGGAAAGTTGCGGCGGCTAGCTCCAATCTGCCGCCCCGTATGCGAGCAAAAGCCGGGTCAACTTGCCCTGTTGAAAAAACCAATGCCTGGGAGAATATTCCTCCGTGGAACGAGCATATAACCAGATCAAGAAAATTGTCATTGTCGGTGGCGGCAGCGCCGGCTGGATGACGGCCGCTGCACTCTCAGATTCGCTCGGCAAAGAGTGCGACATCACGCTGATCGAGTCCGAAATGATCGGAACCGTCGGCGTCGGCGAAGCAACCATCCCACCAATCCGTCACTTCAATCACCGCCTCGGGATCGATGAAGCAACCTTCATCAAAGAGACCAGTGGATGTTATAAGCTGGGTATTCAATTCGTTGACTGGACGCGGAAAGACCACAGTTATTTCCACCCCTTCGGCCAACACGGCGCGGAATTTGACTTCGTCCCCTTCTACCATTTCTGGATGCGCGAATTTCTCGCTGGCCGCGTCACGACATCAATCGATGACTTCTCGATGGGGTGGGCCATGTCAAAGGCGGGTCGTTTTTCTCACCCCCTGCCCGACCGTCGGCAGATCCAGTCGACATTTGATTATGCCTACCACTTTGATGCTATTCTGTATGCGGCCTACTTGCGGCGCTTTGCCGAGGAACGCGGCGTTACACGGATCGAGGGCAAAGTTGGTGATGTTCAGCTAGATCCGGAAAACGGTTTTATTCGCTCTGTCACCCTGGAAGATAATCGCACGTTTGAAGCTGAGCTTTTTATCGACTGCAGCGGGTTCAGAGGCCTGCTTATCGAAGAGGCGATGCGCACAGGCTATGAGAACTGGCAACACTGGCTCCCGTGTGATCGGGCTGTTGCCGTTCCGTGCGCCAAAACAGGCGACATGTTGCCCTACACGAAATCAACGGCAAAGGCGGCCGGATGGCAATGGCGGATCCCACTCCAACATCGTACGGGCAATGGATATGTTCACTGTAGTGACTTTATTAGTGAAGATGAGGCAGCACAAACGCTTGTGAACTCCGTTGACGGAGACCTCATTGGTGATCCACGCACACTGAGATTTGTGACAGGCCGGCGCCGAAAATTCTGGCACAAGAACTGTGTTGCCATCGGCCTTTCCGCCGGGTTCATGGAACCTCTGGAATCAACCAGCCTGCACCTGATCCAATACGGGATCCTCCGATTGATTGCCCTCTTCCCCGACAGTGAAATGTCACCGCTTCTCGCGGAAGAGTACAATGAGCAAACAGTGTCCGAGTACGAACGGATCCGCGACTTCTTGATCCTGCATTATCATGCAACGGAGCGTCGCGATACGGAGCTTTGGAAGTATTGCTCCACGATGGATATCCCTGACAGTCTGACATACAAAATCGAACACTTCCGGAACTATGGATTACTCGTCGCGCGCGATGGCGAGCTGTTCAAAAACCCCAGCTGGGTGGCAGTTTATCTTGGTCAGAACATTGTGCCGAGGCGCGCGCCAGCAATCACATCTTCCCGAAGCCATGTGCCCGTTGCCGATCGCTTCGCTGACATTTCGCGGGCCATGGATGGCGCTGTTGCCGCCATGCCGACCCACGAGGCATTCGTTCAAGAGCACTGCCAAAGCGCCCATGCCTAAGCGGCACACCCTTTAGTCATTCTCACCTAGGTCAATAGCACCACGAAAAAGGCCCGTCCGATGGACGGGCCTTCAGAAGAGTTCTAGGTCGGGAGGAATTAGAACTCTTTTTTGAGTGTAAAGTTGTATGTCCGTCCGTACAGCTCGTGACGGCTCGGGAAGGCACCGATGACATTTCCGTTAGCATCGAGAAGGTCGTTCTCGGTTACAAACGGTTCGTCGGTAATGTTGAAGACTTCGAATTGAAGACCAACACCGTCAAGCCAGTCACCGCGACCGTCAAACCGGTAGCCGATTTGACCGTCAAGAATGGTTTCGCCTTGAGCGTTTTGACCATTGAGTGTGCCGTCGAATTCTTGAATTTCAGACCTGAATTCACCGCGGCGACGCGCGCTCAGTTTGCCTTGGAAACCATTCTTCTCATAGTAGACATCACCGGACCAGATGATCTCAGAGTAGCCCGGAATATCAATCGGGTTCCCGTTTTGGTCATCTACACTCGCATCCGCATACGTGAAGCTGAATGTCGACCCGAAGCCATCGAGGGTTTCGCTGAAGTCACGGAAGTCGAGCCGCAGTGTTGTCTCGAAACCGGTGATGCTACCGTCAGAGAAATTGACCGGCCCGTTGACCGTACCGATACCGCCTTCAGGGTTTGCATCCACGAACGCACCCCCACCAATGTTTCGGATCTGGTCACTCAGATCGACAACTGAGTTAAAGTCGATAATCCAGTTCGACAGATCCTTGTGGAAGAACGCCAACACGAATGCCGAAGTTGGCGAGAAATACTTCTCAAAGGATACGTCGTACGAAGTCGACTCGAACGGACGCAACGCTGTGTTGCCACCGCTAACGCTCGGACAAACAACCGTCGGTGGATTGAAAGCAACAAGAGTATCAGGCAACCCGTTCGCATCTGTGTCAACACAACTCAAGTTACTGAAGTTCAGCGTCTGGTTTGCTGCCAATTGGTCAAGCCGTGCTCTTGTGATTGTTTGCGCGAACGCAAGCTTCAAGAACGTGTCTGGCGTGACTTCAAAGGCGAGGTTCACACTTGGGAGCCAGTGATCATAGGTTTCGTTGACGTCGTTCAATTGGGTGAGGGTTTGACCGTTCACTTCATAATTGATTTCGCCAACAGACGACTGGTCCGTATTGACGTATTGGACACCGACGTTACCGCGCAGCGGCACGGACCCGATGTTCGTGTCCAAATCGACCTTCAGATACGCGGTGTGGATTTGTTCCTGAACAGACCAATTGGTCGTGTTTGCAGGACGTAGCTGGTAGATGCCGGAGTCAAAGTAGCCGGAAGCATCATACGCGATGATGTCCTGACCGAGCGACCCCGTATCCGTCGTGCCCACGATGGAATCTGTCGGGATGGCAATTGCATCAGCCGCGAAATTTGGACCACGATCAATAAAGTTAGCCGTCTCGTTGTTGTTCTTCTCGCGCTCTGTGTAAATGTAGCCAAGTTGAACGGCAGACAGGAGTCCTGTGTCGAGCTCGTAGTCTGCTTCGGCACGAAGTTGATGAAGTTCATCGTCGAACTCAGGCTCACGAATAAAGCCGACTTGTCCCCAGCCGCCTGGGTCCGTGAGCAACGTAACGTTAGGATCTGTATAGTCCAGCAGCCCATCAATCGAATATTCACCATCGCTCGGGAACGTGAACGTTAGGGTGTCTTGCGCCCCTGATCGTGCTGCGCCGGTGCCAGCGTATGATTCAAAGTCAACGTCACTACGGTCAAGCGTTGAATAGCCGTAGTCCATCATCAGGCTCAACCGGTCGCTCACCTGGTAGGATGTGTTCGCACCAATGGCGAAAATCTCGGCCTGATTACCTTCCGTGTCCGTCCGAAGGATTGGAACAACCGCTGAATAAGTGGCGGTGTCAGCGAATGGTCCAGCACCGGTCGCTCCTTCGAAGTTTGCCCCACTCCAAGATGCGATTGGCGTCTCAGTCCCGCGGAAAATACCGGAGTCATCCGTATCGGTATAAAACGCATCGACGGAAGCCTGGAAACGATCGTTCGGCTCGAATTGCAACGCACCAGCGAATGAAAGCCGCTCAAATTCCCGAGACGTCACACCCTGACGCGGGTTGTCGGCGGGATAAATGATTCCATTGACATCGGTTGCGACTTGGTTCGGCGCGGTCTTCAGTTCCCGCTGGAACGTCTGGTTCGGGTTGGACTGATATGTCGCCCCGAAGTACCAGCCGAGCGTCCCGGCATCGTTTTGGTCAATGTACGAACCGAAGAAGCGGTATCCGTCGTCGCTGAAATCCGGGTTCAAACTGCCATTGTCATTCAGTACATAGCGCGCCGACAAATTGACTTTACGATCCTTGAAATTAAGCGGCTTGATGGTCCGAAGATCGACAGAACCAGCAATACCGGTGGCGGCAAGGTCAGCCGTTGGCGACTTGTAAACCACACCTGTCGCAATCAGTTCTGATGGGAACTGGTCAAACTCGATGCCACGGTTGTTACCGGCAGAAACGACTTCACGCCCATTAAGAAGAGCAAGAGAAAAATCCGGGCCAAGGCCACGGATCGAAATCTGTTGCGAGCGACCACGGACCCTTTGGGCGGTCACACCTGGAAGGCGCGCCAGTGCATCAGCGATCGACAGGTCGGGCAGTTTACCGACGTCTTCAGCGGAAATGGCTTCAACGATACTGTCCGCATTTCGTTTTGCAGCCAGAGAATCTTCGATGGAGCTCCGGAAGCCGGTAACGACGATTTCGTCGTCGCCAACTTGCGTTTCTTCATCCTGTGCATGCGCGGGGACAGCCATTGCAAATGCTGCAATCCCGGTTGCGGCACCGCAAAGTAGCCGCGTCTTCAGTTCCGAATGATTCGAAGCCATTAATAGCCCTCCCATAATGTATTCGGATTAGTCTTTTTTTTGCAGGTTTTTTCATAAAGCAGAATTGATCAATCGTAAAGCGGGCAGGAACTCACAAGTTGGATTCGCCGATCCAACGAGCATTCTGATTTGCTGAATTATATCAACGCACAAGACAGACCGCCCCATGCCTTCGAAAGCGCGCAGATGATAAATGTTGACGCTTGTGGCACGGTCGTCACATGGCCTGTCGAATAAATCACTCGGCCCTGGGTGTTTGTTTTTTGGCGGCCTCGTCAGGCGGGTAGCCGAACTTGCCGCGTGTCCAAGATGACAAAGCCGCATTGCGACTGCCGCAGAACCCCAGAGATTTAGGCACGAAGTGAGATAGCGCTATCGAAAGACCCACATTAGGCTCCGGGATTTTGGGGGCCGACTGACCCGCGACGTCGCAAAGGCTAAACGATGCACTGCAGCAATTTGATCCCGCAACTGATTGAATCATCTTATTTTTCTGAACAAAAACATAAGCTTGTCCGGATTTCAGAGTTTCTGCGAGCCCCGGACACTGCCATCGAGCAGGCCCGTTTGCAAAAATTTGCAGCCATTACGCCTCAGTATCCAGGCATCCGCGCTGGCCTTGATCGCGCAACGAGCGACCAATGGCTCGAAGCACTTTCGCCAATCCTCACCAATGAATTTGAGCGCCCAATCCATGGCTGGGAGATGCAAGCTTGGTTTTCGCTCGTCACCAAGCCGCCGCATGCCCTCCTGCCCATTCAATGTTTGCCCCACGTGGATGGGACGAACCCGACGCAAATCGCGTTAATGGTTTATCTGCATCACACAAGCCACGGCGGCACAGCCTTTTTCCGCCACAAAGCGACAGGCCTTGAGTCGCTGACCGACGAGACCTTTCCGGTCTACAAGCGCCAGCTGGAAAAAGACGTGGCGCAAGATGGCTTGCCGCCGAAAGCGTATGTGACCGATGGCGCGCCGTATTTTGAGCGCACGCACAAAGTCGATGCCATCTTCAACACTGCAGTGCTCTATCGTGGGAATATCTTCCATAGCGGTGTAATTGAAGATGCACCGCTTTCAGACGATCCCGCCCAGGGGCGACTGACCATTAATGCCTTTTTCCGCGCCAAAGGGTCATCTTAAGCCGGTGCGAGCTTTGGACTAATCTTTGGTACCTGGCGAAAGAAGCGTATTCGAATGAGTGAAAAGCAAATCAAAAAACTGGTGATTGTTGGCGGTGGTACCGCTGGTTGGATTACGGCTGCCGCATTTGCGCGCCTTTTGGACAAGACGATTGAAATCGAACTTGTTGAATCGGATGCGATCGGAACCGTGGGCGTCGGCGAAGCAACCATTCCGCAGATCATCCGCCTCAATACAATTCTCGGCTTGGACGAAAACGACTTTCTGAAAAAGACCTTCGGCACATTTAAGCTAGGTATTGAATTCGTCGACTGGGCGCGGAAAGGTGATCGATACCTGCACACCTTTGGAGAGGCAGGGGTCAGCCTTGGCAATGTTCACTTCCATCACTATTGGCGCCGATATGCCATGGCTGGCGGCAACAAGTCACTTTGGCATTACTCCCTGCACGAATTAGCTGCGGAGAAACGGAAGTTTGCAAAGCTCGATCGCCTCGGCAAAACTCAAATGACGGGCCTTGCCTACGCTTACCATTTCGATGCGACACTCTATGCCCGGTATCTGAGGGCCTATGCCGAAGCGCGCGGCACAGTGCGAACCGAGGGTATTGTCGTCGATACTAATCTGGACGGAGAAACAGGCGACATAAAGTCGATCCAGCTTGAAGATGGCAAGACTGTCTCTGGCGATTTCTTTATCGACTGCTCTGGTTTCCGCTCGCTGCTTTTGGGCAAGGCCCTTGGTGTTCCGTATCAGGACTGGTCAAAGTGGCTCCCGTGCAACCGGGCAATGGCAGTTCCGAGCGAAAAGCTTGCCGATCTTCCGCCCTACACCCGCGCCACGGCGCGCACTGCCGGCTGGCAATGGCGCATTCCTCTCCAGCATCGCACGGGCAACGGCCACGTTTATTGCAACGACTTCATTTCAGATGACGACGCGGCCGCGATGCTCATGGATAATCTCGATACTGAGCCCTTAGCTGACCCGCGTCCGATCCAGTTTGTTACCGGGCGCAGGCAACAATTTTGGTCTCAAAATTGTGTGGCCATCGGCCTTGCAAGCGGTTTCCTGGAGCCGCTTGAATCGACCAGTATCCATTTGATCCAGTCAAATATCAGCCGCCTCATTGAACTTTTCCCTCGCGGAGCGATCCGAAGCGCGGACCGAGACGAATATAATCAGCGTACCATCAAAGAATTTGAACAGATCCGCGACTTTCTCATTCTGCACTATCACCAAACAGAGCGTGACGACACGGAGTTCTGGCGGTATTGCCAGAATATGTCGGTACCGGACTCGCTTACCCACAAGATGGACTTATTCTCTGCGTCAGGACGTGTTGGCCGTGATGTAGACGATCTCTTTCGAGATGCCAGCTGGGTCCAAGTGATGTTGGGTCAGGGCATTGTCCCCGATGACTACAACCCCATGGCCGACAAACTAGACGATGGTCAGTTAGCGACGTTTTTGGCTGATGTTCGCACAATTATCGAGAAAGCGGTGACAGGGCTGCCAACCCAGGAAGCGTACATCGCCGAGCATTGCCAAGCCGGATAGACGATACATTTGAAGCGTCAGATCGTGCCGACCCCGGCGCTTTAGTCGCGCTTACCATTCCCAGAGAATGTCTCGGTCGTTATTGTGATCGGAGCATATCCCGGTCCTTCAATTCCAAACCAATCTTGCCTGCGCATTTCAGGCCCACTACCCGCTAATAATCATTTCACCAAATCAATTGGACGTTAAGGTCCATCAATGATATTTCAGATCTGCGGCGTGTAATTATGGGGCGAATAGTGCTGAGGCAGCATCTCTCATTGGTTGTTTTTTTAACCGTGCTTTCGTCTGGGTGCAGCCAAGCGCCTGAAACTGAGGCGCCTTCTGCAGTGCGCCCTGCCAAAATAGTCACAGTGTCATCGGCATCGAACCAGCGCGATTTAACCTTCCCGGCCGTCATCCGGGCCGCACAATCCGCCGAACTGACCTTTCAGACTGCAGGCGAAATTCGCGAACTGAACTTCGTTGAAAGTGATGACGTCAAAGAAGGCGACGTGATTGCGAAACTTGACCAGCGCAATGCCATCAACAGCGTTTCACAAGCCGAAGCTGAATACCGCAATGCAGAGGCCGAATATGCCCGCGCTCAGCGCCTCGTGGAACGAGATGCCATCTCTCGAAGCGTACTGGATGCTCGTCGCACGCAACGAGATATCGCGAAAGCGGCGTTGTCGAATGCGGAAAAAGCCCTTTCCGACACCGAGTTGGTCGCGCCCTTTGACGGCGGCATTTCGCGGGTTTTTGTGGAGCAGTTTCAGAATATCCAGGCAAAAGAACCCATTGCCGTCATCCAGAGCAGCAATGTCGAGGCGGTGATCAACGTGCCGGGCACCATCGTCGCACAGATCCCACTCCTTGAACCGCTTGGAACCACAGTCGTGTTGGATGCCGCCCCTGATTTGATGATACAGGCGACATTATCTGAGGCCGCGGGTCAGGCGGACGAGAACACTCAGACTTATGAAGTCAAGTTCGGGTTTGAGCCGCCTACGGATCTTTTCATTCTGCCAGGAATGACTGCAACGGTAACGTCGTCATTTGAGTTCGACCGCGCTGCCAGTTTTGTCCCGTCGGGTATTGCCGTACCGCTCTCTTCCATCCTTGCTGAAGGCGACGACACCTATGTCTGGCGGGTCAATGAAGCTGACATGACGGTCTCCAAGACCAAGGTGCAGGTCGGTTCTGACGCCGGCCAGAGCGTCGTCGTCACCAGCGGCTTGTCGGGCGGAGAACAAATCGTCGCCGCCGGTGTCTCGTTCCTGCATGAAGGAATGCAAGTGCGCCCCTGGGCACCCGAATAAAGGCGGACCAATGAATATCGCCGAGGCCGCCATCAAAAATCCGCTGCTATGCGGGATAGTCATTCTAATTTCCCTGATCGGCGGATTTCTCGCTTACCAGAGCATGCCTCGCTTTGAGGACCCGGAATTCACGATCCGCCAAGCGAAAATCTTTACCGCCTACCCGGGCGCGAGCCCACGGGAAGTCGTCGATGAGGTAACCGAACCCCTGGAGTCGGCTCTTCAGACACTCGCTGAAGTGGAAACCGTAGAGTCGATCTCTTCCTCCGGACTATCGGAAATTACCGTTGAAATCCGATACTCCGCCTCCCCTACAAAGGAAGACCTAAAACTCATCTGGACCAAGGTCCGCAACAAGGTGAATGATGCACAGGCGAATTTGCCCCCCGGTGCTGGCCCAAGTGTGGTCAATGATGATTTTGGTGACGTGTACGGCATTTATTTTCTTCTCACGGGGGCAGGTTACACACCTGCCGAGATCAACTCCTATGCGAAGACCTTGCGAAAGGACCTCTTGAGCGTCGAGGACGTTTCAAAGATCAACATCACCGGCGATCGGCAGGAGGTCATCTATGTGGAGATCGCCCGCGAGCGTGCAGCGTCTCTTGGCGTTTCGGTGAACGAAATCTACGATACCCTCGCTCAGCAAAACACCATTACATCAGCAGGCGATCTGATCCTTGGCGACGAGCGGGTCATCATCGACCCGACCGGCAAAATCACGTCGGTTGAGGCCATTGAGAGCTTGATTATCGGTGACAGCAATAGCGGCAGCGTCACCCGCCTTGGTGCCATTGCGAGTGTGACGCGCGGCTACGAAGAACCGGTCGAGCAATACATTCGGTTCGATGGGGAGTTCGCCATCGGAATGGGCATCTCTAATGTCTCCGGCGCCAATGTGGTCAAAATGGGCGAAGCGGTGTCCCAAAAACTTTCGGAAACTGAAAGCCTGCGCCCCAACGGCATTGAAGTGAACGAATACTACCATCAGGGCAAAGCGGTTGATGCGTCGATCCAAAGCTTTGGGTCAAACGTCGTGGCGGCTCTCGTGATCGTCTTTTTGACCCTACTGGTTTTTATGGGCTTCAGGTCCGGGCTGGTCATGGGGGCAACAGTACTCGTCACAATGGCGGCAACACTGCTGATAATGTGGCTCGGTGGGATTCCGATGCACCGTATTTCGCTCGGTGCCCTGATCATATCCCTTGGAATGTTGGTGGATAATGGCGTCGTGATTACTGACGGGATTCTGGTCGGCGTGCAAAAGGGTAGAGACAAGCTGGAAACCGCCAAGCAAGTCGCCCGACAGAACATGAAGCCCCTTCTAGGTGGTACGTTGGTCGGAATCATCGCCTTTGCGCCAATTGGTTTTGCGCCAGGCCAGACTGCAGAGTTTACAGGGGCGTTATTCTGGGTCGTGATGATTGCGTTGGCTTTGAGCTGGGCGTTTGCCTTCACAGTTACGCCATTATTTTGCTATTGGGCGTTTCCAAACCAGACCGCCGATGCACAACAAAGCGCTAGTGCCGATGGCAGATTTATGTCCTCATACAAGAGCCTGATCCGCTGGGTTCTGACTCACAAGTCGATTTCCTTAAGCGCAGTTGTCGCTATCTTCGTTTTTGCAGTTTGGGGCTTTCAGTTCGTCAAGGTCGGTTTCTTTCCGGCCTCAACAACACCGCAAGTGGCTGTCGACTACTTTCTACCTGAAGGCACGGACATTGAACGCACCCGGGAAGATATGATCCGTCTGGAACGTTTTGCGCAGTCGCTAGACGGCGTGGATCACGTGCAAACGCTGATCGGCGGCAAGGCCTTGCGCTACATGCTCACGTATGATGCAGGATCGGATAGCTCCTCGATTGGGCAGCTCTTGCTGAAGACAACGGACTATCGCGAGAACGATCGCATTATCGCTGAAATGCAAACCTATGCGGACCAAAACTTCCCTGATGGTCTTACGAAGGCATGGAAGTTTTTCCTCGGACCAGGTGGCGGCTCCAAGATCGAGGCCACGTTTTCCGGCGCAGATGCAGGTGTTCTGAGACGGCTTGCCAATGAGGCAAAGGCGATCATGGCCGCGGACGGCGGTGCGGTTCTTGTTAAAGACGACTGGCGGCGACAGATACCGGTCGTGGAGCCGGTTTACTCGTCAAACAAGGGCGAGCGGGCGGGTGTCACACGCAAGCAATTGGCGGAGGCACTGGAGGAAAATCTCAGTGGCGTCCAGCGCGGCGTCTACCGGGATGGAGATGACCTAATCCCTATCGTTTCCCGGGCTCCGGCGGCCGAACGCATCAATCCCTGGGACATGGCCTCATTACAGATCCTGAGCCCGACGAGCCCCACACCGATCCCCATGGCGCAAGTGATCGACGACGTCCACGTCGTTTGGCGCAATGGGAAAATCCTCCGTGAGGATCGTATTCTGACGATCAAGGCCCAGTCTGACCCAGCGCTTGGCGAACTGGCCGATGATGTTTTCAGCCGTGTCCGCCCGAAAATTGAAGCGATTGACCTCCCTGATGGTTATACGCTTGAGTGGGACGGTGAGTTCGGAAGCTCCTCCGAAGCGCAACAAAACCTGGCGACGACCATCCCGTTAGGGCTGCTTGCCATGATCCTGGTTATTGTCATCCTGTTTAACGCCTTACGCCAACCGTTAGCGATCTGGGCCGTGGTCCCGCTCGCCATTGTCGGGGTTACCTTTGGCCTCGTCGTCACTAGTACGCCATTCGAATTCATGGGGATCCTGGGGCTTCTGTCTCTCTCGGGATTGTTGATCCAGAACTCGCTCGTGCTAGTGGATTCAACCGACGAAATGATTGCCCAAGGCACACCGCGATTTGATGCCCTTGTTGAGTCTGCCGCCAGCCGCTTACGTCCGGTGACCATGGGTGCCTTTACAACTGTGCTCGGGGTGCTTCCGCTTTACTTTGATGCGTTCTTCCGTTCCATGACGGTCGTGCTCGCCTTTGGCCTTAGTTTCGCAACGCTGATTACCCTGCTGGTGACACCGGCCATCTACGCCCTCTTGTTTGGTATCAAGAAGTCAGAGACCGCGGCCACGGGCACAGGCACCGTCTCCAATGTTGAGGCTTTGGCTGCACAATGAAGAAGCTCCTGTTCAGCCTTGTTGGTCTCTTCGCAGGCGCCTGTACGTCGATCTCTGATCCTGACCAAGCCCGCGGGATCGCCGCGGACGCACCTCCAGCTGCCCCTGACGCCTGGCGCACCGCGTCGCCGGAAGAAGGCGCCGTTCAAATCGGCTGGATCGCGGCACTGGAAGACCCCGTCCTAGCGGATCTCGTTGGGGAAGCCATTCGAAACAATCGCGACCTTGCAGCAGCAGCGGCGGCAGTAGAGCAATCGCGGGCGCTCGCACGACAGGCCGGCGCTGCCATTGTTCCCGCTGTCGACGTTACCGGATCAGCCAGTCGCGGGGGCGTGGTTGAGTTCCCGAGCAGCGACTCATACAGCCTTGGCCTTCAACTTAATTGGGAGGCTGACATTTGGGGTCGGGTACGCGCCAACAAGCGGGCTGCCGCCTTTAATGCCTACTCGGCGGAAGTGGATTTCGTCTTCACGCAATACACAATTGCAGCGGCAGTTGCGCAAGCCTACTTCCTCGCCATTGAGGCCGGACTGCAACTCGACGTGGCAAACAAATCCCTCAACGCGCTGAAACAAACGGATGAAATCGTCAGTGCCCAACGAGAAATCGGTGTTGCAACCGGTCTTGATCTGGCGTTGTCTCGCCGGGACCTGGCAAATGCCCGAGATGCAGTGCTTGAAGCCGAGGGCGGACAGCGCCTTGCGCTCCGGGCATTGGAAGCCTTACTGGGCCGTTACCCGGGGGCAGATCTGAAAACCCGCACCACCTTGCCTGCAACGCCCGCCCCGCCGCCGCCGGGCACACCGGCGTCGCTCTTGGCCCGGCGCCCTGATCTTATCGCCGCTGAACGCAGCATAGCAGCCGCCTTCAATAGTGTCAGTGCAGCAAGGGCGGCAAGGCTTCCCACGATTAGTCTTGTCAGCACGATCAATGGTTCGTCTTCGGAGCTTTCCGATGTTCTGGACCCTGAGAATGTTGCCTGGCAGCTGGCCGGGAATTTGCTCGGACCCCTATTCGATGGTGGCCTTAGAAAAGCCACCGCTGATGAGGCAAGCGCCGTTCAGCTACAAGCCGTCAATGCCTATGCGCAAGCAGCGATCACCGCATTCCAGGAAGTCGAAGATAGCCTTGATCAAAACACTGTCCTGCGTAATCGACGCGAGGCGTTAAAAGATGCCGCAAAGGAAGCAAATCACGCTTTTGAAATCGCACAAATTCAGTACGAAGAGGGCGAGAGTAACCTGCTTGATGTACTGACCATCCAGAGCACCGCCTTCGCCGCCGACAGCACCCTGGTCAGCGTGGAGCGTGCTCTTCTTGTGGAATGGATTAATCTCAATCTGGCATTGGGTGGAAGTTGGCAGTAGGCGCCAACCTCATTCCTACCGCGCCTGCAACGCATTATCGACTGACGATATCGCCCGATTTCAAAAACGGAAGACACCCTGTCTCGTCAAGCAACTCGGTAAGCGTTGTATTGCTGGAAACTGTCGCAAGTTTTCTGCGGAGCTCATCGAGGGTCACCGCTTGATACTTAAATGTCTTTTGCTTGAAAAGCTGGCCGTTCATGGTGAGGCTCGTTTCCTTTTGCCCCTCATGAAAGGCATGATGGTTGGCTTCCATCCACGGCAAAAACCGTGTCGCCATCTCTTTTTCCAAAATTGGCTTAAGGGTAGGCACCAAGGTCTCAAGCGTCTCAAAGTCTCCGTCTACGGAAGGTGACTTCATCCGCTTGATGTAAGCAACCAGAGCCGGTGCGTGTGCCTCAATATAGGCGTTCGCCGTTGGGTCCGTCCAAGCCTGATAGAAATTGCACCAAAGCCCGAAATCGCCAAAACACGGACGCCCCCCTAGCAGATACGGGCGATCTTGAAAGTGCGCATCCAGCATGGTCGAAAGATCGATGAATGATTGCTTTAGCTGCGGGATATTCGTTTCGTTCCCGCCGGAATAAACCAGTCTCGGCACCATGCGACGCACGATCAACCGAGCGGCAATTGGCCTTGCTAATGGCGCCCACCATTGCCCTTCCAAAAGCTCTTTGGCGAGGCGCTTACCGGTAGCTTCTGCATCGGCCTTGTAAAACCAACGCTGGAAAAACATCAGCTTGTTACACCATTCATCGCCGAATTCTTCAAACAAACAAGAGAGAAACCATAGCGTTTCGTCGCTTGGCTGGATCGTTGGATCGGGATATTCCTTATCAAGACGTTCGATGATCGGTGTTGAATCCTGCATGGTTTCTCCGGAGGGAAAAAACAACAGCGGGATTAGCTGAACTTTCGCGTGCTCTTGAAATTCCTTCTCTACTTTGCGGGTGCGGCTGACCCAATCATAGGGGACATTCTTGAACTTCAGGAAAGACTCCACCTTCACCGTGTAAGGCGACGGATCGAGCCCCATCAATCGAAAGCGTGGCGCTACGTCTGACATGATATCCCCTTATGTAATTGAAGTGGTGCAGGAATGGCGGCCGTATTTGGTTTCTATACAAATCCGAGACGGAAACATCTCGTAAGGCTTTATTGCGATCGCAACGCCTTCAATGAGGTCGTAAGCAAAACGCCAGCAGCAGCGAGTTCGACGATCGTGGGTAAAACAGCGGCAGTCACAAACTCACCACTAAGGATCGAGAGAGCGCGCGCGACGACCATCATGGCCTCAATCGCACCGACAGGAAGGAGTAAGACCGTACGGTTCCGGGCAGCCGCATAAAGGCACACACCGCCCATGGCGAGGTAGTGGGCGCCAATCATTGCTCGAACAGACGCCGCCCCTTCGCCGCCGGTCAACGTCAGCCCGAGTTCCCCTGCCAACACTGCCGGTGCGAATAACCCCACAATGCCAATCAAGGTGAACACGCCACCCAAGATAAAAACAATGATTTTTATTGGGGCCGTCATCAATGCGTTTCCTCTATTCGGTATCCTTCTATTCGCAATTTTCAATCTCAACAAAGGAAATTTTGGATACCGATTTCTCTGTAGCGCTCTATAATTCAGAATCGAGACGAGAGTCGCAAACGGTATGATCCTGTAATAAGGCTTGAAAAGATGAACAGCTTCGCTAGATCGCTCCATAGAGGAACGCTTGGGGACTTAATAACCCGAACCAAGTTACAGGTCTTCATCGCTGGTCTTCTGACACTCGCGGCTTTACCTGCGTTCGCTGCTGCACCGCCCAACATCGTCATCATCCTCGCCGACGACGCCGCCTTGATGGATTTTGGCACTTATGGCGGTGAAGCGAAAACGCCAAATATAGATGCGCTTGCAGCGACAGGCGCACTCTTTACGCAGTACCGGGCGTCGCCTCTCTGTTCTCCAAGCCGTGCCATGCTTCTGACCGGTATGGACAATCATAGGACTGGCGTTGCAACAATACCCGAAGTTCTGCCTAAGGAGCATAAAGGTCAACCGGGTTATACCATGGCCTTAGAGCCCAATGTGCTGACAATGGCAGATAGGCTGCGCGCTTCGGGTTACCGAACCTTGATGAGCGGTAAATGGCATATGGGCGAGGCGCCTGATGAAATGCCGCAAGCCCATGGGTTCGACCGGTCGTTTGCATTGGCCGCTTCAGGTGCGGACAATTGGGACGACAAATCCTACATGCCCTACTACAAAGACGCTCCCTGGTTTGAGGATGGGGTCGAGACAGAGCTTCCGGACGATTTTTACTCATCCCGCTTTATCGTCGACAAGATGATCGATTACCTAGAGGAAACCGACGTCAACAGGCCATTTTTTGCGTTCTTGCCCTTCCAGGCGATCCATATCCCTGTTCAGGCCCCTGAAGAATTCATTGCCAATTACAAAGGCCGGTACGATCGAGGATGGAATAATCTGCGAACAGAACGACACAAACGCGCACAGGAATTGGGGCTGATCCCCGAAAACGCTCCGCTCGCCCCAATGCCGAAGGGTTCGCGACGATGGGATGAACTGAGCCAAGACGAGCAAGCTGTATACGCTGCACGTATGGAAGTGAACGCGGCAATGCTCGAAGCGATGGACCACCACGTAGGAAGATTCATCGACTACCTGAAAGTACAAGGACAGTTCGATAACACTATATTTGTTGTGACCTCCGACAATGGACCGGAAGACGCAAGAGGCGACAATAATGCCTTTCTTTCTGTCTGGCTTAAGCTGAACGGGTACGACATCGGTCTTGATGGGCTGGGCGGTCCCGGCAGTTGGGGCTTCATCGGACGAGAATGGGCAAGCGCTGCGGCATCACCCGGAGCCTTGTTCAAGTTCTATGCAGCCGAAGGGGGGGTCCGTGTACCACTCATTATTTCCGGTCCAGGCATCGAAGCTTCCCGAATTCATTCACCAGCGATGGTCGCCGACGTAGCGCCAACCTTAATGGAGTGGGTGAACGCCGCTCCGGCCCCACACTCGGCAAAACCGATCACTGGCCGCAGCCTTATGCCGTTACTCAAGGGAGAAAGGGACAGCGTCTATGCACCGACCGATGTACGCGCCATTGAGGTTTCTGGAAACTCTGCACTTTACAAAGGTGATTACAAAATCACCCGGAGCATGCCGCCAATAGGCGACGGCAAATGGCGACTGTTTAATTTGAAACAGGATCCCGGCGAAACGAGAGATTTATCTCCGTCCCACCCGGATATACTCGCGGACTTGCTTTCAGAGTTTGAGACCTATTCGGCCGAGATGGGCGTGCTGGAGGTGCCAGTGGGGTACGATACGTTCAACGCCACGCTCCACAACTCGATTGCGAAGACCCTTGGGTATTATCCGTGGGCCCCATTAATTCTAATACTCATTCTCGTGGTACTGATTTACGGGTTCTGGCATGCTTTGCGCATTATTAATGGTACAGGCCGAGGACGCGAATAGAATTCCAAAGCACCGTCAGCGATTCCTCTAAATGCTTAGAGGGGCCGGTACGGAAAATCCCTAGCGCTTAGGCACGCCGCTTTTATCAAGCCGCCAACGGAGCATTTCGATCCGGTCCTGTCCGAAGAATGGCTCGCCTTCATAGACCATTGTTGGCACGCCCCAATGACCGGCCACCTGCAATGCATCCTGGTTGGCTTCAATTTCCGGCATCGGATCATTTGCAGCGATTGCCACTTCCAATTCCGCGAGATCGAGCCCCGCTTTTGCCACTGCATTCGCCAGCTTATCTCCCTCATCCCAGCCGGGTTCCCCGCCCCAGATCAGGTGTGATACGTGATAGGCGAGGTCTATGCCTTTCCCGCGCCGCGCCGCTTCAATGCCTAAACCAGTTAGGCGGTAGATGTAGGGTTGCTCTTCTGCCACCTCAAACGTCTCAAGGTTTTGAACGATCGGGTCAGGTGAGGGGAAGCCGAAAGTCATTCCTAAAAATTCAGCACGCCGAGGAACATCCCTCAGAATGTACAAGACTTTGTTTCTGTCGCCGGTAAACAGCGTGTCTTTACTCCTCACTGCAATGGGGAGAACCGGCCTTAAATTCAATGTCACCTCATAGTCTTCACGTAACCGAATGAGATCGGGCGTGACCAGATAGGAATAAGGGCTGCGGAAAGACCAAAAAACATCAATCATTGCGGACATGTTTCACCTCAAATCGCTTAAAACTTCGATTAGTTGAGATCTGGCGGAGAGAGGGGGATTCGAACCCCCGGAACACTTGCGTGCTCAACGGTTTTCGAGACCGCCCCGTTCAACCACTCCGGCACCTCTCCTCGAAGGATAGGGCCTGTAGCGGACCGACAATTCCAAAGCAAGCAGTGGGGGGCCTGAGGGCTTGGTAGAAACGAACGGACTTGTTTCGGGTTTCGGGCGGAAATTGGCCCAGAGAAATTGGCGGTGTCGCCTCCGCGATGGTTTCTCATGCTATTCCCCACATTGCATAGAGTGCGTCGGGACGCCAAAGGCATAGATTGCGTCGGGACGCCAAAGGAATTGCATGGGCCCCTTCCGGATTGACACCAATGATTCCCCTTGACCAGAGCCCGTCTCCCCGTTATTTCCCGCCCTTCATAACAACCGGGCGACAGAAACCGGGGCTAAAAAGGACCTGTGCACGCAACAAGACGTGCCGAAGGAGTCGATTATGTACGCAGTCGTTAAGACTGGCGGTAAGCAATACCGCGTTGAAAAAGATGATGTAATCCGCATTGAACGCCTCACTGGCGAAGCGGGTGACCAAATTGTTCTGGATGAAGTTTTGATGCTCGGTGACGGCGCGGACGTGAAAGTTGGCTCGCCATTCATCGCTGGGGCTAGCGTTGCAGGCGAAATCGTCGACCAGGCGCGCAACCGCAAGGTGATCATCTTTAAAAAGCGCCGCCGGCAAAATTATCGCCGCAAGAAGGGCCACCGCCAGCATGTAACGCTTTTCAAGGTTACGGATATCCTGACCGACGGCGCGAAACCTTCTGCACCGGCTAAGAAAGCAGCCCCTGTGCCCGCGCCAAAAGAAGAGGCAGCGAAGGCTGAAGCTGCCCCTGCCCCAGCTTTGGCACCGTCTGGCGCGGACGATTTGAAGGAACTATCCGGTGTTGGCCCGGCGCTTGAAAAGAAACTACACGAAGCAGGCGTGACATCTTTTGCGCAAATTGCGGCGTGGGGTCCGGACGAAATTGCTGAATTCGACGAGAAACTTTCGTTCAAGGGTCGGATTGAGCGGGAAAATTGGGTAGAACAGGCTAAAGAACTCGCCAAAGGCGGCGATCAGTAAGCGGCAAACTAAGGGTAATTCGTCATGGCACATAAAAAAGCAGGTGGTTCGTCCCGGAACGGTCGCGACTCAGAAGGTCGGCGCTTAGGCGTGAAGAAATTCGGCGGCGAGCTTGTCATTCCTGGCAATATCATCATCCGTCAGCGCGGCACGAAGTTTCATCCTGGTGAAAACGTTGGCATCGGCAAGGACCACACGATCTTTGCGTTGAAGGAAGGCCACGTGAAGTTCTCCGTCAAATCTGGTGGGCGCAGTTTTGTGTCGGTACTGCCGAAGGCGTAACGCTTTCTGTACGGATTTATGACCAGAGTTGGATAAGGGCGCCTTGCAAAGGGTGCCCTTTTTTCGTGGCGCGAGCGTAGTTGAGAACGGCGAGCAAGAACGTGGTCCATCACGCCGGTTCAGATGAAGAGATGCCGGAATGCCCTCTTTGCGGTCGGCCAATCCCGAAACACGCCCGCCAGAGCATTCACCACCTGATCCCCAAACTGAAAGGCGGCGCGAAAGGCCCGCGGGTCCTCCTCCATGAAATCTGCCATCGGAAGATCCATGCGGTTTTCACCGAGACAGAATTAGCCAGAAACTACAATACCATTGAGGCCTTGCGCGGCCATCCTCAAATTGCAGCCTTTGTAAAATGGCTTGCGCGAAAACCGGGCGACTTCCATGCGCCGACCTTCACTCCCGGTCGAAAGAGCAGCAATACGCGGCGGTAGTCCGCCCCCGGAGTTACTACCAAGCCGCTACCGATGATGTTCAATGTGGCTATCAACGAGCGCCCGATTGTAGGACGCCAAGGCCTTCACTCTCGTGAGATACCCGACACTTTCCGCGGGCGCTTTTTCTTCAACCACCGGCAAGCCTATCTCTTCCAACTTTTCGAGGCGGGCAATCGCTTCACCGAGGGAGTGCTTCGTTAAAAGGCGTGGCGCATCTTTCGCGAGCGGTGTGCCGGGCGGCATTTTGTCCATAACATCACGCACACGAATTGTTTGTAGGATCACCCCTTGGGGGCCCTCCGACAAATCATAACCGCGGCGCGACAGCTGCCAGTGGAAGAATGTCTTTCCAATCAAGCTCTGGACCACCAGCGTTGCAAGGGCGACGGCGACCATGAGCGAGATCGTCATGCCGTAGTCACCAGTTAACTCAAAGACAATGAGAGTGGTTGAAATCGGTGCACCAATAATTGCGCCGGATGCTGCTCCCATACCGACCATCGCATAGAACGCCGGGTCTGCGACCGATCCCGGAATGTAAGCGTTCAGCGTACCGCCGAAAGCAGCCCCAACAAGCGCGCCCATGACAAGCCCGGGGGAGAATACACCGCCGCCAAACCGGGCTGAAAGTGTCACTGCCGTAGCAAACATTTTTAAGATTAGCAGGAGGAACAAGATGCGCAGTGTATAGTCGCCGGCCAGCGTGCGCGTGACGGCCTCGTAGCTGACACCGAAGATTTCAGGAAAGAAGATGCCGATACTGCCGATGATGACGCCGCCAAGGGGCGGCAAATAGAGGTAATTTAAACCCCGTCGATCGGCCATCGCGCGAGACCAATTCGTTAATCGCTTCACCAAAATCAGAAACAGGCAAGCCACAAGCCCGCACATGAGCCCAAGCAAGGCAGAGAGCGGCACATCGATATTGGCAATCGCCCCATAGACCGGCACTTCAAAGGCGGGCGAATTGCCAAGGTGCGTGCGCGCGATGATGGCCCCCATGACACTCGCCGCTGCGATCGGCCCAAAGATCGACAGAGCGTAATTGCCCATGATGACTTCAAGAGCGAAGAGAACGCCGGCGATGGGCGCGTTAAAACTCGCTGATACCGCGGCAGCGGCGCCGCACCCTAAAAGCGTGCGTCGCTCGTGAGCGGTAAAGCCAAGATTGCGATCGATAAAGGACGCGATGGTTGCGCCGAAATGCACCGCCGGGCCTTCACGTCCGGCGCTGGCACCTGCCCCCAGGGACACGGCAGAAACCGCCGCAGCTGCCAAACCTGTCTTCCACGATATAGCCCCGTCGCGGACGGCGCGGGCCTCGATTACCTGGGCAATCCCCTGCCCGCGGCCACCGGTAAGCCATTTGAAGCGGTCCGACAGGTAAAGGAGACCCGCCACAGCAAAGCCCCCAATCACGGGGGCAAGAAACGCGCGAACCTTGCCGACGGCGCCCGCCCCAGACGCCATCATTTCCTCGGTCTCACCGAAGGCGATGAGCGAAACGGCGTCGATAACCATGCGCAGGAATATCGCGCCATAGGCCGCCATAGCCCCAATAACGAGCGCGATTAGCCACAGGCGCACAACCCCAAACCCAAAAACGGGCCTGCGTCCGCGCAAAACCATAACGGCGGCCCGCGCGGAGCGGCGTTTCAGTCGCTGTACCCGCCTTGAGATATTAGCTGAACTAGGAGGCATCCTGACGAATCCTATAAGGGGGCCCGCACAAGTGTTGCAACCGATTTAACGCAAGTTTCACCGTGTGCTGCCACTGTTGCGGGTAATCCGTCATCCAATTGACCTGTCAGGGGGATATTGCGCCATGTCCGTGCAACCAACTTCGCCTTCACCGCGCAGTGCAGCAAATCAAGGCCTTGGCGCGAATGGTCAAGCTGCCCCAAACGGTGCCATTATAGCCGACCCGGTTGACCCTGCCCGCGCTGGTCTCGGCGTCAAACGGTGGCGACAGGCCCTTGCCGAACATCTTGGCGAAGACCCGGGCGCCTCGCTCGATGAACCCAAACGTGTACTGACATTACTGAAGATTTTTGGCGCAACCCGCCGTCTGGCTGATCTGTGCCTAACCTACCCCCAGACGGCCGCTACCGCCCTCATTGAAGGCCCTAGCCCTGTCCTCGCAGAAGCAGCGCGCGATCTCTCCGCCCTTTCCAGCGCCATTGGGGGCGCTGACGCGCTTCAGGCGGCCCTCACGCCGATCAAGGCGCGCACAGACATCGCCCTCGCGATCGCCGATATCTCCCAAACTTGGACCATTGCAGAGACGACAACTGCGCGGGCAGACCTCGCCGAGCGCCTTGTGGAAACGGCCCTTGCCTGGCTGATCCGCAGCGCCATGAGCCGCGGTGAGATCACTGCTGAAGCAAATGATGGAAAACTCCCGGGCCTGTTTGCCATTGCAGGCGGTGAATTCTCCCATGAAGATCTGACGCCAATCGGCCCGCTCGATCTCCTGATTGTTTATGACCTTGAACAGTTCACCAAGCGCGACGATCGAATGTGTGAACGGGCCTTCGTCCGCTTGGGTACGGAATTGCGGGATGCGTTCGAAGGCAAATCGGGCGACTATCCGATCTATACCTTGCGCACGCCCATGGGCTCCGGGGTTGCGGGCGCCGGTTTTGTTGAATCCCGCCAGACCCTTGAAAAAGCAGTCGGCGACGAGCAGCGCGGTCCGCTCCGCCGCTGGATGGCGACAGCGCGGATTGTTGCTGGCGACCGGGCGTTCGGTGGGTCATTCTTGGAAGACAATGAGCAAGCGATCTGGGACGACTACCCGATCCTTACCGACCGCAGCCGCGAAGATCTGACAACTCAGTCGCAGACCGCGCACGGTGCGCTCCAGGCGACCGCCGACGTCTTACGTTTGAGCCTTGGTCGTGCCCGGGCAGTGTTCCGGACCGCGTCGACCGCGGAAGTTTTTTCAACCGCAGCTAGCTCAGGCGCTTTGAGCCCGGCGGTCGCTGCCCGCCTTGCCGCCGGATTTGATCTTTCCCAAGGGATTGTGACGGCTCAGCAGACAATCCATGGCACCGACCCAAACGGCAAACGCTCAAACGGCGCTGGCAGGACGGGCAATAATCCTTCGAGCGGCGAAGCTGAAGCGGTAGCCGCCCTGTGCGGTTTTCACAATACGGATAATCTGGAAACAGTACGCCGCGGCATTGGGGCAGAAGCGCAAAACGCCCTCTCGCGGCTACTTGGTGGTGCACGCCTTGAGCTGCAGCAGTTCGAACCGGCAACGGAGAACAATACCGATCCGACTGCTGAAAAATCTGACGCAGACAAACTGGAAAGCCTTGGATTTCTGAACGGAACTGCCCTCACCTCCGTCCTCGACGGATGGGCCGCGCTTTGTTCCGATGGCGACAGTCAACGGTTTGCCGCGGTGGCACCCGGGATGATTACCGCTTTTGGTCAGACACAATATCCGGACACGGCCATCCGCCTCTACGATCAGCTTATCCATTCCCTTGGGGACAATGAAAAAGACCTGCGCAGCGCCATCACGTCCTCGGACAAAACCAAGTCTGCCCTTGCCGATGCCTTCGGGACATTCGGCGATGTTGTATCTCCGCTTTTGCAGAGCGCTGACACGCGGCAATTCCTGACCGACGACGACGAAGGCACAAGCCCGCGCTCGGCAACCGAGTTCATGAGCCGCTTTGCCCCACCGCGCGCGGGCGAGAATGCAGGCAAGGTCGATGACATCATTCAATGGCGTGCATCGGCGATGGCCCTAGCGGCCTTCAAAGGCGCGAGCGGGTCTATGGATTTCGGTGCGATCGCCGAGACTTACTCAACGATCCAGAAAACCGCCCTCGCACTTGCGTTTGAACGCATTACCGAGGCCCATGGCATCGCAGACGGTCTCGCACTTCATGTCTTCGATGGCGCTGGCTTTGGTCTGCCTGATGTGCCCATCACGTTAGGTTTTATGCGCACCACTGACGAAGCTGACAAAGCTGACGAGGCAGCACGCGCGTTTATCGAAGCGGTCGGCACATTCGGAACGGGCGTCTTTGCACTCACCCCCGATGTGGCAAGGCGGCCCGGCGGTGTTGCTGGCGTCCTTGTACCGACCACGGAAGAGTTCCGGTCTTACATTCGCTCTGAAGCTATTGCCACGGACCAGATCATGCTGGCCCGGGGACAGATTATTGCAGGCCCGACAGAGGGCACCACAGAAGCCTTGCGGGCAGCTGTCGCCAACCCGCGTCGGACTGACATCCTGTTCCGAGACCTCGACCGCGCGAGAGCTCAGCGTCTGCGCAAAGATCGCGAAATCTCACCTTGGGAGATTACCACAGCAGAAGGCGGGCTCTGGGATACGGAATTGATCCTCAGCACATTGATTTATCGCCATGGTGCGTCAAACCCGGCCTTGCAGCGGGAAACACCCGAAGCCGGGATTGACCTTCTGGTTCGGTCAAATCTCTTGACGGCGGAGGTGGGCAGCACCCTGAAATCGGCCCGGTCGTTCTGGCGCCGCCTCATGACTGCGCGTACTCTTGCCCGTTGGAGCGACCCAAGCTGCGCGCCTGTCCGTCCACGCCTTGCGGAGATCCTCGCCCGGTCAGCGGAAGTCGAACACTTCACTGCCGTTCGTCCGATTATGCGGGGGTATGCGGATGAAATCACGCGGCTTTACGCCCAATTGGTTCTCGGGCGTCCGTCCCTCAGCCTCGTTGCGAACGGTTAAGTCGGTCGGCAAGATCTTCCAGGGCGTAGACCCGAAGCGCGGAGGACAATCCCGGCATATCAGCCAGGGGCGAACCAGAGCTGAGGTCTTCTCCGGTCGGCACCAATCGGGCAACATCGATTTCGCCGATCAGGTTTGGCAGAGAGACGCCTCTCGCGGCAGCTATCTCTTCAAGGACGCGCCAGAAGGGTGGCTCCAGCGCGATACTTGTTCGGTGGCCGTTGAGGCTGATGGATCTTTTTTCCATGGCATCAGCGTTACCAGAGCCCGATCTATCCGTGCAAGGACGAGAGAGCTATTGGGGCTGCCAGTATTAGCCAGCGTAAGCAAGAGCCAGCCAAAGTAGGGGCCAGCTTAGATGTTCTTCGCCCAGTTATCGAACCCATGGTCACGGATTTTTGTCGTGGCGAGTGTAACACCATCAATGATACCGGCCATGTGGGACACCGATTCGGTATCGCATTCGGCGAGGTTTGCACCGAGCGCTTCATAGAGCCCTTCCACATCGACGTTCTGGGCGAAAAGGAACTGGGCCAGGGCAACGCGAATCTGGCTCGGGGACTTCACTTCAGACATTGTTCTTCCTCAAACTAACTGCTGCGGCACGAGATGAATTCCCGCGCGCCATCCGGGCCGATCCGGCAAGCCCCCTGACCCAAGCAAGAACAGGGCCGGTTTTTGGTGGGCACCCATTCAAAGCCAGACCCCCACGTGCCGAAATGAGACGCCACACCGGATTGAGACGCCACGCCGGAATGAGCCGCCACGCCGGAATGAGACGGGGCACCAAAGGTCCACATGACGCAACCCCTTTGGCCTCTCGTTCACTGCCTATACCTCAGACCCACCCGCGTAAGACAACCTGAAACAGACCTAATCGTTTCATAAGGGGCCAGCGAGCCTCACCACCGCGTCTCACATAACCATCAAGCAGACCCAGAAAAGCGATTGGCGCGATATTGCCCGTCAGCCGTCGCGCTGGCTTGCTCCTAAAGGCCTTAAGGACCCCGTGGATATCGAGCGTCGTTTGGCCCGTCCGCTCACTAAGGCCTCCGCCCCACCGGGCCAGGCAATAGGCCGCTGAGGCCTGCTCAATTTCTGCGGGATCCGCCGCCGGGCCTAAGACCCGCCCCAGCCAACCTTCAGCGCCGGCAAAGAACGCGCTCAGGTCTTCGACGTCCGCAAATGGGTCTGGATAGAGAAGCCTGGCGCGGGCGTCGATTCCTGTTTCGATGAGCGGACGCGTCGCCGGTGTGATGACACCAGCGTTGGCAAGGGTTTGAACCACCGGATGCTTTCTCGGCGCCCGGCCAGAAATGATCTCATCCAGGGCATCCCGCCACCATTGGAGCCGAATCTCTCCCAGCCCCGCCTCGCTCACGGCAGCCGGGATCCGGCGCAATTCAATGGCGAGAGCGTAAAGGGCGAGCGCCTTTAAGCGGTCCGAGGCCCCGACGAAAGCGAGGTTGAGCGCAAGATCCTCATCGTTTTGGGCAATGAGATTGCGGCAGTAATCCTCGTCGGCGGGCAGTGATGAAGAAGGGGTAGAGATTGCCGGCCCGTCCAAATGGTCAATCCCATCAACTGCGGGCGTACCTCCGGCCATAGCGAGATCAGTTTTGAGGGGTGGATTTTGTTGACCCGACATGGGAGGCCCTTACGTAGTACTTCTGATTAGCGGCGTGTGCCGCTGACTGTTTCTCCTATTTGGATCCAACGAGAAAGGGACTGAACAGCCATGGCAATCACACTGCCTGATCTTCCATACGCACGCGACGCGCTCGCGCCTCACATTTCCGAAGAAACCCTGAACTTTCACTATGGCAAACACCATCAAGCCTATGTGGACAAGGCCAATGCGGCCATCGACGGCACCCCGTTGAACGATGCCAACCTTGAGGATGTGGTCCGCGAAGTCCACGGCAAGGATCAGGGCCTCTTCAATAACGCAGCTCAGGTTTGGAACCACACGTTTTACTGGAACTCCATGTCACCCAATGGGGGCGGCGCGCCGACCGGCGAAGTTGCCAAAGCCATCGACGACAGCTTTGGCGGATATGATGGGTTCAAGACGGCCTTCGCAGATGCCGGCGCCACGCAGTTCGGGTCAGGCTGGGCATGGCTTGTTGCCAAAGACGGCAAGCTGGAAGTGCGCAAAACCCTGAACGCGGATACACCGTTGACGGATCAAAGCTGCACCCCGCTTCTGACCATGGATGTGTGGGAACACGCCTATTATCTGGACTTCCAGAATAAGCGTCCGGATTACATTTCCACGTTTCTCGACAAGCTCGTGAACTGGGACTTTGCCAACGCAAATCTCGCGAACGCTTAAGCGAGCCTCGGTCTAAATGAAAAAACGGCCTCCTATGTTGTGGGAGGCCGTTTGCTTTTGATCATTTGACGCGATCAGACAGGTCTTACTGGCAGAGCGTCTCGTCAGATAAGCGGCCGGCCCATGAAACCTTCAGAGGCTCTGGTGTAACTGTCCAGGCGCTGTTGATTTTCGTACGGGTGCGTTCAATCTCGGCTTGGATCACCGGATAGGCACGCTGCTTCCACTCATCGAGATCGTCAAAGTCGTCCAGCGCCGCTGCCATTTCCCGATCCGCTTTCGTGATCGCATAGCGCGCCTTGACGAGGTCGACAGGGAAGCCCCACCCTTCTGCGAACATCACACCCAAATGATAGGATGATACGGGGTCAGCGGCATCGACCGACGCGTCACAGACAAGCTGGCGTACTTCTTCATGGGAAAGCCAACGTGTTTGGGCGCGCCCATAGGCTGCTTGCGCCTTGCCCACAGCATCTATCGTCGATGGACCATAGTCATTGTCCGGACCATTGGTGAATTCCATAAAGCCCATGGCTTCAAGGGCATATTGAGCCGCAACAGTGACCGATGGCACGGCGACCGCCTCGGCGCTGACGTTTTCAAAGCCGACGTGCTCAATCGCAGCCGCAGAAAGCCCAACTGACGGCAGGGCACTCACAAGGGTCAGGTCTTTCAACTGACCGAGAGCCGCCTTTTCTTCCAACCCTGCAACACGCACGGGGTCGGTGGTCATGAGCCGGTCGGTTTCCATCATGGCGGCCAATCGCTGGGCGTTGGAAAGCTCCTGCAACATGGTTTCCGCTTCTGTGACTTTGGCTTCCGCTTCGTCAGTCGTCAGACCATATTCTTCAGCAATCTCCGGACGTGACCAGACTTCTGCTGCCGCCCGATAAGAAGCCACCGTGAATGATGCTGAATCATTAAAGTACGGGCATTTGGCAAGCGTCGTCAGGCGCGACAATCCAAGGGGCCCGAACCGCGCAAGGTCATCAATGAGGAGGTCTTGCCCGGCGAGGCGGTCAGCGTCGTTCACGATCTCTCCGAGCCGCTCATAACGCGCCATGAGTTCCTGGTTCTTTGCTTTGCGGTACTCTTTGAAACGCTTTTCCCGTTTGGACCATTTCTCGTGTTTCTGCTCACCGCTGAACCGGCGGAAAGAAATGTCACCGTTCGAGCGAAGCCTGCGCAACAGCCGATCACGGTCGGCCACATGGGGATTACCCTCCACGTCACAAGCGGCAAGCGAGACCCACTTTACCGCGTAGGCGCGTTCTGCGTCGGTAAATTCAGATTTGCCCCGAGGCATTGAACACTGCGCCAGCGCGTATTGCGCATGGGGGTCTCCGCCAAGGGCGGCCCACTGCAGAATCTGGTGTTCTTCAATTGAATATTGCTTGGTGCAGACCTTTTCCTGGCCCGCCAGTGCAGGCGCTAAGGCACCCGCTCCAATCAACACAACAGTACCCAACACAAACCGCATGCACGCACGCAAGCTCATACATCACCCCTTAAAAGCCGCCCTAGAGCCTCAATAGGACCCAATCCTCACATCGGAAGGGCGTTTAGCCAAAAGCCTATGGCAGATAAGCCGCCGAGTCGCGGCCCCTCCATAAAAGCCTACGGTAATTTAACGGACCGTTAGCGACGTTTTTATGAAGCGAATTTGAGATTTGGAAGCGTCAAACGGCAAATAAATCCACCGTCTCGCGCAATGCCCTTAAGGTGTTGCCGTTGCGGCGACGTCGACCTTGGACCAATCGCGCTTGACGCCTGTGGCTAAAAGGAAGGGCGAGGCCACAAAGATCGATGAATAAGTCCCGATCAAAACGCCCCAGATCATGGCAAACGTAAAGCCGCCGAGAACCTCTCCCCCCAGAATATAGAGCGAGACAAGCGCAATAAGCGTGGTCAAAGACGTCATAATTGTGCGGCTGAGGGTGTCATTGATCGAGAGATCAATCAGCGCCTTCAGCTCCATCTTCTTGAATTTGCGTAAGTTTTCACGAACCCGGTCGTAGACAACGACCGTGTCGTTCATGGAGTAGCCCACAATCGTCAGTATCGCGGCGATAATGGCGAGGTTAAACTCAAGCCGGGTGACAGCGAACATGCCGAGCGTGATGATGACGTCGTGCACCAGGGCAACGATCGCGCCTACGGAGAACTGCCATTCAAACCGGAACCAGATGTAAACGAGCATGCCGACGATGGCGAGAACAACAGCGATGATCCCTTTTTGGATAAGTTCGCCAGAGACCGTCGGCCCGACAACTTCAATTTTGCGGAACTCAATATTTTCCCCCAACAGGGCTGTCAGCGCATCCTGAACTTGTACCGCAGCGTTTTGTTGCGCCGCTTCATCGTCCGCTTGGGCTTCATCGTCGGTCCCTGTTGATGTCCCGGCCGTGCTACCAGACCCGCCACCCGCCTCAGAATCGGACACCGACCCGGGCTCGGTCTCAGTTGCCTCTTGAACTTGCTGCTGCTCAACGAAGACCACGACGGCCGGGTCTGATCCGGCAAAGTCCTGGATTTCCTGAACCCGGACATCGCCGAGATTGAGAGCCTGAACCGCATCTCGCACCGCGCCCACGTCAATTGGCTCTTCGTCGGAGACCTCAATCGTCACGCCGCCGCGGAAGTCGACGCCGAAATTGAGCCCCATGGTCGCGACCGCGAAAATGGACCCAACCACCAAGGCAGCTGACATGACCGCGGCGATCATTCGCCAAGAAGTGAACGGAATTTCGGTTTTCAGCGGGACAAGCTTGAGGAGTTTCACGGGGTGGTAAACCTGCTGGACGTTTCAGATTAAAGGGCGAGTGCTTTGGGGCGTGCCTTCAGCACAAAGCCGCCGGACAGAAGCCGCGTTAGGAAGTAAGCGGAAAAGACGGACGTCACGACGCCGATCATCAAAGTGATCGCGAACCCGCGTACAGGGCCCGCGCCAAGCATGAACATAATCAGCGCTGCGCCGAATGTGGTGATGTTTGCGTCAATAATAGCCGAGCGCGCTTTCTCGAAGCCAAGCTCGAGCGCTTTCACCGCTGTCTTGCCGCCGGCAATTTCCTCCCGCACCCGCTCAAAGATCAAGACGTTCGCATCAACAGCCATCCCGATGGTCAAGACGATCCCTGCGATCCCCGGCAACGTTAGTGTGGACCCGAACATGGAAAGAAGCCCGGCAATGAGGACGATATTCGCGATCAACGCGATGTCTGCGTAAATGCCGAACCGGCCATAGCTGACGATCATATAAATCATGACACCGATGAACCCGATCACGAAAGCACGTGTGCCAGCCTCAATGGAATCGCGTCCCAGTTCCGGGCCAACGGAACGTTGTTCAATCGTGGTCAGTGTTGCTGGCAGCGCGCCTGCGCGAATGAGCGTCGCAATCCGCGCGGCTTCATCGGGCGTGAAGTTCCCGGTGATCCGCCCGGAGCCGCCTGTGATCGCGGATTGGATGCGCGGGGCAGAGATAATCTCATCATCCAGGACAATCGCGAAAAGCTCGCCCACATGTTCGCTCGTATACGACCCGAAACGCCGCGCTCCTGTGCTATCGAATGCGAAGTTAATCTGGAATCCGGCACCGTCAGAATTCAGCCCCGCCGAGGCCGACTGCACCATATCGCCGGTGACTTCTGGGTCTTCGTAGAGAACAAGCGCACCAGGCCCTTCGGTTTCTGCGAAATTCACAAGGATCCGTCCGGGCGGCAGTAATCCGGCAGCTGCATCCTCGCCAGTCACTGACGCATCCACCCGGTGAAAGGTCAATTGGCCCTTGCCCGTGATCAGCTCTTTTAAGGCTTCGGGGTCGTTGTCGCCAGGCGCTTGCAACACAATCCGATCACCGCCCTGGGGCTGAATGGAAACTTCCTTATTGCCTGCAGGGTCCACCCGTCGGCGCACAACTTCGATTGAATCAACGCGCGCCTCGTTGACGAAGGTCCGCCGAGCCTCTTCAGTCATCCTGACCTCGATGCGCTGACCTTCAACGGACACTTCATAGTTTCGAACAGCCGCCCCAATGAGAGCAACACCGCCAGACGGGCGCACAATATCTCGCGCGCGATCAGCCGCTTCGTCGACTTGATCGGCATCCCGTACACGGAATGAAATAACTCGGTTGTCAAAATTGATGTTAGGCAGCGCCTGCAACGCAACCCGTTCACGTCCCTGACCCGGGCGCATTTCCCGCTGAATATTCTGGCGCATTGAAGTCAGACGGTTCTGGATCAGTTCGTCAGTATCTAACTGTAGGAGAAGATAAGACCCACCCTGAAGGTCAAGGCCCAGATTAACGGTGTTCTTCGGTAAGAATCCTGGAAGGGAATTGCGTTGGCCTTCTGTCAGCAGGTTCGGCAAGGCGAATAGAGCCGCCAACACAATCGTCCCAATCACGAGGGCGCTTTGCCATTTAGAAAACTGCAGCATAGGTCAAGGTACTCTCTGCCAGGGGAGCGGGCTGTCGGAGCGCTCCGGTGTTTATCGGACTACTGATCGTTGGCCGCTGGTTCCGGCTTGTTCAGCACATTGGACAAGGTGGCCTTCACGACACGGACTTCAACCTTGCTCGCCACCTCAACCATTACCTCGGTATCGTCGACAACTTTCGTGACCTTGCCGACAAGCCCACCTGCGGTGACGACTTTGTCGCCCCGGCGCACATTGGAGACCATTTCCTGGTGCTGCTTGCGCGCTTTGTTTTGCGGCGCGATGACAAAAAAATAGAAGATGACAAAGACGAAGACGAGCGGGGCCAGATTGAGCAGCGGATTTAGTGCGGCTGGGTCGGCGGCCTGCGCATAAGCGGGCGAGATAAACATCGGTGTGGCGTCTCCGAGGGGTCAAGATCTTCTAAGGAAAACGGGCAGTTGGCTCCCTTAAGGGCATGCCCAGAACGGCGATCGGCGGATATATAACCATTGCGCACAATGTTGCAATCGACACCGACGCCAGTCAGTCGCGAGCGTCCTCGTAGCTATGGCCGAACTGCAACTAAGGCGTGAAACGAAAAAGCACCGAAATCACAAGAGGGGCCAAAGCAGAGGGGTCGGCAGCGCCAGGCAACGTTTCGGCCTTGGTGAGAGCATCGTCAACAAGGCAGTGGCCAAGGACGAGCGGCAGCGCTAAACAGAAGGCGCTGGCGGGGGCTAAACGCCAGGAGTTCTGAGTTTGATGAAGAAACGTGATTTCGCCCTAGCCCTTTTCTTTTCCTTCCCATTGGCGGCCGTTTCAGGCTGCGAAAGCTATGGGCCAGATGACTTTGCTGCAGGCGTTGCTTGCGGGGCCCGCCAGAACGCCTGCGAAGACCAGTGCGAAAAGGAATATGAGATCACTGGCAATGGCGACCGTTTCTTCCAATGCCGGGAGGCATGCGTCCCCAGTCAAGAGACCGTCTGCCGTTAAGCATCCAGATTTTTAGGCTGCCTCGGTCTCCGTTAAGGCTGCCTCCAGCGCCAAAATCGCTTTTTTGCGCGCCGTTCCCCAACGGTAGTTGTGGATCGCCCCGGACGACAAGATCACCCGGTGGCACGGGATCAACACGGATATCGTGTTGGAACCAACCGCAGTCCCGACCGCTCGGGAGGCTTTCGGTGACCCGATCGCGCCTGCAATGTCCCCATACGTCACGCACGCCCCGAGCGGGATCCGCAAGAGCGCGTCCCAGACCTTCAGCTGAAAATTCGTTCCCTGGACGTGCAACCGGACCGGTGCCCCCGGCCGAGCTCCAGCCGCAAACTCAAAAGCGTCAAAGGCAAGAGGCTCAACAACGTCTGGATCCTCAACAAAATCAGCGGCAGGCCAGTCGCCCTTCATCTCATCCATTGCTGCATCAACACCGGTGACATCGACAAAGCTGAGCCAGCAAATCCCTTTGCGCGTGGCACCGATTAGCGCCGCCCCAAAAGGACTTGAGACAGCCGCATGTCGGATCGTCTCTCCTTCTCCCTTTTTGCGATAAGCCCCCGGCGTCATCGCTTCCGCAGCGAGCAACAAGTCATGCAACCGCGAGGGGCCAGAAAGGCCCGCCTCAAAGCTGGCATCCAAAACGGTTGCGCCTTCCTTCAACGCTTTTTTTGCGGCACCCGCCGTCAGATATTGCTGGAAGCGCTTTGGCGAGACCCCGGCCCCCTCCTTGAACACTTTCTGAAAATGGGCTGGGCTGAGACCAATCTCCGCTGCTACCTGATCTAGGCTTGGGGCGTCATCATGGTTCGCCACCAAAAAATCGATCGCCCTTGCCACGGGCTCATAGGCGTCGTGACGGATGTTTAATGGGTGCAAAGCGGGCTCAGGTCGGGTCATTTGATTAACGCTGTTCATGACTGACATCTGGGCGCAAATCCAGATCGCAGCCACCCGTTTTTTGTGGATGGTCCGGCTGCTGACGCCGTTCCCTTCGAATTTTCGACGAATTTTGCGGTTTTGCTTTACCCCGCATTAACTTTGATCCGGCGTAAATACGCTCACGGAACGACAGCCAAAAGCAGCAATTTCAGGAGGCGGTCCTATGGAAGATTTGATGTATATCCTCGAACTCGGATTTTCCGGCTCAGATCTGTCGCGGGCGATTATTCTCGCGTTTTTCATCGCGATCATGTTCAGCCACAACCGCTCCATCTGGACCCTTGGCGCTGGTGGATTGCTCATTGACCGGATCATTTGGCCGTTGGTTGAGCAAAGTCTTTCCGGTGCTGAACCGGGCACCGTGATGGAGTCTTTTACATCGATCATTGGAGCGCTGGGTGACGATCTCGGCGTCTACGTGATCCGATATCTGGGCATTGTCATCATGATTGGCCTTTTCCGCGAGGCGCGCGTGCGCCTGCATCACATGATGCCCGCGAAAAAAGCCGCTGCGTAAGCGACGCCTACAACTGCACCTGAAAATCGCGTTTGAGAGAACGTTCTGATAGTCTTGGCAAGGTTGACGACTTGCCGGGGTTTTAGATGTCTGTTTCCACTCCACTGATCATCGAAGCATCCCTCAACGGGATGACCTCCAAGGCCGACAATCCCAACGTCCCGTATACGGATGAGGAAATCGTCGAGCAGGCGATCGCCTGCATGGAAGCAGGCGCGGCCCTCATCCACAACCACACCACCGAACCGGTTTTCGGAGAGACCGGTGCCATGGATGCCGAACTTTACGCGAAGCCGTGGCGGAGACTACTTAAGCTGCGACCCGATGCGATCCTGACGCCAACCATGCCGGGCGGTCCGGAGGGAACGCCAGTCCAGACGCGGTATGCACACATTGAAAAAATGGCTGAAGAAGGCCTGATCGCCCAAGGGCTTTGTGACCCCGGCAGCATGAACGTCTCTGTACAGACGAGCGAAGGCGTCTTTGCGCCGGTGCCGCTGGTCTATCGCAATGATCCCGCCGAGTCGCATTATTACATGGAGACCTGCCGTCGCCTGAAGCTTGGGCTCAGTATCTCGATTTTCGAGCCTGGCTTTTTGAAATTCGTCCTGGCCCATTATCACGCTGGCAAGTTGCCACCAGGCGGGATCATCAAGCTATACTTTGGTGCACCGTCACAACCCTTTGGCCTTCAGCCTACGGAGAATGCGCTGTACGCCTATCTCGACATGCTGGAAGGGTGCGATGTGCCCTGGCTTGTTTCAACCTTTGGCGATGATTGCGTTGCTTGTGGCATGGCAGAACTTGCCATCAAGAAAGGCGGCCATATTCAAGTGGGGCTGGAACCCTTCGGCGGTGACCGAACACCTGACAATGTCACGCTGGTCAAAGAAGTCGTTGAGCTGGCGGGCAAACTTGGCCGGGACATCGCAACACCGGCACAGGCGGCGGCAATCATGAAGCTTCCGACTTATCCGGTTTCCTATGGATAGACATTCGGGAACTAGATCTTCACGAACTAGATCCTCGCAAAGGCCACAACCGCATTCAAGCCGCCAAACGCGAACGAGTTAGACAAGGTCAACGACAGGGAGCGCTCCTGTGCCTCGTTGGGCGTAATGTTCAAATCACACTCGGGATCGGGCTCCTCGAAGTTGATCGTCGGCGGCACAATGCCCGTTTCAAGTGCCTTGATGGCCATGATTGTTTCAACGCCGCCAGCCGCGCCCAGCAAATGTCCGTGCATGGACTTTGTGGATGAGACGATCAGGTCATCGGCGCCCACACCGAACACTTCGCGGATGGCTTTTGTCTCGGTCGGATCGTTCATCAGCGTGCCCGTGCCGTGGGCATTGATGTAAATCTCAGACGCCGCCGGTTGGTCGATGCCGTTTAACGCAAGCGACATGGCGCCTGCAGCTCCTTCCACTGCCGGATTGATCATATCCTTGCCGTCGGCGTTCATTCCGAAGCCAACGAGTTCGGCATACACCTTCGCACCGCGCGCCCGGGCGTGGTCATACTCTTCCAACACCAGAATGCCCGCCCCTTCGCCAATGACGAGCCCATTGCGGTTTTTGGAGAACGGCCGGCATTGATCCGAAGACAGAATATGCATGGCTTTCCATGCTTCCAGTGACCCATAGGTCAGGACCGCTTCACTTGCGCCAGTCACTCCGATGTCAGCAGCGCCCGACTTAATGAGTTCTGCCGTGACCCCAATCGCATGAGCGCCGGAGGCACATGCGCTTGAGACGGCAAAAGCAGGCCCCGTCAGCCCGTGGCGGATGGAAAGCTGGCTCGCTGCTGCGTTGGGGATGGTTTTCAGGATTGTCAGCGGGTGGGCGCGCTTGCCCTTCGTCAGCATACCAATATAGGCGGTGTTCATCGCCTCCTGGCCACCGATCCCGGTTCCGATAATTGTCGCCGTACGCGTGCGCATTTCGTCGGAGAAGTGAAGCCCCGCGTCTTCGATGGCCTCATCGCTGGCGACGACTGCAAACTTGGTAAAATTATCCGTACGCGCGATATCACGGCCCAGGTCCGCCGCAACATCATCAAAGCCCTCAATACGCGCCATTGGGGCGGTGATTTTCAAGTCTTCGCCGGCAACAATCGTGTCTGATTTGATCCCGCTCTTACCGGAGGTCGCCGCCTCCCAGAAAGCGGGCACGTTCATGCCGGTTGAGGCAACCGCACCGAGCCCCGTGACAACGACCCGCCGGGCCATTTATGCGCCCTTCTCGACCAGGCCTTTGACCCCATCGATCAGGTCACCGACAGTTTTCATATCCCCCAGCGGGTTTTCATTGGCGTTAAAGGGCACTTCGATGCCGAGCTTTTCCTCAACCTCGTAAATGATCTCCACGACCGCAAAGCTATCGATGCCGAGATCATTTATATCGGTTTCCCGGGTTGGGGCCTCGGTCAAGCCCACCGCGTGATCTTTGATGATGTCGAGAAGTGTCGGTTCCAGATCGGCCAATTTGGCGGGCTCCATTTCCAGTCAGATTTGCGTATCCCGCCAGCCATAGCGGAAATTGGTCAGTCGCGGAAGTTCTTGTACTGCAGTGGCTGCTCGATCTTCAGGCCCTTCAAAAAGGCAATGACTTCCTGCAGATCGTCGCGCTTTTTACCAGTGACACGCAATTCTTCCCCTTGGATCGCCACCTGGACCTTGAACTTTTCGCCCTTGATTTTCTTCACGATATCCTTGGCGAGCTCTTTGTCGATGCCTTCTTTGAGCTTCACGTGCTGGCGCACGGACTGGCCGGCCGCGGGCTCTTCTTTCTGATAATCCAGCGAGCCGGGGGCGATCCCGCGCTTTTGCATATTGCCCTGGAGGATCTCATGCATCTGCCGGAGCTTCATGTCGTCGTCGGCATTGATCGTGATCAGCCCTTCAGAAATCTCAATGGTCGATTTGGACCCCTTGAAGTCATAACGGGTCTCAATCTCACGATTGACATTATCGATGGCGTTTTTTGCCTCGGCGAGATCGACTTCGGAAACGACGTCAAATGACGGCATGGCAACTACTCCTCTTTTTGTTTTTCCTCAGCAGGCCGGTAGGCTTCGAGAAATTCTTTTGGCATGCGGGTGGGCTTGCCGGATGTCATGTCAATCGTGACAAACTTCGTCACCCCACGGAAGACCAGTGTGTCGTCCGGCCGACGCATTTCAAACGCACGGGTCATACGCACGCGACGGTCGGTTGAAGCAATCCATGTGGCGACGGCGACCTCGTCACCTTCCAAAACCGCGCCGAGATAATCGAACTCGTGCCGCCACACAACACAACCAACGCCGATGCGCCGATAGTCGTCAAAGGAAAGGCCAAGAGCGTTCGTGTGCGCCCACGCGATATCCATGGCCCAAGCCACATACCGCAGATTGTTGACGTGGCCGAATTCGTCAATGTCATCTCTGGTCGCTTTGCGCATCTGCACAAAGGGATCAATGACCGGCCAGGATTGGGTCTGCGTGTTTGCCAAGGCGATCTGAACCTGCTGGTTACGACTTTGAGTCCGGCCTACAGGCCCTTAGGCGAAAAAAAAACCACTACCGGAAAAATTGACCGTTTCAGATTTTCCGTTTTTTACGATTGGGCAAGCAAGTAAATTCGCCAATTCTTAAACCGCATATAGCAATCTAAGGTTGTCGCAGACCTTAGAGGCGTCAGTGCTGAAGACATTTATCCCCAACAAACAAGGAAACACTGCGATCCTCGCCGGTGTGCTTTTGCCATTGGCCTTGATGGTGATTGGTGCCGCGATCGACTATGAGCGCCTCAATAAAACGAGCCTACAAGCTCAGGAACTCGCCGATGCGACAGCACTGCAGGTGGCACGAAACGAGTTCCTCGGCGAGGCCAAGAGCAATTCCATCAGTGCGGGAAAAAAGCACTTCAAAGAAGAGCGCGATTTACGGATCGATCTTTCTGACAATGCCAAAGCGCTTGTGGATGCCTATTACCAAGGCAGTGCGCTTGTCGCTGATGTCAGTGTAACCGGCACAATCCCTACTACTTTTTTGCGTGTCATCGGGCAAAAGGAGCTGAGTTTCTCGGCAGCTTCGTCGGCAACTACCGCAGGCGGTGGCGAGCTGGAAATTGCTCTCGTGCTGGACGTCTCTTATTCAATGTTGGGGGACGGAAAAATCACCGAACTGCAGACCGCCGCTCGCACGTTCATTGAATCAACATTTGGTTCTGCGGCGACCAACTCTGATATCATCGTTTCGATTATTCCCTACGCGGACACTGTCAGATTTCCAATTTCATATGCCGATTGGCTCGACCCTGGTATCTCGGCTGCCGAGGCCGCAGGGTTTGAAGGCTGTTTCAACCATCAAACTGAGAGCGATCTGGATACGCTTAGGCCAACGGGTGCAAGACCGGGGTTCTTTCGCGGGTATTTGAGTGATCCGGCATCCACCCACCCGAGCTGTCCGCCTGCAGGGTCGGAAGCTTTATTGTTTTCTTCCTCAAAGACCGATCTGATCACCAAGATCAATGCACTTCAAATTGGCAGCGGGACAGGAAGCGATACTGCCCTGGCCTGGGGGTGGCGGGCACTTGCGCCGGAATGGCGCGGTGAATTCAAAGAGAATGCTGTGCTTCCACGTGACCATGCTTCTGACCGAAGCAAAGTCCTGGTTTTCCTGACAGACGGCCGCCCGTTTCGCCATGATGCCGACGGAGACGGAATTAATGGCCGCGACGAGTCAGACAATGAGGAAGCACTCGATAATCTCGAAGCTGTTTGCGACGCCATCGAAGCAGCGGGCAATATCGATTTGTATACGATTGGTTTCGATGTGAACGATATGGATAGTGACCAGAAGGATATTATCGAAGCCTGCACTGCCGGGGGCGGCCAATACATAAACGCCGACAAAAATGCCCTATCTATCAATCTCTCCGGCATTTCCTATAGCAACGCAAACGTCCGCATCCGGAGTTAATTCGAATCACCGGGTGTCTTCAGACGCGATACAACAGCGCCTATAGAAAATTGCCAGGGGACCTATAAGCCGGGTTCTGTCCCCTTTCGGGGGATGACCATTCATCTGGGGCGACCCTTGCGGGTCACCTCTAGCAACCAACCCGGATATCTTGGTGCGAAGGCGCGCCTGCCCAAAAATGGGCGCGATATCCCTATTCGGTTTTGCTCCTGGTGGGGCTTGCCATGCGCAATGCCTTGCGGCCTTGCCGGTGCGCTCTTACCGCACCCTTTCACCCTTACCTCTAGAGTTGAGGCGGTTTGCTCTCTGTGGCGCTATCCCTCAGGTGGCAATGCCGAAGCGTTATCACCTGGCCGGGCGTTACCCGGCACCATGCCTCCGTGGAGCCCGGACTTTCCTCAGAACAATGAAGTTCCGCAGCCATCCGGCCCCCTGACAGCCCGGATGTGGGATCTTTGACCCACCGCTGTCAAGTAAACGGAAGGTTAACGACGCGGTCACAATTTGGGTCGCTTGATACGCAAACTATTCGGAAACACTACCTAACCTACGGGTAATGTCAGAATAGCGGAGCTTGGCTAGTTGTGTTGAAAACACGTTTCGCAGCATGGGGACCTGCCTGTATGGCTATCCTGTGCGCCTCAGTCTTGGGATGGCCTGCGACCGCTCACGCGGCAACTGAGACTTTTCCAAGCAGCATTTTCTCGTCGGCAAACATCACAGACGTCAATAATGTCCTGGGCAATACGCCGGATACAGCCTTTTTTGCCCGTGGATCCGGGGCGGTCTTTGTGTTTGATGAGCCCGTGACCAATCACAGCACAATCATAAATGTCACCTCGGTTCTGCCGGCAACGACTTTCATTTGGTTTCGATTCGGCCAGGTCAGCGGTGGTGCCTTCCAAAACGCCGTAGGCGTCGGGTTGACCAATCCAGTGGGCGGCGCGACGGCGAACGCCTATGTGGAAGTAACAGGTCCGGGCCCAGTGAACATTTCGCCTACCGCCTTTACCGACTCCTGCCGCGCCATTGGCGGATGTAATGCCGTTCTTGTGGGCGGCTCGACTTTTACCGCACCGGGTGGCGGATTCTTTGCGTCTTCAATTGTCTCGTCAACGCCTGAGCCTACTGCATGGTCTTTGATGATCCTTGCGTTTGTCGGCCTCGGCTTTCAAGTCAAACGAACGCGCTGGCGGACTTTGGAGCTCTCGCAAAAAGGTTGCGCCGGCGCAAACGTCGGGGCTTTCTCTGTCTTCGGACAAACCCAACCAGCCTGACGGCTACTCGTCTTCGTCCTCATCATCCACGTCTTCACCAAGTCGCTCCAGCTCCGCGTCTTCCAGATCCCGGCGCAAGCGCTCCAGATCTTCTTCGCTCACCAGCGGGTCGTTGCGATAGGACCATGAGGGCGTAAAGGGCGCGGGGCCCACGTCCGGCCGTCCCGCAGCTGCCGGATCATTGGCCTGGCCGATAGCCGTACCCAGATCGTTTAAGTCGGCATTTGGTTGGCGGAAATTCTCCAGATCCTGCTGGCGCCGATAGCGATCCGCCTGACGGGCATAATCTCCGCCAAATGTCGTATCCGGACGGCCAGGAACATTGCCCGTTGTTCGCTGTTGACGCAACAATCGCGCGGCCTCGTCAAAGTTATCCCCACTGTCACCGGGCTTCCACCCGGATCGGATTTCCGGCCGCCCTGCGCACTCTTCCGCCTTTTCATCGTTATTCTCAAATTCTTCGGGACAGAATATCGCGACCACGCCGCTGTCGCCGGGCAAGGTCGATGCTTCTCCCTTTGGCAGGGCAACTTTAGGAAGGTTAAACCTGCGCCGACCAAAAACCGGCTCCTGATCAAACATATCATCGCCGCTGACCTCGGCATCATCTTCTGCTTCCGGATCATCTGCGAGCTCAATGCCATCGTCTTCCTCCTCGCCATCTGCGAGTTCTCCGTCGCTTTGGTTTTCATCATTGAGCGGATCAAATTCGCTTCCCGTGTCGTCGTCAAGGCCGGGCTCCGTAATCTCAGGACCAGTGATATCTGCCAGGTCTTCCGTCAGCGGATTTTCCCCTTCATCAGCAGATTGTTCAGGGGAAACATTGATCTCGTCCGGCAAGGCATCGGCAATCGCAGGTGCTGGGTCTTCCACAACGAAAGGCTCCGGAAAGGCTTCTTCTTCCGGGGCTGAGAAGTCCTCTTCAACGGTTAGATCCAGCACTGGTTCCGGCTCAGTAACGGGCTCAGGAGGCGCTGGCTCTGGTTCAGCTGGTTCGGGCTCAGGTTTCGGCTCAACCGGTTCCGGTTCGGGCTCGGGTTCAGGTTCAGGTTCAGGTTCAGGTTCAGGTTCAGGCTCAGGTTCTGGTTCGACCGGTTCCGGTTCTGGCTCCACCTCTTCCGGCTCGATGATGTCAATCGGCTCCGGTTCCAATGGCTCAGGGACTTCCGGGTCGCGCAAATCCGGCCGGAGGGGGTCTTCCGGCAGATTGACCATAACAACGGAAATAGAATCCGCGGGCCGGTTCGGAACGAAGATTGTCACGCGGCCAAACACACCCAACACGGTGAAGATGACGGCATTGACCAAAAGCGCCACGCCAAAGGACGTGCGACGACGGCGCCCGTCGGTGCTTGCCCGCCGGGCCCAAGTGCGATTTGCCCATCTGTTGATCGGCCGCAAGGGACCGACCAGGGGAATGCCAAATCGCCGTTTCGGCGGCGGGACAACATAATGGTCCGCAGGCCCGAACTGGACCGACGCGCCCTCGTCGACGTCGCCTTCAATACTCCCGGGCGGGCCGTCGGTGCCTTGCCCCCTGTCATTTGGCCTGTCGTTCGCCATTGATCCCTAGTCGCCCGGCGCTAAAACCCAAAAACCCGGTTCGGCCTCAAGGGTAACCTGGCCGGGTAGGATCGATGATGGGCCATCGCCCGCGGAATTTGGGCAAATGCAAGGAGATGCCATTAAATGAAAGTCCTGCTGGTTGGCAGTGGTGGACGCGAACATGCGCTCGGCTGGAAGATTGCGCAAAGTCCGCTCCTTTCAAAGCTCTATCTAGCGCCGGGAAACCCCGGGCTCAATCGTCTTGGCGAGTCGGTCACCATAGATCCAAATGACATTGACGCAATTGTGTCCTTCGCAGAGGGAACATCGATTGACCTCGTTGTTGTTGGCCCGGAAGCGCCCCTTGTGGCGGGGCTTGCCGACCGGCTTGCAGGTGTTGGCATAACCTGTTTCGGAGCGAGCGCAGATGCTGCGCGCTTGGAAGGCTCCAAGACCTTCATGAAAGAGGTTTGCCAGGCGTGCGGTGCACCGACCGCAGGTTATGAAACTTTCACCGACGTTGCCGCCGCGAAATCATATCTGCGGAGCCAACGGGCCCCTTTCGTCATCAAAGCTGACGGGCTTGCCGCTGGTAAAGGCGTTGTTATCGCTGAAACCCTGGAAGACGCAGACACCGCCATCGACGATATGCTGTCGGGCGCCTTTGGCGAGGCCGGCTCGACCATCGTCGTCGAGGAGTTCATGACCGGGGAGGAGGCGAGCTTTTTCGTCATGACGGATGGCGAGCGGTTCGTCCCCATGCTCGCGTGCCAGGACCACAAGCGGGCATTCGATGGCGACAAGGGACCGAATACAGGCGGGATGGGGGCGTATGCGCCAGCACCGGTTTTCACGGGCAGCGTTCATCAGCGCACCATCGAGACCATTGTTAAGCCCGTCCTTGCCGAAATGCGAAACCGCAAGGCACCCTATCGCGGCGTCCTTTATGTGGGGCTGATGATCGACAACGACATGCCGAAAGTGGTCGAGTTCAACGCCCGCTTCGGAGACCCGGAATGTCAGGTGCTGATGCGCTTGCTTGATGAAGACCTACTCCCCTTGATGGTCGCTTGCGCCAAAGGTGAGCTTCGCCAAAATGAGTTGAGTTGGCAGGAGGGCCATGGGGTGCTGACCGTCATGGCCGCCGAGGGCTATCCCGGCAGCTATCAAAAAGGCGAGAAAATTCACGGTATCGACGATGCTGACGCACTGCCCGGCGTGATCGTCTTCCATGCAGGTACTCGGCAAGAGGACGGTGACATTGTCTCCAATGGCGGGCGGGTTCTAAATGTGACGGCTACCGGCGATGGCCTGCGCGACGCAGTGACACTTGTTTATCGGGCAGTCGACAAAATAAAGTGGCCAGGTGGGTTTTACCGAAAGGATATCGGCTGGCGTGCCCTCTAATCCCTCATGCCTTGCGGACAACTCCTGGATTTCCAAACCGAATGAGACGGACTCAATTCCTACAAAGATGATGTTCAGCACAACACAGAAACTAGCACCGGCATCGCGGGGCGGCGAGTAGTCAGTGATGAGCGATCAACAACTGACCTTGCGCTCCCTGGATGAATGGCGGAGTTCGGCACAGTTCCTGACCGTCGGCACCCACCGCATGGCATGGTGGTCAAGCGGGGAAAATGACGAAACGAAACCTTGGCTTCTCCTGATCCATGGCTACCCAACTTCTTCCTGGGACTGGACGGCCGTGTGGCCGGTACTGGAAAAAAAGTTCCGCCTTGTCGCCATGGACATGCTTGGCTTTGGACTTTCCTCTAAGCCGCGCGATCATAGTTATTCGATCATCGAACAGGCTGATCTTCAGGAAGTTCTCCTGGAGTTTCTTAACATCAGCGAAGCCCACCTTTTTGTGCACGACTATGGCAATACGGTGGGCCAGGAATTGCTGGCGCGTCACAATGAGAAATCACTGAGTTTCTCCCTCAAATCCATGGTCTTCCTGAACGGAGGCCTCTTCCCGGAAATGCATCGTGCTCGGCCCGTTCAACGCCTTGGCCTCACACCGCTTGGGCCTTTGCTTGGTAAAATGATGTCTCGGGATCGGTTGCGCACCTCTTTTGACAAGGTCTTCGGCCCGGAGACGAAAGCCTCTGAGGAGGAAATCTCCGGCCACTGGAAGCTGATGAAGGAAAATAACGGCCTCGCCGTGCTCCACAGACTTCTAAGGTATATCCCCGAACGGCGGGCGAACCGACCACGCTGGGTCAAGGCCCTTAGCGAGACGACCATCCCATTGCGCCTCATTAATGGCGGCGCGGACCCGGTCTCTGGTGAACACTTGTTCTACTACTACCGGGAACATGTCCCCGACGCCGACGCCGTCCTGTTGGAAGATATCGGCCACTATCCCCATACCGAAGCCCCTGCCCGCGTGTGCGAAGGATTTTTGGCGTTCCACGAAAAGTCGCGTACGTTTTCGTCCATGTAGACGGAACCATGTGGTCGAGACGGGGCGCAACCTTCATGACCAGGGACCCGCAAGATAAGAAAGACCACGGAAAATGGCCGCATCCGGTGAACAAGCAGACAACGGGCAACCTGATTTCACTGGCGTCGGCGAGACACCCGACCACTTGAAGATGGATGAGGGCAAGCTCTCGGAGTATCTGAGGGCCAATGTTGAGAGTTTTTCTGGTCCCATGACCGTGAAAAAATTCAAAGGCGGCCAGTCAAACCCCACTTACCTAATAACGACACCAGAAAAGAAATTTGTGCTCCGACGCAAACCACCGGGCAAGCTCCTGCCCTCGGCCCATGCGGTAGACCGCGAGTACAAAGTGATGACAGCGCTGGGCCAAGTCGGCTTTCCAGTCCCCAAAACCCATGTCCTTTGCGAAGACCAAGATATCGCTGGAACAACATTTTTCCTGATGGATTTTGTTGAGGGGCGGATCTTCTGGGACAATGGCCTTCCCGACGTGGCCAAAGAAGATCGGCGTCCATTATTCCTTGCACTGATTGATACGCTCGCCGATCTGCACACGGTCGATTATGCTGCGATCGGCCTTGGAGACTACGGCAAGCCGGGTAACTATTTCGAGCGTCAGATCTCGCGCTGGTCAAAACAGTATAAGGCCGCGGAAACCGACAAAATCGAGGCCATGGATAATCTCATTGAATGGCTACCGACGGCGATCCCGGACGATGATGCCACGAGCATTGTCCATGGCGATTTTCGATTTGACAATGCGATCATGCACCCTACCGAGCCGAAAACCCTTGCGGTGCTCGATTGGGAGCTTTCCACGCTCGGTCATCCGCTTGCGGACTTCACCTACTACTTGATGGTATGGTTCTTCCCGAAGGACGTTCGCGGCGGGTTGGCCGGCCGGGATTTGGAAGCGGAGGGTCTGCCGTCACTGGACGAAGCAGTGGGGCACTATTGTGCGCGGACCGGCCGGGACGGCCTTGCGGACCTCGATTTTTGCCTTGCCTACAACATGTTCCGGATTGCTGCGATCATCCAGGGCGTTTACTCCCGCGCGCTGCAGGGCAATGCTTCGTCTGAAGAGGGCATCAATACCGGCAAGCAGGTTGCACCACTCGCCGGTCTTGCCTGGATGTTTGCGCAGAAAGCTGGCGCCTGATCAGGAGGCCAGATCGAGTGATCGGCTCGCGATCAAGCTCTCGCGTCAACGGCTGATTTCAAAGCGATCGATGTCGCCCTGAAACGTCGCCGTCCACGGTGCACCGCCAATAAGCAAACTCTGTTTTGGCTGATAAACAATCGGCCCCGCCGGCATGGTGATCGAATTCAACATCGTTCCGTCCACGTACAAGGCCAAGCTTCCGACAACACCGTCGTACTTGACTTCCAAATCGTGCCAGTCGCCATCAGAGATCCCTGCACTGTTTACGTTCAGGAAGTTTGCAGCACCGGTTTGATCGTAGAAGATCGCTTGGATCCGATCCTGATTAAGTCGAATTTGATAACTGTTAGAAACAACCGCAAGCATTTGCCAAACGGCGTTTGCCCCCGATCGACGTAGACGCGCTTTAACCGAGAGGTTAAGAGCCGAAGTCGCTTTTGGCGCAGGGGCAGACGTCAAATACGTGCCGCCTTCTGCTGGCGTGCGGCCATCAAAAACAGCGAATTCCGTTTCGCCATCGGCCCCGAACCCGGCCGATGCCCCGTCCAAGACAAGTGGGTCATCACTTTCGTCGGTAGACGTTCCATCAAAGGAGAAGCGTGCAATAGCCTCGTCCAAGACACGCACTTTTTTCTCGCCGGTTTTTCGGTTCTTTCGTCCGCCAAATCGGACGGATACCGACTTAAGCCCGGGTCCTTCGGCCGCCAAACTGGCAGTTCGGCCAACAGCGCTCGCTTCTTCCGCGCCATCCGCTCCCTTGAGGGACCATTTGGCGCGCTTGCCTGCTTGTTTGCCTAAGAGTTGGTAGTCTGCGCTCGTCAGATCTCCACCGTTGCGCTGATGGCGGATCAGTCTCTCACCGGCTGTATCGTGGCTTACGGTGATCGTTTGCGCCCCGACGCCGGTCAGCGCGGTAAGGTCCTCCGCCTTGGCCGCGCTACCTTCGAACGGGGCCAGAACCAACTCCTCTGCATACCCCTCAATCCACGGATTGTCGAAATTGAGGGTCTCATTTGACATGCCCAAACCGGCCGGCACCCGATAAACACTCGCGACATTGTCTGAAAACAAAAAGTCAGGACCCGGCGTGCGCAAGTCAAACCCCGGCTTGTCGGTCTTCCAATCGAACGGCGAGATTGTGTTGTGCTCAATGGTAACCTGATTGGCATTCTCCACGTAAATGCCCTGTCCCATGGACTGGTGAATGACGTTGTCGCTGATGGTCAGGTTTGTCGATTGCAGTGTTGGACTGCGAAGAAAAATTCCCTGAGCGGGATCACCAGTTCCGCGCAAAATGACGTTGCCGGTGATCGCAATGTTCGCGTTGGCTGCCTTTGCGTTGGTGTCCCACAATTGGATGCCATCGGGATGAACCCGGTTTGGATCGACCAGATCAAAATTGGTGATAAAATTACTGGCGATTGTCGCGTTTTGCACACCGCCGCCCGCAATACCGTCTGAGCCCATGCGCTCAAAGCGATTGTTCTGGATGGTGAGGTTTGCAGTGTCCACAATGCCGATGCCACGCAGGAGGTCAGTGAACACACTGTCTTCGATCCTCACATCGAGCGTATCGCGCAAGGAAATGCCGATCCCGTCATTGCCCGCCACACCATCGTCGCTCCCACGGATCGCCACGTTTCGGAAGGTGATGTTTCCGCCCAACTGGACGGTGATGACGTTTGTCGTCGTCGGCGCGCTCGTCGAACCATTTTCGAACACCAGCCCATCAAAAACGAGCGCCGAAGCTGCGTAGGTTCGCATTGAGGTAAAGATGGCCGGGGCTGCGAGGTCAGCACTGGCAATAGTAACAGGGCTGGTGAAATTTTTGCCCTTGATTTCCTGCGCCCCGTAGGCACCGGGGGCTAAGAGCAAGCGGTCACCGGCCTCAGCGGCGGCAATCGCGGCTGGAAAATCGCCTGGACCCGCTACCGCAATATCCACCGCATTCGCTGGTGCACCAAAGAACAGCGCGGCACCCGCTAAAGCGGCAATCCTGGTCGAGCGCCTGGCCGGAAATCGTCCAACCCGGTTGAATTCCTGTGTCATGTTGTGGCTCCCCTCACAATCATTCCTGAGGCGAAACATAAGAAGGTTTCTCGCCTATTTGGAATAGTGAAACGTTAACTTTTTTGCGTGGAACTAGGAGCAATTCGCAGACCAGATCCGGCGGTGCATTTCAATCACGCCGGAACGGTGCCTTCATCGACCGAAAGTCGCCGCGTCAATCGGCCCACGTACCTGCAAGTCACTCTCAACCATTTTAGTTGGCCGGCGCGAGCAGCTAATTATATTCACCAGACATCAAGAGAGTAAGGATGCCGGCGGCGGGGTACGGCAGGGGTTTGACCGAATGGACTATGATCGCTTCTTCGAAACGAAGCTGCACCAACTGCAAGACGAAGGAAACTACCGCGTCTTCGCTGATATCGCCCGCAAAGCCGGTGCCTTTCCACAAGCGGACAATCACGGAAGCGTCGGCCCGGAAAACATCACGGTCTGGTGCTCAAACGACTATCTCGGCATGGGCCAACACCCGGACGTCCTCGCCGCTATGCATGAGGCCCTTGAGACCTGCGGCGCAGGCGCCGGCGGCACGCGGAATATTTCCGGCACCAACCACTACCATGTTCTATTGGAACAGGAGCTCGCTGACCTCCACGGCAAGGAAGCGGCCCTCCTCTTCACCTCCGGGTACGTTTCTAACTGGACATCGCTTTCCACGCTCGCAGCCCGCATGCCGGGGTGTGTGGTGCTGTCCGATGAAATGAACCACGCGTCTATGATCGAGGGCATCCGGCACTCTAAAGCCGAACGGCATATTTTCCGTCATAACGATCTGGTGCACCTGGAAGACCTCCTAGGCGCTGCGGACCCTGACGCCCCGAAACTCATCGCCTTTGAATCCGTCTATTCCATGGACGGTGATATCGCGCCTATCGAAGAGATCTGCGATCTCGCCGACAAATACGGAGCAATGACCTATATCGACGAAGTCCACGCCGTTGGCCTGTACGGGCCTCGCGGCGGCGGCATTGCCGAACAGCGCGGTCTGATGGACCGGCTGACCGTGATCGAAGGCACCCTCGCCAAGGCCTATGGCGTCATTGGCGGATACATTACCGGCTCAAAAGCCTTGATCGACTTTGTACGGAGCTTTGCCTCCGGCTTTATCTTCACCACCGCCCTGCCCCCGGCGATTGCCGCTGGCGCGCTGGCAAGTGTCCGGCACCTGAAGGAAAGCACAGCAGAACGCGAGGCCCATCAATCCGCTGTCGCTGAGGTCCGGCGGCGCTTGTCCGCCCAGGGCATTCCGACCCTGGATAATCCAAGCCATATCGTGCCGGTGATGGTGAAAGACCCGGTGAAGTGTAAATGGATCAGCGATTGGTTGATGGAGCACCACGGCATTTACGTGCAGCCGATCAACTATCCGACGGTCGCCAAAGGCTCAGAGCGGTTACGGATCACACCATCGCCGGTTCATTCCAGCGATGACATCGACCGGTTAGTTTCTGCCCTGTCAGAAATCTGGTCCCAATGCGCCCTTGCGCGCGCGGTCGCCTAAACGATTTCTACTCCGTCAAACAGCGGGTCTTCGTCGACCTCATCGGACAGGGCTTCAATGAGATCTTCGGCATCGCTGGCGCTCTTGACGCGCGCAACGTGAAACAGCGCATCACCGCGATTGACCACAGGCAAATTCGTCCGGCCAATGATGATCCCCGTGATCGGCGCCTCGACGGCTTCGTTGACTTCACCTAGAGGGTCTGAGATTTGAGCGATCACCTCACCCTTGCGGACACGATCGCCGAGGCCTTTGCTTGCGCGCATCACCCCGCCGATTGGCGCGCGCTGCCAGGTGCTTCGGTCCGACCTGATTGGGGAGAGTATTGACGCCTTGCGTTTGGCTGACGCTTGGCCCGAGGGCTTGGCGCTGGCTTTCGGGAGGGGCACCATCCCCACATTGCGCAAGACACCGACCACACCGCGCACGCCGATCCGGATCGCCTTTTCGTCATACCGAAGCGCCTCACCCGCCTCATAGAGCAAGGTCTTGCACCCCATCTCCCCGGCCGCCTGGCGCAGCGATCCTTCGCGCAAATGGGCATGGAGCATGATTGACGTGCCAAAGGCTTCCGCCATCTGGAGGACGTCCGGATCATCAAGGTTGGCACGGATTTGAGGGAGGTTATCGCGGTGAATAGCCGCCGTATGCAGATCAATGCCGAGGCTGCAGCGGGCCACAATCTCACTCACGAAGGTGTGCGCTAATTGTCCGGCCAGAGACCCGGTAGAGCTGCCGGGAAAACTCCGATTGAGATCCCGGCGGTCGGGGAGATAGCGAGACTGGGCAAGGAACCCATAGGCATTGACTACGGGCACGAGGATCAGGGTTCCCTTTAATCGGTTCAGGGTCTTAACACCCATCAGTCGCCGGATGATCTCGACACCGAGAATTTCATCGCCATGGATCGCTCCGCTAACGAACATGACGGGGCCCTCGGCGCGACCATGGATCACATGAGCGGTCATGCCCATGAGCGTATGATCAGCCAGGAAGCCAATCTCAATCTTGACCGTCCGCCGGGTACCCGGGTCGATGGATTGCCCTCCGATTTCGAACGGCGGGCGCGTGCTCTTTTTTGTCATTACGTGTTCTTTTCGGTGCCGCCAGAATAGGGAAAGCCGACTGTCAACAGCAAGTGAGTTGGGGCGACACCAAGAGCGGACCGCTGACGCTAAACGAACGGCGACTCAAACGCTGAAAAATCGGGTGCGGCTTTGTCCTTGTCGGAGAGCACGGCTTTGTCGGTCGGACCCGGCCAGGCGATGCCCAGATCCGGGCTGTCAAACCGCACGCCGCCATCGGAGGGGCCGTCATAAAACGCTGAGACTTTGTAGGCGACGAGGCAATCCGGCTCCAGCGTCATGAACCCATGGAGAAAACCTCTCGGGGCCAATAACTGCGCGCGATTTTCCGCCGAAAGCTCTGCACCAACCCATTTGCCATAGGTTGGGGAGCCTTTGCGCACATCCACAACCACATCAAAGATCCGCCCCCGGATCACGCGTACCAATTTGTCTTGTGCATAGGGCGGCGCCTGATAATGCAAGCCGCGCACGGTATAGGTTTCGCTGGAAAAAGACTCATTGTCCTGAACAAACGCCATTTCACCAAGAGCGTCACCCATCGAGCGCGCTGAATAGGTCTCCATGAAGTAGCCACGATCGTCGGCAAACTTCCGGGGTGTCAGGACAATCACGTCCGGGATAGACAAGCGCGCAACTTCCATGGACGTCTCCTAAAACACCCGCTCTTCGACGATTTGATTGAGATAAACCCCGTAACCACTCTTTAGCAGAGGCTCGGCAAGTGCTTTCACCTGGTCTGCGTTGATGAACCCCTTACGATAGGCAACTTCTTCAACGCAGCCGACTTTCAAGCCCTGCCGCTCCTCGACCGTCTGGACAAACTGGCCGGCTTGAAGAAGGGACGCATACGTGCCGGTGTCAAGCCAGGCAAAGCCGCGCCCAAGCAATTCAACCGTAAGCGCATCGTCTTCCAGATACATCTGGTTCAACGTTGTGATCTCAAGCTCTCCGCGGGCCGATGGTTTGACCTCCCGAGCGCGCGCACAAACCGTCTCATCATAGAAATAAAGCCCGGTCACGGCATAGTTTGATTTCGGTTGCGGGGGTTTTTCTTCAATGCTGACCGCCTTGCCGTTTTTGTCAAACTCCACAACGCCGTAGCGTTCCGGGTCGGTAACGTAGCTGCCAAAGACAACCGCGCCTTTTTCAACAGCGGCTGCCCTCACCAACATCTCTGATAGTCCGTGCCCGTAGAAAATATTGTCGCCCAGGACCAGCGCGCACTTTCCCCCGTCGACAAAGTTTTCGCCAATGATGAAAGCCTGAGCGAGCCCTTCTGGTTTGGGCTGCACCTCATACGTGATGGAAATGCCCCATTTCTGCCCGTCGCCTAAAAGACGTGAGAAAATCTCCCGATCCTCCGGCGTCGTGATCACCAAGATGTCCCGAATGCCCGCCAGCATCAGTGTCGACAGAGGGTAATAGATCATGGGCTTGTCATATACAGGCAAGAGCTGTTTACACGCTGCGTGGGTAATCGGATAAAGGCGTGTGCCGGAGCCACCCGCGAGAATGATACCTTTCACGGTCAGTTTTCCTTACTCTTTTGATCAGTGCCGAGACCAATGCGGCTTCCTTCAAATCCCTGATTGCGGATTTTTTCCCACCACCAGCGATTGTCGAGATACCATTGCACGGTCTTTGCAAGTCCGGTTTCCACATCCGTCTTTGGCGTCCAACCGAGTTCACGCTCTATCTTTGACGCATCGATCGCATACCGCATATCGTGGCCGGGGCGGTCGGTGACGAACTCGATAAGCTGATCATGAGGCTTACCCGACGGCGACATTTCGTCCATCAGCTCACAGATGGTCCGGACAAGATCGATATTGCGGCGTTCATTGTTCCCGCCAATATTATAAGTCTCGCCAGACTCGCCTTTTTCCAGGGCAAGTAATAGCGCATCGGCGTGATCATCCACGTAGAGCCAGTCGCGAATGTTCTCACCCTTGCCGTAAACGGGAATGGTCGCCCCCTCAAGCGCCGCCAAGATCACAACGGGGATCAGCTTTTCCGGGAACTGATACGCGCCGTAATTGTTTGAGCAGTTTGTCGTGACAACCGGCAAGCCAAACGTCTCCCCCCAGGCCCGCACCAGAAAATCGGACCCGGCCTTTGAGGCTGAGTAAGGCGAATTCGGTTGGTAGGGCGTTTCTTCCGTAAAAAGACCATCCGCCCCAAGGGAGCCGTAGACTTCGTCGGTTGAGACATGATGGAACGTAAACCGCGCCTTTCGCTCACCCGAAAGCCCTTCGTAATAAGCGCGCGCGGCGTGAAGCAGAGTGTAGGTCCCAACAAGATTTGTCTGAATGAAGGCGCCCGGACCATCGATCGAGCGGTCGACATGGGATTCCGCGGCCAGGTGCATGATCGCATCGGGCTGGTGACTTGCCAGCGCGGCACTGACCGCCGCTTCGTCGCAAATGTCGCCCTGGACAAAAGCATATCCGTCGCGGTCATCCCAGCCTTTGAGGTTATCGAGATTGGCAGCGTAAGTGAGGAGGTCGTAATTGACCAACGACAAACCTCGATCGAGCCCTGCACGCAAGACGGCCGAGCCAATGAAGCCTGCTCCGCCTGTCACCAAGATTTTCATGATCGCCTCCTCATCACACAACGCCGTTAAGCTTGTTCGCTCGGGATTGCCCCATTTTTGCCCTTAGTATCGCTCACAGATTCCCTTCGACAGACGATCGTCGGAGATCGCTGTGACCTGCAATGCATTTGTTTGCGTTCCTGCGTTTCTTTGCGTCTGTGCGCGCCGATCTAGTTTTTCTTGCGCTAGAACGGCGATAGGTTCAACCATGGCGACAACGAATTGTCGGTAACATCAGTTGGTTAGCGAGCTATGTGCGGAATAATAGGGATTCTGGGCAATCGCCCGGTTGCAAATGAAATATTCGAAGGCCTGAAGCGGTTGGAGTATCGCGGCTATGACAGTGCCGGGATTGCGATCGTTAAAGACGGTGAGCTATCGCGGGTTCGTGCCGTTGGAAAGCTAAGCGCCCTCGGCGAGAAACTGGATGGGACTCCCCTCGATGGCACTTCCGGGATCGGCCACACACGCTGGGCAACCCACGGGGCAGCGACGGAAATCAATGCCCACCCCCACGCAACTGAGCGCCTCGCCCTGGTGCACAACGGCATTATCGAGAACTTCGCCGATCTTCGGGCCGAGCTGAAGCAGGCTGGCCGGGAGTTTCAGTCCCAAACAGACAGCGAAGTCATCGGCCAATTGATTACCCATTACATGTCGTCGGAGAACCTTTCGGCGACAGGGGCCGTCGAAAAAGCGCTGGGTCAACTTCGCGGTGCGTTTGCCCTCGCGATTTTGTTCCGCGGCGAAGACGATCTCTTGATTGTGGCCCGGCGGGGCAGCCCACTCGCGATTGGGCGAGGTGACGATGAGATGTTCATCGGATCAGACGCCTATGCGCTGGCGCCATTTACAAACCGAGTCACTTATCTGGAAGAAGGCGACTGGGCAGTGGTCACCCGCAAGGGATTTGAAGTCCGAGACGGTTCAAACGCAATTGTCTCCCGCCCGGAACTGGTCTCGTCGGCATCGGACACGATGGTGGACAAGGATGGCCATCGCCATTTCATGGCCAAGGAAATTCACGAACAGCCAGAGGTGATCGCTCACACCTTGGCGAGATACCTGGATGCCTCAACCGGCGAAGTGAGGTTGCCTGAAGGGGCGTTCGACTTTGCCGAGCTTGACCGGCTGACAGTCTCAGCCTGCGGCACCGCCTTTTATGCTGGTCTCATTTCCAAATACTGGTTTGAAACGTGGGCCGGCTTGCCAGTGGAAGTGGATATTGCCTCTGAGCTTCGATACCGGGATGTTCCGTATAAAGAAGGGGGCGGTGCACTCTTTGTCTCCCAGTCCGGCGAAACCGCGGACACCCTGGCCGCGTTGCGGAATGCCAAAGAAATGGGTCAACGGATCGCCTCTGTGGTCAATGTGCCGGAGTCTTCGATCGCCCGGGAATCCGACATTGTCTTTCCCATGGCGGCGGGCCCCGAAATCGGCGTTGCCTCTACCAAGGCATTCACGTGCCAATTGGCGTCACTGGCATGTATCGCGCTGGCGGCTGGGCGGGCGCGAGGCACGCTTTCTGCTGAAGAAGCAGACAATATAGCCAAAAGCCTCCTGGCGGTTCCGCGGCTCGTTTCAGAAGCAATCAGCGCTTCGGACGAGATCGAAACCGTTGCGGTGGAGATCGCAAAAGCAAGCGATATACTCTACATCGGGAGAGGCGTTAGCTTTCCCCTCGCCATGGAAGGTGCCCTCAAACTGAAAGAGATCTCCTATATCCATGCCGAAGGATATGCCGCAGGCGAACTAAAACACGGGCCAATTGCGCTGATCGATGAAAACACCCCGGTTGTGGTCATCGCGCCATCAGACAAGCACCTGGAAAAAACCGTTTCCAACATGCATGAGGTGATCGCGCGGCAAGGCAAGGCGCTCCTTATTGCAGACCGGGAAGGTATCGCCAAGGCGGGGCCCGACATCTGGAAGGCAATTGAAGTCCCATCGTGCCATCCGCTCTTAACGCCAATGGTCTACGCTGCGCCTATTCAACTGCTGGCCTATTTCACTGCCACGACAAAGGGCACCGATGTGGACCAACCGCGCAACCTCGCCAAATCGGTGACCGTTGAGTGATTGCTTCGCCTTCGGAGAGAGTATCTGGCGACCACGGCACGCACCAATCAGGATTGCCAACTTTTTCCGTTATTATCGTCAATTACAACTCAGGCGCACGGCTCGCGAAGTGTCTGGATCATTTGTTTGCGCAGACGGTCCAACCAGTTGAGATCATTATTGCTGACAACGGTTCGTCAGATACATCGTTTACTGATGTTCAGGAGGCGGGTCTCATCCGGAAAATGGACTTAAAAGTGAATAAGGGCTTTGCTACCGCCAATAACCTAGCAGCTCTTCAAGCTTGCGGTGAGTGGTTGATTTTCCTGAACCCGGATGCCTATGCGACTCCCAATTGGCTGGAAGAGATCACTGAAGGGATCAAAGAATATCCAGACGCAGACGCATTTGGATCGTTGCAGATCGACGATAGTGATCCCTCCCGGCTTGATGGTGCGGGCGATGTCCTCAGCGCATTTGGCATTCCCTTCCGGAGCCATTTCGGCGCACCCAGATTAAGCGCTCCTGGTACGTATGATTGTTTTGCACCATGCGCCGCCGCCTGCGCATACCGTCGCAAGGTGTTCTTGAGCCGTCGAGGGTTCGACGAACGATTTTTCTGTTACGGGGAAGACGTTGATCTTGGCTTTCGCTTGCGCCTCGCTGGCGGCCGGTCCGTTCAGCTTGCAAGCGCAATCGTGCACCATGAAGGGTCAGGGGTCACGGGCCGCCATAGCGACTTCACGATCTATCATGGCCACAGAAACAGGATCTGGCTGTTTCGCAAAAACGTTCCTCTTGCTCTTAGACTGCTGACTTTGCCGATGCGCCTTGCAACCGACTTCAGTCTACTGGGGCGGTTTCTCTTGGCAGGCCATGCGGGGCCTTATCTCAAAGCGCTGCGAGATGGATATCTCGGCCCACGGACTGATGAGGTCTCATCGATACCGGCAGCGAACAGCGGCAATCCAGTTAATGACATACGACCAATCAACGCTCTTGAGGTGGCAGCACTTCTGAATTGGTCGCCGATTGACCTCATCCGGCGGCGCATCACGCCAAAGATCAAGCGCGTTGATGTTTCTTAGCCGAGGCAAGATTGCAAACGCTGTCACCCCGTCCGCCAAGTCCTATCCATTGGGACGCACCTCTTGGAACAGCAAAAAGCCCTGCGCGGGGACCCGGCGCAGGGCTTTCTGAATTCACTATTTAAGATCAACCGTTAAGCGGTTTTGCGCTTCCGCTTGAAGAAGCCACCAGCGAAAAGGGCTGAACCAAACAGCCAAGCCGCTGCTGGAACCGGGGTGACGAGATCAGTGTCATCGTTCAGTGACGCAAATCCAACAAACTCTTCCCGGTTCGCACCCGCATTAACGATGACTTTGATCCGTGTCACAAAATCACCCATAGCAACGCCGAGATCGGTAAGGTCGATCGACAGAGACTTGATGTTGAATTTTCCAGCAAATGTGCCCGTATCAACAAGGTTCAGGTCGGTAAGACGCGTGCCCATATAAGCCAGATCGAATTTTTCATTCGATCCCGTGCCGCCAAGACCGAGGATAACAAGATCGTCCCCAGCTTGGTTTTCAATTGGGTTGGCGAAATTTATGATGAATGAGCAACCGCCCGTTTCCGAAGCGCATTTCACGCCGTCGTTTGCCGACCAGCCGAGCGCTGAATTCGTGTCAGTGGATGCGCCCGTGATATCGAAAGCGTCTACGTCACCTGTCCGCACATCAAGCGACGAAGCAAAATCCGTCGTCTGGTAGTTCACACCAGCAACTGTCACTGGTGAGGCGTGCGCAACGCCCATCGTGAAAGCTGAGGCAACCGCAACCGCGGCAATAGCCTTAATCGTTTTCATTGTACTCAACTCCTTGTCCCCCAGGAACCTGTTCCTGCGATCGATTAGATTAGTGCAAACGCCATTCCACTTCGCACCTGCACCCTATTTAAATCAAATCGTACCAAAAAAATCAATCAAGACGCCGGGGGAAAGTGGAAAAAATCGGAGAAATTCAGTCATCTAACCAAGAGTGATGCGTTTTAGACGGTTAACGCAACAACACCCTCGGGAGCGCATTCAGACGACTTCTCGGCATGCGGGCAAATTATTCCTTAACCGCGAAGCGGACACCCAAATGCACCTGAAGACACAAAATGCAGGAACTGCCGGCAAAGAACCGCGACCCCCGCCATCGCATTTGTCTATTGAAGACACACCACAGCTCCCGCTACATCTATTCGATCGCGAGGCCGGTTCCAGGAAAACATGCCCGGAAAAACTCTGAGCAAATTTGGCACAAGCTAAAGCCACTGAGTGCTCTTGTGGGCAAACCCCGACCATTTCGCGGTACCGATGCCGTTAGATCCTGAGACGGCACACTTACGAAAGTATCTTAGTCCTTAAGTCCCTCAATTATGTCCCAGATCGCCATTTCAGTTCCCGTGGGGGCCTATCACCCGCTTATCGAAGATTGCCTGCAGAGCCTGATCATCCAGACGCCGGCGCCGGAAGTTGCGTTTCTCGATGCATCTGGCGATCCACGCGTCAAAGCAGTTGCCGACAAATACGCCGATCACCTCGCCTACCGCCGCCACGGGCCGGACAGCGGCCAATCGGACGCCATCTTAGAAGGGTGGGAGAACACGAACGCCCCTATCCTCGGATGGCTGAATGCCGATGACGCCCTTTACCCCGGCGCGATGGAGGTGGCGATTGCGGCCTTTGACCGCTCGGCATCTGGCGATCGACCGGACGTCGTCTATGGCCACAGCATGATTATCGACGACGACTTTGCGTTTACCGGTTTCCATTGGGCCGTTGAGCCGCCGAGCGACCGGCTTCTTCATGCGGACATCATCTCTCAGCCATCGTGTTTTTTCCGGCGCGAGCTCCACGAGCGCGTTGGCAAACTGAACAAAGACCTGCACTACACAATGGACTGGGATTTGTGGGTTCGCTTCTGGCAGGCAAACGCGCGATTTGAATTCATCGACCAAACGTTCTCGAAAGTTCTCTGGACGGAAGAAGCCAAAACCGGCGGATTTGGCAAAGGCCGTCGCACTGAGCTGGACAGGATCATCAATCAGAATGCGAATGCTTCCACCAAATTGAAGAGCAAGGTCGGCTTTGCCCTCCATCACGCCTTTGAATACATGATGCCCAAAAACGTTGCCCGTCAGCTTCGCCGCACTTTGGCGCCCTCCCAAACAAGGATCCATGGTCTTGGCCGGAACGGGGAGATTGATCAGAGGGCAGATATCCCGCTGGTCCACTATATACCTGACGGGGTTCGGTCGCTTCAATTGCAGTTCAATCAGCCTGCCAATAATATCGACATTGATTTGACGTTTCGCCATCAAGTTGACCGCAAGGGAGCGCAGGTCGGTGTTCAATTTGAAACGCCCTGGCAAGCGGCACACCACCTCCAGTTGCAGCTCACCAACCTTCAGGGTTCTGGTGCCTTACTAGAACGAATTTTCCTTCATTCCGGGGACGTCTGACCATGCGGGCGCGAAACACCCTAGTCATCAACGCCCCCGTGATGAATGCCCTCGCCATGAATGCCCCTACCCTAAATGTCCATGTCATTAGGGTGTTCGGCTCAGAGCCCCCAGCCTCAAGATACATCAAGATACAAGGGCAAACCGATAGGAAGGCCGTCCTAAGGAGCGCGTCAGATCAATGCGGTACAGGCCGCCGGAGCCCGGATACTTCTGGCCCTCTTCATCGGAAAGTCCGATCGATGCCGACGTGACGAACATCGCATCGTCAACAATGGTAAGGCTTGTTGGCCGCGGGACAGGCAAAACGACTTCCTCCAGCAGCTTTCCGTCTGCATCGAACCGCCGCACGCAGTTGCCGTCCCAGAAGGCAATCCAAAGGCATCCTTCCCGGTCCACTTCCATCCCGTCCGGATATCCATCTTTTTCCTCGAATTGGAGGTATGGGGCCAATTCCTCAATCCCGCCTTCTGCAAGGCGCGCCCTGAACACTGTCTGGCGGGCCGAGTCAGTTAGGAAAATCATTTTTCCGTCAACGGAATACGTAGGTCCGTTACAGATGAGGAAGTCCGTTGCCAGTCGCAAGACACCGCTGTCCGGCTTTAGTTGCCACCAACTTCCTGGCGTCTTGAACGTTTCAGCGTTTTCCATTGTGCCGGCAATATAGTATCCATAGGGATCAATTTTGCCATCGTTAAAGCGGTTACCGGGCAAGTGCTCTTCCGGGTCGATAATCGGCGAAAGGTCGGCAATGCCGCCGTCCAGCGAGAGCGTCGCGAATCCATTCTTATTTGTACAAACGTACGCGCCCGGGGTTTCGGTAAGGCCGAGACTGCTCACCATCCCCGGACACTCGATTTCTTCTGTTTCACTATCGGCTAGGTTTGTACGGAATATCTTCTCACCTTTGATGTCGAGAAAAAGAAGCCTTTCCAGATCCGGATCCCAAAGTGGACCTTCGCCAAGAACCGCTTTGACATCGGCGATGAGCGAGGGATCGGACTTGACGACGCTTTCCATTAGAATACCTCCTCAGGCAGGATCGTGAAGGCGCGAGAGAATACCGCCGTCGGCATAGAGCGTCGTGCCGGTCAGGAAAGAGGCAGCATCCGACACCAGAAAAAGCGCGATATCCGCCACCTCTTGGGGTTCAGCAATTCGCTGCAACGGGTGGACGTTCTTCAGTGCTTTGTAGGCCTCACGGTTGCCCTCAAAACCCGCCTTCAACATGGGTGTGCTGACGGCGGCGGGCGCCAGGGTATTGACGCGCACATTCGGCCCCAGATCAACCGCCAGCGCTTGGGAAAGACCATGGAGTGCCGACTTCGATGTGGCGTAGGCGGAGAATTCTGGCTTGGTGGCGCTGGCATGGACCGACCCGATGTTCAGGATCATGCCTTTGTTCGCCTCAAGCTCTGGCAGAAACGTTTTCGAGATCAGCATGGGCGCAATAACATTCACGTTCATGGTCTCGACGATTTGCGCTGGTGTCAGGCAATCAAGCCGGCCCACATGCTGCACCGCTGCATTATTGACGATTGCCCGTAAAGGCGCGTCCACCGCGCTCTCCCTAACCTCTGCGGCGAACGCCGTTAGAGCACCAGGATCGGTTACGAACGCGCCAATATCAGCTTTGATGCTCACGCCGTCGTCGGCTTTGCTCGACGGCGCAGCGCGATCCACGCCGATCACGTGCCATCCAGCCCCTTTGAACCCTTCAACCAGCTTCGTGCCAATGCCACCTTCGCATCCAGTGATAAGTATACTGAATTTTTCCATAGCTTACGCGCTTGCTGTCCCTAGGAAATCTGCCATTTTGCCAATGGCGATCCGGCTCACACGCCGCACCGCATCCGCTGAATTTGAGCCATTGTGGGAACCGAAAATACAGCGATCAAACGTGCGCAACGGATGATCCGCGGCGAGAGGCTCAACTTCAAAAACATCAAGCGCTGCGCAATCGACGATGCCGCTGTTCAGCCCGTCCAAAAGGGCCGTCTCGTCGATCACCGGCCCGCGGGCGACATTGACGACCCGTACGCCTCGCTTCAATTTTGGCAAGAGGTCTTTATTGAACATGTGGCGGGTCTCAGGCGTCAGGGGACAAGTGAAAATGAGCACATCCGCTTCACCGAGACGGTCCGGCCAGCTGGCATTTTCAACGGAAATCCCGTCGGCGGATTTGAAAAACGGGTCGTAAGCAATGACGTTGGCATCGCACGCGAGGATGCGCTTTGCCGTCTGCCGACCAATATCCCCAAATCCCACGACAGCGACCGTCCGCCCACTGAGGCTGATCCCGCTCGGCTTTGGCCAGCCATTCTTGGTACGAATTTCGCGATCGATAAAGTAAGTTTCTCTCGTCAGGCCGAGGGTATAGGTGAGCGCCACATCGGCGACCTCACCGCCAAAGACCCCTGGCGTATTGGTTACCGGCAGGCCAAGTGCCTTGAACGCGTCAAAGTCAACATTGTCGACGCCAACGCCCCATTTCACGGCGGCTTTCAAGTTTCCAGCAGCGCCTGCTTCGATCACCCGTTTAGAGGCCGGATCATCGCCTATGATCCAACCGTCAAAAGCTGGCAAGATTTCAATCAGCTCATCCTCGGTCATGACCTGGGTGACCTTCGCCGGTGTGCAGGCGAGCCCAGCCGCGGCAAAGTCATCTTCGAATTCTTCGATAAGCCCGAGCATCGGCGGGCACGTTACAAGGACTTTCGGTTGTGCATTTAAGTTGGACATGGGGGCATTACTCCGTCGGCAGCGCTTCGCCGTCGGCGATGCGCATCAGCAATGATTCAGCCATGAACCAGTCTGGTTTTTCGTCAATGTCCACCGATTCCAAAGGCGGCGTGGTAAAGAGCATTGGCTTCTCGCCAATCCGCGCCTCAGTTTTTGCAAAGCTTTCTCCAGTGAAAAGATAGCACACGGAGTTTTCTTCAAGATAGGGTGGCAGGTCCTGCGTCCGGATTAGATTAGCGGGGTCGTGGTTAATCGGCTCACCTTCAGAGGTATAAAACCGGGTCTGGTGGCTGTTCACGGTAAAAAGACTGTCGGCTGCATTGCTCTTCAAGCCATCCAGGTACGCCCGAACCATTTCTTTAATGGTTTCTCCACGGAGCAATGGATTGGTCGTATGGGTCATCAGATAATAATCGGACGGCACATTGGCGACATCGTCGGCAAGCACAAGGTTCATGGAGACAAAGTCGCCGCAAATCTCCTCCTTCCGATCACGGATTAAGACCTTACCGTCATAATCACCATCGTTGAGACCATTATCAGAGAGGATATTCCGCGCATCGGTGTTGATGACGATCTGGTCGATCTCGTCCAGCGATGCCATCGTGTCGAGGATCCAACGAAACAAAGGCTTACCCGCAATGTCGCGAAAATTCTTCGACGTCACCCGGGCGCTGTGTGCCTTCATGGGCAACAGGGCAGTAAGGCGTTTTCCATCGCCAATCATATTTGTCTTCCTGAGTTGAGGAGCTTGTTATTCAGCGGCCGCCTTTGACGGCAATTTTCCATTATCATTACCTGGGTCTGCACGACCGTGGATTTTTTCCGTACGGGGATAATAGTAGCTTTCTTTCTGGGCACGCGAGAGTTGACGCGTTTCCTTATGACCCTGATAAGTGCCCCAATACTGCATCAGACGGAACATGATGATCTCTGGCGCAGTATTCCAGAACCGGCGCTGGGAAAGGGCTTCTGAAAAGTCGTTAAAAACGCCCGCCGTGAAGTAGCGCATGAAATCACCGAAGTGAAAATGCATCTCCGGCATGATCCCGCGCAAGGTCAAGGCTTCGCGATAATACCGCCGGCGCGTTTGGCGGAAGGTTTCCTCGTGGATATGCACCACAGGCGCGGAACACACATAGCCGATCTTCCCGCCGTCATTTTTGATCTGTTTACCGAGGACCATGTCCTCAAGGCCAGTAACCGCCTCATCGAACTTATACTTCGCCCAAAGCTCTTTTGAGAGAGCTGAATTGGCATTGTTGATGAAATAGTCGTCCTGCGGAAGCTTATCGAATTGCGGAAAGTATTGCGCAAATACCTGATGCTCAGAAAAGCGCGACACCTCATGGCCCACCTGCCGACCATAGACATAATCGGCCTCTCCTTCGCGCAAGGGACGCACCAGATTTTTCAGCCATTCTCGGTGACCCGGCACGCAGTGGGCCGAGATAAAAACGAGATAATCCCCGGTCGCCGCCTCACAACCATAGTTCAGCGACCGACCGAAGGTGAAATCCGATTTTTTGATGTGGACAATCCTGCAGCCATAGTCTTCGGCGATATCAAGGGTGCGGTCGGTCGAGCCGGAGTCAACCAGAACGATCTCAACATCGACATCGTCGGTTTCCTGGGCGCGACACATCTCCAGGGCGTCGCCAAACCATTTTTCCTCGTTCAGGGAACGAAAAACGATACTGATCCGATCGCGGGTCATGACTCACATCTCGCTTTTCATATCGACGCAGCGGCTATACCGGGGCTCCTTGTTGCCGATAGGATATGCCGCAAACCGGGCATCCGGTGAACCCTTTTCCTCCGCCTCGTTGCGGAAACGTCGCAATCACCGGGATAACATTCCCTGCCGGTGTTCATAAGCGCGAAAAATGCTCTAGAACCCCCGCCATGCCGACGTCACCCTCTCATATTGTGTTTTTCGGTCACCACAAGTGTGGCAGCCGCTTCTTTCGACAGACCGTGCTTCGGCCTCTTGCCCAAGCTAACGGCTACGAAACCCAAGCCTATCACATCAATGAGCCGATGTTCGAATTCGAAACGGCCCACGACCTTGATCTTTATCATGTAGATTTCGAAAAGTTCGCAGCAAGCGAACGTGCGGTATTGATGCTTGCCAATTCCGGCAAGCCTGTCGTTGACCGGCTGAATCGCCTCGGGCTGGATTATGTGGGTATCCACGTACTTCGCGATCCGAGACAGTTTTTTGTCTCCAGCTATTTTCACCACTTGGACGGGCACATTATCGTCCGTCCAGATCAGTGGATATGGCGCAAACTTGAAAAAGACAGACCCATTCTGGAGAGCCTCAGCCTGGAGGACGGTCTGTTGTACGAACTCGACAACATCACAAAGGACGTCATTGACAATCAACTACGCCCTTGGCGACCAGCCCCTAATATCCTCGAAATCAGGCTGGAAGAATTCAATCCAGACCCGCTGACCGGACAACAGAATCTGGCTCACCTCGCCGAATTCTGTGGGTTCACCGACAGGGCAGAAATCGATTTGTCGAAGACATTTTCTAATCCAGCCGCTCCTAGCGATTGGCGGCGCGTGCTGACAACAAAGGTGCTGGAGGCATTCAATGAAAGGTACGGAGATCTTGTTGCCCAATTGGGCTACGATTTATCTCTAACACCTACAGATAGCTAGATCGCAGTCTGCTAGCGAGCTTCATATTGGGGCTCGCCAGTGTATTCACGATACTGACCATTCATGGGGCAACGTAACTGGACCCCAGTGAAAAATCCGATCCGGGTCCTCGATTTCAAGCGCGGGGGCCTTCTGGCGATACAGAAACTCTGCACCTTCCTTAACGATGACAACCGGCTGATAAACGCCTGGATTTAGAGACGCCGTGTCAATGACAAGCTCAAAGACCCGTTGCTCACCAGGATCTGCACGAACGCCGGTTAGAGCCTCCTGACTGGAGTAAGCGCTCATCATATTCTCTTTGTGATCAAAGATTGGATACCCAATCCAGATGTCGGTCAGGGCCAGGCCAGCGGTGACACTGACCTTTACTGCGAGCTTGCTGCCTCGGGCGAGTTTAAGTGGATCATCATCAGCTTTGCGAACTTCACCATTAATAGCGACCTTAACCTCAGTAAGGGAACTCTCGTTACGGATGAATTCGCCGAGCGCCTTCCGGGCAATTGGTTTTGCCGGATCAGTCGCCGCCTCGCTTTCCTGAAAGAACTTGATCGCATCATCAGGGGCGCCCTGGAAAGCGATTTCGCCCTTTTGCAAGACGATCGTTTCTGTACAGAACTGACTGACATCGCGCATGGAATGGGTCGCGAGCACAAAAGCACACTTTTCGCGCAATGACCGGATCCGTTCGAGACACTTCTGGCGAAACCGGAAGTCGCCTACGGACAAAACCTCGTCAATCAAGAGCAAATCGGGATTGACAAAGATGGTGGTCGCAAAAGCAAGGCGCATGCGCATCCCGGCGCTATAGGTCTGGATTGGCGCTTGGAGCGCGTCGCCAAGCTCCATGAAGTCGACCATTTCATCGAGAACAGTATCGACTTCCTGCCTGGTTTTGCCGATGGATGCGCTGCGCAGATAAATATTTTCCCAACCGCTCATCCGGTCGTTCAACCCTGCGGTCAGGTCAATCATGGACGCTGTCTTACCGGCGATCCTGATCTCCCCGCGGTCCGGCGGCAACTGACCGTTCAGCATACGCAGCAAGGTGGTCTTGCCTGCCCCGTTGAAGCCAATAATGCCGAGGGCTTCGCCGCGCTTCACGGTCAGATTGATATTCTTCAAAGCCCAGAACTCGCTCTCGCCAGTGTCCGCAACTGTGAAATCCCGCCCCATAACGGCGGCAAGGAGTACTTTGCTTAGGCGTTCTTGTGTACCCGCATAGGAACGCGAATAGAGCTTGTGGACCCCATCCACTTCCAGAACCGTGTCGGCGTCCATCATCATTGGGCAAACCCCTTGAGGCGCGACTGGCTGATGTAAAGAAGACGGCAGGAAAACAGGAAGATCAAAACCCCAAGCCCGCTGAAGACTGCAAGGGGGACCGGATGGCGGATTTCCCCAAATACCGTCAGGGTTCGGATCGCATCGATAAAGACGTAAAATGGGTTGAAAAGCGAAATCTTGCCAAGGAATTCAATTTGATCAAGCGGAAAGATGATAGAGCTTAGCAAGATACCATATTGCAAGGCGATCGTGACCAGTTTGCCAATATCGCGATAGGCGAGATTAAATACCCCGAGGGTTAGGCCCAACCCGGAAAAGAACAACGTCCCAAAAAACACGACAATCGGCACGAGGATGATTTTCCAGTCCGGAAGCCCGTGAAAGATGGCAAACACGATCGCTGTCCCAACAATGCGCACCAGCGTATCGAAAGAGAGCGTTGCAAAGCCTGCAATGATCATCCCGACCAAAGGCATCTGGGAGCGCGCAACTTCTTTAATCCGGGACTCAATGGTACCGATCGGCACACTGACAAATCCGGCAAATAGAAACCAGAACGTAATACCGAGCGTCACGTAAACAACGCTACTGACGCCGTTAAAGCCAGGGAACAATCGCAGGGCGTTGAGCAAGACCCATACGGTCAGTGGCACCAATGGCAGGATATAGTTCCAGACCGAACCGAAACGGGTGAGCCTTGAGTTGGCGAAGAAGTCCCGACGGAAAAGCTGGGCAATGTGCCACCGGTGATCGCGGATTTCCTTGAATAACGCGCGCACGGTGGCAAACGTTGAGATATGTGGATCCCACTTTGCGCTATAAACAGTAACTTTTTCGCCCATCATCGGCCTTGAATTCGCCTGGCATTCAAATCGCGCAAGCAGCGCTAAGCGTCAGCCTTCTTGAAAAGGCTCTCATACTCCACGCGCTCGAACACCTCCAGGTGCCCGCCGGCGGTCGCATTATAGATTGTTCGACCTGCCCCGTCATAGGCCCGCCGCGCTTTACGATAGGCCGTTTCCATGCGGTCAACGCGCGGGTCGTGCCAGCGATATCCCTTCCCAAAATAGTCAGGGTGGAAATGGTTTGGATCATCACTCGTAGACGTAATTGCCCGTCCTTCCACATGCGCTTCCTTCGGCACCGTGTAGGAATGGTCAAAGCCGACCAGATAAACTTCGCTGAAGCCCATATAAAAAGCCAGCTGCATGGCAATATAACTCACCGTTCCACCAACCCAGACAATGCGTGCGGCATTCTGTGAGAAGTGCGGGAAATCGGGATAATTCCGATAATCACACGCCACATTCATCCAGCAGGTATCAGGCCCGCCACTCAGACAGTAGCTCAAATAGTTGCCGATCCATTTGGTTGGCCCGGTGAGCGCGTTGATCTCGTCAGCCCGATCTTCAGCAACAAAGATGTCTTCAACTATGTAATGGGTCGGTAAGAAGCCCATTTTGTCCTTGTTCAGATAAATAGCGTTCACACCGAAGGTGTATTCGTCCTTCAATTTGGTGAGGTCGAGCTTGTTGAGCGAAGGGCCGTTGCCAATAATGAAGGCGCGCTTGCCTTGAGCGTAATTGTGAAACCGCAACATGCGTTGCTCGTTCGGGCTAAGGGGCATACCCCGCGAGGCCGAAAGGTATCTTACTTTGTTCAGGAACTTTGCCGTGGAACTTGGGTTATAGTTTTCCGGGAATGGCGCCGTGCGCGGATCTTCAGCAAAAAGTCGTTTCACAGCGTCTTTCATATTTGAACCTTGCTCTTCAGTGGTTTCGATCCGAGGCGGCGGCGCCGGGACCACGGGAGTTTCCCCATCGACCAATTTCTTCAACACGGGGTTCGGTTTTGCCCCATCAGCCGACGTCACCGTCACAGGCAAATGAAGCGCACCGGGCGCGCCGTCAATGACACCGCTTGCCGCGAGCCGAATCCGGTCCACATCGCCTTTGACCCAGGCCACCAGAGCATCGCCAGCGGTTTGATGGCGGGCGATGTTATCGACAATATCCGGCAAGGCTCGCCGCTCAATGGCGCTCATATGGGTAAGGACGCGCTTTAACCCCCCTCTATCGATGGCGACAAGATCGGCCTTTTCGATATTGAGGGGCGCAACGCAGTCCTCGCGCCGGTCTGGACGCTCGCCTTTGATTGACCCTGCGAGGTCGATCCCCCCATCGGTTTCGACCGAGAGGTTCTCAATGGAAAACGCACCTGCTTTTTCAAGCATAACATTGCCGCTGACGCGGGCCACGAAAGCGTTGGATGACGTCAGGGCATGGATCAATAAGGGCGTCATTTCCTTCGGAATTTGAACGTCGAACCGGTCAATGGAAACTTCGGTCTGACCCTCAGTGCTACGGACCGAACCAGAAAACCCAGTCGCGTCATCGGAGGTCCCTAATGTGACCTGACCTGCATCACGGTCGACCTTGACTTCCCGTGCGCCCGGAAAAACTGACCTCACGAAGCCGGCCACATAATCCAGAACCTCGTTGCTCGATGGTACCTCATCGGATGTGTGCTCCGGGAGGCTATAGGCGAGCGCATTGCCGAGGTACGCTGCGAGCGCGTTCAGCCGATTGACGGCTGGCAACGCATAGCCTTTGTCGCGGGATAAAGGCTGGGCAACTTCAACATTGCGCATCACCCGGTTTGAAATCGCCAGGAATGCACCGCTTGCCTCACCGCCCTTTGTGTGACGCCGAACAATAGTCCCGGCCATTTTGCCTTGGGTGGAGATCAGCACCTTCAAGGGACGGTCACTGAGCCGATAGGCAATATCGTGGATCGCCAACGCTTCAGGCACACAATAATGGCGGTATCCGAGATTGGCCGCGCGCAAGGCAAAGTCGGCATCTTCATAGCCAAACGGGTTAAATGTCTCGCAAATGCCGCCGAGCTGATCAAACAACTCCACAGAGTAAAGGCAGATACCACCAGGCGCGGTCTGAATCTCAATGGGCGCCGCCCCGGAAAGCACCAGATCAACGGCATCTTTCCGGGTCTTTAAGCTAGCTTCTGCGCCCGTGAGAGCCGGTGTTTCAAGCCCATAGGCCGCCAAGATATCCCGGTCGAGTTGCGGCTGGCTGAAACAGTAGGTCCCTTTCCAGTCGCGGATCCCCATGTGGTAGATGCTGCCACTACCGAAGCTGTCATCTTCTTTAATACGGGCACGGACCTCTTCGGTGAGCGGCGTTGTCACGGGACCGCCGCGTTCCACCAGCGCCAGCGCACCGGGATTGTAAAGCACCGACTTGACGCTGTTAAAATCCAGCGTTGCCGGGGTCAGAATGCCAGGGCGTTTTCCCTCCGCCGCCAGCGCCTCATAGGCGCGAACCATGACATCGGGATAGTCTGGCGGCAGAAGGAAGTCGTCATCCACAGACAGAACAAATTCTGCGCCGCGCGTAATGGCTTCCTGGACCAGCCGATTGCGCCCGCCAGCCACCCCCAGATTATGCCCGACCACGATGACGTCACCACCGCTGATGTCGCGAAGTTTTTGTTCCGTTTCCCGATCACACTCGTCATTGACGAGGACAATCTGGTGATCATCGTTGCGGCAGGCTTCCCGCAAACTGGCCAAGGAGGCGTAAGCCCACGGCAAGTCCTTGCGCTGGACCATTGAAATAATGGCTGTTCGGGTCACGAAATCGTCTTCTCAATCTGCCGTTGTCAGGCTGAACGGGCGGGTTCTTGCCGATTGGCCTGTTGGCGTCAACTGTAACCAAGCCGTCCTGATATCCTCTGGCAAACTCTTGAAATCGGCGGGTGATTCATGCAACGCCACGGTCCTTGTGTGAACACTTGAGAAAGCTGCCCTTCTTGAAACAGCGCATTGCCAAAGGCTTCTCTGCTCAACTGGCCGTTTTGGTCACCCTCGCCGGCGTCCTCGCCACCGGCGCGGGCCTTGGCCTTTTCTTTCGCGCAGTGGGCCAGCCCTCAAGCGATTTGAACTTTGCCTGGCTCACAGGGATCCTACTCGCACTGGGTGTCGCCATGGCAGTGATCGGCCTGACGGTTTGGCGGACCATTCGGGCCATGGATATGGTGATCTACCAGGTCCGTGCCGAGGCGCTCCAAGCGCGCGCTGACAGCCGTCTGGAAGCACAGCGCCTTTCTGAGAGCCAGACGACTTTTCAGAGCGCTTTCAGGGCGGAAGAACAAGAAGCGCGAGAGCGCCTGCGTAGCGACCAGGACCGGCTCGATCTTGCCGTAGATGCCCTTGCGCAGTCGCTTTCCGCCAGGGCACGGCTAGAAGAAGTAAAGGGCATCTCCTCCGGGGTCCGTGACGATTTGATGAATGAGATCAACGACCTGCAAGAGAAGATCACCAGCGGAACCTCCCAGGAACTTACCAATGCCTTGCAGGAGATCACCAAGGTCCGCGCGTCGCTTGGGGATATGCATGAAAAGGGAGCTCAAGCCTCCGCGTCGTTGGAGACCAAGCTAACTCAAGCAACCACCCGTATTCAAAACGTGGAACAATCCCTCAAAACGGTGACCGAGCGGCTTTCAAAACTGGACCGTCATGTGAAGGACAATGACCGCGTTCTAGCCACCCGCAGTAGCGCCGAGACGGTGAAGCACGTTCGGACAATCGCCGACCGGGCTTTTGACCGCGCCACGGACGCACGTAATCGGATTGTTACCTTAGAGCACGGCGCTAAGAAGCATCACGTTCATCAGCGCTTCTTGACGCCAGATGATGTGGAAGTTTTACTGGACGACTGGGCGGCCCCACTTGGCGTCGAACTTACACGCGCAAGCCTTCGCTATCACGCCGAGCGGATCAAGATCCTTGAAAGCCAATGCCAGGGTCGCCTGGCGACGGATCTGCAAACCATGCTGGTTCGGTGCCTCGCCGCCCGAAGCATTAGACGCGAGCAAGTCAATATCACCGAAATTGGCGTACTCTTTGGGGTTGGCGCCGGCTGTCTATACGACACTTGCCGGTTCCGAAATCAGGACGTCCAATTGACCCTGATTGATCCTCTTAAAGGCTACTATGACCGGGCTGATCTCGATATCATTACTCGAGTCGCTGTCACCAGAGAAGTTCTCCTCCACAATCTGGCACATATGTCGGTCCCCAATGCGGCCTTCAGGCTGGTCCAAGCGATGAGCGAAACGCCGGAGGCTCTCAATACGATGACCCCCGACACAATCGACCTGCTCGTGATCGATGGCGACCATTCCTACGAGGGGGTGAAGCGAGATTTTGAGAATTATCGCCCGTTTATGCGGCAGGGCGGACTCATTGTATTCGATGACTACGACACGGAAGACTGGCCGGAAATCCAGACATATGTGGACAAGGAAATCATTCCTGATCCCCATCTTGACGTGATCGCAACCGGTTTTCGGACTGCCCTTGTCCGCGTCACGTCTTCCGCTCAAGGCTGAACTTCGGCCCTCGGAAGGAAAGGGAAACGGAAGGCGCAAAGAGTAGACCGTCCATGAACTCATAGCTTAAGGCAAAGATATGTTTGGTATTTTATGGCGCGCCCGCTGGGTTTTGGCAGTTTTCGGACTAGTCGCAGCGGCCGCTATGTTCACTGCCGCCGGTCGGGACGGCACATCGCTGGCCACGAGAGAGACGCTTCAACTTGCAGCCATCGCGACCGCTTTCGTCACGACATTCTTGTTGTTTTTTCTCCACGCCGCCTACTTTCTCTTGCGCGAGTACCGCGCCCAGAACGCACGGGCCCGCAACGACCGGGAAGCGGTACGCAATGAGTTGCGTGCCCACGGGGAGAGGTCAAAAGCTCAAATTGCGGCCGTCGAGGAATTGATAGCCTCGACGTCGACAGCGCTTGAAAAACAGATCGAGACAAAATCGAACGCGCTTGAAGCCAAATCAAATGCTGTGGCGCAGAACGCTTCATCTGTCCTTTCCGAGGTCGGCAAGATCAAATCTGCGCTGGACGATGATGGCGGCTTAGGAAAGATCCCGAATGAACTGGAGGATCTTAAAAAGCAGCTCTCAGGTTTGACCGAGGCCCTCGACAAACAGGTTCAGGAAATCACAGCCCGCCTCGGGGCAATTGAGGCGGAGGTTCCGCAACAGATCGGCCCGGTCAAAGACCAAATTGCCGAATTCGCAAAAGGAACCGAGGCGCTGTCGGCCAAGTCGGATGACTTGTCAGACCGTCTGGACAAGCTGACAGCAAGTGACAAGGAAACGGCGGTCGTCTCGGCGGCCGTTTCAACGAAACTTTCCGACGTAGCCAAGCACATCAAAGAGCTTTCCGCAGGTGCTGCCACGCAAACGAAACGTCTGAACGATCTCGACCGCTTCACCAAAAAGACCGCGAAAGACCATCACGCCCTTATGCGCCGCCTAGAAGGCAGTGCACCGCCGGCGCAAATTGATACCGATACGGATAAATCTGCGGCTGCAGAGATCGTGGCCAGCGGCCTTCGCGTGATCAAGACCTATGCACCCTCTGAACAAAGGTCTGGTAGCTCGGATGACGAGACAATACCGGCAAAGCCCTTTCGTTTTGCCGAAGGGATTGATTTCGACCGGAACGACCGCCCCCTCGTCAGTGTCATCATTCCTCTTTACAACGAGGAAAATTTCGTCAGTGACACCATTGAGTGTCTCAAACGCCAAACATCTCAGAACTTCGAAGCGATCATCGTCGATGATGCAAGCACAGACGCAAGTATGGCAGAGGCGATCGCTGCCATCGATAACGATCCTCGATTTGTGACGGCCCGCCACGCCGCCAATGGAGGTCTTAGCGCGGCACGCAATACCGGCATCCGCCTCGCCAAGGCACCCTTTGTAACCTTTCTTGATAGCGATGACTTTCTGTTGCCTGACGCCCTATCGTCAAGCGTTGCAGCCGCCCTTCGCCTCTCGATGGAACCGCGTGCCAGGGCTTATGCAGGCGTTTACTGTCGCCTTGTGACCATGCCGCAAAACATCTCAATCGACGAAGCGCTGGCACGGTTGAAACAACGCAGCTACGCCATGGCAGAAGTGGACTTTGTGACCTCAGATGGCGAGTGTCCTTTTAATGCCCACGCACCGATGCTGCTCACAGACATTGTGCGCGCCCATGGCGGTTTTGATGAGAGCTATAAATATGGGTGCGAGGACTGGGACCTATGGCAACGGATCATGCGCAACGGCTATGCATTCGCGCCCACCGGGCGTCTTGCCGGCATCTATCGCCGCAAACGCGGCTCGATGGTAAAGTCTACTCCTAAAGAACATCTGGATACGGCAAAATTATTATTTGAGCGTGCCAGGACCCCGATCGATCCTTCACAAATCGTCGACGGCGCGCCATTTGTTTTCGAAGAAGGCATTAATGCCTACGCTGATAAACAGCGCTTTATTCAGCGTACCTCTCAATATGCCGCGATCAATGCCTTTGCTGGAGACACGGCTTTTGCGTCAACGCTGGCTTCGTTCCCTGCCAATGCAGCTGCCTACACGGAAGTATCCAAGACCGTGCGTCCTTACATCGAGGCCGCCTTGCGCCGTACAACAGCAGTTGATGATGGAACGCTGGAGGAAATCGCTGACGATGTGGAACTCTTCACCACAACCTTAGTGAAGGCCATTGAAGATCGGATCGCCATCACTGCCGCACCCGCCGTGGCCGAACAACCGGCGTTTGATGTAGCATTCCTACCCCAAACAGGAGCCCAGGCTGCCTGCTTTGCGGCCATCGCCACCAGCCTGCGCGAGCAAGGCAAGTCAGTGGCCTTCATCACAAGCGAAACAGAAACAGGCGACCAGGGCCAAAGACGGTTTCTTGCCGATCAGAATTTCCAAACCATGAGCCTCAATCAGGCAGTTATGGCCGGAATGGAAGCAAGGGCATTTGTATTAATGCGCCCTTACACGGCGGTAATCCGCGACTGCACGCCGGCGGATGCGGCAATCGTCGAAGTCATCAGTCCGTATGGGGAAATCTCAGACCCGGATGAAAACCTCCCCCGTCCAGCGACAGCTGTGACCGACCTAACCGATGCCGCTCTTGTCCTAACAAGCTTGATTGATGATCAAGACCCGTCGCCTCTGCTTGACCCCGGTGGGCAGCCCTCGTCTGTATTTGAACCAGCCCCGCTAATTATCTCCAGAGATGAGTCATTTTATCAGACGCCGGATCACGATGCGATTGTCCAGTTGAAGGATAAATGGCGGGGCGAGCGCTGTGTGATTATCGGAAATGGACCCTCGCTGAACGAATTAGACCTAACCTTGCTCCAAGGGGAGTACACCTTTGCCGTCAACGGCATTTTCTATAAGCGCGAGGACATGGGGTTTGATCCCACATTCTACGTGGTCGAGGACAGTTCCGTCATGAAGGAAAACCTTGACGCGATCAAAGACTACAGCGCGACCTATAAACTTTTCCCGACGATTTACCGCAAACTTCACGACCAGACTGAGACTACCGCCTTTTTCATGATGAACCGCGGTTTCTATGAAGAAGCGAGCCCGTCGTTCTGTGTGCCGCGCTTTTCAGAAGATGCTGCTAGGCGAGTTTTCTGTGGCCAATCGGTTACCCATATCAATCTTCAGCTTGCCTACTATTTTGGTTTCTACGAGGTTTATCTGATCGGAATGGACTTTTCCTATGTGATCCCGGAAAGCGCAAAACAAAAAGGCGACATCATCACCTCCACAGAGGACGACCCCAACCATTTCCACCCTGCCTATTTTGGCAAAGGCAAAACCTGGAAAGATCCTAAGCTCCACCGGGTGAAACTGAATTACGAGCTTGCCCGGGATATCTACGCCGCTGACGGACGGAAAATCCTAAACGCGACCAAAGGTGGCGCATTGGATGTATTCGACCGTGTGGATTTCGAGGCCGTTTTCGGGCCAGGACGGAAAACTGCTGAAACTGGTTAACAGCTCCCGCAAAGCCGATCACTTCAAGCTCCCTATTCGCGTCTTGTATGTATCAAGTTGCATGATGACAGCTGGCTGATATTGTCTGCGATGTGTGTGGCTAGGGGGTTTGTATGCGTACCCGAATGAACAAACAAATTGCGCCTGTGATCGCGGTTATGGTCGGCTCGACGCTGGCAACTTATGCATCAGCATCGGTCCTGGACGGCCAAACCGTCCTCATCGAAAACTCATTGAACGCGGCGAATGACGCCCGGGTCAAAGTTGGCGACGATATTGAGTTTCTGGCCCAATATGCGCAGCGGGATTTCTTCGCGGTAGACTTGGACAATGACGGCTACATTTCTGTCTCCAACCACATTGATGGGCGGATGACTTTCTATGCGCCGCTGACGATTTCGGTCTCAGACGTAGACTTATCTATTTCGGACTTTGTCGGCGTCGCGCTGGTCTCTACAAGCGGTGTTTCGGGCATTGGTCAAAATGATTTGACCCGAGTGAACGATGAGAAGATTTCCCTGCGCCTCGATCGCTCCATATGGGACATTGGCGGAAACTTCGTAGCGCGCCTATTGTTCGAAGGTGACAACGTCGTCGCGACTGAAACACCGCTACCAGCAGGCTTCCCGTTGATGCTCGCAGGATTGGGCGGTCTTTTTCTAACGCGTCGGCGACAGCGAGCTTCGAGCTGAGCAGGCCTGTGCTCTCATCCTAGGCAAGCAGGGCGGCATTGCAAACAAGCGTCTGCCAAGTCAATGATCACGCGCTTATCCATTTGATAGTGTCTCCACTCACATTAAGAACGATCAGGCGACGGGTTGCTCCCATCTTGGCGGCCAGGGAATCGGGGTGCGGGAATTGTGAAATCTCGGGATCTTTGTTTCTTCGGGGCGCCAATTCCAGTCGCCACATTTCGGTCGGATGTTTCCTCGCACTCACCGCACAGGCAGCGCCTTCTCGAAGAGGTAAGCAATGAGGCGACGGCGGTGGAAATTAGGCAGGTCTGTTGGGCTGCGCTGAGGACCTGAAGAACACAAACCGATCACAGGATTTTGGTGTTAACACTCAGTCCGAAACCGGCTGGTCGTTGACGTTAAACTCATTTGCCAAAGCGAAAAGGGCGACCCCGCGGGGCCGCCCTTCCGTATTCAGACTGTCTGTCTTCGACTTAGTTGTCGAGGAAATCAGGCAGTTCGCCGTTGTAGCAGAGCTCTACGAGAGCGTCAGAGATGTCTGCCAGCAGCGGGCTGTTGTGCGTGTGTGCACCGAAGCGACCTGGATCGCATGAACGGGCTTTGACTGAGTTAGAGTCGTTGCCGTTGTCGCCGTAGTCAGCGAGCGTGCCGGTGCTTGAGTTGAACAGCAGACGGTCAGCGTCTGTTTTCTGGCAGACGTCGATTGGGCAGAAGAAGGTGAACGTAACGTCCGCCCGCATTACATCTGCGTTCAGTGGGCCTTCTGGGCCACCGTTTGGCTCAACACATTCTGGGTTAGAGAACAGCTCTGCCAGTTTGGTTGGGTTGATGACAGCTTCACCGTTTGCAACGTATGAAGCGAAATCAATTGGGCAAATGCCGTCCGTGTTGCCGTTCTGAGAGTTCTCAGCAATGGCGTAGCCGCGGAGGTATTCTGGGTCACCTTCTTGAAGGCCCGTGAACCGGAATACACTCTGGACAGCTTTGTCAGGACCGGTTGTCCAATCGAACGGACCAAAGTTCAGGCCGTTACGAACGATGCGCCATGCGTCTTCTTCGTTACCGAAGTCAACGCCGTCAACCCACATGTTGCGGTCTGCGTCGGAAGATGATGCTGGATCATCAAGCGTCACGCGGTGCTCAACCAGGTCAACTGACTGGTCAAGGATTGCGCCGTCCATCAGTGACGTAACGGAGATGCCCGTCGTGCCAACCTGCACACCACCAACCGTTGGGTTTGCAGCGATGCCTGGGAAGCAATTAGCAACTTGAGACTGGTCCAGAACCCATGAAGCCGTGGTGCCGACCAACGTCGCGTTAATGCCACACTCGTCGAGGGTAACTTCATCGATGCCTTGGAGGCTTTCGAACTCGTAGGTCAGGAAGTACTCGTCGATGTCCGTGTAGTCGAACAAACGAGCGCGACGGTTGTTAACGTTGTTTGACTTGGTTTTTGGATCAAACAGGTCGTTCTGGATCGTCATGGTAACCATGCCGATTTCCTGAGTCGTCACCAGTTCAGCACCTTTGTCTTCAAGGCCAGCTGGACGGATGAACTTCTCAAAGAACGTATCGCGGTCACCAACTTCGACAAGGATGTCGAATGGGGTGCTTGCAATTGCGTCAATTGAGTCTTGAGGCGCACAGCTTGCGATCGGAACAACGATCGGGCCACGGGTGCTCTCAACGTTACCAACAAATGTTTTCACGGTGAACGTTGCGGTCACGTCAGCGCACTCAGGGATCGCAATCGGCAAGTTGAAGCCGATTGAAGACTCTGAGATTTCAGCAGCCGTCAGGAAGAACTCGATGTCGTTGTCGCCGACAAATGTGCGGTCTTCGTTAACGCCTTCAGCGGACTCTGAGTAAATCGCGTCTCCGTTTGGATCGAGATCCGTACCAGGACGAACGAGTTCAGCTGGAGAAAGTTCTTTTTTCCACTCAGCGCCATCGAGTACGATCTCGATGAGGTATGGCTGGTCGCCAGAGAATGTTGGGATGTCGTCGAAGATATCGATCTCGACGTGTGCCCACATGTCTTTAGCGTCAGCACCGAAAACCCGCTGTGGCGAGATAACAACCGGACCTTCGTCGATCGTTACTTCGTCTGGGTTTTCCGTGTTCAAAACCGCGAACGGACCGTTCGGGCTGTTGTTGTCCATTTCGGACACGTTACCAGCGTTAACGTCAGTGATAACGCCTTTGAGTTCACCAGCGATCGCGCCGCCAGCAAACAGAGCTGTTGAGCACACGCCCGCCAGCAAGAGTTTAGTTTTTGGCATAAAGCCCTCCACCATTGACAAAAATAGACATAGAAACTGGTCGGAAGGCTCTCACCCCCACGTCGACTAACCGATTTCCAAAAATCTCAGGCTGGTCCGAAACTTCGCTAAAGCGTCAAGCGCCTCAGCCCCCCAAAAAGACTTTTAGTTTTCGCTAGCCGATGACCCTATGTCTCCCACACGAGCGGAAATTACAGGACGGCAAGAAAACTGCAAGTCACAATATGGCAACAGGGGACGTTTTCACTGAACCGTTACACTTGCAGGACGGTTTCTAGACGGACGGTCAACCACCCTAGGAGCTTGTTATTGCGGCGCGCAAAATCAACTATGAGGTGCACGAATATTTTATGACGGTGGTTTTCGCAGCATCAAGAAACGAGGCTAACCCGCCACAGGTACTTCAGTTTCCGGCGTTTGTGCACCGCCAAACGATTAAAGTGCCGCGTGCGAGGCATTTTTTCCGCGAATACATGGCCGCGTTGCATATAATCTGGATCAAGAACAATATCCGACCAACGATTATCGACCAAAAAAAAGATGTCAGAATAATGACTGTGCAAAATCAACGCCCCAGAGGCGCGAATCGTCCACTTCACGGACACGTTTTCTCGTATCAGTCCGGACTAAGCCTGGTTGAGTTATTGGTTGCCTTGGCGATCACAGCCTTAATTTCCGCGGTGTTTCTGCAAGCGATGCAGGGGCTCACTCGATCAGCCACCAGAAGTGCCTCAGCGGCTGATCGCGCGGTCGCAACCGGTCTTTCTCAATCGCAATTTTCACGCGTCGTCGCCGGGATCACACCGCAATGGCCAGACCGCGATGACGGTCGCTTTGTCGGCGATCGGTCTGGCTTCAGCGCACTGACAAGAGCCCCGCTGGACGAGGAGCAATCCGCCTTTAAACAGATCACCATGGCGCTGGTCCCCAAAGACGCCGGGACCACATTAATATACCGGTCCAAAGACGTCGCTTGGACGGTGACCGATTTCCGGGACGGGTCTGTGCGGTTCGATTATCTCGCAGCTGACGGCACCTGGTATGATGTATGGCCACCTAGCGCCCCCCCAAATCTGACAACATTCGAAGAAGACGCACGGTTCTTGCAGGTTCCTTCCTTGCCGTCAGCTATTCGCGTGCGTGCGCAGACAGGGCGGCAATCCAAGGCTTGGGGCTCATCAGGCTGGATTGCAGCAGTCGGATCATCGCCCTATCTGCAACCGCGGGAAGAGGACGTGTTCGGCGCTGAACTATGAGGAACGGCCATGGGCCTGCGCAGAGATAAACCAGTACAAGAAAACCCAAGACCAAATGAACAGGGTGCAGCACTGCCCATCGTCCTGGTGTTTGTTGCTGCAGCGAGCCTCGTTTGTGCAGCAGCCTATCGGGCCATAACCACTTCAACCGACGCCGCCTTTGCCCTGCGCCAAGAAGCCGCCGCCCAGGTCGCTCTGACGAGCGCGGAAAACGAGGCGCTCTTTAGCTATCTAACCGGTCAGTCGACGCGACGAGGCCTGTACTTCGGCGCGCCCTTTGACGCCAACGAGGCCATTTTCGGTGATTTCGATATCGCGACCCTTGAAGAAGGCACGTTTTGGAGACCGGATGGCGGTCTCGTACGCGCGAGTGTTGCCGCACGCAGGACCACCGTCCCGACCCTTGTCGAATTGCGCGACGGGACAGGCTTTTTTTCGCTTCCATTTGCGTCGGAGCGCGAGATCGCAGCGTACCTCACTGCAATCGGGATCCCCGCCCGGCAAAGTGAGGGATTTGCCGCAAGAATCGCAGACTATCAGGACAGTGATAACACAAGGCGTTTTCAAGGCGCGGAGCGAAGTGACTATCGCCTTCGCCAAGCCTCCGGACCGTCGAATGCCCCGTTGCGAAGTGCCGAAGAGCTTGCTCGTGTTTTGGACTTCGATCCGGCTGAGGCCGCCGGCTTCTGGCGGGTCCTTGAAAACACCGCGAGCTTTGCGCCTTTCTCCGCTCGCTTGCGCGACGGGTACATCGATCCCCGGCTAAGCCCTCTCCTCGCAATTCAAGCAGACGGGGACATTATCAATTCGTTCAGCAGCGCTGGGCCGACAGAAGAACAAGAAAACCGCCGCAGAGCCGACCTGCAGGATCAGGATGCAACAGCCCCGACCGGTGAGCCTGCTGGCAAATTCCGCCTGGTTTTGACCGCCCTCACCAACCAAGGTGCATTTGAGCGGATTGTAGAGTATGAGCGCACCTTGGGGGCGCCAGCCCGGCCATTCAATCGGTATTTGGTTGCAAACAGGGCAGCAAACCCATCACGCGGAGACACGTTCCCGACGATTGAGCAGTACAATGAGTATCCTGAGTTACTTCAGCCCACGCCTGCTGCCGCTAACCAATAGCGAGGGCAACGCGCAAAGGCGCGGCGGTTCCAATGGTGCCTCCACTGGAAATAAGCCGAGGGGCGTCGATGCGATTCCTGCCAGTGGGCGCGGCCCAACCACCTTTGTTGTTCCGCGGCGGGTGCTCCGATTTGATCGGGTTTCCCTCAAAGGTGACCGCGCCAAAGCTTTGAAAGCCGCCAGATTGGCTGTTCAGCTCGGATCTGAAGGTGCCAGCTACCGCACGCGGATCGTTGAATACCCTTCCGATGGCAACTCTGCCACCGTATGGTCGTGGCCGGAAGATCTGGTTGAGGCCCGAAGCGATGATTTGATCGCGCCGATCAGCTTGCCTGAACCGCTTGCCCGGCAATCGGTGGCACCAGCCCCAGGAGCAAACAACGTTCGCCTTGTTACCTGTCTTGAAGGGTATGAAGGGCAAGTCTGGCGAGACGGTGCCCTTTGCGCGAGCCGTTGGTGGGCCGATGTTCCGGGGAAAGACGAATGGGGCTTGTTTCTAAGAAGTTCTCGTCATCCACTGAACGCCGAAAGCCTTGCGGCGCGCACACCTGTGGACGTGCCATGGAAATCCGACCTTACCCTGATCGACCGCGATCCTGAAAACTTAACACGGCGGTTTAGCCCGTCGTTCCTTGCAGCGCTCATGGGTGCCTTGCTGCTCGTTCTCGTGGCTAATCAAGGGGTGCGCTGGGCTGGCGCGAGCTTGATGGCGGCCCAAAATGCAGCAACGCGCGCAGCCGCTCTGGAAGAAGCCCGCCCGGCCATCGCGGCGAGGCGTTCAGCCCTTGCGGCACTCACCGAAACAGACCGGCTGTCTCAGGTTTTCCCCGACACAAAAGCCAGCGAGATCATTGTCACAGTCCTCCGGGAGCTTCCCGCCGACGATGTAGAACTTACAGAGATCAAGCTGTTTGATGGCGAGTTTGAATTCGTCGGCGTCAATTTGGCGGATGACGCCCGCGCGGACCTTATCGCCCGATTAGAAGCCTCGCCGGTTCTCTCAGGGGTCTACATAGAAGGCAGCGGCGGCGAGAGTTTATTCCGTGTAAGGGGCAATACAAACTCACTCCAACCAACCATCGTCCAAGGCCCTCTCAATGGTTCCAGAAATGGGGGAGCGAGCTGATGCTGGCCGACCGGCTGAAGTCCCTCTCCGACGAGTTGGCGGCCCTGCCGCTTCGGGCCCGCTATGGGCTTGTGGTCTTGATGGCCCTTCTGGGGTTTTCGATCTTGGAGCGCACCGGCGCTGCGGCATTGCAAGCCGAAGCAAAACTCACCGCCGCCGTAGGCCAGGCAGCAACTGTTGCCAAGGGCGAAGAAACGCTTTGGCTGCAACGGGCTGAAACAGTTCAATCCGTCCGCGATCAACTCGCCGGTCGCATATGGATGGGAGAGACGCCTGGGATTATCGCCGCCGCCATGCAGTCGGACATCAACGCTCTGGCAGCGCCGTTGAACCCCTCCCGGCATCAAATGGAAATTGATCCGAGCCCAATTGATCTTGAGGCATCTGAGACCGGCCTTAAAGGATTGCGTTTCCGCATCCGGGTGAACCTTCCCTCCCGGATGGACCACGCCACTTATTTGGCAGCGCTTGAGAGCTTTCCCCAGGCGCTTTTCATTGACGAGCTTTCCCTGAACTTTCTCAAAGGGGGCGGAACGTATGCGGATATTCAAGGCATTGCGCCCATCAGGCTGGGCTCACCGGATGCCCTGGTTGGCAGCAATGTGAGCAGCAATCCTCCGGGCGGTGCCGATCCGGAAGGAGAAGCCTCAACGTCAGGCCAAGGGGAAACCCCATGACTGGTAAACTCTTCGTCTTGCTTGGCGCTGCGGCCGCCTTGGGCGCGGCCGGTGGCCTTGTCGCCTTAACCGGCGTTGATGCCCGCGCCAAAGCAGAGCGGGACCGGTGGCGCGACCCTGCCCCCCTTGCGGCTACACAAACACAAGCGGCACTGGCTGCTGCGCTGATCGACACGGGTCATTTCCCCGAGGCACCTGAGGTGGAGACCGCCGACGACCAGGAGAATCTGGGCGGCGCTGAGGGGCAAGGTCCTGAGGAAGCGACCCCGGATGACGATCCGGGTCTGCCCATTATCACCAGCGTTTCAAAACTGGACGGCGCATTTACCATCAGCGTCCGCCACGAAGACGCCGGTGTCGAGACCGTCCGGATTGGTGAAAACCTTGCAAGTGGTTGGACATTGGTGAGCGCTGACTTCCAGAAGGTCACTTTTGAGAGAGACGGAGAAGAGAGGATCGTCACTGTGTTTCAAAAAGGTGATGGTGGCGCGTGAGGAAGGCGCAAAAGCCCGTCTCCCGGGGCCCCTAATTTCGCTGCAAGGACCAGAAGGCAGAGTTTAGTCAGTTATGCGTACCGAAAAGAGACAAGTCGGATCAGCCTTCGCCATCGCAGTTGCGCTGTCTGTGGGCTTGTCCGGCTGTTCCAGTAGCACGAAGCCGACGTCCTCGCTCTATCTCGACCCGAATCCGCAAACGGTCCCAGCAGGGCCAACACCCTCATCGTCCTCTTTTGAGACTGGCGGCAGCGCCCAAACATCCGCCAATGCGGCGCAGGCCGGTGCCCCAGGCCAGACTACAGAGCCGGGCCGAACATTCTCGACAGTACCTTCAATTGCCAATGGAGCCGGTTCTCAATCGGAGGCTGGCGATGCGACGCCTCCGCCCATGGGCGTTGCCCGGGTTGATACGCTGGTGCCACCCCTTGCCTTGCCGGAATTCATTGATCTTGTTTTTGGAGAAATGCTCCAAACGCCCTACGTGACCGGACCCGGCATTTCCAATAGCGATGAGATCGTCCAGCTGCGCTCATCCGGCGAAATGGAAGCCGACGTGTTTCTGGACCTTGTGCGGCAAGCCTTGCAGGACTACGGCGTCAGGATCGCGCCGGAGAACGGCGTTTATCAAATCGTCAAAGACAGTGCCCTGACAAGCCGCCTACCGCGTTTCGTGCGCTCGCGCGCTCACCCGACCACACCGATGGGCCTCCGACCCATCGTCCAGTTCATTGAGTTAAATGCCATTCGCGCCCAGGACATGGAGAATATCCTCCAGCAAGCCTTCGATGGGCGTGAGGGAAGCCTCAGTATACGGTCAGATATTGATCGCAATTATGTCATCCTCAACGGCCTGCCCGAAGACGTCGGCGCGGCACTTGATATTATCAATGAGATGGACGAGCTGCGTTATGCAGGTACGCAAGTCCAGCGCTATGCGCCGATTTACTGGAACGCCAGTAACTTAGCTATGGACATTGCGCGTATCTTAACTGCCGAAGGCTGGCAGGTTGGTGCCTCCGAGGGGGACCAAAAAGCGATCCTCCTGTTGCCAATCGATCAGTCTAATGACCTTCTTGTGTTCTCACGAACGCCAACCGCAAGAACGCGGGTAAACTATTGGATCAGAGAGTTGGACCGCGCGGCCCAGACCAGCGATGAACCGCAGCTTTACGTCTATAATGTGCGCAATCTTGATGCTGAGATACTCGCTGAAACGGTAAATCGCGTCTTGGCCGCGACCGATGGTGGGATCAGTGACCAAGGCCCCACTCGTGAAGACCGTCAGCGGGAATTGCGCGCAGCGCTTGCTGAGGGCCGGCCGCCACCAGTGGAAAGCGCGGCTGTTGCTGCAATCGCTGGGAGGAACGACCGGATTGTCGTTGATCCGTATGGAAATCGGTTGATTTTCTCAGGAACCCCCCGTGAGTTTGCTCGTTTACGTAGCCTCATTGATTCCATCGACCAGCCTGCATCAGAGGTCTTAATTGAGGCAACAATTGCCCAGGTGACGTTGAGCGATTCAATCAATTCAGGGGTCGAATGGGTCATCAACAATATTGGCGGTATGGACGCCTTCGACATTTCCCAAGGTGGCCTGGGTCTCGGCGGTGGGGGATTGGACGTTGCGGTGAGAGACTTCAGCGGTGATACGGATGCAGTGGTCGATCTCAACGCCTTTGCCGAAAATTCCCAAGTGTCATTGCTCGCAACGCCTCGGATTGTTGCGCGATCGGGCTCATCAGCACGCGTTCAGGTCGGTTCAGAAGTGCCGACCCTTTCCGCGCAGCGGGTTGGCGTGGGCGGTGGGCTTAACAATGACGTTGTCTCCAGCGTGGTTTACCGCTCGACGGGTATCATTCTGGAAATCGAACCAATTGTATTCGCGGACGGACGAATTGATTTGAACATCAGGCAGGAAGTCTCCTCAACGGCGGCTGGCACCGGCGATGTTTCCAGTCCGACATTCAACAACACCAGCGTTGCCACGCAGCTTTCCCTCGACGATGGGTCCACTGCGGTCATTGGCGGTCTCATCCAGGACAATCTGGAAGAAACCGAACGCGGTATTCCAATCCTGAAAGACCTCCCGCTTGTTGGCCAAGCATTCGCGGTCAACGCCACGTCCGCCGATCGCACCGAACTGGTGATCCTGATTACGGCTTATGTCCTCCGCGACAAACACCAAAAAGAAGCCCTCGCAAAAGCCCTCGCAGCTGGCATCAATCGCACCATGAACTCGGATAATCTGGTAACCTTGCGTCCACGCGAACGCATCTTGGACCTTGAGGTACCGTCGGTGACGGATGATACTGCGCTTCGTGAACCGGGCAGCTGACACACGACACACGCAAAGAGGCCTGAGTGTCGTTGAGGCACTTGCCGCCCTCGCCCTCATGGCCTTTGCTTTTGTGCCGCTGCTTTACTTACAAGCGCGCATGACCGAGACGGCGATCGCCGTGGAACGCGCCGAAGCGACAGTCAGCATTCGGAACAGTGCCGTTGCATATGTCGAATCCATCAATCCCATGATGGTTGGCCGGGGGACCCTCGACATGGGCAACGCCACCCTCACATGGGTCGCGGTCCCAGAGACGGAAGTCTTCCCGGTTCGCGGCGTCGGCGGCGGCACCGGGCGGTTCTCCGCACAGCTTTTCCGGATTGATGTCTCAGTGCTTTTTCTCGACGGGCGGATCGATGAGTTTTCAATCCTGCGCATGGGATGGCGGGCCAATAGTCCAATTCTTCTGGGTGGGGAGTAAGTCAGCCCATCGCCTGAGAATGGTCACACCGATGCCGAGGCCCGCAAGCTACCCCACTCGTTTCGGCTCGCACGCGGGCGCATCCAACGCATAAACCCGGGAGCGGCCCGACGGCGCGATCAAGGCAATATCGCCGCCAAGACAAACGCCTGTTTCAAGGATCACGATATCATCACCGGCAAAGGTCCAGCCTGCGGCGATGAGGGCGGCAATGGGCGGATTGTCCGCCTCGCTGATTTGCGCGCCTGCGCCTAACACGAACCGGCGCCCCTTCGTGTAGGCTTGAACCCGGAGTGCGGTGATGCCGCGCTCAAACCCGTCAGCCTTTGAATTAAACATATAGCTGTCGATGATCCGGCCAAGGCTAGGCGCCGTGACCGCCAAAATCACGCCCATGATCGCCAGAACCGCCAGCATTTCAAACAGGCTGAAACCTGTTTGACGAGCGCGCCGGGAAATCATCGGGGCGGCCATCGGGTTCTACGCCCCAATATCCTGATTCATGCCCGCCCCGCCGGGTTGGGCATCTGCGCCGTATGAGAGAACCCGAGGGCTGGTCGTGCGCCCGGCGTCATCAACCGTCGGCGCCACATAAATGTAATCATTCCCCCACGGATCACGCGGCAAGTCGCCATCGAGATATGGCCCGAACCAGAGACTAGCGACGGCCGGATCGCTGGGCGGCTCTGTCAGGAGGGAAAGCCCCTCATCTGCCGTTGGGAAGCGACCAATATCCAGCCGCAGCGTGTTCATGGATGTCTTGATCGACTGCGCTTGGGCCCGCGCGGCCTGGATCTTTGACTTGTCCACTTGATTGAAAAGCCGCGGTGCCACCAGCGAGACGAGAAGCGCCATAATGGCAAGCGCCACCAGTAGCTCGATCAATGAAAAACCCTGTGCCCGCCGCGATTGCGTTCTAGATTTCCTGCCCATTTCACTCACTCCACTGTTCTCCCCGCCCGGCGCATTCATCGCCCAGCCTTCGTCAGATATTGATGTCATACAAACTGGTCATCGCCATCACAATGCTGACGACGATCGCCCCCACAATGAGCGCAATTCCAGCGACAGCGAGGGGTTCGGCGAGGGCGGTAATGCGTTTGGTGCGCTCGCGGGCTTCTTCTTCGAAAAGCGAAGCGGCAAACACGAGCATGTCGCCGAGGGACCCCGCCGCACGGCCCGTCTTGATCAAGTCATAGACAGTGGGGTCAAAGTCCGGCACCGCCTCGGCAAGGGCTTCCTCCAGAGCCCGGCCTGCACGCACGTCGCTGCGCACCCGCTCCAAGGCCCGCCGGAAAGCAGGTGATGTGGCGCTTCCCTCGCCCAGCCTAAGGGCATCGGTCAGGAGCGCTTTGTTCAGCAAGGCAACGCCGACCGTCCGGCACCAGCCGCCAAGTTCGGCCCGGGCCAGCATATCCCCAACAAGGGGAAGCTGGCGGACCCCGGCTTGCAGCTGTTCCTTCACCCTAGGGTTGCGCAGTGCAGTGACGATGGCAGCGACGATCCCGCCAAGCCCCACCATGGCAATGGCCCAATTGGCCTGAAACCAGATCCCAGTACCGATCACCATACGAGAGATCGCCGGAGCCTCGCTCAGATTATCACCGAGCAGGGTCGCAAACCGGGGCACCACGAACGCAAACATCAAGAGAATGATCAGCCCACCGAACACAAAAAGAAAAGCCGGATAGGTCAGCGCTGAGCGAATTTCTGCCCGTGTTTTAAGTTCCCGTTCCATCCGATCCGCCGCATCGCTCAACGCCTTGGAAAGAGAACCGGTCGCCTCGCCCAGATCTGCGAGCTTGGCCACATAGGGCGGGAACTCCGGGAAGCTCTCCGAAAGCGCAGCAGACAGCTTCTTCCCGGCACGGAGGGAAAAAATTGCCTCTTCAGTTTTTGCCGCCAACAGAGGATGCGCCTTAGAGCGGGCAAGGCTCCCAAGCGCATCGGCAATGGGGACATTCGCAGTTAGCAAAGTCGACAGCTGCTTCAGATATCGGCTGAGATCAGACGCGGATGCCTTCTCACGGGCGGGCAGAAAAGACAGCTTGGTCTCAGTGCGCGCTTTCACATCATAGGGCGAAAGCCCTTTTGCCGAGAGCGCTTCCATGGCGGCGCGCTCGCTTGCGGCTTCCAGAAAGCCGGTGACGTCCCCGCCATCCCGGTCTAGCGCTTTATAGGCAAATGTCTTTTCCATGGACCGCTCAGCTCATCTGCCTACGGCGCTTACACATAATCGCCGGAACACACACGGCGAACCTCAGACAACGTCGTAATCCCGGCGCGGGCTTTTCGCAAACCGGTTTCATAAAGGCTTTCAAACCCTTGCGCGCGGGCGATCTCGAAAATTCGAGACGAGGGCGCCCCTTCGCTGATCGCCTGGCGCATGGCCTCTTCGATTTCGACGATTTCCGACAGAGCCACCCGGCCGCGATATCCGGTCCCGCCGCACGCCTCGCAACCCGCGGGGGCGCGCCAACTTGCCCGGCCATCTTCAGCGGAAAGACGTTTGGCAAAATCGCCGCCGATCGCCTTGATCTCGTGTTCCCCATCGGCGCCGTCCGCGGGCACCGAGCAGTGCTCGCACAAACGGCGCACCAGCCGCTGGGCCATAATCCCCCGGAGCGCTGCCGCGATTAGAAACGGTTCAAGGCCGATATCCCGCAGGCGCGTGATCGCCGCCAGCGCTGAATTCGTGTGCAGGGTCGACATCACCATGTGGCCGGTGAGCGCGGCTTGCGCGGCAATGTTTGCCGTCTCACCGTCCCGGATTTCGCCAACCATGATGACGTCCGGGTCCTGACGAAGGATCGCGCGCAGACCGTTCGCAAAGTCATAACCGATATCTGACTTCACCTGGATCTGGGTGACACCGGCGATGTCATATTCCACCGGATCTTCAATAGTGATGATCTTGCGCTCACCGTCATTGATCAATTCAAGCCCGCGATAGAGTGTCGTAGACTTACCTGAGCCCGTGGGGCCCGTGACCAGAAAAACGCCATTGGGCAGGTTGAGAATTTTCTGTAGGACTTCCCGAGTGCGCCCTGTCAGGCCAAGCCCGGCAAGATCCGGCAGTTCCGTCTGCTTACGGAGCAAACGGATAACAAGGCTTTCCCCCCATGTGCTGGGGACCGCGGAAATCCGAAGGTCAACGTCATTACCGGCAAAGCGAACCGTACAACGGCCGTCCTGAGGTAAACGGCGCTCAGCGATATCCATCCCGCCGATCAGTTTGATGCGGCTGGCAATGGCATCGAACCGGGCGCGTGCCACCTTGGAGCGCTCTTGGAGCACGCCATCAATCCGGTACCGTACGACTGCATTCAATTCATACGCCTCAATGTGAATGTCCGAGGCATTCTCTTTTAGCGCACCAAAAAAGAGGTTGTTCACAAAGTCGATCACCGGCGCTTCCTCCGCCAGCTCCCGCAAACGCGCTTCGTCGCCGAGATCGTCTTTGTCTTCTTCCGCTCGCTGATAATGTCCGAGAGCCACATCCAGTGTCTGGTTATCAGCGAGGGCATAAGTGACAGAAATGCCATCGCCGGGCCGGCCCGGGGCAGTCGCACTTGCCATGCGCTCGCGTAGCCCCGCGCTCAAGGGATCGCCAGCAATGATCGTCAACTTACGGCTTTCTGAGTCCGGCTCGCCCGTGAACCACAACGCGGCACGATGGTTGATAAGCCAGTCTGCACTGATGCCAAGGGCCGTACGCGCTTCGGTATACCCATCGGGCTCTTCTGGCAGGTCGCGCAAGGTAACGACGGGCATCTCCAATTGCTGGGCAAGCCGCGCCAACAGGACTTCCTCTGTGACCGCCCCAATCCGATGAAGCGCCTGGCCGATCAGCCCGCCAATCTCTTTTTGAACCGCAAGCCCTTTTGCGAGGTCGGCCTCGGAAAGCTCACCATGGGCCACTAATAACTCACCAATTGGCCTGGCAAAGCTCTCTTCTTCAGCCGTAATCGCGTCAGGCAGCCCGGCAGACGCCCCGTCCGTTGCGTCCGTTAACCCTAAATCTGTCGCCTCAATTGTCATCGGCCCCAACCACGCACCAAACCAGATCCATCGCGCTTTCTTATGCAAAGATAACGCCCGCTGGATCGCCGGCAGAATAGCGCTCCGGGGAAGCGGATTGAAAGCCCCGTAGGTCCCATTAGCTGTGACTTGACGCAGTTTTTATGGTTAACGCCGCGGCTTCAGAGATCTTTCGCCCAAACACGCCCCGTCCAGCACAGCCCGTCAAGCGCGCCCCAGCAACCGCCTTGCAAGGGGCCGCAATGCGTCAGCCACGCCCGGCGCGTGACGGATTAGAGCGGTCGCGGCGCGATGATAGAAACTTCTTGTTCGGGCCGGGTCGCCAACTTGCAAAGCTGTCTTCACCGCGCCAATGCCGAAGGCGTTCTCACCGGCCCCGCCACGCAGAACGGCGCGAAGTGCCTTCATCAAGGATTCTTCTGATGGCGGGTCCTGGAACGCAATGAAATTGCCCCAGCCTTTAGGAGGGAGATCAGCGGGCATTTGGATGAGCCGGGACCAGGAATGTTGCCCACCATATTCCTCGATGGGGTGCCACTCGCTGGCAAACACCGTGTAGCCCTCCGCCTGCAAACGATCTGCGAGCGCTTTTGCGCCTCGCAGATCTCCGGCAATTGATTTCTTGCCGTCATCATATTCGGCGACGATCACGCTTGGCTTCAGCCTGGTAAAGTCGAGCCCGTCGAGGACGGCGTGCTCATGGCCTTCCACATCGATCTTCAGCAAATCGATCCGGGTAAGCCCCTCTCCGGCAATTAGCCGAACGAGAGTTGTCGTTGCTACTGTCCCCGACGCTTTGTGAGATGGGTGGAACGCATTGAGACCGCTAATCCCTGTACTGACATCTGACGTAAAGAAAGCAACACTCTTGGCAGGCTCCGCGCCAACCGCGCAATCAAATATCGTCAGGGTCGATGCATCGCCGTGATTGCGCATCAAGCCCTCACGGTTTTTGCTATCCGGCTCAAAGGCAAAAACCCGCCACCCATCACGCAAAAATGGTGCCAGTGAGCTACCCACATGGGCGCCCACATCGACCATAACCGGCGCTCCACCGGCACCGTTGTCGGGCTGATAGAGCTGGTGAACCAGCGCGCATTCTTCCAGTTGCACATGATTTTCGCGGGCGAACCCTTCTTCAGGCAAGGAAACGTCGTTGGCGATGTCATTCAAAAGGCTCACAAATCGCTGTCGCGCTGGGCCCAGCGCAAATGCCTCGTTTGCATGAGCCCGTGCTCTTCTCGCGAGTGTCACGCGTAAGCTTGCGTCCGATGACAGCGCCAATATCGCATCAGCGATTTTTTCCATTTCGGGGTGATCGACACAGTAGGCCAATTGATGGTCACGGCAATAGGCGATGGTTTCCAGCTCGGTCGGCCCGACAGCTAGGATGGGTCTTGCCGCTGCCAATAATTCTGGGAGCTTGTTGGCGAATGAAACTCTTAAGTAGGCTTTGGTCGTTTCATCAAAATTATAGCCGAGCAAGAGCGCATCTGCCTCTTGCAACCAGTCGCGATACTCCGCAGGCGCCAGATCGGCGAGACTGATCTCCACACCTTTGATTCCCCGGAATGCACCGGCTTGCGTATTCATCCAGTGGGCTTGGGTTTTGATCTCCAGGCGGATGTTTTCTCCGCGATCGACAAGGCTTGCAACGGCGCGCGCCACGGTCAGCACCGTCTCGCTTGTGGTATCCGGTGCGAGCGAGCCGGCATAGCGGATGACGAAGGGGTCTGTTGCAGCGTGTCGGCGATCAGGGACCGGCGGCCAGATGGTCAGGTCGACCGCGTTGTGCACGATCTCAAAGTCGCGTTTATATCGGTCCCTGAAAGCTGCTGCCATGCCCGTTGAAATCGCCAGATTAAGATCCGCCTTCTCGACGAGCCCTACCAGTTGTGTCGCCAGTTCTTTCATCAGTTCTGTAGGCAGAGAGCGGCCAGCGCCAGCACGGGCGGGCCAGTCGTCCATCAGCCAAACCGCAAGGCCGGTCCCTCGCGCCGTTGCCGCCTCAATCGTCTCCATTGAAAATCTGTGAAACGAGGGGACATCGTCAACCGGACGGTAAAGGACGATCTGGGGCCGGAACGCCTCAACGAGGTCCTGCGGCGTTGTCGTTTTAGCCAAATCAACGGGTGCTCTCGTGCCTGCAGCAATCTGAAACCGGTCATCTGACAGCGCGCTCATATGGAGCAATGCATCTTCCGGCCAAGGGCTCAGATAGGTTTCCTTCAAGGCGCCCGTTGCCGCCGGACCACCGATCGGCGTCATGTCGAGAAGAAGCAACCGCGGATAAGACAAAATCAACTGACCTTTTTGAAGATAGACGCAAGCAACGGTCAGTGACATATCTTGGGTTCATGCAAGCCACCAGTCCAAAAACGCCAGCGCCAACGATGACCCAGGCCGCCTCGCCCGCCGCGCGAGAAACCGTGTTCCTGCTTGGTAATGGCCCGTCGCTTGCCGGAATTGACTTAAGGGCGATCTCGCCCTTTCCAACGCTCGGCATGAACGCAGCCTACCGCTATTGGGACCAGATCGATTGGTGCCCGACATACTATGCCTGCCTGGATTTGACCGTTGGCCTCTCCCACAAAGACGAGATCGTTCGTCTTATTGAAGAAGAGCGCATTGAGAAACTTCTCCTGCGCGACAACCTGATCGAGACGCTCGGACCCGCTGCGAGAACCGACAGGGTCGTCAATTTCGATGCGCTTGCCGCCCGGTCTGACTTGTTGAGTATACCCCATCCGACCACCGGCAGTCACAGCGCGCTCTGGGCCAGTCATATGGGCTTTACCCGGATTATTCTGTTGGGCATTGATCTCCAGTACAAAGAATTTGTGGATGGCGCTGAAAAACGCAGCGGGATCGAACTGGAAATCACCCGCGACAGCGACAACCCAAATTACTTCTTTGACGGATATCAGCGCCCGGGTGACCGCTACAATATTCCGAACCCACGCCCCGGTCTCCATGTGAACGCCTGGACCGCGGCGGGCCAACGCCTCAGCACCCATGGCGTGGAGGTCCTAAACGGTAACTCTTCATCCGCTATCGACATTTTTGCTTACGTTGACCCCGCGCGCGCCATGGCGGGTGATTTTGCGTCCAGTCCTGCGAAACGAGATCTGCCAACGATGCCGATGCACGAAGATCCCGCGAGCGTCGCCTCTTCGTCTTCGAAACGTTTGCGTGCGTTTCTGGCAAGCCAGGGAAAAATGATTGCCGCCGCTGCGACGATCATCCTTGCCCTGACGGCCCTCCTACCGCTGTTGCTCGGGGCGTCTCTTGTAACGAATGTACTGGGCGCGATTATCGGGCTCGGCTTGGCGCTGCTTTTAACCGCCGGGCTTTATGTCCGCCACGCGGTGCTTGCTCACCTTTTTAGGCTCACTCGGGATACCGACGCCCTAAAGGCGCGCATCCGTGATCTCGAACGCCGCCTCGGCGACAATTAGGCCAACAGTGACGGCTAGGCCCAGAGATTTACGACAGCCCCGCGGCTTAGCGCGCGGACGCCGACTACTCGCTGTTAACTATATTGGCGACTGAAAAACTTCATCATTCCGGTCTCGGCAAAAAACTTATCGAACACCTCTCCTCTGCCCTTAGACTGGCGGCCATAAAGTTTCTCGCCCCAGTCCCGGCGGTTATGAGCGTCTACGGCGCGCCCGACGGACTGGCCCAGTATCGGAGCCGTCGCCCCTCATGTTTCTTTCCCCGCGCCTTGGCCTTTCTTATCTTGCGCCTCAGCAGGCCCAAAAACACGTCACAGTCAATGAGACCTTCCGCAAGCTTGATGCACTTGTGCAAACCGCTGCCACCTCAGCAACCGTCAGTACCGAGCCGAATACACCCGCGGAGGGGGAGACTTACATCTTGCCAGCAACGGCAAGCGGGGCTGCCTGGAGCGGGTTTGCCGAAGGCAGTCTCGCGGTCTTTCAAGATGGTGCTTGGGCGGAGATTAACCCCGCCACAGGTATGTTAGCCTTCGTGAGCGACGTTGCGAGCGTGTTTGCTTTTGACGGAACCGTCTGGACTGCTGTCACCGGACGGCCGCAACTAACGGCCCCGACAACATTCCATGTTGATCCGGTCGCTGGAAGTGATACCTCAAGCGGCCTCGCCGCCGGGTCCGATGCGTTCCGCACCATTCAGGCAGCAATTGACCGGATCGCCTCCATTGATCTTTCCGTACACGATGTGACCATTCAACTCGCGCCGGGGGTCTACACTGAAGGAGCAACCGTCAGCGGACCCTGGATTGGATCAGGTCAAGTCAGCCTGATCGGCGACCCGGACAATCCCGCGGCGACCCGGATCGAACCAACAGTGGACCATTGCCTGACGACAACAGGCGTCGGTGCGCGCCTACATGTAGACGGCCTTGAACTCATCGCACCGGACGGGACCGCCCTTTTTGCCATCGACGGCAGCTTGCTTGAGTTCGACAACATCATATTTGGCGCGTGCGACAATCGCCACATCCGAGCCTATGGTGCCCGGATTAGCGGCAAGCGCAGCAATTATCAGATCAAGGGCGGGGCCATTGCCCATATTTCTGCGGAAAACATGGGTCAGGTTGATGTCTTCGATGCGACCATCGAGATCATCAATACGCCCAATTTTTCCTCAGCCTTCATTGCTGCATTGATCATGTCTCTCGTGACCGCTTCGTCGTTGAGCTTCACTGGGTCCGCCACAGGCCGGCACTATCGGGGCGACCGCAACTCGATCATGTCGACCGGCGGGGTTACCCTTCCCGGCAACCAGTCCGGGACGCTTTCCTCCGGCGCACAGTTTTTGTAAGCGATAGGCTTTGCCGACGCCGCTATCCACCCGCCCCGCCCACATGAACCCCGCCCACATGAACGAAGCCCCTTGACGTCGCCCCCATGACCCAAATCGATAAACTTGGCTTTGGCGCATCCAACCCCTGGGGCCTGCCCTGGCATTCGAGGGAGGAGGCACGCGCAGTTCTGCAAACCGCTCTGGACGGCGGGGTCCGTCATTTTGATACGGCCGGTTTCTACGGCAATGGCGAAGCAGAGCGCCGCCTTGGCGACTTCCTCCATGAACTGAGCACCAGAGATTTGGGGACGACCCAAGATGTCCGTATCAGCACAAAAGTAGGCACGCGGTACAACCACCTTAAACGGCCGTATAAGGATTTTTCTTCAGGAGCCATGGCGGCTGATCTCAGCGCGAGCCTGAAAAGACTACGCCGCGATCGCGTTGATCTCATGCTGCTTCATGGCCCCACTGCCGAACAAGTGCGCGCATCAAGACCTCATCTTGAAGCTTTCAAGAAGGACGGGCGCGTGGCGGCAATTGGGGTGTGCGGCCATGACCCTGCCCTAACGGCGGCAATTGACGAGGGGTATGACGCCATTATGGGGGTCTACAACCTGTTTGAACGCCAGAATGACCGCGTCTTCGCTAGAGCCAAATCGGCAAAAATGAAAGTCCATGGGTTTGGGCCACTCGCACAAAGTTTTTACACGGAAGACTTCCACAAGGGATGGGCACCCGCGGATCTGTGGCGACGCACACGACGGCTTGCTCGGCAAATCATTGCCTCACGCAAAACCGCCGCAGGTGCGCTGCCGCACCCAAACAAAGACATAATTCACGACGTTAGCAGCGCCCGATATGCCCTTTGCGTGAATGACGAGCTGACACTAACTCAGGCGGCGCTCTCATTCGTCCTGTTGTCGGACTTCATCGACGTCGCCTATACGACAACGACAAAGGTCGGGCACATTCAGTCGAGTATGGCCGCCGCCCACGCACCGCTTGAGCCCGCCCAGCGCGAGGACATGATCAAGCGCTTAGCGGCGAGTGAAACCGAGCCGCACACTTAAGGGGAGACACCCATGGCGACCGAAGGCAGTCAGTTTCTGGTAGATGCCGCCACGTATCTTGGCGCAGCAGCGGTGGCTGTCCCGGTCTTTAACCGGCTGAAGCTGGGGTCAATCCTCGGCTATTTGACCGCAGGCGTCATTCTCGGACCTTCGGTGCTCGATGCCATGCATCAGGAAGAAGGGGTTTTTCACATCGCCGAGCTTGGCGTTGTGCTGTTCTTGTTTGTGATTGGACTGGAGTTATCGCTTTCGCGGCTTTGGGCGTTGCGACGTTATATTTTCGGCCTTGGGGCCAGTCAGCTGCTCATTACCGGGGCAATCATCACGCTAATCTTTGTTTATGTGGATGATATGCCCATTGCCGGGGCGACGATTGCCGGGCTTTCCCTTGCCTTCTCTTCGACAGCCTTTGCGCTTCAATACATGAAAGACAGGGGCGATCTGAACTCGCCCTATGGCGCAAAAGCCTTCCCTGTCCTGCTCTTTCAAGACCTTGCCGTCGTGCCTTTGCTCGCGGCCATTCCCATTATCGCTGGTGCCCAAACCGGCGAAGGGCCGAGCGCCAGCGGCGTTGACCCTTGGATCGGGATCGCCAAAGCCGTCGGCGTTATCGCCCTTTTGACAGTGATCGGCCGGTTCGCGCTGAACCCCGTGCTGCGGATGGTGGCGCGGTCAGGTTCGCGCGAAGCCTTCGCGGCCACCGCCCTCTTTATTGTCGCCGCGGTTTCCCTGGCTGTTTCCTGGGCGGGCCTTTCCATGGCACTGGGCGCTTTTCTGGCGGGCGTGTTGCTAGCGGAGTCCGCCTACCGCCACCAGATTGAGACCGATATCGAGCCCTTCAGGGGCCTTCTGCTTGGGCTGTTTTTCATCTCCATCGGGATGAAACTGAACCTCACGGACATCTTGAACAGCTGGTGGATTGTTCTTGGCGGTGCGGTCGGGCTCGTTGGACTCAAGGCCCTTATCCTGACGTTCCTTACTCAAAGGTTCGGCGCGACTTGGCCGGATGCCATTAAGACCGGGGCGGTTCTCTCCCAAGGGGGTGAGTTCGCATTTGTGGTGTTTACCCTTGGCGCAAGTTCTGGTCTCTTTACAGATGGTGAGGCAACGCTGCTTTCGGCAATCGTGACCATTTCCATGGTCATGACCCCATTCGCGATGATCCTTGCCCGGCAAACCACGCCCAAAACTGCGATGTCGGAAGATGGCCTGGAAGGCCCTCGCCTGAATGAAGGTCACATTATCGTCGCCGGGTTCGGCCGGATGGGGCAAATCATCTCCCAGGTTGTTCAGAATGCGGGCGTCGACGTCACCGCCATTGATCGCAACCCAGACCATATCCGCAATGCAGAGCGGTATGGCTTCAAAGTCTATTTTGGCGACGCATCAAGGCTTGACCTGTTAAAGACCGCAGGCGCTGCCGAAGCGCGCGCGATCATTCTTTGTATGGATGATCCGGAAGCGGTCAACCACGCCGTCGTTGCGATAAAACAAAGCCTGCCCAGTGTGAGCGTCCATGCCATTGCCCATGATCGCATGCACGAAATTCAACTAAGGCGGCTCGGCCCCGATGTGATTGTCCGCGAAACCCTGGAATCCAGCATCTTGATTGCCCGCAAAGCACTGGAGCAAATGAACTTTTCCGACGACATGATCGAAGACTTTATCGAGCAATTCCGCGAACGGGATCGCGAGAGGCTGCTCCAGCAGATGGACTATGGGCCGGAAGCCGGCATGGAAATTATGCATCAGCGCTATGTAAAGCGGGATGCTTAGGGAAGGCATAAAGCATGTCCGACCAAAACAAGCCCATCGCTCTGGAGGCCTACGAGCTACTCGCCCAAGCCTATGCCGATATCGCTGAGACAAAAGCGGAAAACGGCTACAATGAGCATCCAGCAATCCGGTCGATCATTGGATCAGTAGACGGACTGACCGTACTTGACGCCGGATGTGGACCTGGTTTTCTGGCACGAGATCTTGCAAAAAAAGGGGCGCTGCACGTCACCGGCGTCGATATCAGCCCCGCTATGATCGACATCGCTCATAACAGGCTTGCGGCAGAAAAATTCACCAAGACAACCCTCTTGATCGCAGATTTGGGAAGTAACCTCCCCTTTGACGATGAAAGATTTGACCTGATCGTATCCTCACTTGCCATTGACTATGTATTCGATTGGTCAGTGCCCCTCGGAGAGTTCTTCCGTATCTTAAAACCTTCAGGCCGATTGGTCTTTTCAGTCCAACACCCCATTAGTGCTTACCGATGGTTTCAGCCGCCGAGCGCTTTTGGGGTTCACTACTGCGAGGCCCCTTGGAAGGGATTTACAAAAGATCCAATTGTCGTGCCTGATTACTATCGGTCGTTTGACGAGATGATCAATCCATTGCTGGCGGCAGGATTTCGTCTGAACCGACTTCACGAGACAAAACCCATCGAAGCCCTCAAAGACGTTGATCCTCAGAAATACATTCGTGGGTCAACTTTTCCGACATTTATGGTGATTGACGCGACTAAAGCTCAGGAATGCTGACCACAAGCGCGCATGTTAAAGGGCAGCGTAAAGCTCAGCCATCACCGGTGCTGTCACGCTGATAGGTTCAACGGTGCGCGTTATGCCCAAACGAACAAGGACAAGGTCTTTATCTGGAACAATTAGAACATACTGGCCATCATGGCCCGCCATTATGAATGCCTCATCCGGGATCCTGGGAAAATACTTTTGCCGCTCCTCTGCACCCGGATGGTTCAACCAAAACTGTGCCCCATAGAAACCGTCAGAATGGGCGGCAATCTCGCGAGAATAGTCAACCCATCCCTCCGGCAGCACCCTTTGTCCATTCCAGACCCCATCTAGAAGATAAAGCTGGCCGAGTTTCGCCCAATCGCGCGCGGTTGCATAGAGATAGGAAGAGCCCACAAAAGTGCCTGAAGGGTCTGTCTCAAAGACAACGGACGCCGCTCCCAACGGACCAAACAGAACGTCGCCCGGAAAGCGATGATATGAAACACCTTGATCTTCCAGCGTCGCTCGCAGCGCGCGTTGAATGATGTTTGTCGTGCCAGAGGCATAATACCAGTACGTACCCGGATCATGAGCAAGAGACTGAGCCGCCGCAACCCCGCCCATATCCTGCGCGTCGTAAAGCATCTGCAAGACATCGGACGTCGGATCAACATAGTCTTCTTCAAACGCAAGGCCCGTCTGCATTTTGAGCAGGTTGTCCCAAGTGATGGCGCGGCGCGGATCGTCAGCCCCCTGCCATTCCGGCACCAGCGGCGGCGTTTCCAGGTCGAGAAGATCGCGCTCGACGGCAATACCGACCATCGCCGATGTGATGCTTTTGGCCATCGACCAGCTCAAAAACGGGGTATCTTTATCGAAGCCGTCAGCATAAGCCTCGGCAATGATCTCTCCACCTCGCAGAACAAGGAGAGCGCGATGACCGTCCTCTGCTTTAATGGCGCCGTCGACAATTGCCTGGAGGGCGGGATCAGCGTTTGTTGCGAGCGGAAGATCTGTCACCTGATGGAGCGTTGGCAGGTCGCTCGGCGCACCATCTACTGTCAGTGTACATCCATAACCACGACGAAAGACGGCCTCAGAACGGCCAAGGCCAAAAATCGACGCCAGAACAATCCCTTCACTCGGGTCGACAGTTGTTGTCGCAAATCGAAGGAACGGGTTAATGTCGTCGAACTCATGTTCGAGCACCGCTTCTTCTGGCCGACCTGCAACGAAAACTTCCGAACAAAGAACTTTGGCCATATAGCCAGCGCCAACCCGAGCGTAGGGGTCAGCGACAATTCCGCCACCAATCAAGAGAGCGGCGATAACGCCAAAGACAATAATCAGGCGTGCCATTTAGCGCTCCTTCGTTTCTTCAAAAGACGATCAAAGCGGCTTTTGGACCACCGGCCAAATCAACATTTCCAACGTCGATCGAGCGCTCAGTCAATGGGGCGGAAAATAAGCGTGAGGATCACGCCGAGAATGCCGAAGACGGCCCAAAGCGGCAAACCGAAGACCGTTCCCAATGCTTGGGAAACGCCGTTTGGCGCGCCGTCAGCCACCGCTTCGGCGTCGATATTGAAATAGCCGAGCACCTCCGCCGTGGTGCGGATAACAGGCTCGCTCTCCTGAAGCGACGACACCGCATCTGCTCCCAGAAACGCAATTGCCAGCGCAATAAAAAGCCAAGCGATGAATCGAAATACGACCATGATAACCCTCTGATGCCCCATCTTGGTTAGCCAAAGATTACCGCTTTCCAGAAAATGCTGCAAATCGCATGGTTAACGGGTCGGTCAATTGAATTGAACCTGTCACTGGAGATCCACAACCAACGACTGCCTTCGCAAAACAAAAGACCCACAAACCGGATCGGATCCGAAACACACTTCGCCCGGCGATGACCGAAAATCCCGCTTGAACGTTGGCGCGCCGTCGCTATAGTCCGCGTTTCGCGAAGTGGACAGGTGGCCGAGTGGTCGAAGGCGCACGCCTGGAACGCGTGTAGGCGGGCAACCGTCTCGTGGGTTCGAATCCCACCCTGTCCGCCACTTTCTCGCTCGTAGAAAATCGCAATGCAGCGCTCTTCGCGAGCGCAACCTGGGCTGTGATCGCACTTATTGCGCCCCGAAGACCGGCATGATCGCCGCCTTCAGACAATTCCGCTTTCACTTGGCCCAGTGTCTATTGCGGGCCCTTAGGATCTAGAAGGATACTTGCGGCACGACCGAATGCCAGCTGGTGACAGCCCTATCGCGCCTATTTGATCCGCTCACAGAAACCATACGCCTTACTCTTCGTTGGCTTGCCCAATCGGCGGAATACTTCCGCCGGGGGTCCACGGACCACCTGCATCCAGAAGAGCCGTCTCAAATGCAGGGATCGATGTTTCCATCAACGCGTTAATTCGTTGGCGGATCTCTTCAAAATCCGCTTCAGCAAACGAAAGCGTCTGGCGATGGGTCTCTGTTGGCCCATAGGTCTGGTACGCTGTTCCAACCATCACTTTGCCAATCCTGCTCAAGACAGTCGCAGGCGGCTCTTGGCCCACAACAGCCATGGCCTGATTTCCGCTCAGAGCCGAGACAATTTCGTTAAGTTCTGTGTTGATCCCACGCCATTGATCATCAAGGGCCGCAGGCGCTGCGCGCGTGCGACCAAGGGCAATCTTCAGATCACCAATTTTCTTTTTCAAGTGCTCCGTTGTTGCCGACGCTGCCGTTGCGCTGCGTTGTAGGGTGGCAAGCTGCTCCCAGAATGCGATCACACTTTCCATATCGGCACCGGGAAGGGCACCATCGCGTAACCGTTCGACCGTAAATGGCTGGGCTGCAACGAGTTCAGTCGTCTCTCCACGAACCACTTTTGAAAGCGAGACAGTGTACTCGCCAGGTGCTGCAAGAAACCCTTGTAGCTCGTCGTCAGGGTAGTCTGGACCTGATCCGACCGCGTCCATCGCCGGGAAACGCAAATCCCATGCAACCCGGTGGAAACCTTTTTCCGTCGGACCGCTAATCCGGCGGACAACGTTGCCATCGGCATCTTTGACCGTCAGCCAAATTTCCGGATCCACTTCGAGGATCTCTGTTTCGGTCTGATCAAAGCCTGCAAACGGTGTATCCGTCCACTCTGCATCCCAATCTTTTTCATCTTCCTGACGAAGATCTTTAAGCGATTTCAGCCCGTCTTTTAGATAGTAGGTGAAGACTGCGCCGAATGGGGGGTTTGGCGCGCGGTAATAGCCATGCCCCTGGGATGCCCCTTCAGAAAACCCAAGCGGATGACGCTCCATGTACCACCAGGCTTTGCGCCCAGGAAACAACAGTGCCTCTTCCTCTAGGGAGGCTTCGCTTACACTGCGCAATGGTGTGTAATCGTCGAGGACATAGAAACCGCGACCAAACGTGGCCCCGACAAGATCGTTTTCCCTCCGCTGGATCGTCACATCGCGGAAAGAAATCGTCGGCACACCCCCATCAAGCTTGGTCCATTTTCCACCACCATTGACAGTGAAGAAAAGCCCATACTCCGTCGCTGCAAACAGCAGGTCAGGGTTCACATGGTCCTGGACAACCCGCCAAACCAAGTGACGTTCAGGGAGGTCGCCAACAATTGAGGTCCAAGTTTGACCGCGATCAGTGCTTTTCAAGAGGTAGGGTGTGTAATCACCATACTTGTGATTATCGAGGACCACATAGACGGTATTCGCATCGTAAAGATCCGCACGGATATCATTTACGAATGCCGTTTCCGGAACGCCCGGCAGGGAGCCCGCTTCCACGCGGCTCCACGTGTTGCCACCATCGCTCGTAGACTGAATGATGCCGTCGTCGGTGCCCACATAGAGTTGGTTTTCATCCAGCGGCGACTCACCGATTGATGTGATGGTGTTATATTGAGACATGGCGAGGAAGTCCCATCCAGCATCCCATGACCATTGCCGGCCCATGACCGGCAGCAACATGCGGTCTTCGTTGCGCGTTAAATCCTCCGATACAGCGGTCCAGGAATCGCCGCGATTGTCCGATCGCCATAGTCGATAAGACGCAAAGTAAAGACGCTGCGGATTATGGGCACTCACAAGAATTGGGGCGTCCCAATTGTACCGCTCTACCGGCTCACCCGGTGAGGCTTGTGGCTGAATGTGAACAATTTCGCCGGTGGTTCGGTCATGGCGAACGAGGTTCCCCTCTTGCCATTCCGCATACATGATATCTGGGTTACCAGGCTCAATCGCCGACTGATGCCCATCCCCGAACAGGGTAATGAACCAGTCAGAATTCCGGATGCCGTGCATATTGTCCGTACGCGACGGGCCGCCTTGGGAGTTATTGTCCTGTGTACCGCCGTAAATGAGATAGAAGGGTTCTGTATCGTCAACGGCCACTTTGTAAAACTGGGTGATCGGCAGATTGTTAATGAACCGCCAGGACTTCTCCCCATCGTAGCTTTCATAAAGCCCGCCGTCAGAGCCAACCAAGATGTAGTCCGGATCATCAGGGCGGAAAGCGATGGCGTGATCGTCAACGTGCTTGTATTCATTGTTGATGTTCCGCCATGTTTTGCCACCGTCATCTGAGACCTGACTGGTGTTACTCACCAGATAAAGCCGGTCAAACTTGTGGGGGCTTGCGTATAGCTCCGTATAGTAATGGGGACCAGTGCCGCCGCCGACCGCATCGGAAAGTTTTTCCCAGGACGCACCGCGGGTCTCTGATCGCCAAACGCCACCTGTCCGACGGTCCAGCTCGATGGCCGCATAAACGACGTCCGGTCGTTGAGGCGATATCGCAAGGCCGATTTTGCCTACGTTGCCCTCGGGCAATCCTTGCGTCAGCTCCGACCAGGTCTCACCGCCATCTTCTGAAACATGAATGCCGGACTCCGGTCCGCCGCCCACATAGGCCGCCACGGTGCGGTGGTGTTGCCAGGTAGCAGCATAAAGTCGGTTCGGATCGCGCGGGTCCATCGCCAGGTCGGTCACGCCTGTCCACTCTCCTGCCGACAGGATGTTTTCCCACGTGGCCCCACCATCCGTGGTCTTGAAAAGGCCCCGCTCTCCGCCTGCAGACCAGAGCGGACCCTGGGCAGCAACAAAGACCGTATTTGGATCTTCCGGGTGCACAATAATCTTCGAAATATGCTCAGAGGCTTGAAGGCCGAGATTTTCCCATGTGGCACCTCCGTCCCGTGACCGATAGACACCGTCACCGTAGCCCACATGGCGGCCACCGACATTCTCGCCGGTACCAACCCAGATCGTGTTGGGGTTCGATGGGTCAAAACCTAACGCACCAATGGAGTAAGATGTCTGATCATCAAAAACCGGCGTCCAGCTCGTCCCAGCGTTTGTGGTCTTCCAGACACCGCCGGAGCCCACCGCAACATACCACGTGGCCGGATCATCGGGCACAATGATGATATCAGCAATCCGCCCTGCCATAAGAGCCGGACCAATGCTGCGCAGTTCCAGTCCTTTGAACGTTTCGCTGGAAAGAGGCCCCGTTTCTTCTTCGACGCTCTTGCTCGCGTTCCCTTGCGACGCCCCTGAAGCTGCAGCACCACCGGAAGCTGACGCGTCATTGTCCGCAGGCTCCTGAGCACACGCGGTCAAAGGCAGAACGATTGCGAACAAAATAGATAACAGGCGCATGGTGGCTCCTCTCACGGTCTTAACCCTATTCAGATATCACTTTAGGTCTTTGTGATGAAATCACGACTAACCGGTTCGGTTAATTGTTGATTTCTTTTTGCTCTTTGCAGCGCGTTTCCACCGGGTCAACACAAATAGGTAGACCCCGGTGCCCCACATGACGAGCAAGATCATCCCGGACGGGAAGAAAATATATAGTTTCGCCCATCCAGCGAAAAATGAGCCGTCATGCAAGGCCTCAATAACATCAGATCGCCGATACGCGACCTGAAGGACTTCTCCGGTGGACGTGTCCACCTGCGCTTCCCAATTGTTTGCCGCAACAAATTTTACCGTGCCCTTGCCGGGCTTAAAGTCGACCCGAGAAAGCTCTTGCCATGAATTGAGCTCAAGCTCTTCGACACTCTGAGCCGCTTCAAACAGCTCCTCGATCGTCAGTACAGGTATCGCGGTTTGCTCTGACCCGGCCACGGTTGGTGGCTGCACCCAGTCGATCTGTTTCTTCAGGATGAGGAGCAGCCCCGTGGAAATCACCAATGCCACTGGCAGCATGATGAAAAGGGACCCCCAATGGTGGATTTTTCGAAGTAGGACCTGGGACTTCATAGCTCGAACTCTTTTGCAGTGAAACATATTGCCTCAAGACCGCGCCGGTGGCCACGCGTCGAAAACGACAGGCGCCGGGAGCTGAGATTCGCAAGCGGCAATAAAAATGCCTCGTCGGGTTGGGCCGGGGCCTGACCGGCTGGGGTCTCTCTGCGCAGGAAACTGGACTTCGGACCTTGAACGCATCCAAACTGACGAAAACAACAAATGCCGCAACGCGGGAAGAAACGGTCCTTAGAATGGCAAATCGTGTCGTGTCCACTGACAATTCCGATGCCGATGAGATCGGTGAATTTGATTATGTCATCGTCGGCGCGGGTTCGGCAGGGTGCGTCCTCGCCAACCGGTTGTCTGAAGACGGTCAAACCTCCGTATGCCTGCTTGAAGCGGGTGGGTCGGACAAACACCCCTTCATCGAGATGCCCATGGGGTTCGCCGCATGGAACTATTGGTCGCCGGGTCAGGCTAAATACAACTGGAACTTTGAGACAGCGCCCCAACCACAATTGAATGGCCGGCGGGGGTTTCAACCGCGCGGCAAAACCCTTGGCGGCTCCAGCTCGATCAATGCCATGATCTATATCCGCGGCACCCCGTCGGACTACGACACGTGGGCGGAATTGGGGGCAGACGGATGGTCTTGGTCCGATGTGCTTCCCTACTTCAAGAAAGCCGAATGTAATGAGCGCGGTGCGGACGACCTTCATGGCGGCAATGGCCCGTTATCGGTCAGTGATCTGCGGTCTAAAAACCCCGTATGCGATGTATTTCTTGACGCGGCTAAAGAACTTCAGTGGCCATCCAATGATGACTTTAATGGGCCAGTGCAGGAGGGCACCGGCTTTTATCAGGTTACCCAGCGCGATGGCCGACGGTGTTCTTCGGCCAAGGCTTATCTCTACGACGCGGCCGCCCGCCAAAATGTTTCCGTGGAGACAGCGGCCCGCGCGCATCAAGTCCTCATCGAGGAAGGCCGCGCCACGGGCGTATTGCTTGACCAGGGCGGCCGCTTGAAGGTCGTTCGGGCCCGGCGCGAAGTTGTTCTCTCCGCTGGTGCTTTCCAATCGCCGCACCTTCTTTTGCTTTCGGGCATCGGTCCTGGCCATGCCATGTCCGCCTTCGGGATTGATGTGGTCAAAGACTTGGCCGGCGTCGGCCAGAACCTTCAGGATCACCTCGACTACACCGTCCTTGAAAAGGCAAAAGCGCCTGGCTCGATTGATCTCGGCTGGGCCATCTCATCGCTGTTAAAGGGCGAGTACGGAAAATTCTCCCGACACGGACAAGGCCGCTTCACAACCAATGTTGCAGAAGCTGGAGCGTTCCTGAAAACATCGCCGGACTTGACCGATCCGGATATTCAACTCCACTTTGTCCCAGCTCTGGTCGACGACCATGGCCGCAAGAAATATGTCTCGGGCGGCTACTCCTGCCATGTCTGCGTGTTGCGCCCGAAAAGCCGGGGGACAGTCACGCTCGCCTCTCCTGATCCGGCCGAGGCGCCGGTCATCGATCCTCAATTCCTCTCTGCGCCGGAAGACCTCGATACGCTCGTCAGAGGCACCGAACTGATCTTTCGCCTATTTGATACGCCTGCCTTCAAAGCCCTCAATGGCCAGCGGCTCTATTTCGATGGCACCGATCGTGAAGGCCTCATCGAAGACATCCGCAATCGCGCCGACACGATTTATCACCCGGTTGGCACCTGCCGCATGGGTAAAGACGAAGGCAGCGTTGTCGGCCCGGATCTCAAGGTCCACGGGCTTGAGGGCCTTCGTGTCGCCGACGCCAGCGTTATGCCCACCCTGATCGGCGGCAACACCAATGCGCCTTCGATCATGATCGGCGAAAAGGCCAGCGATCTGATCAAAAGCGAACATGCACGGGCCGCGCACTGATTAGTGGGCTGGTCAGTAGGCCTTTCAGTGGGCCGCTAAGCGCCCTGGGAATGCTTGGAAGCCTTTGTTTATTAGCCGTCGTCTAGAAGCCAGCATGTAAAAGCAATCTACGCGCCGCCGATATCTCTGTTTTATACACCCACAAAGCAGGTGTTCGATAAGTTTCGTACACGCGAACGATATCGAGCGCCAAGTGCTTGAAAAATTTGGGGAACGCGGCGCGTCCCCCTGTTCGATAAAGAGCCGCGGCCCGCAAGCGTCAGAACGGCTCGTCCACTTTCGCGACCCAAGTCGGCAGGAGCCCGCCGTCGAGATACAGACGGTAGCGACCGCCGGCGTTTTGCACCGTTCGGGTGCGCCCGCAGTCGAAGTCAGGCTGGAAAGCAACGCCGCCCGGGTCAACAAACGAGCACGCACCTATCCGCAACTGGTTCACGTCTTCACGAACGGTGAATTCAACGTATGCGTACTTTTCACCAAGAGCCCGCGGTTCAAGCTGGTTCTTCTTCGCCGCCATCTGAGCCTTAGAGAATGCCTCGCCGGGCTTGAAGACAATGTCCGTGGCCATATCGATGCGCCCGCCCGGTGCGCGCGCTTGACGGCCTTGTCCGGGCGGGGGAACACCCGGCTCAGCGGACGTTACCGGTATGCTGATTTTTGCCGGCGTCGGGTCGGCAAGTACGTCTTTGAATTGGCGCAGGAATGTGACGTGCACCCCCATAAAGCGCGTGTCCGTTACATCGGGCGCAGAGACGAATGTAAGGTAGCCATTTTCTTCGTGGCCCACATGCCTTTTCTCCCACTGCTTCAGTTCTTCGCGCGAGAGGCCGTTGGAGTCATTGTCGTCGATTTCATCGAACCAGGCGGGGGTGACACGATACTTGTTGATCGCTGCGGGGCCGACGCCGATGACAATTTCCGACGGCGAGACGGTGCCTGAGTTGTTTTTATCAAGCGACGCAAAGTCCGTGAGAATGGACGCCTTTGCTGGCCAGGGCGGGTTCGGCGGGATGATCGACATTCCTCCGAGAGCAGAAGAATAGGAAAGGCTCATCTCGTCTTTCCACATGCCCTGGTTGAGCGCCGTCGTGCAGGAAAAATCGATTGCCGATGAGACCGGGAACAGTCGATCGAGATCGAAGAAATCAAGGTCGCGGTACTGGGATGTGTCCGCGTCCCACCGGGCTTTTTTAAGGGGCAAACGGCCGTCTGGATCTTTCAGGTATCGAAAGCGATACCCATTGCGATCACACCGGGACCAGCGACCACTGTCTGCTTTGACCAACGAATTTTTTGCGATCACAATCGACACGTCATTGAACGACGCGTCCTGAGGTTCAACGAATGGCGGCGGGGCCGGTGTCGTCTCAGGATGTTGACTTGGTGCGGTCGGTTGGTGCGGCTCTTCGGAGCCGTCGGGACAGCAACAGCAGCAACAGCAATGGCCCGATGTTGTTGTGGGAGTGGTGGTATCAACAGTTTCCGGCGTTTCCGGCTTGGGCAGTTTTAGGTCTTCGTGGGTTAGGGCCGGATCAGCGCCTGGCAAAGGCGGCCACTCTGTTTGCGTTCCGCTTGCGCCGTAACCTAAAGCAGAATTCGATTGGGACGGATCGGCGTGATCATGGTGCGGATACTGACATTTGGCGCATTCTTCTTTTAATTGCTCGACTGTCGTGACGGCAATTTTGGTATAGTACCAATCAAGCCCACCTATTTCAGAGGTACACTTGGTTATTGCTAAACCAATACCAATCGCGACAATCGGGCGAAACACCAGATTGAACACGTAGATTAGGACCTGCAGCCAAATCGGCTTTGGCGTGAAATTGCACTGCTCCACGCACTTTACTTCGCTCGTTTTCGTGCCGCACGGATCGTGGTGATACTCTTGTCTGGTCATCCCCCGGGTCCCCTGTTCTCGCCCCGACTGCGGAATTAACCATATGAGTAAAGGGACGCAACTTGCCGGCGATCAATTCTTTCCGCATTCTCCAGACTGACGTGCACACAGCGCATGCAAGACCCACAAACCGACTGATCCAATTCGGTTATTTGGCGCTGGAAAGTTACGGGCTACCGGCCTTCGGGGCGCATTTTTTCAAATTCGAGCACCCGGGCGACGTACGCTTCATCAAGGGGCATGGTCTCGGTGGTGCCTTTGGCAACGGCCACATAGGTGAGCCGGCCTTCGTTGAGGAGTTCCTCCCCGCGCATGACGATCATTTCCATGGTCGCCGACTTGGAACCGAGCCGCGCGCAGCGCACGCCAATGCGCAGCTCATCGTCAAAGACCGCCGAGCCGCGGAAGTCAGCCTCAGCCCGGGCGGTGACGAATTCCGGCATGTCCTCGCGGTCGTATCCCAGCGCGCGGAAGTACTCCAGCGCGGCAATATCGTAATAGAGGAAATAGTTCACATTGAAGACGATGCCTTGCGCATCGCATTCATTCCACCGCACACGGAGGGGATGGAAGAAGGTGTAGTCATCTGTCACGCGTCGTCTGCCCCATCATTCTCTTCCGGATCGTCATCGTCTTTTTTCAGGAGATCTTCAAACCGATTTTTAATCGTAGCAAAGCCGCTGCTGGCGGTGGCAAAAATAGCGGCGAACGCGCCGACCTTTCCAAAAAGAGCTGTAGCCAGGGCAACAAAGGCAGCTGTGACCGCCCGTTCCGAGTTCTTTTCCACGCCGGTTAAAATGCCCTTCTTGGCGGCGTTTCCTACCTCACCGACGAGAGACAAAAAGCCCTCAACGATGCGGCCGCTCCGCGCCACGGCAAGGCGTCTGTCAGCCTCGATCTGATTCAGGACATCTCTGCTTTGGGGCGGGACTTTCTCCAGCTTTTCGGCAAGCTCTTCGATTTCCTGCCTTCCGAACTGAAGTGCTTCGAGCGCGCTCTCGTCAACAACCTCCGAAGCAGTTGCCTCTTCAATCACCTGATCAATATTGCGTTCGACCGCGTCGACATCGTCTGCACGCAAATCAAGCGCTTCTGCCGCGATATTGATGTGCATAATACTGGGGTCATGGGCGGCGATGAAATTTCTAAGTTGCCCTTCGATTGCTCCCAGCCGAGCAGCGGCTACTTCAAAGATACTTCTGGTATTTCCATCCGCGATTAATGGCAGCAGATGCCTGTCTGCTGCGAGGTTTTCCAGTTGCTGGAGAAGCCTGGTCGCTTGCGCGTTTTCGACATCATCCCCAAGCAAAGTCAGCACTCTCTGAAGGTGCTCAACAACATCATCTATGTCAGGGTGCGCCTGATTGGATAATTTCCCAACGAGGCCGGAAATACTTGCCTGCAACTCGCGATGAAGATCGGCAGCAGCGGCTTCGCGGTCGAAAGGCTTTGCGTAACCAATGATCTTGTTTCTCGCAAAGTCGAAATGGGCGACAGCTGGACCACGTCCCGCCCCCATCCGCTCTTTGAGCAGACGATTGACCTCACCAACAGGCAGCTCCCACTCTTGTTTGGTGATCGACAGCAGTGCCCGGTCAAACCGGGGGTCAGGTTGCGCGCCGTTCAGGCGATCCTTGTACCAATCAATCCAGATATCCCAGTTATTGTACGAAACATTCGAGAGGCGAAGTTGCCGCTGATGCCAGATGTCGACGATGGGCCCAAGGTTAACGGGTTCCTGCGCGAGGTCTTCAGCGCCGCCGCCGGCTTCAACGAATGTGCAGTCTTGACTGACCTGCTTCCAGAACCAGGCGGCGTTGGCGGCTCTGGCGGCGGCGGCTCTGGCGGCGGCGGCGTCGGCGGCTAAGGCGGCGTCGGCGGCGTCGGCGGCTAAGTCGG
>JBCBJV010000008.1:0-178988 GCA_038522945.1 Pseudomonadota bacterium
ATTCTCAGACTGCCCAACCTCGCAAAGCCTTCCACTTTCAAAGCCTCAAGAAAGAGACCCCATGAAGATATCGTTTGCAAAATCAATTCCCGCCAAAACAGACATTTTGGTCATACCGGTTTTTGAGAACGCGGACTTCTCTCCAGCATTACAAGATCTCGATGCAGCGGCGGACGGCGCAGTTTCGGCTGCGGCCAAAGCACAAAAGTTTAAAGGCGCTGCCGGCAAAAGTCTTAATTTGATCGGTTTGCCGGGAATCGAAGCAGGTCGGTTATTGCTACTCGGCGCTGGCAAACAATCGGACCTGAACACTGACACTGCAGAAAAGATTGGCGGACGGGCGATTGCGGCTACCCCATTGACGGCCAAAACCATTGCCTTCGCCCTTGACGGGTTTGGAGGGGTTGAAACAAGCGCTGATGAGGCCGCGGCGCATGTTGCTCTCGGTGCACGTCTGCGTTCTTACCGGTTCGACAAATACCACACATTGCTGGAAGCAGACAAAAAGCCAGCCCTAGAAAAACTGGTGATTGTCGGGGCGCCAACGGGTGCGAAGCCGGCATTTGCCCCGCTCGATAAAATGGCGGACGGCGTCTTCCTCACCCGTGATCTGGTCTCTGAGCCTGCCAATATTCTTTACCCGGAAAGCTTTGCCAAGCGCTGCGAGGAACTTCAAGAGCTCGGGATCAAAGTCACCGTCCTCGGCGAAGCCCAAATGAAGAAGCTCGGTATGGGCTCTCTTCTGGGCGTGGGGCAGGGTTCAATTCGCGAATCTAAACTCGTCGCGATGGAATGGATGGGCGGCAAAAAAACAGACCCGACTGTGGCGTTTGTCGGTAAGGGCGTCACGTTTGATACCGGCGGGATATCCCTGAAGCCTGGGCCCGGCATGGAGGACATGAAATGGGACATGGGCGGTGCTGGTGCGGTTACTGGTGCCATGGCAGCCCTCGCGGGCCGCAAAGCAAAAGCCAATGTGGTTGGCGTCATCGGTCTGGTTGAAAACATGCCCGACGGTAATGCCCAACGGCCCGGTGATGTCGTGACGGCGATGTCCGGGAAGACCATTGAAATCCTGAACACAGACGCAGAAGGGCGGCTTGTGCTGGCCGACGCGATCTGGTGGACCCAAGAGAAGTACAAGCCGGAAGTGGTGATCGACCTTGCCACCCTAACCGGGGCGATCATCATTTCCCTTGCCCATGAACACGCTGGCGTTTTCACCAGCGATGATGACCTCTGGACTCAGATCAATCAGGCGGGGACAAGTTCGAAAGATACTGTTTGGCGCATGCCGCTCTCCAAAGCTCACTACGACATGATCAAGTCTCCCATTGCCGACATGAAAAATATCGGCGGCCGGGAAGGAGGCTCTTCTACGGCAGCAGCATTCATCGGCAATTTCGTAAAGGAAGGGCAATCGTGGGCACATATCGACATTGCAGGCATGGCCTGGAACAAGAAAGATAGCCCAACGTGCCCAAAAGGTGGCTCAGGCTATGGTGTCCGCCTACTGAACGATTTTGTTGCGCAGAACTACGAAGGGTAGCCTCTCGTTACTTCAACCATCTCGCACGGCGCGCGTGTCGCGCGAGGATGAGCAGGCCAATCGCAACAAGCGCAATAAACGACGGTAGAACAAGGGCGCCTGCGCCCATCACCGCAACTGCATTCAGCACAAAGATCGATGTGCCGAATTGAACAAGTATCAGCCCAAGTGAGGCAGCGAGGATTGGCCCCGCAAGTTTACGGCGCAACAGCAACAAAACCGCCCCGGCTAAACCGGTGAAGACCGCCATGGCATAGACGCCGGTCAACCAGGCGGGGGTCGCGTCGATCATCGCGCGCTGGGCTTCCGGCAAGGCCGCAATTGCCTCAGCGCTCATGGTCACTTGCGCCAGATAGGACCCGACACCGATCAAATTCCAAAGGATCCCAAGGCCGGCGGCAAGCTGGAACCAGCGCGGCACGCTGCCCAGCTTTTCTGTTTGTTCGAGCACGTTAGCCTCCCATTATTGTTCTTGTATGGACAAGAGAGTGAAATGTACGACGCGTGGCGTCAAGCATCGCTCGCGTCAACGCGAAGGGCCCAGAAACAAGCGCATTGCCAGAATTCTGCTCTCGCGCTAAGCATCTTCCGTGAGCGAGGTACTGTTCTATCATTTGGAAAAAGCGGGGCTGGAAAGCGTTCTGCCCGGACTTTTGCAGAAAAGCCTGGAGCGCGGTTGGCGCGCTCTTGTGCGCTGCACATCACCTGCGACCGCGGAAAAGCTGGACGAGTTTCTGTGGACCTTCAGCGACGAGAGCTTTCTTCCCCATGGGATTTTGACGGGCGATCAGGCATCTGACGAAACTGAAGTTCTTATTTGCAGTGAGCGGCATTTACCCGAAGGCACAGGCATTCTTTTCCTAGTGGACCAAGCAACCGCTGAGGCCGAAGAAATTGCCCAAACCGAGCGAACCGTCGTTATCTTCGATGGCCGCAGCGAAGAGGCACTTTCGGCTGCTCGCACCTATTGGAAAAGCCTTAAATCATCCGATCACGATCTGACCTATTGGCAGCAGAATCGTGCAGGTAAATGGGAACAGAAGGCATAAATTGATCTTCAATCCACAGCCAGATCTGCTACCTTCTGGTTATGACAACACCCGTCGACCAAAACCCGCCCGCTAATCCCTTCGCTGCAAATACGACCCACGCCTTGCGTGGGAATTATGAAGACATGGCTGCGGATTACACCGTGCCGCAAAAAATGTCAGCGTATACTGATGAAGAGCACGCCCGGTGGCGGTTTCTTTTTGAACGACAAAGCAAACTTCTGCCGGGAATTGCTGCTGATGAATTTATTGAGGGCCTGGAAAAACTTGATGCAGCTGGCGGCATACCGTCGCTGGATGCTGCGAACAAGGTAATAGCTGAAGCCACCGGCTGGCAGCTTGTCGCTGTACCCGGACTAATTCCGGACGACGTCTTTTTTGATCACCTTGCCAATCGGCGCTTTCCGGTCGCCTTGTGGATACGCCGCGAAGATGAGCTGGACTACCTCGTTGAGCCGGACATCTTCCACGATTTTTTTGGCCACGTGCCACTACTATTGAATCCGGTGTTCGCAGGCTACATGGAAAAGTATGGCAAGGGCGGGCCTAAAGCGTTGAAGCACAATGCCCAGCATATGCTTGCAAGGCTTTATTGGTACATTGTGGAATTCGGTCTTATTCAGACCCCGGAGGGCTTACGCGCCTTTGGGGCGGGCATGCTGTCTTCCAAGGACGAGACCATTTACTCGTTGCAAAGTCCCAAGCCCCACCGCATCGGCTTTGACCTCGTCCGTATTCTGCGCACCAATTACATGGTGGATGATTTTCAGAAGACATATTTCGTGGTGGACAGCTTCCAGCAGCTATTTGAAATTTGCGATACCGATTTCACGCCCCACTATGAGCAGTATGCGGAAGACGAGGGGATCGACCCTGAGCAAGTGCTAGACGGTGACCGGGTGATTTCGCGGGGGCAGTTTTAAATCGGCGCTACCCAAACACCTCCGGGTAGGGCCGTCGTGTCTTCGATTTTTGAGCACACGCCACGATCACAAGTTTTGCTTCGATCTTGAGACATGACTAGCGAGATACCTCAGGTGAGCGGTGCTGATGTTTCGTGAACGGAACCAACATAGGCACACGATCGCGATAGTTTGCGTAGGTCTGACCGTGTTCAGCCAAAAGATCTCGTTCTTCGAATTGCAGAGCCATCAAGATATAGAAGGTCATTCCGCCGGCAAAGATTAGTCTACCCAGGCTCATGTCTGGTGTTGCCCAGAACGCTATTATGAACCCCAGCATAAGCGGATGGCGCACAAGCTTATACATCCAGCTTTCTTTGTAAGCTGGCGACCGAGGCTGGATCTTCTTCAAGAATTCAAACACTTGCTGAAGACCGAAAAGGTGAAAGTGATTGATGGCGAAGGTTGAGGCCAAGACCAGCCCCCATCCAAAGGCCGCCAATGACCAAAGCATTGGCGTCCAAATCCCCTCCAGGGACCAGATGCTCAATGGTATCGGCTGCCACGCCCACATCAGCAGCCCAAGTGAAACCGAAGATGCCAACACGTAGGTTGAGCGCTCAAGTGGCTTGGGAACGATTTTGGTCCAAACACGCTTGAACCATGGCCGCGACATAATGGAATGCTGCATTCCAAAAAGTAAGATGAGGGCAAAATCCACCGCAAACCCCAACAGATAAGAGTTTGAAGGTCCGCTATCGACCCCTTTCGGTGCCAAACCGCCCGATAGGAATGCAATGAGATACAAGAACACCAATAGAAACGCTGTGTAGCAATTGGCACCGTAAACAAATCCAATGACCCGGTACACGAGGGCTCCTTTCTTTGCAGATCTACGAGACCCCATTTCTAGATCTTCGTGATGAAGGCCGGTATGATCGCAAGACCATGACTTCTGACCGAGCGACCATTTTACTCAATGAGGAGCGTCGGCGACTGCTCGCCGATGTATTGCTGACGTCTCGTCTGCTCGGCGGTATCTATATGTATGCGGAGTATACAGCTCCATGGTGTATGAACTCCAAACTGTCGAGCGAGCCTTTCGCTCCTTTCGTTGCCAATGCCCCATCAATGATCGGGTACCACTATTTGCTTGAGGGGGAGATTTGGGCCGAATGCGACAATATCGGACCAATCCGGGTGCGGGCGGGCGAAGCGTTGCTCTTTCCACGGAGTGACGCCCATTTGGTTGGATCAAACCTTGACCTCCCGCCGGTCTTTGGTGACGACATCATCAAGCCGCCAACTGGGCAGGGGCTTTATAGAATATGCCACGGCGGCGGCGGGGATAAGGCGATCTTTATCTGTGGCTTCCTCGGTTGCGATGTAACTACCAGCAATCCAGTTATTAGAACGCTCCCACCCATGATGATTGTCCGCTTCGAAGAGGCGGGTACAGACCAATGGGTTCGGTCCTCCTTCCGTCTCGCTGTAGAACAAGCCAGTACGATGGTCCCAGGCGCTTCTCCAAGCCTTGCTCGGTTGTCAGAGCTTTTGTTACTGGAGGCTGTCGCCGCTTATGCAAGTCAATTGCAACCAGAGGAAGCAGGATGGATCGCTGGGCTTCGCGATCCTGTCGTGTCAAAGGCGCTGGCAAAGTTGCATTCTGAGTTTTCGCGCAATTGGACGCTTGATGATTTGTGTTCAGAAGTTGGTGCATCGCGCACGAGCCTTGTCGATCGGTTTAATCGTCTGGTTGGCGAGGCGCCCATGACATACCTTTCGAACTGGCGGCTTGATGCTGCAGCACGGCAGCTTTCCCAGACAACGCTTTCTATCGCGCAGATTTCCGCAAACGTGGGATATGAATCGCCGGAGGCGTTCTCACGTGCATTCAAACGACGATACAGGGTGCCTCCTGCAACGTGGCGGTCTTCCAAACGCGATCCTATGCAGTGATACGGAGAATAGACCATTCCTCACGACAGATCATGCTTTCTCACCAATCCGCGCATCTGGTGGTAGGTGAGCTGCAACAAGCCCGCGGCGTTTTTCTGGCTGCCGCCGGTTTCTGCAAGGGCGTTTTCAACCGCCTCTTTTTCAATGCTATCCAGCCACTGCCTTAAATCATAATGACCGCTGGGATGCTCACGGCGGTCCTCGTGCGGGCCAGGTTCGTTCGTCGTGCTATTGATATGATGTTGGGAACTTGGGACATCTAAATCACTTGCAATTGCAGCAGGGAGAGCTTCGCCCTCGGCGAAGGGGTCGATAACCACCTCTTCGATGGGGCCGGATCGATCGTCTGCGAACCATCGGTAAACAGATCGCTCGGCAGCGTTTTTCAGCTCCCTGACATTTCCCGGCCAGCGATAGGTGAGAAGTGCGCGGGTTGCTTCCGGGGAAAACCCCGGGAAGCCTTCACCGATTTCGCTGGCAATCGAGGCACCGAAATGAGCGGCGAGGAGGGGAATATCTTCTTTCCGTGTGCGCAATGGTGGTGCCTTGATGACGTCGAACGCCAACCGGTCCAGGAGGTCTGCGCGAAACCGGCCATCTTGCGAGGCGGCTCGCAGATCAATATTCGCGGCCGCCACAATACGCACATCAACGGTCAGGGTCTTGTCGCCGCCAACCCGCTCGAACTCGCCATATTCAATGACCCGCAGTAATTTTTCCTGCACCCGCAGGGAGGCGCTCGCGATTTCATCCAGAAATAACGTGCCGCCATTCGCACGCTCAAAGCGGCCGACATGGCGTTTTTGCGCGCCTGTGAATGCACCCGCCTCATGGCCAAATAGCTCGCTGTCGAGGAGGTCGTCAGAAAGCGCGGCGCAATTTACCTTCACATACGGCCCTTCCCACCGCGGCGACAGGAAGTGGATCCTAGAGGCGAAAAGCTCCTTCCCGGAGCCTCGTTCGCCCACCACCAATAGCGGTCGATCAAGCGATGCCGCCGATGACGCATGGGCTAAGGCATCAAGGAAAATCGGCGCTTCGCCAATTGGCTCGGTGAGGTTTGCTTGTGGTGCCATAGGTGAAATATACTCATAGAAGAAGGTAATTTCTACTTCTTTGAAGGTGAATTTTGTCTTTCTGCTCTTGGCGCGGAATCCGTCCAGAATTAATTATGCAACAAAAACAATATACTAGAGAATTAATCGAGAGTTGGCACGCCCCCTGCAATGGATAGGTTAACTCGCCGCGGAAATGAGGCGGCAAGTCTGAACCGAGGAGATGAAACGAATGACTTACTCAAGCAGATATCGCGAAGATGATGCTTATTGGGATGCCAGATTGCGCCGCGCCGTTCGTGGACGAGAAGGCTTTGCCTGGGGCGCCTTCTTCATCGGTTTCATTCTCGGCGGCATTATCTTTTAAGGGAGGCAGGAACGATGGGTGTATTTTCACGACTGACCGACATAATCAATTCGAACATCAATTCCATGCTGGATAAGGCGGAAGATCCTGAAAAGATCGTGCGGCTCATCATCCAGGAGATGGAAGACACGCTTGTCGAGGTGCGCTCCCGCGCGGCTCGCTCGATTGCCGACAAGAAGGAAGTTGAGCGCAAGAAGGCCGAATTCGAAGCGCGCGTTACCGAGTGGGACAACAAAGCAGAGTTGGCGATCACCAAAGGCCGGGATGACCTTGCCAGAGGGGCGATCGCAGCCAAGCGTAAAGCACAGGAAATGGTTGATCTTTTTGCCAAAGAGCTGGACGCCATTGAGCGCAGCCTTGCGAAAACCAATGACGATCTCAGCAAACTGCAGAGCAAGCTGAAAGAAGCCAAGGCCAAGCAGCGCAGCATGGAGATCCGTCGGACCGCGGCGTCAGAGAGCATTAAGATCAATCGACAAGTCTATGATGAGCGTATCGATGACGCGATGGATCGCTATGAGCGCTGGGAACGCAAGGTCGATGAACTAGAAGCAGAAGCAGAAAGCTATGTGATGGGTCGGCCGAAGTCCCTTGAAGATGAGTTCAAAGAACTCGAAGTCGAGGATGACATCAACGCGGAGTTCGAAGCGCTCAAAAAGCGGATCGCTGACCGCACAAGAGCAATCTAATCCTGACGGGAGAGAAGGGGACTAAAGGTCATGGATGAAGGACCATTTATCGTTGCGATCGTCGCGATCCTGTTTGTCGGCTTGCCCGCCACGATCATGCACTACCTGACGGAATGGCGGAAATCGAAAATGCCGTCAGCAGACGATGAGCGCCTTGTGGACGATCTCTGGCGCACTGCGCAGCGGCTTGAGCGCCGTGTGGAGGCGCTGGAGACCATTCTCGACAAGGAAGCACCAAAGTGGCGTGATGACTATCCGGAGCGGCCCAATGCCTAAGCAGCATCACCACCATCATCATTACTACTATGACGATCGGGGCAACCGCCGCCACGGCTATGCGTTTCACGCTGGCGAGCCCGGCCCTGGCCCCAATCGCCACCGCCTTTATCGCAATATGCGCGATGGCAAGATCGCCGGGGTATGCGCGGGATTGGCTGATTACTTTGGGATCGATGTGAAATGGGTCCGCGTCGCGCTGATCTTTTCGGTTCTGATGTCCGGTACCCTGACGATCTTTGGCTACATCGTGGCGGCCATGGTGCTAAAGCCCGGCGAGCCAATGGCGATGCGCTATGGGGATCCGGAGGAAGAGCGGTTCTGGCGCACTTACTCAGTTCGCCCAAAAGCGACTTTTTCAGAACTAAAGCACCGCTTTCGCGCGCTTGATGCTCGGGTCACCGACATGGAACGCGCTGTGACGTCGGACGAGTTTGGCCTGAGACGGGAGTTCCGCAACCTTGAGAGAGGGGTGTAACGCGGAACCGAGACGGGGGTTGAGGCGGCTAAGGTGTGTAGACGCCGACCCCAAGAAGAGAGGTCCCCCGCAACGGGGGTAGAGAACGGAACAAGACTGCCCTGTTGGTCGCTATAAAGGTGGCGCGAAAGGGCCGGGAGAGAGGGTCAGATGACCGGGTTACCGAGGGTTTTTCAAAGAGCAGCCATCGCCATTGCTTTGAGCGCGGTCGCCGGTGCGACGTGGGTGGTGCAGAGTAACGACCGTCGAGCACAGGAGGCACGAGAGGTCGCCCAGGAAATTGCGAGCAAACATTGCACCCCTAGCTGTCTCACATTTGTCATATTCTAGGATTTTGATCTTCCGCCCATTGAATTCATTTACCTTGTCTCGCTACCTTAAAGGATAAGACGCGCACTCAACAGTCGCGCGCCAGCGAGGACGCAAAAAATGAGTAGGGGGCGAGGGCGCCGCCGGTCCCGGCCACGGGATCGAGAACAGTCGATCGACAAGCCGTCCGCGAACGGCGGTCAACAATCACAAAACACTGCCCCATCAAAAAAGCCTCAATCAGGGCAGTCGGACCACGCCCTATCAGGAGGTGCCGCACGCCGCGGACATTTGACCCAATGGGCCGGAACAGGTGACGGAAATGGCCATCGCCCGCAATTACGATTTGCTGCTATTGATCTTGGTACAAATAATTGCCGGTTATTGATTGCCGCTCCCAAAAACAACGGTGTGCGGATTGTCGATGCTTTTTCGCGAATCGTGCGCCTGGGTGAGGGGATATCCGACCAGAAAGTCCTTTCCGATGATGCCATGGAACGCACCATCGACGCGTTAAAGATCTGTGCCCAGAAGATGGCCAAACGGGGCGTGACCCACCAGCGCTGTATCGCGACCCAAGCTTGCCGGTCGGCTCAAAATGGTGAGGCCTTTCTCGCCAGAGTGCGCAGTGAAACGGGGCTTAAGTTTGATATTATCTCCACAGAGGAAGAGGCCGAGCTTGCCCTGAAGGGCTGCCGCGATCTGATTGATCCTGGCGCAGGAGCCGCGTTGGTCTTTGATATTGGGGGCGGATCCACCGAGATATCATTCGTGCGGATGCGTACCCACGAAGAATGCGAAGGCGACAGCCATACGAACCCAGTCCCAGCGCATCCCGATGGCTGGTTTTCCATCCCCCTTGGTGTTGTCAGCCTGTCAGAAAAGTGGGGCGGTCGTGACCTGACCCCCGCGGCTTATGGCGAAATCGTCGACCATGTGGCGGAAGAGATCAGACGGTATGGCGACCCGGCAGGTGTGCAGCACATTTTCCAGTCAGGCGAGGGGCATTTGCTCGGCACTTCCGGGACCGTAACCTCGATTGCCGGCGTTCACTTGCAACTGCCTCGCTATCGCCGGGACGCGGTTGACGGCCTATGGCTAAGTCGTTCCGAAGCAGCTGCGGTTTCGCGATCACTGCTGATGATGACCAATAAAGAGCGAGCCAGCGAGCCTTGTATTGGCCTTGAGCGCGCTGACCTCGTGGTGTGTGGATGTGCAATTCTGGACGCAATCCTCACCGTCTGGCCCGCGGAGCGGATCAGGGTCGCTGACCGAGGGCTTCGCGAGGGGATCCTTGCCGGTCTTGCGCAAAAGGCCAAACGGCGAAGGCGTCCCCGCGGCAGAAGGGGCGGCAAGCGAGATGGACAGACTAATGGACAAAAACCTACGCCTGATCCGACCCCGGAGTATTGATTACTTTCGACCGAACAGTCCGCCCAGCAGTTTAGCGCCAAGCCCGAGAACTTCGTCCTGGACGCTGCCGTCACCGTCCTGATCGATGAACCGCAAAAGACCGGAAAGTTCGTTCGGCGCTTTTTGTTCGGCTTCGACGCCTTCCTTCGCGATGAGACCAGCTAGATCCGATACGTCCAGACCTTGCTCTTTTTTGGCGCGGCCAAGGCTAGCGAGAACTGCTGGCGCGGCCATAGCGAGGAGCTTGCTCACCTGATCCTGATTTGCCCCGGCAGCGTTCGCAAGAGCGGATTCCATTCCGGATTGTTTGTTGCCGAAGATGTGGCCCAAGATTTTTTGGCCATCAATCAGCACGTCATCGGCGCCAATGCGATTGACGTCGTTGAGAAGACTGCCGTCATGGCGTTCCAGCGCGTTAGAAAGTGCCTCTGCGCCCTGGGGCGTAGACGTGTTCTTCTTCAGACCATTCATCAGAACCGCCATGGCCATGGGCAGCATTTGTTTAGTGACCGAATCGGAAAGACCGGTTTTCTGGGCGGCTTGGGAGGTCATCTGACCGACGACCACGTCGGAGAGTTGGTCCAAAAGTGACATGTGCTAAGGCTCCTCTTTTTGGTTAACGGCGAAACTGCCCGGTCAATGGGCAAAAGTCCACGCGTGAGCGGTTGCAGGCCGCCGCCTTTGCGATGTTGTCCATTCCCGCCGCAGGGATGAATGGCCTCTCCGATTTTTCTTTCTTGGGTTTTCTCTTTCTGGCCCCCCCTTTCGATCAGCGAAGCATACCGCTATAGAGCGACATGGAACGGCGGAATGGAAATCAGAAGCCTCGCAAATCGAGCGGGGAGAAGGGGGCGGCAAAGGGCAAAGCCAAACGGCGCCCCCCAACTGACATTTCGAAAACCGCCCTCGGCGAAGTGCCGGCTAAGCGCGGCTTGGCAAAAGCTGATCCATCCAAATCAAGACCAAAATCAAAGCAGGGCTCACCGGCGAAGTCCGCGACGATTTCTACCGGCCAGCGGGATCTGTCGGTTCAAGTCAAAACCGGCCGCTATCGAAAACACTCTTCGACGCTCTGGCTTCACCGTCAGCTGAACGACCCGTTCGTTGCGCGGGCAAAGGCTGAAGGGTATCGCAGCCGCGCCGCTTATAAGCTGATTGAGCTTGACGAGAGATTCAATCTGCTCGGCAAGGGCACCCGCGTTGTTGACCTTGGCTGTGCCCCTGGAGGGTGGCTGCAAGTTGCAGTCAATGAAGGCGCCGGAAAAGTTGTGGGTATCGACTATTTGCCCATGGATAGCGTTACGGGGTCGACGATTCTCGAACTCGATTTTCTCGATGAGACAGCGCCGACCCAACTGAAAAATGCCCTCGGTGGGCCTGCCGATTTGGTTCTTTCGGATATGGCCGCGCCCACAACAGGCCATCGGGCGACGGATCATTTACGGATCATCGCTTTGGCCGAGGCGGCACTCGATTTTGCGGAAGATGTCCTCGCCGCGGGTGGTGCATTTGTTTGCAAGGTTTTTGCGGGCGGTGCTGAAGGGGATTTGTTGACGCGGCTCAAGCAGCGTTTCCAGACCGTACGCCACGCCAAACCGAAAGCGAGCCGACAGGATTCCGCTGAGCTTTATGTGGTGGCAACAGGTTTTTCACCGTCAGCCAACCAAATCCGACAGGCAAGCGTTAAGGCAACCGGACAGGAGAGTGAGTTTTGAAAATCTGGGTATCCTCACTGGCGCAAGTCCACGGGACGGCAGCCCAGGCATCTCCGGCAAAGGTCATCAGCCTTTTGTCTCCGGGAGATATCTTCCCGGTTATTGAGGGAATCGACGGTCCGCACCATCATAAGATGCACCTTCACGATATTAGAGAAGAGCGCGACGGCCTCGTTGCTCCTCAGCAATTGCATGTTGAGACGCTGGTCAACTTTCTCGACACTGAATGGTCGGCGGATGCACCACTGCTTGTGCACTGTTGGGCAGGTATTTCCCGCTCGACGGCAACGGCCTTGATTGCCGCTTGCCTTAAAAATCCCGACACAGATGAAAAAGAAATTGCTGGCGCACTGGCGCAAGCCTCACCAACGGCGTTTCCGAACACGCGCATTGCGGCGTTTGCCGATGAGATCATGGGACGGGGTGGACGGCTCGCCCAAGCTGCCCAGGAAATATGTAGCGATACAGAACGTCTCGCCGTTGTGACGACGATTAACGAAGCCAAACCGTTTTCCATGGAAGCGCAGTTCGGCAGTTAGACTGGAGATTGAGGCCAAAACTTGGGCCAAGAATTAGGACCGACTATGACGAAGATTCGCGATGCTCTTACGTTTGATGATGTGCTCCTTGAGCCGGGCCCTTCATCGGTCTTGCCGTCAGAGGCATCGACACGGACACGGCTGACGAAAGAAATCGCGTTGAACATTCCGGTGATCTCCTCTGCCATGGACACCGTGACCGAAGCGCAAATGGCTATCGCCATGGCCCAAGCCGGCGGTCTCGGGGTGCTTCACCGAAATCTGGAAATCGATGAGCAAGCCGAACACGTGCGCCGCGTGAAGCGCTATGAAAGCGGCATGGTGGTCAATCCGTTCACACTCACCCCGGAGTCGACCCTGGAAGAAGCCTGGCGGATCATGGAAGCAAAGAGCATCTCTGGCTTTCCTGTGGTCCAGGACCCGGACGCCAATGGTGTTGGCAAACTGGTCGGTATTCTAACAAACCGCGACATGCGATTTGCAAATGAACCGTCGACAAAAGTCGCTGACCTGATGACCCGCGATAATCTCATTACTGTTCGACCGCAGACGGAGGAAAAAGAGATTAAACGCCTCCTCCATCAATATCGCATTGAGCGGCTGATTGTTGTCGATGATGCATTCCGATGCATCGGGCTAATCACGGTGAAAGACATTGAGAAAGCTAAGAAACACCCCTTTGCAACGAAAGACGGGGAGGGCCGTCTTCGCGTGGCGGCTGCGTCAACGGTAGGTGACGCTGGGTTTGAACGAGCTGAAGCGTTGCTGGATGCTGGCGTTGATGTGGTTGTCATTGACACCGCTCATGGTCACTCTGACAAAGTCATTGAACAGGTCGATCGGATCAAACGTGCGTCTAATGCAACTCAGGTCATTGCTGGAAATGTCGCCACAAGGGATGGGGCACAAGCGCTGATCGATGCCGGCGCCGATGCGATCAAGGTAGGTATAGGTCCAGGTTCGATCTGCACAACCCGTATTGTTGCGGGCGTGGGCGTGCCACAATTAACGGCGGTTATTGATGCTGCAGAAGCGGGTCACAAGGCAGGGATCCCGGTGATCGCCGATGGCGGCATCAAGTTTTCAGGAGACATCGCCAAAGCACTCGCGGCGGGTGCGGATTGCGTCATGCTCGGTTCGCTTTTGGCGGGGACAGATGAGTCCCCCGGCGAGGTGTTCATGTATGAAGGCCGTCCGTATAAATCCTATCGCGGTATGGGCTCGATCGGCGCTATGGCGCGCGGCTCTGCCGATCGATACTTTCAGGCTGATGTAAAAGAGCAAATGAAACTGGTGCCTGAGGGGATCGAAGGCCAGACGCCCTATAAAGGAAGCGCCGGGCCCATCCTTCATCAGTTAGTGGGCGGCGTCCGTGCTTCCATGGGCTATGTGGGGGCTCGGACCATTGAAGAATTGCACGAGCGTGCTCGCTTTGTACGGATCACGAATGCGGGCTTGCGGGAAAGCCATGTTCATGACGTGAAAATTACTCGGGAAGCGCCGAATTACCCAACCACCTCCTAACGCGGAAAGTCTCCCATGTCGGGTACTCTTAATCAGACCTATGATGAAAAGTTCTACGCTAATCAGCGCGAAGGCAGCCTGAGGAGCGCAGGGCTTATTCTCTCCCGTCTTCGCCCGGTTCTTGGTGACGTCAAATCCGTTCTGGATGTCGGATGCGGCTCAGGTGCATGGCTGAAAACGGCTCAGGAGCTCTTTCCCGAGACAGAAGTCACCGGGCTTGATCATCCAGATGTGCCGCAGTCGCAAATGTATATTGACACCGATAGGTTCATTGGCCGCGACCTGTCAGGAAGCTTTGATCTGGAAAAAAAATTCGATCTGGCCATTTCCCTTGAGGTGGCTGAACACATTGATCCCGCGCAGGCGGACCAGTTTATTGATAACCTCACAAGTCATAGCGACCGCGTTCTTTTCTCTGCGGCTGTCCCGCGCCAGGGCGGATCTGGTCACGTCAATGAACAGTGGCCGGATTATTGGGCCGAAAAGTATCAGGCCAGGGGATTTCGCCAATACGATATCATTCGGCCAATGATCTGGCTCGATGATGGCGTTGCATCATGGTACGCGCAAAATACTTTTCTCTATGTGAAAGATGGCGCACAGATTGATTTATCTGACCTGGAGGACTGGGGCGGCCGCGCCATGATCCACCCTGGCTCGTGGATGCGCAAAACAGAACCGTTGAGCCAAGCCGCGCGCCGCGTCTTCCGAGGCGAGAAACCCTCTCACACCTGGCGTTAGTTTGTAGGCGATGCAGTTACCTGGCCGTATCAGTGCGGCAATCGAAATTCTGGATGAATTCCAAAGCCGACGCATTCCGCTGAAGACTGTGATCAGCGACTGGTCGCGGCGGTCCCGATTTGCCGGGGCCAAAGATCGGGCGTGGATTTCCGGCCTTTGCCTAGACACATTGCGGCGGCGCAGCGAAATCGCCCACCTCATGGGAGCCGAAACAGGGCGGTCACTTATCATCGGGACACTCGCGCAGGTCTGGCAGATGGAGGCATCAGAAATTACTGCCGCACTCGCCGATGAAGATCACGGTGCGGGGGCAGCAAGTCTCGAAGAAGAAGAGAGCTTGGCGCGCCTTGCAGTCGGCGATCACCTTGCAGCGCCTGAGTGCCTTGGGCGCCCTGAGCCGCCTGTCCCCATTAGTGGCAACTATCCAGAATGGCTCGACATCGAAATTGCCCGGGTTTTTTGCGAGAAACGCGCGTCCGCCATGGCGCATTTTGCAGAGCGCGCTGACGTCGACCTGCGCATCAACAGCCTCAAAGCTACCGAAGAAAAAACTATGGCCGCGCTAAAGTCAGTAAAGGCTGAGCCCAGTGACATTCTGACGGGAGCAGTTCGCATCCCTGCACCGCCACCGACCGTGCGCGAAACGCCGATTACCGTCATTCCCGCCTTCAACAAGGGCTGGGTGGAAGTGCAAGACCTTGGCAGCCAAATCGCAGCCGCGGCGGCAGGCAAGGTCCACGGCAAACAAGTGCTGGATTTTTGCGCCGGTGGCGGCGGGAAAACTCTGGCACTAGCCGCCGCCATGGAAAACAAGGGCCAACTTTATGCCTACGACATTGATGCCCGGCGCTTAAAGCCCATTTATGCGCGCGCAAAGCGGGCAGGGGTGCGCAACCTCCAAGTCATTAATCCCATTACGGACAAAGATGGCCTGGCGGCGCTAAAGGGCTCAATGGATCTTGTCTTTGTCGACGCCCCTTGCACCGGCAGCGGCACCTGGCGTCGGCATCCCGATGCGAAATGGAGATTGACCGAAAAGCAACTGGCGAAACGGCGCGAAGAGCAACAAACCGTCCTGAGCGAAGCGCGGACATTCGTAAAGCCGGGAGGTCGATTAATCTATGTGACGTGCTCGTTCCTTCCATCAGAGAACGAGGATCAAGTGCACTGGTTCCTGGATACCCATCCGGAGTGGAAACTCATCGATACAATCGAAGCGATTACTGCGTCAGGTCAGTTGACCGAGCAGGGTTCCACCGCCCTTGCTTCGTGCAAGATTGACAACGGGATGCTTCGCCTCACGCCGGACAAAGTTCGTGCCGACGCTTTTTTTGTGGCCTGTCTGGCGATAGACTAGGGTGGGTAGGCCAATCACCGACGTTACCGCAAGGCTCCCGAGGCGACGTTAAAAGTCTTCACCGGGTTTGATCGGCGTCAAAGTGATCGTGCCATGGTCGAGCCGCCGTTGAGGCTCGCCCCGCTCAGCGTTTGCCATGTCGAAGACAACCGCACCGTCAAACACAGCAATGCCAACCGACGCGAGATCAATTTCTTCGTCGGTGAACGCTGTAAGGTTACCCGCATCGGGATAATATTTGAGGCTTCCATCTTCACGGCCGACAGTCACCTTAAAGCGCCCAGTGAGTTGCACACCAGACGTGGTAGGGCCTGCGGTGTTGTTTACATAGATCGTATCGACAAGGTCACCAACCGAGGCACCAACGAGCAAGCCGCGGGCTTCGATCTTTTCAGCCATGTCACCGGCGCTCTCCACTGCATACCCGCCGTCGGGCAGAGGCATCGCGGTCAAGTCCTTCGCCGATGCATGGCTCAAGGCGGCGCCGGTAATCAAAGTCACGCTAGATACAAACGGGATCAGGTAGGCACGGGTTTTCATAACTGGTCCTCCTCGTTCTCCTGCAATCGTTCTCTATATCGCAATAAATGCGCTGATCCGGGAGAGCGCCGACTTTAAAAACGGGCAAGGTTGGCGTATGACCGCGCGCTTATTGATCGCCTTAGCAGCCCGGTTACCGCTCCGCTTGCCGCCATTTTTTCCAAAGTCGAAGGACCTAACCTAACCGATGACAGATACTGACCAAGCAATTGAATCCGAACGCGTTTTAATTGTCGATTTCGGCAGTCAGGTGACCCAGCTGATCGCCCGGCGCCTGCGAGAGGCGGGCGTTTATTGCGAAATCCATCCCTATAACAAGGTCGACGCACCGTTTTTGTCGTCGTTTATCCCAAAAGCCGTGGTGCTTTCCGGCGGTCCAGCGAGCGTCGGCGCAGCGTTCTCTCCACGCGCAGAAGACCGGATCTTTTCGCTGGGCGTCCCAGTCCTCGGGATCTGTTATGGCGAGCAGGTCATGTGCGAACAATTGGGCGGTAAAGTGGAAACCGCCGATCATCGCGAATTCGGTCGGGCGAGCCTGGAAGTGAAAGAGGACTGCGCCCTATTTGACGGTGTCTGGCGCGCTGGGGAAACCCATACCGTCTGGATGAGCCATGGCGACCGGGTGATCGATATCCCAGAGGGATTCCGGGTTGTGGCAACGTCGGCCAATGCGCCGTTCGCAGCTATCGCCAATGAAGACGACCATTTCTATGCGGTGCAATTCCACCCTGAAGTGGTGCACACCCCCGATGGCGCAGCATTGCTGGCGAACTTTGTCCACAAAATTGCGGCGCTCAGCAGCAATTGGACCATGGCATCTTTCCGCCAGGAGGCGATTGATCGGATCCGTGCCCAGGTCGGCGACGGGAAGGTGATCTGCGGCCTGTCCGGAGGCGTGGATTCATCCGTCGCCGCCGTATTGATCCATGAGGCCATCGGCGATCAACTCACGTGCGTTTTTGTGGACACCGGGCTCATGCGCGCAGGCGAGGGAGACGAGGTGGTGCGGCTCTTCCGCGACGCCTACAACATTCCGCTGGTTCATGTGGAAGCGGAAACGACCTTTCTTGATCGCCTCGCCGGCATCGCTGACCCGGAGAAAAAGCGAAAAATCATCGGTGCGGCCTTTATCGATATCTTCGAGGAAGAAGCGGGCAAGATCGAAGGGGCACGCTTCCTTGCGCAAGGCACTCTCTACCCTGACGTTATTGAGAGCGTTTCCTTTGACGGCGGTCCGTCGGTGACTATCAAATCCCACCATAATGTGGGCGGCTTACCGGAGCGGATGAACCTCGACCTCGTTGAGCCTCTGCGCGAGCTCTTTAAAGATGAGGTCCGTGCCCTCGGCCGCGAGCTTGGCCTACCTGACCATTTTGTCGGCCGTCACCCGTTCCCCGGACCGGGGCTTGCAATCCGTATTCCCGGCGAAGTCACCAAAGAGAAAGCGGATCTCTTGCGCAAAGCTGATGCGATCTATCTCGACGAAATCCGCAATGCCGGCCTATACGATGCCATCTGGCAGGCCTTTAGCGTATTGCTACCAGTAAAGACCGTCGGCGTCATGGGAGACGAACGCACGTACGATCATGTCCTGGCTTTGCGCGCTGTCACGTCCGTCGATGGGATGACGGCAGATTATTATCCATTTCCCCATGATTTCCTCGGGCAATGCGCCACACGGATTATCAATGAAGTGCGGGGCATCAACCGCGTCGTTTACGATGTTACTTCAAAGCCCCCAGGGACCATCGAGTGGGAGTAAACCCGAAAACGACCCTTTAGAGTTTTTGGACGTGGTTGCAAAATCAGGCTAATCTAGGCGCGATACAATCGGAGGAGCCGGCCCATGAAAACCAGAGCAGCGATTGCCATTGCCCCGAACGAGCCCCTTGTCATCGAAGAGATCGACCTGGAAGGACCGAGAGCCGGCGAGGTGCTAGTGGAGATTATGGCGACCGGTATCTGCCACACCGACGCCTATACCTTGGAGGGCAAGGACAGCGAGGGGATCTTTCCGTCAATCCTTGGCCATGAAGGGGCAGGGATCGTGCGAGAAGTCGGGCCCGGCGTTACCTCGGTTGAACCAGGCGATCATGTAATCCCGCTCTACACAGCCGAATGCCGCCAGTGCAAAACCTGTCTTTCCCAGAAAAGCAATCTGTGTACGTCGGTGCGCGCGACACAAGGGAAAGGCGTAATGCCCGATGGGACAAGCCGGTTTTCGCGAAAAGGCGAAACCCTCTACCATTATATGGGCTGCTCGACGTTTTCGAACTTTACGGTGCTCTCTGAATACTCCGTTGCCAAGATCCGCAAGGACGCCCCCTTTGACAAAGCCTGTTATGTGGGGTGCGGTGTCACAACCGGTGTCGGCGCTGTTGTCTGGACAGCCGGCGTCGAACCCGATGCAAATGTAGCAGTCTTTGGCCTCGGCGGTATCGGGCTGAATGTGCTTCAGGGCGCACGCATGGTTGGTGCAAGCAAGATCATCGGGATCGATGTCAATCCTTCACGTGAATCGATTGCGCGCGATTTCGGGATGACCGACTTCATCAATGTGAATGAGGTGGGTGCTGATAATGTGGTCGGAAAAGTCATTGAACTGACAGACGGGGGCGCTGATTATTCTTTCGACTGCACGGGCAATACCGATGTCATGCGTCAGGCGCTGGAATGCTGTCACCGCGGATGGGGTGAGTCCATTATTATTGGTGTGGCTGAAGCTGGAAAAGAAATCTCAACGCGGCCCTTCCAACTGGTCACGGGACGAGTGTGGAAAGGCACTGCCTTCGGCGGAGCAAGGGGCCGCACCGATACGCCCAAGGTCGTTGATTGGTATATGGATAACAAGATCCAGATCGATCCGCTGATCACCCACACCATGCCGCTGGAAGAGATCAATACGGCATTCGACCTTATGCACGAGGGCAAGAGCATCCGGAGTGTGGTGATTTTTTAGGGTGCTTTGTCAGCGGTGGCGATCACCGCCGGTTCCACTGTTCTTGTTTCTCGCCCTATTCAAAAAGAAGACGCGGCTATGATGAAGTGGGCGCTCGCCCTGGCGGTGATGCTGATCAGTTTGGTCAACATTGCTCTAGCACAGGAAAAAACCGACAATCCAAACAGAGTTCTCGATGACCAGCGCTCAACTCTCCAGGAAGTCAGGGGTGCTCTGGAGCAAGAAGAGCCCGCCGATCTCCAGGAGCTGCGTGATCAGTTGAGTGCCTCGCGCTCCTCGTTGGATGAATTCATCGCGACGCTCGAACTTGAAATTGAGGCCTTACCAGCACCGCCCCCTGACACAGCTGAGGCTTCAAAGGACGAGGCGCAGTCTGACAGCGCAGAAACACCTCAGAGTGATCAAGCTACCAATGAAATCGAAACGCTGGACCGTTCCGAAGAATTGGAACGCCGGGAAGAAATAGAGGGTTATATTCAGGATGCGATCGATCTGGTCTCCAAATTTGACAGGCTGTCGTCAGAAATCGCGTCTCGCCAACGACTAATCGAATTGCAGGCAGGGGTAGACGAGCGCAGGTCGGCAATCTCAACCATTGAAACGGCTCTTACCAACCCTGATCTGGGCGCCGATTATATTGCACTAAGGGAACAGCTCCGATCACTGAAGACAGCCTCAAATGAAGCAATCGCCCCACTGCGCGAGTCCCGCGGTGAGGTTCGTGCCGATCTTGATCGTTTGGGCCCAGCGCCCGAGGCGGAAGTCGAGGAGCTGCCTGAAATCTCCGCCGAGAGAGAAGCCTTAACGCTCGCTCTTGTCCAAGAAGACGCAATCGTGCGGCAATCAGAGCTGAATATTGCAGAAATTGATCGCCTACTGAACGATATCACAACGCTGAGGCGCGACCAATTCTATGGAGCTGTACTCTCACGTGCAGGTTTTCCGTTCCGCCCGAGTGTCGTCCAGTCCGCATACAATAACTTTTTGAATGGGCTGCAGAGTGTTGCCAAAGATCGAGAGGTCTGGCGTACGCGGAAAAGTCAGGCAGGTTCGATTTGGCAAAGCTATGGCATCATCGCTCTGAGTTTGGCCGTTGGTCTGTTTCTTTTCGGGCCCACGCGGCGCTGGGCATCAAGCCGCATCTTGTCCCAGCTTGAAACTCTTGAGCCGACACCGGGACGCAGGGCAGGCGCGGTGATTGTTAGAGTCCTGGCGCGCGCCATCCCGGGGTTCATTGCTGGGGCGATCGTCTTCAAGACTCTTCAATTGCAATGGGTCATCAATGAAGCAACGGAACCAGTGGCCCGGAATCTCTGGTTCGGTTTTCTCGCCCTGTTGGTGGTTGATTCCGCAGCGAGCGCGGTTTTTGCACCAGGAACGCCGGGTTGGCGCCTGGTTCCACTCCAGAAAATAAGCGGTCAAGTCATCCGCATTTCCCTGTTGATTCTCGTTTTTATTTTCTTCGCTGACCGCACCCTTGAAGCGGGCGCAGCCATATATGGCGGAAACCAGGAACTAGCCCGCGTTCAAAGCGCGGTTATTGCCATCTTGATGTCAATCGAATTCTTTATACTGACGAGTAAATCGTTTTGGCATATGGCCGAAGGCCGGGAAGACGCGATTTCAACCGAAGCAAAGTCCTTCTGGCGCATGTGCCGACGGATTTTGAGACTGTCGGCCATCGCGATCCTCGGTGCCATCGTCTTTGGTTATGTCGCGCTCGCACACTACGCGGCGACCCGCATTTTCATGCTGGCCGGTCTCCTGGCGCTTGGCCTTTTCATGAAGCTTATCGCCCATGAAGTACTCCGGGCCTTCGATCGATCCCTTGCTGGCAAGACCGACCAGAATAACGACGAAGAAACAGATCAGGAAGGCCTGGTATTCTTCTGGATCGGCGTGTTTCTGGACCTGGTCATTTTTGCAGCGTTGACCCCTGTCGCTTTCCTCGCCCTTGGCGCCGATTGGGCCGATGTCAGGGACGTCGTCCAAGACGCTTTTTTTGGCTTCAAGATCGGCAATTTCACGATCTCTATTTCCAAGATCTTGAGCGCACTGGCGATTTTCGTCCTAATCCTCGGGGTCACGCGCTTTCTTCAAAGAACAGGCGAAAGGAGCTTTTTCCCGCGTACACGGATGGATATCGGTGTGCAGAACTCGCTCAAGACGATGATGGGCTATGTTGGTCTATTGATCGCGTTGGTTGCGGGGATCAGCGTTCTTGGCTTCAACCTTTCTAATCTGGCGATTATTGCAGGGGCCCTGTCGGTCGGTATCGGCTTCGGGCTTCAGTCCATCGTCAGTAATTTCGTTTCCGGCCTGATCCTGCTATTCGAACGGCCCATTAAAGTTGGGGACTGGATTGTGACAAGCTCCGGGGAGGGCATCGTCAAAAGCATAAATGTACGTTCCACAGAAATTGAGACCTTCGACCGCTCCTCGGTGATTGTTCCAAACTCTGAATTGGTCACAGGTACCGTTACAAACTGGACCTACAAAAACAAAATGGGCCGCGTCGTGATCCCGGTCGGTGTGTCTTACGATGCAGACCCTGAGCTTGTTATTCGCTTGCTCGAAGAAGTGGGCAAAGAGTCGCCCGTGTTGTTGTCGTATCCAGAACCATTCGTGTACTTCGGGGGTTTCGGAGATAGCTCGCTTGATTTCGACTTACGCGGCTACGTGCGCGATATCGGATCGTCTTTATCCGCTCGGACCGCTCTGCGCGTGGCGATCTTCAAAAAGCTAAATGAAGCCGGGATCGAGATCCCGTTTCCACAGCGGGACTTGCACGTTAAGTCGGAAGGAATGACGGGGCGGCCTACCTGAAGCGATACAGCGCGAAGGTCAAAGCCTTGCCTATGAGAAATTCAGACCACCATACAATTCAGCGACACTGACGACTTATAAGCAGGAATGGACCCAATCTGGGATTACGTTTGTCGCACAATTTATATTGTACGAAATTATGACTTACCGACCAATAGTCAAAATCGTATCTTCGTCGCGCATGATGAACAAGGCAATCAAGGCGCCCAGCACCGGGATAGCGGCAATGAAAAGATGGTTCGGGCCTTCGAATGGGTTGATGAGCCGCTCATAGGTCAGCGCCGTGCCGACACCGTGGATCACCATCAAAAATCCGTAAGACCAGAACCGTGCAATCCCGAAAAAGAAGCCTGCGATCGCGAGCACTTGCAGCGCGCCAATCGCATAAGACGCGGTCAACGGCAGGTTCTCCACCAAGTAGAACGCCTTCCAGATCGCAACGGTCGTTTCCGGCTTAATGAACTTTTCCGCGGCCCACACCGCAAAGAAAATGGTGAGCGTTAAGCGCAGAACAAACAGCGCGAGGCTTAATTTTGATGACGTCATAAAAGGCCCCCAGCTATGCGTTAGGCGCGCTTTGGCGCGCGCATCTTTATCAGTGTCGCTGGGTAGCGCTGCAGGGTTCCCAGAACAAGGGCGCCCACGTCGACGTGATCGATCGTGACAGCGTTAAAGATCATTTGATGGTCAAAACGATAACTCCATACCGTCATAAGCCACAACAACGTGCTCCGGTAGAAGTTTTGAGACAGCATCATAGTCCATCGAGTTATGCAAATTAGTCAGTACAGCGCGGCGTGGTTTGAGGCGCTCAATCCAGCCGAGTGTCTTCTCTAGGTGCGCGTGGGTACCGTGGGGCTTGATTTGCAGTGCATCAACAATCCAGAGATCAAGCCCCTCCAGCAGGTCAAAACTCTCTTCCGGAAGTTCATGGACATCACTTGAATAGGCCATCGTGCCGAAACGAAAGCCAAGCGAGTCGACGGGCCCGTGGCCTTGCAAAAATGGGGTGAACGGAACCTCCCCGGACGGACCATCAATTTGACGGGTCTCGCCCATGGCTGGCATCGGTACTTCTTCCAGGATTGGCGGATACCACGAACCCTCCGGCTGGCGAAAGCAGTAGGAGAACCGGTGCAAGAGCTCGCCAGCGGTATCGCGATCGATCCACACCGGCATACGCTTTTTCATGCGATGCACCATGGCGCGCAGGTCATCGAGCCCATGGGTTTGGTCCGCATGATGATGAGTGATGAGGACGGCATCAAGGCGTGCGCACCCCGCCACCAACAACTGTTCGCGCATGTCAGGTGAGGTATCGACCAACACCGATGTGACCGCGTTTCGGTCGTCAAAGCGAGTTTCCGGATGGCGCCGTTCAACAAGCACCGAACATCGTGTCCGCCGGTTACGCGGCTCGGAAGGGTCGCATACCCCCCAATCGCCATGGCCATCATCACCGCCAAGGCGCGGCACGCCTCCTGAGGAGCCGCAACCAAGGATCCTCACCCGAAATTCATGGACATCGCCGCTCATTTGGGCGCTTCCCCCTGCCCTGGATCGGCTTGCTCCGCATCAAGATCGCGGGCAGCACGGGGAAACAGGCGAAAGAAATTATCGGTGGTGAGGGCTGCGGCTTCGCCAAAACTGAGCCCGAGCAATTCGCCAAGTTTCGTTGCCACATGGGGCAGATACGAAGGCTCATTGACCCGGCCACGCATGGGCACGGGGGCAAGATAGGGGCAGTCGGTTTCGATGATGATCCGCTCCAACGGCATTTTTACCGCAACAGAACGCACATCCTCTGCATTTTTGAAAGTGATGATCCCACTAAAGGCAATATACCCACCCATTTCCATGACCGCCTCCGCAAGCGGAAGCCCGCTTGTGTAGCAATGGAGCAGCGGCGTGAACGAGCGCTCTTTCATCGCTTCCGTTAGAAGGCGGAGCATATCATCATCGGCATCGCGGGTATGGATAATCAAAGGCAAGCCAGTTTCCTGAGCCGCTTCAATATGTTTGCGGAAGACGATCTGCTGGTCTTCTTTTGGCGAGTGATTATAGTAGTAATCAAGGCCGCATTCACCGATCCCAACCACGTCATCATCCGCGGCCAGATCAACAAGGAAGTCAGACGTTAGATCCTGGTGGTCTATCGCATAATGCGGATGAGCACCAACAGATCGCCAGATATGCTTATCTTGGATACTAATTGCCTTGATCGCGTCTGTTGACGCAATTTTGTCGGAAATAGTCAGCATATAGGTGACGCCTTTTGCTCGAGCGCGCTCGATAATCCCAGCGACATCTTCTTCAAACTGCGTCGCATGCAGATTAACATGGCTATCTACCAGAATGCTCATGAAACGCGGGCTCCAGCCGCAACGCCCCGGTCCACGCCGGTCAGTATCCGGTGAGCAGCCAAAATAACCTGGGTCCGATCAAGATTAACCCGCGCACCGCGGTCAAAGAGCGCGGTTAGTGCCTCACGAGCAGCTAAGCGGTGCTCGATTTGTGCAGACTTGGTCCCCGCCATGCACTCATCGACAATTGAGGCCGACAGACGGCTCAACAAAAGCTGCTGAAATAGATCCCACATCGTCTCAGCGCCCTTTGCCGATAGTGCAGTCGCAATCCGCAATGCCTGTTCCAGCTGACCTGCGCCGAGAAATCTATCCACAAGTTTCAGCACGGCCTCCCCCTCACCCGCCGCTAATGACAACGCAAAGCCCGGCCGCCCGCCGGAAGCGAGGGCCGCCGATTTGGCAAGCTCAGGCGCTATGCCCTCGGCGATCAGAAAGCGCTCCACCTCGTCCAGGGTCGTTGGTGTCAGGACAATTTTCCTGCAGCGGGAACGAATGGTCGGCAAAAGCCGTCCTGGCACTGATGTTAGAAGCAATAGCGCCGTATTCGCGGGTGGTTCTTCTAATGTCTTGAGGAGCGCATTTGCGGCATTCGTGTTCATATCGTCGGCCGTGTCGACAATGGCAAGGCGATTGCCCCCCATGGCCGAAGTATAGGTCATGAATTGATTGAGCTGTCTAATGGTCTCAACAGAAATCTCTGTGCTGAGTTTTTGGGTCTTTGGATTTACCTGACGCTCGGCGACAAACAGATCGGGGTGACTTCGCGAAGCAACAAGTTTTGCGATTTGTGCATCCTGAAGTGACATCAGATTAGCGGGCCCGGATCCCATATCCAGCTGAGGCATCATGGGAGAGAGATAGGCCCGTGCTACTGCATACGCAAAGCTCGCTTTCCCTATACCTTCCGGCCCCTGAACAAGCCAGCCATTGGCAAACTGGCGACGCGCGATCAATTGCGCAATCATCGACGCTTCTGCGTTATGGCCAACGAGGCTTTGTCTTAGTTCAGGGGCGACAAATGCTGCCGGCACTGCATCATCGTCTTTTGACTTTGCCATGGGTCTTAGGCTCCCGAGACGAGATGAAAGCGGGTAGAAACCGCATCCCAGATATCTTGGTGAATTTCACCAATCGAACGGTTTGCGTCAATCAGGATGTGGGTCTTAGGGTTTGCCGTCGCGATGGTCCGGAAACCATTGATGACAGCCTCCTGAAAACCGGCTCCCTTCCGCTCAAAGCGGTCTTCCGTACCCCCACGGTTAGTTGCTCTGGACGTTGCCTCCACCAATCCCGCATCAAGAACGATAGTAAGATCGGGTCCGTCCCCGTCTACCACCAGGCCATCGATCGTTTCAATGACCTCCAGATCGACCTGCCCAGCATGACCTTGATAGGCACGTGTCGAATCTGAAAAACGATCACACAACACGATTTCGCCGCGGGCGCGGGCCGGGTTAATGGTCCTGGTCAGGTGATCGTGGCGAGCCGCATAGACAAGAAGGGTCTCACTGAGGGCCGTATAACGATCCGGGTCCCCGGAAACGATGAGAGCTCGGATATCTTCCGCCCCCGGACTGCCTCCCGGTTCTCTTGTCATCAAAACGGACCGACCCGTTTCCCTTAATCGAACTGCCAGGCGGTTAATCTGTGTCGTCTTGCCGGCCCCGTCGCCCCCTTCAAAGACGATAAAAGGGGCCCTCCCATTTTGGTCAGCGGTTGGTGCCACCACCTAGTTCACCGCTTCCGGATCACGATTAGAGGTTACTGAGCGCCCTTCTTCAGGGCTCGGCGCTCCATCATCAAAGTGTTCCGGCCGCGCCAAAAGCTTGCGGGCGGCAAGGCCGACACGACCAAAAAACCCTATCGGACGAATCGATGATCCCGCGAACAAAGGGTACTCCCGGGGCGACTGGCCAGGGGCGCCAATGCGTAAATAGCCGATTTGTTGACCCTCTTTAATCGGCGCAGAAACCGGGCCTTCGTAGACGACTTTGGCTGTAACATCATCTTTCAGCTTACGGTGCATCAAGAGGTTGACGTCATCGGCAAGGCGCAATGGCACGCTTCCCTTAAGCCCGGCAAACACCAGCGCATCGCCCACTTCATCATCGGCAGAAAAGAACTGCGTCTCATTAAAATCGTTGAAGGCAATATTCATGAGGCGGAGCGTTTCCTTGCTCCGATCTTTTTCACTTTCAAGTCCGTTGATGACAATGATACGTCGTTGTTCGCCTTTGACCGCAGAGGCAACAACGCCATAGCCGGACTCTTCAGTATGTCCTGTCTTCAGGCCATCCGCGCCGTCAAACGCATACAGGATCGGATTGCGGTTGGACTGGCTGATCTTTTCCCAGGTGAATTCGCGCTCATTGAACAGCGCGTAATAGTCCGGATATTCAGTGATGATCTTACGGGAAAGGGAGGCAAGATCTCGCATACTCATCTTTTGCCCGGGATCTGGCCAGCCGGTCGGATTGGCAAAATAGGAATTGTTTAGACCCCATTCACGGGCCTTCTTGTTCATGAGGTCAGCAAACGCCGCCTCGGAACCTGCAATGTTTTCCGCCACAACGATACAGGCATCATTCCCAGACTGAATAATAATGCCGCGCAAGAGGTTTTCCAGGGTGATTTCCGTATCGACCCGCACCCACATTTTGGATCCGCCCATGCGCCAAGCCTTTTCCGACACAGCGAATGGATCGGCTAAGGAAAGCTCCCCGTTCTTCAATTTTTCAAAAACGATCGCGATGGTCATGAGTTTGCTCATGGAGGCGGGCGCCGTCGGCGTGTCAGCATCTTTTTCAAAGAGTACTTCGCCGGTGTCATAATCCATGATCACCGCAAACTTGGCGTCTGTCTTGAGGATAGCTTCCTGGGCGACAACCAATGAAGGGAAGGATAACGCGACCGACAAAAGAAGGCCGCGTGCAACCAAAATCGGAATACTGAAATGTCTCATCAATTACCGTATTTCATTCATCGTTAAACATCGATTGATCAAGAGCCGGCGTTTCTGAGGTCAACTGCCTGCCATTAGTCTTGCGGCGGGGAAACCAGCGCCGAGCGCCCGCTCTTGAGCGCGGCTCGCTTCCCCAAGGTTGGTATAAGGACCAAGCTTCACAACAAAGACATCGCTGCCACCCTCGCCGGTCTCGGACTGGACCATAACGCTGCCCAGTGTTGCGAGCGAAAGCTCCGCCTTTTCTAGGGCGTCAAGCCCATCAAACTCGGCGATTTCCACCCAGTAGGCATCGTTGGTTTCTACCTCGGTTGTCATGATCGTCGCGATTGGATCTTCGCGGGGCGGAAGATTGGCATCACTTTCCTCAGAGTTTGCCTGCGATGTAGCCGCATTTTGTACGGAAGTTACCCGCGGTGCAGGCTTTGCTCCAGGCGATACCCCAGGCAGCGCTAATCGAGGCGTCTGATCAACAGCTACTGGCTTGGATCTTGGTTTGACCCGTGGCTCACTAGAAAACCTCGCTGAAGCGTCCCGCGACTGCGCAAGGCGAACCTGTTGCGTTGCCGTTTGTGGCGCGGCCGCTCTTTGGTGTAATGGTGCATACCCGGCAAACCGGACCTTCACTTTGGCAAGGCCCTTCCCCTCGAAACCAAGTTCGCGCGCAGCGGCCTCTGAAAGATCGATGATCCGGTCGTCCACAAAGGGCCCGCGGTCATTCACGCGCACCGTGAGGCGTCGCCCGTTTTCGAGATTTTTCACTTCCACATAGCTTGGCAGTGGAAGCGTCTTATGGGCGGCGGAAAGGAGGTTCTTGTCAAAAACCTCCCCGTTGGCCGTCAAGCGACCCTGAAACTGATCGCCATACCAGGAAGCGATCCCCGTCTTGCTATAGTTTTCGTCTTCGCGGGGAACGTAGCGTTTGCCTTTGATTTTGTAGGGGATCCCCACCTTATAATGGGGATTGGCTCGCGGCCCATGCTCGTCTCCCCCCTTGGAAGATTGGGATGACGAAGTGGTTTGCTTCGGCGCGCTCACACAGCCCACCGCAAAAAGCAAAAATGCCGTAATCACCAGAGAAGAAAAACGCACCTTCTCGCCCTGCCTGAATGAGTGACGCCAGACCATGGTTTTGCGGGCTTTCGAGCCCGAATTCAACCTCGGTCTGGCTCAAGTATAGCACGAGGCGTGGGGCCCAAATCGTTAACACTTGCGGCCACCCGGACGGCCGTAGAATTTTTAACCTGCGCTCTTGCACTTTCGGCCAATCCAGATAGGTTCGCGCGCTCAATCCGGGCAGGCGTTGCACAGCCCGGCATTCAGATGGATGGGTGGCCGAGTGGTTGAAGGCACCGGTCTTGAAAACCGGCAGGCGTGCAAGCGTCTCGTGGGTTCGAATCCCACCCCATCTGCCAGTTTGGCTTTTCCAAAATGGTCCAAACCGCTCCGCACAAATGCCGTCGAACCCACGACGCTTTTAGATGACGCGCCTTCGCGCGCAGGGGTTCGAATCCCACCCCATCTGCCAGTTTGGCTTTTCCAAAATGGTCCAAACCGCTCCGCACAAATGCCGTCGAACCCACGACGCTTTTAGATGACGCGCCTTCGCGCGCAGGGGTTCGAATCCCACCCCATCTGCCAGTTTGGCTTTTCCAAAATGGTCCAAACCGCTCCGCACAAATGCCGTCGAATCCACGACGCTTTTAAATGGCGCGCCTTCGCGCGCAGGGGTTCGAATCCCGTCGCCTTTTCCAGTAAGACCATAGGGCGTCGGCTAACGTTTCTAATCACGATGTGCTAGCGCGTCGTTTATGAATCAAACTGTATCGACACAGCCCGAGACGCTCTCCCGCCCGATCAAGGAGTGCCTAGCGTACATTTTTCCAACGCCGCTGGCGCTCCATCAGTGGCCGGACAGCGACGCGCTCAATGCCGAACTCGCTGCCGTGGTTAAAGAGGCGGAAGCGGCCGCTGAGCCCGCGTCACCGCATAAAGCTAAGAGCAATGTCGGCGGGTGGCATTCAGATGTTCGCTTTATTCATCGCGATGAACCATGCCTTGCGCGGTTGCGGGCCCGAATTACAACGCTTGCCGACGAGTTTACGGGTGCCATGGTGGCCGACCCCACGCGATTTGACGTCACGATTGAAGGGTGGGCGAACGTCCTGCGTGACGGGTCATATAACTCGCTCCACATGCACCCGGGATGCACCTGGTCGGGGGTCTATTACGTGACCGACGCCGGCCTGCCGCCGGATCCTCAAAACCCCTCGCCAGAAGATATTCTGGGTACCATCGAATTTCTCGACCCGCGCCCGGGGGCCGTGGCCTCTGTCATGCCGGAGAACCGGATGGAACGGCGCAGTGTCTTCAATCCGCCCGCCGGTGCGATGATCATGTTCCCGTCATGGCTCCAGCATATGGTTCACCCGTACCGGGGCGATGGTGAGCGGATTTCTGTCGCGTTTAACGTCAAGCTACAGAGCAAAGCTTGAAACGGCGATGGCCAGGGCGAAACAGGTTTTCCCGCAACAATAAAAAAGTCAGGGCACTGGGAAGCAGCGACGCTCTCAAAGTCCGAGATCGTATCACCGCGGTTCCCAAATATTCTCCGACAAAAAAACAAAAAGCGGCCGAGTGATTGATCACTGGCCGCCTTAGTGCCGGATAAAATAAAGTATCTTCCAGTTGATTAGAACCAATACGGTTTGCGCAAACGCTGCAAAGCGATCGGCACACTCGATTCGCGCAAGACCACACTCCATTCAAGTAGGTCGCCAATCTCTGCCACGGCAGACTCTTCGGCAATCGCATAGCCGTTCGCTTCAAGGCGAACATAAAGCCGCGACTGCTGGGAGCGTGCCGGCACCCCTGCGCGGATGATGACCGTATCGTCTTCAACGATGATATCACCGCCAGCGCTTCGGAAGATGTCGAATGTCTGACCGGTTTCTTTGTTGTGGAGCCGACCGCGAAGGCGCCCGCTGTCGATCAGTTCTTCGATTTCTTCCTGGACACCGCCCTGGAACTGAATGGTGAGTTCAAGGGTGTAATACGCTGACCGCTTTTGCTGCACCTGAACCAACCGCGCCTCTTGTGAGTCAGTCGCTGTTGGTCGGTTACTTGTTGATCCTTGGGAAGACGCGATACTAGCGATCTTTGCGTTTTCATCCGTTCCCTGAACAAGGGAGGCTTCGCGCAAACTCGCCGTGTCAGCCGAAATCGGCTCCAATTGCTCAAGGCCTTGCAACCCGGTCGCGCCTTCGAGTGCGTCCGCGAGATTGGCCGGCGTCATTGTCATAATGACTGCAAGCAGCCCGAACCCTTGGGCATAAGCCCCTTGACGCGTGATTGGTTGAAAATAGAAGATTGATCCAGCGCCGATGACGATCAGCATCAGGATCACGACCCAGGGCTCAACGGCAGCCTGGCCAAGTCCGAGAAGCTCACACGCTCCATTCACCCACCGATTCAAAGTGAAGATCGCAGCGGTATCCGCCTTCGCGCTGTAGTCAGCAACGAGGGCTGAAATAATGCCCGTTGCCCCCGCTAGGGCGAGCCCCGCAATATCACCGCCCGTAAATTGCCCTGGCGCTTTTACGCCTCGTTTTAAGCCATATGGCATGAGCAGTCCCCTAACCTTCGCCCGCTACTGTGATCAACCACGGTCGCACCCGCGATCTGGCGATGTTAACGAAATCACCAGCGCCCGGATAGCCGCCAATCGGAGAGTTTTTGCGGCTTCTCTGCAACGCTTAGGCGAAGATTTGGGCATCACCGGGCTTTAATGTTGGCGGTTGACCGCTCGAAGTTATCCAGCCAAGGGGCGTGAAGCGCCAAAATCCACCCCAAAAAGGTGTTCAAGGCTCGTGCGTGGCAGCCCTTCTTTGACCGTATCATAGGGCGTCAAATTGATCGCCTTGATGATTGCGCGCTCCACCTGTGGAGAACCGTCAGCTTCACTCGGGGTCACGTCGATATCGACAACGTTGATACAACACAGGTCCTGTTCGAACGCGCCAATGGTTTTCAAACCGCCGCCGCACGCCCAGCCGAGAAGAATGCGATTGACGCCCTCATGAGCCACTACAAGCGCTGTTTTCCAATCGTGGTCTTCGACAATGCTCCGGATCCCGGCCACGATCCTGGCCTCGGCCTCGGCAAATGTCTCGCCGTCAGGAAGAAAACGGGCGCCGGACACGTCTGCCTTGTCGAAACAAAAAGCCAAACGCGCGGCTAATTCCTCGCGGCTGTTTGCCTGGAGCCACCCGCTTTTTAGCTCCTCCAGACGCGGCTCGTCGACCGGCTCTTTGTCGTTTTCTTCGCCGCAGACAATCGCTGCGGTGGCGATGGTGCGGGGCAATCCTGAGTGAGCAACGAGATCGAAACTCACATCCGCCAAGGCTGTGTGGGCCGCCGCTGCTTGCTCTTTGCCGAGGTCGGTCAATTCAACAAAGCGCGGATCGGTCAGGCCCGGGGCAAAGTAATCCACATGTCCATGGCGCATCAAATACAACCGACGGCGTCCAAAACCTGACATAAAACATCCTCTTATGGGGGAACTAGTGACGTGCCGGCAGTGTGATACCGACCGCACAGACCTGTGATTCTCTTTTCACAAAATGGCGTTTAGCCCTCGTCAGCCTCAGGACGCAATGCTACTTCTACAAAGCTATGGGGTATGGGATGCGAACGAGGGGGTCTGTCGGTCGATGACCTTACAGGCACGATATATTTTCCTGTCGATTTTCGCGCTGTTCGCGGCGATCTATGGGGCAGTCTTTAATTTTACAGTCTGGACGCAGGAAAGCGCCGCGCTGAGCCGGTTTGAAACGCTGAGTTCTGCGGAACGCCATCGACCTGCCGCCATGTATGGTCAACGCGCGCTGGTTTTGGGGGAAAGTGCCGGACGCACGGCTGATGAGCTGTCGGCTCTGCGCGCGCAGGTCGCCAGAAGCCTGATTGCCGCTGGGCGCCGAGATGACGGGATTGAAGCGTATACCGAGGTCACCCAATCAGACTGGTTTGAGGGACTTTCTTCCAGGGACCAAGCCGCTATCCGGGACCACATGGCAAGGGCGCTGCTTGTTGAGAGGCGCTTTCACGACGCAATGCGGATTTACGCCGACTTTCTGGAAGGCGTCGACGCGGTTCCGGAGGCTGAGACCGCCGATGGATCAAACGAACTTGCCGCTTTCTACGCAGGGGCCATTGAGCTTGCGAGCGATCTCTTTGCAGAGGCGTTCAAGCCGGTGGACAACGCCGATGTCTTCCGGCTGACTGACCGGGATGCCCCGCTCACCGCTTTTCGCATGGCAAAGCTCGGCTCACACTATGCCCTTTCTGACGATGGGCTTTACGCCGCAGCTGGGCTTCTCTCGACGTCTTATGAGTTCCGGAAAGCTAATCTGGGGGCGGATCATCAGGAAACAATCCGAACGGCATTGATCCTCGGCCCGGTCTATAACCAGATGGGGCGACTGGAAGATGCTGAAACCCTCTACCTTGATGCGTTCCATGCCCAGGAGAAAATCAAAGGGTCCAATAACCCTGACCTCAGTCTCTACATCAAATTGCTCGCGGGTGTGTATCAATCCCAAGGTCGAGGCACAGAAGCACAAGCGCTGAACGAGCACATGCGCAGGCTCTTTGAAGATGCCTTTGGCGCCCAACGTTATGCTATCAACCGGACCATCAACAGAAAGCTGGACGTGGACCGGCCAGTCTCAAAAGACTTTGTTTTGTCGTCGACTTATGCGCCGACCGATCTTGTCGCGGCGAGCCAGTTTGAGATCCCGCTCTCGAAAAACCCCGGCATCGATGAAATGAAGATTCGTCTTGCTGCGGACGAAGAAAGCGATCTGAGCCCACGAGAGGCAAACTTGCCAGTGCGGCTCGCGCAGCTGATCTCGCTTTGCCGTTCTGAGACGAATGAACGCCTCTCCCTGCGGTCCGGCTATCGTTCTCACCATACTCAACGCGCGCTATTCCAGCGCCTTAGACACAAGGGAACGGTGACACCGCCAGGCATGTCTGAGCACCAGCTTGGGCTCGCAATTGACATTGATGTCAATGGCCGGCTGATGCGTCAGACGGATAAAGCATACCAGTGCTTTGTCGAAAATGGTTTTCGCTTCGGCTTTATTCTATCTTACCCGCCAGGCAATAAATACCTGCCGACCAGGAATTCCTTCGAACCATGGCATTGGCGCTATGTTGGCGTTGAAACCGCCCAGCTTTACCGCGAGGCAGGCCCCGTTAATCAGCCCCAGGAGTTTCTGGCCGCGCTCCCGTGCTATGCGGAACAAGCGCTCCGCGGGAGTATCCCAACCATCAATGCACGAGAGTTGTGCCATTCCGGGACTTCCGGAACTGAGAGAGCAAATGCCCTTCCGGTATCCTCAGCCATGAATGAATCCGCGTCTGAAGATGCCAACAACGAGATGGCAGCTGACGTGCGCGATGACCAACCCTCCGCTTCGGCCCAAAAGTTGAATAACGCTATCAAGTAAAGCGCTCACGCGTTTGCCTTGATGGCCATGTGATCCATCCGCTTCCTAAGACGGACCGAGAGCACCCCTCCCTTGGCAACGGGTCAGCGACACAAGGGATAAGGGCCTTTTCCGATGGCTGGCCGCGCCGGTGTAGATACTCATCAAGTCAGTCTCTTGCCTGTCCTTTGGCAGGGCGAGCTTGGCCTACCCGAACGGCGAACGGTGAGAGCCTTTGAAGGCAGTGGAATTGATCTGAAAACTCGCAGCCAGATCGGCAATGAGACGCCTGTTGCCGTCGTCTTCGATACGACCCGCTCCAACCAACCGGCTGACTTTCTTCGTGCCGCGCTTGGCTCGACTGCAAGGCGGTTCGCCGCCACTCGTCTCGGCGCGTTTGCGGTGATTGACCCAAAATCAACACCGGAAACAGTACGGGCCTCGGGTATTGATAGTCGCAATGTGTTTCCAGCGACATGTCCCTGGCTGCTTGCTGATCATCTGAGTGCCCTTGAGGTGGTTCGTACACAGCTTTTAGCTCACCTCTCAGATGTCACCATCGACCGAGGTCGTCGCCATGCCGCGCGCCGTGCGATGCGAGCAGGCAGCAAGAGGCTAAGCAGGACCTGGGCGCAAGGCGAGCGCGCACAGGTTCTCATGGTCGCCCTGCCTTCTCCTTTTTCATTGGCCCTGTCGCAAGCGCTAAGCGGGCGGGGCTTAGAGGTCTCACGTTGTGCAACGGCAAAGCAAGCAACCACGCTACTCCACCGGTTCTCGTTTGAGGCTTGCGTCGTTTTGCCAAAGTCGCTTCAAGACCCCCTGCTCCCGTTTGCCCATGCGGTCGGTCGCATTGCCCACAGTCCCGACATCAAAACCTATGTGCGGGCAAAGCCGCTGCCGATTGAGCTTAATGACCTCGCGGGGTTATCGCAGAGGGAATGCACACGTGAAACTCACATTGCGCCACCCAAAGCCTTCTCTGCGATGGACCCAGAACTCTTGGCTAACGTCATCGGCGCCGGCGCCCGTCTTAGTCAGTATGCGGGGCTGAGCCGAGCCCTCGCTGCTTGTGCCGCTTAAGTATCGTCGTTGGCGATATCTTCAAGCAGTGCCAGGACACGCTTACACCCTTTCAGCCGCGCTTTTTCATCGGGCCAGTTCTGCTGGAAAACGAGCTTTTGGTCAGGGCGGAGCTTCACGTCATACGGAGACTGAGCAATGAACTCCACGAGCCCTGCCGGGTTGGCAAATTCATTGTTCCGGAAGGCGACCAACGCCCCGCGCGGGCCGGCGTCGATCTTTGCAACTCCGGTCCGCCGACATTGCTCACGTATACTGACAATCTTCAGAAGATGCTCGACCTCTTCTGGCAGCCGCCCGAACCGGTCCACCAGCTCAACTGCCATGCCGTCGATATCTGCATCGGTTCTGAGGTCACCGAGCCTTCGATAAAGTCCCATACGGACAGTCAGATCCGCCACATAGTCTTCCGGGATCAAGACCGATGTACCGATATTGATCTGCGGTGACCATTGATCATCATTAGGGTCTTCGCCGTCTTTCAGTTCCGCAACAGCTTCTTCAAGCATGTGCTGGTAAAGCTCCACGCCCACCTCCTTCACCTGGCCGGACTGCTCTTCACCCAGAAGGTTCCCCGCGCCGCGAATATCGAGATCGTGAGAGGCCAAAGTGAACCCTGCACCAAGGGAGTCCAGTGACTGCATAACCTTCAGACGCCGTTCGGCCCCGTCGGTCAGCGCCTTGCGCGGACTTGTCGTCAAGTAAGCGTAAGCGCGCTGCTTTGACCGACCTACCCGGCCGCGCAGCTGGTAGAGCTGTGCCAGTCCGAATTGATCCGCCCGGTGAATGATCATGGAGTTTGCCGTGGGGATATCGAGGCCTGACTCAATGATCGTCGTCGAAACCAACACATCAAATTTGCCGTCATAGAAGGCATTCATGGTGTCTTCCAGCTCGCCGCCAGGCATTTGTCCGTGGGCGATCTTAAAGCGAACTTCTGGCACGCTTTCAGTGAGAAACTCCGCGATCCCCGTCAGATCGGAAATGCGCGGAGCCACATAAAAACTCTGTCCACCGCGGTAATGTTCACGCAGCAGCGTCTCGCGCGCGATCACCGGATCAAACGGGCCCACATTTGTTCGAACCGCAAGGCGGTCCACCGGTGGGGTCGCGATCAGCGACAGATCGCGGATCCCGCTCATGGCCAATTGCAGCGTACGCGGAATAGGGGTCGCGGTCAGGGTTAGAACATGGGTGTCAGAACGATACTCTTTCAGCCGCTCTTTGTGCTTCACACCAAAGCGCTGCTCTTCATCAACAATGATCAGGCCGAGATCGCGGAACTTGATGGACTTGGCGAGCAACGCATGGGTGCCAACAATAATGTCCACCTCCCCGCTGGTGAGCCCTTCGCGGGTTTTCGTGGCGTCCGCTGACGAGACGAGCCGAGAAAGCGGTCGCACATTGACAGGGAAGCCTTTGAACCGCTGCGCAAAGTTCTTGTGGTGTTGCCGCGCCAGCAAAGTCGTCGGGGCAATCACGGCCACTTGCCGCCCTGTCATAGCGACGACGAAGGCCGCTCGCAGGGCGACCTCCGTTTTTCCGAAGCCCACATCTCCGCAGACAAGCCGATCCATCGGGCGGCCCTTGGCGAAGTCTTCCATTACGTCAGCAATGGCGTTTTCCTGGTCTTCTGTTTCCGTATACGGAAAACGCGCGCAGAACTCATCATAAGCACCGGACGGCGGTGCCAGTTCATCGGTCTTTTTCAACTCCCGCTTGGCGGCAATGGCGATCAACTGCTCGGCAAGCATCCGGATGCGCTCGCGCATCTTCGCTTTGCGGCCCTGCCACCCGGCCCCGCCCAGCTTGTCCAGATTAGCCGAGGGGTCTTCAGAGCCAAATCGAGAGAGGAGATCAATATTCTCTACCGGGAGAAACAGCTTATCCCCGCCGGCGTATTCGAGCTCAAGGCAATCGTGCGGCGCGCTTTGTACATCCAGGGTTTTAAGGCCGATATAGCGGCCAATCCCATGATCCACGTGGACTATGAGGTCACCCAATTGGAGACTGGACGCCTCCGTAAGGAAATTGTCAGCACGCTTGCGGCGCGTCTTGCGCACCAACCGGTCGCCGAGGATGTCTTGCTCAGAGATAAAGGCGAGAGCATCGGTCTCAAAACCCTGTTCAAGAGCAAGCTCTACAATATTGATCGGCGATGAGGCTGCCTCGGCGTTGCGCCAGTCTGTAAACTCACCGATCCCTGATATGCCATGGTCTTCCAAGACCGTCCGCATACGGTCCGCGGATCCTGTGGACGAGCACGCAATGAAGACCTTTTTACCCGCTTCAACGAGCGTACCCGCATGCTTGCGCACTGCATCGAAAACGCTTTTGGTATCGACTGCGCGTTCAGCGGCGAAATTATAGCCTACCTTTGACTGGAGGGAGAAAATCCGTTGACTCTCAGCCGGTGAGAACGGTGTCAGCCGTCGCAGCGGAACACTGGCCAGTGCCTCGCGCCATTCTCCGTCTGCAAAGTAAAGGGCGGAGGGCTCGAGGGGTCGATAAGCTGGAGCGGCAAACTCAGCGGACTTGCCCTTTGGTGTATCCAAGTCTTCCGCACGCGCATTGTAGTAGTCATTGACAGTCTCAAAGCGACTTTCTGTGGCTTCATCGAGTTGGTGTTCGGTGAAGAAAAGCCCGCCTGCGCAAAACGAGAAAAGGGTACCCGTTGACGGATAATAAAGCGGGAGCCAATGCTCCATCCCGGCATATTTGCGCCCGGCGCTCACCGCCTCATAGACCGGATCCTCGCTGGCACCGCCAAACTTTTCCCGGAAGCCTTTTCGGAAGCTGGCAATGGTCTCGTCGGTCAGGAGGACTTCCGTTGCCGCGCCGAGGTCAATGCGCTGCAACTGTCGGGTCGTAAGCTGGGTCACAGGATCGAAAGAGCGAATGGTCTCCAATTGATCGCCGAAGAAATCGAGCCGGATCGGTTCCTCTGACCCTGGCGCAAAAATATCGACTAGCCCCCCTCGTACCGCAAATTCTCCTGGCTCACGTACTGTGCTGGCGCGGGTGTAGCCGTTTGCCGCGAGATACCCGTTTAGTCGGTCCATGACGACGGTTTCGCCGGGACGGGTAGAGAATGCCGCCGCTTCCACGGTTGAGCGAGGGGGCGTGCGCTGAAGGATCGCGTTGATGGACGTTATCAAGATCAGCGGCTCATCATCAGCACGGACGGTGAGCGCGGAGAGCGTCGCCATCCGCGCTGCCGAAACGGCAGGTGACGGCGAGACCCGGTCATAGGGCAGGCAATCCCAAGCGGGGAACTCAAGGCGAGGAATGTCGGGCGCAAAAAACTCCAGCCTATCGGCGACTGCACTAAGACCGTTGGCGTCCTTCGCTATGTAAACGATCAGCCCCTTGCGCGTGCGCGCCGCCTCGGCGATGGCGATCGCGTCGACGCCTTCGACTGCATCGAATACCTCAAATGAGGCATCGCTGGTCCACGCATCGTGGGCGCTGATCCGGGCGGTTCCGGAGACTAAAGTCATTGCGTTGTGGCTCGCCAGATGAGCGCAAGCGATAGGCCCGCGCAGGGTAAAGGGCCGCGTCGTCTAGCGTGCCTGAAGGCGTTGTTCAAGTATGCGCTCAACCGCGCCTTGGCGCGGTGATTTCGGCTACATTAAAAGCCTGGAGCTGCTCAAAGACAGGACCTGAGACATTCGCTGGCGGCTGGCTTGTGCCGATGATCCAGCCATAAAGATCATGATCAGAGATCCCAAGCAGCTCTTCGAATTCGGTGAGCTCCGCGGGCGTCATTTGAGGCACATGGGCCGCCGCAAACCCACCAATGTAAAGGTCAGCTTCGCGAAACCCGCGGTACTTCGCTCGGTGCATCAGTTGTTTGCGCTTCAGATCAAGGTCTTGGTTTTCCATCTCACCCGTCTAGCCAGTTTACCCGCGCCGATAAAGCGTGCGAATTGTCTCTCTCCGTGACGCTCTGCCATTGAGAATTATGCGCCCTGCTCTGCTCAATCCCTTGTTTGCTGACCTCACTGCGCTCACTGGCGTGGGGCCGAAATCAGCAGCGCTGATAAGCAAGGTCTCGGGCCCGCGAATTGTCGATGTCATGTTTACGCGGCCGTTCGGGTTCATCGACCGGTCCCACCGGCCCCTGCTGGACCAGACCGTGCCCGGCGAGCTGGCGACCGTGACTGTGACCGTTGACCGACACGAGCCGCCGCCAGTGAAAGCGCGCCCCTACCGGGTGATCTGCACCGATGAAACCGGCTTTCTGGTCCTGGTCTTCTTCAGACCACATGTGGACTATCTCCTCGACAAGCTTCCTGTCGGTGGCAAGGTCATCGTCAGTGGCAAGATTGAAGATTATAATGGGTCGCGGCAAATGACCCACCCGGATCATATTGTCGCCGAAGAGGAAGCGGCAAACCTGCCAGAATTTGATTCGGTCTATCCTTTGACCCATGGACTTGCTCAGTCTACGGTGCAAAAGGCTGTCCGCCAGAGCTTGAAGCGGCTGCCCGCTTTGCCTGAATGGATCGGCCCCGACTGGCTGGATAAAAACAATTGGCCATCATTTGAGGAAGCGATGACCGCGCTTCATCTACCCGCATCCAAACTCGACACCAGCGGCAGCTCGAAAGCGAATGAGCGCCTTGCGTATGACGAGTTTCTCTCAAACCAGCTGGCCTTACGCTTGATCCGGGCCGACCGACGTCGCCGGAATGGGCGCACGTCACGGATTGCAACGGACCTGCGCCAGAAAGTGCGCGATGCCCTGCCCTATAAGCTCACCGGGTCTCAGGAAACCGTTATTGCCGAAATCGACAACGACATGGCCTCGGACGAGCGCATGGTTCGCCTGGTTCAGGGGGATGTGGGCTCCGGCAAGACGCTGGTGGCGTTCTTTGCCGCCCTCAACACCATCGCCAGTGGAAGACAAGCAGCTCTCATGGCACCGACAGAAATCCTCGCCCGTCAGCATGCGGAGAGCCTTGAAGAGCTGTGCGATGTCACGGGGCTCACAAGCCTTGTCCTGACCGGCCGGGACAAAGGCCAGGAGCGCGAGGCCAAACTCACGGGCATAAGCAAAGGCTATGTGGATCTGGTGATCGGCACGCACGCCCTCTTTCAGGAGAGTGTCGAGTTTGCCGATCTCGGCCTTGCCATCGTGGATGAACAACACAGGTTCGGGGTGCACCAGCGCATGTCACTGTCTTCAAAAGGAGCCACCACGGGCGCCATTGCGGATATGCTGGTGATGACCGCAACGCCAATCCCTCGCACACTGGCCCTTGCTGGCTATGGCGATATGGACTTCAGCGCCATCACCGAAAAGCCCCCGGGTCGCAAACCCATTGAGACACGGACAATTCCCCTTCAGCGCACAGACGAAGTGCAAGCCGCTGTGAGACGAGCAGTAGAAAAGGGCGAGCAGGTCTACTGGGTCTGTCCTCTTGTGGAGGAAAGCGATGTCTCCGATCTGACGTCCGCAGAGACCCGAGCCGCCACGTTGAAAGAAACACTCGGTGAACAAGTGGGGCTCATTCACGGAAAAATGGCACCGACGGAAAAAGATCATGTAATGGCCGAATTTGCAGCCGGTACCCGGTCGGTTCTCGTGGCAACAACCGTGATCGAGGTGGGCGTGAACGTGCCGAACGCGACCGTTATGGTCATAGAGCACGCAGAGCGCTTCGGCCTTGCCCAGCTTCATCAATTGCGTGGCCGGGTCGGGCGCGGCAGCAAGGCGGGGGTGTGCCTGCTGCTCTATAAAAGCCCCATCGGCGATGTTGCTAAGGCGCGCCTTTCCATGATGCGCGAGACCAATGACGGGTTCCGCATTGCCGAGGAAGATCTGCGGTTGCGCGGTGCCGGTGATTTGCTGGGGGCAGCACAATCTGGCCTCCCCCGCTTCAGGCTGGGCGACCCGGCTAATCAGTCGGACTTACTCAAGGCCGCGAACGACGACGCAAAGATGATCGTCGAGCAGGATCCGACCCTGGCAACCGAGCGCGGTCAGGCACTGCGGATTCTGTTGTACCTCTTCGGGCAGGACCAATCAGTCCGCTTGCTTGGAGCGGGCTAAAAAAACTTATCGAACACCCTCGATGTGCCCCTATACTCGCAGTGATGATGGCCCTGATCGATAGATGGGTCTCACATGATCGATTTTCCCACTGGCGCATATGTGAATTTCCACTTGGACCGTTACCCAAGACACCGGGTATGCAATACGCCTAAACCCATGTTCAGCGCCCGCGCGCGACACGTCTTGCGGGTAATCGGCGTCCCGCCAATCAGAGGAGAGGAACACGTGACATCATTCCGGAGAGTAGCGTTTGCAACCGCGTCAACTATGGCGCTCGCATTTGGCCTGTCTGCTTGTGGCGGAAGCGAAACCAAAACAGCGGAAGATCCTGCAGTGGCGACGCCAGCTGAAACGCCGGCGCCGAGTGTGGAGAACAATCCGATCGATACTGCCAGCGGGTCTGCTGAGTACATCCAGTCAAATGACCGATGGTGGCCAGAAAACCTCGACCTCACAATCCTGCGTCAGAACGCTGACGACCGTGATCCTAATGGTGATTTTGACTACGCTGAAGCCTTCGCCAGCCTCGACCTTGCGGAACTGAAGTCAGAAATCGCAGCCGTCATGACCGAGTCCCAGGATTGGTGGCCGGCTGACTATGGCCACTACGGGCCTTTCTTTATTCGAATGGCCTGGCACAGCGCCGGCACATATCGGACAGCCGATGGCCGCGGCGGCGCCGGTGCTGGTCAACAGCGTTTTGAGCCCCTCAATAGCTGGCCAGACAACACCAACCTCGACAAGGCGCAGCGTCTCCTTTGGCCAATCAAGCAGAAATACGGCCGCAGCATTTCCTGGGCCGACCTGATGGTCCTGACGGGCAATGTGGCCCTGGAAAGCATGGGCTTTGAGACCTACGGCTTCGCGGGTGGGCGTGTTGATGCCTGGGAACCAGACCTTGTCTACTGGGGACCGGAGAATGAATTCCTGGCTGATGAGCGCTATTCAGGCGACCGCAAACTACAAAACCCCCTCGCGGCGGTGCAGATGGGTCTGATCTACGTGAATCCGGAAGGCCCGAACGGAAACCCTGATCCGCTCGCTGCAGCCCAGGATATCCGCGAGACATTCGGCCGGATGGCCATGAACGATGAAGAGACCGTCGCCCTCATTGCGGGCGGCCACACCTTCGGCAAGGCCCACGGGGCCCATAATCCCGGAGACTGCGTCGGACCGGAACCGGCTGCGGCCCCCGTCAACCAGCAAGGCATTGGCTGGAAGAACGAGTGCGGTACCGGCAAGGGCGTCGACACGGTCACCAGCGGGCTTGAAGGCGCTTGGACATCGACACCCATCAGTTGGTCAAGCCAGTATCTGGATAACCTCTTCCAATTCGAGTGGGTCCAGACCAAGAGCCCTGCAGGGGCGACGCAGTGGATCCCGGCGGACGGTCAGGCTGAAGGTACGGTCCCCGATGCCCATGACCCTTCCCGGACCCACACCCCGATCATGTTCACCACGGACCTCTCGCTGAAGGTCGATCCGAGCTACAAAGAGATCTCCCAGCGCTTCCAGAAAGACCCCGACGCCTTCCAGCTGGCTTTCGCGAAAGCATGGTTCAAGCTGACCCACCGGGATATGGGTCCGCGCGCACGGTATCTAGGGTCGGAAGTCCCATCAGAGGCCCTCATTTGGCAGGATCCGATTCCCGCCGTCGACCACAATCTCGTGGACAGCGACGACATCGCCGCTCTTAAAGCGGAAGTTCTGAACACTGACCTGACCGTGAGCGAGCTTGTTAAAGCGGCCTGGGCGTCTGCCTCCACCTATCGGGAGACGGACAAGCGCGGCGGCGCAAACGGCGCTCGCGTGCGTCTTGCCCCCCAGAAAGATTGGGCCGTGAACGATCCCGACAGCCTGACGAAAGTCATTGCGGTGCTCGACCAGATCGCCACTGACTTCAATGAAGGTCAAGCGGGCGGCAAGAAGATCTCTCTTGCCGACATGATTGTCCTCGGCGGCGCTGCAGCGATCGAAAAAGCCGCAGCGGATGCTGGTACTGAAATCACCGTTCCGTTCACGCCGGGCCGGATGGATGCCGCTCAAACCCAGACCGATGTCAATTCTTTCGCGGTTCTGGAACCAACCGCAGACGGGTTTCGGAATTATATCGGCAATAATGATCCGTCAGCGGCCGCTGACATGCTGGTGAACCGCGCTGATTTCCTCGATCTTACCGTACCGCAAATGACAGTCCTGGTCGGTGGCCTGCGCTCCCTCGGGGCAAACGCAGGCGAGGCGGCCCATGGCGTCTTCACCGATGCGCCTGGCCAGCTTTCCAATGACTTCTTTGTCAATCTCCTCAGTATGGCAACAGAATGGCAACCTTCTGAAACCGCCGGTGTTTACAATGGCGTTGATCGGACCAGCGGCGAGACGAAATGGACCGCAACGGATGTGGACTTGGTCTTTGGCTCAAACTCTGAGCTACGCGCGGTGGCTGAATCCTATGCGTATGCTGAAAGTGCTTTTACGGAAGACTTTGTTGAGGCGTGGGTCAAAGTCATGAACAATGACCGCTTTGACCTGGAGAGTTGATCACACGCAATACAGCCAATAGGCCTTAAACCATTAACGCGAGGCACATTAGTCGCCTCGCGTTTTTCGTGCACTGAGCTTCATCATTAATGATGAAACCAATAGGGACACTTTCAACCAAGTAGGTCAATTCGTACGCGAATATTCATGATGAAAAACGCCTGTTGAGGCGTTGACCCCCCCCATTTAGCCTTGTTACCAAAGCAATAGTCGTAACTTGGGGGAGATCTTTATGACTAATCTCAAAGCTATTTTGGCTTCATCAAGCATTGCGCTTGCCGGGATCACCGGTCACGCGAACGCCACAATCCTCACTGATGCGGAAGTCACAGTGGAAGGTGTTATTCAGGAAACGTCAGACAGTGATCGTCTTTCAGCATCGGGACCAAGTGTCATTGTTTCCGATAACATGACAGAAATTGAGAATTTCGAAGAGTTCCTGAATGTTTCTGAACGAAATCCAGTACCTATTTCGATTGATTTCGGCGCGGACTTTATCAGCTTTGATTTCGATAACACCGCCGATTTTAACATTTTCGGTCCTGCTTTCTTCAACGGCTATTCGTTCAGCTTTACCGGTGCCATTGGGATTTTGCTGACGAGTGTTTCAATTGATCAATCTGTGACCACGCTCGGTCTGGACGACTCCGATCTTGCCCTAGACGGCAACACGCTCACCGTGAATGTTGAAGGCTTGACGTTCGACACAGACACGTTCGCGCGGCTTATTCTGACCTCAGAATTTGAAGAAGACGACATGGTTGGCGAGATACCGCTTCCGGCCGCAGCCCCATTATTTCTTGCAGGTCTTGCAGGACTGGGCTTAGGATTTTCCCGGCGAAACAGGCGGTCTGCCGACTAACTGCTCGTTTTTCGTCTGAAGAAGCCGAGGCCGCTCTTCTTTTCTTCTTGCGCGGCGTCGGTCATCGCTTCCAGCTTTTCGACCGCTTGATTTGGGTCGTCAAATTCCGGGGCGACAAGGCCGATCGAAAAGATGACTTTCGCGGCATCCTCAACGGACATGGCCAGCGGCTTGAGAGCCGAACGTGGCAGGAATAGCAGAAAACCGGACGTCGGGTTCGGCACGGTTGGCACGAAAACACTGGTCAGGGTTTCGCCATCGTCAGGTTCCAGATGATGGAGGATCTCCCCCTTAGACTCGCCAACAACAAACGCCATCGCCCAAACGTCCTTGCGCGGATATTCGATCAAGGCGACTTCCTTGAACGACCGATCGGATTGTTGGAGCGCGGTCTCAAATACGTTTTTGAAAAACCTGTAGAGATTGCGCACGACCGGCGTCGACTCGAAAATGTCTTCGCCAATCTTGATCAGGGCACGGCCGAAGAAGTTCTTTGCAAACGTACCAAGCAAGATGATGGCGATGATCGCAACGAGAACACCAAATCCGGGAATCGCTCTTGTGATCGTTTCTACGTTGCTGTCGCCGGCCGGCAAAAAGTTTTTGACAAAGGTATCCAGCCGCGTCATTGGCCCAGTGACGAACCAATAGACGATAGCCACCGTGATCCCGATTGGTGCGGCAACGACGATCCCTGCCAAAAAACTTGATCGCAGACTGCCGAAGAAACTCTCACGGTGGGCCTTGACCCGGTCTCCGCCCTGGCGCCCGCCTTTATCGCTTCCCGGCCTGATGTTTTTTGTATCGGTCATTTAAGTCACTCAGGAATCAAGTCGTGCCAGTCAATTGACTTGCTCTCATACGCGAGGCGGATCGCCCCAAAGAATGGCTCCGGCGCCATCAGGAAACGTTAACCTAGATGATATCCAACAACGGTTACAATTCCCTCACAGGACGGCAAGTGATGTTTATGCGATTGTTTTCCGGTTTGGACCACGAAAAACCGGCGTCCAATAGGCAAGACTGTGATCATCCTTCTGCCATATTGAGGCGACACGTCAGGCGCAGATCAAACGATATGCGTTCAAATCAACGAGCACGGCCATGACCCGGCGATCAATCATCTTTTTTGGCTCTTTATGCGCGATCGGATTTTTGGCGACCGTAGCGATTGTTGTTGCCGGACTCTTTGGCTCTTCAAACCAAAAGCCAGAACCATCCAGCGTATCACAACCTCAAATCCCACTCCGCGAAGGCGACCCGCTCAATGCGACCGCGCCCGATGCCATCCGCTGGATTTACTGGCCGAATGAGCAAGTTCGTAACGCTGCCAACTACGACGTTTTTTATCTTCCTTCAGGACGCGCTGGGATCTTCGGCGAAAAGCGCCTTTTCCGGGATGTCTACCCGCGCGAGGTCGGCCCGTTCGCAAAGGAAGGTGCGATTTATGCGCCGAATGTCGGTGCAGACCCGGAATCCCGAGCTGTTTTGCGTTCCGCCTTCTTGTCATTTCTCAACCAACGGGAACCCACACGGCCATTTCTAATCGTGGGTTATGGTAAGGCGGCTTGGACTATGGCGGGATTCAGCAACGACTTTGGGGCGGAGACGTACAAACACTTGGCCGCAGCGTACTTCATTGAACCCAGCCAAAACTACATGGAAGTGAAGTCCGCAATCCCCGTTTGTTCAAGCTCTGCCGAAACCGGTTGCATGGTGTCTTTTTCAAACAAGGACGGCATCAATTTCCCTTGCGTGGAAAACTGGCGCGCGGCCTCGGTACGTCCATCCGGCGGCGGTGCCATTGAGCGGCTGGAACTCGGACTGAAAACGCCCGCGACGAAAACCATTGTTTCAGCGCAATGCAATGGCGACACCCTGCAGATCACTTACGATCCCGCCTTCAACCCCCGCGATTATCCCAAGCATTTCAATCCGTTCTTTCATGATCTTGCCAATGATGCGGCAAGGCGAACACTCGCCAAGCGGCGCGAGTTGGAAAGGGCAGCGCTATCCCTTGACCCGATCATCGAAGAACTTGACGTGATCGACAGTCCCATCAACAAAGTGCCGAACTGACCCGACGGCTGATCCGGAGAAAACAATATGCCCGCGCAAATCCGTAAAGTGGTGATCCCTGTTGCTGGCCTCGGCACCCGCGTTTTGCCGGCAACCAAGTCGATCCCCAAAGAACTTCTCCCTGTGATCGACCGTCCCCTGATCGATTATGTGGTCGATGAAGCGCGCGATGCGGGGATTGAGAAAATCATCTTAGTGACGGGCCGCGGCAAAGGCGCGATCGAGGACTACTTTGATCATGCTTTTGAGCTGGAAGCGACGCTGAAAGCCAAAAACAAAACCGCCATTCTCGACGACGTCCTGAAGACCGTCCCGATCGCCGGGAACGTTTCCTACACCCGGCAACAAGCGCCGCTTGGCCTCGGTCACGCGGTCTGGTGCGCGCGTGATCTCGTTGGCGATGAGCCGTTTGCGGTGTCCCTGCCCGATGAGATCGTGGTCTCACGGCCCGGCTTTTTGCGCCAGATGGTCGATGCCCATGAGCGCGTCGGCGGCAATCTTGTGGCAGTGGAAGAAGTGCCCCTGGAAGACGTCAGCAAATATGGCGTGATCGCACCGAAAGAGCGCAATGGCTCGCTCATCGAAATGTCAGGAATGGTTGAAAAGCCACCAGCTGAAGAAGCCCCATCCAACTTCCGAATTATTGGCCGTTATGTTCTGCAGGCAGATATTTTTAATCTGCTCGAAACTCAGGAGCGCGGCGCTGGCGGCGAGATTCAGCTCACTGACTCCATGAACAAGCTGAACGAAAACCAGACCTTCCATGCGTGCATTTGCGACGGCAAAATCCATGACTGCGGTTCAAAGATCGGCTGGCTCAAAGCCAACATGGAACTGGGTCTTGCCCACGCTGAGTTTGGTCCAGAACTTCGGGATGAGTTGAAGGGGCTTCTTTAGTGAGCGCGTTCTCGATGCCATTCCCACGACAGCGGGAATCTAAAGACACATGAAGTTATTCGCCCGCCATGCATGGATTCCCGCCTGCGCGGGAATGGCCATTGGCAAACGAAACCCAAGCAACTCTACTCCTCCAGCCCATAAAGCTCTCCCCGGCCCTTGGTGAGGCGGTCGATCCCCATCAGCTCTCGGACGAAACTCTCAAAGAACTTCATGGGGATCATGTTCGGTCCGTCCGATGGGGCCTTGTCGGGGTCGGGATGGGTTTCCACAAAAACACCTGCAACACCGACGGCCACGGCTGCTCGCGCTAGGCTCGGGACGAACTCGCGCTGACCGCCTGAGGTGGTTCCCATGCCCCCCGGCTGTTGCACCGAGTGGGTCGCATCGAAGACAACCGGCAGGCCTGCCGCGGTCGCCATGATCGGCAATGAACGGAAATCCGACACCAGCGTGTTGTAGCCGAACGACGCCCCCCGTTCTGTCAGAAGAATTTTTTCGTTGCCAGTTGAGCGGATCTTATCGGCGACATTTTTCATGTCAGCGGGTGCCAGGAACTGCCCTTTTTTGACGTTCACAACAGCTCCGGTCTCGCCCGCCGCCAGCAACAAATCCGTCTGCCGACAAAGAAACGCCGGGATCTGCAAGACATCAACGACTTCCGCAACCGGCGCGCATTGGCCCCGCTCATGGATATCAGTCAACACAGGAAGCCCCAGGCTCTCCTTGATTTCCGCAAAGACGGGCAGCGCCGCGTCCAGCCCAACACCGCGCCCGGATCCTGCGCTGGTCCGATTGGCTTTGTCGAATGATGTCTTGTAAATCAACCGCGTGCCGCATCGCTCCGCGATTTCCTTTAGGGCACTTGCGCATTCCAGCGCATGTTCACGGCTTTCCATGGCGCACGGGCCCGCAATGAAAAACAGCGGTTGGTCATTACCAACGGTCAGGTCAGCAGCGCCGCCGGCGATACTGACCGAAGCGCCAGCTGAAAAGGTTCCAATCTTGTCCATGACCGCTATATGCCGGGAATTGCGCTTGGAATAAAACCCCTTCAGAAACGATCTATGGTTGATCTGATCAAAATCGCCGATGACGTGATTGCCCTTGAGATCCAGGGTCTGGAAATGATGCGGGGGGAAATCGCTTCCGCGCTGCCGCCGATCATCGAGATCCTTTCCAAGACAAGCGGCCGCGTTGCTGTCACCGGCATGGGAAAGTCCGGCCACGTCGGAAAAAAAATCGCCGCGACGCTTGCGTCAACAGGCACCCCCGCCCTGTTCGTTCACCCGGCAGAAGCAAGTCACGGTGATCTCGGTATGATTACGGCTGACGATTGCATCCTGGCGTTGTCTAAATCGGGAGAGACGGAGGAGCTAACGCCGCTCCTGACATATGCCAAACGCTTTGCCATCCCAGTGATCGCGATTGTCGGAAGGCATTCCTCAAGCCTCACACAGAACGCAGATGCGGCATTTATCCTTCCAGATGCACCGGAGGCATGCGGGGAAACCAGAGCGCCGACCACATCCACGACCATGATGATGGCCATTGGCGACGCCATAGCCGTCACGCTCCTGCGCTTGAAAGGCTTCACAGCGACCGACTTCCAAGGATTTCACCCTGGGGGAAATCTAGGCGCTGCCCTGCGCCGGGTCAGCGATCTTATGCACGGGCCGGATGACCTTCCTCTGTGCCCGGAGGGCGTTGCGCTTAAAGACGCGGTGACTACCTTAAATGATGGTGGATTTGGCTGCGTCGGAATCGTCAACGCAGCAGGCGAGTTGACCGGGATCCTGACCGATGGCGATTTGCGGCGCGGGTTCAGCGCCCACGACCCGGACCAATCGGTTGACGCCATTATGACACGCAATCCGAAGACTGTGACGCCACAGACCCTCGCTGGCGACGCCCTCCGGGTACTGAGTACAGGAAAAATCACCGCGCTATTTGCACTAGAAAACCGTAAGCCTGTTGGCCTTCTTCATGTGCACGACTGCCTCGCCATTGGGGTTCTCTGACAGATCGCTGGCAGTGGCTCTCTAGGGTTTTTTTGCCGCTACCCACCAGACCCGGTGAGGCACGATGAACGGGTCATCAGGAAACTCTTGTTCAAGCAATATCGCCAACTCTGCATCGAACGCAGCCGTTTCTTCAGAACTGAGCGTTGCTTTCACACCGGCGCTTGCCCGGATGCGACCACGCCAGGCCTCATGGGTATAGGGTGCACCATGATCGAAGGAACGGGTTTCAATCTGATGAAACCCTGCACCCGATAGGTCAGCAAGCCAGTCAGGGTAGAACCCGGTCCCGCCAGCGAGGGCCCATGCAGGGTTGAATTTCAAGATCAATGCCTCGGTCGCCGCAACCACGTTTCCTGGCAAAGGCAGCCAATCGAAATGGCAAATCACCACTCGTCCGGCCGGTCTCAGAATCCGGTGGACGTCATTGGCAACAGCGGACCGGTCAAACCAATGCCAGCATTGGCCTGCGGTCACGAGGTCAACGCTTTCGCTTTCCGCCTGGATTTGCTCTGCCTTACCCTCAACGTAGGTAACGGTGACACCTGCCTCACCATCAAGCCGGCTGGCTTCCGCCATCAACTCCGGCGACGGATCAATACCCGTTACGGTGAGCCCTCGCCTAGCAAGTCCTCTCGCAACGGTGCCCGTGCCGGTGCCTAGATCGATGGCATTGTCTCCGTCAGACAAACCGACATGCTTATTCAATTCGTCGAAGAAAACCTCAGGGAAACCGGCGCGGTAGCGTCCATAGTCGCCAGCAGTCTTGCCAAATGAGACGCTCGCGCCAAACGCCTTGATGTCGTCGATATCAAGCGTTGTCTTTGCCGGGTTGGACATTGGGTCTATCTGCGTCAGGGGATACGTCTCCGTTTTGTGCGTTCTCAGCGGATCCGTTCCCACTTTCGGGATCAATAGCACCTGGCAAGTGGATCGTCTCTGCAGGATCTATTGCGGGTACCGATGGTTGGTGGACATCGCTTTCGGGATCCAAGCTGGCATCTGCAGGCCGAGCATGCGCCGACGGATTAGGTGCCTGATCAGAGCTTGTCAGCTCCATAGGCTCCTTCACAGGCTCACTCACCGTATCCTGGTCAGGTGCGTCATCAAGCGGCTCTTTGATAATCTCAACGCTCGCCTCACCCAGGCGCTCGGAGGCACCAACCATCCCTAGTGCAGCGCTTTTGCCTATGGAATCGAAGCCGTTTCCACGGCGATCATTATCTTTTGGTGCCAGGGCGCTCCTTTGGGCAACCGAGCCGTTCGGTTCTGACTTCCGAAGACCCGGCCCTGACCTTTGCCACGGCTTTAGCGGCTTTTCCTCCGCACCGACCTCTGGTGGGCCATCGTCCAGCGTTGCCGAAACTGGATTTGTTTCATCGAAGCGTGGCGTTCCTTCAACGCCTGTCCGCCGGCTCGGCTCCCCCTTCAGACGGGCAAGTTCCACCTGTACCTCGTCGCGCAAGCTAGATAGCGCGATCGCCTCGTGCTCCATCGCCTTTAGCGCACGCCGTGCTTCTCCCGAAGCTTTCGTGGCCATGTAGGCGACGATCGCGGCACCAATAAATGCCAACACACTGGCGGTGAGAAGTGCAACCTGGAAAAAGAAAGTGTCTTTGGCGATTAGCTGGCCAAAACCACCCTCCGAGAGCAAAACCTCTATTGGCATAGATACTCCAAACCATTTCAATCAAAGGTATCGTCGGTTGCCGACCAGGTCCATGAAGCATCCGACAAACTTCTGAGCGCGTATGTCGCACATGAGTGATACACCTCCCCTCGTTATCAATTGGTTCCGGCGCGATCTGCGCATCCAGGACAATCCGTCTTTAAGCCACGCAATTGCCTCAGGCGCACCGGTGATTGCCGTCTATGTGCTTGAAAAAATTGGGCATTTCGCTCCCGGGGGAGCTTCCCGTTGGTGGCTACATCATTCCCTCAAAGCCCTGCACAAAGACCTGGAGAAACTCGGCATTCCGCTCGTTTTGCGACGAGGCGACCCCGCCAAACTTATCCCAGAGCTTGTGAAAGAGGTTTCTGCTACGTCCATTGTCTGGAACCGGCGCTACGACGGGAAGGGCATTGAAACCGACAAGGGCCTGAAGCTGTCATTCACTGACGACGGGGTTGAAGTCAAAACCTTTAACGGCTCGCTCCTGCGAGAGCCATGGGAGACCGAAACCAAGTCTGGCGGCTTCTACAAAGTCTATACCCCCTTCTGGCGGGCCTATAAGGAGGTCGGACCCTCCCGCAATTCACTGTCGAAACCAAGAAAAGCGCCGATTTATTCGAGACCTCTTCCGCCTACAGACGCTCTTAAAGATTGGGCATTACTGCCCACAAAACCCAACTGGGCTAAAGGCTTTGACGACCACTGGACGCCCGGCGAAAAAGGCGCGGCGATGCGTCTTGATAAATTCCTTGATCGAGCCGTCAGCGATTATGACGACCGGCGGAACCGGCCGGACATTCAAGGCACATCAGGCCTCTCGCCCCATCTGGCCTTTGGCGAGATCAGTCCGTTTCAGATTTGGAACACCGTCCGTGGGAGAATGGAACAAGGCAATGTCGGTGATGACGGGGCCATGACCTTTTTGTCAGAGGTTGTCTGGCGGGAGTTTTCCTACAATCTGCTCTATCATTTCGGCCACCTGGCGACGGACCCTTGGAAAAAAGAATTTGCAACCTTTCCGTGGGAGGAAGACCCGGCACACCTGGAGGCATGGCAAAAAGGTCAAACGGGTATTCCTATCGTCGATGCAGGTATGCGCCAGCTATGGCAGACGGGATGGATGCATAACCGGGTACGGATGATTGTCGGGAGTTTCCTTGTGAAAAACCTGCTCATCCCCTGGCAGGAAGGCGAACGCTGGTTTTGGGATACCCTCGTGGATGCGGACCCAGCAAGTAATGCCGCAAGCTGGCAATGGGTGGCCGGTTCTGGCGCAGACGCCGCACCCTATTTCCGGATATTCAATCCGGTATCACAGAGCCAGAAGTTTGATCCGGACGGTGCATACATTCGCCAGTACGTACCCGAACTATCAAGGCTCCCAAACAAGCATATTCATGCACCATTTGAAGCACCGACGGCGATACTAAAAGACGCTGGTGTCGAGCTTGGCGCAACATACCCTGAGCCAATTGCAGATTTGAAAATCACGCGGCAACGGGCACTCGATGCCTATGACGAAATCAGGAAGTCTGTCTAAAACCAAGCCAATGGTTGAACCAAACCCTTATTTCCGCGTACAAATTCACAGAACTACAAGACGGACGCAAAACTCATGCAATCAACGCCAATGCCTGTCGGTGCACGCCTTTTCTACCTATTGCTGGAGCGAATTGCGAACCGGTTGCAGGTCGGCACACTGACCGCATATCTCCCCAACGGAGAGACAATCAAAGCCGTTGGGGCCCTCTCTGAAACACCCGTGGCCGAAATTTATGTCCGCGACTACGCCTTCGCCCGGCGGGTTATCTTTGGGGGAGATATTGGTCTTTATGAGAGCTTTGAGCTTGGTGAATGGGATACACCAGACTTGACTGGCAGTCTTCACATGCTCGCGCTCAATGCCGACTATATCGCCGACGTCTTCGCTTCCTCTCCGGTGATCGCATTACTTGAAAGCATTCGCCACCAGTTTAACAAAAACTCAGTATCGGGATCAAAGAAAAACATTTCGGCTCATTATGATCTAGGCAATGCCTTTTACGAAAAATGGCTCGATCCTTCCATGACTTACTCCTCAGCGCTTTATATGCGGCAAGGCGAAAGCCTTACTACAGCTCAGGAAAACAAATACCGAAATCTTGCACAATCGATTGGCTTGAAGCCCGATGAAAAAGTGCTTGAAATTGGATGCGGCTGGGGAGGCTTTGCTGAGTTTGCCGCGAGGGAAGTGGGCGCCCATGTGACCGGGCTCACCATTTCTCAGGAACAGTTTGACTTTTCGCGCCGCCGGATTTTCGAAGCTGGCCTCAATGAAAAAGTTGATATTCAGCTCACCGATTACCGAGATAGCGAAGGGAAATACGATAAAGTCGCATCAATTGAAATGTTTGAAGCTGTGGGCAAAGAATATTGGCCCGTTTATTTTAGCAAAGTCTATAACAGCTTAAATCCCGGCGGCATCGCAGGACTCCAGGTGATTACCATCGCTGATCGGATGTATGAGCACTATTCAAAATATGTGGATTTCATCCAAAAATATGTCTTCCCCGGCGGGTTCCTACCGAGCCCAAAAGTCTTGAAGGAGCAAGTTGAAACAGCGGGCTTATCCTGGCGGAACACGACAAACTTCGGCTTGGACTATGCGCGAACGCTTTCTGAATGGCGGGATCAATTCGTTCTCGCGTGGGATGAGATTGTCCCGCTCGGGTTCGATGAACGCTTTAATCGTCTCTGGCGCTATTACCTCTCCTATTGCGAGGCTGGATTTAAAGCACAGTCTACGGACGTTTATCAGGTCGCCATCGCCAAACCTTAGGGTCACATTGCGGTAGATCGCGAGGTCATACGAATCCAGAGATTGGGTACACTTGTGGTTCGGATCGCTCGGAAAGTGGACCGAGTAGACCTTTTCTGAGCAGACCCAAGTTTCACCTGCCATTTCCAGAAAAACTAAACGACTTGTGACAAGGACCCAATGGCATTTTTGGGCCGCGATGGCGTATTGTCATCCGACGATAGACAGCCCGGAAAGACTTCAATGGAATATCATCGCAGCGTTATCGACGCCATTGGCAATACCCCGCTCTTCAGATTGAACCGCGTTTCGGAAGAGACCGGATGCACCATTCTCGGAAAGGCCGAGTTTTTAAACCCCGGCCAGTCAGTGAAAGACCGTGCCGCGCTTGCCATCGTCCGTGATGCCGAACAAAGCGGAAAGTTGCGTCCCGGCGGCACGATTGTTGAAGGAACCGCCGGCAATACAGGGATAGGCCTTGCCATGGTCGGGCGCGCACTCGACTATAACGTCAAAATTGTCATGCCACGCACTCAGAGCCAGGAAAAGAAGGACGCAGTACGCAGTCTTGGTGCAGACCTTTTGGAGGTTGACGCGGTCCCTTATGCAGATCCCAACAACTATATCCATTATTCCGGACGTCTGGCGGAGGATATGGACAAGTCCGAGCCCAACGGGGCGCTATGGGCCAATCAATTCGACAATACCGCTAATCGGGAAGCCCACTACCAAACCACCGGCGCCGAAATCTGGCAGCAGACCGATGGAAAAATTGACGGATTCACCTGTGCGGTTGGATCTGGCGGGACCCTTTCCGGGGTCACCCGCGCGTTGAAAGAACGCAATAGCGATGTAAAATGTTTCCTGTCTGACCCCATGGGCGCAAAGCTCTATAGCTGGGTCAAAGAGGGCAAACTCCAGAGCGAAGGCAGTTCGATCACGGAAGGCATTGGCCAGGGCCGCGTGACGGCAAATCTTGAGGGGATGACTTTTGACGATGCTTTCCGAGTGACCGACCACGAAGCGCTGAATGCGATATACGATCTTATTGAAGATGAGGGGCTATGCCTTGGGGGATCAGCTGGCGTGAACGTGGCTGGCGCTGTCAAGCTTGCGAAGGAATTAGGGCCAGGGCACACCATCGTGACGATCCTGTGCGATTATGGAAACCGGTATGCGTCGAAGATCTTCAATCGCGATTTTCTTCTGTCCAAGGATCTTCCAGTGCGGGACTGGATTTCGTAACGCTTGACTTGAGCGCTCCGTACACCAATTGTCCAAAGGCATTCTAGGCGATGACCGACATCTCTCTTCCGCCGCTGGTACAAATCGATTGGGTCGCCGCGCGCTTAAGTGAGATGAACATACAGTTCATCGATGGAAGCTGGTTTCTGGAAGACGGCACCGCATCGGCCCGCAGGCACTTTCAAAATGAAAGACTACCGGGCGCAGTTTTCTTCGATATCGACGAGATCAGCGATCCCAAAACGCACTTGCCCCACATGCTTCCAACCGACGCGACCTTCAACCGGAAAGTTACCGATTTGGGTATTCGCTGCGAGGACCCAATTGTCGTTTATGATCAGGCGGGGCTTTTTTCAGCGCCGCGGGTGTGGTTCAGCTTCAAGGCCTTTGGGTGGCGAAAAGTTGCGGTTCTAAATGGCGGCTTGCCCGCCTGGCGCGAGGCAGGTCTCCCCCTAGAGACAGAAGTGCCCCCTAGTCAGCAACTTGACCCTGAAAAGGTGACAAGACTGAGTGAGATGAAAGTACCCGGATTGAGCGACCAAGCTATTGTCTTCCGTGAGGAGGTCTTAGCGATCGTCAATCTCCCCAACGATGCTCAATCCGAGACCCAGATCTTAGATGCGCGGCCACGCGGGCGGTTCGCCGGCCAAGACCCGGAGCCGCGCAAAGGGCTGCGCTCCGGTGCGATTCCCGGTGCATTAAATATCCCCGCAGGTGAGTTAATTGGCAACGGCAAGCTAAAGCCAACCGAAGAGCTGGAACGTCTCTTCAAAGAGGCCGGCGTGCGCGCTGATACACAAAAAATCTTTACCTGTGGATCCGGCATTACCGCTGCGATCATTGCCCTCGCCATGGAGACTATTGGATGGCGAGGCGGAAAACTCTATGACGGATCTTGGGCAGAATGGGGCGACAAAGCTTACAAGAACGTCCATCCAGTGGTTTCAGCATAGACTACGATAAGACGAGCCAGCGTTGAGGATTATGGGCGAGAAGCTTGACGTTACTATCACATATCTGCGTCAGGAGACCCGGCCTACGTCGCTGAGGCCTGCTCCTGCGCCAAAAGGGGTCGCCTTACTACGCGCCGAAGAACCTTCAATTAGCTACTATCGCTACCTCTATGACCTTGTTGGCCGGGCTTACAATTGGGTGAGTAGGCGTCAAATGTCGGATGCGGACCTCAACGAGATTATCAGCGACCCGGAGGTCTACATCTATGTCCTTTACTGCAAAGGCGTTCCAGCAGGCTTTACGGAAATCGACGCTCGTACCAGTGACGTCGCGGAGATCAGGTTTTTTGGGGTTGCTGGAGCTTATCACGGGCGCGGGCTGGGGCGGTTTTTTCTCCAGCAGGTCATTGAAATCGCCTGGTCCCTCGGCCCCTCGCAAGTGGAACTGGAAACCTGCACCCTTGATCACCCGGCCGCTTTACCGCTCTATCAGAAGCTGGGATTTGTCGTCATCGACCGACGGCAAGGCCAGGTAGACTTGATTGCCGAATAAGGAAGGTCAATGAAAGACAAAACCAAACTGGTCGTGGCCGGGCGCCCTCACCGTCGTCCGAGCCATCCGGTCAACTTTCCCGTTGAACGCGCGTCGACAATCCTGTTTCCGACCTATGATGACTATATCGACGGTGGCCGGAATATCGCCTACGGACGCCTCGGCACATCTAACCACCGCGCTCTTGAAGAAGCGATCAACATTCTGGAAGGCGGGTTTGAAACCCGTCTTGCCCCATCGGGCCTCCAAGCCTGCAACGCGGCAATCTTGGCGCTCGTAGAACAGGGTGATCACGTCCTCATCACTGATGCAGCCTATGATCCGACCCGCAAGTTCGCCATAAGGTTTTTGAAACGCTTCGGGGTCGACGTGGATTTTTATCCGCCAGAAATTGGTGCGGACATTTCTGTACTCATCACGGAACGTACGAAGCTGGTCTTCGCTGAATCGCCTGGGTCTTTGACATTCGAGGTTCAAGACCTGCGGGCCCTCGCTGAAGCTGCCCATGCCAAGGGGGCAAAATTGGTGGTTGATAACACCTGGTCGGCAGGCTTTTATCTGAAGCCCATCGAGCTTGGGGCGGATATTTCCATTCAGGCGGGCACGAAGTATCTATGTGGGCATTCCGACGCCTTGATCGGGTCTATAACCTCCGCTGACGAACAAACAGCAAAGCTCGTCTTCAATGCGCTGTTGCAGCTGGGCTCGAACGTTTCTTCCGACGATGCCTACATGACTTTGCGAGGTATGCGAACACTGGCTACGCGCTTACCGCTCCACGAAGAGAATGCCTTGAAGCTCGCTAAATGGCTGATGAAACGCAATGAAGTCGACCGCGTCCTACACCCGGCCATGAAGTCCTGCCCCGGACACGCATTCTGGAAGCGTGATTTTTCCGGCGCGAGCGGCCTTTTTGGGGTCGTCCTGAAGCCGATACCCCTGCCCGCACTCAAGGCGTTTTTCAACTCATTCAAGTATTTCGGCATGGGTTTTTCCTGGGGCGGCTACGAAAGCCTTTGTATCCATGTCAAGCCGGAAAAGAATCGAACGGCCACTGAGTGGACGGACGAAGGCGCAGTCTTGCGAATCCATGCGGGGCTGGAGGATATTGATGATCTAACGGACGATCTCGAAAGAGCCTTCGATGCCATGAAAAACGCTCGCGATGCATAGGACAAGCGTGATGTTCCTTACAAGAAAAGCTAAACCTCTCTTGATCCTGGCGGCAGCGACCCTGTCGGCCTGCCAAACTCTGTCGGGCCAGAACACGATTGCCGAGATCTCTACCGTGCCGAGCGGCGCCCAGGTCACGGTTGAGGGGCTGGGCTCATGCATCACTCCTTGTACGGTGGATGTTTCAAAGACCCGCCGGGTCGCCATCGCAAAGGCGGGATTTCTAAAAGAAGAGCGGGTTCTGGAAGCGGGCCAGCGCAGGCTCGCCCTGGACCTTCAGCTTGCCGCACCGAGTACGGATGTTTCGGAAACGTCGCTGCCAGATCTATAGGATACAGTTCTTTGGATTTGAGGTGGCGGCCCCTGCAGGACTCGAACCTGCAACCATTCGCTTAGAAGGCGAGCGCTCTATCCAGTTGAGCTAAGGGGCCTTAGAGAAATGAATAAGATGAGGTAGGGAACAACGTTCAGCTTAACCGTCAATGGGTCCAAGGGGAACGGCGGCGGAAGGCGAAATTGTCCGCATACGCCTTTGCATGTTGGGTTCGCTCCGCGGTTTCGATAACTTGGAACGGAATCCTATGCTTTTCCGCGTAATCGACCGCTGCTTCTTTGCTGCTGAACTGAAGCTTCACCTGACCTGCAGCCGTATCTGATCCACTGGTCCAGCCCATCAGCGGATCGATCCGCTTTGCGGCGGCTGCCTCAAATTCCAGAAGCCATTGGCTGGTTTTCGCTTTGCCAGATTGCATGGCTGTTTTCGACGGCTGGTATATGCGTGCCAACATCGGCGTGATCCCTAGACTTCAGATCAAGGCCACGAATGATAGTGAGGCAGGAGACGCTGCGTCCCTTGGGTACCGGATCACTATCTGGAACGACCTTAATAAAAACAATAACTTGCGCAGATCCAAGCTACGCCGAGCCACCTGCCTCTTAGCATTCTCGCCTTTAGATGCAACACCTTAAGGCAAGCTTGCCGCGACGGGTCTCACTAAAATCATCTTGCTTTGGAGAAAGTGGTCGGAGCGGCAGGATTCGAACCTGCGACCCTCTGGTCCCAAACCAGATGCGCTACCAGGCTGCGCTACGCTCCGTTCCAGAGCCCCGGGTTGTGGCGAACTCATCGCCAATTGTAAAGTCGAAACTTCAAGACCGAGGTAATTGAGTTGCCAGCGCCGACGCAGGAGCAAAGCGAAGACCGCTGGACTAGTCTGAGCCCGTTTCGAAAATCGGATGGCTCACCTTGTCGCCAACATCAATCCCGAGCTCGGCTAGCCGCCCGCCCCTGACTTCGAGCACGGCAGCAACCGGCTGACCGGACCTCATTGACGTTAAGGATTTCGGGATGGCGTTCTCCTCCACCCGAACGATCACGCCGTCTTCATCGATAAACGCAATATCGAGGGAGATCAGCGTGTTTTTCATCCATATCCCGATCTCCCGAGGCGTTTCACTGTAGTCGAACAACATACCGGCATCATCTGCGAGGCTTTCCCGCCACATGAGGCCAAGGGCCTGCTCTTCACGCGTGGCGGCTATTTCGACTTTGAACGAATGAGTGGCATCGCCCGAGGCAATATTCACCTTACTTGTGTCACCCGACGGCGCGCCGGCAAACGATGAACTCTCGGTTCCCGTGCAAGCAGCCATCATGAAAACAACCGCAAACAGCAGAGCTTGGGTGAGATTTTTTGAAAAGCGCATCATTAAAGGCCTCACTAACGTCGACAAGCATCACGCATCGGCGACGATGCACCCTATCCTAAATGGTGGGACAGCAGACCTGCAAACAATCGCCTTGTTGAAGAAGCTAAACCCAAATCGCAACGCAAGTTCAACACGACGTTACGGGAGCACCTTCAATCGCTTGGTCAACATCCCGATAAACTGAAAAAGCGCCAAATTAGTTTTCCGGATCCGGACGAACTTCGATCGCCTGTAGGCCCTTGGCCCCGTTGCCAAAAGAGGCTTGAACCCGTTGACCCTGGACGAGCTCGCCCATCCCGCATCGACGCAAGGTTTCCATGTGGACGAAGATATCTTCTGTACCTTCGCCTCTGGTCAGAAAACCGAAGCCCTTTGCCCGGTTGAACCATTTCACCGTAACGCGCTTGAAATCTCCGGCGGGGGTCTGGCTCATTACCGGGGTCGGCGTAGGTAGCTGGTCTGCAGTGCTCTCGTCGAAATCGGTAATGCGCAACGCTTGCAGCCCTTTCGGCCGCCGCACTACTTCGCATTCGATCGTTGCGCCTTCTTTGGCCGTCGAGCGTCCGATCTCTTTCAAACATGTTGAATGTACCAGAATATCGCCATCGTCCCCGTCAGAAACGATGAACCCATAGCCCTTGGTTGGATCGAACCACTTCACGATCCCCCGGACTTTGAAGCTTTCCGACTCACTCCCCGAATCGGCGCCCGTACCAGCGGGAAACTCTCCCTCGCCGAACTCGTCCATAGTACGCCTTTACCCCCAGAATTAGGCCCAGCAGTGCCCTTCCCCGGCACCGCTCTATAATGCGGGCAATCGGTGCTGCCCTTGGTCGCATTAACTATACTTATTCAACCGAAAAAAACCATGGGGAGAAGCGCAAAGAATGCATCAAATCCACTATTTCGGCGTGCCAATTTCCCTTTCTGGTTGAGGGAATTAATTTCGAAATCGAACTGATCCCTACTCTTTCGGCCTCCTAGCTGGTGCTAGATTGACCCCTGTGAGTTGTAGTCCGACAGGAATTTTGAAATCAGCAGGAGAAAAACGTCAAAATCCGATTCGATATTGTCCATTGTGACCCCGCCGGATGAGTTTCGATCCATCTGCAGGGCGACATCGCCATCGCGATCGATGTAGGCCCGGCCAAATTTAACTTCACTGTTGAATTTACTGAGAAATCTGTGACCGCCGGCGCCAAAGTTAACATCTTCCAAGTAGGTGATGTACGATACGTCGGCATCGCTGCCGTCTAGACCGATTAAAACCACATGTTCCCCGACGAACACGGCCACCATATTTTGCTGAACGTCTTCAACCACATAACCGCTGTCAGAGAGGAGCCCGGTGATCTTGTCTTTCGACAGATCAGATGCCTCTGCTGCGTTAAACGCAAACATGCACCCGCAAATGACCAGAAATTTCGTCAAAACCTTCATATGGTTCCCCGCACAACAAACCGTAACAACATGGTTAAGCTTACGTCTGTGGACGCCACAAAATCAACAAATCTATGGCGTTGTCTGACCAACCGGTGCCCCACGGCCACAACGAGAACGCCTTCAACGCCAAATGACAACACCAAGATAGAACTGGGATTCGCGGGGGAAATTGAGTGACCAGCGTAAGCGGGGACATGAATACGCCAGCAAAGCGAAGATGGTCGACCGTCTACGCAAGCGCCGGCATTCTTTTTCTATCCGCCTTTCTCGTCTTTTCGATTCAACCACTTTATGCGCGCATGGCGCTGCCCATGCTCGGCGGGGCTTCTAACGTCTGGAACACGGCCATGGTGTTTTTCCAGGCTGTTTTGCTGTTAGGGTATCTATACGCCCACATTCTGGCCAAGTGGCTCACCCTTCCACGCCAAATTCTGACGCATGGGGTGATCATGGCAGCCGCGGCGGTCTCCCTACCGATCGCCATACCCGAAGCGATTGCTACCAATAATGAGCAACCAACCATCTGGCTCCTGACGATTTTTGCTGTAGGCGTTGGCGCACCTTTTTTTGCCTTGTCCGCGACGGCACCGCTGGTGCAACACTGGTTTTCTAGAACCCGCCATTCGTCCGCACACGATCCCTATTTCCTTTACGCCGCTGCAAATGCTGGCAGCATCACAGCTTTGTTGGCCTATCCCTTCCTCATCGAACCGGCCATGCGGGTTAGTACTCAATCGCTTTACTGGTCATTTGGCTATGGGGCTTTGCTCATCGGTCTGCTCGTCCTTGGCGTTTTCACTTTACGCAATCGCGGACAAAAAATTGCGCCCTCTGCGCCCGTTCTTCCCGGTGCACGACCAAGACTGCGGCTCGCCGAAATCAGACGGGTTATCTTGTTAACGCTGGTCCCTTCGGGCCTGATGTTGGCGGTTACCACCCACATCACGACGGATATCGCCTCAACGCCACTGTTGTGGATTATTCCGTTTTCAATCTATCTGCTCACTTACATTATTGCCTTTTCAAATGGCGCGTCAGTAGACGGACAAAAACACCGCTTTTCCGGACGGACGTCGGTGCCCATAGCTCTTTTGCTCGCATTAATGATCGGCCTTAACGGGTTTGTCCCACCGCTTCTTGCCATTTTCATGCTGGCGATTTGCTTCTTTGTCATATGCCTTGCGTGTCACGTAGAAGCAGCGAACTTACGGCCCGATGTTCGGGATTTAACGCAGTATTACCTTTGGATTTCAGTCGGCGGTGTTTTGGGGGGCTTCTTTACCGCAATTATCAGCCCGTTGATTTTCCCATCCGTATTTGAATTCCCGCTGCTGATTATCGCTGCTGCGTTACTCTTGATTGACCGTGGCGAGGCGAAAGCCCGACCACGGCACAGGTTGCTCCGCCCCCTCGTGGCAATTGCGATCCTGGCCGGCCTCGGCCTGATGTTTGTTGGCCGATTTGATGTGGTACCGGTCTCGCTGACATCACCAATTTTGTTGACCGTCGCGCTTGCCGCGACGGGTTTATTGGCATTTGCCTTTCGCGGATCACGCCACGCTTTTGCCGTTGCACTCGCGGCGTTCGTGGGGCTGGATTTCATTCTGACCGGCACGTCATTCGATCAGGAACGAGAGACCCTCTATGCCGACCGGAGTTTCTACGGGGTGGTCAAGATTAGCCGGAGCGACTCATCTTTTGGGCCGGTGCACTCTCTCCAGCACGGGACCACCTTTCACAATCACCAGCTACGCACCGACAAACGTCAGATGATCCCGCTTGCCTATTACCATGAGGCGGGATCGTTCGCAGATGCGATCAACACGAAACGGCAAATGAAGCCAAAGCTGCGGGTCGCAACCGTCGGCTTAGGGGCCGGCGCCCTTGCCTGTTACGCAGCCCGCGGTGATACGTGGACATTCCTTGAAATCGATCCAATGATCGTCCGTATTGCCCGTAACAGCGAGTATTTTAGTTTCGTACGCATTTGCGCGCCGGCAGCGGAAATTATCCTGGGCGATGCGCGCCTTGCCTTGTCAAAGGATCCATCCCTCGACCGCTTCGACATGATATTCGTGGACGCCCTTTCATCAGACTCCACAGCGGCGCACCTGGTGACCAAAGAAGCCGTGGAACTCTACAATTCAAGACTATCGGACGCCGGCTTGATTTTTTTCCATACCTCCAACCGTGTGTTGGATGTAAGCTCGGTGGCCATTTCGGCTGCGCGCGCGGTTGGCCTTGAGGCCGCGGTCTGGCGCGAGCCTACGAAGGCAAAAAAAGGCGCACCCGCCATGGCCTACGGCGACTATTATCAGCCGACAGAAGCTGTCGTGATCGGGAGCCATTCAACGATTGTAGAATTCGTGCGCCAAACACCCAACTGGCAGGTGATGGAACCGACCCCTTATGTCGGCGTTTGGACAGACGACTACTCGCATTTGCTCGCGGCCTTCTGGTCAAAGCTAAATGCAGATGACCCAGAATCACGCCCTTCGCAACCGGGCGTGCGTGCGTTCGCGCAAGACCAGTAAGATCTCATATCCCCTAATGCGGGCGATCATTGTGTAGCGAGAGGTTGGGCGGAAGTGGCAGTCCCTAGGGGAATCGAACCCCTCTTTCCAGGTTGAAAACCTGGCGTCCTAACCGATAGACGAAGGGACCGCAGCAATTCCGAGGCCATCAAGGCGAGCGCGGTATATAGGCGAGCCGCTCCCACACTTGCAAGGGCAAAATTTCACAAAATCTGCTGTCGAATAGTCTCAGACCGCGACGGCGCTCACATCAGAAATCTGGAGTTGAACCGCATCGCGCCCGCGCCAGTCATCGGCCTTGAGGCGCGCCAGCACGTCGAGGCGTTCACCGGACCGACAGTGCGCCCCGACTGGCTCCCCTTCCGCCCGAAAAGCTATAGCCCGGGCGGTTTCCCCCAGATCGCTGCTCAAATCAAAGGCCAGATGCCCTTTTCCGACGACCCGTACATTGTTGACGATCACATCCCGAAGCAAAAAGACGGGCTCTGGATTGCCGGGACCAAACGGGCCGGCGACGGCAATCTCGTCGAAGAAGCGCCGATTGATGGCACTTATCAGGATTTCTTCGTCATAAGACGTGGAAAGTTCAGATCGGGCCGCGGCGATTTCGTCATTCAGCGCAGACGACAACGCCGCTGAAAACGCCTCGAGTCTGTCGGCCTGGATGGTCAGCCCCGCCGCCATGGCATGGCCGCCCCCAGCGTCGAGGAGACCTTGCTCGCGGCACAGCCGAACCGCAGCGCCGAGATCAACCCCTGAGATTGATCGGCCGGACCCCTTGCCAACGCCGTTCTCATCGATCGCGACTACAAGGGTCGGGCGATCAAACCGATCCTTTAAGCGGCCCGCGACAATGCCGATTACGCCTGGATGCCAATTTTGGCCGGCGACGATCAGCGGCGAATTCGGATCGCTCTTGTCGGCCTCTGCCCTGGCCATCGCCTCTTCTAAAACCCGTTGTTCGATTTCCTGTCGCTCGGCATTCAGGAGATGAAGCTCTTCGGCCAGTTTCACGCGTTTCTCTTCATCACTAGTTGTGAGGAGATCAAAGGCGGAACGCGCATGGCCAATCCGCCCCGCTGCATTAATCCGTGGCCCTATTAAAAAGCCAAAGTCGTAGGCCGAGGCGGGCCATTTAACCCCTGACTGCTCCCCCAGCTTATAAAGACCCGCGGTGCCAGTAGATCCAGCCACTTGAAGGCCCACCGCCACAAGTGTCCGCGTCAGGCCCTTTAAGGGCATCACGTCGCAAATGAGGCCAAGAGCCGTGAGGTCGAGAAACTTCTTAAGGTCAGGCTCGCCCTTTTCTTGGAAACGCCCTGCCTCGCGCAAAGCCCTGTTCAGAGCAACGACGGCCATAAAAGTGACGCCGGCAGCAGATAGTGCCTTGAGCCCAGAGACATCGTCCGGGCGGTGAGGATTTATGAGCGCATGGACCCCTGCCGGAATCTCGGTCATCAAATGATGGTCCAAGACGATCACATCGCAGCCGAGCTCGGCCGCCCGCGCGATAGGGTCAAAGGAAACCGATCCGCAATCCACTGTGACAATCACTTTGACGCCACGCTGGGCCAGTTCCTCAAAGGCCGCAGCCGTGGGCCCATATCCCTCGATAAACCGGTCCGGCAGGTAGATTTCCGGGCGTGCGCCGACCTCGGTCAGATAATTTGACAGGATCGCCGCAGCCGTTGTTCCGTCAACGTCATAATCGCCGAAGATACCAATCTTCTCTCCAGCAATGATAGCATCGGCCAGGCGCTTTGTTGCTTTTTCCATGTCAACTAGCACCAACGGATCCGGCATGGAGGCCCGTAGCGACGGATGCAGAAAATCTTCGCAGCTATCGAGAGTAACATTTCGTGCCGCGAGTATCCGACCAAGAACCTTGGACACGTGACACCGCTGCGCGATTGCGAGCGCGGTGCGTTCGTCGGCATGACGTTTTATCCAGCGACGGCCTCGGGCCGAGACACGCTCTTCGGCGCCCTCCTCGAAGATAGGGCCCTCATCAGCATGGGAATGATCAGATTGGGGGGATAAAGCAGGAGCAACAGACATTTTTGACAAACTCATGTGATTCGGTTTGCAAATGATGACCGAACACAATCCCCGCTGCGAGGACGGAGTTTCCCCATTGGTCTAACAAGGCATCTCAGAGGACGGCAAATTGACCAACCCGCCGAAATCAGGACGCTCCCTGGATATGCGCAATGCGATTACTCCGCGGCGGTCGCAGCACCGGACAGGTCTGCGCCGCCTGTCAGGAAGCCACCGGTCTGTCGGGTCCAGAGCTCCTGGTAGAGCCCTTCCTTATCGATCAACTCAGCGTGTGTGCCCTCTTGAATGATCGAGCCCTGATCAATGACGACCAATCGATCAAGCTGGGCGATGGTCGACAAACGGTGGGCGATGGCAATCACCGTTTTCCCGTCCATCAGGGCAAAGAGGTTGTCTTGGATTGCCGCTTCAACTTCACTATCGAGTGCCGAGGTTGCTTCGTCGAGCACCAGAATGGGGGCGTCTTTCAGAAAGACACGGGCAATGGCGATCCGCTGACGCTGGCCACCGGAAAGACGCACACCCCGCTCGCCCACATGGGCGTTGAGTCCCTGTCGCCCTTTTTGATCCTTCAGATCAAGAATGAAATCCATCGCATTTGCGCGCTCTGCGGCCCGTACGATTTCCTCGTCCGTGGCGTCAGGTCGGCCATAGGCGATGTTTTCCCTCAAAGACCGGTGCAGGAGCGCGGTGTCTTGTGTAACGACGCCGATGTTCGCCCGAAGGGAATGCTGGGTCAGGGATTTCACATCCTTGCCGTCGACTTTAACGCTCCCACCTTCCACATCGTAAAGGCGCAGGAGCAGGTTCACCAAGGTCGATTTCCCAGCCCCTGACCGACCCACGAGGCCGACTTTCTCACCGGGCGCGATGGTCAAGGCGAGATCATCGATAACGCCGCCCTTCTTGCCATAATGGAAGCGGATGTTTTCAAAAGCGATGGCCCCACTGGCTGACGCTATGACACTGGCCTCTCCAGCGTCTGTGATTTCCGTCCGCTTGGTGAGCATCGCCTTGCCGTCATAGATCGTCCCGATGTTTTCAAAGAGCCCGGAAACTTCCCACATAATCCAGTGGGACATCCCGTTGAGCCGCAGCGCCAACGCAACCGCGACAGCCACAGCGCCTACGGACATCGATCCCGCCAACCAGAAGCTGATCGAAAGCCCTGCCACCGCAAAGATCGTGATGTAGTTGTTGAACTCCACAGCCGCCTGGAACAGGGTCACGAGGCGCATTTGGGGATGGACCGTATCGAGGAAACCTTTCATGCCGGCGCGGGCATAAGTCTCTTCGTGCCCGGCATGGGCGAACAGTTTGACGGTGCCAATATTGGTATAGCTATCAACGATCCGCCCCGTCATGAGGGATCGGGCATCAGCCTGCTTTTCCGAAATCTGTCGCAGCCTCGGGACAAAGTACCAGATCATATAGATATAGACCGCGAGCCAAACACCGAGGACGGCAGCAATCCTCAGATCAGCCGCTGCTACCAGGACAAGCGTCGACAAGAAGTAAACAACGACGTACACGAATACATCAAGAATTTTCGTGACAGCCTCGCGCACGGCCAGCGAGGTCTGCATCACCTTCGTCGCCACTCGGCCCGCAAACTCGTTTGCAAAAAATGACATGGACTGGCCAAGCAGCAGACGGTGCATTCGCCACCGCGCACTCATGGGCATGTTCCCGAGCAAGGTCTGGTGCATCACCAAGGAGTGGATCACGCCGAGCACAGGCAGGAGCACCAGCACCACGAACCCCATGACCGCAAGCTGGCGGCCTTCCTGGGCAAGGAAGCTCTCACGATCGGCTGACGCCAGCCAATCGACAACGCTGCCGAGAAACCCAAACAGCATGACCTCGCCAACCCCAATGGCAGCGGTCAATAAAGCCAACAGGATCAGATACCCTGTCGCGTCGCGGGTATAGTATCGGCAGAACGCAATTAGACCGTCGGGCGGCGTATCCGCCCGGTCCGAGGGGAACGGGTCCAAAAGCTTTTCAAAGAAACCAAGCATGCCCTGTCAGTTGGCGCTCGACGCTGGAAAGTCAATGAAGGAAGACGCGTTTCCGTTGCGGAAAAGTCTTCTTTGCAACACCCAAGAATTGGCGATCACCGCCGCGACTTTGCCCGGATGTAGCGCACCGTGCCGCTCTTGGACCGCATGACCACGGTATGGGTACTGACAAACCCACGTTCCCACTTCACCCCATCGAGCATGGTCCCGTTGGTCACGCCGGTCGCGGCGAACATCACGTCACCGGATGCAAGTTCGCGAAGGCCATATTTTCGATCGAGATCAGTAATCCCCGCTTTTTCCGCGCGCCCGCGTTCAGCGTCGTTGCGAAACAAGAGGCGGCCTTGCATCTGACCGCCAACACACCGCAGGGCTGCCGCCGCTAGCACCCCTTCAGGTGCGCCACCGGAGCCCACATACATATCGATGCCGGTGTGCTCTTCAGTCGTATGAAAAACGCCCGCCACGTCGCCGTCGGGGATCAGGAAGACCCGCGAATTCATTTTACGGGCGCCAGAAATGATGTTCTCGTGGCGCTCGCGGTCCAACACGCACAAGGTGATCTCAGAGGTTTCGACGCCTTTCGCTTTGGCAAGGCTTGTGATGTTGTCTTCAACGGAAGCATCGAGATCGACAACGCCCTCCGGATAGCCCGGCCCGACCGCAATCTTCTGCATGTAAACGTCCGGCGCGTGGAGCAATGTACCGCCCTGGGCCATCGCGACAACAGCCAGCGCATTTGACATAGCCTTCGCGGTCAAAGTGGTGCCTTCAAGGGGATCAAGAGCGATGTCCACTTTCGGGCCGCGGCCAGAACCAACCTTCTCGCCAATATAGAGCATTGGCGCCTCGTCGCGCTCGCCTTCGCCGATGACGACGGTTCCGTCCATCTCCAGCTTGTTGAACGCTTCCCGCAGCGCCGTCACCGCAGCCTGGTCGGCACCTTCCTTGTCACCGCGCCCGATCATGGTGGAAGCCGCAATAGCCGCGGCTTCGGTGCACCTGCCGACTTCCATGGTAAAAACTCGATCCAAAAACTCTGCGTCGGCCATGTCTAAACTCCTGCGGGCGCACCCTTAGTCTGGGCAATTTTGCCAAGCCTATGGGCTAATTCCATTAAAATGTCGACCAATCGGACCTTGGGCGGTAAGTTGGGAGTGCCGATTATGACGGCTGCATGAAGATGCCTTGCTCTCAACATTTTCCGCTGCCGCCAATTGTTGAGTTTCCGGCATTTATCCGGCACTCTGAGGGCATAAAATTTCTACTTCGCAATGACGGCTCGGGGGAGATCAGCATGCGTTGTTTATCTTATATTCTGGTTCTGGCTTTTTTACTTGGTTTGTCACCGAGGGCATACGGGCAAACACGCGAATGCACCGGCAGTATCGAGGTTTTTGCCGACGGAGAGTTCCGACAGGTTCGGGAATTCCAAGCCGAAGGCTCCGGCGGGGGACCCAATCGGGCAAGGCGACGTGCCCGCGACCTGATTATGCGCTGCGCCGATGAGCTCTTCGCCGAAAGCGACGGCATTATCCGTTCCAGCGAGGACTGCCGGCTTTTGGCCTTGGGCGGTGGTCAGCCTGAACGGGTGCTCCAATCTTTCACCTCTCAGCACAGACGGCTACAATGCCTTGGTCGAGAGCTTGCATCCCCAGTCACCGGATATGCCGCGTCGACACAGGGCGAACAAACCCGGCAGCCTGAGTTCGACGGCGAAAGCGTTGGAGATATCGGCACCATTCGCGTTCGGTCGCGTGGGGGAAAGTTCTGCCAAAGCACCCGGGAGTACCAGCCTCTTGATCGGGTTGAGAATAGCGATTGTCTTGGTGCAAGCCAATTTCTCGACGGCGGCCGGTTTGAACTGGTCGAAGGCCCATATTATACACAAATACGAGTTTCGGGATTTGGCTTGCAGCGCCTTACACCACTTCGCATCAGACCATCTGGTGAGCCTTTTGGCTGGGCCTTGCAGATGAAGCGGCGAGATTATCCGTACCCATTCTTGCGAGGGAAAATTCAATGGACTGACGGGAGCTCTGAGCTAAACTACGATTTTCTCGAGCAATTCTGTATCGATATCGTCGACCAACAAAAATTGCCCCTTCAGCGAAGATGGACCGCGAGCGGCATCGCCTTCCTTGCATCTGTCCCCTGCGATGGAGGTCCTGCACGACAATTCGTGTACAACGTTGAAACGGGCACGCTTGCAACGGACAGGAATGGCGTGGACTTGTGCCTAGTCGGCATTGATCCACCAGACCGAAGTCAAAATCCAGTCCGTTGGCCACATAACGGAACCGATCGGGCAGACTATGCCGATATTGAGGATTTAAAGGTAGCGGCGCTGCTGCCCTGCAACGTCAACATCGCAAAAGATTGGCAAATCAATCTGACGATGCCGACATCCGCGCTGTGAGTATCTGTTTTTTGTCTCTTCAGACCTGAGGCGGAGGGTCGTTTTGTCGGCTGAGGTTTGACCAGCTTAGAAACGCCAGACAACTCCCAGTTCAGCGCCATGGACGCCAAAGGCACTGTCAGCGTCGACGCGCAAATAACGGTAGCCGGCTTCCAGCGAAAAGTCTTTTGTCAGCGAGGCTTCAATCCCGGAGCGCCCTAACAGCCCACTTGAGAATTCCGTCGTGTCGAAGTTGCTAAAGCTGTCTTCAACGCTAAGGCGTGTGTAAACTGCTCCGCCGCCGGCCGCCGCATACGGACGGATCGGAAAATCCCAATCCCACTGCCAGCGGACCGATGCAAGGATCGGCAACGCCCAAACATTGGTGTCAATGATATCGATGCCGATGTCCGATTGCTCGGAGGTCCGGAAGTGAGAAAGCTCACCCTCAAGGGACAAGCGGTTATGTTCCATGCCAAACGAGATCGACGGCGACCGATAGCCAATCGCCACATAGGGCGTATCAAACGTCTCAAAGATGCCGGGGCCGTCCGCAATAATGATATCCCCGCCCCGGACAAAGGCTGCCTGACGGTCCGTTACCGGTCCGGTATCGATTAACTGCGCGGCCGCGGTGGATATTGTTCCGTAAGCACACAATAAAAACCCGACAAATTTGCAAGCAAGCCGTAACATTTGATCCCCGCTATGACCTCTTCGCCCAGCGGGGATCTAATCAAATTCTCCTCTAGCGGCCCTTTAAAAGAAGCCTAGAATTTTAGCGGAAGTGACGACTTCCATTGGTAGGCAAAAAAATTTGACGCAAATGAACATTACAACCCAGCCATGTCCGGACCTACCTGTTTGTCTTTGTCAGCTAACGATCCAGGAAGTTGGCCCGCATTCGGCCCAATCCGGATTATGCAGTTTCGTTGAGGGCGGAGTTGTTGTCTTCGGGCGCAGCCTCCACCATCGCTCCCGCGAGCAACCGCTTGATGTTACGCGCGGCCTGACGGATGCGTTGTTCATTCTCGACAAGCCCAATCCGGACAAACCCCTCCCCGTGCTCGCCGAAGCCAACACCAGGGGCAACCGCCACGTCCGCCTCACGCATCAGTTTCTTGGCGAACTCCACCGAGCCTAACGATAAGTAGGGTTCTGGAATTGGCGCCCAGGCAAACATGGATGCCGGGGGCAATGGCACCTCCCAACCTGCTGCTGTAAAACTCTCCACCAGCACATCGCGGCGACGGCGATAAATCTGACGGATCTCTTCCACACAATCCTGTGGCCCGTCGAGGGCAGCGGAAGCTGCGACCTGCACCGGCGTGTAAGCACCGTAGTCCAGATACGATTTCACTCTGGCGAGTGCCCCAATGAGGCGCGGATTACCCACTGCCATGCCCACGCGGAAGCCGGCCATGGAATAGGTTTTGGAAAGGGAATTGACCTCGACGGCGAGATCTTTGGCCCCATCGACCTGAAGGATCGATGGTGGCGGATCGTCGAAATAGATCTCAGAATAGGCAAGGTCGGACAAAATCCAGAGCTCGTGCTTAGCCGCTAGCGCCACCGCCTCGCGATAAAAATCGAGCCCCACGGTCTGCGCAGTGGGGTTGGACGGGTAATTGATCACCATGGCGGTAGGCTTAGGCGTTAAATGCTGGATCGCGCGCGCAAGCCCTGCAAGATATGTCTCCGGGTCGGGTGCAGGCACCGCGCGAATGACACCGCCTGCAATAATGAACCCATAGGCATGGATCGGATAGGCTGGATCCGGCGCGAGAACCACGTCACCGGGTCCTGTCATGGCCTGAGCCAGATTGGCAAAGCCTTCCTTCGAGCCGAGCGTAGCAATCACTTCCGTATCCGGATCAAGCTCGACGCTGAAGCGCTTTTGGTAGTACCGGCTGATGGATCGGCGCAAGCCCGGGATGCCTCTGGAAGCGGAATACCGATTGGTCTTGGGCTTCTGGGCCGTCTCGATAAGCTTCTCAATGATGTGAGGCGGTGTGGGCATATCCGGATTGCCCATGCCAAAATCAATGACGTCGCGTTCCTGACCGCGCAGTTGCGCCTTCAGCGAATTGACTTCTTCAAATACATAAGGGGGAAGCCGCTTGATGCGGTAAAACTCGTCGCCCTCCAACATCGGGGCCCTCACTTCAATCTGACTACCAACGACTTATTTTTCCGCCGCTGAGATTTCTGCTTCAGTTGGCTGATCGTCAGCCGACAAATTCTTTCGCCGCTCAGCTAGGGCCGCCTCGCGATCCTGCTCAACAGCAAGGGCCAATGCTTCCGCCTCTGCTTGCAGCGCTGCGGCCCGCTCCTGGGCTGCCGTCAGGCGATCTAAGTCGATGTCTTCGCGCAAACCCTCGCGTTTGGCTTGAAGACCGGAATAGAGGTTTTCTCGCATCCCCGCTTGGATGCCGTCCGGGATCTCGGAGGGCTGATCGGCCATTTTCGGAAAGTCTTGGTCTGGTGCGCGGCTTTGCTCGTCGATGGCCGCTTGGATTGAAGGATCGATAGGCTGGTCGCCGGCGAGGTCTTCTTGCTTGACGAAGCCAGGTGGCAGGAACCGCTGCGCACCCGCACAGCCGCTGACGAGAAAAATCAAGCTTACAAGCCCGATACCTTGAATGAACTTTGCACCAACCATTACAGCACTCTATAACGCAGAAGGAGAAAACATAAGGCGCAGTTCTCAATATGACGCAACAACAATCCCCCGCCCCTTCAAGCGCACCTGAAACTGATCTCAAGCCAAGTGACCCTGTAAAAGCCCCGCCATCCGGGAACGAAACGAGCCCTGCCAAAAGGGCCACGGCAAAAAAAACACAGACCAAAAAAGCAGCCCCCCAAAAGACCGTTTCGAAAAAGACAACTGGGAAAAAGGCAACTACAAAATCAGCGACCAAAACCGGAACAACGAAAAAGGCAGCTCAAAAAAGGGCCACAGCAAAAAAGAAGACGGCTCCGGAGGCGCCTAGAGCCGTTGCGAACTCTGGCTCCCAGGCGTCGGCTAAGCCAAAAGCAACTGCCTCCAAACGCGCCACAGCCAAAAAGACCACGAAAGACGATTCGCATCAGACGAAACCTCAACCAAAATCCGAGGCCAAAACTACGGCAAATCCCACTGCCGCTGAGCCCTCAAAACCGATGCTGGAAGACTTCGATGCGCTTGCGTCTTACCTCACCGACATTTCTGGACGAAGCGCAGATGTGATCCAGGATTTCTTCGGCAAAAACGCAGATGTCATGCGTATTGCTCAAGGGCAGGCTTCCGCAGATCCGCTCAATATGAGCGAAGCAGTCCAGGAAATGATGCGTGGGCTCGCCGGTGATCCGGGCACGGTCATGCAGCGCCAATTTAATCTGTGGGGAGACTATGCCAAGCTCATGTCGACCATGTCTCGGAAAATGGCTGGCGAGGAAGTCAAACCCGCTGTCGCGCCTGCCCCTGGTGACAAACGCTTCAACCATCCTGCCTGGGAGGAAAATCACCTCCTGGACTTTGTGAAGCAGTCTTATCTTACTTACGCCAACTGGCTCATGGGCACGGTCTCCTCCCTTGAAGGGATGGATGAAGCCGACAAGAAGAAGGCGGAATTCTACACCAAACAGTTTGTCGATGCGATTGCGCCAACGAACTTCCCTATGCTGAATCCGGAGGTTGTTGAAACAACTATCGAGACCCGCGGCGAAAACCTCATGAAGGGGCTGAAGAACCTTCTTGAAGATATTGATCGCGGCGATGGCGAACTCGCAATCCGACAGGCGGATCTGGACTACTTCAAGCTCGGCGAGAATGTCGCGACGACCCCCGGCAAAGTTGTCTATCAGAACGAGATCATGCAGATTATCCAGTATGATCCGCTAACGGATATTGTTGCTAAGCGCCCGCTCCTGATTTTCCCACCATGGATCAATAAATTCTACATTCTGGATCTGCAGCCAGCGAACTCGTTTATCCGCTGGATGGTCGAACAAGGCCGGACCGTGTTTGTGGTCTCATGGGTCAATCCTGGTCCCGAGCTCGCTCATAAGACGTTTACGGACTATATTCACCAAGGCTGCTTTGAGGCATTGGATGCGGTGAAACTAGCCACCGGTGAACGACAGGTAGACTCCATAGGATACTGCATTGGCGGGACGATGCTTGCCTCGGCCCTTGCATTAATGGCAAAGCGCGGCGATGACCGAATTGCGTCTGCAACTTTTTTTACGGCGCAGGCGGATTTTTCCGAAGCGGGCGATTTGTTGCTTTTCGTAGACGATGCTCAACTGGACGCCATTGAGAAACAAATGGACGCCGCCGGTGGCGTACTTGAAGGCCGCGCCATGGCAACGACCTTTAACATGCTCCGGTCAAACGATCTGATCTGGCAGTTCGTGATCGACAATTACATGAAGGGCAAGGACCCGGCGCGGTTCGATTTGCTCTTCTGGAATTCTGACTCAACCCGTATGCCGAAGAAAGTGCACATGTACTATCTGCGCGAGTTCTACAAACATAACCGGCTTGCCCGGGGCGAGCTGGAAATTGACGGTGAGCTTTTGAACCTTGCAGATGTGAAAATCCCGATCTTTATGCAAGCAGGGGAAACCGACCACATTGCGCCCCATAACTCCGTGTACAAAACAGCCCGGATGTTTGCCTCGGGTGGCAACGAGCAAGTCACCTACATGCTTGCCGGATCAGGGCATATTGCTGGCGTCGTCAATCATCCGCGCAAGAAGAAGTATCACCATTCCATCAACTCCGCTTTGCCCGCCAGCCTCGACGACTGGAAGAACGATGCTGAGCGTCATGATGGGTCGTGGTGGGAGTACTGGAACGACTGGATGACCTCCGTCAGCGCAGGGACAGTGAGCGCGCGCTGGCCAGGCGATGGCGACCTTGTCCCCCTTGAAGACGCACCCGGCAGCTTTGTGAAAGTCAAAGCCTGATTTTATCTGGAAGGGATGCTTCCTCATCCCTTCCAGGATCTGAACTATCGGGTTTCTCTAGCTGCCACGACCAGATTCAGTCGAGTTCACAGAATCTGATGCGATTAGAGAACGGATCAGTGACTTCCATCACTGCTCCCCAACCCATTTTTTGAACCGACGGGCGCATATTGGGATTATTTTTCTGGATCAGCTCCGCCTGATAGCTCTTCACGTCACCGATTGCGACAAACGCAGTCGCCCCGGGACTGGCGTCTCCGTGATGGCCACTTAAATGGATGCTCGTGTCACCGAGCGAAACCTGCGCATAAAGCGGCAGGCTATCGTCGAATCTGTGCTCCCAGTCGAGCTCAAAACCAAGAAACTCAAGATAAAAGTCCATCGCCTTTTGCTCATCAAAAATTCGGAAGATTGGAACCGCGTGCGCCGAGACTGTGTCTTTTTCTTCTTTCGATTTTTTGAGTTGGGCCGACAAGATATTCCAGTTTTCGACACCAAACTGCTTGGCAACAGTTTCGAGAGCTTGCCCATGGGAGATATCGATAGCCTGCTCGGCAAGTGCCGATTTCAATGAAGCTGCCATCGATTTTGGATCAGGTAGATCGCGCATAACGCCAACCCTTCATTTCGGCGAAATGAACAATCAGCGCTCACATTACTGATGATTTCGCCCATGAAGGATTGAACGAAGTCATTGAAGATACGTTCACCATACACGGCGGGCGTGAGCGGCAGGTCGTATCCACCTGCTTTCACGTTATCAAGTTTTAGCCATTTGGCAAATGTAACGAGCGCTTATTGGGCTTCACCAAAACAAACCGAATGCAAAATCAGACAAAGATCCTCAACCCGCTCCCGGCATCGGCACGCAGCCATCAATGAGAAAACCAGTTCCTGCGCCAACATTCTCATAATCAAATCGGGGGCGGAGAAACTTGCGGAAAGTCGTTATGAGCGGCGAGGTGTAGGCGTTGTCGAAGAGCATATTAGGGATGCTCATCTGTCCGTCCCAATTCGTGCACCATACGCCTGAAGCTGTTTCCAACCCGATATAGAACGAAGATGCGGGATTACTCGTCGAGTAAAGCGCATCAATATCAGCTTCGGTTGCATTCAATAAACGGGTCGCATCGATCGTAAATGATCCGACCCCGTCCTGTCGATTGACGGCAATTGTGGCGTGAGGCTTCAAGGCATCAAGTGGGATTACCCGTAGCGGATCGGCCCAGCCACCAACTGACAACGAGCCATTTTCAAGTTCAACCGCCGGACTGAAGCCAGGCTCCGCCGGTGACGATTTCAGCACCTCGCGCCATTTCGGTTGCCCCAACGGCACAAATTGCATCGAATTAAGGTCATTATACCGACGATCCAGCCGCCGATCCATTTTGGAAAGCTCGCGGGGCTTGCCCCAATAGCCGACGCCTACGTCGCTAAAGTCTGGTTCGAATTCGACCGGATTGCCCGCCAACCAAGCATCGCGTGCGATACGCCATGTCTCAACTGAGTCTCCGGTGACCACGCCTGTAACACCGAAGACAGGCAAGAACTTACCAACTTTTTCATCTGCCCGGTTTTTGCCGCCGAATTTGGCTTCTTTTTCTCGAAACTCATTGAACAATTCGACAAGCATTTGACCGCAGGTTCGACCATTCGGGCCTGGCAGTACGGCAATCTCTTGCCAAGTTAGTCCAACGCTTTGTCGTGAACACTGACGAACCCAACGGTTAAAGCGGTTCGTCCTTACCGGCTCATAACCCGCATAAAACGACCCGTATGTGCCAAAGAGGCTCGCGACTTCATTAAAGTCGAGCACTGACGTCCGCAGATAAACGCGCGAGCTATTCACCATGAATTGCGCGCCCATTTGCAAGCCTTCAATGATATCCGTTGCCAAGAACACCCGGTTTTCTGAGGTGACGAGGAGCTCAATCAGATCACGGTTGATCAAGGGGCCAAGGTCACGAAGGATGCGAACGAGCGCTGCCACCCCTTCCTCAGGCGTAACCCCCGGCATCTCGCCATGCATCATCTCCATAACCTGCTCGTCGGAGACGCGGTTAAGCAGTTCCGTTATAGTCGCTACGTCCTGAAACAGTCCGGCTTCTGAAAGTCCGACAAATGATTTTACGAGAAAAGCAAAGCGCCGGTCTCGAACAGCCCTGCCGCAGGTCTTTCCGTCCCGGCACTGATGGACAATGGGGTTGCGCCACATGCTCTCCAACAAGAACACAGTTATCGCGCCTGAACTGCCGCCAGCGGCACAAGTTAGGTTGCCGTATTCTTCGATATGGCGGGCAATGACACCGTAGTGAGCGAAGAGATTGGCGCCGTTACCTCGAACCCCTGCGCATGTTGCATCTTCCACGGGTGGTCGAGGCGGTACAAATTCTTTGCCGCTCGCATAAGCATTCCCGATTGTTCCCGCAACGCTCAAAACAGCTGTCAGCAACATCGTCCGCAAACGATTGCATAAAGATGTCATCTAAAAATCCTCCCCGGCACCACAAAACGCGATGAGATTTGCCCCACCGTACCGTAGCGGTTGAGCTTATCGATGAACCGCGGTCGATTTCAATGAACGACCAGTTGCAGCGGAAAGTTTAACCACCCCTTTGAGGACGACAAAAAAACTTATCGAACACCCTTGGGAACCCATTATAGTCGGGTGGAATGAGCTCCCGGCGCAGCGTCAGGATCGATCACGACTTAAAGAACGTTTCTGCCGCTGATTTTGATGCCTGGCGCTGACCGATCAGCCCCCGGCAACGAGCGATGTCCGCTTTCAGATGGGAAATCCTGACTTCCAGATCGTCAACAGAGAGAGTGGTCAGATCTTCTTTCGCCAAATGGGCGAGCAATAAATCGGATTTGGTGAGATCAAGGTCGTCGTCCATGGGCGCAAACCCTCCTTACCATCGGGCTAATGCTTGAGGCCTAATGCTTGTAGACGGAGCATATCCGGTTCTGTCTGCAAACCATAGATAGAAGCGTCAACATCTGGGGTCGAACGTGCTGGGCCCAATAAAACGTGGTGTAAGACCGGGAGGTATGGCCCTGTCCAACACGCTAATCGAACAAAAGGATCAACATGAGAGAAACCATGCGGGCGATCGAAATCAAAGAACCAGGCGGGCCGGACGTCTTGCAGGAAACCACGCGCCCTGTCCCTGCCCCCGGGCTGGAGGAGGTGCGAATTAAAGTGGCAGCGGCCGGGGTCAACCGCCCAGACGTTCTCCAGCGCATGGGGCTTTATCCGCCGCCACCGGGCGCATCAGACCTGCCCGGCCTGGAGGTCGCGGGCTATGTGGACAAGGTGGGAGAAAACGTCGCCGCGTGGAACATAGGCGATCCGGTGTGTGCCCTCCTCACAGGCGGCGGCTATGCGGAGTATGCCATTGCCCATGAAGGCAGCTGCCTCCCCACTGACGGCATGACCCTGAAGGAAGCGGCAGGGCTGCCGGAAACCCTATTTACGGTTTGGGCCAATGTTTTCGAGGCGGGGGCATTGAAAACCGGTGAAACCCTGCTGGTCCACGGCGGCACCAGCGGTATTGGCGTGACTACAATCCAGCTTGCCAAGGCGCGAGGCGCAAAAGTGATCGCGAGTGCGTCTTCAGCGGAGAAGCGAGCCGCCTGCCTGGCGCAAGGCGCCGATGCCGCCATCGACTACACGAGCGATGATTGGGAAAGCGAGGTCAACGCCCTTGGCGGCGCCGATGTGGTCCTGGACATGACCGGCGGCGACTTCCTCTCCCGGAACCTGTCGGTGCTAAAGCCTGGGGGGCGACATGTCTCCATCGCCTTTTTGCGCGGGGCAGAAGCTAAAGTGAACATCATGCAGATCATGCGAAATCGGCTGACGCTGACCGGATCTACAATGAAAGCGCGGTCATTTGAGGAGAAGGCGGCGCTCGCGGCGAGGATCCGCCTAGAGGCTTTGCCATTTTATGCCAGCGGTCAGATCAAGCCCCATATCGACCGCACCGTCAAACTGGAAGAGGCGGCCGAGGCGCACCGATTGATGGAAAAAGGCGGTCATATTGGCAAAATAGTGCTGACAACAGGGGTGGAATGACTTGGCGCGCCCTGCGACAGGCCCTATGTAGAATATAGTCATTCATCCTGATGGCGGCGCTTTCCACTCAAAATTTGGCGGTAAGCGCGGTAGCGGCCCGAAACGCCCGTTGCCGGTCCATCCTCTTATGGAGAACAAGCCCATGGCCGACAAACCTCTGATGCCAATCGCGACTGCCGTCTGGCTGATCGATAATACTTCCCTCAGTTTCGATCAGATTGCGGAGTTTTGCGTCCTGCATCCATTGCAAGTCAAAGGCATTGCCGACGGCGACGTCGGCGCAGGCGTGCGCGGCATTAATCCGATCACGAACAACCAGCTAACACGGGATGAGATCGAAAAGGCCCAGGACGACGCCGACTATCGGATGAAACTATCCCGGCCCAAGACGATCGTCGCAGAAACCAAGCGCAAAGCACCAAAATATACACCAGTTTCCAAGCGGCAGAACCGGCCTGACGCGATTGCATGGATGGTCCGCAATCACCCTGAAGTGACGGATGCCCAGATCGGTAAGCTTCTCGGCACGACAAAGACCACCATCCAGTCAATCCGAGACCGGACGCATTGGAATTCAGCAAACCTGCAACCCCAGGATCCGGTGGGCCTTGGCTTGTGTTCGCAAGTCGAACTTGATGCGGTGGTGAAGAAAGCGGCGGCCAAAGCAGCACGCAATGCACCAGCGCCCGATGCAAGCGCGACTTTGCGGCCCGCCTCAGAGACCACAGCCGAAGCTGACCTGGTGACTGAAACGGACCAGGCCTCCAACAAGAGCCTCGATCTCGATTCAGTTTTTGCCAATCTTGGAGGCAGTAAGACAGAGAGCAACGAGGAAGAGACGCCGGAGACCAACTAACACTGCGTATGCCAGAAAGACGACAACGCAGGTGACACTCTTAGTCTAAGCCGCAGCCTTTAACCCGCGACTTTGTCTTTTTTGCTCGTGGCGGTCGCCCGTCTAATCATACGGCCGCCATCGACAAAAAGCGTCTGCCCGGTAATGTAAGAAGCGGCCGGCGAAACGAGAAAAAGGGCTGCTTCCGCAACTTCCTCCGGGTCCCCGATCCGATTGAGTGGCACAGCGGCCCTCATGACTTTCGGATCGACGGTATCGGTGAGAATTTCACCTTTGACCGCATCGATCCCGACTGCATTCACTCGGATGCCGTGGCCTGAAAGCGCAAGCGCTATCCCCTTCGTCATCTGATGGGCTGCCCCTTGTGTGGCTCCAAAGATAACCCGGTCAGCTGAGGCGGTAATGGCGTCTACGGACAAAATATTGACAATGGCGCTGTCTACGGGGTCTGCACTATCCTGCGCCTGGGCCGCCATTTGCTTGGCGACCATTTGATTAATGAGAAAGAGGCCTTTGAGATTTGTGTTGAGCATCTGGTCAAAATCATCGGCGCTTGCTTCCAGAAATGGGGTTTCCTTCGCCTCGATCTGGGCGTGGATGAGAGCGTCTACCGCGCCAAACATTTCCAACGCTTCGGCGATTATATTGTGCACCTGGAGCTTGTTGGAGGGGTCTGCCACCACATGACCCACCTTAGCGCCTTTCTCCGTCAGTTCTTCGGCCAATTGCTTGATCACGTCTTCAGATTTGTCCGCCAGGACAATTTGAAATTTTTCTTTGGCGCACCGCCGGGCACAGGCCTCACCAATCCCGTGTCCTGCCCCTGTGATAATCACCGTTCGTTTAGCCATAGCGCTTTCACTGCGTTTTTGAGACGGATTGCCAACGGGCCAATCCTTCATTCACTGAAAAAGAGATCAATAAAAAAGCGCCCCTCGATTATTAGATCGCGGAGCGCTCATTGGACTGTTGTCGGATGTTTAGGTTTCTTCCGTGTGCTGTCTTTGCAATTCTGCAATCTGGTCCTTGATGCGCAATTTCGATCGTTTCAGCTCATGAATCCGGTGGTCATCGGAACTCGGTCTCTTAGTCTCCGCCATAAGGGCTGCATCCAGATCCTGGTGCCGTTTGGTGAGGGACTCCAAGTGAGCATTTAACGCCATAGTCAAGCCTCCTTTGATTGCCCAAAAAGTAAATCACTTTGTGGCAGACTTGTCGACTAAAACAGGGCGCACATATAACGCCTGTAGAAAACTCGATACAACTTGAAAACCAGCTCAGGAATTTGCCGCAATTGTCTGAAAGTACTCACAAAAAAACGAATCGCTTAGTTGTTGGCATCACCGGCGCTTCAGGTGTTGTTTATGGAAAACGAATTCTTGAAATCGCTGGACAAGCTGGAATTGAAACCCATTTGGTGGTGAGCAAAGCCGCAGAGATGACGATCCGGTATGAGCTAGATGAACCGGTCGCAACGTTGCACGAGCTCGCAAGCCACTATTATGCGGTCCGGGATATCGGCGCGACGATTTCATCGGGATCATTCCAGCACCTCGGCATGGTCATTGCCCCGTGCTCCGTGAAAACCATGTCGGAAATCGCAACCGGTGTCACAACTAACCTGATCTCACGAGCCGCCGACGTCACTCTTAAAGAACGACGGCCACTCATTTTGATGGTGCGCGAAACGCCTTTCCATTTGGGCCATTTGCGCACGATGACCGCCTTGACGGAAATGGGCGCGATTATCGCGCCGCCGCTTCCATCATTTTATATCGAACCAAAGAGCGTGGATGAACTCGTCGACCAGTCAGCTGGCCGGGTGTTTGACCTTCTAGGAATTGAAACAACCGTTACCAAACGCTGGGGCGAGGATCTCGAAAAAGGAGCCAGAAAAACCTGATGATGCAGGGTTTTTGGGACTGGTCCCTTAGCACTTATTCAAGGCCAGGCGTCGCTGATCAGCTAATCGCCTTACAGGACCGGTACGGAGCAAATGTCAATCTGATCCTCTGGTGCTTGTGGCTGGGCGGGCGAGCCGTCCCGGTCGAGTCTTCGCTTATCGACAAGGCAATTGAGGGCATCGAAGACAGCCAGTGTGCCATCTCAGAAATCAGAACTCTGCGCCGCTTAACCGGCAGGTTTCTCGGTAAAGAAAAACCGCTTTATATCTTGCTCAAAAACAAGGAACTAGGTGCGGAAAGGATGGAGCAGGCGACACTGCAAGTTCTCGCGGACAAGTATATTAACTGGCCCGAATGCGACCGCCCTCCCCCCATTTCCGCTTCCGGCTCAAAAGACGGACTTTCCTGGTTGGCCGCTTATTGCCATGTCGTCCAGGCTGCGGGGCATATGGCCATACCGCACGACGCACTTGTCGCCCTATCTGACGCAGCCTACCCTTTGTGTGACGATACCTTGCAACCTGAATTTCGGGGCATCCAATGACAAGCGACGATCAGGACCTTCCCCCCTCAGATATCATTTTGGCCGTTGAGAATGATAAAGCTGGCGCGGCTCAAAACGAAGAACCAACAAAGGGGATTTCAACGAGCACCGGCGCAAACGACGAAGCTATTTTAATTCGTATACGCCTCCTCGAAGAAGAGCATGCGGATCTGGATAAGGCCATTTACGCCATGAGCGCACAACCCGGCAAGGATCATCTCGCCATTGCGAGACTTAAAAAAAAGAAGCTCCTGCTAAAAGAGCAAATCGTCAAACTGCGCGACACGATCACACCGGATATCATCGCCTAGAAGTTTCTTTCAAACCCGTCACTGAACGATCTTCGAAGCACATTTTATAGGGCCAATCGGCCTGATGCTGATCACTGGAAAGACTATTCCGGCTTTGCTTTTTGAGAGTACATTTCTCGGTCCGCGGACCGCAACAAATCGTCGGCAGACAGCGCTGAGGTAATTTCAGTGACGCCCCAGGAGATTGTTACGAAAATGTCCTGCCCTTCATGGTGGAACGATTTTTTCTCAATCTGATCAGAAAGCCGTGTCAGCTTGGATCTAGCAACATCCCCATTCGTGTAGGATAAAATCATGGCAAATTCATCGCCACCAATCCGCGCCAGAACATCCGTAGCACGAATATTATCGGTAACAATTTCTGCGATATGACAAAGCGCTGCGTCCCCGGCGCTATGGCCCCATTGGTCATTGATTGACTTCATTTTGTTCACATCGATGAAGGCAAGGCTGGAGCGCTGATCGTGACGAGCGGCAAAGGCAAGCGCCCGGGTCAACTCTGCAACGAAGCCGCGTCGATTTAGAATTCCGGTCAGTGGATCTGACTCAGCAAGAGCGGCAAGTTCCTTGATCTGAGACTGGGTCCTGGAAAGTTCGGCACGCAATGACGCAACTTCCTGCATCAAATCCATGAGGGCTTTGCGAACCAATGGCGTCAGTTCGTTTTCAGGGATACCAGCGAATTCGATTCTGTCGACGGGCGTCGTTTCGCTCGCCCCTGACACTTTCGACGGACCCGAAGAAACAGGACGGGCCCGACCAGTGGAATTTGTTCGCGTGATCTTCATTTATTCGCCTCATTTTGCACGGGATCAGATCGTGACTCATGGTCCCAAGCAATCCACTAACGGTTTACCTCACCGCTTGCACATCTGATCGAACACAGCTTGAGAATATTGCCTGACAAGCGACAAATGTCGTGCGTGCACGCTGGCGGCACGTCCCCTTCTCAGACGCCGCTAGCATTATCGCTTGGAGGAAGCGCGGGTTGACGCGCCCCCGTCTGTTAGACCTGCGCTTCCTTTACCTTTTCTGACATCTGTCAGGTCCGTTGTTCCATTGTGCCATCTCCAAGGCCGCATTCGCGCGAAGAAGACTTGCGAAACCAGTTCAATTTGCGGTAACCGATCGCCTTCCTTTTGGGAGGCAGGTATGACGCAGCAAAGTGTTGGGCTAGGCGCAACAGCGCACGTGGCCGTTATTATGGGCTCTCAGTCTGACTGGCCAACAATGTCGAAGGCAACAGACGTACTAACCCAACTGGACGTACCTTTCGAAACTCGAATTGTGTCCGCCCACAGAACACCTGAGCGACTATTTCAGTTTGCGTCGGATGCGAAGAGTCGGGGTATCAAGGTGATTATCGCGGGCGCTGGCGGCGCGGCCCATCTTCCTGGTATGGCAGCATCAATGACACCTCTGCCGGTCATCGGTGTCCCGGTAAAATCCAAAACCTTAAACGGCCTGGATAGCCTATTGTCGATCGCGCAAATGCCGGGCGGTGTTCCTGTACTGACAATGTCAATTGGGGAAGCGGGTGCGAAGAATGCCGGGCTTTCGGCAGCGGCGATCCTTGCACTTAGTGATCCTGCATTAGCAGCCCGGCTGGACACTTGGCGCGCGAGTCAGAGCGAAGCGGTCCATGAAGAGGTTCAGCCTTAAATGTCATCTCAGGCCTCACCTCCCGAAAGTGCGATCCCTCCAGGAGGTACCATCGGCATATTGGGCGGTGGACAACTCGGGCGACTGCTGAGCCTTGCTGGTCTTCGGCTGGGTTTCAAAACGCATATCTATACGCCAAGCGCCGACTGCCCAGCCGCGCAGACGACCCCCCAAGTGACTGTTGGTGAGTACACGGATCTGGAAAAAGTCGCCGAATTCGGCCGAACCGTCGACGTCATTACGTATGAGTTTGAAAATGTTCCCTTAGAGACTGCCAGGGCTCTGGAATCCCGCGACGCGCCCGTGAGACCCCCATCTAAAGCTCTTGAAATTGCGCAGGACCGCCTTTTTGAAAAACAGTTCGTGCAGGAATTGGGATATAAGGTAGCTCCATTCTTTGCGGTTGCATCAGAAGAATCTTTGGACGCTGGACTTAAAGCCATTGGCACCAATGCGATCCTCAAGACACGCCGTTGGGGCTATGACGGAAAGGGCCAAAGCCGCATTAATGAACCCTCCCCTGATATCTCAGCGACATGGGAAGCGGCGAAGAAGAAAGCTTGGGAAGAAATTGGGGCACAGCCATCCATTCTTGAAGGCTTTGTTCCATTTGTTTTTGAGATATCGATCCTTGCTGCGCGTTCCGTCAAAGGTGAATTTGTCCATTTCGACGCACCGAAAAACGAGCACAAAAACGGTGTGCTTTCAAAAAGCACCGTTCCCAGCGGAGCTCCTGCTGCCACGATCGACAAGGCTGTCGACATCACAAGAAAGATCATGGACGCACTGGGTTATGTCGGCGTGATTGGAGTTGAATTTTTCGTCCTTGATAGCGGCCAAGTGCTGGTCAATGAGTTTGCACCACGTGTGCACAATTCCGGTCACTGGACTGAAGCGGCTTGCCATTGTTCGCAGTTTGAGCAGCACATCCGTGCTGTGGCGGGGTGGCCGCTCGGCTCCACCGCTCGACATAGCGATGTCGTTATGGAAAATCTTCTCGGTGCAGATGTTGACAGCTGGGCAGAGCTAAGTGGCCAATCGAATTCGGTCCTGACACTTTACGGAAAACACGAAGCGCGCCCCGGCCGCAAAATGGGGCACACATCGCATCTGGGTTCACGATATTCAGGTTAACCCTCTGGGTTGCGCCCGACAGCCATAACCGTCCTACGACCGGTACCTCAGGCCCGCCAAAATGCTGACAGCCTCCGAGACGGCCTTTTGTGGCGACGGCAGCCGGGATTTGATTTTCTCAAACGACATGACGTTTTCTATCCGGTCATCCAAAAAAGCGGTTGTCGCGCGGAAATCTGCATCATCGTCGGTGAACCATTTGGCCAAGGTGGAACTCAGTACACCGGCAAGGATGGTCCGCTTGCTGTAGAAATTGATGTCCGTTGACGTGTCGCCAATGCCCCGCCAAATGACATCGGCGCTATTCCATACCAACTTTGTCGAAAGCGGGACATTTTGAGGAAGTGCTAGTGTGGCCGCTGCGCGACGCGCGGCTTCTTTAGTCGGCTGAAGGTATTCCAGGCGAAAGGCGACGCCGGTTTTGACTTTCTCGCGAATCTTTGTGTCTTCCGGCAGGCCAGCAAGATGGATGCAGCAAGCCTCGTCGATATCCGCCGACCAGAGCGCTAGTGCTTCAGTCACGCCTCCAGGAAAGGCCGCTTTGGCAAGCTCTGGTTGTTCTCCGAGACTCGTTGCAGCAAGCTCAAGAGAAATGGGGCTAAACCCATCAAAGGCGGCCCCAGCTATGAGCGCTTGCAAGATGTGCCGTCGTTCGTTGTCAAGAGGGTGGATTCTAGGGGCAGCCAAGATGTCACTCCGTCTTCAATTCCGCGAAGATCCCAGCCGATAAAGCAGCTGGACCATGAATTGACCCGTGTGGACATTGGCAGGAGTTTTTGCTACCGATCCCGCAACGCGATCGTACTTTTACTATCGCGATTATATCAATTCGTTCAAATGTGGCAAAGATGCCGCCGTCTACAAGGAGGGCCCAAGCCCTGGTACAGATCGTTGTCCGTGACAATAACGTCGAGCAGGCGTTGCGTGCTCTCAAAAAGAAGATGCAACGCGAAGGCACCTTTCGCGAAATGAAACGCCGGAAATTCTTTGAAAAGCCTTCCGAAAAGCGTGCACGCCAAAAAGCTGAAGCCGTTCGCCGCGCCCGTAAACTGGTCCGCAAGCGCATGCAGCGTGAAGGCTTGCTCTAGGAAAACGGAGACAAATCAATGGGCCGTCTTTGCCTCTTGATCTTGAGCGTGCTGATGATGTCGGCTTGCGAGACTGTAAAGGGCGTGGGTCGGGACATCGAAAATGCCGGCGAAGCGCTCGAAGATGCTGTTGATTGATAACACCTTCTTGTGGCTGCTCGTTGCGCCCTATCAAAGCATAATCGCTTGAACCCGCCCTTTTGGGCGGGTTTTTTATATCCATTTTTTATATGCCTTGTTTACAACGTTCGTTTACGATTAAGCATCGATGGCCCTAGAGTTCACACATGGCGAACGAAATAAAGCGGTCAACGGTTTCGGCAGCGAGGGGAAAAAGGTTAATGGAAAAACGCGCCGGCATATCGTGCCTAGCAGCAGCTATATATATGGTTCTCGGTACATCGGGGGCCACAGCTCAACAAAACATTGACGAACCGAGGATTGATCCGATTTTCGGTAAGCCGACTGAGCGCTCGATCGAAGAAATAGAACCGATGAACGATGACGAATTCGATAATGATCGATCTTGGTCACCGTTGAGGGGGTTCGTGGGCGTTTTGACGTTTCTTGCGCCGGACACCACCAATCTCAGCCTTGGGGTTGGACCGGAATTTAGGCCCGACTATTTCGGATCTGACAATTACGAAGTACGGCCAGACCCGCAGGTCTATGTGAAGTTTCGCAACTTCGTTTTTCTCGATAATGACGGCGCCGACCTTGCCCTCTTCGGCTTTTCGAGGTTCGCGTTCGGGCCATCAATTCGACTCTTAGGCGATCGTGACGAAGACGAAAATCCAGCATTGGAAGGTCTTGGCGATATTGATCGCACCCTTGAAGTCGGCGGCTTCGTTGCAACGACATTTGCTCGCCGCGTCCTTGTTCGCGCCAAGATCAGAAAGGGCGTAGCGGGCGGCCATGATGGGACAATAATTGACGCAGCCGGCACTGTGCTGCTGTTTCGGAAAGGCCGTGTTTCTACATCAGTATCAGGCACTGCCTCGTGGATTGATAGCGAATATGCCGATACGTTTTTCTCGGTAACCCCTGAACAGTCTTTGAATTCTGGCCTTGCGCAGTTCGATGCAGACGCAGGATTTCGCGACGTCGGTGGATCTATCAACGGCTATATCAACATTGGCAAACGTTGGTCGTTGAACCCTTACATCCAATATCGGCGCATCTCTAAAGACATCGCTCAAACACCAATCATCGACGAATTTGGTGATCGCAATCAGGTCACGATCGGCATGCACCTGATGCGAGAGTTCCAGTTCAACTGGATGGACAGAACCTAACAAAAAGGGCCCATCGTTTCCGGTGGGCCCTAGCAAATCTATCGGTTCGATTGTTACGCAGGCTTGCGGAACTTCAATGTCATACGATCAGATTCACCGATCGCTTCCATCTGTGCTTTTAGCTCTGCGTCTTCACGGCTCGTGGCCAATGATGGCGGCAAACGCCAAACAACGTCTTCGTTCGTTGGCTGATCTTTAGGGTTGGCATTGATTTCAGACGCCTCAACGAGCTCAAAGCCAGCAGCTTCTGCCATTGAAACAACCGTTGACTGCTTGACGTAGCCGTTGTCACCTTCGGCCCAAGCATCATCATTGCCCTCAGGTCCACGATGCTGGACGATACCCAAAATACCACCTGGCTTGAGCATGGTCATCGCATCTGAGAGCGCACCTGAAAAATACTGTCCTTCGTCTTCGAGACGATTGAAGTGATGAACTGCACGAACCATCAGCACGGTATCGGCGACGCCTGTGTGCGCTTCATCAACACTCCCGTAGACGACCGCACCAAAGGGCGCATCGCCGTCCTCGCTGTTTTCCTCCATGTCTGCGACCCATGTCTCAGTCCAAGTCGCTTTTCTGGTCAGATATTCTTCGTCGACAAACCCTTTAAACAGCCGCCACATGTCGACTGAGTAGTCCGCACCAATGACTTTTCCTTCGGAACCCAGGTATTCAGACAGAATGCCCGCGTACCAGACCTCTCCAGGCAAGGTATCGACAACCGTTTCGCCCGGTTCCACCTCAAAAAATTCCAACGTGGCCTGAGGATTCCGGAACGGATACCGCGCTTTTACTTCTTCGGACTGGTTTTCAAGAACGCTTGCAAGCGTGCGCTGCTCAACAACTTCTTCTGCAACTGTTTCTTCCGCAGCCTCTGCCGTCTCTTCAACAACGGTTTCAGCCGTTCCTGTTGGCGCTTCGGTTGTCTCGCTTCCACATGCCGCCAGCACAAGCGCCAAACCGGCAGAAATCATCAATTGGGTTTTGGCCATTTGGGTCTCCCTTGGTTTTCCCCGGGCGCAGTAATGGCACTGTGCGCAAAAAGAAACCAGCCTCGTGGGCTGGTTTCAGCTGAATTCTTCGTGAGGCATCAAAGCCGCTAGTCGAAGGCTTTCACGATGTCCTCACACATTTTCTTCGCGTCATCGAGGAGCATCATTGTGTTATCGCGGAAGAACAATTCGTTCTGCACACCGGCATAACCTGAGGCCATTGAACGTTTAACAAATAGGACAGTGCCGGCGTTTTCCACATCAAGTATAGGCATACCATAGATTGGAGAGGTCTTGTCGGTCTTTGCGGCCGGATTAGTCACGTCATTGGCCCCAATGACAAAAGCAACATCGGCCGTGCGGAATTCCGCATTGATGTCCTCGAGCTCGAAAACCTCGTCGTAAGGCACCTGGGCTTCGGCAAGCAATACGTTCATGTGACCCGGCATCCGCCCCGCGACCGGGTGGATCGCGTATTTCACTTCAACGCCTTCGCCCTTGAGCTGGTCCGCCAATTCCTTCAACGCATGCTGAGCTTGCGCGACAGCCATGCCGTAACCGGGAACAATAATGACCTTACCCGCGTTCTTCATAATGAAAGCAGCGTCTTCGGCAGAGCCCTTCTTGAATGGCTTCTCTTCTCCTCCGGCGCCGGCACCGCCTGCCACCTCCTCGCCACCAAACCCACCGAGGATCACAGAGAAGAACGACCGGTTCATGCCTTTGCACATGATGTAGGAAAGAATCGCACCGGAAGAGCCGACGAGTGCACCAGTGATGATCAGCGCCATATTCTCAAGCGTGAAACCAATGCCAGCGGCCGCCCAGCCAGAATAGCTGTTCAGCATGGAAACAACGACAGGCATGTCGCCGCCGCCAATCGGTATAATTAAAAGAACGCCGAGGATAAATGCCGCAATCGTCAGCAATGCAAATGCAAAGACCGATTGCTCACCGGTCATCAGCAAACCAACCATTAGAAAGATAAAGCCGCCTAGAGCGAGGTTTATCGTGTGGCGCATCGGCAACCGGATCGGCGCGCCGGACATATTTCCATTCAATTTGAGCCCAGCAATGACTGAGCCCGAGAAGGTAATTGCTCCGATGGCAGCGCCAAGTGACATTTCCAAGATGGACGTGGCTTTAATGTTGCCAGGGCTACCAATATCGAACGCGCCAGGGGCGAGGAATGCAGCCCATGCGATCGCGACCGCCGCCAAACCGACAAGCGAGTGAAATGCCGCCACGAGTTGCGGCATCATGGTCATCGGCACACTGCGCGCGATCATGGCTCCAGGTACGGCACCAACAGCAATCGCAAGTAAGATCAGTGGATAAGTTCCAAGACCCTTGTTCTCAAGAACAAAAAGCGTCGTCACCACAGCAATGATCATCCCGATAATGCCGTAGCGGTTACCGGCGCGCGAGGTCTCCGGCGAAGAGAGGCCGCGCAAAGCCAAAATGAAAAGAATCCCAGAAAGGATATAAAGAAGCGGTGGAAGGTTCTGTGCCATGGTTTCCACCTATCCTTGCTTCTTCTTGTACATTTCGAGCATGCGCTGGGTCACCATAAAGCCGCCGACTATGTTGAGGCTCGCCAGTGCAACGCCGACAAAGCCGAAGAGCTTCGGCCAGAAGCCGGCGGCGGACTGGGATAAGTCAGCACCAAGGGCAATGAGAGCACCAACAATAACAACCGACGAGATGGCGTTGGTCACAGACATCAGGGGAGTATGAAGGGCGGGCGTCACTGACCAGACCACGTAGTAGCCGACGAAAATCGCCAGCGCGAAAATCCCCAGGAGATAAACAAACTCCGAGGGCGAGTTCAGCATATCCACATAGGCGCCAAGATTATCGGAAATCGATCTTGCCTGATCAGCTGCCTCAACCGCAGCCTCAGCATTCGCCCCGGCGGATTGCGCCGCTTCTTCGGCAATTTTCGCAGCTTCTTCGGCCGCACGGGCGGCCTCTTCAGCTGCTTCTTTCGATTGTTGAGCTGCCATTCCGGCCTCCCTGCTAAATCAGAAATATGTGTCTACGATTGGCTTCAGGCGGATGCGTCTGGTTTATCCGACGTCGGTGTATCTGGCTCTTCACCTTGATCTTCTTCCGACGTACCGGCTTCGTCGCTTACGTCAGCCGCTGTGGGCACGTCTTCGCTCGCGTGGGATTTGGGCTCATCGGACGAAACCGTCTCCTGCTCTTCGACAGGCACTTCATCGACAAAAGCGGGATGGATCACGCTACCATTTTTGGTAAGCGCAGTTCCTTTGATGATGTCATCTTCCCAATCAACGACGAAATCATTGGCTTCTTGGTCGTAGAATGTTGAGACGAAATTGAAGATGTTGCGCGCGTAAAGCGATGATGCGTCCTTTGGCAAGCGCCCAGCGACGTTCTGAAAACCGATTACAATGACACCGTCCACATCGACCGCCTGGCCAACGCGCGATAGACTAACGTTTCCGCCGCGTTCAGCGGCTAAGTCGACAATGACTGAGCCGGGGCGCATGGAGCGCACCATCTGATCGGTCAGGAGTTTTGGTGCGGGCCGCCCAGGGATAAGCGCTGTCGTCACAACGATATCTTGTTTGGTAATGTGCTCTGCGACGAACTCCGCCTGGCGCTGCTGGAAGTCTTCCGACATTTCCTTGGCATAGCCGCCTTCTGTTTCAGCCGATTTCATCGCCTCCTCGTCGACTGTCACAAAGGAAGCACCCAGACTTTCAACCTGTTCTTTTGCTGCGAAACGAACGTCGGTCGCCGAGACTACGGCACCTAGACGCCGGGCTGTCGCAATAGCTTGGAGACCCGCGACACCAGCGCCCATCACAAAGACCTTTGCCGGTGCGATGGTCCCCGCTGCCGTCATCATCATGGGCATTGCGCGGCCATAATATGCCGCCGCATCTATGATTGCTTTGTACCCGGCAAGGTTGGACTGAGACGAAAGAACGTCCATGGATTGGGCCCGGGTAATCCGAGGCATGAAATCCATCGCGAACACGTCAATGCCCGCCTTTGCGGCCTTCTCGATGATTTCTTCATTGTCGTAAGGCGACATAATCGAAACGAGCTTCTGGCCGCTAGTCATCGATTTTACGTCAGCCTTGGAAGGTGCGCTGACGCGAAGAACAAGGTCCGCACCAACCAATGCCTCCGACGCGGAAGCCGCCATTGTCGCGCCAGCCGCGCGATATTCCGCATCAGGAATACGGGCTTTGGCCCCAGCGTCAGCCTCGACAATGACTTCCGCGCCTAGGCCGGCAAACTTTTTCACAGTCTCGGGCGTCGCCGCGACACGAGGTTCGTGCGCGAGAGTTTCTTTCAGGACCGCAATTTTCATGGAACCTCCGGACAGAAAAAGGGATTACCAATCCCTTCTCACCGCGAAGGCTAACGCTCAGTGGGAGAAGAAAGCCTTAACGACAAAGAAAACAAATACGTAAACCACGATCGCTGCGATCAGTGCTGCGCCAACGCCGTTCGCCAGCACGAGATTGGTGAAAAACATTGTCAGCGCAAGGGAAAAAGGAACACCGATCTCGGCAGAAACCCGCATGACCGATTGATAGGTCTTTTGGTTTTCTTCAGCATCAATTGCGCGTTGTGTCAGATCGTCAGCCATGCTCGCTTCCATAAAAACCCCCTCAGATTTCTTTGGGGTTTTGTCGTATTTCCCGTCAGCTTGCAAGATCGAGCCACACAAGCTGTGAGGATTACAGCCCGGCTCGAATAGGCCAGCACTGTAAAAGTGTCCTTAAAGTTGTGGCGAAGGCGATGGGTTCTTCCATCATCAGGTGGTGGTGAACTGACGGCATTAGAACAAGTGGCGCACGACCTTGGGACTGCCGACGTAGATGATCGAAGCCATCGCCGGCGGAGAACTCTGATTTTTCCCCATAAATAAAAGCCAATGGACAACGGGCGGCAAGAAACAGATCTCGTTCAAAATGAATGTGAAAGTTCTGCCCATGCGCCGGATCGAATTTCCATGCCCAGCCGCCATCAACTTCGGTCAACCCTTCGCGAGCGATGTAATCGACGAGATAATCCTGATCACAAGATTGGTTCGGGAGAAATCGAAACCTGGAAATTGGCTCCTCAATGGTCTCGTAGACCTTGTTTGGACGAACAGGCTCGCTGTTGTCCGCCTTGCCGCGGGAAATCGTGTAGCCCTCATCGGGGTCCGATTTCGTAATTGGGCTGTCGATAACCACCGCGCCCGCAAGACGCTCTCCTTCCCGCTCAACACTTGCCAGCGTGACCCATCCACCAAAACTATGGCCGACGATGATTGGCCTGCTGCTGTCTGCAAGCCCTGCAGCCTCGATGACGGCAAACACTTCATCGATCACACAATCGAGCGTATACTTATCCCGGCGATCGCTATCGCCCATGCCCGACATATCAAGTGCCGCGACGCGGAAATGGTCTTGAAAAAACGGCGCAAATGGACGCCACCAATTTCGGTGAGCGCGCCCGCCATGAATGAACAAAAGTCCTCGCTGACCGCGGCGGCCCCATGCCGTGTAGCTAATCCTGGCACCCTGAACGTCGACGCTACCCTCTTCACAGGGTGCCTCAATATTGGCTTGAAACCATGATGGGGCGGTTGGACGCTCCCCATGTAAATGGGCAATAGGTCTTATTAGCTCGGCTTTATCCGTTGTCATCCTAATGACTCTTTTGCTCTTTCTACAGACGGTCTTGAAAATGTCCTGCCGACATGTTCGGCCGCCTGATGTTAACTTGCCCTTGACCTAGGTTAACAGATTGATCCAACGCAAATCCGAATTCCCGAAATGATACGTCTTAAATCGATATTTAACCGGCTGATCCTATGTCTTTGGTCATATCGGTCCAGAAGCGGCCCAAGAGCAAGGGAATATAAGCATCCATGGCGAAATCAATCCTCATAGTTGATGACGATCCAACGCAACGCCGGCTGATGCGTGCCGTTTGTGAAAAAGCCGGTTACCCGGTGCTCCAGGCTGATTCTGGTGAAAACGCACTTAGCGTTTTACAAAGTGAACAAGGCGCTGATGTCGCGCTCATCATGCTTGATTTGCGCATGCCTGGCCTTGGCGGCATGGAAACCCTTAAGCGCGCAAAGTCAATCCAAGACGACCTCCCCGTCATTGTACTGACGGCCCAGGGTGGCATCGATACCGTCGTGGAGGCGATGCAAAACGGTGCAGCAGACTTTTTCGTCAAGCCAGCCTCTCCGGAGCGCGTCATTGTCTCAATTAACAACGCGCTCAATTTGACAACCCTGAAAGGCGAAGTCACGCGCCTGAAGCGCAAGCGCGATGGTGCCATGGGTTTTAAAGATCTAATCGGCAGCAGCTCAGCCCTTGGGAACGTGGTTCGCCTTGGCGAGCGAGCAGCAACGTCGAACATCCCAATTTTGATCACCGGTGAATCCGGCGTCGGTAAGGAAATGATCGCGCGTGCCATTCAGGGGACGTCAGACCGCGCTGGATTTGCCTTTGTTACGGTCAATTGCGGTGCGATCCCGGAAAACCTAGTTGAGAGCATTCTCTTCGGTCACGAGAAAGGCTCGTTTACAGGTGCCCACCAAAAGCATGTGGGCAAGTTTCAGGAGGCAGATGGCGGGACAATCTTCCTCGACGAGGTTGGCGAGCTTCCCCAGGACATGCAGGTCAAACTGCTTCGGGTCCTTCAAGAAAGCGAAGTCGACCCTATCGGTGCAAAGAAGCCGACAAAGGTTGATGTGCGGATTATCTCCGCGACAAACAGAGACCTCGCCGAAGAAGTCAAAGAAGGTCGCTTCCGCGAGGATCTTTACTATCGCTTGAATGTCTTCCCGGTGCATGTGCCGCCATTGCGCGACAGAGTGGACGATATTCCGGCGCTGATCGACCACTTTATCCAGCGTTACAATGCCGAAGAAGGACGGAACGTACGCGGTGTCCAGCACGAAGTTCTCGAAGTTTTGATGGACCAATCCTGGCCGGGGAACATCCGTCAGCTGGAAAACACGATTTTCCGTGCTGTGGTTCTTGCAGAAAGCGCGTATCTAACGCCCCGCGACTTCCCGTTCCTGGCGACAGAGTTTGAAGCAGCCGGTGTGGAGCTTGGCCCACCGCTGATTGATCCGGAGCCAGATGTTTCAGAAGGTGCCCCAAAAGGTGTTGTCCCAATTTCAATCCCAGAGGGCTTTGACGGGCAACCCGTTTTGACAGGTAATTCCCTCACCGTCGACGAAAGCGTTACCGTTTTCGATCGTGACGGGCACTTGCGAACACTTCAGGACATTGAACGCGACCTTATCGCGCTCGCGATCGATACCTATGATGGCCGAATGGCTGAAGTTGCCCGTCGGCTCGGGATGGGTCGATCAACGCTTTACCGCAAACTCCGTGACCACGGATTAGAGGTGAAAAGGGCGAGTTAACAAGTTAGGTAGTTTGCCTGGCTAACTTCGTCAGCATAAAGAACGCACTAGAAAGGGAGCACCTTGAGGGGTGCTCCCTTTCCTTTTGCCCGCTAGCGGATCAGGTTGGGATTGGTCCGTCTGCGGTCTCTGCGGCGTCTTAAGTCTCTCCCCTGCCACGGTGAATAAGTAGGTTGAGATGACGTGATTTTTAGAGGCCGCGCGACCAAACGAAAATGTTATGCGATAAGCGGAATTGACATCTGCAAGTCGGGCGATGCTTGATCTCACCGGACGCGAACGAGCTTAAGCCTCACCGAGGACGGATAGATAAAGGTCCAGCAATGCTTCCTGCTCCTGCCGATCTGCCCGGTCCATCTTCCGTAGCCGGATAATCTGGCGCATGATCTTAGTATCATACCCCTCGCCTTTGGCTTCGGCGTAGACCTCTTTCATGTCGGCCATGATCGCTTGCTTGTCTTCTTCCAGTCGCTCAATGCGCTCAATAAAGGAACGGAGGCGATCAGCAGCAACCGTTGTCGCACCCGGACTTGCATCGCTTCCATTTTCTACACTGATAGTCGCCGCGCCGTCGGCCATGAAGTCCTCCTGAAACTGGTGAGCCCTTCATAAAAGCGTAAAAAAGCAATGCGGCAAGCGAGGAGTGGGCAATTTGGGAAAACTTGGGTGGTGCGGTGGAAAACTCAATGGAGCCCGCCTTTTCTCTATATCTCCTGCCCGTCGATCTCCTGACGGAGCCGCCTCGCCCTGCGGCGGGCATAATCGTCATGGGGATTCCACTCCAACGCTTTTTGCAGCATGTCATATGCATCCTGCTTAGCGTCATTTGCCAGCAGGATATCGGCCAGAGCGATGCGCACATTGAACTGGCGTGGTTCCAGATCGATGGCCCTGGAGAAATCTTCAATGGCTCCCTTCTGGTTTTGCTGCTTCAGACGAAGGGACCCTCGGAACGCGTAAGCCTCAGCGAAATGGGGAGACATGCCAATAATCATATCGAGCAATGCTTCAGCTACATCGCTCTCGTCTTGGCTGTCGCTGGAAACGGCACGGGCAAACAAAACGTCGATGGTATCGCTGGCTGAGTCCGCCCAGATCGTCTCAATTCGAGCGATGGTTGCCTTATGATCAACTTCCGAGCCTGCGCGTAGCTCTTCGAATAGCATATCGAGCCGCGGATCAGCTTGATCCGCGTGAACGGGTGCCACTGCAAAAAGCAGCAAGTTCCCGCAAAGCAACGACAGAAGCATCTTCATTCGCATGAGCCTAACTCAGTGCGAGAAGTGTTCCAACCGCAAGTTTGAAGAAGCCCAATCACACACGCTTTAGGCCTCTTGCTACCTTGATGAAAGGCGTCACAGTAATAATGAGGTCGACTGGATAGCCGCCGCAGCCCAATCGTGGTGGGCCGCAACCCGGTGATCAGCCTTGGCGTGCCTTGAAGCGACGCTGGGTCTTGTTGATCACGTAAACACGGCCCCGACGGCGCACCACGCGGCAATCCTTGTGACGGGATTTCAACGATTTCAATGAGCTTTTGACTTTCATTTCGGGTCTCGCAGGCGCGTGTGGTTAAATCGAGCCGCGGTTGATATCGGTGTAGGGCCCTATTGTCAACTGACGTAAGAGCCCTGGTCTTGTTTCATTCAATCCTATCCCGCCATACGGGCAATAGGTGCCGGATCTGGCAAAAGCCCTGCCATGGTGAAGGGGTAAACCCCCTCGCCGCCCAGGACCCACGCTACCGGCCGGTCGCAAAGTCCCTCGAATGCCCCATCCAGTATGTTCAATCCGCCCGTGTAGGCCCCGAATGCTGGCAGGATCATCCGCCGGTCATCCGCCAGGAAGCAGCGCCGACGAATGGTTCGGCTCTGCGCCTTGACCTTGGCGCACGGGTGCAGGTGCCCCGCCACTTCACCGGGCCTCGGCGTTCCCGTTGGCTCGTGGGTCAGGAATAGCCTGCCGAGGGTCATTTCCTCGGCCACCTCGCCCTTGAACCGCGCAGGCGGCGCGGGGTCGTGATTGCCAAGGATCCAGGTCCATGCGGCCTCGCGTTGGAGAGCGTTCAATCGATCTGCATCCGCCGTGGCCATGCGCCCTTCGGCCTCTGTGTCGTGAAACGCGTCCCCAAGAGAGATGACCCGCTTCGGCGCGAGTGCCCGCACCACATAAAGAAGCCGCTTCAGGGTTGTTCGCGTGTCATAGGGGGGCAGTAAAACCCCCTTACGCGCAAATGAAGAGCCCTTCTCAAAGTGAAGGTCTGCCACGAGCAAGGTTTGATGCGCCGGCACATAAGCCGCGCCGCATGTCAGCGCGACAATCTCTTCACCATTCACGGCGAACTGCGCTGCGCCTTCCAGCACCTTCTCCCTATCTGGCGCCGTGGATCCAGCCCGCGCCGCCCGGACGACATCTGATCTCTGCGTTTTTACCATAGCTCGCTACACGACACGGTTCCGCGCACACGTGTCAATTTGAGATTTTGCCCATGATGATCCGAAATCGGCATCGCTGTTTTGGATCGCCACCCTAACCCCGCCGCCAGGGGTGTTCGATAAGTTTTAATGTAAGGGATCTGGAGTCGGCCAGGCTCAAGGATTTGGCCGGATTTTTTCGTGCACGAGAGCCTTGCTTGCCTCTCCGCATTGTCACTGTCTGTGGCCAACTGCTGCTGGTTGGATTGCTGAAAGAACCAAGTCGCCCAGATCTTAACCTGCTCGAAGATTTCAAACTCGAGGCGAAAGGATTGACGAAGCAGTAAAACCTTCAGAAACATGAATACATCAATACAGTTGCACTGTGTCGTGAACGTATCGAATACTCAAAACATTGAATTGATGGGGAAATATCATGTCACGATTACTCCTGACAACGAGCACGGTTGCACTTGCGGCGCTTTTGTTCACCGGGCGCGCAGCAGCACAAGACTGCATGCCGGAGACGCCTATGGACGGGGACGAAGTGATTTGTGTCCCATCAGATGATAATAATAGCCCAGGGAGCTTTGACTTACTGGCCCACGAACTGAGCGTCACAATCGACCAAACTGATAATTCGCTTCCCTACTTTTTGAATTTTCGTGGCCAAAATAGTACCACTATTGTCAATTCAAATATTAGTGACTTATTTCTAGAGTATCTAAATCCAGAGAGCGATGACACGTTGGTATTAAATGGCAACGCGACCTTGCTCGAAATTGATTTCGCTGGCGGTAACAATACACTCATTAATCGAGGGTTCATCGACAGCTCCGTTAGTCTGCTGTTCGGCGAAGGTGACGATACGTTCATCAATGACGAGGGAGGGTCAGTTGAAGAGGACGTCTTTTTAAGAGACGGCGACAACACTTTCGAGAACCGTGGCACCATCGATCGGGCTGTGGATGTCCAATTCGGTGCCGGCGACGACACACTTGTATTCAGCGCTAGTGGCGAAAACGAGAACGACTTTTTTCTTGGCGATGGCGATAATACGATAAGTGTATTCGGAGAAGGTGTCAGGAGCCTCATTGAGGCTGGAAATGGAGACGACTATCTCATTGCGAATTCCGGCAGTCGTCTTTTTGGCTTTGTGGACTTGGGTGACGGCGACAATCTGGTCGAAATAGCAACAGGAGCTTCCTCCAGTGGGAACATAAGACTGGGGAACGGGGATAATCGTCTGGACATCGAAGAAGGCGGTCGTCTTGATGGCAGCGTGAGCTTTGTTGCTGGCGATACCTCGATCAACATAGCGGGCACATTTGGGGACTCAGGCTCGATCTCAATTAATGAAGGCAATTCCCTTGTTTCGGTTACCGACGGGGCCGTATTTGCAGGGGTCAGTCGCGCATTTGGCGAAGGACAACATCAGTTTGCATTAGACGGAGGCACGTTCACCGGTGATTATTTGGTCTTCGGTAATGGGAATGGCTTAGTCGATTTTGAGGCTGCGGAGGTTGCTCGTGGCAGTATTCTTTTGGGCGACGGCAATGACGTCGCCACATTTACAAACAGTCAGGTCGCAGAAAATGTCTTCGTGAATTCAGGAGATGGCGACGACCAGGTTGTGATCGATGGAGGCTTGTTTGGCGCCAGTATTGATCTTGGAGTCGGTAATGACACTCTGATTATTGAGAGCGGCACAGAGTTTACAGGATCAGCTGACGGCGGCTCTGCCATCTTCCCAGAGACCGAAACGGATACACTTCTCCTTCGCGCGGAGGGAGCAACGCTTAGCCAGTTCAACAACTTTCAGACAATTGAAGTCGATACCGGTACTGAGTTTCGAACAGGAACAGGACCCGGTTTCCTTTCTAACACTATCGGCAACCTATCTGTCCTTTCCGGATCGCTCCGGAATGACATTGTGGTTCCATTGACCGGATTGACATTAGCGACCGGCGTCGACATCTCCGGCGCTGGCACGTTCCTTTTCCAAAACGGTGGTACGGTCAGTCTACCGAGCATGGTCACGCCATCCGACAGCACGACGATCAACGGCCTTCCCTTGCTGCTCGTATTTGAAGGAGCTGATGTTGACCTTACATCCACCTCGACCCTGAATATTGGGTTTCTGTCGACAGATGATCTGGACCCGCTGCAAACAGCTGGCCTTCCAGGACTTCCAGGCGCAGATGAAGACCCACGCTTCCTGGCAAACGGTCTTTTTATTCGCGACGGTGCCCTCAATCTGAACGGCGGGGCCTTATCCCTGATCGCTAATGGATCGACTCAGATATTCGGGGAAGAAACAATCTCCATCGCCACGGCAACTGAGGGGATAACCGGATCATTCGGCTCTACGTCGATTACAGGAAACTTCCTCATTTCTGATATTCGGATCGATGGCACGTCCCTGCTCGTCGATATCAGATCACAGATTGGCGCAAATGCGACACTGACGACGTCAGCTGGTCTTTATGCGGCCTATCTGGATGAGCTTTCTATAACAAGCACACAAGAAACGACGGAAGACCTCATCCGCGATGTGTTAGCTGTCGAAGATGAAACAGCACTGGAAACGCTGCTGCGGGGACTTTCCGCAGAGCCGTATGCGTCCATGGATCTCATCAACACGTCGCTGGCATTTTCGATCAAGTCAGCGGTTGGGACCGGCGGGACTGGGCGACGGCGTTCGTACACAGACGGAAGATTTGAAGCTTGGACTGCCGCATTCCTCGACGACACCTCTCAAGACGGCGTTATCGGCGGTGTCTCAGGCGCCGACGTTGAACACCGGGGCGGTCTTGTCGGCGCTGGGTACCGGATTTCAGAACAAGTGACCGCCGGCGCCTTTGCGGGTGTTTCAAGTTTCGAGCAGGACTTCACTGATCTCGCAAGCCAGATCGACGGAGATACCTTCATCTTCGGAGGATATGCGCGCGTCGATAATGGTCCTGTCCGTGCCTCACTCATGCTCGCGCGCTCCTCTGGTGAAGCTGACATGACGCGTGCCGTGCCTGTGCTGGACGAATCCGTCCTGGGCCAGACCGATCTGAGCGCCACAATCGCCTCAGTCGATGTCGCCTACGACCTTCCACTGGCAACCGCCAATATCATGATCAGCCCCCTCGTTGGCCTGACATATGTCAGCTCCACGCGGGATGAGACCAATGAAGCGACCAACAACCCCGCGATCCAGTTGGAAGTGGACGATCAGGATACGCGCTTTGTCTTCGCAGACCTTGGCGTTTCGTTCCGCCCCCAGACCGGCCTTGCAGACAACCGCGTCTTCCCGTCTGTGTCCGGTGGCTACCGGTATGAAGTCCTTGGAAATGACAGCGAGACTTTCGCGAGGCTTGCAGGCGAAAATACCAGCGTCCTGACCCCTGGCCTCGATGCCGCCCGCGGACGCGGGTTCGTGAACGCCGCCATCGCCGGAGCCATCACCGATGCCGTCAGCATCTCTATTGGGTACAATGGCGAGTTTGGCGATGGCCTCACGCGCCACAACGCGCAAGTTGGGCTGGTGGGTCGCTTTTAACGCCCGCCCATCGCCTCGGCGATGATTGCGTCAGAGGCTTCTTTGAGCATCTCCTCCTGGGCTTCGCCGACGATGATCTCCTTACTGATTTCGAGCATGACCGGCACGGCGAGCGGCGAGACGCGGTCAAGTGCAGCGTGATTGATCCGGCCACGGACACGAGAGAGCAGCCCTTGCAAGCGCGCCAGATCGAGGAACCCCCCTGCGGCGTCGTTCCATGCGGCCTGGAGGAGGATATGGTCCGGCTCGTGTTCCTTCAGGACGTCGAAAATAAGATCCGATGAGAAGTTCACCTGACGTCCCGTTTTCTCCAGGCCCGGATGGCGGCGTTCCACCAGCCCTGAGATAATCGCACAGTTCCGGAATGTGCGCTTCATGAGGACCGAGTCCTGCAGCCAGTCCTCGAGGTCATCGCCAAGCATATCCTCCGCAAACAGATTGTCCATGGGGATGCCGCCCATATCTTTGCGCGCCCAGACCGAAAGCGAATACTCCGTGGGCACAAACCCCAAGGGCTGCGCCCCCATTCGTTCCAGGCGGCGGGTCAGAAGTGTGCCAAGGGTTTGGTGGGCGAGACGACCATCAAAAGGGTAGCAAACGAGAAAATGGCGATTGCCATTGGGAAATGTCTCCACCAGCAACTCATCGGGCGCAGGGATCACCGAGACATCTTTTTGGATATGGAGCCAATCTCGGATGGGGTCCGGCAAGTCGCGCCACTTGGTTGGATCGCTGATCATGGCGCGGACCCGACCTGCAAGATAGGTTGTAAGCGGAAATTTGCCCCCCTGCCAGGTCGGGATGCGTGGCTCTTCGAAGGGCGCGCGCGTGACCATACAGTCGCTGCCGACAACCCCTTCAAACCGAAGGACTTCGCCCGCAAACATAAACGTGTCGCCCGGGCTCATGGTCTCAATAAAGTACTCTTCCATGGTCCCGAGCTTGCGTCCCGGACGTTTGGGCCCCTTCCCGCTGGCAAGCCGGATATTGAGGGATGCGGCTTCGACGATGGCGCCCACATTAAGCCGATATTGTTGCGCGACACGTTTATCCCGAATGCGATATTGCCCATCCTTATCCTGAACGATTTTGCGGTAACGGTCGTAGGACTTTAGCGCGTACCCGCCGGTCGCCGCGAACGCCACCGCCCTATCGAAAGTCTCTTTGGAAAGACCCGCATAAGGCGCAGCGCTGATGATCTCATGGTACAGAGTATCGGCATCAAACGGCTCCGCGCACGCCATACCAGTGATATGTTGCGCGAGCACGTCCAACGCACCACTGCGGTTATCGTCGCCATCAAGGGCGGCTTCTTCAATGGCATCTTTGGCCGCGATGCATTCCAGGACTTCGAACCGGTTTCCGGGCACAATCAATGCCGCTGAAGGTTCGTTCATCCGGTGATTGGCGCGGCCGATCCGCTGAGTTAGACGGCTTGCGCCCTTGGGGGCCCCGATCTGGATCACAAGATCCACATCGCCCCAGTCAATCCCGAGGTCGAGGGTCGATGTGCACACCACCGCCTTGAGCCCACCGCGGGTCATGGCCGCTTCCACCTTTCGGCGTTGTTCCTTATCGAGGGAGCCATGGTGCAGCGCGATGGGCAGGTTATCTTCATTCAGCCGCCATAGCGCCTGGAAGGTGAGTTCAGCCTGACTGCGCGTATTGACAAACACAAGGGTCAAGTCCGCCTTCTTGATTTCCTCATAGAGTTCCGCCCACGCATGACGGGCGGAATGCCCCGACCAGGGAATGCGGTTTTCAGAATTCAGAATACGGACTGTCGGTTTCTCGCCCCCTTCCGCCCGGATCAGGACAGCACTATCTGCCTCAGGCGTATTCTGGGGGGCCAGATAAGCAAGCAATGGCGCCGGGTCGGGCACCGTTGCCGAAAGACCGGTTAAGCGTACCTCAGGGGCGAGCCTGCGTAGTCGGGCGATGCCGAGAGCAAGCAAGTGCCCGCGCTTACCGGGCGCAATCGCGTGCAGCTCATCAATGATGATCGCTCTTAGGCCCTTGAAGAAATTCGCCGCGTCGGGATTGGAAACGAGAAGCGCCACCTGTTCGGGCGTCGTCAACAAAATATCCGGGGGATGCAGTTTCTGACGCTGACGCTTTGCTGGGGGCGTGTCTCCTGTTCTCGTCTCCAGCTTGATCGCCAGAGCCATCTCCGCCACGGGCGTTTCCACATTTCGGGCAATATCTACGGCCAGTGCCTTCAAAGGAGACACATAGAGCGTATGCAGACCATTGCCGCCACCGGTACGGTGCAAATCAATCAGGCTCGGCAAAAAACCCGCGAGGGTTTTGCCGCCGCCGGTCGGTGCGATGAGGAGGTGTGATTTGCCTTCGTGGGCGGCCGCAAGGCAGTCGAGCTGATGGGGTCGCGGCGCCCAGCCGCGCCCGTTGAACCAGTTGGAAAAAACATCAGGAACGGCAACGGTCGGGGACGGTCCGTTGCCGCTCTTCTTTTTCTTCCCTGAAGCCTTGCGTGCTGATGTCGCCATGGCGATGTCATATCACGGCGGACAAGACACTCGAAACCAATCGCCAGAACGAACCACCATTTGTCTGTCTTGGCTAAGCCCGAGTGTTCGCAGCTCTTACCGCAAAAGGGCCGCCATGTCGTTCAAAGTCTCCGCAAGCCCTGCGTGGGACGCGGTCTCGCCTTTGCTCACGTCCTTGGCGATTTCCTTGAGCGTTTTTGAAAGCCGGCGGTCAGGCTCGCCCGCCTCCAGCGCGGACTGGCCTCTGGCTACCGCGTCTTTGACGGCGTCCATCAAGTCAGTATCGGGTGTATCCATCCGAGCAAGTTGATCGACATACGCCATGGCCACCACAGGGTCAGCCGGCCAGGTCACACGGAATTGCTGTTGCGGGTTCACGACATCGCCCTGCTCCGCCAAACCGGCAGCCGCGATTTCATTCTCGGTCAGAAAATCGCTGGGCGACAAAGCCAGAACATCAAGCCCGCGGGTGATTTCGGTGGCGTAGATCTGGCCGTCATACCAGTAGGCAGACCAATATCCACCGAGGATGAGATGCTCTTCGCTGATTGGACCACGGTCAAAATAGGCGATCTCCACCGGGTTCGATGAATCGGTGAAATCGATCACGGATAGCCCGCCCTGATACCAGGCCTGAACAAAGATATCCCGTCCTGGCACCGGCACGATTGAGCCGTTGTGAGCGACACAGTTTTCCTTGTCGCTCTGCGGGGCAGGCATCTTGAAATAGCTGCGGAATTCCAGCTTGCCATCAACAATGTCATAGATGGCATCAGCGCCCCAGTCTTTTGGATCGTGGGTCCGACACCGCGGGCGACTGCCCCCGCCCCATTCATCCGTAAACAGCACTTTCGTGCCATCATTGTTGAATGTCGCGGAATGCCAATACGCAAAGCCTTTGTCGGTGACCGCGTCGAGGCGCTTTGGCTTTCGCGGGTTCGAAATGTCGAAAATGATGCCATTGCCAGAACACGCCCCGGCAGCGAGTTTTTTATCCGGGAAGAGCGTAATGTCGTGGCACTGGTCGGTGGGGTGTGTGGTCTGGGTGTCCTCACCATGGTCACCCCCCTGCCAAAGCCCGGCGATTTGGCCGTTCTTGGGATCGGCAAAAACTGTCGGGCTGTCGATGATTTTCGCCTTGGACGGATCATCGACGGGAATTTCAATGACATCAATCCGAAAGAGCGCTGTTCGGTTGTCGCCTGCAATCTCGCCAATGCAACCTTCCAGCTCTTCACTCTTGCGGACAAACCCGGTGCCGGAGTTATAGACGAGGATCTTGCCATCCCCTTCAGGCCCCTTCACGACTGAATGGGTGTGCGATCCCCGGCACGTCTGAACAATGCCAACCTGGCGCGGGCGCGCCAGATCGCTGATGTCGAAGATACGTATGCCGCGGAACCGCTCCGGGCTCACATCTTCGCTCACGCCCTGGAGGCCGCAATCAACGCGGCCGCGTGTTTGCTCCACCGACATGATAAGCAAGTCGCCAACAACGGAGACATCTCCTTGACCGCCAGGGCAGACGACCGAACTGAAAAGCTCAGGCGCTTCACCCCGCGCCAATTTGTAGACGTTAAAGCCGTGATAGCTGCCCGCGACGAGAACATCGCCTGCAAAGGCCATATCTGTGTTTGAAAAGCTCAAAAGCGGAGAACGACTTCCCCATTCGGTGTCTTCATTGTCCTGATCATCTTGCCGGATATCATCTCCGGCGTCATCCTCGCCATCATCCCCGCTGGGTACCGGCGGCGGCAGCTGCGCCGGGTTAGCCGGGTCAAAAAAGCCATCAGGTTTGGGCAAGGCTGCGACCAGCGTCAGGTTCATAGCCGCTTCGCCCGCGTCCGTCAGACCAGCAGTCAGGGCTGCGCGGGGATCTTCGGACAAGTCGGCGAGAAGACTATTCATGCGTTCGATTTCAGCTGTCTGGTCGCCGATGACGTCATTGACAAACTCGAACAACACCGGGTCATAGGCTGAGCCCGGTTTGATCAGCAGCTCCTCGGCCATTTTCACTGCGCCGTCATGGTGGGCAATCATCAGCTCCAGGAACAAGCGGTCAAACGGAACTCCTTCGAGTGTTGCTAGCTTGGCCATATCTTCCGGTGACGCCATGCCGGCCATTTTGTGGGACATATGCATGGCGTGATGGGCGGCGGGGTCCGGGACGTTCTGTCCGCGGTCGCGGAGCCAGCCTTGCATAAATTCGATTTCGTCTGCCTGCGTTGCGTCGATCTTGCCGGCCAGGGTGCTCAAGTCTTCATTGTTGGTCCGATCTTTCACCAAAGCCGCCATCTGGACGGCCTGATGATGATGCGGGATCATGTCCTGCATGAAGCGCACATCGTCTGGCGAAAACCGCGTATCGGCGATCTTGACAGCTTCTTGTGCCGTTAGTTCTCGAGTTGCGCTCCCCGGTGCCCCCGGCTGCACAATGGGCGCGTCTTGCGCAACCACCGGAATGGCGGTCAACGACACACATGCCGCATATGCAAAAGCGACCGAACGTGAGCGGCCAGAAAGCTTTGCCTTCAACGTATTAATCCCTCTTAAACTACCGGTTCTGCCGCTTTTTCTCAGCGGTCTGTCGATGGTGCCGGCATAGAGTGAGCCCTCTGACATTTGCCGGGAGCTTGAGTGCACCACTACATGACAACTGTGTAAAGATGTGGAAGACCAAATTGTTCCGATCTTGCGGACTTGCCACGCAAGGTCAGGCCACCATATCTCTCAGGCGCGCGCAAATGGGCGCAACCAAAAACAAAAAGGCCCAGAGGAACGGACACCGCTGCCAATGACAGACCCAACATCATTGAATAGTCGGGACGGCATGCCCGGCGTGAAGGCAAGCGATCCGACGGGACCTAACTCAGTAGCGAGCGACAGCAAACGCCCCTCCTTAAGGTTTTTCCTTATATGCAGCGGCCTTCTCCTTGCGGTAATGGCGGCATTTCCGATTCTCTTCCCCTTGGAGATCTTTCACTCCAATCCGCACATCATCTTTGCCATGTTTCTCGGGGTCTTCTTCACTATCGTTCTGGGGGTCGGACTGATGGCGCTGGCGTTTTACTCAGCCCGTTCCGGCATGGACGATAGCACCATTGATCTGGACGAAATGCTTCAACCGCAAGCCGATCACCGGGACGTGTGACTAAGAAGAGATTTCAGGACCTGATCTGCCCGACACCCAAGGGGATCTATTGCCCGCCTGGGGATTTCTATATTGACCCTGTCTCGCCCGTGGATCGCGCTGTGATCACCCACGGCCATGCAGACCATGCCCGCGCCGGACACAAGGCGGTACTGGCGACGCCTGAAACCATCGACATTATGGCCACGCGCTATGGCGAGACGTTCACGGAAAGTCGCCAATCCCTCGCTCTTGGTGAGACCGTTACCATCAATGGCGTATGCGTGAGCCTCGCCCCAGCCGGCCATGTGTTGGGCTCAGCCCAATCCATCCTCGAATATGACGGTGTGCGGATCGTTGCTTCAGGCGACTATAAACGCAGACCCGATCCCACGTGCACGCCCTTTGAACCAATCTCTTGTGATGTCTTCATCAGCGAGGCGACATTTGCCCTGCCCGTCTTCCGCCATCCCGATGATCGCGACGAGATTGAAAAGCTTTTGAAGAGTGTTCGCCAGTTCCCAGAACGCACGCACTTGGTAGGTGCTTACTCTCTCGGCAAGGCACAGAGGGTCATCCGCCTAATCCGCAATGCGGGATATGACGAGGCCATCTATATCCACGGGGCCATGAAGTCTTTGTGCGCCCTTTATGAACGAAACGGCGTTGATCTAGGGGCTCTTGAATCGGCAACGCTGACCAATGCGGCGGGCGAGAAGCAGAAGTTTGCGGGCAAAATCGTTGTGGCACCGCCATCGGCTTTTGCAGACAAATGGGCACGGCGATTTCCCGATCCGGTCACCTGTTTCGCCTCCGGCTGGATGGGCATTCGTCAGCGGGCAAAGCAACGGGGCGTTGAACTCCCACTTGTCCTCTCAGACCATGCAGACTGGGACGAGCTGACAACCACTATTGAGGAGATTGGCCCCCAGGAGCTCTGGATTACCCATGGCCGGGACGACGCCCTTTCCCGCTGGGCAGAGCTTAAGGGTCTGACAGCACGCCCCCTGTCGCTCATCGGCTATGACGACGAGGGCGACTGATGGAGCGATTTTCCAAGCTCCTGGAGCGGCTGATTCTGACCCCGCAGCGCAACGGCAAAATCCAGCTGCTTGTGGATTACTTTGCCGAAACGCCGGACCCTGATCGTGGCTTTGGGGTCGCCGCGATTACAGGCGAGCTGGAAATCTCGTCTTTCAAACCAGCCATGTTGCGCACGCTCGTCTATCAGCGGGTCGATGAGGTCCTATTTGATCTGTCCTATGACTATGTCGGGGATTTAGCTGAGACCGTTTCGCTGATCTGGCCCGGCAAACACGGCGCCAATGCCCCTCCCGCCCTCACTGACATTGTCAACGGATTGCAAGAGGTCTCCCGCGCGGAGGCCCCGCGTCTTGTTGAGGACTGGCTCGACGCACTGGACGCCACCGGACGCTGGACGCTGATCAAGCTGGTAACCGGCGGATTTCGTATTGGCGTTTCCTCCCGCCTGACCAAGACCGCCCTCGCCAAGTTCGGCAATGTAGACGTCAACGAAATCGAAGAGCTCTGGCACAGCCTGGACCCCCCGTACACAGACCTTCTAACTTGGCTTGATGGGTCAGCGCCAAAGCCGGCGCCTGACCAGACCGGCGCGTTTCGACCAGTAATGCTGGCACACCCTCTTGAAGAAAAAGATCTGGACGGGATCTTAGCCGAGACCCACATGGCCGAGTGGAAGTGGGACGGGATCCGCGTGCAGGCTGTCAGTGAAGGGAGCGTCCGACGGCTCTATTCGCGAACGGGCGACGATATCGGCAAGGCATTTCCCGATGTGCTCGCCAATCTCAATTTCGAAGGCGTATTGGATGGCGAGTTGCTCGTCTTTGCCCCCGACGAGAACGGCTTTGTGGTCCAGCCTTTTTCCGAGTTGCAAAAGCGCCTCAACCGGAAAAACATATCCAAGAAGCTACTGGAGACCCACCCGGCTTTTATCCGCGCCTATGATGCGCTCAGCCTGAGCGGTGACGATCTGCGCGCGCTCCCTTTCGAAGACCGTCGACGAAAGCTGGAAGCGTTCATGGTCGGTCATGACCTGCAACGGGTCGATCTTTCTCCGCTGGTGGCGTTTTCGTCGACCGATGATCTTGCCGCATTTCGGGCCGCCCCTCCTGCAAGCGAAATCGAAGGCCTGATGATCAAAAAGAAATCCGCGCCCTATGTGCCCGGTCGCCCAAAGGGCGAATGGTGGAAGTGGAAGCGCGAACCCTTCGTGATTGATGCCGTCCTCATGTATGCCCAACGCGGCCACGGCAAGCGCTCGTCATTCTATTCAGATTATACTTTCGGGGTCTGGACGGAGGACAAGATCCTCGTGCCTGTCGGAAAAGCGTATTTCGGCTTCACCGACGAAGAGCTAAAACAGATCGACAAATTCGTGCGCGATCACACCACTGATCGCTTCGGCCCGGTTCGCCAGGTGAAGGCTGACACCGAAATCGGGCTGGTTCTGGAAGTCGCCTTTGAAGGGCTGAACCGGTCGCCGCGTCACAAGTCGGGCGTGGCCATGCGCTTCCCGCGGATCAGCCGCTTGCGCTGGGACAAGCCCCCAGCAGAGGCTGACCACCTGGAGACTTTGGAAGCGTTGCTGCCGTAACCCAAAACGACAAAAAGCCATGGGCTTGTTGCAAAAATGACGATTTGAGACCAGCTCGTGACGATCTGAAACGCTGAGCCTGCCTATTTGGCCTAAGGCGCACGCAGGTAATCATCCAAATTCTCGAGGTTGTATCTGATGATCAAACGGTCCCCATCCGTATTAGCTTCTTTTTGTCTGCTGGCCTTAATGTCGTGTGCATCGAGCGGCGCTGGCCCTGAAACGTCCAAATACGCAGCCCAACAGGCTGAACTTGATAAGCGGGTACCAGATCTGCTTTCGCAATTTGATGTACCTGCTGTGGGTATTGCGGTCGCCACGCCCGAAGGCGTCGCTCTTGCCGCGACCTACGGCGATGCTCGGCCCGGCCTTCCCGCAACGAATGACACCCTCTTCAATGTGGCCTCGGTCAGTAAAATTCTCGCGGCCGAAACCGTCTTGCGTGTGGCTGCGTCGGGCGCTTTCGATCTCGACGCACCGATGGCCCCGGCCTGGGTCGATCCTGATCTTGTAGAAGATCCGCGCCATCGCGACCTGACCCCGCGTCACGCTCTTGCTCATCAGACAGGTTTTCCGAATTGGCGATCAATGAATGAGGACGGACGCCTCGTCTTTCGGTTCGATCCCGGGACGCAGCCTGGGTATTCCGGCGAAGGCTTTGAATATGTCGCGCGGTTCATCGAAAGGACCACAGACAAGACGTACCCCGACATAGTCTCAGAACTTGTTCTTAAACCGTCCAAGGCCGAACGTATCGCCTTCAACAATAAATCGCGATGGGCGCCTGATTTTGCCTGGTCCAAAGACAGTGAGGGCAATTTCAAGCCCGCAGAAACGGCACCTTCCTGGTCTGCTGCCGACGATCTTTACACGACACCAACTGCCTTCTCGCGCTTCTTAATCCCTCTCCTCAAGGGGCGTTCTTTGCCGGCCGAGCTCGAAACTGACCGTCGGACAATTCAGTTCGACATGACAAAGCAATTCTGCTCACGGCCGGGGTTCGCCGATATTTGCCCGCAGGCGATCGGATTTGGCCTGTCTGGTGTCGTCTTCGAGTACGAGGCAGAGACCGTCCTATGGCAGGGTGGCGGCGACGTCGGCGAACGCGCAGTTGCCTTCTATGTCCCCGAAAAAGAGATCGCCGTCGTGGTATTCACCAACGGTGCAAACGGCGCCAAGCTTTTCGCACCTATTGCGGAACTCTTTTACGACAATCAAAAGTACGTTGAGTTCCTCCGCGCGCAAGGGGAACAGGGCTGACACTGTTGGGAGACGATCGCTGGTCGCTCCTTGTCGGTTTCAACTGACCTGTAAAGCAAACACCTCCCTCTTGTTTGCTTTGATATGTCAACGCATATGAAGTTTTCGCACCGGAACTTTAAATGCCGTTTTCGTTCGCAACCTTTGCAGTCGTTACTGCCGTTGAGATTTTATGCATCAGCGGGCTTGTCGCCCTGATGCATCGTCAAAGGCCCGATCGATACTTCATGGCTGCATTCCATGCGTCTATCGCCATCTATGTGCTGTATCATTTTGTGCTCAGTAGCCCCCTGGATGGAACAGCCAGAGATTTGCTGGCACCGATTCTTGCCAACGAAACCTTGCCCGGGGCGCTTTTGTTTCTGGTTATCGCGGCAGCCCTATTCGGGGCAGTGCCTCAACTGGCGTGGGTCGTCCTCATCGTACCAGCCCTCGAATTATTGGTTCGCAGCGCTTCTCTAGGGGGACTCATCAGCATAACGAGTACCCCGCACTCCCCATTTATCCTCGGTGGACAGGTTTACATCGGATTGCTAGCAGCGGCGACGGTTTGGCTACTGATTGTCCATAGAAAACGATATCTCATGCAAACAGCTGAGAACAAATTGAGCGCAATCTATCTCTATGTTGCGCCGGCCATCGCCGTTTTTTTTCTCAACTTGATGTCGTCAGCCTCGGTTATGCTTCATCCAGGTGAAGCAAGGCTTGTGTCTCATTACTTCTTTGGAACGCTGCTAGCGTTTTCCCTGGTCTGGCAGACGGGATATCTTCTCCGGCGGGACGTCAGTTTTCACCGGGTCGACAGTCTTCCTGATGAAACGGTTCAGCGTTCAGGCGGAAGTCAAGTCAATGGGGAGGGAGATACTGCGCATGTTTTGGATAGGGACTGGCACCGTGTCGATTTCGTTGTTCAGTCTAAAGAGTTGTACCGTGATCCCACTCTTTCGCTTGCACAGCTGGCACGCGAAGTCGCGATGAATCGATCGCAGCTATCTGCGGCGATCAACCATTCAGGCCAGCAAAACTTTAATCAGTACATCAATTCACTGCGGTTGGACTACGCAAAGCGCCGTCTGCTGTCGAGCGACGAGCCCGTGCTTGCCGTCGCCTTTGACGCGGGCTTCAATTCTAAGCCAACCTTCAATCGCGTTTTCAAGCAGCTCACGGGGACAACCCCAGGTGAGTTTAGGCGCCTTGAACTTGGTAACAACACGATCGATGGCGCTGCCCGAACCTAGCCGCCTTAGAAACAACCAGCTAGTGTTGCGACCTCGGCTTGGCCAGTTACATTTGCGCATTCAATTTTACGCGGAAACGGCAATGCCCTTCCCTTGTAGGAACTCGCGCAGTTCGCCTTTTTCGAACATTTCTTTGACGATGTCGCAGCCGCCCACAAACTCGCCTTTGACATAGAGTTGAGGGATTGTCGGCCAGTCGGAAAAAGCCTTTATCCCTTCACGAATATCATCGTCTGCAAGCACATTGTCGGAGCCATACTCAACGCCGAGGTAGTCGAGGATTTGAACAACTGCTGAGGAAAAACCACACTGGGGAAATTGCGGCGTGCCCTTCATGAACAACATGACCGTGTGCTCGTCGATTTTGGCTTTGATCGAATCCTGAACTGTTGTCTCGCTCATGACGTCCTCGCTTGGATTTAAGGTTGCTGGCGCGCCAATACCGGCGCCTTTAGGGACAGCTAGGCATCCTCACCTAGTGGGTCAAGATGCTGAGGTGTCTGCGGATCGAAATGGCAACGCACCTAACGGCCGCCAGGGCCCTTTCTCATACGCCCAGAATTGCAATCCTTCCGCTGTCACGGTCGTCGGCGCAAATGTCGCCTTCAAATGCTCAAAGAGGTGGCTGGCCTCAGCTGGCGACACCTTGTTTTGGACCGTTACATGGGGCCGGAATTTTTGGCGGTCCTGGCCGCTCAGCCACGGCGCGTAGGCACGCGCCAGATCCCGCCGCAGGGCCAGGAGACTTTCGCTCTCAATCCGGATGGCCACGCCCCGGCCCAGTTTCAATGGGCAAGATGCGGTCATCAAAAACGCCTGCTGATCCTTCGCAGTTTCAGCCGCGCCCTTGAGGATGTCCTCGTGCCTGTTTCCTGGGAGGTTGTGAAAGAGGGTCATGTGTGCCGTCAGATAGTTAATGTGAGCCGGAAAGTAGCGATCGCGCATCTCTGAAAGGAGCGCGTGGGCGTCAGCGTCCAATTGCAGCGTGACGATGATCGGAGCGTCACTATTATGCGCGCTAATGCGGCCAAACTCCATTTGGCTACTTAACACCTGCAAGGCGATAAATCCGGTCGATCGCATCCATGTTTGCGATCGCATCATCGGGCCCCGTGAGCACGGGGCCATCGTTTTCCACCGCCTCGATGAAGGCAGTTAACTGATGGTCATATGTGCCCGGACCATCGAATGTGTGAACGGTCTCTTTGCCCCCCGACTGGAGACGAATTTCGTGGCCAAACTGCGGGCCAACACAGCCGCTGAAATGCACCTCACCATCGTTACCTTTGCAGTAGATAAACGAGCGCCTCTCCGCGCCCATGGCCATCGTGGTTTCAACCAGCGCCTCTACGTCAGAGGGAAACGAAAGCCTCGCCTTGACAGTTTCGTCGACCCCGGTGGAACTGATTTTAGCTGTGGCGATAATCTCGGCAGGCTCCTCGCCCACGAGAGTTCTCACCATATGGAGCGGGTAACACCCCAGATCCATCAACGCACCGCCGCCGAGCTCTGAAACATGGCGAAGCTCACCTTCACGATACGGAATTTCCGCATCAAAAACACCGTGGATTTCGCGAAGTTGGCCGATTTTGCCCGCGCGCACTACCTCCAGTATAAACTCAAATGCCGGATGATATCGGTAGTGGAATGCCTCCATCAGTACCCGGCCGTTTTGTCTCGCCGCCTCCGCCATCTCCCTGGCCTCTAGGGCATTCATGGCGAAGGGCTTTTCGCACAGGACGTGTTTGCCGTTTTCCAGCGCCAAGCAGACAAGCTCTAAGTGGGCCGACGGCGGTAGGGGACAGTAAACAGCGTCGACCAGATCGCTGCGCACAAGGGCTTGGTAATCGGCGTTTGCATGCTCAATATTGTGCTCACTCGCAAAGGCTTTCGCCTTGTCCAAGTCACGCGCCGCAACCATGGCAACGATTACGTCGTCCCGCCGGGAAACAGGCTCGATTAGCGCTTTCGGGGCAATGCGTGCTGCACCGAGGCAGCCAAAACGGAGTGGGGTCATATCGTGGCCAACACTTGAATTTGAAGCCCTAGCCAATCACCAGGACTTTGACTGGCGGTCTACCACGTGTCAGCCTCAGGACAAACAACGATAACAATGAGGGTCCTTACCCGATATGGCGCGCACTAGGGATCTCTGGTCATCAAAGTTTGCCTTCTTGATGGCCGCCATTGGATCAGCTGTCGGGCTCGGCAATCTTTGGCGGTTTCCTTTTCAAGCTGGCGCCAATGGCGGCTCAGCCTTTGTGTTCGTATACCTATTATGTGTGCTGCTCATCGCATTCCCAGTGCTGGTCGCGGAGTTGACCATCGGACGACGTACAGGGAAATCCGTCGTCGGCGCAGCCCGTGATCTGGGGCGGGAAGCTAACCTGCCCGTTGGGATTTCATTTGTGGCGTTGTCTGCCATGGTCGCAGGTTTTTTGGTGTTGTCGACCTACTCCGTGATTGCCGGGCGCATTATGGCTTATGCGCTCGGCGCATTCCTCGGCCAATTCACCGGGGACCCAACTGGCGAAACCGCCCTCTCTACAACGATCGCCGTCTATGACGGGCCGACTTTGGGCGTTGGTTGGCACACGCTCTTCATGGGACTGACGATTATCATCGTCGCCCGGGGAATCCATGCAGGCATTGAGCGGGTCGTTAGCATCTTGATGCCGGTGTTTTTTGTTATGCTCGCCGGGCTCTGCCTCTTTTCCATGAGTGTCGGCGATCCTGCTGCAGCGCTCAGCTATCTTTTTCAACCCCGATTTTCTGAACTGACACCGCAGATTGTTTTGGCTGCCATGGGCCAAGCCTTGTTTTCCCTTGGGGTCGGGGCCGGGATACTGACTGCCTACGGTGCCCATATGAGGAGCGACGAAAACATTATCGGCGATGCCGCGATTGTCTCCTTTGCCGACACACTCGTTGCCATTGTCGCAGGACTGATGATTTTTCCGATCGTGTTCGCCAATGGCCTTGACCCGGCTGAAGGCCCGGGACTGATCTTTAACGCACTGCCACGAGTTTTTGCCCAAATGCCGGGTGGCGCGGTCATTGGAGGCCTGTTTTTTCTCTTAGCGTTCGTTGCCGCGCTCACCTCATCGATTTCCTTGTTGATGGGTGTTTCCAGCGTCATTGAACAAGAAACAGGACTTGGCCGATCACAGGCAGCAGGTTTTGTCGGGACAGCTGTCTGGGCGGTTGGCGTATCAGCAATCCTTATGGAGGGACTTAACCGTCGCCTTGATTATGTGTCAGGCAATGTTCTTTTGCCGATTGGCGCACTTTTTATCGTGGTACTTGCGGGCTGGATCGCGCGAAAGGAAAGTCTCGATCAAGAACTTCGTCATGCGTCAACGGTACTACGCGGGTACTGGCGGTTTTGTACCCGGTACATCGCGCCAGTCGCCATCGTCCTAATTCTGATTTTCGGCGTGAAGTAAGTGGCTATTCCCGCGCTTCCGTTTCAAGTGCAAGCGCATGCAACTCACCGCCCATCTTCCCTTTAAGCGCGCGATAAACAAGCTGGTGTTGCTGAACGCGTGACTTGCCATTGAACGCTGCTGAGATGATCCGTGCCCGGTAGTGGTCGCCATCGCCTGCAAGATCCTCGATCTCTACCTCAGCGTCGGGCATTGCTTCCAGGATCATTTCCTTGATCGTCTCGGCCTGCATCGGCATCGCGTCGGCTCCTTCCTCAGCTATTTGGAATGTTGGGGCTGATTGCACAGTACCTCCCATTAAGTCGCGCAGCGGACTGGCCCAGAGATCGTACAGATCGAGCAGCCCTAGTGACTCTTGTGTTTTGTTGTCGTCGCCAGCGGCCTCCAGCCGAATGAAATTACCGCCAAACCGGCCGATTTTGGATGCCTGTACACCGGCCATCGCCGCTTTCAAGAGCAGTGTATCTGCCCCACCCGGCGCAGCAGCGATAAGATATCGGCCTTGGTCTTCCCCAAACCAGAAAGCCGCTGCGCGCGCTTTGACAGGCGTTTTCAGCTCAAGGCCCTCGCCGCTGGCAAGGGCCATTTCCGCTGCGGCGACCAGAAGCCCACCGTCAGCCACATCGTGACAGGCTGTCACCAGGCCGTCATTGATCAGCTTACGTACAAGTTCGCCATTTCGACGCTCCGCGTCCAGGTCCACCGGCGGCGGTGCGCCTTCTTTAATGCCAAATAAATCTCGTAGGTATAGGGATTGACCGAGCCAGCCCTTGGTAACGCCAATAGCGATGAGTTCATCACCGCCGACCGCGCCGCCAATTCGAGCTGTTTTTGTGACGTCCTCGATGACACCCACACCACCAATTGCTGGCGTTGGCGGGATGCCTTTCCCATTCGTCTCGTTATAGAGTGAGACATTTCCTGAAACCACAGGATAGTTCAGCGCCTCACACGCTTGCGTCATGCCATCGATGGCCCCGACAAACTGCGCCATGATTTCGGGGCGCTCCGGATTCCCGAAATTGAGGCAATTGGTAATGGCGAGCGGCGCTGCACCAACCGCGCAAATGTTTCGATACGTCTCAGCAACAGCCTGTTTGCCGCCCATCACTGGGTCAGCCGCCACATAGCGCGGGGTCACATCTGTTGACATCGCAAGGCCCCGATGGGTGCCATGTACACGGACTAATGCCGCATCGCCGCCCGGGGGAATAATCGTATCGCCCATAACGGTGTGATCATACTGTTCCCAGATTGGCGCCCGCGCGCACAGATCCGGCTGCCGCATTAGCCTTGCCAGCGCAGTCAGAAGCGTATCGCCGCCTGCCTCTTCGGCCAAATCAACGGCCGTTTGCTCAACCTCAACGATTGCTTCGCTAACAGTTTCGGTGGACTTCAGGTTTTCGCAGGCCTCTTTCAGCGCATTGAGGCCCGCCTCGTCATCACCTTTCAGACGCACATAAATCTGAAGCGCGCGCAAGCCTTTATCACCTGAAGCCTCGCTCATCGCCGAAATGTCGAGCTCGGCGAGGCCCGCAACACGGTCATTCATCAGCGCCTCAGCGACGGCTGATAAATCTGCGGCGCTGTCTTCAGCTACCTTCAACTCCACCAGTGCTTCGTTTACCGATAAAATCGGATCTTCCAGTACCGTCGGGATCTCAAGATCTGCTGTCGGACGGTTGTAATTCGGTGCGTCATCGGCGAGTGGTGCCACCGGCATGTCGGCTACGGTCTCGCCTTCGTGTGTAATCAGCAACCGTCCTGAGGCGGTGGTTTCCCCAATCACCGCAAAATCGACACCCCATTTTTCGAAAATCGCGCGGGCAGCCTGTTCCTCGCCCGGTTTCAGAACCATGAGCATGCGTTCCTGAGACTCCGACAGCATCATTTCATAAGCGGTCATCCCGGTTTCGCGCTGGGGCACATTATCGAGATTAAGAGTAAAACCGCCGCCGCCTTTTGCGGCCATCTCGACAGAAGAAGAGGTCAATCCAGCGGCGCCCATGTCCTGAATGGCGATGATGGCGTCTGATGCCATTAGTTCCAAGCACGCTTCCAGGAGGAGCTTCTCCGTAAACGGATCGCCAACCTGGACTGTCGGGCGTTTTTCCTCGGAGGCATCATCGAATTCCGCGCTGGCCATGGTTGCCCCATGGATCCCGTCGCGCCCTGTCTTGGAACCGACATAGACAACTGGATTGCCCGCCCCTCGAGCCGCAGAGAAAAAGATCTTGGCTTTTTCTGCTACCCCGACGGTCATCGCATTGACAAGGATATTGTCATTATACGACGCATCGAAATTTGTTTCACCGCCCACGGTCGGCACGCCCATGCAGTTCCCGTAGCCACCAATTCCTGCCACGACACCGGTCACCAGATGGCGGGTTTTTGGATGGCTAATTTCACCGAATCTGAGCGCGTTGAGGTTCGCAACCGGCCTTGCCCCCATGGTGAAGACGTCACGCATGATCCCACCAACACCCGTCGCCGCACCTTGGTAGGGCTCGATGAAACTTGGATGGTTATGGCTTTCCATTTTGAAAATCGCCACGAGCGGCACGCCATCCGCGTCGTTACCGATATCTATTACACCCGCGTTTTCGCCAGGCCCTTGCACAACCCAAGGGGCCGAAGTTGGCAGCTTCATCAGGTGACGGCGGGACGACTTGTAAGAGCAGTGCTCCGACCACATGACCGAAAAGATGCCAAGCTCAACGAGATTCGGCTCCCGGCCCATGTACTCTTTGATGCGATCGTACTCATCAGGCTTTAAGCCGTGTTCGGCAACAATGTCAGGAGTAATGGTCGTCATGGAAATATCGCTTCAAGCAGGGCGTGAGCTGGTTGCATAAGCGTCTTACCCGACGGGTGCAAATCCGAATTTATCATCCACCCTGGGTATTGTGATGCAATTGATGATCTTCAGGATCGGGCACGGAATAGATAATCATCGCTGAGGCCCAGTCGACGACAGGCCTGAACAGCGGGGCTACGCTTCAAGATCAATCGGTTTGCCCGCCGACCCATACGCTGCACAACAAGACGTTCATGAGCACCGCGCAGACCTTTACCTTCCAAGCCTAGGCGGATTTTCAGCTCTTCCGGCAAAACATCCACTCCTGCCCTGATCAGAAGCTTTTGCGAAAGCCTCACCGGGCCAGGCAAGGCTTTGGCTGCCTTCATGATATCCAGAAACTCATGGATTTCCGGGGCACCTTCTAGACAGTCTTCCCAGCGCTCGAAAAATGCCTGCTGTGCTTGCAGTGAGAGCGGCGCATTGATGGCTCCATAAAGGCCCGCACTTTTTTGCCCCTCCGCATAGAAACTAGATTTGTCCTCAGCGGAAAGAGGCGCGCAATAACGGCAATAGGCCTCCAGAAAACCAAAACTTGCCGTGCCATGCACCCACGACAAGAGGTCAGGAGAACGGGCATCGTAGTTGAGACCTTCCGGCGTCGTTCCTACGACCTTGCCGTGGCGCCGATTGACCCCTTTTATCATCGCCGTGGCCGTTGAACCCGGCGCAAAGACCGTCACCATTGCGGCGAGCCCTGTTCGCTTCAATCGCCCCACCGGATCCTGCCGAAAAGTCGAGTGTCCCCAGACCCCTGCCCGCACCCGCGGCTCGGCAAGTTCTAGGAGCACTGCCGCGATCCCTCCGGTAAAAAGCGCGACCGGATTTTTGAAAACCTGCCAGGAAACAGAACTTTGGTGCACAAGGGCGGGCTCACCATAGGGGCGGGCAAAATCAACCCCTACACGGTCGGCGCCGATGAACTCTAGGGCCTTCTGGTCTAAATACCCCGCAAAAGGGGCGAAAATCACATTACTTAGACGGCTCATAGAACGACGCAATCGACCAATTGAAGCTTAAATGCCCTTTCGGCTCTCAAACCCATATTCCGGCAAAATGGCCATGTTCGGGCATCATCAAGGCTATTCACATTCCTGCAATCGGGGAACGACATTAATTGAGTTTCGAGCGCACATACGCAAAACACGTGGATCACAAAACAACATACCCCGAGGGCGACACATCCAGTGAATATTCAAACGACGGTCCAAGAATACTACGGCAAGACTCTGCAATCATCCGACGATTTGGCAACAGACGCCTGTTGCACCATTGATGACGTCCCGGCGTTCCTGCGTCCGGTCTTGGCACGGATCCATCCCGAAGTGACGAGCCGTTATTACGGATGCGGCCTCATCGCGCCCGAACATCTCAAAGGATTACGGGTCCTCGATCTGGGATCTGGCGCAGGGCGCGATGCATTCGCCCTTTCCTATCTGGTAGGCGCCGAAGGATCGGTGGTTGGGGTCGACATGACGCCGGAGCAGCTGGAGGTTGCACGTGCGCATATCGACTGGCATCGGGATGAGTTCGGGTACCATCAATCAAACGTGGATTTCCTCAATGGCGATATTGAAGCGCTTGATGAAGTCGGTCTTGCGCCTAGCAGCTTTGATCTCATCGTTTCCAATTGCGTGATTAATCTGTGCGAAGACAAAGAACGCGTCTTCCGAGCCGCTTACGGCCTGTTGAAGCCAGGGGGTGAGTTTTATTTTTCGGATGTTTACGCCGATCGCCGCCTCCCTGAGGCTGCCCGGAAGGATCCTAAAGCTCTTGGGGAGTGTCTTGCGGGGGCGCTTTATTGGAACGATTTTCTGACGCTGGCAAAGCAAGCTGGGTTCAAAGACCCGAGACTCGTAACCGATCGCCCTCTGGAAATCCGCGATCAGGGTTTGCGGGATATGCTCTCCCCAGCATTGTTTTACTCTGCCACCTATCGCCTGTTCAAAGCTGAAGGACTGGAGCCGGCTTGCGAGGACTATGGCCAGGCGGTCATCTATAAAGGTGGTATTCCGAATGCGGAGAGCGTCTTCGTCCTTGATGCGCATCACCGTATTGAGAAGGACCGTGTATTCCCGGTTTGCGGCAATACACTAGAAATCCTCCAGCAATCGCGCTTTGCGTCCTTCTTTGAAGTGGTAGGCGACGGCAAAACCCATTACGGGATTTTCCCCGGCTGCGGGACACTAAACCCTCTTGGTCAAGCGACTTCCGCTGACGGACTGTCGGGGTGCTGCTGAAGATAAATGGCTGGCGAGCGGCTGATTAGCCGCCGCAGCCGCCTCCTCCACAACCGCCGCCACCGCAGCCAGAACCGCCATCACTTCCACCACCTTCGCCTTTACCGCTGCAACCAGACCCGCCTGCCGCGCCGCATCCACCGCTGCCATCGCCCTTCTTTTTAGAGCTGTTGAGGGCAGCCGCCAGGACGAAGATGAGGATCACAATGAGAATGCCAGCGCCAAAAAGCTGCTTTTGAGAGAGCCCGAATAGGCGATCACCCACCTGTTCTGATTGGGCGAACCCAATGCCGAGCATTGTGGCAGTGATGCCAGCGCCGGCGACCATTGCGGCAAAAGCCGCTGCAACTTTCCGTACCGCTTTCATCGGCACAAGGAAGAACGCACTGGTGTCGATCCGCTTCAGGGCATTTGCATTGCCAAAGCGCACCTCTGACGCTGGCCAAACATCTGCTGGAGGCATCTCGCCGAACTCACGCTGATAACTCTCAAGTGTCGCCGCGTAATTGTCTGCGTAGCGCACCATTTCGCTTGCACCGCCTGCGGTCGGGCCATGGTGAAAGTCCGCCCCTAAAGCATGCCGAAACGGTCCCCAGTAATGGCGCGTGTAGGTCAGGTGTAAGTGCCACGCCTGATCCACCTCGTCGGAAGGCGTGACCTCATGACCCGAAACCATGGCGAGGTATGCAAAACGGCGATACTCATCGATGACTTTCAGTGCAAATTCGTGAGACCAATCGTTGTCTCGCGCCAGACGTTTCGAAAACGGAAAAGACGCATCCAGATTATCGAACGCCACATTGTTTAAGCGTTCCCAAAGGGACGGTTTGGATTTCATGTACCCCTCCATTTTGTCCGCCGGTCATCGCTCGTCTTTGAACGCTTGCCGCAAAGTTATAGCGCACAGCTTCAAACAATGCTGAATGTAAAGCTTACTTTACATTAAATTTACGATTTGGCAAGGAAATCCTGTCGATATGCTTAACGAATCGTAACACCAACAATTCGGAGCAGAGCGACGTTACTGCTTCAGTTTCATCTATCGCGCGCACGTTTAGCGGGAATTTCGACCGTGCAGCCGTGCTAAGTGCATGTATTAACATGCTTTTATATTGAGAAAGGAATTTTGCCATGCGTTGGGGAGCTTTGATTGCAGGAGTACTTTTTGCTTCGCCGAGCTTTACCGCTGAGGCCGCCGTTTTGGACTTCGTAACCGAAGCCAATGAGAATGAAAGAGGTCTTGCCGACGGCGACAGCCTCGTTTTCGACGGGATCAACGTCACCTTTTCATCAGGCGCCGACAATGGTTTCTTCGCCTATCTGGACGATGATTTTCGCGGTTTGCCTGGCGGGTTGGGCGTCTGCCCTGAACTAGAAGATGGCCCCGGCTCCGAATGCGCCATTTCCGGTCAAGACAATATTCACCTTGGTGAGTCCGTAACTTTGGAATTCGATGAATCCCTCACGCTTAGCCAGTTCTCTTTTTCGGGAGATCAACATCTCGACTTGAATGATAACAATACCAACACGCTTCTGATCGCCATCAACAATCCGGATGCGTTTGTTCAGTACACGTTCGCTGAGGCGGTTAATCTTGTTGTCGCAGGCGTTGATTTGATCCGGTTTGCATTCGACGAATCTGAAACGGGTGCAGCCTTCTACGTGAACTCAATCACGGCCAATTTAGAAGTATCGGAGGTACCGCTACCCGCAGCTGCGCCTCTTCTGTTGGCCGGGCTTGGCGGGCTGATTTTTGCCCGTCGCCGCCGCAAAGCCTGACGACACATCAGATAAATCAAGAAGATTTCACCGGCGCCCATTGGCGCCGGTTTTCTTTTGCGCCATTCAATGAGCGGGCGGTCAGTCTTTAACGACGATGCCGTCCTTCATCACGAATTCGACCCGCTCAAGCGTTGAGACATCGGCCAACGGATTTTCCGAGACCGCGATGACGTCTGCGCGGCAACCGATCCGCAAACAACCCAGTTCACCATCCTTGCCCAGAGCTTCTGCAGCGAGACCTGTCGCGGCATTAATTGCCTGTGCCGGCGTCATCCCAAATTCGACCATGCGGGACAACTGATTGGCATTATCCCCATGGGGATAAATCGCAGCATCGCTGCCGAAAATAACCTTTGCACCGGCTTTAACAGCCTTGCGGAAAGACTCGCGTTGGACCGAACCGACTTCACGCTCCTTGTTGAGCGACTCTTCGGGAACGCCGAGGGATTCGCCTACGCTCAAAGTGTATTCGGTGTTGTAGATGTCCATGGAGAGATAGACGCCCTCTTTCTTCGCCATACGGATGGCCTCGTCATCGAGCACGCTGGCATGTTCGATCGTGTCGACGCCCGCCTTGATGGCATTCTTGATCCCAATCGTACCGTGCGCATGGGAAGCCACTTTGAGCCCACGCATGTGCGCTTCGTCGACAATCGCCTTCAGTTCCGCGACAGTCCCTTGTGGCGCGCCAAGCAACGTGCCCTTGGAAAAGACCCCGCCGGTTGAGCAAGTCTTGATGAGGTCGACGCCAAACTTGATATTGCGCCTGACTTTTTCGCGCATCGACCAGGGGCCTGTCGCTGCCGCCTCGCCTTTGCTTTCAGCATCGTACGGCAGATAGTTGTCATCGGAACAATGCCCACCAACAATCCCAACCGGCGGGCCGGCGACAAACATTCGGGGGCCCGGAATCTCGCCTTCATTGATGGCATCGCGCAGTGCAAGAGTATTGTAACCACCGCCTACGTTTCGAACGGTCGTGAAGCCCGCTTCGACCGTCGCTTTTGCGTGCACGACGCCCCAGATCGTCGTCCTGTCCTCGGGCAGAGCGAAACGGTCGTATCCCCGCCCCTTGGTAGCAGAACTCGTCAGGTGGGTGTGCATGTCAATCAGACCAGGGAGGATTGTTTTGCCAGCAAGACTAATAGTCTCCGTCCCGGCCGGCACCGTCATCGCCGCTACATTGCCGGCAGCGACGATCACGCCGTCTTCAATGAGCAGGCCGGGGCTCTCCACCAGCCGCCCACTCGACGGTTCCACCATCCGGTCAGCGGTCAGAAGAATGGTGTCGGCCAGCGCAGGCAGCGCCATGACCGAAAACAATGCTGCAAGACGATGTCTCATTTGATCACCCCTATTCTGCGAAAGACATCGTAGAATGCAGGGGTTGGATGCCACATACCAGCCTTTTATGTCTTGGCGATTATCGGGTTAGGGGCTTATACTTGATGCGCTTGGGGACATCTGCATCCGGACCAAGGCGACGCTTTTTGTCTTCCATATAGTCTTCAAAGTTACCTTCGAACCATTCCACATGGCTGTCGCCTTCGAACGCGAGGATGTGCGTCGCGATCCGGTCAAGGAACCAGCGATCGTGGCTTATGATCACTGCACAACCAGCGAAGTCGTCGAGGGCGGCTTCCAGCTCGCGCAAAGTGTCCACATCAAGGTCATTGGTCGGTTCGTCGAGCAGCAAGAGGTTCGCGCCCTTTTTTAGCATCTTTGCTAGATGGACCCGGTTGCGCTCTCCGCCCGAAAGATTGCCGACTTTTTTCTGCTGGTCGCCGCCCTTGAAGTTGAACCAACCGACATAAGCGCGCGAAGGCACTTCCCGCTTGCCCAACTGCACCATATCGAGACCATCGGAAATCTCTTCCCAAACGGACTTGCTGCCATCGAGATCATCACGTGACTGATCAACATAGCCCATCTCGACCGTGTCGCCGACCCGAAGAGCGCCATCATCAGGGTCTTCCTGGCCGGTTAGCATCTTAAAGAGGGTTGTCTTGCCCGCCCCATTTGGCCCGATCACACCTACGATCCCGCCTGGCGGTAGTTTAAAAGACAAACCGTCGATCAGGAGTTTGTCACCGAAGGCTTTTTTAAGATTTTCCGCCTCAATAACGACACCACCAAGACGTGGCCCAGCCGGGATTTGGATCTGAGCGGTACCAACCTCCTCCTTGCCGGCCTTGCTTAAAAGCTCCTCATAGGAATTAATCCGCGCTTTTGACTTGGCCTGACGGGCTTTTGGTGAGGCACTGATCCAGTCCGCTTCACGGTCGAGGGTCTTCTTGCGATTGGCCTCCTCGCGCTCGTCTTGTTCCATCCGCTTGCGCTTGGCATCGAGCCAGGAGGAATAATTGCCTTCGTGTGGAATACCGCGGCCTCGGTCGAGCTCCAGAATCCAGCCGGTGACCTTGTCGAGAAAATACCGATCGTGGGTGACCAGAATGACCGCCCCGGGATATTCACGAAGATAGTTTTCAAGCCACGCAACGGATTCCGCATCCAGGTGGTTGGTTGGTTCGTCGAGTAGCAAGAGGTCTGGTTTCGACAACAGGAGCGCAGCCAATGCGACCCGCCGCTTTTCACCGCCGGAGAGATTATCCACCGGCCAGTCACCCGGAGGACACCGCAGCGCCTCCATGGCCATCTCAACTTTACTGTCGAGATCCCAGGCATCAGCCGCATCGATCTCTTCCTGAAGCTTGGACATTTTCTCCATCAGCTCATCGGAATAGTCTTCAGCCAGCTGCATCGAGACGTCATTGAAGGCATCGACCTTGGCTTTGATCTCCCCGACGCCCGTCAGGACGTTTTCAAAGACGGTTTTCGAGGTATCGAGTTGCGGTTCCTGGGCCAGATAGCCGACCTTCGCGCCGTCAGCGGCGTAGGCTTCACCGTTAAACTCTTTGTCGACCCCCGCCATAATGCGGAGCAGCGTCGACTTACCGGCGCCGTTGACCCCGACGATGCCGATCTTGGCATCGGGATAAAACTGCAAGTGTATGTTTTCGAGGACTTTTTTGCCGCCCGTGTAGGTTTTGGACAGGCCCTGCATGAAATAGATGTATTGGTAGTTCGCCATAAACGGGTTTTGAGGCCTGGAAAGCCCCCCTTAATCCTTGTTGATTGAAACCAAAGTGACGGCGATCAATTGACTGGTCACAAGCTTGGTAACCGCCAAACGCCGTGGCTTCTCAGAAACAGAGCGCGCGTCTTATCGCGCCCCATGGTTCGATTCAACGGCTACGTGGTTTGCGGTGCGGCGTCGAACGCTTATATCTCAAAAGAAAGAGCAGCATTAGCGGGGCAAGTGCCAACCATGAGTTATGTCAAACAGGTTTTGGCTTCCGACGAGGAAATTATCCATCGGGCCAATTTCAACTGGACCTATAGCTTTTTCCCTGTGCTGTGGTTCGTCATCGGTATCCTGCCCGTTGTGATGTTCATTTATATCCAATTTGGCGCCGGGGTTGCTTTTGAAGAATTGAGACTGGGTTGGTGGATGGCCGGCGCTTCAGCCTTCCTAGGCAGCTGGATCCTGACCGGGCACCTCATTCACCTAATGACGACAGAAATCGTCGTGACCACCTATCGCTTTGTCTACAAGCGGGGGCTGGTCTCTCGCGATACCCAGGAAGTGAGCCTCAACAAGATTGAGGAAATCTCGCTCACCCAATCCGTTTGGGGGCGGGTGTTCGGCTATGGCCAGCTTGTGCTGCGTGGCACAGGGGTTGGCGTCATTGAACTGCCAAATCTCGATAACCCAATTGACGTGCGGAAGATCATCGAGAACGCCAAGGCCGATCTGCGGAGATCATCGTTCGATGAACGCACCGGCGACGCCGACTAACAATAAATCGCTTATATGGGCCATCGGCGGGTGAGATTAGATCAGTTTACTGCGTCTGTTTCCGAAACGCCATTGGTAAAGCATGCCCACCAAACGCCTTGGTGGATCACATCACGCCTCACCGAGTTAACGAGCGACTTGTTTGCCGAGCTTGGGGCCGATTATCAGCAACTATCCGACGGCGTCCTTGCTCATAACAGCGCAACAATTGAATCCGGGGCCATTCTCAAACCACCTGTCATTCTTGGGCCAAATAGCTTCGTCGCAGCGACGGCCTATTTGCGTGGTGGCATCTATCTCGGGGATGGCTGTATTGTTGGACCTGCCTGCGAACTCAAGACTGTCATCATGTTAGCAAGATCGAAGATTGCCCATCTTTCGTTCGTCGGCGATAGCATAATTGGCAGCCGCGCCAACATCGAAGCTGGCGCGATAATCGCTAATTACCGAAATGAAATGACCGACAAACGAATTCGGATCGCGTTTAAAGGCACCACGCTGGACACTGGCGTAGAAAAATTCGGCACGATGGTCGGCGACGATGGAAAGATCGGCGCCAATGCCGTCATTGCGCCAGGGACACTTTTACCGGCAAATTCTATCATCCGAAGGGGGCAGAACATTGATCAGTTTCCGGATCTTCTGCCAGACAATCAAGATTGAATGGGGCTTGCCGATATGAAGAAAATCCTCGTATTCATTTTCCTTGTCACCCTACTCGGAGCTCAACAACCGGCGAGCGCGGGAGAGACGGCATCTATTACCCTGTCGCCGGCTGATCAGGACGCTCACTGGCAAGCGCACTTTTCCCTCGATGGACCTACAACAGAATTGGTTCTCATCAGGCCATCAAGTGGCGGCAGGCTGGAACGCTGGCAATTTAAAGACCAAGCTTTTGAACTGATCCAAGACAAAGAAACCGACGAAGACGTTATTCGACGCAAAGACGGCGGATCATTTACGACCGTATCGATCACAGAGCCGACGACTTTCGATATGCCCGCAAAAGGGTATCTGCCTTTCGCGAAGTTCGGGGACGGCGGCGTTCTTCTGTACACTGGGCGTTTTCATGCATGCGTCATGCCCTGCCCGAAAGACGACCAGGGAGATGAAGGACCCTGGGTCTTTACGGTCGACCCGGGTCCCGGCGAGCGAATGATCGCCAATGGAGCGGTTGCTTCAGGGCCAATTTCCTTCAAGGACAGTGCCGATGGAACAAAAATTTATGTCGGTGATGGCCGCATCCAAGATACGCCAACATACTTGGCTGTCATTGATGACGCGCTGCCGCCGATTGTCCGCGATGATCTTAATCGTCTGTTTCCGAAATTGATGACGGCCTTTGCTGAACGGCTCGGCGCTCCGGACGGCAAACAAATGATGTTTGTCTCTTACAATGTTCCGGGTACAGTTAAGGGCTCATCCATAAAAGGGGGAACCCTGCCTGGCCAAGTATTCATGCATTTTGAAGGGGCGCAAACGGAAGACTTTGCCGGCTCGGCAGAATTCAAACCGTTCCTTGCCTGGTTCTTCGCTCACGAAGCCGCACACCTCCATCAGCACTCGCGTGGGCTACAGATGGACCAAGGCGATAGCTGGATCCATGAAGGCGGCGCCGAAGCTCTTGCCTATGTACTACTGCAGGAACTGGGCACAGTTGATGAAAGCTATCTCGACAATAGAATCATCAACCAGAGCGAAAAATGCAATGCAGCATTAGAACGAGGGTCGCTACACAGGGCCCATGAGCGTGACGATTTTGATGCTTACTATGACTGCGGCTTGATCATTCAGCTTTTTGCGCATCGGGAGATGCAGCAAAATGGTCGCTCACTCTATGATCTTTGGACAAACTATATGACCAAGGTTGATGAAGGCGCTGACTGGTCTACCGAGACGATGTTGGACACGATCAAGGAAAGTGCCGGTCCCGAAGCCACCACGTTTGCGCGAAACATCACTAAAGCTGAAGGCCCCTTGACCAACGCAAAGTTCGAAGAATTAAAGCGCGTGGCCAACAGCTTGTTAATCAATCCAGTATCACAAGAGTAGCTTTTTGCGACTGAACGAATTCAGCTTGCTTCCGGGGTGGGATAAAACACACTTCGAATACCGGACCGATCGAAGGGTGCCCACTCACCAGAAGGTTGGGCGAGCCGATCGGCGATGATGTACATCACTAATGGGTTCACCCCCAAACCAAAGTGACTGGCGGGAACTTCAATGTTTTCAGTATCAAGATTGTCTTTATCGTTCGGTTGGATCGACCCTTGCCAAGCGACAATCCCGTCTGTCTTGGAATAAATCGAAGTGGTCGGCACCGGCGGCGCCCTGTGGAGCTGCGCCATGCGCGATGGCTGATTTTCGTCAGGAGACCCGTTCAGTTGATCATAGACGGTGCGAGCGTTGGAATAGCGGCGATTCCCGTGAATCGGGCTTCCGAGGCTGATCACGCTCCGGACCTTCTCCGGTAAGGCTTTGGCGAGTTCGCGCGCAAAAACACCACCAAGACTCCATCCGATGATGGAAACAGGCTCTTTATGCTGGCGATAAATATCCCGCACGACGGCTTGCATTTTTGCTTCCCGTTCTTCGTTGAAAAACAGGTTTCGGCCTAGCTCCCATGGGTAGGGCGCATAGCCCAGATCTTTCAAAACACCGCGCAATGGCTTGGTTGACGCGTCGCTTGCCAGAAATCCAGGTAAAACAAGCACCGGATGGCCGTCCCCTTTTTGCAAGTACCGGGTCGCCCAACGCAACGTCAGAAAAGAGGAAAGCTCGAAGACAGCACGACCTTCCGTCAGTGTCCAGAACAGTGAAGGCGGTTTGGCATCGCTGTAGTTCATGGATGTTTCTTTCGTGGAGGAGGACATTGACGGGAAATGATGCAGCTTCTGTGCCGGTCTCTACTCGGCAGCGACAGCTTCCGGCTCTGGTGGATCCGTGCGAGATTGCGCTGGCGTAAGACCGAGCGCGTCCATGTGCGCCTCAAAAGAGTCGTTCAAGCAATTCACATAGTTTTCAGGGTCAGGCATTGCTTCCCTGCAAGCGACTACACCGATCGTAATGTCTTCCAGGTAACTGTGGACCACATGGCCAATGCCAAGCCCATCCAGAAGACAAAGGTTTCCATACAAACCAACGAGTTTTGCGCCAGCTGAATACAGCGGGACCTGAGGCCCTGGTACATTTGTTACGACCGTATTGAACAGCGGCCGGACGCGGTTAGCTAAGCCCCAACGGCTATAGGCCCGTGCACCGAGCCCCATGAAGAGAGCTGGAGACAATTTCGACATTTCTGTCATCTGACGAGCGCCAACCGCATCGGTCATGGCTTTCGACTTCTTCGTTTCGTCCGTCACAAACTGAAGTCTTTCCAACGGATCTTCGAATTGCGTCCCGAGAAGCACCCGCATAGCGGAAACTTCATTGCCCATGGTGTTGCGTTGATCATTTGATCGCACTGAGATCGGCGCCATGGCAGAGAGTGAACGTGTCGGCGCTTCTCCATATAGCGTGAGATATCGGCCCATAGCCCCGCCCACGATGGATAAAACGACGTCGTTGACCGTCGCCCCATCAACCAGACGGCGCAAGGATTTAATGTCAGCGAGGGAGAAGCTAACGCCTTCAATAACCCGGTGAGGTGAAATCGTATTGTTGAAGCGGGTGCGCGGCGTTCTTAGCGCGCCAGCCACATCAAGATCGCCCTTGACAATACCTGTGGCTGCCTTCGCCAATCCAGGTACAGAGCGTAGCGCGACCCCAGCTTGGCGCACGGGGTTTGTCCAAGCACGCACATAACCGCGGGCAAACAACCCAAACTGGCTTGGCATTTTTTCCGGCTTCCACGGGTCAGGGTCAGGGATCCGGTCGATCTCCGGGTCCAACGTGTGCAACGCATGCATGATGTCCACACCGGAAAGTCCGTCGATCGCCGCGTGGTGGACCTTGGTTAGGATCGCGAATGATCCTTCCGGGACACCGTCAATGTTATCGAGACCTTCGACAACGAGGAACTCCCACGGTGGTCTGCTCAGGTCCAAAGGCCGGGCAAAGTTCCGGGCAGCAAGAATACACAATTGCCGCCAGTCGCCAGGCTTCGGCAACGCCACGTGGCGCACATGGTATTCCAGATCGAACTTCGGATCTTTGACCCAGTACGGATAATCGATATCGAAAGGGGCCTTGACCATCCGCTGTCGCATGGTCGGGGCAAGACGCAAGCGTCCCTTAATAAAGTTCAAAATGTCCTTGAAGCGAACAAACCCACCAGGCGCAGTAGACGGATCATAAATCAGCATTGACCCGATATGAATTGGGGCATTGGGCTGTTCAAATGCCACAAACGCTGCGTCGAGGCCCTGCATCTGTTTCATGGATTGCTCCCGGTTTTTGAGCAGATAGATCGGCACATAAAAATGCCTGTTGAGACAAAACGTACCAAGGTCATTTAGAAGTGTCATCCTAAGATGACAGCTAGCCACGATTTGCCGCTGATCGCTTAAGGCATTGATTTATTGAGAGAATACTTCACCGAGAATAGCTTCGAGCCCATCCCGGTCGACCTCGTCAAAGGCATTTTCCCGGTCGCTGTCCACATCAAGAACAGCAATCAGCTTCCCTTGCCCATCAAGGACGGGGACAACGATCTCTGAGCGAGAATTTGGATCGCAGGTGATATGCCCCTCAAAGGCATGGACATCATCGACGATAACCGTCTCACGTGATGCGGCAGCAGTTCCGCATACGCCCTTACCAAAATCGATCCGTAAGCACCCCATCGTGCCTTGGTAAGGCCCGACCACAAGCTGCGAGGAATTGTCTGGGTCCACCACATAAAAGCCTGTCCAGAAGAAATCGTCGAAATGGTGATGCAGAAGATTGGAGACAGTCGCCATCCGGGCAATCAAGTTTGTTTCGCCCTCGACCACGGCCAAAATCTGTTTGCTGATTTCCTTATAGGAGGTCGTCTTTTCCATTCGCTAGTGCTCCCCAAAAAGCCACGCAAGGCGCTCCAGTTTTGGATGACCTTTAGCCGGTTGCGAGAGACGTATTCAGCGCCACTCGCATTACAAGTCTCTAGTTTGACAGCTTAAATGACAATGGCGCGATACCGTCGATTTCCACGCTGATCTCATCGCCAGAAACAATTGCCCCGACGCCCGCGGGCGTTCCTGTAAAGATCAGATCCCCGGCGGCGAGCGCACAGTACCGCGACAGGGCTCTCAGAATATCGGGAATAGGCCAGATCATGGATGAGAGACTTTCATCCTGCCTTATTTCTCCATTGACCAGTGTGCGAAGGCGCGCCTCACCAGGAGGCGGTGCATTGGTAATCGGACCAACCGGCCCCGACAAATCAAAGCCTTTTGCCATATCCCAAGGGGCGCCCTTTTCCTTCGCCGCCTTCTGCAAATCTCGCCGGGTTAGATCGCAGCCCGCGGCGTAGCCAAATATTTCCTTGGGACTTGTCATCGCGACAACAAGTTCCCCTTCAAAATGCAGATTGTCCGTCATTGGCGGGAACGGGACCGACGCGTTGTTCGTCGCCGCATCGGTGGGCTTGGCAAAAAACACAGGCGGGTCCTCTGAAGGCGCGCCACCCATTTCTTTCACATGGTCTGCGTAGTTTTTGCCAACACAGAATATGCGCCGGACAGGAAAGAGCTGACCGTCATCGGTTGCCAATAGTGTCGGCGGCGGCGCATCAAAGACGAGTTTCTGGGTCATAAACTAAACCGTGATAAATCAGATTATTTTCTGGCCGGTTTTCTCCCAGTCTGCCAGAAACGCCGCCAGGCCCTTATCCGTCAACGGATGTTTTGCAAGGCTCTTGATAACCGCTGGTGGCATGGTGGCAACGTCCGCTCCCGCCATCGCAGATGCTTTTACATGCATGGGCGAGCGGATTGACGCCGCGAGGATCTCCGTACGGAAATCATAATTGTCATAGATCGCACGGATTTCGTGGATGAGTTCCATTCCATCAAGGCCAATATCATCCAGACGCCCTATAAAAGGCGAGATAAAGGTGGCCCCTGCCTTGGCAGCAAGCAGCGCCTGATTAGCCGAAAAACAAAGGGTGACATTGGTCTTGATGCCTTCTGACGAGAGCGCTTTGCAGGCTGCGATACCCTCCATGGTGAGTGGCAATTTCACCGTCACGTTGTCAGCGAGTTTAGCGAGTGAAAGGCCCTCTTCTATCATGGCAGCGGTTTGAACGGCGGTGACCTCCGCACTCACTGGACCGTCGACCAGATCACAGATTTCTTTTGTCACTTCGCGAATGTCCCTGCCCGACTTCATGATCAGGCTCGGGTTTGTCGTGACCCCATCCACCAGCCCGGTCGGGATCAATGCCCGGATTTCTTCAACTTCAGCCGTGTCGACAAAGAATTTCATGGTTCCGCGCGCCTCATTCGTTAGAATTTTTCTCGTCCCACTGGCGGGGTCGAGCCTCACTATTCTTAATTGACCTCGCGGTTACAGGGTTCGCTTGAAGCGGGCAAGCAAACCGTCAGAAAATCCCCACGCATCTTCAAAGTCTCGCAGACATTCTCGCTTCAATAAACACTTGTCTTACCGGGGCTAACTCGCGTTAGGATAGGGAAGCTGTGCCTGGGAAGGAGCGCGCAGCGAGCACATCGACGGGCCCATGAGTGCGAGCTGGGAGGCAAAGCTAAAGGGCGCCGCGACGGAGGAACACGAGACGGTCGGCTTTGCTGAACGCTGTAATCGTAAGACAATGATGCGGCGCTGGGGAAGTCAGACAAACAGGGCAGAGTGAAACATGACTGAAATGCACACGCCGGCCTCGGTAGTTGTCCGCTTCGCTGGCGATTCAGGCGATGGGATCCAATTGCTGGGCAGCCGATTTGCCGATGCAACGGCCTTTGCGGGGGCGGACTTTTCAACCTTTCCGGATTTTCCAGCTGAAATCCGGGCACCCGTCGGGACGACCTTTGGTGTGTCCGCGTTTCAGATCAATCTCGGGTCGCGGCGAATTACAACTGCCGGTGATGAACCCGACGTACTTGTTGCGCTTAACCCAGCCGCTCTTAAGGTGAACCTGCCGCTCATGCCGTCCGGATCAACGGTTATTCTGAATACAGACGAGTTCAACGAGCGGAACTTTGCCAAGGCGCACATAAAAGAAGATCCGCGCCATACGGGCGACCTCGACGGTTTCAATGTGATTGACATCCCCATCAAGACACAGACCCTGGAGGCCGTCAGCGACAGCGGTCTTGGCAAACGCGATGGCGAGCAATGCAAGAACTTTTGGGCTTTGGGCTGCGTCCTTTGGATGTTTGGACATGACCGTGCACCGATAAAATCGTGGATCGAAACAAAGTTCAAAGGCAAGGATGCCGTTATTGCCGGCAATATGGCCGCGCTGGATGCAGGCCACGCATTTGCCGAAACCGCCGAACTTTCTGCAAGCTTGCCCCAGTATAAACTGGACGAAGCCCCTCTGCCGCCTGGCGATTACCGCTCGATCACCGGTGCGGAAGCCCTCGCCCTTGGCCTTGCCGCCGCGGGTGAACTGGCTGACCGGCCGATGCTGTTTGCGTCGTATCCGATTACGCCTGCGTCGCCGCTATTGCATCACCTCTCACGGATGGCCGAGCACAGCGTTGCCACGTTTCAAGCTGAAGACGAAATCGCCGCGGCTTGCGCCGCCATTGGCGCGTCCTATGGAGGGTCGATCGGTGTGACCGCGTCGTCGGGTCCCGGGATCGCGCTAAAGACCGAAGCCATTGGCCTTGCGATTTCAACGGAGCTTCCTCTGGTTGTTGTTAACGCTCAGCGCGGCGGACCTTCCACAGGGCTGCCCACCAAGACTGAGCAATCCGATCTCTATCAGGCCGTCTACGGACGAAACGGTGATGCACCGGTCCCTGTAATCGCCGCATCGGGTCCCGGCGACTGCTTCGATGCAGCAATTGAAGCAACCCGCGCAGCCTTGCGGCATATGACACCGGTCTTTTTGTTGACCGACGGTTACATTCAAAACGCAGCGGGACCTTGGAAGCTACCAGACTTTGAGGCTTATCCACCGATCGAAACAAACACTGCGCCCATGGCAGTCACAAGTGCCGCCAGCTCGCAAATGGCAGCCAATGACGATATCAAGACCACAGTCTGGAAGCGTGACGCCGCGAGCAAAGGCCGCCCCTGGGTGCACCCAGGCACACCGGGTATGGCGCACCGTATCGGCGGTCTTGAGAAGGACGTGCTGACCGGCGACATCTCCTATGACGCAGAAAATCATGCAGTCATGAGCCAGTTGCGTGAGGAGAAGGTGGGCGCGGTCGGCAAATTCATCCCTCCTCAAGAGATCGCACAAGGAGACCCCTCCGGGCCTCTGGTCGTGGTTGGTTGGGGATCCACACACGGCGTTATCTGGCGTGCGGTGGAACGGGCACGGGCTGAAGGCATAAGCGTCGCTCAAGTTCATTTGCGTTGGCTTAATCCGCTTCCGGAAAATCTGGGTGCGCTTCTCGCCAAGTTTGATCGTATCCTGCTGCCGGAAATGAACATGGGCCAGTGCGCGACGCTTCTCCGGGATAAGCTGGAGGTACAGGTTGAATCCCTGCCGAAGGTTTCAGGTCAACCCTTCAAGATTGCAGAGATCGTCGACGCAATCCGAGCAAACTATCAAGTAGCCACGGCAGCGGAGTAGGTACAAAATGTTTCGAGCAACGATTATTCTCTTGGCGTTAGCGTTGCTCGCCGGATTTGCCTTGGCACGGTTCTATGATGACCCTGCCCCTGTCCAGAATACTCCCGAGTTGTTGGCCGCCGACATACTCAGTGAGGCCCGACAGACCGTTAAAATCACCCTGGGTCAAGACAATATCTGCCTCAACGGCAATGACTATAGCGGTTGCTGCAGCAAAAACAGCGGTGTTCTGAATGTGCTTTAGGGAAAACTGGTGTGTAACAATGGCGAGCTCAGCCCTAGCTGTTTCCAGGCCCAAAGAAGCCAAATGCGGGGTTGTTGTAGCCATGGTGGCGGGGTGGGTACTGCCGACACTGATGGAACAATCTATTGCAAAGACGGCACGGTTAGTCCGAGCTGTACTTTGCGCTCATGCCGTTAAAACTCGACGGGAGTTAATATGAACAAGCCTCTCACAGCCAAAGACTTTGCAACCGATCAGGAAGTACGCTGGTGTCCCGGCTGTGGCGACTACGCCATCCTGAAGGCCGTCCAGAAAACGCTTGCTGATATTGAGGCGGACCCGGACAATACCGCGTTCATTTCAGGCATCGGCTGTTCGTCGCGCTTTCCCTATTATGTGAACGCCTACGGGTTCCACACGATTCACGGCCGCGCGCCTGCGATTGCGACTGGCCTGAAGCTCAGCCAACCAGACGTCGATGTCTGGCTCGTCACCGGCGACGGCGACGGACTTTCTATTGGCGGCAATCACTTGCTTCACGTCATCAGGCGCAATCTGGATCTGCAAATTCTGCTCTTTAACAATGAGATCTATGGCCTAACGAAAGGTCAGTACTCCCCCACATCCCGGCCAGGCACGCGCTCACCCTCCAGTCCCGGCGGCTCCCTCGATGCCCCGGTATCGCCTTGCGGTTTTGCCTATGGTGCCGGTGCAAAATTCATTGCCCGTGGCATCGACACCGATGCGAAAGGCCTGCCTTCTATCCTCGCCGCGGCCCACGAATTCAAAGGCGCCGCCTTCGTGGAGCTCTTCCAGAACTGCATCGTCTACAATAAGGACGTCTTCGCGGAATTCACCGAGAAAAAAACGGCCCCAACAACCCAGCTCCACGTCGTTCACGGCCAACCGCTGGTCTGGGGAAATGGGACCAAAGGCTTGATTTTCGATCAGTCGACGTTTGCGTTGAAAGCGATCGACCTCGACAGCGAAGGGAAACCCTCCGAGGGCGAGGTATTGGTTCACGACGAAACCAACAGAACCCTTGCACGGCTACTCATCGAAATGCCGCACCCTGAATTCCCGATGGCGCTCGGTGTGATTTATCGCGACACCGAAAGTAATCCTTTCGAAACGGCTTTTTGGGCTAATCACCCAACAAATGGGGTTAGAACCAAATCAATTGCCCATACCCTTCGCGCGGGAAACACTTGGCAACGAACGTAATGCCTGACCAGTTCCTTTCCCGCGGCACGCTGGGAAAACTGGAAATCAGCGAAGAAGACGAATTCGGCGTCGTCGTTCATTGTTGGTTTAACAAAACAATGGATGGGTATGACTGCTATGTCGCCTTCTTCGGCGACACGCTCCCTGACAACGAACCGGCCACCAAACCTTACGTTTTGAGATACACCGCAACGTCGTTGACCGTGATCAACTAAAGAGCACTCAGCAGTTCAAAATCACTTCGCCCGATCAATCGCCTCAACGATGAGCTTCTTGGCGGTCGCAGCATCCTGCCAGCCACCGATCTTCACCCACTTGCCGGGTTCCAAATCCTTATAGTGCTCGAAAAAGTGCTCGATTTGCTGGAGGGTGATTTCCGGCATGTCCGAGTATTCCTCGACCTTGTCGTAACGCCGCGAGAGCGCCGGGCTCGGAACCGCGATAATCTTCTCATCGAGACCGGAATTGTCTTCCATTAACATCACGCCAATAGGCCGCACATTGATCACACAGCCGGGCACCAGCGGACGTGTGTTACAAACGAGGACATCAATCGGGTCGCCATCGTCTGACAACGTATGCGGAACAAATCCGTAGTTCCCCGGATAGGCCATGGGTGTGTAAAGAAAACGGTCGACGATGAGCGCGCCGGCTTCCTTGTCCATCTCATACTTGATGGGCTGGCCACCGACAGGCACTTCAATGATTACATTGACGTCGTCGGGCGGTGTGTCGCCGATAGCAATCGCATCAATTCGCATGGGGTCTCCGCTACTCGTTTGCGGGAGAGTTCATGGTCGAAAAGATGCGCTGGGTCAACGCACGGTGGGCTTCAATGACCAAGTAGAAGCACTCCAGCTTTAGAGGGCAGCCCAGGTTCCGTGAAAGCCCGCGGGCACCCTCTGGGGCAGATCTATCCTTGCGACCGGACCATTCGTGAAATTCTTGGCATCAAGGACTACCGCTTGCGAGGTCCCCGCATTTAGGTCTGTCACGAAGGTTGCCACATAGCCGTCGTCTTCACTGGAGGCATCGTCCCGAGGAGCAAATGCAGGTTCAGAACCGTAGACGCCATCGGGGAAATCGTACTGCTCATAGGTGCCAGACGTCAGGTCATACTTCCGCAAACCGGAGTACCGCTGAAGAACGTGGTCGTCCATAACCACATGATAAGAGTAACGGGTTTTGCGTCCTGTCAAATTGGTATTTACGACCGGAAACTCTGAGAGCGCATCATCAATTTGCTCTTCGCGGCCCTCGCCTGTTTTCATGTTCATGCGCCAGAGAAACGGCTGCGCCCGCAAGGCAAGCACTGAGACCATTGGCGCATACGGACCAAACGCTTTCGGGTCAGGTGGAAAGCCATTGTCGACCATCTTACATGCGGCCATGACCACTTCATCCCCCTCTTCCCAGGTATTGATGACGTGGTAGATATAGCAAGTGGGAAACTCGAACCATTTCGCATCTCCGCCTTTGCGCGGAACCACGCCGAACCGGGTCGGCTGGTCGGCCACTTCGATTTGCCACATGCGGTTGCGAATGCCCGCCTCGGTGAAGACGACCGGCAGGTCATGCAAGACGACATAGTTCTCCGTAAGCCCCATATCATGGGGTAAGCGCGGACCAGGCAAATCCACCGCTTGGAAGTATGTTAGCTCGCTATCTTTCGACACGGAACCAAACCACATTTTCGGCTCGTAAAGCGCATAGTCAAAGAAAACCAATTCGCCCGTTCGCGGGTCCACTTTAGAATGTGCTGACACATTGTTCGGGAGTTTGCCGCCAAACGTTTCAGTCTTGATTGTTTGCAAGGTATGCGGATCGACAGCGACTGGCTGGCCAGAAACATACCAGAGCGCTAGCAATTGCCCACCGTGATAGACAACATCCGTGTTACCCGTATCCTTATAGACGGTCCGACGTTCCTGGTGGACGGCGGCTTGTTCGAAAATCCCGGGCCTGATCAGTTGCCCAGCTGCCTCAGCCTTGAAGTCCTGGCTCTGGATATAGCGATTGGCATACCGGACATTACCATCGTCAAACCAAATGCCATGAAGCATCCCGTCACCGTCGAACCAATGATGCATCCCTTTCGGTTCAACACGAGGGTTCGGCCCATTGCGGAAATAAGCGCCGTTTAAGTCTCGCGGGACTTCCCCGTGGACGACAAGATCGCGACTTTCGACCTCCTCGCTGACTGGCCTATACAAGCCCTGAACATAAGGGTTCGCTTGTTGAACTGACATGGCCTGCTCCCAAGTTTGCGTGTCACCGAACCATACCTGAGCCGGAGCTGCGTGACGAGCGCGGTTGTCAGTTTGATGCGGCAGAACGCCTCAAGCCCTCTACGCGCAAAAGTATATTTGCCCAAGCTTTGCGAACTAGCCCTTCGCCAAGAGTATAGATTTTCCAGCCTATGATGCCGATTAAGACGCCAGACCCGACCCGAACGATATCAATCGGCAGGGCTTCAGACCACTCAACGATCCGACCACGCTGGTGGAGCATGTAAATAAAGTAACTGGCCGCTGCCGTCGTTGAGAGCACAGGGATAGCCATTCGGGGACAGGGTAACCGTGGGACCAAAACGAGACCGACGATGGCAATAGAAACGAAGACCGTTCTAGACATATCATCGACATAGAACGTCCGTGTCAAAATAATTGCCATGAGAACGACTAACAATGAATGCCAGGGGTAAATCGTTTGGTCACCGTCTGAAGTACCGATCGGGAGCGCACGCCAACTGGCAAGGAATGCTCCACCGGCAAAGAGCCAAGACGCCCAGAATAAATGCTGGCCCTTTTGCGAAAGGACATATTCACCGAGAAGAAATGGCTCCATTAAAAAGCGCACAAGGATTGCAATCCAAGCAATCAGAACGAAGTACCCCAGTTCGTTGCGCTTTACCCAAGCTCTAATAGGACCAAATAAAAGCGGCACACTGACAAGTGCCATTGATTGTACAAATACCTGAATGAACCAGACGCCGAACCCTTTATCTGCCCAGCCAAAATGCGAGACATTTCCAATAAGCAGGACATTTTGCCATTCAATCTCCCCTTTTAAAAACTGGAATGACACCAATATCAACCAATATGGGATGAGCACATTTACGATGATCGCCGTCCACGCCTGGAAAAACTTCCCGTCAAGAAACTGCTTCCACTGGAAACGATAAAAATTGTACCCGGCAAGGAGCAAAAGGGCAGCGGCACCACCCCGGACGACCTCCAACCCTGAATGATTCAAAACAACGGCAATGGGCGCGATCGCGCGCAAATAGATCGACGTTTCAATCGTCGCCAGAAAGCCGCTTTTGCGTTCCTGCGTTTGTGCCAATTCTTTGATTGGCGTGTCTTCCCAGCCTTGTGGCAACATGCCCAGGGCTTCTTCGATGCCGAGAGACACGCCGACAAAACTCATGGAGTCACCGTCTAAGCTCGCAAAGCTACTCTCTCCGTCAATTTCCGCTGACGGAAAGAATTCCCTAAACAGGGCGACGAGCTTTGCCTCACGGCTTGGCGTAACTATTTCCTCTGAGGCGACTTGCGTCTTAGGACTGGAGGGACAATCCTCTTGCTCTGTGGCCCACGTCAAAAGCGTGCGATAGTCAATCTTACCTGACGAAAGCAGAGGGTAGGCATCGATATGGCGCATGACGATATTCGCCAAGGGCAAGTTGAATTGATCAGCGATGGCGGCCGCAGTATCGTTATCTAAAACTTGATCATCGGAAACCAGAATGAGCTTCCGATCATCGGACACAGCCTTTGCCCTTATTCCATTCGACGCGAGATGAGCCTCTACTGCGTCGAGGTTAAGGCGTATGCCGAATATTTTCGAAAATCTACTCTTCCGACCGACAATACGAAAAAATCCGTTGGGCTCTTGCACTGCAATGTCGCCTGTTGAAAGACGATCAATGGTACGGCCGAGCTGAAGATCGGAACGTCTCTCACCGTAGCCGAGCATGACGTTCGGCCCCTCATAAGTGATTTCCCCCTCTTCACTTGGTGCAACCGGTTGTCCATCGTCTCGGCACAGAGAAATCCGGCCGCCAGGCACAGCGCGCCCGATGGTCCCTGCTGCCGTCACGGTCTCTTCTCGAGGAACATAGGAAATTCGGGCCGTCGCTTCGGTTTGGCCGTACATGACAAAAAAGGCCTTGCCTTGATCTTTTGCCCAATGCCCATACTCCCTCACAAGGTCGACAGACAGTTTTCCGCCTGCTTGGGTGATATACCGCAAGTTATCAAAGGTCTGGTCCCGGAACTTTCGCCGCTCTAGGATATCAAACGTGTAGGGAACACCCGCAAAACTCGTAGCCCGGCTCGATCTCAAGTGATCGAAGAATTCTGACGCTGTAACATCAACCCGCCCCGGAACAATACTTGCCCCAGTTGCGAGGTGAGAGTTTACAACTGACAAGCCGTAGCAATAGTGGAGCGGCAGCGTCAGCAAAGCCCGATCAGCGGGTGAGAGTTCCAAATAAGACGCGATCGATCGGGCATTGCTATCCAGGTTTTCATAGGACAAGCGCACGGCCTTTGCCGTTCCCGACGAGCCAGAGGTGCTGATGACCATGGCAAGATCCGGATGCAAACTTTCGCCGGTCAGCCCCGTTGGAACAAATTCCAGGTCATCAGTGTCGAGACGGCATTCAAATTCCGGCAGATAGGTCGAACGCAAAGTGGCTGCCAATGTCGTATTGCCCTTTTCGCAGAGCATCACCGCATGACCGCGGCGCAATAGGCCCAAATAAGCAGCAATTGCCTCGCGAGAGTTGTCAATATGCAAGAGAACGAGTGACTTTGACGCCGGCAAAGAAGAAGTCAGGTTATCAGAATACTGTGCTAATTCACGATATGTTACTTCGTGTGCACCGTCACTAAGGCAAGTTGCGCTATCAAAACGCTCTAAATCGGACCAGAAAAAAGTGTTGTGCATAGAATTTGCGGATCAGCGCCCCCTGCAGCCTAAGGACCAACGGCCAAACCACTATTCTCTGCGCATTTCGTTAAATTTATTGAACCACCGGCGTACCTGAACCTCCCCCATTGTGTAAAGTTTCCAGGTGACGACGCCGAAAAGCACCCCTGAGCCCACGCGGACGATATCCACAGGAAGTGCTTCCGACCAGCCGACAATGCGTCCACGGCCATGCATCATGTAAATGAAATAGCTTGACGCAGCGAGGACGGAAATTGTGGGAATAGCGATCCGGGGAATAGGCAAATGGGGCGCCCATATCAGGACTAAGACAGTCAAACTGACTGCGACTGCGCGGGAGGTATCGGTATCGTAAAAACGCCAGGCGATAAGCGTTACCGCGATCGATATCGCTATCGCCCAGATGTTTAGTTTGCCGTTAGGGACCGGCACCGGTGTTGCATCGGCACGATAGCGCCATGTCGACAAGAACATTCCGATGGCAAACAGCCACCATGCCCAAAGCACATGCTGGCCATTCTGAGCATTCACATATTCACCGAACAGATAGGGTTCGCCTAGAAGTCGGGTGGAAACCATCACAAGACAAGCAATACTAATGTATAAAAACTCATTTTGCCTCGCCCAGTTGCGAACTGCAGGGATAATCAAAGGTAATGTCAGCACCAAGATCGTCTGGATCAGAGCTTGGATAAACCAGAGCACAAAGGGCTTCTTGGCGTCACCAAGCTCGGTGATATAGCCGATCAGCAGGATGTTTTGCCACTCCACTTCGCCCATAAGAATTTGGTAACTGATCAATATGGCCCAGTAGGGGATCAGTATATTCACTAAGATCGTTGACCACGCCCGGAGAATGTTTCCGTCAAGAAACTGTCGCCACTGAAATCGGTAAAAATTGTACCCTGCGAGTACCAACAAAGCGGCGGCACCACCACGAAAGACGGTGTTTCCGGCATGGTTAAGGACAATGGCGAGTGGCGCGAGCGCGCGAAGGTAAATGGAGGACTCGATCGATGCCCAGAAACGCCTTTCCTTCGATTGCACTTTCGAAAGATCTGAGATGCTCAACTGCTCCCAGCGATCAGGAAGTTCTCCGAGAATTTCTTCAATCCCAAGTGAGATGGATACAAAGCGCATCGAGTCTCCATCGAGGGAAACAAAGCTATCACTCTCACTTAAGTCTTGGTTCGGAAAATGCTCTTTGTAGAGATTTATAATTCGTTCTCTTTGCGTACCCCCGCCGGCGTTCGCTTCATATCGAGAAGTCTCTGATTCCAAGACCATTGTTGACAACAATGATCGTGTATCAACCTTGCCGGAGGGCAGAAGTGGCAATGCATCGATGGCGCGCAGACTTATATTAGTTGCAGGGACATTGAATTCGTCTGACAGCGTCGCAACCAGATCGCTGTCGAGCGCCTGGCCTTCCGATACCACAAAAAGTGACTTGTCGTCAGAAACAACCTTGGCTTGCTGACCCTGGGAGGCGAGAAAACTCTCCACCTGATCAAGGTTGAGCCGCACCCCAAAAATCTTTGAAAAGCGGCTCTTTCTTCCGACAATGCGAAAGAACCCATCCTCGCCTTCGACCGCAAGATCACCGGTTAGCAATTTGAACGAATCCCGTCCTCCAGCGAGATCCTCGCGCGCCTCCGCATAGCCCAGCATCACATTGGGACCTTCGTAGTTAATCTCGCCCTGTTCACCTCGCGCAACCGGCGTACCATCTTCGCGGCAAAGGGTGATGCGCCCACCAGGAATGGCCTCACCGATTGATCCGACCGAGGACAAGAGCTTTTCAGGAGGGAGATACGAGATCCGGGCTGTCGCTTCAGTTTGTCCATACATGACAAAGAAACGCTTTTGACTTTCTGCTGCCCACTTCCCGTACGCACGGACAAGGTCATCCTGAAGCCTGCCGCCCGCCTGGGTCACATAACGCAATGAAGGGAATGACTGTTCACGAAATTTGCGACGCTCCAGTGTTTCAAACGTGTACGGAACACCGGCAAAGCTCGTTGCACTTTTCTCATTTAGACGATCGAAAAAGCTCGGCGCAGACGGGTCACTGCGCCCCGTAACAAGACTTGCCCCCACGGCAAGATGAGAGTTCACGACCGAGAGCCCATAACAGTAATGCAAGGGCAATGTGAGAAGGGCTCGCTCGTCGGCGTCCAGACTCAGATACTGGGCGATTGCCCGAGCATTGCTCTCCAGATTCTCATAGGACAAGCGAACAGCTTTTGCCGTCCCAGATGATCCGGACGTGCTGATCACCATGGCGAGGTCATGATGAAGCTCCGGACCGGCAAGGCCCGTTGAAATTACCTCAAATCCATCTGTTGCCTGGAGACATTCGAATTCCGGGCAGTAAGTATCGCGCAGCGTTTCGGCGAGAGCGTCGTTTCCGGCTTCACATAACAGGATGGCGTGCCCACCCCGAAGGATCCCTAAATAGCTGGTGATTGCATCAATGCTATTGTCGATCTGCAATAGCACTAGGGACTTGCGTGTCGGCAAATCAGCCGTGACCTGGTCCGCTTTGGCCGCGACAGTTCTGTAGCTAAGCGGTTGGGCCCCACCTATTAAACAGTTGGCATCGCCAAACTGGTCAAGCTGATGCCAGAACGCCCGATTGATTTCCATTGCCCCCGCCGGATCCCTCTTTTACCCCAAGCATTACTCACGTAGCAGACGCCCCTATTCTGCTAAACGGAACGCGGCTTTTACTTATTGCCTATCATAGGCGCGGCGACGTGGAAGATAAAAGAAAGTTCTGGCAAATTGATCTCGGCACGAAACAGGGCCAACCAAGATCTGGGAGGTCTCTCTAGGCGTTGACGAAGAGTACCAGCTTCCCGTGAACTGATTGATAATCCTGGAGTTGTTTTGGCCAAGTCTTCTTCCACTTTCGTCTGCCAATCCTGCGGAGCCACCTACGGCAAGTGGGCTGGCCGCTGCGGTGAATGCGGCGAGTGGAACACCATTGTAGAAGAGGTTAGCTCAGCACCGCCGGGGTCGTTGGGGACATCTGGCAAATCGAAAGGAAGGCTCCTTGAGTTTGTTGGTCTTGAAGGCGAGGCCCGGAGCGTCCCTCGCTACCAATCGGGGAATCAAGAATTTGACCGGGCATGCGGCAGTGGCCTCGTCCCAGGGTCTGCGCTCTTAATCGGCGGCGACCCGGGCGTCGGAAAATCGACGCTCCTTCTACAAATCGCGGCAGGTCTTGCGAAAAGCGGTCAGCGGGTTGCTTACATTTCAGGCGAAGAAGCGATCGGTCAAATCCGCCTACGCGCCGAGCGGTTGAATTTAAGCAAAGCCCAGGTAGCACTGGCTTCTGCCACAGCACTGCGAGACATTCTGACGACCCTTAAGGCTGATAAGCCAGATATCGTCATCATTGATTCAATTCAGACGCTTTGGTCCGACGCCCTGCCCGGCGCTCCAGGAACGGTCACACAAGTACGCTCCTGCGCACAAGAATTAATCCGCTACGCCAAATCTTCCGGGGCTGTCACGATCCTCGTGGGACACGTGACAAAAGACGGCCAAATCGCAGGGCCTCGTGTTGTCGAACACATGGTGGACGCGGTCTTGTATTTCGAGAGCGAACAAGGCCGGTCTTTCCGGATCCTGAGAGCCGTGAAAAACCGATTTGGCGCTGCGCATGAGATTGGCGTTTTCGAAATGACCGGCGGTGGTCTCAGGGAGGTTAGTAATCCTTCCGAGCTCTTTCTGTCAGAAAAAGGTGAGCCTGTTCCAGGCGCTGCTGTTTTCGCCGGTGTGGAAGGGACACGGCCTGTCCTCGTTGAGATTCAGGCCCTGGTCTCCCCCTCCACCCTTGCTGCACCTCGCCGCGCAGTCGTGGGCTGGGACAGCGGGCGACTTTCGATGCTGCTGGCGGTACTAGATGCCCGGGGGGGCCTCGACTTCGGCCGTCACGACGTCTTTTTGAATGTGGCTGGAGGCATGCGCATTACTGAACCGGCCGCGGACCTGGCGGCCTGCGCCGCTCTCGTTTCTTCGCTCTTCGATGCGGCAATCCCGTCCGATACGGTCGTTTTTGGCGAAGTCGCCCTCTCCGGTGCCGTCCGTCCTGTCAACCAGACCGATGCCCGGTTGATCGAGGCGACAAAACTGGGCTTTGGTGGTGGTCTTGCGCCAAAGGGGGCCACTTCAGAGGCTCTTGAATTGGTCTCAGCGGACACGCTCGCCGACCTACTCAGTTGGATTCGACGGTTTCCCACTATTTCAGGGCGGAGAAAGCTTGAGCGCCCGGACGATCACGGATAAGCAAAGGAAAGAGCGCTGGTACTAACCTTCACAAATACTTGACAGGTTGTTGCCAGACGAGGCTTGCGTTGAAGGCCATAGCTTGGAAATGGCTGTTGCGTGTTTTTTAGAGACGGGATGAGACATGACCGGCTTTGACGCCATTTTAATCGTGATTTTTGCCGTATCCATTTTCTTTGCCGTCATCCGAGGGGCAGTTCGCGAGTTTGGAACACTCATAGCCCTCCTACTTGGCGGGCTGATCGCCTGGATGTTCACCGTCCCTATCCTATCGAGCTTAGGCAAACTGGACAGCTTTTTTGCCAACGTGTTCACTGCCGGCAGTCTGACCTTTGTAGGCTTTGTCGGCTTTCACGTTCTGATTTCCTATTTTACCGGGAAATTTCAGCTCACCGAACAACAACGACTTATTGATCAGGTCGCCGGCGGTTTTTTTGGGTTTGTCAGGGCGCTTGCGCTCGTCGGTCTCGGGTTCATCGGATACGGGTACTACCTGGACGAACCAAACAGGCCGGACACCGTCAACAATGCGATGCTTCTACCGCTCGTAAAGGGCTCAGCGTCGATTATTGAAGGGTTTGCTCCTTACCAGGAAGGGACGCCGCAACCTCAGGATCTTCGGTCAGAGAGTCCCTCAGATGTCAGCTCAGGCCCGGACCGCGCCGCGATGGAAGAACTTGTGACGACCGTCACAACTTCTGAGCCAAGTGATCCGAAGACCCGTAGCACTGATCAGAGCGATGAGATCGCGGATCTTCTCACTCAATCGACGAACCCAGACGGAAATTAGAGTATGCCTACGCCAACTGCCGCCTTCCGCCCCAAAGTTTTAGAAGTGGCGGATCGTCTGGCGGCACTTCGGCCCGCAGCAAAAGCGGCAGCGGTAACCAACCGGGACCGCATGCTCCACGAAGAGTGCGGTGTTTTTGGTATCATCGGAACTGACGACGCTGCCGCCCTGACGACACTTGGTCTTCATGCCTTACAGCACCGAGGGCAGGAAGCGGCCGGCATTGCTTCCTATGATGGCAAGCGGTTCCACACAGAGCGGCATCTCGGCCTCGTGTCAGACAAGTTTTCAGACCCCGATACGGTCGCCCGTCTTGTTGGCGCCGGTGCCATCGGCCACACGCGCTATTCTACACAAGGGGAAACTGTGATCCGCAACGTGCAGCCCCTGTATGCGGATCTCGACAAGGGCGGTATCGCGATTGCCCACAATGGCAACTTGACGAATGCGCAAAAATTGAAGCGCGAACTTGTCCAGCGCGGATGTATCTTTCAGTCTACGTCAGATTCTGAACTTTTCCTGCAACTCACCGCTCGCTCCCATCAGATCGGGATTGTCGACCGGCTGATTGAGAGCCTGAAGCTGGTTGAAGGCGGCTATGCGCTGTGCGTTTTGACAAAAGAGGGCTTAATTGGCGCTCGCGATCCCGTCGGGATCCGCCCGCTAATTCTCGGCAAATTGAACGGAGCACCGATTCTCGCGTCGGAAAGCTGTGCCCTTGAAATCTTGGGGGCGGAGTTTGTTCGCGATATCCGGCCGGGTGAAGTCGTTGTGTGTCACCCTAATGGCGAAATCGAAAGCCGACAGGTGTTCCCAGAGCCGTCTCAAGCGCGGCCTTGCATATTCGAATTGATTTACTTTGCCCGTCCAAACTCAGTCGTCGATGGCAAGAGCGTTTATCAATTGCGCAAAAAGCTTGGCAAACAGCTCGCGAAAGAAGCTCCCTGCGATGCTGATCTTGTCTCACCAATCCCCGACTCAGGCGTTCCCTCAGCCATTGGCTTCGCGCAGAAGTCGAAACTCCCCTATGAAATGGCGCTCATTCGAAGCCACTTTGTGGGTCGAACCTTTATCGAGCCAAAACAGGAAATCCGTGAAGCTGGCGTGAAGCGCAAGCACTCACCAAATATGTCGCTGGTGAAGGGCAAACGCGTGTGCCTGATCGATGATTCAGTGGTACGCGGAACAACATCGAGAAAAATCGTTGAAATGATGCGCAATGCCGGAGCGCTAGAGGTGCATTTGCGAGTCGCGTGCCCGCCAATTATCTTTCCTGACTTCTATGGGATCAACACACCGTCCCGAGACGAGTTAATCGCCGCCACAAAATCAGTTGACGAAATCCGGGCTGAAATCGGGGCCGATAGCCTCGCGTTTCTTTCGTTGGACGGACTATATCTAGCGCTAGGCAAAGGTGAGCGCGACGAAAGCGCACCGGCCTTTACCGACCATTGCTTTACCGGGGACTACCCAACGTCATTGACTGATCAGAACGAAACTGACCGAAACGCCATCGTTACACAGCTGTCGTTCCTGGCGGAAAGCAGCTGAGCCGGATACGTCTTGCATGAACCGAGCCCTGCGGTTCCCCCCGCGCTGTCGCGTCCCTTGGTGTTTCGCGCTTCTATGAGCTAAGCCAAGGTCATGACACCGAAAGAAAAAAAACGCGAAGACTTCAAGCGCGCCTTACTGCAAACCACGCGGGCCTTGTCCGCCCAACCAGAGGTCGAAGTCACATTTGCTGGCGACAATGCCTTGGTACAAGGGAAGAAAGCAAAAATCCCCCTCCCCGCGCGGGTCTTGGATCGCCAGGCAGCGCTTATCGCACGAGGCGAATCGGATGGTGCCGCTCTGTGGTTGGCCCACCATGATGCGGCTGCGCACATGAAAAATATGCCACAAGGCGGCGAAGCACAGGCCGTCTTCACGGCCCTGGAACGCGCCCGCATTGAGGCGATCGGCACCCGCGCCCTGCAAGGGGTCGGCGATAATCTGACAGCCAGTCTTGAGAAGAAATTGACGGACAAGCGCCTCGACCGCCTTGAGACCAGCGAAGCACCGCCGCTGGCAGAAATTACGGCGCTCCTATTGCGCCAAAGGCTAACGGGCCGCGACCACCCCGAGTGCGTTCAGGAAATGATGACGAAATGCGCACCGGACGTCGATGAAATGGCAGGCGACGCACTCGATGCCATTGCTCAATCAACTGATCTCTCCGATCAGGCCGCATTTGCAGACCTCGCGCGCCAGGTAATCCGTGATCTGAACCTGGAACAGGACGAGGACGGCAACGAACCCGGCGAAGATCAGACCGAAGGCGACGATGACGGGGATGAGAACGAGGACGAAAACGCCGAGAATGAAGATAGCGGCGTTGCCGATTTGCCCGAAGACCAACAAACCCAGCCGGGCGAGGCACCCGATGATAACATGGAGATGTCCGAACAGGACCTTCAGGAGTCGGAGGAAGACGAGTCTGATGGGGCCGTTGAAAACGCAAAGATCTCGTCAACGCGCATGCAGTTCGACGGCGACAGCGGTAATGCGTATAAGCCCTACACAACGGCATTCGATGAGATCGCCGAAGCCTCTGACCTTTGCGACGATGACGAGTTGGAACGCCTCCGCCGAAGCCTCGATCGCCAACTAGAGACTCTCCATTCGGTGGTCTCACGCCTCGCCAACAAACTACAACGCAAACTCCTTGCCCAACAGAACCGGAGCTGGGAGTTTGACCTGGATGAAGGCTACCTCGATGCAGCCCGTCTGTCGCGGATCATCATCGATCCCATGCAACCGCTATCATTCAAGCATGAACGCGAACAGGATTTTCGCGACACAGTCGTCACCCTACTGATCGACAATTCCGGATCCATGCGCGGGCGGCCGATTTCGATCGCAGCCATTTGTGCAGACATTCTTGCACGAACCCTCGAGCGCTGCAGCGTCAAGGTCGAAGTGCTTGGCTTTACAACGCGCGCTTGGAAGGGTGGGCAAGCTCGAGAGAAGTGGGTCACAGACGGTCGCCCGTCCAACCCTGGACGCCTGAACGATCTGCGCCATGTCATCTACAAATCCGCGGATGCACCCTGGCGGCGCGCCCGAACCTCTCTTGGTTTGATGATGAAAGAAGGTCTCCTGAAGGAGAATATCGATGGCGAGGCGCTCATGTGGGCCCACCAGCGGCTGATCGGACGACCGGAGGCCCGTCGCATTTTGATGGTTATCTCCGATGGTGCACCCGTAGATGACACGACGTCATCGGCCAATGGCGGCACTTACCTGGAGCGGCACTTGCGTCAGGTTATCAGTTTTATTGAGACCCGCTCACCGGTTGAACTGCTCGCCATTGGGATTGGCCACGACGTGACCCCCTATTACCGACGGGCCCTGACAATCGTCGATCCTGAGCAGTTAGGTGGCGCAATGATCGATCGGCTAGCAGCGTTGTTCGACGAAGACCTGGGCGGAGCCGAACGCGGAAGTTATCGCCGAACGGGGTAAGCCATTATTGGCGGTCGCCGTTCCCTGTTGCTGTTTAGGGGCTTCAGCTACTTCGTGGCAGTCACTTTTATGTCGACGCCCACATCGAGGCCAACCCACTTGCCCGTCTTGAACTCGCCAAGGCCGACCTGAAAGTCTGACCGAACAAGCGAGACCGTTGCTTTCGCTTCAGCCTTATCGCCGTCAATACTCAGATCAAACGGCAAGACCAAAGGCTGCTCGATGTTCTTGATTGTCAGGATGCCTACCGCTTCATAGCGACCTTCACCGGCTTGATTAATCTCCGTGGAAACAAATTCCGCCGTTGGATACTCTTTTGTGTGGAACCAGTCTTTGCCCGGCAGGGCTTTGTCCCGTTGACGGTCACCGGTATCGCCTGATCCGGTATCGATCGTGGCGCGAATGCTTGATCCCTCCAGATTATCAGGATCGAAGTTGATTGCGATATCGAATGCTTTGAATTCGCCGGTGAACGGATCTCCAGATTGGGTGCCAGTAAAGGCTATCTGAGTTGCGGACTTATCGACCTCCCAAGAGGTTGCTTCCTCGGCGTGGACATAAGTAACGGGTGTGAGGCAAGCCATAGCGACGACAGCGAGGCTGAAAAGAGGTCTCGTCATTTCATTTTCCAGGTTTGATGGATTACTTCTCTGTGCCATGGGGCAACATGCGAAGGATTAAATCGTCGTCATCGACGAACATGTGCTTCATCACCGCTACAATATGGAGCCCAAATAGGGCGAGCGTGGTAAGCGCGAAAAACCCATGCACCTGACTAATCTGCTCAGCAAGGGCACCGCGATTTTCGATCCCTTCAAAGAAGGGCAAATGCGGCCAAGGAATAACGCCAAACAAATAGGTAGGCACGCTGGAAGCAAAGGGCGAGGCAGAAACCAGGGCCCAGCCTCCAAGCGGGACACCGATCATCAACGCGTAAAACGAGATATGAGTGACCTTTGCCAAGGTCATCTCCCAACTTTTCATCCCCCCGGGCAAAGCTGGCGGCTTATGGGTTAAGCGCCAACCTAGCCTTAAAAGAGACAACAAGAGGATCGTGATCCCGAAGGATTTATGAAGCTGGTAAAGTTCAATACGCTCTGCTTGCTGATCATCAGAAAGGCCCGTCATGTAAAGCCCACCAGCGATCTGTCCAAGGATCAAAAAAGCAATCACCCAATGGAACAAGATCGCGACATTACTATACCGGGAAGCGGATGCCATAACGGAGCCTTCTCAGTTCAGATACGGAAAAATGCGTGCGCCGACTTACGCGCCCGGCTTTACGAATTCCGTCTCGATGATCACTTCGACTTCATCGGACACGAACGGCGCGTATTTATCAACGCCGAAATCAGACCGTTTCACTGTGGTCTTTGCCGAGAACCCAAGTTTGTGGCCGTTAGACCGGTTATCTTCAGCGGCACGGTTCAAGGTAACGTTCAGCGTCACCGGCTTGGTTACGCCTTTGATGGTCAGATTGCCAGTCATTGTGCCGGTGGTCTCGCCGGTCGTTGTCAAAGATGTGCTTTTGAAGGTGATTGTCGGATGGTTTTCGACGTCAAAAAAGTCAGCTTCTTTCAAATGGCCATCAAATACATCGACACCTGAGTCAATTGACGCTGCCTTAATGGTCACATCAACAACGGATGCTGTGGGGTTTTCCGGATCCCAAGAAAGTTCGCCGTCCCAGTCCCGCCAACGCAGATAAGGCTTGGAGTATCCCTGGTGGTCATAGCTGAAGGTAATGTAGGCGTGGCCTTTATCGGTTTTGTAGTCGCCGGCAACCGCGGCAGCCGGGTTCGCGGCATCATCTTGCGCTTGAACCGACGTGGCCGCTAAGGCCGCAAAAATACCTGAAATTACAACGTTTTTCATCCCGCACCTCATCATAAGGGTTGCTAACAGAAGCCTTTCGACCAGATAGCCCTGGCCGCCGCAGACCTAGTAACGCATCGGCGCTATCCGCAAGAAGACCGTGTTCACATTCAAGTGACGTTTAATGGTACTCACGTTTCGTGTACCGGCGATACATCTAAAACCTGGAAATCAGATCATTAAGCAAGGGGCGCCGACGCTCCTTTGGCGGCGCACTGGCTGTCCCCAAGTAAACAAAACCGGCAAATCGCTCGGTTTCGGGGTCAAGACCAAAGCCTTCGCGGACCAGCGGATCGTAGGCGTACCACTCTGTCAACCATTGTGCCGCAAAGCCAGATCCTAGCGCCGCGATCAGAAGATTTTGACACACCGCACCAGCGGTCAGAATCTGTTCCCACTCCGGCGTCATATGAGCTTTGTCTGTTCTGGAAACCACCGCAACGGTGAGCGGTGCGCGAGTGAAACGTTCCCGTTCAATCGACACCTTTTCAGGTCCGGCATCGGGCTCGTTGGCGCTCAACGCGCGTGCAAGAAGCTCTCCGCCTTTCTCACGAGCATCGCCTGCGATAACGATAAACCGGAACGGTACCATCTTGCGATGGTCCGGCACTCGCGACGCGGCAGTAAGTATCGCTGTGAGCGTTTGCTCGTCCGGTCCGGGTTCGGTAAGAAACGCGGCGGTCGTTGAACGGCGCGTTGCCATGAGCCGCCGCACCGCTTCGCTATCGTGGGACGGCGCACACTCCGCGCCGAACGCAGGTGCGTCAGGCCACTCACAAGCGCGAATACTATTCATGGGTTTTCCTTTCATCCGGCAGCGGCATCACCAACACGGTCCTTCACGAGCGATACGAAAAACCAACCGTCAGCACACGGCCTTCACCAGGGAAGTATCGTTCATTGCCAAAGGCAAAATCCGCCCGCTCCGCGTAAAATGTATTTAACACATTCCTCAATGCAAAAAATGCCGACACCTGTTTGGCGACCTGCCAACTGCTCCGCAAATTGAACACTGAATGGCCGGGATAGGATTCCGTATTCCCAGCATCAAGGAAATAATCATCAACAAATACCCATTCGATCTCGCCACTGACGGGCCTCTCCTCCGGTGACCAGCGCAACCGCATGTTACCAAGCCACCGCGGTGCCGTGTCGACATCATTGCCTGCACTTATTATTTCGCTAGCTCGGCTTTGGTTTAGAAGCGGCCGGTCGAAACGATAGGTATGGGCCCCATAGGAAAGTGATCCCTGCCAGGAGATATCCTCAATAAGCTCGACCGCAAAACTTGCCTCGCCGCCTACATGGCGCGTGCGGCCATCGGAGACGTTGAAGCCGTCGGCGTCCCGGAAAAAGAAATTGTCCTTCACCATATAGTATCCGGCGAGGTCGACGTACGCCGCATTGCCAATGGACTTCCGAACTCCAATCTCGGCGGCATCAATCGTTTCAGGTTCAGCAGGATCTGTGGTCTGATTGATCTGAAGCCTGTAGAGGTCAGTGGTTTGGGGCGGCCGTGCACCCCTGGTGTAGGATGCCCAAACCAGCCCGTCGGCGAGCTCACGGGTCAGTCGGATTTTTGGGCTGAAAGTCACGAATGAATCGCGCCGATCGTCTGGACGCAGAAAACGCCCCACGGTCCCGCTACCAGTGCGGTTGTCATACCTAAAAGATGTCCAGTCTAGACGACCAGCAAGCTCAAGGCTCATCTTCTCCGTCAAGGGGACAGACGCGCGCGCAAACGGTGACAGGGAGGTGGCCTCAACCTCATAGTCATAGTGCAAACCTTGGGTAAACGAGAAGATCGTTGGGCGATCCTGAAACTCCGTCAACTCACCTTCCGTATACTCCCCATCGACCCCGAAAGCGACATCTACGCCGCTTGGGGCTTCCCAGTAACCCGCTGCCTGAGCACCAAGGCTCCAGTGGGTGTTTTCTTCTAAGGCATCGGACGGTAAAAAATGCAGTCTGAAGTCCATGTCAGTCCACCGCCCATAAGGCGTGATGGAAACCTCAAAGGTGTCGCTCAGACGCTTCTCGATCTGAGACTGAACGCGCACCGCCTGCACATCGCGGAACGCCTCCGGGTTTGGGTTGGTCCGACGTAATCCAGCATACTGATAGGCGTTCGGGCCTTGAACGAAACCGGCGGTTTCCTGGTTCAGATTGATAGCCGCGAGCGTGCTCGTAATCTCAAGCCCATCGCTGCCATAGCGATGTCGGAGTGTCAGTTTTTGTTGATCAACGCCGCTGTCTACACGGAAGCCCGGATCATCAAGAACGGAAACGCCTGCCAGAACAGATTGTTGTCCGACCGTTTTGTCAATAACTGCGCTCGACTTCAGCCGTCCGATCGTGTCGACGCTTGCTTGCAGAAAATCACCGCCCCGCCCCGGCTCAGGCAGCAATACGTTGATGGTCCCGTGGATTGCGTTTGCACCGTAGAAGGCGCCGGAAGGCCCCTTCTCGACTTCAATCTGACGGGCAATTTCTGTATGCGCCTCAAATAGCCCATTAACGTTGGCAAATCCTACCGATCGCAAAGGGACACCATCTTGCAGAAACAAAAACGAACCTGCCCCGGCACCGCCCGTCAGCACCGGTGACCGGATCGCCGTCAGATGCTCTTGCCCGCTACCGCGGTGAATTAAAACGCCCGACAAGCGATTGAGAGCTTCACTGGGGTGATCGGCACCAATGCGGGCAAGGTCATCCGTGGTCAGAATAGAAATACTTGACGCTTGATTGTTAAGCGCTACCTCTCGCCGCTCACCGGTCACCACGAGGTAATCAATCGCTGTGTCTAACTCTTGGGCCGAAACTACCGAAGCCATGAGCGAACTTGCGATCGCACACCCTCGCCCGAAGTTCTTGACGAGGTCGGTCATAGTTTAATTCCAATCACACAACGAGCCATAAAAACCGTACTCAGACTATCAGGACTTTAGCTCGTGGGCACGGTCTGTTGCAGCACGGATGGCAGCGGACGCCGCATCGTCAACCAGCGTTTTGTCACCCTTTAATATCGCATCTAATCCGGCAGCGGTTGTCCCACCGGGCGATGTGACGGCTGCGCGAAGATCGGCTAATGCACGATCGTCCTCAACGAGTAATGTGCCTGTGCCAGCGAGTGTTTGACGGGCAAGTTTGGCAGCTGTGTCAGCGGCAAGGCCTTTTGCAACGCCGGCCCGGGCCATGGCTTCGGCGAAGGCCATCAAGAACGCGGGACCTGATCCAGATAGCGCCGTCACCACATCGAGTTGGTCTTCGGTCGCAACCCAAACTGTCTCGCCGACGGCACTCATCAATGTTTCAGCAATAATCTTATCGTCGTCTGATGATCCATCTGGCGCAAACAATCCGGTAATTCCGGCCCCAACTTGGGCAGGAAGGTTTGGCATCGCCCTGATTACTCGCGGATGCGCGGCTTGTTCTTCTTGCTCGAGAAAAGACGCGATAGTTTCGGTGCTCGTTCCGGCCATAACAGAGACCGCGAGGCACCCCCCTGCGAGACCAGCATAAGTCGGCAAGACTTCCTCGACCGCTTGCGGCTTTATGGCGATCACAACCACATTTGCGTCGCAATCTGTGACCGCCGGGTTCAACGCGATCTGATGCCTGTCACAGATTTCCCGCAACGCATTCGACGGCGCTGGATCAAAAATGCACGATCCACGCGCGTCTAGTCGGCCTTGCGAAAGCCATCCACGAAAAAGAGCCAGTCCCATGGAACCAGCGCCAACAAGGGCAACTCGGAGTAGCTCGGTCATTCTGCCCCTTATAGCAGCCATTTAGGTTGTAATGGCCACACATCGGGCATCATTTTCGGATCTCGACCCCGCCAGACCAGAGGACGGTACCGATCAGGCGTTGCCTTGTGTTTCGAACAAAGAGGCCTCAAGCGCCTCCTCAGCGGATTTGCCGCCCCAGATCAGATAGTTGAATGCCGGGAAGAAGCGATCAATTGCTTCGCTCGCCCCCTGGATCAAGCACTGTGCTTGGACGCTGTCCAACGCGGCGTCGTCGGGCAACAGGACAGCATTACGATAGACAATCGTTTTGTCTTCGGTCCAAAGATCAAAGTGGCCGATCCATAAACGCTCGTTGATCATGGCAACAAGGCGGGCTGCCTCGCCCATGAGCGAGTCAGTCACTTTGAGGTCTAGCGGAGCACCCATCTGGATCGTTGAAAGTTCCGGACGCCAGGTGAACCAGACACCGGCTTCGCGCCATGCGCCCGGCATCGCAATATGTAGCTCCGCATCATCGATGCGTTCAGATTCGATCTCTAGCAGACCGGCGACGGCCTCCAGAGACTCTAAAGGATCTGCATTGCTCAGTTTGTGGTCGAGGAGATCAATCGACATGGGCGTCCTTCCCGTTAACAACGAGACAGATAGCGCTTCGATTCAGTCTAGCCCGCAATGATTCGATTGGGGAAAAAGCGCGGACGTTTTGCCCATGTGCAAAGATTGCGTATCGCGTGATCAATACCTGCTCAGGTGGAAGTACCCTTTGAGGCTGCTGCTTCCATTTCAGCTATTTTCTGTTTCAGCGCCTCGACTTCCGCCCGCGCGTTGGCTGCCATTTCCTTAACGGCATCGAATTCTTCGCGGGTCACAAGTTCCATGTCTGACAAGGTCTTCTGCAGTTGCCCGCGAAAGACTGTTTCGGCCTCACGGCGGACACCATCGGCCGCACCAGCCGCCTCCGACATGACCTTCGCCAATTGGTCAAACATTGGGTTTTGGGTCTGCATTTTCGTACTCCGCTCAACTGATTGTCTTTGATACAGCAATACGCTGGCCAAGGCGATTATGCCAGTAATGCGCAACTTGGCCGCAACTCAGACTGAATTGTCACTGAACTCCGGCTGAACTCTGGCCGAACACCGGTCTAATCCTAGCTGGGGGCGACAGCTCCCCAAAACCGCGCTAGGGAGACGAACGAGCGTTTTAAACGCGCCGACCGACAGCAGTTTTAAAGCAGAAGTGTCATGGCCCTGCCTTATCCGAATATCGACCCTGTCTTGATCAAGATCGGCCCTTTTCCGATCCGCTGGTACGCCCTCGCCTACATTGCCGGGATTACGATCGGCTGGGTGTATGTCTCGCGTCTTCTGAAAAATGCTTCTCTTTGGCCTCAGAAAAAAGGCCCACCGCTCACCAAACTTCAGCTCGACGATATCGTCTTTTGGGTGATCCTAGGGGTCATTCTCGGCGGACGCCTTGGATACGTCTTTTTTTACGAGCCGAGCCTTTTGGGAGAAGCCTGGGAGCCCCTTGGTGCCAATATGGAAGACGGCATTATCAAAACCGTGATCGGCTGGCTGCCCATTCCGCCTGCGCTCATGTTGTGGCGCGGGGGCATGTCATTTCACGGAGGCTTGCTGGGCGTAACACTCGCGGGCTATCTTTTTTCGCGCCGTAACAAGTTGAATGCGCTTTCCGTCGGCGATTTATTTGCTTGCGCGGCGCCCATCGGACTGTTTTTCGGGCGGATTGCCAATTTTATCAATGCAGAGCTTTACGGTCGCCCCTGGGATGGACCGTGGGCCATGCAATTTCCGTATATCAACCAATATGGTGAGCAAGCCCTGACGGAGCCACGTCATCCGAGCCAACTCTATGAAGCGGCATTGGAAGGGATTGTCCTGTTCATCGTTATTCGTATCGCCACCCACCGCTTTGATTTCCTTAAGCGGCCGGGGGCAACCATTGGGCTGTTTTTAGCGGGCTACGCTTTGGCGAGGATATTCGTTGAGAACTTCCGCGAGCCCGATGCGCATATGCCCGACTTCCCCTTGGGGCTCACCATGGGGATGATCCTCTCCCTTCCAATGGTAGCGGCCGGTATCTGGATGATCATGCGGACACGGACGGTCAAGCCGATCAAGACAACGACTGCATGACGCGCATCCCGCCTAAATCGAACAAGAATGACGCGAACCCTGACACGCCAGACAGGGTAATCGCGCGCGATGCCTCGCCCCTTCGTGAACGGCTTGCGGCCATGATCGCAGCGAACGGGCCAATCTCGATTTCCGATTACATGGAAGATGCCCTGTTCCATCCACAGTTTGGTTACTACACGACGGGACAGCCCATTGGCGCGGCCGGCGACTTCATCACAGCGCCGGAGATAAGTCAGGTTTTCGGGGAATTGATCGGCCTATGGCTGGTCCAGTCCTGGATCGATATTGGCGAGCCATCCATGTTCAATTTGATTGAGCTTGGTCCCGGGCGCGGTGTCTTGATGGCGGATGTCCTTCGGGTAGCGAGGCTGCGACCGAAGTTCCTAGACGCCGCCCGACTGTGGCTCGTTGAAACCTCAGGCAGGCTTCGGCTGGAGCAACAAAAGCGGATCAAACCGACCGGGGCGGCAACGCAATGGGCCGACAGCCTCGACGATGTGCCAGACGGACCCTTCCTGCTCATTGCAAACGAGTTTTTCGATTGCCTTCCCATTCGGCAGTTTGTCCGCACAAAGACCAGCTGGCGGGAGCGGATGGTGGATGTTGATCCAAATGACACCGCCCAACTTGCCTTTGTGCTCCATGATGTCCCGCCGGAACCGGAGGTCAATCTGCCCTCCCGCGAGACGACCCAGGAAGGCGAAATCTATGAAGTTTGCCAGCCCTCAGAGGCAATCGCCCGCGATCTTTCCGACCGTTTAGCCCACCACAAAGGACGGGCCCTGATTATTGATTATGGGTATGACCGCGACCAGACAGGTGAAACACTCCAAGCCATTCAAGGACACGCTTATTGCAGCCCATTGGAAGCCCCCGGCGTCAGTGACCTCACTGCCCATGTCAACTTTGCATCGCTCATCCGCGAAGGGTTTTCAAACGGAGCGGTGACGGCGGGCCCAGTCCCGCAAGGAACGTTTCTGGATCGACTAGGCCTTGCCGCACGGGTTCAGACGCTCACCCAGGATAAGCCGCCAGACGTCATTAATGATATCGAACAAGGCGTCGCGCGCCTTGTCGGCAGCCACCAGATGGGAACGCTGTTCAAAGTGCTCTGTTTGTATAGCCCCGGTTTGTCGGTTCCCGCAGGCTTTGTTGTCTAATGAATGCTCCCTCGCGTCCCGAAGACATTCCAGAAGTGTCGTTGGCTGATGACCTGTCGAATGTGCCTGGCATTCAGCATGGATTTTTCAGTCGACTGGGCGGCACTTCAACGGATATTTATGCCAGCTTGAATTGTGGTCCGGGTTCCAATGATGACACGAAAAATGTCGCCGCAAACCGCGAGATTTGCGCGCAATTCTTAGGTGTCAACGGGACCCACCTGGTCACCGGCCACCAGCATCACTCCTCAGATGGTGTCCGTGTCGACGCGCCTTGGCCGATAGATGGTGCGCCAAAATGCGACGCGCTTGTCACGGACCGACCAGGCATCGCACTTGGGGTTTTGGCAGCTGATTGTATGCCGTTCCTATTCGTCGATCCGGATCGACAAGTCATCGGGGCTGCGCATGCTGGCTGGCGCGGGGCACTTGGCGGTGTCTTGGAAAACACGATTTTGCTTATGGAGAACCTAGGGGCCGATCGGTCAAAAACTGTCGCTGCCGTGGGCCCTTGTCTGCGCCCTCCCCATTTTCAGGTCGGCGATGACTTACGCGACCAATTTATCGAGAAATATCCGCAAGCCGACCAATTTTTCGCACCAGAAGAAACACCGGGCAAGTACCAGCTGGATCTTGTCGCCTTCGGTCGCTGGAGATTAAGTGAGAACGGAGTTCTCCAGTTGAGCGACATCGGGCGCTGCACAATGGCCGAACCGGAGACATACTTCAGCTACCGATACAGCCGCCGCCAAAGCGAGCCTGATTATGGCAGGAACCTCTCCGCCATTGCCCTGGTGTGAAAAAATTAACCCATTATCCCGGTTGATCGTTCGTCAATAAAACGTCACAAACCATTCAGGAGCCAATCTCGTGACCATGCGAAATTGGTTGGCGTGGGCGCAGCATATCGAATTTGAGGGTTCTTCATGAAACTGATTGCCGGCAACTCAAACCCCGGTTTGAGCGAAGAAATTGCGCGTCGTCTATCAACGCCGCTTGCCGCTTCCGACATTAGGACCTTCAAAGACGGCGAGGTCTTTGTTGAAATCCAGGAGAATGTCCGCGGCGAGGACGTATTCGTCATCCAGTCGACCTCCAATCCCGCCAACGACAATCTCATGGAGCTGCTTATTATCATCGATGCCCTAACGCGAGCATCGGCAAGTCGCGTGACAGCAGTTCTTCCCTATTTCGGCTACGCCCGTCAGGATCGGAAAGCCGGACCCCGCACCCCGATTTCCGCAAAACTTGTAGCAAACCTGATAACTACCGCAGGCGCTGATCGCGTCTTGACTGTCGATCTTCATGCCGGGCAGATTCAGGGCTTCTTCGACATTCCAACAGATAATCTGTATGCGGTAAAAGTGTTTGAGAAGAAAATCCGCGACGCCTTCAATGGCGACCTCGACAGCCTCACTGTCGTGTCGCCAGATGTCGGCGGGGTGGTCCGGGCCCGCTCTCTTTCTAAAAGGCTCGATGACAGGCCACTCGCGATTGTCGACAAGCGCCGGGAAAAAGCAAATGTCTCAGAGGTGATGAACATCATCGGCGAGGTCGCTGGCATGAATTGCCTTCTCTTCGACGACATTGTGGATTCCGGCGGGACCCTTTGTAACGCCGCCGAAGCCCTCATGGAAAAAGGCGCAAAGAGTGTTTCAGCTTATGTGACCCACGGTGTTCTTTCAGACCATGCCGAGCAGCGGATTATGGCCTCTGACGCGTTGACCCGTCTGGTGGTCTCAGATTCGATCCAGTCGCCCGACGAAGTAAATGCCTGCCCAAAAATCGAACGGGTCTCTATTTCAAACCTGTTGGCCGAAGCCATCCGCCGGATTGCCAATGAGGAATCGGTTTCCAGCCTGTTTGATTGATCGCAAAGCTTGCCCATCCGCCGGACGCATGAGCGCGTAATGGGTTCATGGAGATCAAAACCGGATTGAGCGCCGCCATTCATTTTGAGCCGACCCGCGAGGCGGCGTTAGCGCAACTTCATGCCTTTCTCCCGAACGCAGGGACCAACTATGCTCGCACCCGGAATTTCGATTTCGGGCCTGGTGACCGGGATAATGTCTCTTGCCTGTCGCCATGGGTAAGACACCGCCTTATCAGCGAGGAAGAGATCCTAAAGGCGACCCTTGGTGCCCATCGATTTTCCACCGCTGAGAAATTCATTCAGGAAGTGTTCTGGCGGGGATACTTCAAAGGGTGGCTTGAACACTCACCTAGCGTCTGGACCGCCTACCGACGGGATGTAGACCAACTAACGGCTCAGTTTGACGGCACGCCGGTACTGTCAAAACAACTATCCAATGCAGAGGCCGGGCAAACGGGTATTGATTGCTTCGACTTCTGGACCCGTGAGCTCGTTGAAACGGGCTACCTCCACAACCATGCGCGCATGTGGTTTGCGTCGATCTGGATCTTCACCCTGGAATTACCCTGGCAGCTTGGTGCTGACTTTTTCTACCGTCATCTGATTGATGGCGACGCCGCGTCGAACACCCTTTCTTGGCGGTGGGTGGCCGGGCTCCATACCAAGGGGAAAACCTATCTTGCGCGCGCGAGCAATATTGCGCAGTACACAAACGACCGATTCGAACCGGAAGGATTAGCGCCACAAGCCCCTGCCCTTGAAGAAGCAAACCTTCACCCAAAACAAAGACCTGATCTCCTTGCAGCGCCAACGCCTGCCGAAGGTCGCGTCGGCCTTTTGTTGACCGATGAAGAACTCACGTTCGATCCGACGGGAGAATATCAAAACATCAGCACAGTGATGGGAATTTGCCTCGCCGACCGTCGATCACCGCGGCCCACCGGCCACACGGCAGCCGCCTTTTCTCAGAGCGCTGTTAGCGGCGCTACCGCACTATTGAGCACCACCCTCGGATTAGCCGAACCACCAGCCATCACAAACGATACCGCAGAAATTGTCGCTTGGGCAAAAGAGAGCAGCCTCTCAACCGTCTTGACGCCCTATGCCTGCACTGGTCCTGCAAGGGAACTGTTGACCCGATTGCAAGACGATCTCGAACAAATCGGCGTTAAACTCAGTATAAAGATAAGCGACTATGATCGCCTCACCTGGCCACATACAAGTAAAGGGTTCTTCGCCCTTAAGAAGAAGATCCCGTCGATCCTGTCTGAGCTCGGATTAACCTAAATTTTTTGAAGTGATGCGTTGACCATTCAATCTCGGGAAATCAAGCGATCCGACACTCGAAAGTGCTTTCCTAGTTTCATTTGGTCCAACGACGCCCGAGCCCCGCACAAAAGCCCTACCCCTTTCCCCGCGTTTTCGTTCGGTGGGGCTTGGCATTTTTTTCGATGAACTCGATGATCTGACCAGCGACATCAATACCGGTCGCTGTCTCAACACCTTCAAGACCGGGTGATGAGTTGACTTCCATCACCACCGGCCCATGGTTTGCCCGCAGCATATCCACGCCACACACATTAAGCCCCATCGCTTTTGCGGCCGATATAGCGGTCGACCGCTCCGCGGGCGTGATCTTTACTTTTTGGGCAGAGCCGCCCCTATGCAGGTTGGAACGAAAATCACCTTCCTTGCCCCGGCGCAGCATTGAAGCGACAACTTTTTCACCGACCACGAGGCACCGGATGTCTTCACCACCTGCTTCTTTGATGAATTCTTGAACAAGGATATTCGTCCGTACCCCGCCAAATGCTTGTATGATCGACTCCGCGGCTTTTTGCGTTTCTCCTAAGACAACGCCAATCCCTTGTGTACCTTCCAGCAATTTGATGACAACGGGCGCTCCGCCGGCGAGATCGAGCACTTCTTCCGCGTTGCCGGTGCGGTGCGCAAAAACCGTAACGGGCAGGCCAATCCCTTTCCGCGCAAGCAATTGCAAAGAGCGAAGCTTGTCCCTCGATCTTGCGATCGCCACCGACTCGTTCACGGGGTAAACCCCCATGACTTCAAGCTGTCGCAAAACGGCCGTTCCATAAAATGTCACTGACGCGCCAATGCGCGGGATCACCGCATCATAAGCAGGTAGTTTTTCGCCAAAGTAAGTAACCGACGGACGATGCGAGGTGATATTGATCATGCAACGCAGATGATTGATCACATCCATCTCGTGACCGCGAGCTTCCGCTGCCTCAACCAAGCGCTTGTGCGAGTACAGTTCCGCATTCCGGCATAACAAAGCAAACTTCATGTCAGTCCTTTCCGCGAGGGCTGCCTTGCAAATAGGATTTGCTTGGATGGATAACGATTTTCGGTTTCAGAGCTTCGCGCCCGAGCAACATCCTGAAACCCATTTCGTCTCTATTTGTGAGGGACAAGTCAATCGGCCAGCTTCGCCCACCAAGCTTCAAACGTGTACGAATGATCACGCGCTCTTGAACTTGCCCATTGGAGCTACGGATCCGTCTTCGCGTTTTAATCGGCGCAACACATTCGCACTCCGGGCGCTTTGCTTTGTGACGGGGATGGATCAGAAATCGGATCCAGTCCTGTCCGTCATCACCCGCAAACTCTTTGATTTTGAACGCGTGCAAGGCAGAGGTCGCCGCACCGGTATCAACTTTCACCCGGATAGGCTCATCGCTGAGATCAGGCAGACTGACCATTTCACGCCAGCCAATCTCAAGCAGCGAACTCTGTTTTCGCGCCTTTGATGAAGGTGGTTGCTTGTCGGACAACTCGGTCTCCAAGCCCCGCCAATACCAAGATTACCTGGCGAGGACGGGACACAAAAGAACTGAAAAAAATGCCGCTCCCAATGTCTCGGGAGCGGCGTCTAAAGCAGGACTTTCAGTCCGGTTCAAGCGAAATCAGACATACCGAAGCAACTTCATCAGATGACGACGATGGGCCTTTGCTTCCGGCGTCAGTGTGAGACCGAACAGGCCGAGACGTCCTTTGAGGTTATCGATCCCGGCAAGCGCTGCACCTTGAACCGTTGGCGGGTAGAATGGATTGTTGGCGATCCAAACCAAGTACTGGGTATACCCAATCTGCAGGTTGCGGCGGTAGTCGTTGGACGCGCCAAGAAGATCGCCTCCAAAGATTGCCTCGTTCAGATCGGAGATGACCTCAACTGGCTTATAGTTGCCGCCGTATTGCTCGCTGTCCACCAGACGTTGGAGAACAACCGGATTGAGCAAATGGGAAAGCGTCCCCATTTGGATACCATAGACAATCTGGTGAAGTTTGGGGTCTTCTGTACCCCCGAAGAACTGGAAACCGCGGCGCTGATACTGAAGGCGCTCAGCAAGGGTGTCAGGGATTTGGAACGCATCCGCCGCATAGACATATTTACTTAGCGCATCGATTGCCGCTTTTTGGGTTTCCACAGGCACTGGCGTAAATGGCGGAGTGTCCGTCTGCCCGGGCGCGATCCGCTCCACATATACACCCCCCACTTGGCGAGCCATGATCCCCGCCATAGCCGCATGTTGACCGAGGGCAATGTTATAAGCTTGAGTCAGATCCTCCCAGCTTTCCTCATCATCGAAACGCGCCACTAATTTTGGCAGCGTTGCCTGGACCAGCTCGATACGGTCGATACCGTAGGCAACCGGGTCCGACGACATATCGCCGATCATGACGCGAGGATCGATGCCGACACCGGGGAACCGCATATCATCCGCATCGTTGCCAAATGTGTTTTCTGGGTTGGCAGACTTAGCCAAGAGCGCCTCAACACGAGCGGCTTCCGCTTCTGGGTCATCAAGCGATGATCGATATCCAAACTCGATGGCCCAATCGTCGTAAGGCCCCGGGCGCTGCATATAATAGTCACCCTGCTGAACACCAAGTGGCGCAATGTTGACAGCAGGATAGTCCATCACAGATCCGGTTGGCGCCCCTTGTGTAACCGATGGATCGTGTACCTCGCGTGGACCGTGGAGCGAACTCGCCTTCATATTGTGGTTGAGACCAAGCGTGTGTCCCACTTCATGAAGCAGCAAGTAGTAGAGGCCTTGACGGACGATCTCTTTGATGTCGCTCTCGCTTGCGCCTTCCGCCTGTAGGACAGCTGACCCGAATAGATTTGACATATGGAGCTGGTGGCCACCCGAACATGCAATGTGCTTGCCGCGCATATTCTTGGCGATCGCGGATTGCCATGTGGATAACTCCTCGTCCGCTGTCTGCCCCTCACCACCGTGATCGTGGCCGTGATCGCGGAAGTCTTGCCCCGGTACCCATTTTGACCAAGGCGCACCGGTAGCCGTCATATCCTGCGGAAAGACACCATCAGTTGCCTGTCGGAACGTCACAAAGATGTACTCCAGCATGATATCCGCGCCAATGATCTCACCAGTACGCGGGTTGGTGAAGCTAGGCCCATATCCGCCAAATGGTGGAATGGGAGAAGACGTCCATCGAAGCACGTTGTAACGGATATCGCCCGCGTCCCACTCGGCGTCGTCTGGCTGCACCTTCACTTCGATGGCGTTGGAGAAGCCCGCTTTTTCGAATGACTGGTTCCAGGCCAATACTGCGTCCCGGATTGTATCGCGCCATTCCAGCGGCGTGGTGTTTTCAATCCACCAAGTAATGGGTTTGACCGGGTCAGAAATCTCCGCCCCCGGATCTTTTTTCTCAAGGCGCCACCGATTAATAAGGTCCCGATAGTTGGCTGGCTCCATCGAGGTAAGGTCAGTGACTTGATCGAAAAAATAACCCACGCGATAATCATCAATCCGAGGCTCAAACCCCTCATCCGGCATTTCGATGAGTGAGTGCTGTACCTGGATCGTGACGCTGCGCGAATCCGTCACTGCAGCGGACGTAAAAAAGCTCGGTGTCGGATTTGAATAAACATAATCGATCACAAAATCCGTATTCGCCGGGTAGTTCCGAATATGGGCAAACTTTGTTCGGTCGCCGGCAAGTTCACCGGGCGCGAAAGCGAAAGGTGATGAAAATGGCCCAAAGACCGGCGAGACCCGGTGAAGCCTTTCATTGAGGAATAGCGAATTCGCACTAACGAGATATCGATCCGTACCTTCATCATCCTCAGCCTCAGTTGTGGCTTTGATGGTCAGAGCTGCAAGTATACCGTCGGAGACATTTGCATTCCGGGCCCGCGTGATCGGATTCTCATCGTCAAAATAAAACGAAGTGTTCTTCTCAACGACCTCAATACGGCCATAGTATTTTTCAAAGGCGAGAATACGCTGGTCACGATAGGCGCCGCGGAAGTGCCCCGCTTCCAAAACGCCATTTTCCGTATACGTAAAAGCGATGAAGTCTTTTTTGAGCTGATCCTCGCTGATCTCCATATACAGATCGCCATTTTCTGGATCGCGATATAGATCGAATAGACCTTCAATTTTCTCGTAATCCTCAACCGTCGTTTCGATGGTCTTGGATTCTTCGTCGTCTTCGTCCTCCGCCGAGGCATTTGCGGTGAACATGAATACCGCACAAATGCCAGCAATTGTTCGGAAAAGGACGGGCATCCACCCCAAGTCCAAGACGGAACGGTTCTTTGTTAATCTCATTTTTCCCCAACGCCCTTCATCAGCAAGTCCGAAACCGGGATTGCGCAACGACAACTCCAAAACCGCAGCCTAAGGGACAATCTGGAAATCGCAAATCGCTACAACCGTCGCGCGACCCGGATCGCCGATTATATGTGCAGGGCGTGGCCTAACGTCCTCAGTGCGGCTTCCTGAAGGGCCTCTCCCTGGGTCGGATGGGCATGAATGGTTCCGGCGACGTCTTCCAGACGGGCGCCCATTTCAATGGCCAGTCCGAACGCTGCGGAAAGCTCAGAGACCCCGCCGCCGACGGCTTGCAGTCCCAAAAGTAAGTGGTCTTCAGCCCGAGCAACAGCTCTCACGAAGCCATCTTCACTTTCCATGGTCATGGCCCGGCCATTCGCCGCAAACGGGAACATGGCGGTCTTGATCTCGTGGCCCGCGGCCCTGGCCTCATCTGGCGACAAGCCGACGCTCACGATTTCCGGGTCCGTGAAGCAAACCGCCGGAATCGCTCGTTTGTCCCAGAACCGGTTTTCACCGGCGATAATTTCCGCAACCATTTCCCCTTGCGCCATCGCGCGATGCGCCAACATCGGCTCCCCGGTCACATCGCCAATCGCGAAGACCCCTTTCATGGACGTCCGGCATTTAGCGTCAATCTTGATAAACCGACCATCCATGTCGAGAACGAGCTCCTCTCGGCCCCATCCCTCGGTCACCGGCTTGCGCCCAACCGTAACAAGGATTTTATCCGCCTGCAGGGTATTTGATACGCCATCACTGGCTTCAATCACGAGCCCGGTACCATCCTTACCGAGCCCACTAGCTTTGGCGCCCAAGTAGACCTCCACGCCCAACGACTTGAGACGCTTTGCAACTGGACGCACGAGTTCCTGATCGTAACTTGGCAGCACATGGGCGGCTGCTTCAACGATTTTTACTGTTGCGCCCAGCTTTGCGAAGGCGATGCCGAGTTCAAGACCGATGTAGCCAGCGCCAATAATCGCGAGGCTATCCGGGACGCGATCCAGCGCGAGAGCGTCCGTCGACGACAGAACATTTCCGCCAAATGGTAGAAAGGGTAACTCCACCGGTGCCGAACCCGTCGCAACAATGATGTTCTCTGCTCGGATGACTTGCTCACCATCGGGGCTTGCTACCCTGACGGTTTTGCCGTCGATAAATGTGGCCCATCCGGAAACAAGGCGCACTTTGGATTTTTTTAAAAGAGCCGCGACGCCGCTGGTCAAGCGATTGACGATACCGTCTTTCCACGCAACGGTTTTGGCCAGGTCAATCGACGGTGCCCCAGCCGAAATCCCGAGCCTTGAGCCTGCCGCATTGTGCTTGGCCCGCTCGAATTCATCCGCCGCGTGGATAACGGCCTTTGATGGGATGCACCCCACATTAAGGCATGTACCGCCCGCAGCCTCAGCTTCAACAATCACTGTATCCAAGCCAAGTTGACCAGCACGGATCGCCGCCACATAGCCACCCGGACCAGCACCGACAACAAGCACTTTGCAGGAAATCGGCGACATTGCTTCACTCCTCGATGAAGATCGTTGCAGGTGACTCCAAAAGTGATTTAATCCTCTGTACAAAGACGGCTGCGTTCCAGCCATCAATCACCCTGTGATCAAAACTTGAAGACAGGTTCATCACTTTTCTTGGGACGAATTGATTGCCATCCCACCGGGGCAAGACCTGCATTTTGTTCACTCCGATAATCGCCACCTCTGGGTAGTTGATCACCGGCGTCGTCACGACGCCACCGAGAGCCCCAAGCGACGTGATCGTGATGGTCGAGCCGGTCAATTCATCCCGGCTCGCTTTTCCGTCTTTAGCCGCATTGGCAAGTCTCGCTACTTCGCCAGCGCACTGCCAGAGGCCAAGGGCTTCCACATGCTTGATAACCGGCACCACGAGCCCTGCATCCGTTTGGGCGGCAACCCCCATATGCATACCCGCATGGCGCTTGATGACGCCCGCCTCATCATCAAAGTGGGCGTTTAAAAGGGGTTGCTCATCAATGGCGCGAACCATTGCCTGCATCAAAAAGGGCAGCAATGTAAGCTTGGTCTGATCGTCCCGCTTCGACCGGTTCAGGTCCTGGCGCAGGTCTTCAAGGGACGTAACATCGATTTCATCCACATAGGTAATATGCGGAATGCGGGACTTGGATGTCGCCATTTTTTCCGCGATTTTACGCCGTAGGCCAATCACTGGGATCTCTTCCACGCCAGTACGCGGTTGGCGCACTGTCCCGCGCGAGACGCTAGTGGCACTGCCCCGCTCAAAGAACCGGTCCAAATCCTCATGGACAATTCGACCAGCCGGCCCGGACCCAGTTACCCGGCGAAGATCAACGCCGGCATCTAGCGCCCGTCGACGCACGGCAGGCGACGCAAGCGGCGCCTCCCCCTCTGGACGCGGTGCGCCGCTAGCTGTTGGGAATGGGAGGGTTTGCGATACTTGTAAGGAAGCGGACACGTCATGCCCATTCCCATTGCTTTCCCGAGAATTCTCAGCTGGCGCTTTGGTTGCAGTCTTTGATGCAATAGGTTGAGCAGCCGAAAAAGAAGTCGGCAAAGGCTCCATTGCCTCTGCAGGCGATAAGGTAGAAGCAGGCGCGGGCGTATCGCCAATCGCTTTCCCGTCATCATTACCCTCCCCGTCAATCTCAATACGGATTAGGGGTGAGCCGACAGCAACAATTTCGCCAATGGACGCGCCGAGCCAGATAATCCTCCCCTCAACAGGAGACGGAATTTCCACAGTCGCTTTATCGGTCATGACTGAGGCAAGAACCTGGTCCTCGGTCACGTTCTGCCCGTCTTTCACCAGCCATTCGACCACTTCTGCTTCGGCGACGCCTTCACCCACGTCGGGGAGCTTAATCAAATGAACGCCCATTATGCTGCCTCCATTACTGATTGCAGGGCAGCGCCGACCCGATCTGGCCCAGGAAAATATGCCCACTCATGACTGTGCGGGTACGGGGTATCCCAACCGGTTACGCGGATAATTGGCGCTTCAAGATGGTAAAAACAGGTCTCAGCGACGAGTGCCATAAGTTCAGCGGCAAACCCGCACGTTTTTGTGGCTTCGTTGACAACGACGCATCGACCAGTTTTTCGGACCGACTTTTCAATGGCTTCCAGATCCAGTGGTACGATCGTCCGTAAGTCAATTACTTCTGCATCGACACCCTGTTCCTCAGCGGCTGCGAGTGCCACATGAACCATCGTCCCATAAGTAAGGACCGTGACTTCTTGCCCTTCCCGGGCAATTGCTGCTTTTCCAATTGGCACCGTGTAGTGCCCATCAGGAACGTCGCCTTGTACGTGCTTTTTCCACGGCGTCACGGGGCGATCATGGTGGCCATCGAACGGACCATTATAAAGGCGCTTCGGTTCAAGGAAGATTACCGGGTCATCATCTTCAATGGATGCAATCAACAGACCCTTAGCGTCATAAGGGTTTGAGGGAATGACCGTCTTCAGTCCGCAAACATGAGCAAAGAGCGCCTCCGGGCTTTGCGAGTGCGTCTGCCCACCAAAAATCCCGCCGCCTGTCGGCATCCGCACAGTCATGGGAACCGTGAAATCACCGTTTGAACGATAACGAATACGCGCTGCTTCCTGAGTTAACTGGTCATATCCTGGAAACATATAGTCTGCAAACTGAATTTCTACACACGGACGGAGGCCATAACTTGCCATGCCAATTGCGGCCCCAATGATCCCGCTTTCATTGATCGGACTATCAAAGCAACGGTCACGGCCATATTTTTGCTGTAAGCCTTGAGTGCACCTAAACACGCCACCGAAATAGCCAACATCCTCTCCAAAAACGACAACACCTGGATCGCGCCCCATGGTCACATCCATGGCATCGCGGATTGCTTCAATCATGGTCATTTGTGCCATCGGATTAGACCCCTGCTTCCTGGCGCTGGCGAACGAGATGAGGCGGGATTTGCGCGTATACATCTTCGAACATCTCTTTCACCGATGGTCCTCCACCAGAATGCAGTGTGCCGTTTTTCTCAGCTTCCTTTTGGGCCAGAACAACGGCTTGTTCGATTTCCGCCTGGGCTTGTGTGTGACGCTCCTCCGACCACACCTCTTTTTGGATTAAGTGCACTTTCAACCGCTCAAGCGGATCACCGAGTGGCCATTTGGAAAACTCCTCTTTTGGCCGATACCCAGAAGGGTCATCTGATGTGGAGTGCGCTCCCGCACGATACGTCACATGTTCGATGAGTGTCGGCCCGAGGTTCCGCCGGGCCCGGTCGATGGCCCATTTCGAAACGGCATAAACAGCAAGGTAGTCGTTACCATCAACTCGTAACGCCGGGATTCCAAAGCCAAGACCTCGTGCAGCAAAGGTCGCTGCCTTACCCCTTGCAATTCCCTGGAAAGTGGAGATAGCCCATTGATTGTTCACAACGTTTAAGATGACGGGGGCCCGATAGGTAGATGCAAAAACAAGAGCCGAGTGGAAATCGCTTTCCGCCGTTGATCCATCGCCAATCCAGCCCGAGGCAACACGGGAGTCACCCTTGATTGCCGAGGCCATGGCCCAGCCAACAGCTTGGACGAATTGGGTCGCCAGATTGCCGGAGATGGTGAAGAACCCGTGCTCCTTTGAAGAGTACATAATCGGCAGTTGCCGCCCCCGCAGCGGATCGGCAGAGTTTGAATAAATCTGGTTCATCATATCGACGAGCGGGTAATCCGTCGACAGAAGAAGCCCCTGTTGCCGATAGGTTGGGAAGTTCATGTCGCCCGGCTCTAGTGCGCGACGAAATGCACAAGCAATAGCTTCTTCGCCGAGCGCTTGCATATAGAAAGAGGTTTTGCCCTGACGCTGAGCCATAAGCATACGCGCATCGAACGCGCGCACTTTCATCATATCGCGCAAGCCCCGAATGAGCTCTTCATCAGTGAGAAGCCCGCCCCAGGGACCGACCGCCTCTCCTTCTCTGTTCATTACACGGATGATCGAGTACGCTAGATCATGGATATTTTCCGCTTCCACATCAATGGGAGGCTTATCGACGGATCCGGCCTGGGGGATCGGCACATTAGAAAAATCAGGGGCATCGCCGGGTCGAAATTCCGGCTCTGGGACATGAAGGCTGAGGGGCGAACTTGCAGGTGGTTTAGTCCCATTGGTCGCTGTCATATGGCTAAGGACTTCCTTGGCGTTTCTCTCATGAATGCTACCCATGATCGGGCAAAGATAGGCCCGTATGGAGCACGATTGGCGAGAGTGGTCGCACGATTGCGCGCTCACCCGCGCCTATCGTCTAAGCGAGGCCACAATCAGTTTCAATGGCACAGCTTTTTCCGACTGGATCTTAGTTGACCACACGAGATACGCGTCCGCTATAAGCCGAATAGGCCACGAATCGCCAGACCGCGACACGAATCTGCTGCACCGTTTTTGTCGGTGTGGCGGGTCAAGTCATTGTGCGTAGCAACAAAAATGTGGCTGTCGCGTCGTGCCGATCATTCCCGTTCTGCAAAAGCTTCAATCAGCTCATGATAAGCCTGTACCGGGGTTGTATCGGGAGGGTTTAGTCAGGCTTGAAGCCACAAGTCAGTCAGGACCTTTTTGTGTTTGTTGATGTCCGACTTGGCCGCCTGGCGGAAGCCCGCCTCACGCAAAGCCTCCGGCGGATCATCTCGGATGATCTCTGGTAGCTCGCGGATATCGTCATAAACTATCGCCCCATCACCGACATAGTCCCGGATGTCAGGTCGCACATTCGGCACGCAGACGCCGCAACCAGAGGCTTGGGCCTCGGCGATCGCCATGGGCCACCCGATCGCGTTGCCTCTCGGCCCTGGCTTTCCTCCGGTATAGACCAACCAAGAATGCCTTTTGTATTCGCCCGGCATGTCTTCGTAGGGAACCATCTGGCGAAACTCGACAGGCGATCCTTTTTGCTCGTTATACTGACGCATTTCCTCCGTGAGATAACCAATTGGATACAGTCGGAATTTCTGTTCGGGGGTCATCGCGGCAAGGTCGATGAAATCGGGGATCTTCTTCTTTGCTATGCACGCACCCACATTCATTACACCGGGCGCATTCGGTGAGCGGTTTTCAAATCGTGCAAAATCAACAACAGGATTGGCTACAATGATTTTTTTCTCTGACACACCGGCTTCTGTAAACAGCGACTGGGTGAAGGGGAAGGTTAAGACGCCGAGGCAATTATCTTGTTTGATGAGGTGGGCCATGGCACGCGGCATGGATGGTCGTCGGTATTCCCTTAACGTTATCGCCGAGCGAATGCGGCGCAGACGATCCCGGAGAGGGTCGTTGATTTGACCCTTGATCATTGTATCAAACGAATGTGCACGGATCGTATAGGGGACACCCAGGCGTTTAGACAATCGCGAAAGGGGAATGACAAGATAAAGCCAATGCCCGTGCAAAAGATCTGGTTTGAACTCTTTCGCGAGCGCCAATGCATCACTAAACCGGTCCGTCACCGTGACAGGCACAGAAGAAGGCATTGGGTCCGGCGCGGGGCGCAAGGAAATCACGTGGATTTCATAATCTTGTTTCAGCGCCTCGATTTCAGAAAAAATGTAAGTTTGCGACGCCTGCGGATATTCGTACGCGAGATACAGCACGCGCTTCTTGCGGCCAGCGGACGTTGCGACTTCCGGTTTCGAAATCGTGGCGACCATTATTTACTCCCCAAGGAAAGACGCGTTTCTTATCAAGGTCATTCCTTATGGACCTCTTAACCATCAATGCTTCGATAAAAAATCAGGACTTTACCATTGATGATCGGGCGGCACGTCAATTCCGAGGCGCTTGCCGTCATGAGCTGCGTATCACCGCAAAATGCACGATGCGATTTGAACAGCCGCTTCGTTTTCCACCCCGCTTAACGAACCAAAGCGAGCCAAAAAAGGCGCATGGTTGTCGATGACTTACCCGACCATGGACGCGCGGGAATGCTGGTCTACATCAAAAGCAAAATCGATTTGAAGGCGAAACTTTATGCGTTGTTCCAAAGTTAAGATCTCGCACCAATAAGAAAAACCCCCACCAAACCCTTAAAGAATTGAGGCAGATTCAATCGAAAATTAACCATAACCCGGTGAATTGGCGGGATGTCACCGCCTCTCACTTTGCCCGACAAGCCCAGACTTGTGGCCGATATTGCAATCGCGCGCCCCGTCGCAGCACGAGGCGCGTCATATGTTCTGTCCAACTTAACAACGGGTCGGCATTTGAGGCTGACCGCTGAGGCCTATCGCTTCGCAAGCAAGCTCGATGGCACCACGTCCATATCAGGACTTGCTGCGCAGACCGAGGTTGATGGCGGGCAAACGTCTGAGTTTGCCCTTGAGGTGACAAAGTCCCTTGCCGCAGCTGGGTTTATCGAAGGTACTGAATGGAGCACGGCGAAAACGTCAAATCACACCCCAGAGCCACTGGGCACTAAAGATGATCTCCCTTCCGAAAATCATGATACTGAAGAGAGCTCTGTGTCGAATGGGCTAAAGAAGCTTGAACGGCTTGCGGTGACCTCACGCCACCCTCTCCTGGACGCGCAGCCGATCCTCCATGCGATCTCACCGGTAACAAATCTGTTGTTTTCTAAAGCAGGCTCATTGGCGTGGCTTGTTCTAATGATTGTCGCTGCCCAGTGCTTCTTCGGAATGGAAAACGGGGCAACGCATCCATTGACCTGGCTTGCCCAAGCAACCCCAATAGAGCTTCTGGCCCTCTCATGTGCCGTGCTTGCCTCCAAAGCAATTCACGAACTTGGGCACGCAGCAGCGCTTTCTCAGTTTTCCCTTCACGAAGGTATTGATCCGGGTCCCGTCCATGTTGGCATAACTCGGTTCTTCATTTTTCCTCTACCGTATACGGACGCAAGCGCTGCTTGGCGTATTGCTTCAAAATGGCGACGAGCTGCCATCGGGCTTAGCGGCATATATTTTGAGACGCTCTTGGCGTTTCTTGCCATTATCCTGGCAGCATCTATGCCCGTCGGTGTGGTACAAACTTTGTTGCTGCAATTTGCTTTTGTTGCTGCTGTCTCAACACTCGCATTCAACCTGAACCCCTTCGTCAAACTGGATGGCTATTTTGTACTAACCGATTTGATCGGGCAACCAAACCTTGCCCCCCGCGCGATGAAAGCATTTTCGCGTGTGTCTGCCACCCTCCTTACAAAGACCAATAACTTGGCCCAAGAACACTCAGGCATTGAGGGCTCCGATCTAGTTTTGAGCATCTTTGCGCTTGGAAACCTCATCTTTCGCCTTGCGATTTCTGTCGGCGTAACGGCTGCCGCGGCGACTATTTCAACCGGGCTTGCCACGTCGATTCTGCTTATATCAATCAGTATAATGATGGCTCGACCTTTCGCGCGTTTCGTTGAAACCCTTAAAGGAAAATCGTTTCGGCGAACGGCATGCGTCGCATTTGTTTCGTTGGTGGCTTTGCTTTTTGTGCCTGTGCACGATCAAATCCACGCCCCTGGACTTGTGGAAGCCCCTCATTTACAGCGATTTCTTGCGGCATCTGGCGGAACGGTCTCTTCGGTTACCACGTCCACCGTCAGGTTTGAGAACCCCGCCCTTTCATTTGAAGAAAAGTCTCTCACCGCACGAGAGGCAATCGCAAAAATCCGACTAAGGCAAGCTCTGAAAACGGCAAATCCCGATGCAATTCGGATTCAGCAGAACCTCGCGCATACTGAAGATGCTCTTGCTAGAGTGCATGCCGAGCAAGCATCGCTCACTTTCACTGCTCACAATGGCAACAAAGTAGACACGCAACTTGCCTCGCAGCTCGTCGGACAAACTGTTCCACCCAACCAGCCAGTTGGCGTTTCCTATGCGCAAGACACGCTTCTCGTCCGCGCGATCCTAAATCAGAAACAAATCCAAAGACTGTCTCCAACCGAGGCGAACGCGCTCGTCACCGAGGTCTGGCGAAAGAAAAGTGTCTCCCCCTTAAGCGCAACAGCTCAAACCAACAGCATAAACCGGCTCATAACATTCCCTTCCGCCGCGCTCACAAGAGCCGCTGGAGGGCCGTTTGAGATCAAGACGACAGCCGAAAAGAGGTTGGAACCAGTTTCTTCCGTGTTTTCCATGGAGTTGGATCTCGCCCAGCCATCATCACACACCCTTAAAGACGGTGAAATCGTCTCTGTGCGCATTACCCTCGGTTCAATTCGACTAGGCGAAATCGCGATGCGCAACGCTCTCACCGGCTTTCAGAACCTAATTGGGATCAACACCTATGACGACTAAACGCACGGCACCTTATGCCATACTTGCAACGGTTTTTCTTTGCACACCTTTATCGGCGACCGCCGCTAACGCGAGTGGACCTGGGGGGTTAAATGGTATCCTTAGCCCCTCTCGCGACGTAACAATCGAAGCAACCATCGACGGTACGGTCGCCGACATCTTTCAATTGGAAGGCGCGCGGGTCAAAGAAGCAAAAGAGATATTGCAGCTTGTCGATGCAGAACAAGCCGCTCGCGTTGCCGTTGCCCGGGTTTCCGCAACAAGCAATGCCAAGCATCTCCTAGCTGAGACACAATATTCACAAGCAAAGCGGAAATACGCTGACATACTCGCGGCTCATAAGAATGGCGCCGCGACCCCATGGGAGGTTCAGGACGCGCGCGCTGAGCGTGACCGGACCAAATTCGACGTCCAGAATGCGCAAGAAGCACAATCTCTGGAAGCGAAAAGGCTTGAACTAGAAGAAGCCATTCTGGCCCGCTATCACATCAAGGCTCCATTCGACGGAGAGATTGTTGAGATCTTCGTTGCACCTGGCGAGACTGTCAGTCGCGGAGATCAACTGGTCCGAACCATCGATACCTCACACCTGGAGTTTGAGGCCTTTGCCCCGGCGGACCAGTATCCAGCCCTGATTGAGGGAAGGACCTATAAGGGTCGAACCGATGCTCCTTTCGACAAGTCGTTCACCGCAACACTGTCCCACATAGATCCCGTATTCGAGGCGGCGACAGGTGCCGTGCGCGTGGTCTTTGAAATCGAAAACGACGGGACGCTGCCCGCCGGAGCGCCATCGACGATCTTTCTTTCGACGCCAAAATTAATGCCACTGAACGTGAGCGCAGATGCGAAGAGCGAGCAATCAACTAACGCCCCAAGCAATTCCGATTTACAGGGCGGAGAATAAACATGTCCGAGCAACGCATCGAAACAGCCGTTCCAACGGCACCAAAGAGGTCTTCCCTCCGCACGGTGATTGATGACCTAGAGGCGGACAGCGGACCGCCTGAGCATACCATCGACCGTTGGCTCAGCTTTGTTTGTGATCTCACCAATGCTGACCTGGCGCTGCTCGTTCGGATGGAAAATGGCCTTCCTAGCGAAATCGACGCTACAAAAGCCAAACATGGTAGTCAGCTGCTCACTCTTGTCGATATCGACGAGGTTTTTGCTGGATTGAGAGCCACTGGCTCCGGCGTTTTCGAGCAAGATGATCAAACTTATCATGGTGCGGACGTATCGGCTCGAACCGAGTTTAGTTCAGACTACTTTGTACTGATCAGAACTATCACCGGGACACCATTCACCCAAGCGTTGGTGCAAGAGCGGCTTGCCCTCGCCATCCCACTTTTGAAAAGAACAATTAATCGAGTTGAGGCTAGTTACTCGCCACGATCGGTTCTTGAATTAGAACCATTAATTGCCGCCGCCTCTCGATCGGAAGCGACGCAATATGCCGCTGACCTCGCGAGAAAACAACTTGAAGTCTCATTTGCTTCTGTCTTGTTGGTTCAAAATCACCGGATTGTCGAAGCACGCACCGCAGGTCGGGAAAAGCCAAGTGCCGCATTCATTGGTCTGCTGAAGACGCTCGCGTCCGAATCCCTAGAAGCGGGCACCGCTAGGGCCTTCAAACCAGGAACCGTAGATACGCTCGCAGCAAGGCAATTTCTTGCCCGAATGCGCGGGACGATCACGATTGTTCCCTCTATCGAGACCACATCAGGTCGTGGCTGTGTGCTGATCGCCTCAACTGACAACCAAGCTTTAGTAGAGCGTCTTCTCCAAGAAATCTCCCCAGTCATTTCCGCAAAACTAGCGCTCTCTTCGTGGTCGAGAGCGACAAAGCTGTTGTCAGATATTCCAGGATTGAATTCTATACCGCCGAAACAAAGAGGCCTCGCTGCCGCTGCGAGCTTGATGGTTCTTTCGTTGATTCCTTTGCCATTAACAGTGAAGTCGCCAGCGGCGCTTATCCCAGCCACATCAAGAATTGTGACGGCCCCGATTTCCGCTCGACTTGATGACGCATTTGTGCGGCCGGGCGACCGGGTTATTGGTGGGGAAACCATTCTTGCAAAGTTCGACATTCGAGATCTGGAAGCGGAGCGTGATGCGCTTGCGTCGAAAAAGGCAGCACACCTTGCGGCACACGCCAAGGCACGTGCGGCTGGTGACCCTGCAGAAGCTAGGGTCGCTTTTTTGCAGGCTGAAGAAGCCGGCGCGGAACTGGACCATGTTCAGTTAAAAATATCACAGGCCAAAATGCACGCGCCCATTTCCGGCATTGTTCTGGATACAACGCTTCACCAGGAACTTGGCGAAGCCAAATCCATGGGCGATACCCTACTCACCATTGCTGCCAATGAAGACGTCGATCTCGTCATTCATTTCGATGCCGACTATGCAGCGCACCTAGCAAACATTGCCCCAGGGGGGACCTTACAACTGGACGCCTCACCGGGTCAGAAACTGAGCTTTGATGTCGATAGCATCTACCCGATTGCTGAAGTTATCGATGGACAAAATCGTATCAGGATCAATGGATCGTTGAAGACAAGTCAAATCAAGGATGAGCATTTAATCCCCGGCATGAGTGGCACCGCAAAACTGAGTGCAGGCTGGAGGCCAGCGATCTGGCATTTTCTTCACGAGCCGATCCGCCGCGTCCGCTTGTATTTGGGCTTATAGGTCTACTCACAATAGACCGATTTCATCGTTACAAGATAAATGGCAGCCCCTCCAATGGGGCTGCTTATTTTGTAGCTCTTGGCTTCTCAATAGCACTCAGCGCGTTATCGACCCGCAACACCCGAGCTATTCAGGAACTCGGCGTTAAACTTGTTGGTTCCAAGGGAAGTTGGATTGCGCGCAGCCTCTAACAATCGATCAGCGACGTTTTCTGCGCGCTCCTGGAATACATCCTCAATATCCGCATTTGGATTGGCCCCGTAAACCTCCGAGCCTCTAGTTGCGGGAGAGAAATATGTTCGCAGGTTCGATTGTTCACCCGGTTCGTTCACGAATGATGGTCGATCACTGGAGACTTGTACAGTCACGACTTCGCCGCTCACATCTGTGCCTATACTGATATCACGACCTGAATTCGCAAACCCAAGTAGCGATGACTGTCCACTAAAAAGACCGGCAGGACTTTCAAACAATCGGGTTCGATCAAAATACCGATCGGACACAAATCCATCTACAAGCGAGCGCGCATCTGAGAGTGGCAGGTTAATGGACCAGTTCCCTGGGAACTGGTCCA